>NZ_AP022593.1:4800000-6017160 GCF_010731815.2 Mycolicibacterium arabiense
GTGACCAGCTGCCCGCGGCCAATGCGCTGAACATGACGGTGACGCAGTTCGGCTCGATCGTGGGGCCGCTGCTGGCAGGCATCATGCTGAGCTGGGTCGACTTGTCCACCCTGTATCTGATCGACGCCGTCACGTGCGTGCTGCCGATCTGGGCGACGTACCGCCTGCGCCGCATCCCCGCGACGTCACAGGAACGGGGGTCGTCGCGCTGGGGCGTCGGCGCAGTCCTCGACGGCCTCCGGTACCTCGCCGGGAACACGGTGGTGCTGATGTCGTTCGTCGTCGACCTGATCGCGATGATCTTCGGCATGCCGCGGGCATTGTTCCCGCAGATCGCGCACGAGAGCTTCGGCGGTCCGATCGAGGGCGGCACCACGATGGCGCTGCTGGCGGCGGGCATCTCGATCGGCGCGGTCGCGGGCGGGGTGTTCTCCGGCTGGTTGCCGCGGATCCGTCGCCAGGGCCTTGCGGTGGTGATCGCGATCGTGGTGTGGGGCGCGGCGATGGTGGGCTTCGGCCTGGCGTGCGGTTTCAGCGATGGCCGTGCCGGCACGCTGCTCTGGTTCGCGGTGGCGTTCTTGGTGGTCGGCGGGGCCGCGGACATGGTGTCGTCGGCGTTTCGGAACACGATCCTGCAGCAGGCGGCGTCCGACGAACTGCGCGGCAGGCTGCAGGGGGTGTTCATCGTGGTGGTGGCGGGCGGCCCGCGGGTGGCCGACACACTGCACGGTGCCGCGGCGGCCGCGGTCGGCACCACCGCGGCGGCAGCCGGGGGCGGCGCCCTGGTCGTGGTGGGCGTGATGATCGCGACGCTCGCGGTGCCCGCCTTCGTGCGGTATCGCGTATCCGGGCTGACGACTTAGGGAAATCACATCTAGCCGGATTACGATCTCGCGCGTGTCTGAACTGGCGGAGGACATCGTCCCCGGCTTGCGTGAACGCAAGAAGCAGCGCACCCGCGCCACGCTCATCGATGCCGCCATGGACCTCTGCCTCAAGCATGGCTACGAGAGCACGACCGTCGAGCAGATCGCGGCTGCGGCGGACGTGTCGCCGCGGACGTTCAGCCGCTACTTCGCGACCAAGGACGCGGTGTTCCTGACGCTGATCTCCGACTACTCCGACGAGGTCGCGGTCGAACTCGAGACCATTCCCGCGGAGGTGGGCCCGCTCGAGGCGCAGCGGCAGGCGCACGTCGCCGTCCTGACCCGCGTCGCGAAGCGTCAGGTGGGCCGATTGACCACCGACCGGATCATCCTCATGCTGCGCGTCATCAACGCCTCGGATGCGCTGAAGCAGGCGGCGTTCGACTTCAAGCACGACGCCACCGAGGTACTGATCGCCAAGCGGATGGGCGTCGACATCGACGACCGGCGCAGGCGGCTCGTCAGCGCGGTGTTCGCCTCGACGATCGTCACCGCCTGCGGCGACCTGATCACCGACACCGACACCGTGCGCCTCGGACCCCAGGTGATGGTGGACCGCCTGAACGACGCCTTCGAACAGGTGGCGATGTTCGCCGCGGACCTGCCCCGGCCGACGGATCCGGACCTGGAGCATGACTGACCTGCCGCTCGACGGGCTGCGCGAACGGAAGAAACGTCGGACCCGCGCGGCGCTCATCGAGGCGGCGGCCGAGCTGTGCGTGCGGCAGGGGTTCGACAAGACCACGGTCGACCAGATAGCGGCGGCCGCCGACGTGGCGCCCCGCACGTTCAGCCGCTACTTCCCGAACAAGGAGTCGGTGGTCGCGGCGATCACCGACGACCTCGACGACCTGATGGCCGAGGCGATGGAGAAGCAGCCGCTCGGCATCACGGAGTACGAGGCGCTGCTCGGTGCGTCCCTCGAGGTGTTCACCGGCGAGGACGAGGACGAGACGCCCGGCTTCCGCCGGATGGCGATGCTCATCCGCATCATCAACGGCTCGACGTCCTACCGGGCGTCGGCGCTGGCGTTGCGGCACGACGTCACGAACAAGGCCACGATGGGCGTGATGGCGCGGCGGATGGGCGTGCCCGACGGCGACCGGGCCGTCACGTTGGTGACCGATACGTGGGCGATCCTGTTCTCCGACTCGTTCGCCGGCCTCGGCCGACCGGGCAACGACCCGATCGAACCCAAGATCATCCGTGATCGCCTGTGCGCGACCGTCGAAGTGTTCCGCCGGACCTGGCAGCCGTCGGCCGGGCAGCAGGACCCCGAGAGCCAACCCCACACGAGCGCGCCCGGGGCATAGCGACTACCTTTCTGTGGTGACGGACAGCCTAGATCCGGTCGACAACCGTAGAAGGGGTTAACGTGCCCGAAAACGCCAGTTCCGACGAGGTCGCCTCGCTCCGTTACCCGGGCGGCGAAATCGACCTGGACATCGTCAAGGCGACTGAGGGATCCGACGCGATCGCGCTGGGATCGCTGCTGGCCAAGACGGGCTACACCACGTACGACGGCGGGTTCGTCAACACCTCGTCGACCAAGAGTGCGATCACCTACATCGACGGCGACGCGGGCATCCTGCGCTACCGCGGTTACCCGATCGAGCAGCTTGCCGAGAAGTCGACCTTCATCGAGGTGAGCTACCTGCTGATCTACGGGGAACTCCCCACGGCCGATCAGCTCGAGAAGTTCACCAACCAGATCCAGCGGCACACCCTGCTGCACGAGGACCTCAAGCGGTTCTTCGACGGCTTCCCCCGCAACGCGCACCCAATGCCGGTGCTCTCCAGCGCGGTGAACGCGCTCAGCGCGTACTACCAGGACTCGCTGGATCCGCTCGACAAGGGACAGGTCGAACTCTCGACCATCCGCCTGCTCGCCAAGCTCCCGACGATCGCCGCGTACGCGTACAAGAAGTCCGAGGGCCAGCCGTTCCTGTACCCGGACAACTCGCTGACGCTGGTGGAGAACTTCCTGCGGATGACGTTCGGCTTCCCCGCCGAGCCCTACGAGGTGGACCCCGAGATCGTGCGGGCGCTGGACATGCTGCTGATCCTGCACGCCGACCACGAGCAGAACTGCTCGACGTCGACGGTGCGCCTGGTCGGCTCGTCGCAGGCGAACCTGTTCACCTCGATCTCGGGCGGCATCAACGCGCTCTGGGGTCCGCTGCACGGCGGCGCCAATCAGGCTGTGCTGGAGATGTTGTCGAAGATCCGCGACGGCGACGACGACGTGGCGACCTTCGTGAAGAAGGTCAAGAACCGCGAAGACGGCGTGAAGCTGATGGGCTTCGGGCACCGGGTCTACAAGAACTACGATCCGCGCGCCCGCATCGTCAAGGAGCAGGCCGACAAGATCCTCGCCAAGATCGGCATACAGGATCCGCTGCTCGACATCGCGAAGGAACTCGAGGAGATCGCGCTCACCGACGACTTCTTCGTCGAGCGCAAGCTCTACCCGAACGTCGACTACTACACGGGCGTGATCTACCGCGCGATGGGCTTCCCGACGCGCATGTTCACGGTCCTGTTCGCGCTCGGCCGGCTGCCCGGCTGGATTGCGCACTGGCGTGAGATGCACGAGGAGCCGAGCAAGATCGGCCGCCCGCGTCAGATCTACACGGGGTACACCGAGCGCGACTACGCCGACATTGGCGGCCGCTAGCCCCGCGAGTTGGTGTCTGTTCGGCCACACCTGGTTGCGATCTAGATAGTTGTAAATCCACAATGGTTGTGTGAATGAAACCATTGGGACGCTGACGCCGAGGCGCAAGGCCATCGTCCTGGTGTCCTGCTGCCTGAGCCTGCTCATCGTGTCGATGGACGCCACCATCGTGAACGTCGCGATCCCGGCGATCCGCGACGACCTGCACGCCTCGTCGTCGCAGCTGCAGTGGATCGTCGACGTCTACACCCTGGTGCTGGCGTCGCTGCTCATGCTCTCGGGGGCCATGGGCGACCGGTTCGGCAGGCGGCGGGTGTTCCAGATCGGCCTGACGGTCTTCGCCGTCGGGTCGCTGCTGTGCAGCCTCGCACCCAACATCGAGACCTTGATCGTCGCCCGCCTGCTCCAGGCGGTCGGTGGATCCATGCTGAATCCCGTTGCGCTGTCCATCATCTCGCAGGTGTTCACCGGCCGCGTGGAGCGCGCTCGCGCGCTGGGCTTCTGGGGTGCGGTGGTCGGCATCTCGATGGCGCTCGGCCCGGTCGTGGGCGGTCTGCTGATCGAGACGGTGAGCTGGCGGGCCGTGTTCTGGATCAACCTGCCGATCTGCGCCCTTGCGATCGTGCTGACCGCCGTCTTCGTGCCCGAGACCAAGTCGCTGACGATGCGCAACGTCGACCCGATCGGCCAGGCGCTGGCGGTGGTGTTCCTGTTCGGCGTGGTGTTCGCGCTCATCGAGGGCCCCGGCCTGGGTTGGTCTCACCCGCTGGTCATCGCGATCGCCGTGGTGGCCGCCGCCGCGCTGGCCGCCTTCGTCCGCTACGAAGGGCGACGGCACGACCCGTTCATCGACCTGCGCTTCTTCCGCAGCATCCCCTTCACGGGGGCGACGGTGACCGCCATCTGCGCCTTCGCGGCGTGGGGTGCGTTCCTGTTCATGATGTCGCTCTACCTGCAGGGCGAACGCGGCTACTCGGCGATGCACACCGGTCTGATCTACCTACCCATCGCCATCGGCGCACTGGTGTTCTCGCCGCTGTCCGGCCGCCTGGTGGGTCGTTACGGCGCGCGGCCATCCCTGTTGACGGCGGGAGTGCTGATCACGACGTCGGCGATCATGCTGACCTTCCTGACCGCCACCACGCCGGTGTGGGAACTGGTCGTGCTGTTCGCCGTCTTCGGCATCGGCTTCTCGATGGTCAACGCGCCCATCACGAATGCCGCGGTGAGCGGCATGCCCCTGGACCGGGCGGGCGCCGCGTCCGCGGTCACGTCGACCAGTCGTCAGGTGGGCGTGAGCATCGGCGTGGCGCTGTGCGGATCGGTGGCCGGGGGAGCGCTGTCCGGCGCCGGCATCGACTTCGCGTCGGCGGCGCGGCCACTGTGGTTCGTCTGCGTCGCATTGGGTGTCGTGGTCTTTGGCATCGGCGTCCTGTCGACCTCACCGCGGGCGCTGCGTTCCGCCGAGCGGCTGGCACCGCTGATCGCGGGCAAGTCCACGACCGCCGAGGAGGACGCGCGTGTCCGCTAACCCACTCGCCGACGACGTGTGGCGCGCGATGGCCGCCGTGGTGTTCGACAACCGCGACGGGTGGAAGCGCGACGTCATCGAGACCTCCGGCCTGCCGTTCAGCCGCATCCGGGTGCTACGTCGGTTGGCGCGAAAGGCCATGTCGCTGCGCGAGATCGCGGAGGCGACCATGATGGACGCCCCGGCCGCGACGGTGGCGATCAACGACCTCGAGGACCGCGGTCTCGTGGTCCGCACACCCGACCCGGCCGACCGGCGCTCGAAGCTGGTCTCGCTGACCCAGGCGGGCTGCGACGTCGTCGCCCGCATCGACCGCGTGGAGGATCCCGCGCCGCCGTCCATCGCCGCGTTGAGCGACGACGACCTGCGGGCGCTGCGCGACGTCCTGGCCAAGCTGACGGCGGGCTAGACCTCTTCGAGCACCGCCATCGCCGCGTTGTGGCCGCCGATGCCCGACACCGCCCCGCCGCGGCGAGACCCCGATCCGCACAGCATGATTCGATCGTGACCGGTCGCGACGCCCCACCGGCGCGCGGGCGTGTCCAGCGGGTCGTCGTCCTCGGTGAACGGCCACGACAGGCCACCGTGGAAGATGTGTCCCGCCGTCATGCCCAGGGTGTCCTGCAGGTCGGCCGTGGTCTTGGTCTCGATGCACGGCGCCCCGTGGCGGTCGGTCAGGATGACGTCCTGAATCGGCTCGGCGAGAACGGCGTTCAGCGACTCGAGCACCGCATCGGTCAGGACCCGGCGCACCCCGTCGGGTTGGCGCCCGGCGACCAGGTGGTGCGGGGTGTGCAGCCCGAACACCGTCAGCGTCTGCGCACCCGAGCGTCGCAGGTCATCGGACAGGATGCTGGGATCGCTCAGCGAATGACAGTAGATCTCACACGGCAGCGGGTCGGGAATGTTGCCCGCCGACGCCGCGTCGTAGGCCGAGTCCAGTTGCGACAGCGTCTCGTTGACGTGGAACGTGCCACCGAAAGCCTGCTCCGGGCGCACGGAACCGTCGCGCAGCCGCGGCAACCGTGACAGCATCAGGTTGACCTTCACCTGCGAGCCGGGTGCCGAGTCCGGTGCGGCCTCGCCGAGTAGCCCGGCCAGCACGGTGGGGGTGACGCCTGCGAGCACCACGTCGCCGTGCACCAGGTGCTCGCCCGAGGCGTCGCGGTAGGAGACGTCACCGTCTGGCGACACCTCGAAGACCTCGGCACCGGTGACGATCTCGGCGCCGAACCGGGATGCCGCCGCCTCGAGCGCCCCGCTGACGGCGCCCATGCCGCCGATCGGCACGTCCCAATCGCCCGTTCCGCCGCCCACCAGGTGGTAGAGGAAGCAGGCGTTCTGGACCAGCGACGGTTCGTCGGTGCGGGCGAAGGTGCCGATCAGCGCGTCGGTCGCCATGACGCCGCGTACGACGTCGTCGGCCACCACCGCCGTGATCGTCTCGCCGATCGGGCGATCCATCAGCGCCGACCACGTCGCGTCGGTGCCTAGGTCGCCCGTGGCGAGCGTGCGCGCCTGCGAGCGGGTGCGCAACGGTTCGAGCAGCGTCGGCCAAAGCCGTTGCGTCACTTTGGCACAACGCCGGTAGAAGTCGGCGAACGCCTCGGCGTCGCGGCCGGCGCCGATCGCGTCGAATGAACTCTGGGCGCCGATCAGCAGGCCGGTGCTGCCGCCGTCGGCGGGGTTCGGCGTGTACGACGAGTACTCACGCCGAGCCAACCGGACGTCGGCGCCAAGGTCGTCGACGATCCGTCTGGGCAGCAGGGTGACGAGGTACGAGTACCGCGACAGGCGCGCGTCGACGCCGTCGAAGGCGTGGGCCGAGACGGCGGCACCGCCCGCGTGGTCGAGACGTTCGAGCACGCACACCCGCTTGCCCGCGCGGGCGAGATAGGCCGCGGCCACCAGACCGTTGTGCCCACCACCGACGACGACGGCGTCGTACCGGTCGTGCCGCACGATCAGTTCAGGTAGCCCTCGACCGTGCCGGCGGGCCGCACGCTGGCGTCGTCGGGGTTCTGGCCTGACTCGCGCAGGGCGCGGCGCTGGCGCAGCAGGTCCCAGCACTGGTCGAGCTGCACCTCGACGGCCTTCAGCCGCTGGTGCTCCTCGGTCTCGTCGATGTCCTTGTGCTGAAGCTTCTCGCGCAGCGCGCGCTCCTCGGCGACCAGTTCGTCGACGCGGCCGAGAATGTCGTGGTCCTTGTCCATGCGTTCAGTCTGCCCGACTACGGTTGAGTCGTGGCGAGCGACCAGAAACCTCAGATCGAATTCCCCGACGGCCCCGCGCCCAGCGAGATGGTCATCACCGACCTGGAGGTGGGTGACGGCGCCGAGGCCGTGCCCGGCGGCAACGTCCGGGTGCACTACGTGGGCGTCGAGTACGACACCGGCGAGGAGTTCGACAGCTCCTGGAACCGTGGCGAGTCCATCGAGTTCCCGCTGCGCGGGCTGATCCAGGGATGGCAGGACGGTATCCCTGGCATGCGCGTCGGCGGCAGGCGCAAGCTCGTCATCCCGCCTGCGCAGGCCTACGGCCCGGCAGGCTCGGGGCACCGGCTGTCGGGCAAGACGCTCATCTTCGTCATCGATCTGCTCGACGTCCGCTAGCAGAGGGCGCCCGTGTCGGACAGCGGTGAGGACCGCGTCGTCGGCGACTGGCGGCCGGAGTCGAAGCTCTACCGCAGGCCGCCGGGCCTGCGCTGGGTGCTCGCGGCGATGATCGTCCCGCTGGTGCTCGCGGTGATCGGCTGGGCCGGCTCCGCCGGGTCGGATGACGCGGCACAACCGTCCGCGCCGCCGCCGGTGCCCAGTGCCACCGCCACGCCGGCGCCGATGACGACCACGTCCGTGCCGCCCGCTGGGCCGTTCGGGGCGTTCTCGATGGCGCGTACCGGCAACGGCTACACCCTCGGCGGAGAGATGCCCGAGGACCAGAAGCGTGAACTCGTCGATGCCATCCGCTTCGCGCTGCCCGGCGCCACGGTCGTCGATCAGATCAAGGTCAACCCGAAGGTGCGTGCGCCCGACGCCGCGCTGCTCGGCGGGGTGTTCAGCGTGACACCCGACGTCACCGGCTTCGACCTCCGACTGGCGAACGGCACGGTGCGGGTCACCGGCACCGCGCAGTCCGAGAAGCAGAAGGCCGACGTCACGTCTGCAGTCGGCGACGCGTGGCCGGGCACGCGGGTCGTCAACGACATCCGAGTCGGCTGAGGAGCACCGATGGACTTCGTGATTCAGTGGCTCTGGTACCTGGCAGCGTTCCTGCTCGGCTCGCTGGCCGCTTGGATCGTGGCCGCCGTGACGATCGGCTACGTCAGCGAGCAGGAGGCGCTCGAGGCCATGCCGGGCGCCCGCGAGCCGAGGGACCGATCGTGACCGGACCGAACTGGTGGTTGTTCGCCGTCGCGTTCGTGCTCGGCGCCGCGCTGACGTGGGCGCTGATGGTGCGCCGGGTCCGGCGCGAGGTCCCGGTCCACGAACCCCGCATCAGTGCGGGTGCCGCGATTCTCGATGCGGCTCAACCCAAGACGCCGAGGCGGGTCGACGTCACCGGCGACTCGCACGAGGCCGAGGAGTCCGACGTCGTGGAGCCCTACGGTCCCGGGTCGGTGCGCCTGGCGATCGGCACGGCCGACGCTCCGGTCGGCTATCCCGTCAAGATCGACGAGGGAGCGACGACCCTGCACGCGCCCGGCAGCGCCGGTTACGAGGAGTTGGTCGCCGACGTGTTCTTCAGCGACGTCACGGCCGCCGAACGGGCGGGCTTCTCTAGCTAGGACGGCCCGGGCAGGCGCAGCAGCATCCGCGCCCCGCCCAGCGGGCTCGACTCCAGCGTCGCCGTCCCACCGTGCAGTTCCGCTTGCTGCGCCACCAGCGCCAGGCCCAGTCCCGAACCCGAGTGCGACGCGGTCGAGCCGCGGGAGAACCGGTCGAACACCACGGTGCGCTCCTCCTCCGGAACGCCGACGCCGTCGTCGTCCACCGCGATCTCGACACCGGCGCGCGAACTGACCGCCGACAACTGCACCCGCGTCGCGCCGCCGTGCTTGACCGCGTTGGCGATCGCGTTGTCCACGGCGAGCCGGAGACCGACGGGCAGGCCAAGGATGATGACCGTCGGCGCCGGCACCAGCGACACCTCGAGGTCGGGGTAGACCCGCATCGCGTCGTGCGCCGCGCGGTCCAGCAGCTCGGTGATGTCGACGGGCACGTGGTCGTCCGACGTGGTCAGCTGACCCTGGGCCAGCCGCTCGAGCGCCGCGAGCGTCGCCTCGATGCGGGTCTGCGTACGGACGAGGTCCCCGATGACCTCCTTGCGCTGATCGTCGGACATGTCGAGGGTGTCGAGCACCTCGAGGTTCGTCCGCATCGCGGTCAGCGGCGTCCGCAGTTCGTGCGACGACACGGCCGCGAAGTCGCGTGCGGACGCCAGTGCGTTCTTGGTGCGGTCCTGTTCGTCCCAGATCCGCTGGATGAGACCGTTAACGGCCTCACCGATCTCGACCGCCTCGGTGGCGCCGCGCACCTCGACGTCGGGTTCGTCACCGCCCACGTCGATGGCCCGCGTCTGCTGCGCCAGCCGTTTCAACGGTCGCACCGCGAACGCCGCCAGCAGCCAGCCCGCCACCGCGGCCGCGCCGATCGCGAACGAGCAGATGATGATCACCCGCCGGTGCAGGTTGTTGGTGTCCGAGATCGTCGCGTCGTACGTCGCGCCCACCGCCACCGACATCGAGGTCGGGTCCGGCCCGGGCACCTGGATGTCGACGGTCCGGACCCGGTAGCGCACGCCGTTGACGTAGGTGTCGGCGTAGCCGGGTTCGAGCTGGGGCAGGACGACGGTCGTGTTCGACGTCACCTCGCCGTTCTGGCGGACGGTGATGATGGCGTCCTCGTCGTTCGGTGAACGCGGGATCTGGTCGAGACCGCGCGGCAGGAACGGGATCGCAAAGCCCGCCGCCTCGTCGAGCCTGCGGTCCAGCCGCTCCTTGCGGTCGTTGGTGATGCCGATCCACACGATCGCGCCGACGATGCCCACCACGATCGCCGCGGCGATGGCCGTCGCGAACGCCACGCGCGTCCGCAGCGACGGAGTGCGCTTGAACGACCGCGAGAAGACGTTCACCCCAGTTACTGCTGCCTGAGGACGAAGCCCACGCCGCGCACCGTGTGCAACAGCCGCGGAGCGCCGCCCGCCTCCAGCTTGCGGCGCAGATACCCGATGAACACGTCGACGACGTTGGTGTCGGCGGCGAAGTCGTAACCCCAGACCAGCTCGAGCAGCTGTGCCCGCGAGAGCACGGCCGTCTTGTGCTCGGCGAGCACCGCGAGCAGGTCGAACTCGCGCTTGGTCAGGTCGACGTCGGTGCCGTTGACGCGCGCGCGGCGGCCGGGGATGTCGACCTCGAGCGGTCCGACCGAGATGGTCTCCGAGGAGAAGGTGGCCGTCGATCCGCGCCTGCGCAGCAGAGCCTTGACCCGTGCCACCAGCTCGGCGAGGACGAACGGCTTCACCAGGTAGTCGTCGGCGCCCGCCTCCAGCCCCGCCACGCGGTCGTCGACCGAGCTGCGCGCCGACAGCACGCAGACCGGCACGTCGTTGTCCATCGCGCGCAGCGCCGTCACGACGCTGACGCCGTCGAGCACGGGCATGTTGATGTCGAGGACGATCGCATCGGGTCGCGTCTCGGTCGCACTACGTAGCGCCTCGGCGCCGTCCACGGCGGTGAACACCTCGAATCCGGACAGCCGCAGCCCACGCTCCAGCGACGCGAGCACGTCGGGATCGTCATCGACCACGAGTACCCGGGGAGACGAGCCACTCCCTGCGCCAGAGTCCATGCGGCCAATCTTGCCCGATACCCCTCCCGCGATGCGGTAGGCGCGTGAACGCCAGGTGACACCAAACCGCGATTGCGCGCTCGAAGCGCAGAAACCACGTCTGCACTGCTAGCTTCGTGAGTCGTGCAACCGAACGCTGCGGGTGTGATCGTCGAGCCCGACGACGGCGTCGAACCGGTGCGGGCGTTCATCGCCTCGGCCGAGCGCACGCTGCTGATCAAGCAGTTCACGTTCACCGACGAGACCCTGATCGAGGCCGTCATCGAGCGCAGGCGTGCCGGTGTCGACGTGCGGGTCATGCTGAACGCCAAGCGATCCGGCGGCGACCGAGCCAACGACGAGACGCATCGACGGCTGGGCGCCGCGGGCATCGACGTCAAGTGGGCGAACCCGTTGTTCTACGTCACCCACGAGAAGTCGATCGTCGTCGACGGCACGGCAGCCCTGGTCGCGACGTTCAACCTGTGCGAGAAGTACTTCACCCGGACACGCGACTACGGCGTCGTCACCGTCGATCCGGCCCAGGTCGCCCAGATCACGGAGGTCTTCGACGCCGACTGGAACGAGGCGGACTGGCAGCCGTCGCCCTGCCACGGCCTGCTGTGGAGCAACGCGAATTCGCGTCTGCACATGGCCCGCTTCATCGACACGGCCACCAAGCGCATCGACGTGCAGCACCCCAAGTACGTCGACGCGGTGATCCTCGACCACCTCGCGGCCGCCGCCGACCGCGGCGTCAAGGTGCACGTCCTCTGCGGCGGCAGGCACGGCATCAGCGAGTGGGACGTGCTCGACACGTTCGCCTCGCTGCGCACGCTGCGCCGGTTCGGGGTGAAGGTGCACAAGCAGAAGAACCTGCGGGTGCACGCCAAGCTGATCATCGTCGACGACGAACGCGCACTCGTCGGCTCGATGAACATCGACCGCAGCGCCTTCGACCTCCGTCGCGAACTCGGCATCACGACGTCCGACCCACTGATCGTCGAGCGGCTCAAGGCCGTGTTCGACGAGGACTGGGAACTGTCGCACCACTACGCGCCGCCGGACCCGCTGCACCCCGAAGAACACCACGACGAGGACGCGTCGGACTTCCCGTCGGACTCAACGCTCGTTCATGAGTGAGGACCGGCCGCCCTCCCTGTTCGACGTCGCCTGGACGTTCAACCACATCGCGCTGGCCTCGTTCGGCGGCGGCCTGTCGGCGTGGTCGCGGGAGGTGCTCGTCGTCGAGAAGCAGTGGCTGGGCGAGGAGGAGTTCCTCTCGGCGATGACGATGTGCCGCATCCTGCCCGGCGCCAACCAGGTGAACATGGCGGTGTTCGTCGGCACCAAGATGCGGGCCGTCCCCGGCGCGGTGGCCGCCGTGCTCGGGCTGTGCGTGGTGCCGCTGGCGATCGTGCTGTTCCTGTCGTGGCTGTACTTCCGCTTCAAGGAGGTGCCTGCCGTCGCCGGGGTGCTGCACGGCGCATCGGCCGCCGCGGTCGCGCTGACGGTGGCCATGGTGATCAAGACCGGTCGCAACTGCCTGACCGGCGTAATCCCGGTCGCCCTGTTCGCGCTGGCCTTCGTCCTCAACGGCATCCTGCGCTGGCCGCTGCTCGGCGTGTTGGCGATCGTCGCGCCGCTGGCGCTGCTGTGGGCCTGGCCCAGGGACCGCTCCGCGCCCGCGACGTGAGCACCTACCTCCAGCTGATCGTGCTGTTCGGCTCGCTGTCGCTGATGTCGATCGGCGGCGGCAACGCAGTGCTGCCCGAGATGCACCTGCGTGCGGTGAACCAGCACCACTGGCTGAGCAACGGCCAGTTCGCCGACCTGTTCTCCATCTCGCAGACCGCGCCGGGGCCGAGCATCCTGATCGTCGGGATGGTCGGCTATGCCGCCGGCCTGGAGGTGGGCGGCGTGCCCGGCGCCATCCTCGGCGGAGTGGTCGCGACGGTGGCTATGGTGCTGCCCGCCGCGTCGCTGGTCTATGCCATCACGCTGTTCTGGCAGCGGGCGGAGGAGTCGCGCTGGCGGATCGCGGTCGAGAAGGGGTTCGCTCCGCTGACCGTCGGGCTCATCCTGGCGTCATCGCTGGTGATGAGCCGCGCGGCGGATCACGACTGGCGGGCGTACCTGCTGACCGCGGTGTGCACGGTGATCTTCGTCCGTACCAAGCTGAACCCCCTGCTGGTGGTCGCCGGTGCCGGGGTGATCGGTTACCTCGGGTTCGTCTGAACCGCGGGTTAGGAGCCTCCACCCCCGCCGCCGCAGCCGCCCCCGCCGCCGCAGCCACCCCCGCCGCCGCAGCCACCCCCGCAGCTGGACCCGCCCCCGCAGCCTCCTGATCCGCCGCCATCGGAGGTGCCACCGGAAACGCCATGGTCTCCGTGGCCGTAGGAGGTTCCGCCGCCATACGCTGCGCTGTCCCTGCCGGCTTGCCAGTAACGCGCCGTGCGGCGCTTCACCCACCTATTGATGGCAAAGAACGACGCGACGACCGCTGCGATGGTCCCAATTCCGATGACCCACCCGAGAGTGGTTGCATCCATGAGCGGATGATACGACGCCTCGTGCGCGCCGCCTAGAGTAGGAACGTGCTCGGCCGCCGGAAGGGTCGTTGGGATCGCGCGAACGCCGCGGTTGCGTCGCTCGAACTCCCCCCTGCCGTGTTCAAGACGTGTCCGTGGCAACCTCGCGATCTCGTGGAGATGGGATTGCGGCAGTGGCTCAGGTGCTGCGCCCCGGCGCTTCACGACGGTCAAGTAATCGGGATGCCATCGCGCGCAATCGACGAGGCATGGCACGGCCTCATCCTCTGCACCGCGAGATACGCAGCGTTCTGCCGGACGGCGTACGGCCAGTTCCTCCACCACCACCCTGAAGGTGGTTCGCTACCCGGGGTCGACCCAGACCCGATGTCCGAGCAACTCCGCCGCACCGTGGTCGCGTGGTCCATGGTGTCCGCGCCGGGCGAGAGGTGCATCATGTGGGATCTCGACCGTCACGTCGGAGTCGATCACCCGTGGGGTATCGATCCTGAGAGGGTCGCAGCCATCCAACAAGATCGGCACCTTCGTCTGAACCGCACCGAACGCGGGTAAACCGTTCGTTGCTGTATGAGGTCAGGAAATGGTTTGACCTCATCAATTGTTGAGGTTTTACGGTGATTACATGAACTTGGAAACCGTCGCACGACAGACGCTGTACCGGCAGACCCGGGCACGCGGCGGCGAACTGCGCGAGTTGGCCAACCGCGGCCTGCTCGGACGCATCTGGCGGTTCTCCGCGCGCCATCACCGCAGGCTAGGCGGGTTCGTCGCAATCAGCGTCGTTGGCTCCCTGCTCGCCGTGGCGACCCCGCTGCTGGCCGGCAAGGTCGTCGACGCGATCGTCAGCGGTGGCGCCTCCGGCACGGTGGTTGTGCTGGCCTTGATCATCGCCGGCGTGGCGTTTGCCGAGACCGCGGTCACGATGCTGACCCGCTGGCTGTCGTCGACGATCGGCGAGGGCCTGATCCTCGACCTGCGCACTGCGGTGTTCGACCACGTGCAGCGCATGCCGGTCGCCTTCTTCACTAGGACCCGTACCGGCGCTCTGGTCAGCAGGCTCGGCAACGACGTCATCGGCGCACAGCGCGCCTTCTCCGACACGCTGTCCGGCGTGGTGTCCAACGTCGTCACCCTGACGCTGACGCTGGTCGTCATGCTCGGCATCTCCTGGCAGATCACGTTGCTCTCGCTGTTGTTGACGCCGCTGTTCCTGCTGCCCGCGCGCCGCATCGGCCGGTCCATGGCCGATCTGAGCCGCGAGAGCGCGATCAACAACGCCACGATGAATACCCAGATGACCGAACGCTTCTCAGCGCCCGGCGCGACGCTGGTCAAGCTGTTCGGCAGCCCGGCGCGCGAATCCCGCGAGTTCGCGGTGCGCGCGGGCCGGGTCCGTGACATCGGCGTCAAGACCTCGATGCTGCAGGCCACGTTCATGAGTTCGCTGACGCTGATGTCTGCGCTCGCGCTGGCACTGGTGTACGGCCTGGGCGGCGTGCTCGCGATCGGCGGCCGGCTCGAAGCCGGTGCGATCGTGTCGCTTGCCCTGCTGCTCACCCGCCTCTACGCGCCGCTGACCGCGCTGGCCAACGCCCGCGTCGAGATCGCAAGCGCGCTGGTGAGTTTCGAGCGGGTCTTCGAGGTCCTCGACCTGGAGCCGTTGATCCGCGAGCGGCCCGACGCCCGCGCGGTGCCCGACGGCCCGGTCGCCGTCGAGTTCGACGACGTCCGCTTCGCCTACCCGTCGGCCACCGAGGTGTCGCTGGCCTCGCTCGAGGAGGTCGCCGTGCTCGACGACCGCGGCGGAGACGAGGTGCTGCACGGCATCTCGTTCCGCGCGGAACCGGGCCAGATGGTGGCACTGGTCGGCTCGTCGGGTGCGGGCAAGTCGACGACCGCCTCACTGGTGGCCCGGCTGTACGACGTGTCGTCCGGCGCGGTGCGGCTGGCCGGCGTCGACGTCCGGGACCTGACGTTCGCCTCGCTGCAGGACACCGTGGGCGTCGTCACCCAGGACGGTCACCTGTTCCACGAGTCCATTCGCGCCAACCTGACCCTCGGGGAATCGGAGCGCACCGATGACGAGCTGTGGGACGCCCTGCGCCGCGCCCGGCTGGCCGACGTGGTCGCCGACATGCCCGATGGTCTGGACACCATTGTCGGTGAGCGCGGCTACCGTCTGTCCGGTGGGCAGCGGCAACGCCTGACCATCGCGCGGCTGCTGCTGGGCCGCTCGCGCGTCGTCGTCCTCGACGAGGCGACGGCATCGTTGGACTCGGAATCGGAGGCTGCCGTGCAGCAAGCGTTGGCCGAGGCGCTGAGCGGTAGGACGTCGATCGTGATCGCGCACCGGCTGTCCACCATCCGTGCTGCCGACGTCATCCTCGTCGTCGAGGATGGCCGCATCGTCGAACGTGGCACCCACACCCAGCTGCTCGCCCGCCGCGGCCGCTACACGCGCCTCTACGAGACGCAGTTCCGCGACGGGGCCGCTGCATGACGCGGATCTCACGCGAGCCTGCCATCTCGCCTCCGCCGTCGAAGCAGCGCGGCTCGTCGTCGCTCGTCCGCCTGCTGCCCTACCTGCTGCCGTACCGCTGGCGGTGGATCACGATGTCGGTCATCGCGCTAGCCAGCACCGGCGCGACGATCGTGATTCCGCTGATGACGCGGGCGGTGATCGACGGTCCGATCCGCAACCAGGATCAGCAGGGGCTGTGGGTGCTCGGCGCCGCGGCGATGGGCATCGGCATCACCGAGGCCGCGCTGTGGTTCATCCGCCGCTGGCTGGTCGCCCGCGCCACGCTCGGCGTCGAGGCCGACATCCGCAAGGACCTCTATGCCCGACTGCAGATCCTGCCCATGTCGTTCCACGGTCAGTGGCAGTCGGGGCAGCTGCTGTCCCGGGTCATGAACGATCTGAGCGCCATTCGGCAGTTCCTGTCGTTCGGCCTGCTGTTCCTCGTGCTCAACGGGATTCAGATCGTCGTCGTGACCGCGATCCTGCTGTCGATGTACTGGCCGCTCGGCGTGGTGGTCGTGGTGTCGGTCGTGCCGATCACGGTGACGGTGCTGCACTTCCAGCGCAAGTTCACCAAGCTCTCGCGGCTGTCACAGGACCAGGCCGGTCACGTGGCGACCGACGTCGAGGAGGCCGCGCTCGGCATGCGGGTGGTCAAGTCGTTCGGCCGCGAGGACTACTCGTACGAGCGCTTCGACGAGAAGGCGCGCGCGCTCTACGACACCGAGGTGGACAAGGTTGCGGTGTCGGCGAAGTTCTGGACGCTGCTCGAGGTGATCCCGAACCTCACGCTGATCGTGGTGCTCGGCTTCGGCGCCTACGCCGCGGGCATGGGGCAGGTCACGCTCGGCACCCTGGTCGCGTTCATCACGATGATGCTGTCGCTGGTCTGGCCGATCGCGTCGCTGGGTTTCCTGCTGTCGATGACGCAGGAATCGTTCACCGCCGCCGACCGCGTTGCCGACGTCTTCGACGCCACGCGCGACATCCACGACGGCCCGATCGACGAGGTGCCCCGCGGCGGCAAGCTGGAGCTGGTGGACGTGGGGTTCCGGTTCCCCGACTCTGCGCCCGATGTCGCCGCCGGAGCGGCTCCGGAGAAGTGGGCCCTGCGCCACGTCACCGTCACCGTAGAACCGGGCGAGACCCTCGCGCTGGTCGGCTCGACGGGTTCGGGCAAGTCGGTGCTGGCGTCGCTGCTGTCGCGCCTGCACGACGTCACCGAGGGTCGAATCATGCTCGACGGCATCGACGTTCGCGACCTGTCGCTGTCGACGCTGCGCCGGGCGGTGGCGACGGCATTCGAGGATCCCACGCTGTTCTCGATGTCCGTCGCGGAGAACCTACGGCTGGGCAACCCGACGGCGACCGAGGAGCAACTGGCCGAGGCGATCGACGTCGCCGCTGCCGACTTCGTCTACGACCTGCCGTTCGGTCTGGACACCCGCATCGGAGAGCAGGGCATGAGCCTGTCCGGCGGTCAGCGGCAACGGCTTTCGCTGGCCCGCGCGATCCTGGCGAAGCCGGCGATCCTGGTACTCGACGACACGCTGTCTGCGCTCGACGTGCACACCGAGGCGCAGGTGACCGAGGCGTTGGGCCGCGTGCTGGGTGACGTGACGGGCATCGTCGTGGCACATCGGGCGTCCACCGTGCTGCTCGCCGACCGCGTCGCACTGCTCGAGGGCGGCACCATCACCCACGTCGGCACTCACGCCGAACTGCTCGCCGACGTGCCGGAGTACCGCTACCTGCTGGCCGCCGACGACGACCTCGCCGAGGCCCTGCCATGAGCGTCATGGACTGGCGCGGGCGCACGGTCTCCGACGAGACCGGCGACCTGCCCATCGACGAGACGGTGTCGCGCCGTCGCGAGGCCCGCTCGCTGCTGGGCTCGCTGCTGCGGCCGTACAAGGTCACGGTGGCGCTGCTGGCGATCGTCGTCGTGGTGGAGAACGCCGCGCGGCTGTCGGTGCCGCTGCTGGTGCAGCGTGGAATCGACCATGGCATCCCACCGATCGTCGACGGCGGTGCCACCGGTGAGCTGCTGAAGATCGTCGCCGCGCTGTGCGGTGTGGTGGTGCTGCAGGCCACCAGCAGGTTGTACTTCCTGCGCCGATCGGGCCGCATCGGCCAACGGGTGCTGCTGTCCCTGCGGCAGCAGATCTACCGCCACTTCCAACGCCTCGACGTGGCGTTCCACGACCGCTACACCTCGGGACGGGTGGTCAGCCGTTCGACCAACGACGTCGACGCCATCCAGGACATGCTGCAGACCGGGTTCGACAGCCTGATCACCGCGGTGCTGACCCTCGGTGGCACGGCGGTGCTGCTGGTGGTGCTCGACGTGCACCTCGGGCTGGTCTGCCTGGGGGTGTTCCCGGTCCTGGTCGGGTTGATCTGGTGGTTCCGCACCCAGTCGTCGAAGGTGTACCTGAAGGTCCGCGAGAGCGCGGCGCTGGTGATCGTGCAGTTCGTCGAGACCATGACGGGCATCAAGGCCGTGCAGGCCTACCGCCGGGAGCCGCGCAACCAGGAGATCTTCGAAGAGGTCGCCGACCAGTACCGCGACGTCAACGAGCGGGCGTTCAAACTGCTCGCGATCTTCATGCCCGCGGTGAAGCTCGTCGGCAACGTGACCACCGGCACCGTGCTGCTCTACGGCGGTTACCGCGTGCTGCACGGCGAGATGACGATCGGCACGCTGGCGGCGTTCCTGCTGTATCTGCGGATGTTCTTCGAGCCGATGCAGGAACTCTCGCAGTTCTTCAACACCTTCCAGTCGGCCGCGGCCGCGCTGGAGAAGATCGCAGGCGTGTTGGCGCAGCGGCCGGCCATCGAGGACCCCGATCGCCCGGTGCAGTTGCCGGTCGTGAAGGGGGACGTCGCGTTCCATGACGTCGAGTTCTCCTACGTGCGGGACCGGCCGGTGCTGCCAGGGCTGAACCTCGAGGTTCCCGCTGGGCAGACGGTGGCGCTGGTCGGCACCACGGGTGCGGGCAAGACCACGATCGCCAAGCTGATCGCCCGGTTCTACGACCCGACGTCGGGTGCGGTGACGCTGGACGGTCACGACCTGCGCGATCTGCCTCAGGCCGAGCTACGTCGTCACGTGGTGATGGTGACGCAGGAGAACTTCATGTTCGAGGGGACGGTGGCCGACAACATCCGGTTCGGCCGTCCCGACGCCACCGATGCGCAGGTGCGCGAGGCCGCGGAAGCCGTTGGCGCTGACAAGTTCATCGCCGCGCTGCCCGAGGGGTACGCCACCGACGTGGCAAAGCGCGGCGGCCGGTTGTCGGCGGGGCAGCGGCAGTTGATCGCCTTCGCGCGGGCGTTCCTGGCCGACCCGGCGGTACTCATCCTCGACGAGGCGACGTCGTCGCTCGACATCCCGAGCGAGCGAATGGTGCAGCGCGCGTTGGCCACCGTGCTTGCCGAGCGCACTGCGCTGGTGATCGCGCACCGGTTGTCGACGGTGCAGATCGCCGACCGGGTGCTGGTGCTCGAGCACGGCCGGATCGTCGAGGACGGATCACCGGACGAACTGATCGCCGGCGACGGGCAGTACGCCGCCCTGCACCGCGCGTGGGTGGAGTCGCTGGTCTAACGCGGCCCACACCTGTTGCAGCAGGTACGTGATGCCGATCAGCGCACCGACGACGATGACGGCGACACCGCCCACTCGTCCTATCGCGATCCTGCCCACGGGGCTCGCCATCAGGAACCAGGACGAGGAACCGATGGCCACCGCAAGGAGTACCAGGAGAACCCGGGCCGGGACCCCGGTGAACAGCGGCCGGCCCGCGCGCAACACGCGTTCGGCGAACCCGACGAGCCTGGAATCACCCACCCGCCGCGCGATCGTTCCCCACGACACGAACGCGCCATAGGCGATCACGGCATGGCTGAAGTCGATGTTCATGACGAGCAGCACGCCCAGGTGGAACGTGGTCGCGACGGCCAGCGTGATGCGGAAGGCGCGCCACCAGGGCAACGCGAGAAGGATCGCGAACTCGAAGGCCACGGTGAGCCAATCTGCGAGTTCCCACGCGACGCGCCAGTCATGGGTGGCGACCCACTCGGCCAGCCAGTGCGTCCTGTCCTCGGTCACGAACGCGAGCACGTAATAGCCGCGGGCGGCCTGACTGTCGAACGACAGCCATCCCGTCCCGAGCTTCGTCAGCGCTGCAGTGAAGAACCCCCAGCCGACGAGGAGACCGAGCAGACGCAGCGGCCACTGTTCCTGTTCCGACGGCGCCGCCTTCCGGTGTCGCCACGCATCGATCGAGAAGCGATCCCCCCAGTTGGCGAAAGCCAGTACCAGAGGCGGCAATACGAGCAGGATGGTGTGGTCGATCTTGCCCAGGCAGTAGGTCAGGCCGTAGGTGCTCGTCAACATCACCGCGGACGCGATGGACGCGATTTTCGTCCACAGCCCGAAACCCACTGCGAGCAAACTCGCGGAGCGAAGCACCTCCAGCCCGATCAGGACCGCCAGCGGTGGGAAGCCCGAGAGTAGTTGAAGGGGCCCCGGTGGTGGATGGAACATGAAGTCGGGATACTCCGCGAGCCATGCGATGTTCGGCACGGTGAACAGCGCACCCACCGCGTAGACGATGCGGCTGATCCCCAAGTCGGCAGGCGTGAAGGGTCCGCTGCGGACCCATGCGTCGAATCGGTCGCCGAGTTTCACTGGGCGCCCCCGAGATCGACGTGAACCGTCTTCGGCGGTCCGTACTCGACCGATGACGCGTCGGCCGCCGGGTAGGTCGCCGTCCGCCAGACGATGTCCAGGCCCGACACGGGCTGACCGGGAAAGCGTTGATCGATCCTCGATCGCAGCCAGGCTCTCGCATCGGGATTGGACGCGAAACTGCCGTCGGTGAAGGCGGCCGAGAAGGCGATGAGGCGCACCGAAGGCCCAGGCGGCAGGACGGTGTCCATCGGTACCCGCTGTGTGCGGCCGTCGGCGAATCGGACGATGAGTTCGGGCTCCTTGGTCGACGGCTCACCCGTCTCGAGCAGGCAGCCGGGGCAGTGGGCCGGGAAGCCGGGCAGGATGAGTGCCGGGTAGGGCTCTGCGCGTTGGACTCCGAGCCAGACGTATTGCAATAGCGCGATCCACAGGAACGTCGCAGCGAACACCCATCGGACGCTGCGCCTCGTCATCGATGTCATCGGAGATCAAGACTCCCCCCGGGCCGAGCGCGGTCACCCCCCAGTGAAACCGGCCTTCGACGTCGACACGACCCGTGTCGACGGCGCCATACAAGCACACGGGTGCAGATCTAGCAAAGAGTTTTATGGCAAGAGTCCGCGGCTGCGCGCCCGCGATACGGCTTCGTGCCTGGTCCGAGTCCCGAGCTTGCCCGACGCGCTACGCAGGTAGCTCTTCACCGTCTCGGGTCGCAGCGAAAGACGCCTCGCCACTTCACCATTCGTACACCCGAGCGCAACGTGGGCGAGGACGTCGAGTTCACGCACGGTCAGCGGCGCGTCGTCGGCGGAATCGTCGATGCGGCCGGAGAGCCGCTCGGCGAGCTGTTGCAGCTCCCGCTTCGTCACGGGCTGGTCGGCAGCGGCGAGGCGGCGCAACTCGGCGTGCACCTCCCGCACCGTCTCGGACTGCGCGGCCGTCGCGATCTGAGCGTCGCGCTGCCGGATGCGGCGATCGACCTCGTCGCGGATCCGCATCTCCTCGGCCAGCCGTCGCCCCGCCGCCACCATCATTTCGGCGGCTCGGCCACCGATCGGCGCGCTGGCGCGGTAGGCCCCGTAGAGCATCGCCCGCGGCGTGCCGTCGACGACCACGGGCACCGCGAGCACGCTGCGGATGCCCTCGCTCAAGACGGGGGTGTCGTAGTCGTGGGTGATGGTCGCCGCACTGCGGTAGTCGGCGACCGCCAGCGGCCTGCCGGCCACCATGCTCGCCCCGCCGAGTCCGGAGTTCGAGCGCACGACGAGGCCGCGCAGCAGGCTCGTTCTGGTGCCGACGAACTCGCTGAGCAGCAGCGCGTTGCCGTGCACCTCCCCGCCGAACAGCACAGGAACGCCGCCGTCGACCGCCAGGTGCCGCAGTTCGGCACGCAGCGCGTCGGCGTCCCGCGGACGGAGCACGTGGCACCCTCTTTCGGGGGTAGCGGACGGGTGACTGTGACGTAGATCCTAGTCGGCATGACGACCAACACCGATCTGTATCGCAGCGCACGCGATCACCTGGTGGCCGTGATCGGCGATTACGCCAAGGCCGTCGAGACCTTCACCTGGCCGCGGCTGACCGGGCGGTTCAACTGGGCAACTGACTGGTTCGACGTCATCGCCAGCGACCCGGTGACCGCCGACCGCACCGCGCTCTGGATCGTCGAGCAGGACGGCGCCGAGCAGAAGGTCACGTTCGCGGACATGGCGCACCGGTCGGACCGGGTGGCGACCTGGCTCGAGCGCCTCGGCGTCGGCAAGGGCGACCGGGTGATCCTCATGCTCGGCAACCAGGTCGAACTGTGGGAGGCCATGCTCGCCGTGTCCAAGCTGGGCGCGGTGATCATGCCGACGACCGGCGCGCTGGGGCCGGCCGATCTGGCCGACCGGATCGGCCGCGGCGGTGCGGGCTACGTGATCGCCAACGCCGCGGACGCGCCCAAGTTCGTCGACGTACCGGGGGACTACCTCCGTATCGCGGTGGGTGATGCGCCGCAGGGATGGCACTCCTACTCGGACGCCCGCGACGTCGTCTCGGCGGGGCCGTTCACCGCGCGCACCGACGTGGACGACGCGATGCTCGTCTACTTCACCTCTGGCACCACCAGCAGGCCCAAGCTCGTCGAACACTCGCAGGTCTCGTATCCCGTCGGTCACCTGTCGACGATGGCGTGGATCGGCGCGCGGCCGGGCGACGTGCACCTGGCGATCAGCTCGCCGGGGTGGGCCAAGCACGCGTGGAGCTGCTTCTTCGCGCCGTGGATCGCCGAGGCCACGATCTTCGTCTACAACTACACCCGGTTCGACGCCGCCGCGCTGCTGGGGCAGTTGCGTCGGGCCGAGGTCAGTACGTTCTGTGCGCCACCGACGGTGTGGCGCATGTTGATTCAGGCCCACCTCGGCGACCGGCCGGCCGCGCTGCGCGAGGTGCTCGGCGCTGGTGAACCACTCAACCCCGACGTCATCGCTCGAATCGAGAAGGCGTGGGGGCTGACGATCCGCGACGGGTTCGGTCAGACCGAGACGACGCTGCAGGTGGGCAACACCCCGGGCCAGCCGGTCAAGGCGGGGTCGATGGGCAGGCCGATGCCGGGTGTGCCCGTCGTGCTGGTCGATCCGGTGACGGCGAACTCGCCGACGAAGGCGAGATCTGTCTCGATCTGGCTCGGCAACCGCTGAACTTGATGACCGGCTACCTGGGCGACCCCCAGCGCAACGCCCAGGTGATGGCGGGTGGGTACTACCACACCGGTGACGTCGCCAGCCGCGACGAGGACGGCTACATCACCTACATCGGGCGCACCGACGACGTGTTCAAGTCCTCGGACTACAAGGTGTCGCCGTTCGAGCTGGAGAGCGTGCTGATCGAGCATCCGGCCGTCGTCGAGGCCGCAGTGGTGCCGCAACCCGACGAGACCAGGCTGTCGGTGCCCAAGGCCTACGTGTCGTTGGCGCAGGGATGGCCCGCCGATGCCGACACCGCCAAGGCGATCATGGAGTACGCGCGCGACCACCTGGCCCCCTACCTCAAGGTGCGCCGAGTCGAGTTCTTCGAGCTGCCCAAGACGATTTCGGGCAAGATCCGTCGCGTCGAACTGCGTACGCGGGAGGATGAGGCGCACCGGTCGGGCACGCCGATCGGCACCGAGCACCGCTACGAGGATCTGATCCGATGAAGGCGATCGACGCAGGACCGACCGACGTCCCGATTCTCGAGGAGACGATCGGGGCCAACTTCGAACGCACCGTTGCCCAGCACCCGGACGTCGACGCACTCGTCGACGTGGCGCAGGGGCTGCGCTACACCTACGCCCAGCTGAACGCCGAGATCGACGTCGTCGCACGGGGTTTGATGGCGGTCGGTATCGCCAAGGGTGACCGGGTTGGCATCTGGGCGCCCAACCGGGCCGAGTGGACCATCGTCCAGTACGCGACGGCCAAGATCGGCGCGATCCTGGTCAACGTCAACCCCGCCTACCGCACGCACGAGTTGGCCTACGTGCTCAATCAGTCCGGCGTGCGGATGCTGGTCGCGGCAAGGGAGTTCAAGACGTCGAACTACATGGCGATGGTCGAAGAGGTCCGCGGCGACGTGCCGTCGCTGACGGAGGTGGTCTTCTTCGACACCGCTGACTGGTCTGGGTTGCGGGAGCGCGCCGCGGAGGTCTCCGCGGACGAATTGGCCTCGCGGTCGGCGGGATTGGTCAACACCGAGGCCATCAACATCCAGTACACGTCGGGCACGACGGGCTTCCCGAAGGGTGCGACGCTGTCGCATCGCAACATCCTGAACAATGGCTACTTCACGACGGAGCTGATCAAGCTCGGTCCGGCGGACCGGCTGTGCATCCCGGTGCCGTTCTACCACTGCTTCGGCATGGTGATGGGCAACCTGGGTTGCACGTCGCACGGGGCGACGATGGTGATCCCCGCACCGGGTTTCGATCCGGGGGTGACGCTCGAGGTGGTCGAGTCGGAGCGGTGCACGGGCGTCTACGGCGTGCCGACGATGTTCATCGCGATGCAGAACCATCCCGACTTCCCGCGCCGCGACCTGTCGACGCTGCGCACCGGCATCATGGCCGGGGCGGTGTGTCCCGTCGAGGTGATGAAGCACTGCGTCAACGACATGAACATGTCCGAGGTGGCCATCGCCTATGGGATGACCGAGACCTCGCCGGTGTCGTGTCAGACGCTGATCGACGACGACCTGGAGCGCCGCACGTCGTCGATCGGACGGGCACATCCACACGTGGAGATCAAGGTCGTCGACCCCGAGACCGGCGCCACAGTGGAGCGGGGTGAGCCCGGGGAATTCTGCACGCGCGGGTACTCGGTCATGCTCGGCTACTGGGACGAGCCCGAGAAGACCGCCGAGGCAATCGATTCCGATGGCTGGATGCACACCGGCGATCTCGCGGTGATGCGCGAGGACGGGTACTGCAACGTCGTCGGCCGCATCAAGGACATGGTGATCCGGGGCGGGGAGAACGTGTACCCGCGGGAGATCGAGGAGTTCCTCTACACCCATCCCGACGTCGAGGACGCTCAGGTGATCGGCGTGCCCGACGCGAAGTACGGCGAGGAGATCTGCGCGTGGATCCGCATGAAGCCGGGCGCGCCGCCGCTGGACGCCGAAGGCGTGCGCGCATTCGCCGAGGGCCGGTTGGCGCACTACAAGATTCCGCGCTACGTGCAGCTGGTCGACGAGTTCCCGATGACGGTCACCGGCAAGATCCGCAAGGTCGAGATGCGTGAGCGCAGCGTCGAGATGCTCGGTCTCTCAGACGGGTAGCTCGACCTCGGCGAGCAATTCGGCCAGTTTCTCGTTGGCGGCCTTCAGTCGCGGCCCGATCATCTCTGCGCCCTTGCGGGCGTCGTCGTCGTCGGTCTGCATGTGGCTGACGGCATTGAGGCGGGCGCGGTTGAGCCAGTGCATCAGATCGGGGTCGGTGAACCAGCGCAGTTGGTTGTGGTTGAAGGCGACCGTCATGGTGACCCAGTCGAGCGGTTTCGTGGGATGCGGTACGGGCCTGCAGTATTCGTTCTTGACGTCGTCGTCGGCGTCCATCGACTCGACGCGAGCGATGACGGCCGCGCTGAACGCGGGCTGGCACGTACGCACCGACTGCAGCGTGATGGCACCGGGGGAGAAGACGGCAGTCGGCTCGCGCTGCCCGATGCCGTCGCCGGTGCAGTCGAGGTACAGGGTGTCGGGCGCGGTGTCGATGGTGCCCTGCTGCAACGTGATTCGGCCGGGCTCGATCGACTCGACGTAGCCCATCCGGACGACGTTGGTGATCCTGCGCAGGTTCTCGAGCTCGCCCTGGGAGACGATCGCGCAGCGGTACATCGTGGGCTCGACGGTCTGGTCGATGCGCAGCAGACAGCCGAACGCCTCGAGTTGGAGGTAGAGGTCGTCGATCGAGGTGGCCTTCTTGATGGCACGGGACTGCGCGGAGAAGTCGGCCAGCACGCGTCGCGCGAACTGCGGGCCGGGTTGCACGGCGGCGCGGTCGAGGAGCCAGGAGTCACGGGGCTTGATCCAGGTGATGCGGTCGGGCGTGATGCCGTGGCGCAGCAGCCACAGGCCGGTGTCCATCGAGGTCTTGCCCGCCCCGACGATGACGTACCGGTCGTGGACCGGCCGCCGGGGGAGGCCGTTGGGTGGGATGCAGGTGACGTCGGGGGACACGTCGTAGAGAGGTGGGCGCATCGACGGCACGACGACGCTGAGGTAGGTGGCGTCGACGATCCTCCGCCGTGCGACCACGCGGTGCTCCTCGCCGCCGAGGGTGCGGATGAGGCCTGCGCCGTCGTCGTCGGTGCCGAGGAACTCGCTCATCGGGAAGTACGACACCCGGCCGCTGGGCAGCAGGTGCTGGCGCATGACGGTGTCGTAGTAAGCGACGACTTCGCTGCCGCCGGCCAGTTCGTAGAAGCCCTGGTTCCAGCCGCTGGCGTCGATGGAGTCGGTGCCGAGCGTGCGGGAGTTCACGCCGTAATAGGCCGACGGCTGGTGTAGGCGTACGTAGGGGTAGGCGCTGAGCCAGTGGCCGCCGGGCTGGTCGTTGCGGTCGACGATGACGACGGTGGCGTCGGTCTCGGCGATCAACGTGTCGGCGAACGCCATGCCCATCGCGCCGGCGCCCACGACGAGGTAGTCGGCCTCGATCGTTTGCATCGTGTCAGTTTGCCAGCCCGATTCTCAGCGGTAGACGAGACCCGACAGCCGGGACGCCAGCGCCCGCTGGGCGGCCGGTATGCGGCCGACGATGCCCAGCACGACGTTGCGCAACGGACGCAATGGGCGGGGGAGGGTGGCGAGCCGGGTGAGGCGGTCGGTCAGCTCGACGACCTCGTGGGCGATGGGGCGCCTCGTGGTGTCGTAGCGATCGAGCAGTTCGAGGTCGCCATTGACGGCCGTGGTCAGGGCGTCGGCGAGGACGATGGCGTCCTGGATGCCGAGGTTCATGCCCTGGCCGCCTGCGGGGCTGTGCACGTGGGCGGCGTCGCCGGCGAGCAGGATGCGGCCTGCGCGGTAGGCGTCGGCGACGCGGTGGTGGATGCGGAATCGCGAGCCCCACGTGACGTCGGTGACGGTCAGTCCGCCGGGGCCGCGAGCGTCGAGGAGGGCCTGGATGACGTCGCGCGACGGCCGTTCGGGGGCGTCGTCCACGGGCGCGACGATCCGGAACGATCCGTCGGGCAGGGGCGCGACGACGGTGAGGCCCTCGGCGGCCCAGAACAGCCGGACCTCGTCGGTCGGGGCGTCGCCGGTGAGGCGGACGTCGGCGAGGACGAAGGAGTGTTCGTAGGAGCCGCCGCGGAAGCCGATGCCTGCCTGCTCGCGGACGGTGCTGTGCATGCCGTCGGCGCCGACCACGTAGCGCGCTCGGACGGTCTCGCCCTCGGCGAAGGTCGCCGTGACGCCGGCGGCGTCCTGGGTGAGGGAGGCGAGGGTCTCCGCGCGCAGGACGTCGCCGCCGAGTTCGCAGACGCGGTCGAGCAGTAGGCGTTCGGTGGTGGATTGCGGGGCGAGGAGGGTGAAGGGGTAGTCGGTGGCGAGGCCGCTGAAGTCGACCGTGAGCAGGGTCTTGGCGCCGTCGCGGATGGTGAAGCGTGGGGCTTCGATGCCCTCCTTGAGCAGGCGGCGCGTGACGTCGATGCCCTCGAGGGCCTCGAGGGTGCGGGCGTTGATGCCTGCGGCGCGGGAGGTGTTGGCACCTTCGGCCTGCTTGTCGACGAGGACGACGCGAACGCCGTGGCTCAGTAGTGCGGCCGTCAGCGTCAGCCCGGTGGGGCCGGCGCCGACGACGAGCACGTCGGTGGTGTGGGCGTTTCGGGCTGTCGTGTCGGTCATGGTCGCTCCTCTGCTGGCCGCTATGCCAACGCGTGTTGACTTTTTCAGCATGCGCCGTGGTGCGGAGAAAGTCAACGGTTGTTGGCATACAGTTGTTGGCATGGGAGCGAAGGCGGATCAGACGAAGGCCGTGATCCTCGCGGCGGCTAGGGAGCGCTTCGCCGAGTCCGGGTACGAGGCGGCGACGATCCGGGCGATCGCGGCCGACGCCAACATCGACCCCTCGATGGTGATGCGCTACTTCGGCAACAAGGAGCAGCTGTTCGCCGCGGCGGCGGAGTTCGACCTGCGCTTCCCCGACCTGTCCGACCTGCCACCGTCGGAGCTGGGCGCCGCGATGGTGTCGCACTTCCTGGCGCGCTGGGAGGACGACGACGCGCTGGTGGTGCTGCTGCGGTCGGCGACCACGAATGCCGATGCGGCACAGCGGATGGCGGACATCTTCGCCGGCCAACTGTTGCCTGCGATCTCGAAGCTGGTGCCCGACGATGCACCCCGGCGCGCCGGCCTCATCGCTACCCAGGTCTTGGGAATGGCGCTGTGCCGCTTCGTCTTGCGCATTCCCCCGGTCGCCGCGATGAGCCGGGCGGAACTCGCTGCGTGGCTGGGGCCGACGCTTCAGCGTTATGCCACGGAGGACGTGACCTAGCGGCCTCTTGCTCTGCTTCGGCCTGGTTGAGCCGGCGGTCGTCGGCGATGCGTTGCGCGCGGGCTTGGGCGCGGGTGCGTTGGCGGCGGGGCATGGTGAGGCCCTTGTTCGTCTGTGGCCGTGCTCGTTCCGCTTGTTCGGTGGTGATCGTGACTGGTGCGGTGGGCGTGCACAGGCTGGGGAAGAGCATCTTGCTGCCCGGCTCGGTGGCGTAGGTCCGGCCGCGGGGTGAGGTCCAGATGATGGTTCCGTCTGGCAGTTGTCGGTCCCGCCAGCCGTTGGGTCCGCCCCAGAAGGTTTTCAACAAGTGGTGTCGACGGCATAGGCATTTGAGGTTCGACGCGCAGGTGGGCCCGATCGGCCAGGCGATGGTGTGGTCGATGTCTGCTTCGGTGGCGGGTTGCGAGCAACCGGGGAAGCGGCAGGTGAGGTCTCGGCACCGCACGAATTCGGCGAGCCGTCGCGATGGGGTGTAGCGGGGTTCGGGTGGGCTGTCGCCGGGGTGGCAGACCTTGCAGATCTTCGCGGTGAGCGCGAAGCGGCGGGCCAGGGACCCAGGCAGGAAGGGGCCGCCAATGATGGCGCCGGGGCGGGTGGCGGGGGATTCGCGATGGGCCGAGGTCGAGGTCGCGCCGTGGCCGTCCGAGCGGGGTGCGTCATCCGCGGCGCGGTCGGCGGCGGCGGCGCCGCCGGAGTCGCTCCTTAACTCATGCTGGTCCGCGGGGTCAGCGTCGTCCTCGACGCCCGGTTCGGTGCCATTGCCCTGTGGGTCATTTGCCGTCCCCGCGCCCGCGCCTGCGCCTGTGTCGTGGGCGTTGGCGACTTCGGCCCGGGTACCCCGGGCGCCGTTTGCGTTGCCGCCCAACTCATCCCACGTCGTGACCTCTGTCAGGGGCTTGTCGTACAGCGGCTCGGGGTCGCCGTCGAGCGCGGCATCTTGTGCCTTCGCGGCATCGGAGGTCTCGTCGAGGGTGTCCTCGTTGACCACCACGTAGACCACCGCAGTGCTCTTCGGGGGTGTGGTGGGTCCGGGGCAGTCGTTGCTGCCGCACAGGCAGGGCAGGTAGTCGAGTGCATGGGTGATCGAGTGGACCGCGTCGGCGCGACGCTGCTCGACCGTTCGGGGATCGCCCGGGCAGACCGTCGAGGCCAGGAGGTTCAAGCGCTTCTCAAGTGCCTTCCCGTGGGTGGCGAACAGGGTGCCGAACATCGTGGCCATGCCCGAGCCGTCGTAGTCGAACTGGATGTTGCGGCCCTTGGCCGAGAGCTTCGTGCGGTACACCCCGTGCGGGTCGTGCTCGGCGACGATCGCGTCGATCGCGGTGTTGAGCTTGTCCTCCGACATGGGCGCCCAGTCCGCGAGCACCTCGGCGAAGGCCTTGTCGACCGCCCGCTGCGCATCCCCGTCCCGGACCAGGGCGGTGCGGGTCGTGATCGCCGACACGACGCGGTAGGACACCAGCCCCTGCGCGAAGAGCTTGGCGACCTCGGGCAGCCGGTCCCGCAGGGCCGTGGCGATCAACAGCTGATGCGCCGCGGCACCCTGGGTGATGTTCTGCTCGGCGCCGATCTCGGCGGCGATCGCACCCCAGTTGTCCAGGTACCACTGCTCACGGTCAGCCGACCCGTTGGCGGCGTAGGCCCGATCCAAGAGCACGACCATCGCCGCGAGGCGCCGCGCGGTGGCTGCGGCCTCGACGCGCGCCCACTCCCCGACTGTGCCGGAAGCGTCGAAGACGGTGGCGAATCGATCAAACATACTTTCGAATCTACTACTCCGGTACGACAAACCCACGCACCAAAAACAGACCCTGAGCAGCCTGTTGACGAGCACGGCACTGGGGATGGATCGACCGAACATCGCCGCAATTGTCAGACCAAGGGTGTAGGAGCGACCCCGAACCGTCAGGCCTCCAGCTCGCCGGCCACCGACCGCTCCAACGCCTTCCGCGTCACCGCGGGCAACACGATCAACCCGTCGAGTTCGCGCTGCGCCTTCCCGTACGCGTTCTGCCGCTCCTGCACGGTCGCCGAACCGTCGGATGCCATCCGCAGCAGGCTCTGCGCCCGCGACAACCGATCCCGGTCGTCGGCGGAGAAGTCGCTGCGCCGCCGCCGGATCGCCTCTGCCTCGGCGACCTCGAACGCGACGGCATAGTCGTGCACCGCATCGCGGTACTCCGCCTGGGCATCGCGGTCGCCGATCACCTCGTCCACCGACACCGGACGCAACAGGTCGGCCCGGCTGCGCGCCTTGTGGAACGCCGCCGTCAACGGATCGCGCATGTCGGTCATCAACGGGAAGTCAAGCAGCTTCGCCACGTCCATCTCGTAGTCGAGCCAGCGCGCATCGACGTCGTCGTGACGTGCAAGCACCCTGGTCATCTCCCGCCGCGCCGACGCCTCGTCGATCCGTGCGCGTCCCGACGCCTCGGCGACCGCGATTTTGGTCTGCTGCTTGATCCGATAGCGCTCGAGCCTCCGCTCGGCCCGCCGCTCATTCGCTGCGGCGACCGCCTTGACCCCGCCGCCGATCACCCCGCCCAGGGGGAAGATCAGCCACCAGAAGTTGCCGGCGAAGTGCAGCAGGGATTCCACCGTGCCAGGATGCCACGCCTTCGGCGGCCGACCCAAAGCAGTTGAGAGCGAAACAGTTTCACGTGCTCACCGACGACGTCACGGCGCGAGGCGGTCGAGCGCGTCGCGGAAGTCCCAGTTCGGGTAGGCGTCCGGAAGCACCTCGCACACCGCCGCCAAGGCGTCGCGCCCGCTGAGCCCCGCCCTGCGCGCGCCGTACAGCGCGGCCACCGCGGGGGTCCGGCTGTGTGCGGCCACGCAGTGCAGCAGGACGGTCCGCCCCTCGGCCCGCAACGCCTCGAGCAGCCGCACCGTGTCGAGCAGCACGAAGTCGAGATGCGCGTTGGCGCCCACGACGTCGATCAGGCGGATGTCGATCTGCTCGACGCCGGGTGGCAGATCCCGGTCGTTGACCCGGCACAGTGAGACGACGGCGCCCACGTCCTCGGGAAGCGCCTGCAGCGTGGCCAGATCGCCGAGCCACACCCCGTCGTCATGCGGGTGCGGCGAGGGGGTCATCGGAACGACGTAGTTGTCGAACGGACGATCGGCCCCCACGATCCGCGTCGCCAGCGACACCAGACCCCGCGCCTTCAGACCCGGCCATCCGTTCAGCAGCCTGCGCCACGTGCCCGGCACTGCAGACGCGCCCCACCTCGCGCCGAGTAGCCCACCGGCGATCGCCGCGACGGTGTCGGTGTCGTTGCCCGACCGCACCGCAGCATCGAGCGCCAGTCGCAGGTGATCCGCTGCGAACACGCCCGCGGTCGGATCGTCGGCGGGCACCGGCGTCGTCGTGATCGCCGACCAGGCCGCCTGCAGAGCCTCCACCACCCAGCCGTTGCGCCGGAACGACGACGGCACCGACGCCTCCGCCACGTCCAGTCGCTCGACCCAGAGTTCCCGACGGGCATCGGTCAGGCGTTCCAGTCCGGCGCGCACGTCGAGATCACCCGTCAGCACGGCGTGCCGGATCGCCAGGCACCAGAGCACGCAGGCCTCGGCGGCGTCGGGATCGAAGTGGGTCAGCTCGCTGATGGTCCGCGCGGCGTCGACCAACGCGTCCTCGTCGTCGAGGTAGGCCAGCGCGACGGGCGCGGTCCGCATCAGCGATCCGTTGCCTGCCGTGTGACCGGTGCGCTCGTGCAACATCCGCGACGCGGCCAGCGCGTTGGCGGCCGAGACGCCGGCGCGGCCCGTGGCGCCCAGGACGCTGCGGGTTTGATTGCCCACGTCCGTCGCTGTCAAGGACCACTCATACCACCGCGTGACGATTGCGGTCTGGGCCGGCTCGTCGCGCAGATCGGCGCCAGTCGCGGCCACTTCGGCGATCGCCAGCGCCATCGAGGTGTCGTCGGTCCACTCGCCGGGGTTCCACCCGAACGAACCGCCGCCCACCATGGCGACCTCGAGATCGGGACCGCGCGGCGGCTCGAACTCGTACGGCGCGCCGAGCGCGTCACCCGCTGCCGTGGCCAGTAGGACGCCGCACGCCCGATCCAGTTGTGCTGTTGATAGATTCATATCGTTCTCCTCCCCGAGAACTACTTTGCGCGAAATCGCGATAAATCGAACGATACACCAGGGGGCTGACACGATGGCTCGGCTCGACGAGTACCCGCAGCCGTCGGTCGCCGTCGACACCGCCGTGCTGACGCTCGAGCCGAACGGCGGCGACCTCCTGGTGCTGCAGGTGCCGCGACCCAACGAGCGGGGCTGGGCCCTGCCCGGCACCTTCATGCACGTCGACGAGCTACTCGAGCAAGCCGTTCACCGCTCGCTGCGCGACAAGGCCGGAGTGACGGGGTTGAGGCCGAGGCAGCTGCACGTCTTCGACGCCATCGACCGCGACGACCGGGGGCGCGTGCTGTCGGTGGCCCACATGGCGGTCGTCCCGCTCGCGGCGCTCGACGAACGGTTCGCCGACCGGACGCGGCTGATGCCGGTGTCGCGACCCGGCCGAATGTGGCGCGACCACGAGGCGATCATCGACGCAGCGGTCGCGCGTCTACGCGCCAAGTACGCCGAGTATCCCGACCCCGACCGGCTCGCCGGAGAGACGTTCACGCTCAGCGACCTTCGGCGGGTTCACGAAGCCGTTGCAGGAGAACCAATTCCGCGCGACGCCTTCGCGCGCAGGTTGACCAGGCGTGGGCTGATCGAGCCGACGGGTGAGACCACCGAGGGCAGCCGCGGCAGACCGGCAGAGGTGTACCGCCGTCAGGGCAGCCCGATGCGTCGGTAGCGACGCAACCGCGCAGCCAGCCGGGCGTCGTCGGGAACGTCGCGCAGTGCCACCAACTCGGCGGCGATGGTCGCCGCCAGCCGGTCGGTGAAGTCCGCAGGCGTGTCGGAGGCGTCGTGGCGCTCCCCGACGATCACGTCGACGACGCCGTCGTGGAGCAGGTCCAGCGATCGAATGCCCTGAGCCGCAGCGAGATCTGGGGCGTGGTCGACGTCGCGGTAGACGATCGCACTGGCGCCCTCGGGCGGCAGCGGCGCGAGCCAGCCGTGCTGCGCGGCGAGCACCCGGTCGGCGGGCACCATCGCCAGTGCGGGACCGCCGCTGCCCTGACCCAGCAGCACCGACACCGTCGGGGTGTCGAGCGTGACGAGTTCGGCCAGGCAGCGCGCGATCTCACCGGCCAGCCCACCCTCCTCGGCCTCGGCCGACAACGCCGGACCCGCGGTGTCGATGACGAGCACCAGCGGCAATCGCAGGCTCGCGGCGAGCGACATCCCGCGCCGAGCCTCCCGCAGCGCACGTGGTCCTACCAGCCCGCCGCCGCGACCGCGCTGCTGGCCGACGACCACCGCGGGTTGGCCGGCGAACCGGGCCAGCGCGAGCAGCGTCGTTGCCGCCTCGCCCTGGCCGCCCGTGCCCGACAGCAGCACCCGTTCGGTGGTGCCGTGCTCGAGCAGATAGCGGACCCCCGGCCGGTCGGGCCGCCGCGACGCCTCCACCGAGTCCCAGGCCGGAACGTCGGCAACGGGCTCCGGCTCGGGCGGGTCGGACAGCAGGCCCGGCGGATCGAGGACGACCTTGAGCGTGCGGTGCAGCACCGACCGCAGCACCTCCAGCGGAACGACGCCGTCGAGCACGCCGTGGCGGTGCAGGTTCTCCGCAGTCTGGATGCCCTTCGGGAACGGCTCGCCGTACAGGTGCTCGTACACCCGGGGACCCAGGAAGCCGATCAGCGCACCCGGCTCGGCGGCGGTGACGTGACCCAGCGATCCCCACGACGCGAACACCCCGCCCGTCGTCGGATGCCGCAGGTAGACGAGGTACGGCAGGTGCGCGCGCTTGTGCAGCTCGACCGCTGCCGCGATCTTCACCATCTGCAGGAACGCGACCGTGCCCTCCTGCATCCGGGTGCCGCCCGAACTGGGCGACGCCACCAGCGGCAGACTCTCGGCGGTCGCCCGTTCGATCGCGGCGGTGATCCGCTCGGCCGCAGCAACGCCGATGGAGCCCGCCAGGAAGTCGAACTCGCAGGCGACGACCGCGATGCGCCTGCCGAACACCGTGCCCTCACCGGTCAGCACGGACTCGTCGAGCCCCGTAGCCGCGGCCGCCTCGTCGAGTTCCCGGCGGTAGTCGGGATTGGTGGGCACCGCCAACGGCGCGGCGTCCCAGCTGCGGAACGATCCCGCGTCCAACACGGCATCGCGAAGCGCCCTGGCGGCTATCCGACTCACCCCGAAAAGGCTATCTATAGTCTGGTCGCCATGATTGGTGTTAGCCGTGACGGCGCCGTGCTGACCTTGGAGATGCAACGCCCCGAGCGACGCAACGCGCTCAACAGCGAACTGGTCGACGGCCTGCGCGAGGTGATCGAGAAGGCAGCCGCAGAGGACGTCCGCGCCATCGTCCTCACCGGCGGCGGACACGTCTTCAGTTCCGGCGCCGACCTCTCCGGCGGCCAGGGCGTCGCCGACGAGCTGCCCGACAAGGCCAGGGCGCTCAACATCGCGATCGACCAGGCGCCGCTCCCGGTCATCGGGGCGATCAACGGACCGGCCATCGGCGCCGGTGTCATCCTCTCGATGATCTGCGATCTACGGGTCGTCGCACCCGAGGCGTACTTCCAGTTCCCCGTCGCGAAATACGGCATCGCACTGGACAACTGGAGCATCCGCCGGCTGACGTCGCTGGTCGGGGCCGGCCGTGCGCGCGGCATGCTGCTGGCCGCCGAGCGCCTCACCGCCGACGACGCGCTGGCGACCGGAATGGCCAACCGCATCGGCACGCTCGCCGACGCGCAGGCCTGGGCTCAGGAGATCGCGGGCTTCGCGCCCCTGGCGCTGCAGCACGCCAAGCGCGTGCTCAACGACGACGGCGCCTACGAGGACGCCTGGCCCGCACACAAGGAACTCTTCGACCGGGCATGGGCCAGCAGCGACATCATCGAGGCCCAGGTGGCCCGCATCGAGAAGCGACCCCCGAACTTCAAGGGCGCCTGATGCTCGGCGAGGCGGTACGCCTGATCGGCGGGACGGCGGCCATCGTCGGTGGCGGCTGGGCACTGCGCGCGCTGCAGGGCACCCCCTCGGCGCTCGGTGCCTCGCCGGTCGAGATCGGCGCCGTCGCCAAGCGGTCGCCGAACTACCGCGACGGGGTGTTCGTCAACCTCGAACCCGCCTCCGAGACCAGCCTGAGCAGGGAAGAACAGTTCCTGTTGCTGCGCGACGTCGTCGGCAACGGCCCGGCCCAGCGCCCGCCGAAGGACGTGCCGCTGGTGACGCCCGCCGTCGACCTGCCCGCCGCGGACCTCGCCGTGACCTGGTTCGGTCACTCGTCCGCCCTGATCGAGGTCGACGGCTACCGCATCCTGGCCGACCCGATCTGGAGCGACCGGTGCTCGCCGTCCCGGGCCGTCGGTCCGCACCGGTTGCACCCGGTACCCGCCCCGCTCGAGGCGCTGCCCGCCATCGACGCGGTCATCATCAGCCACGACCACTACGACCACCTCGACATCGACACCGTCAAGCAACTGGCCCGCACCCAGCGATCGAAGTTCTTCGTACCGCTCGGCATCGGAGCGCACCTGCGGGCATGGCACATCCCCGATGACCGGATCGTCGAACTCGACTGGAACGAGAGCGCGCGCCTCGGCGACCTCACGCTGGTCTGCACCCCGGCGCGGCACTTCTCGGGACGCTTCGTCAACCGCGACGTGACGCTGTGGTCGTCGTGGGCCGTGATCGGCCCCCAGCACAAGGCGTTCTTCGGCGGCGACACCGGCTACGGCAAGATCTTCGCCGACATCGGCGCCGAGCACGGCCCGTTCGACGTCACGCTCATGCCCATCGGGGCCTATCACCCCGGCTGGCCCGACATCCACATGAATCCCGAAGAGGCGGTGCGGGCCCACCGCGACGTCACCGACCGCGGTCTGCTCGTCCCGATCCACTGGGCGACGTTCCGGCTGGCACCGCATCCGTGGTCCGAACCCGTCGAGCGGATGCTGACCGCCGCGACCGGCGAGGGCGTGTTGGTCGCGACCCCGCGCCCGGGGGAGCGCGTCGAACGCATGACGGAGGCGTCATTGGACGCATGGTGGCGGTCCTGACCGACTAGCGTGCAGGTGTGCGCTCCTCGATCTTGATCCGCCGGCTCGCCGTGTCCATGACCGCCCTGGCCGTGCTCACGGGTTGCGGCTCGACGGAGCCGTCGCAGGAGGCCTCCAGCGCCCCGGCGCAGGACCAGCTCTCCGACGTCCTGCCGCCGCTGATGCCGGCGATGCCCTTGCCCGACAACGCGGTCGAGGACGCGGTGGCCAAGCTCGACGGCATCGCGAAGCGACTGATGGATCAGACCGGCATACCCGGTATGTCCGTCGCCGTCGTGCACGGCGGAAAGACGGTGTATTCGAAGGGTTTCGGCGTCAAGGACAGTCGCAACGGCAGCGGCGACGTGAACAAGATCGACCCCGACACGGTGTTCCAGCTGGCCTCGCTGTCCAAGCCGGTCGGGTCCACCGTCGTCGCCCACGAGGTGGGCAAGGGCGCGATCGGGTGGGACACGCCGATCGCCGAGAAGCTGCCCTGGTTCGCCCTCGCCGACCCCGCCGTCACCCGCATGGTGACCGTCGGCGACATGTACTCGCACCGCTCGGGTCTGCCCGATCATGCCGGCGACATGCTCGAGGACATGGGCTACGACCGCAGACAGATCCTGGAACGGCTGCGCCAACTGCCGCTCGACCCGTTCCGAGTCTCGTACGCCTACACCAACTTCGGCTTGACGGCGGCAGCCGAGGCGGTGGCCGTCAATGCGGGTACGACGTGGGAGGACCTCAGTCAGGACGTGATGTTCCGGCCACTGGGCATGACGTCGACCAGCTCGCGCTTCGACGAATACCAGGCCCGGCCCAACCGCGCCGCAGGCCACATCCACGTCGACGGCAAGTACTTCCCGCGCTACGTCCGCGACCCGCAGCCCGAGGCTCCCGCGGGAGGCGTCAGCAGTTCCGCCAACGACATGGCGAAGTGGATGGCGATGGTGCTGGCCAACGGTTCTCACGACGGCAAGACGATCGTCGAACCGGCGGCGCTGCTGCCGGCGCTGTCGCCGCAGATCGTGTCCAGCCCGCCCACCGAAGCAGCCATGCGGTCGGGCTTCTACGGCTACGGCTTCAACGTCGGGTCTACGTCGGCGGGCCGGACGCAGATGAGCCATTCGGGCGCCTTCGAACTGGGCGCCAACACCAACGTGCTCTTCCTGCCGTCCGCTGACGTCGGCATCGTCGTCCTGACCAACGCCACGCCTGCCGGAGTGCCCGAGACGCTCACCGCCGAGTTCGCCGACCTGGTGCAGTACGGCGAAGTGCGCACCGACTGGTTCAAGCTCTACAACGGTGCGTACGTCGAGATGGAGAAGCCGGTCGGCTCGCTGGTGGGGCAGCAGCCGCCCGCCAACCCCGCGCCCCCTGCGCCACTGTCCGAGTACGTCGGCGACTATGCCAACCCGTACTTCGGGGCTGCGCGCATCACCGAGCGCAACGGCGAGCTGAACCTCGCCCTCGGACCGAAACTCAACGTGCCGCTGAAGCATTGGAACGGCAACGTATTCGCCGTCTCCTTCGTCACCGAGAACTCGCCGCCCGGCAGCACGTCGACCGCCACGTTCGACGGTGACGTGCTGAAGCTGGAGTACTACGACGAAGACGGTATGGGAACGTTCTTGCGATGAGCGCTTGCGCGAAGAGAATCGAGGACAGTTGAGCAGCGCCCTGGCCCAGGGCCTCTCCGACGCCGAGGTCGCCGAGCGGGTCGCCGCAGGCAAGACCAACGACGTCCCGGCGCGGGCGGCGCGCAGCGTCTCGGAGATCGTCCGCGCCAACGTGCTGACCCGGATCAACGCGATCCTCGGGGTGCTGTTCCTCATCGTGCTCGCCACGGGATCGTTGATCAACGGACTGTTCGGCCTGCTCATCGTCGCCAACAGCGCCATCGGCATCATCCAGGAGCTGCGGGCCAAGCGGACACTCGACGAACTCGCGATCGTGGGCCAGGCCCGGCCCACCGTGCGCAGGATGTCGGGCACGACCGAACTCCCGCCCAGCGAAGTGGTGCTCGACGACGTCATCGAACTCGGCCCCGGCGACCAGATCGTGGTCGACGGAACGATTCTCGAAGAGACCAACCTCGAAGTCGACGAGTCGCTGCTCACCGGTGAGGCCGACGCCATCGCCAAGGACGCCGGCGACGACGTCATGTCCGGCAGCTTCGTCGTCGCGGGCAGCGGCGCCTACCGCGCCACCAAGGTGGGCCGCGAGGCGTACGCCGCCAAACTCGCCGAGGAAGCCAGCAAGTTCACGCTGGTGAAGTCCGAATTGCGCAGCGGCATCAACAAGATCCTGCAGTTCATCACCTACCTGCTGGTGCCCGCGGGCCTGCTGATCATCTACACGCAGTTGTTCACCACCGGTGCGGACTGGCGCGAGTCGGTGCTCCGCATGGTCGGGGCGTTGGTGCCGATGGTTCCCGAGGGCTTGGTGCTGATGACGTCGATCGCGTTCGCGGTCGGGGTGGTCCGGCTGGGCCGCAGGCAGTGCCTGGTGCAGGAGCTGCCCGCCATCGAAGGCCTCGCCCGCGTCGACGTGGTGTGCGCCGACAAGACCGGGACACTCACCGAGAACGGCATGCGGCTCGCCGAGACCAAGACGCTGGCCGAGCCGCGCGCCGGCGGGCAGGAGCGTAGCGACCGGGGGAATGACACCGACGACGTGCTGGCACAGCTCGCCGCCGACGACGCTCACCCCAACGCCAGCATCGCGGCCATCGCCGAGGCCCATCCCACCGCTCCGGGCTGGACGGCCACCGCCACCGCGCCGTTCAAGTCGGCGACCAAGTGGAGCGGCGCGTCCTACGGCGAGCACGCCAACTGGGTGATCGGGGCTCCCGACGTACTGCTCGATCCGGCGGCCCCGGAGGCCGAGGAGGCCGAACGGCTCGGCGCCCAGGGATTGCGCGTCTTGCTGCTCGCCTCGTCGGACCGGGCGGTCGACGCCCCCGACGCGCCAGGCGTCGTCACCCCGGTCGCGCTGGTGGTGCTCGAGCAGCGCGTCCGGCCCGACGCCCGTGACACCCTGGACTACTTCGCCTCCCAGCACGTCACGGTCAAGGTGATCAGCGGCGACAACGCCGTGTCGGTCGGCGCGGTGGCGGGCACGCTCGGCCTGCGCGGCGAGGCCATGGACGCCCGCAAGCTGCCCGCGGAGCCCGACGACCTCGCCGCCGCACTCGAGGAGTGCACCACCTTCGGTCGAGTGCGACCGGACCAGAAGCGCGCGATGGTGCACGCGCTGCAGTCGCGCGGTCACACCGTCGCGATGACCGGCGACGGCGTCAACGACGTGCTGGCGCTCAAGGACGCCGACATCGGCGTCGCCATGGGCTCGGGGTCGTCCGCGTCCCGCGCGGTTGCCCAGATCGTGTTGCTGGACAACAAGTTCGCGACGCTGCCGTACGTCGTCGGCGAGGGCCGCCGCGTCATCGGGAACATCGAACGCGTCTCGAATCTGTTCCTGACCAAGACGGTGTACTCGGTGCTGCTGGCGATGGCAGTTGGGCTGGCCGGTCTGGCGTCGGCGATCTTCGGCACCGATCCGCTGCCGTTCCCGTTCCAACCGATCCACGTGACGATCGCGGCGTGGTTCACGATCGGCATCCCGGCCTTCGTGCTCTCGCTGGCACCCAACAACGAACGGGCGCACACAGGTTTCGTCCGGCGCGTGATGACCTCGGCGCTGCCGTCGGGCGTCGTGGTGGGCACGACGACGTTCGTGTCGTACCTGCTGGCCTACGAGGGCAGGGCGGCGACGCCGACTCAGCAGACCCAGGCGTCGACGGCTGCGCTGATCACGCTGCTCGTCGGCGCGGTCTGGGTGCTCGCCGTGGTGGCCCGGCCGTACGAGTGGTGGCGCGTGGCGTTGGTCGCGGTCTCGGGCCTGGCCTACGTATTGATCTTCTCGGTACCGATGGCCCAGGAATTGTTCCTGCTCGATCCGTCGAACGCCACGGTCACGACGACGGCACTGGTCGTCGGGCTGATCGGCGCGGCCGTCATCGAGGTCGTCTGGTGGGCGCAGGGCGCGATGCTGGGGGAGCGGCGCCGGCTCTGGCGCTCGGCCGATCTGTGAGCGTTCTATAGGCTGAGCGCATGGGATTCTTGGACAAGGTGAAGAACGCGGTGTCGAAGAACGCCGACAAGGTAGAGACCGCCATCGACAAGGTGGGCGACGTCGTCGACAAGAAGACGCAGGGCAAGTACGCGTCGCACGTCGACAAGGTGCAGGAGGCTGCCAAGAAGGCGGCGCGCGAGCAGGCCGCCAAGCAGCGGCCCGGACAGGTGCCGCCCAACCAGCAGCCCGGCCCGAACACGCCCCCGCAGGCGCCGAACCCCCCGCTGTCGTAGGCCGATGGCGAAGCTCTCCGAATCCGTCGAGATCCCCCTCCCGCCGGAGCAGGCCTGGACGGCTGCGTCCGATCTGTCGCGCTACAAGGAGTGGCTGACGATCCACCGGATGTGGCGCAGCAAGCTGCCCGAGAACCTGGAGAAGGGCACCAGGATCACCTCGATCCTGGAGGTCAAGGGCATGCTCAACCGCATCGACTGGACGATCGTGAACTGGAAGCCGCCGCAGTCGATGACGCTCGACGGCAACGGCAAGGGCGGGGTCAAGGTCAAGCTGATCGGCAAGATCAAGCCGTCACCTGCCGGCTCCACGGTGTCGTTCGACATCCACCTCGGCGGCCCCGCGCTGTTCGGGCCGATCGGCATGGTGGTCGCGAGCGCGCTGAAGAGCGACATCCGCGCGTCCCTGGAGAAGTTCAAGGCCGTCTTCGGCTAGAGGGGCAGCTCGTGATCTACCTCAAGGCCTGCATCAACGGTGCCCGCACGCCGGACCAGCACCCCGGGCTGCCGGTCACGCCTGCGCAGCTGGCCGAGGCCGCAGTCCGGTCCCATCAGGCGGGCGCGCAGGCCGTGCACATGCACCCCAAGACGCCCGACGGCAAGGACTCTTTGGAGCCCGACGCCGTCGGGGCAGCAGTGGCGGCCGTCCGCGAGGCCATCCCGGGGCTGCCGCTCGGCGTCACGACGGGCTTCTGGGCGCTACCCGACCCCGACGCCAGGCGCCGCGCGGTGCAGGCGTGGACGGTCCTGCCGGACTTCGCCTCGCTCAACTGGCACGAACCCGGCGCGCCCGATCTGGCGAAGGTGCTGCTGGACATGGGCGTCGGCGTCGAGATCGGGCTGTTCCACGCCGAGGCCGTCGCGTCGTGGGCGGAGTCCGAGATGGTCGAACACTGCATGCGCGTGATGATCGAGTTGCAGGGCAACCAGGACGCCAGCGTCGCCGACGACATGCTGGCCAGGGTGCGCGCCGCCGATACGCCGGCGCCGGTGCTGCTGCACGGGCTCGACGAGAGCTGCTGGCCGCTGCTGGAACACGCCGGCTCGTGCGACGTCCAGACCCGCATCGGCATGGAGGACACGCTGCGGCTTCCCGACGGGTCGACCGCGCCGGGCAACGCCGAACTGGTGGCGGCCGCGGTCGCACTGCTCAGTCGGTAGGGGCGTGTAGCGCGAAGTCGGCGAAGTCGAACCCCGGCACCACGACACAGCTCACCAGGGTCGGTTCGTCGTCGCGCGGGGTGGCCCGCTGCCAGTGTCCGGGTGGCACGACGATCTGCGGGGACTCACCGGCGCCGATGTCGCTGCCGAGCAGAACCGTTGGCGCACTCTCCCGTTCGGGACCGACCTCCAGCAGCAGAGGACTGCCCCGGTGATACAGCCACAGCTCGGCGCTGCGCACGGTGTGCCACGCGGACTGCTGACCGGGCATCAGCAGGAACAGGATCGCCGTTCCCGCGCTGCGGGGGCCGGTGTAGTCGGGCGGCAGAGCCGACTGCGTGACGGTCAGATCGCTACGCCAGGTCTCGCGGTACCAGCCACCCTCGGGGTGGGGCGCCAGGTCCAGGCCGTGGGCCCAGTCGGGCAGTTCCGTCATGGGTGCAGCCTACGTCCGTGCACCCGATACCCTCGTCGCATGGCACGCCTGCGCCCCGGATGGTTCGTCGTGCTGTGCGCGGCCGTGCTGCTGGTGAGCGCGTGGTTGCCGTGGCTCACCACTGCCGCGGGTGGCGGCGGCCGGGCGAACGCGATCGGCGGCCGCAACGGTCAGATCGGGGTTCCGCCCGACGGCTTCGGCATCGGCCAGTTCATCGTGGTGCTGTCGTCGACGCTGATCGTGGCGGCCGCGATGGCCGCCCGCGGGCTCTCGGTGCGGGTGGCATCGGCTGTCGCCCTTGGCATCTCGGTGTTCATCGCCGTCATGGTGGGATTCTACTACCGGTTGTACGTGGCACCTCCGGTGTCCGCAGGCTACGGGCTGTACATCGGCGCGGCGGTGACGGTGTCCGCGGTGGTGCTGTCGGTGTTGGCGGTGGTCGCGGCATGGACGGGTGAAGGACGGCGGACGTGACGGGATTCGTGGAACCGGTGGTGCTGACCGGTGAGCAGTGGGTGAGGCTGGAACCCCTCACGGCCGCACACGCGCCGGAGATCATCGAGGCGTCGGCCAGCGTCCGCGAACTCTGGTTCACCAGCGCGCCGACACCCGAGACGGCCCAGGAGTGGATCGACGGGCGGCTGGCGGTGCAGCACCCGCAGACGGGTCTGACGTTCGTGGTGCGCGACGCCGACGGCACCCTGGTGGGGTCCTCGAGCTACTGCAACGTCGATCCGGCCAACCGGCGCCTCGAGATTGGCTACACCTGGTACGTGCCCGCCGTGCGGCGCACTGGCGTCAACACCGAGTGCAAGTTGCTGCTGCTCACCCATGCGTTCGAGCAGTTGGGCTGCGTCGCAGTGGAATTCCGTACGCACTTCTTCAACTCGACCAGCCGGACGGCCATCGAGCGGCTCGGCGCCAAGCTGGACGGAGTGCTCCGCAGCCATCAGGTGCTGCCGGACGGATCCCGGCGCGACACCGTCGTCTACTCGATCCTGGACGTGGAATGGCTTGCGGTGCGCAACAATCTACGGTTCCGGTTGGGTGGGTGACGGCCGCTCAGGGACCGTCACCCACCACCCGAACCGTCAGGCGTCTACGGTCGTCGTCTCGATGGACTTCCGGCCGCCGCCATGCGCGATCTCGACCTTGCGGGCCTTGGCCCGCTCCGCCAACGGGATCGTCACGGTGAGGACGCCGTTCTCGTAGGACGCGGCGATCTTCGCGGAATCGATGCCGTCGCCCAGGGATAGCTGCCTGCGGTACGTGCCGAAGAACCGCTCGTTGGTCAGCCACTGCACCGAGTCCTCCGAGCGCGCGGTGCGGTGCGCGGAGATGGTCAACGTGCCGTTGTCGACGTCCACGTCGACCGAGCCGGGGTCGACCCCGGGAAGGTCTGCGGTGAGCAGGTAGTGGTCGTCGACCTTGCACAGGTCCATCGGCATGAACCGCGGACTACGAGCCGATCCGGTCTGGCTGTTCAGCAGGCCTCGGGCCATCGCGTCCAGGTCACTGAAGGGATCGAAGCGAAGCACAGCAATCCACCTCCTATGTCACTGAAATGCCCGCCACCCTGGCGGGCGACCAATCACTGTGCGATACCGAATTTAGCACTCTAGGACGGAGAGTGCCAGACCCTTTCGAGTTGATTTCCGCGCAGGATTTCGGCACACGAGTCGCAGGCGAGTGCGCCGTGGAACGCTGCGCCACAGGCGATGTGGTGCAGCAGCACCGCTGGGCCCTCTGCCGCTGGGTACCACTGCTCAGCCCACTGCAGCGCGGTGATGAGCACGGGCAACACCGCGCGTCCCTTCTTTGTCAGCAGGTAGGGACCGCTCGCGTTGGCGAGGATTCCGCGGTCGGTGAGAGTCGCTAGGCGGTCGGCGAGCGTGCTCGGCGGGACGGCGAGCTGAGCCTCGAAGTCGCCGAACCGGCTGGTGCCCACGAACGCGGCGACCACCACCGCGAACGCCCACCGGTTGCCCAGGATCGTCATGGTCTCCGGGAACAGGCCGGGGGCGGAACGTCCGGTGTCCGGGGACGACCGCCGGCGCGTGGACAGAACCGGCACCGACCGCGGCCACGATCCGCTGGGACCCCACCGGACCCGCAGCTCCTTCTCCGACGTCGGCTCGCGACAGGACCGGCAGACGAGCACCGGCGCGACGTCGGCACCGCAGGCGCGATGGTGCATGGCGGGCAACCCGTCGCCGTGGCGGGGAACCCACTGCCGCTCCCACGCCCACACCGACGCGAGCACGGGCCACAGCGCCCGCCCCCGTTGAGTCAGGACGTACTCCGCGCGCACCGGCCTGTCCTGGTACACCCGACGGGTCACCAGGTCCTCGGCCGTCATCGTCTTGAGCCTGCCCGTGAGCACCGCGTGCGAGATCGGTAGGCGCGCAGTGAAGTCGCCGTATCGGGCCGCCCCCAGCAGGGCCTGCTGGACGATGAGCAGCGTCCACTCGTCGCCGAGTACGCCGAGCATCCGGCCCACCGCGTTGACGCCGGTCATGCTCGGCTAGAGGCCGATCGCCTCGGCGGCGCGGTCGACGTCGTGCCAGCGGCGCAGCTCAGAGCCCGGTGCCCACGTCGAATGGGTGCCGCTCGAGACCCGTTCGGGCAGTTGAATCTTGCAGACGGGGCCGTCGCCCACGCGGGCTGCGTCGAACACCAGGCAGTACGACGCGTCGGCGTTCATGTCGGTCGTGATCGTGACGAGGTAGCCATCGTCTTCCGCCGTGCCGTTCATCCTGGGCGCCATCGCGGTCTCGCTGCCGTAGACGCCGTCGTCGAACGCGAAGCGCTCCTCGGTCCCGGTTCGCAGGTCGTGCTTGACCAGACCGTCGAACAGGAACCAGCCGGGCTTGCCGGTGGCCGCATACGCATAGCGGTAGTCGCGCCCGGCGCGGCCTGGGTTGATCATGCCGAACTCGGTGACGCTGTCGGTTAGGGATTCCTCGCGCGTGGTGCCCGTCGTCAGGTCGAACCGCCACCGATGCAGGCGGGTCTGCATCTGGTCGAGCGCGAGCGCAGGCACCGGATTGCCCTGGAAGAAGCCGTCGAGGACGATCTCGTCGCCGTCCTCGTAGGCGTTGGTGAAGTGCAGGACGTAGGTGGGGTCGGCCTCGAACCACATGATGTCGCCGGTCTGACCGCGGCGCGGGATCACCGCGAATCGCGAAGGCACGTCTCGGTGGAACCGCGGCAGGTGCACGCCGTGCTCGAGGTACTCGGGCGCCCAGAACAGCGGCAGGTCGTTCAGGATGGCGTAGTTCTCGGTGAACGCCATGTCGTGTGGCAACCGCGGGCCAGGCAGCGGCACGTCGACGAGGTGCACCAGCTCGTTGGCGGCGTCGACGACGCCGTAGTGCATGAACGGTGCCTGCTTGGAGTAGTTGAAGAACAGCAGTTCGCCGGTCGCGTCGTCGACCTTCGGATGGGCGGACACACCCCAGTTGGCCGGGAAGCCACCGCGCCAGTCCTCCTTGCCGAGGGTGTCGCCGGTGTAGGGGTCGATGCGGTAGAGGTCGCCGCATTGGTAATGGCTGGACAGCGCGACGCCGCGGTGGACGACGACGTCGGTCGAGGAGGCGTCCTTCATCAACGTCCGTGCGCCCCAGCCGTAGTCGCGCTTGGCCAGATCGATGGGCTCGGCGATGCCCGGCCACAGCGGGCCGCCCGCGTCGAGTTCGGCCAGGAAGCCGTCGGTACGGACGAAGCGGTTGCGGTAGAACGCCTTTCCGTCGCGGAACCCGACGACGTGCATCATGCCGTCGCCGTCGAACGGGTGGTACGTCTTGAGCGCTGGGTGCAACGGGTTCTCGGTGTTGCGCAGGTAGACGCCGTCGAGGTCGGTGGGCAGTTCGCCCTCGACGACGATCAGGTCGTCGGCATCCCACTCGGTGGTCTGGGGCCGCCACGGTCCGGTGCGGTAGGGGTGGTCGTCGTCCTCGGGCAGCGTGGAGAGGTACTTCGCGAAGATCTCGGGGTTGGTCGCAGCGGTGGTCATCGTGGGTCCTCCTGAGCGTTGGAGACGACGAAGCTCACCGTGGTTGTGGTGCTCCCGCCGAAGTTGAGGGTGCCGAACGTCCGCGCGCCGTCGACCTGGTAGTCGCCGGCGCTACCGCTGACCTGACGGGCGGCGTCGAGCAGCATGCGGACGCCGGTGGCGCCGACGGGGTGGCCGCCGCCGATCAGCCCGCCGCTGGGGTTGACCGGCAGTCGCCCGCCGATCTCGATCTCGCCGTTCTCGATGGCCTTCCACGATTCGCCGGGACCGGTGAGTCCGATGTGGTCGATGGCGAGGTACTCGCTGGGGGTGAAGCAGTCGTGCACTTCGATGCCGTCGAGGTCGTCGAGCGTGATGTGGGCCCGCCCGAACGCGTCGAGCACCGCGGCACGCACGTGGGGCATGACGTACTCGTCACCGCGGGACCGTTCGAGCTTCTGGGCCAGCCCGAGGCCAACGGTGCGGTGTCCCCAGCCGTCGATTCGCCCGATGGGCCTGCTGTCGGGATGGTCGCGCAGGTATGCGTCGGAGACCAGCACGACCGCGGCGCCCCCGTCGGTCATCTGGCTGCAGTCGTAGCGGCGGATCCGTCCGTCCACCAGTGGGTTCGACGCGTTGTCGGCCTCGATCGGGTCGGGGACGGTCCATTCTCGCGTCTGGGCGTTCGGATTGGCCTTGGCATTGCGGAGGTTGAGTTCCGCGATGGCGTGCAGGTGACGTTCGTCGACGCCGTAGCGGCGGTCGTACTCGTCGAGCACCTGGCTGAAGGCGTGCGGCCACATGAAGGTCGCGTCGGCGCCGTCGCGGCCGGTCCACGCGGCGGCGCCGAGGTACCGGGCTGCCGTGTCGCCGGGCACGGTCTTCTCGAGTTCGACGCCGACCACTAGCGCGCAGTCGTAGGCGCCCGAGCGCAGGTCGGCCATCGCAGCCAGGATCGCGACGCTGCCGGACGCGCAGGCGGCTTCGTGCCGCGTCGACGGGGTGTCCCAAAGTCCGTCGACGACCGTGGCGGGCATGGCGCCGAGATGGCCCTGGGCAGCGAACATCTCGCCGAAGGCGTTGCCGACGTGGACGACGCCGACGTCGCAGGCGTCGATCCGGCACGCGTCCAGCGTCGCCCGGACGACGTCGGCGGTCAGGTCGGTGAAGTCGAGGCCTTCGCGAGTGAAGTTGCGTGCGAAGTCGGTCTGCATGCCGCCGAGGATCCACACGCCGCTCATGACCGCACCGTACTACGACTAACAGAGTGACTCGGGCTGAATGGAAGGAGTCGGCCCCGTCGGCTCACGGCAGAACCGACGGGACCTAAGCAAGGGCAGTGGCCGGCCACCGATCTCGCCTAGCCACTGCCTTGCCCGGTGACGGCATGGGGCAAACTTGCTTTTCATCACCAATGCCAGGGGAGAATCAGGTCATGACGGTCAGCAATCGCGATCTCGCCCTGCGGATGGCGGAGTTGGCCAGAGCGACGGCGATGCCGCGCAGCCTGATGGACATCCTGGCCGACGTGACGTCCGCGGCGACGGAGTTGATACCCGGTGTGGACGTCGCAGGCGTCCTGCTGGTGGGCAAGGGCGGCGCCTTCGAGACCCTGGCTCCGACGTCGGACGTCCTCTTCGAAATCGACCAGCTGCAGATGAAGCACGTCGAGGGCCCATGCGTGCAAGCCGCGCTCGACGAGACGGTGGTCCGCACCGACGACTTCCGCGAAGACCAGCAGTGGCCGAAGTACTCGCCGGAGGTCGTGAAGCTCGGCATCCTCAGCGGACTGTCGTTCAAGCTCTACACCGCCGACCGCACCGCGGGCGCTCTCAACCTGTTCGGTTATCAGGCCGACGTCTGGGACGGCGAGGCCGAGACCGTCGGCATGGTGCTGGCCGCACATGCCGCCGCGGCGATCATCGCCAGCCGCGAGGGCGATCAGCTGCAGTCGGCGTTGACGACGCGTGACCGCATCGGACAGGCCAAGGGCATCATCATGGAACGGTTCAACGTCGACGACGTGCAGGCGTTCGCGATGTTGCGCCAGCTGTCGCAGGACAGCAACGTCAAGCTCAGCGACGTGGCGCAGCAGGTCATCGACACCCGGGGAAGTTGAGCCCTACCCGGCGAGCACCGGGTGCAGCGTGTGGACGCCGGGTACGCCCTTCAGTTCGACGTCGCGCGGCGGGCCCCAGTGCACATCGGCGAGGTCGGACACCGCGTCGCGTACCGGCGCGCTGACGAGGATCTCGCCGCCGTCGGCCTGATCGGCAACCCGCGCCGCCGTGGCGACGTCGAGCCCGAAGAGGTCGTCACCCCGTCGTACCGACGTCCCCATGTGGACGCCGATCCGGATCCGGATGTCCTGCCAGCGTTGCGGATTCGCCTCCAGCGCGCGCTGGACGTCGGTCCCGAAGAGGACGGCGTCGCGCGGCTCGGCGAACGCGATCATGAACCCGTCGCCCTGGGACTTGACCACGTGCCCGCCGTGCCGTGCGACGTGGGTGTGGACGAGGTCGTCGTGACGTTCGAGCAGCTTGACCCAGGCCTTGTCGCCGAGTGCGGCGTTGAGCCGGGTCGAGCCCTCGATGTCGGAGAAGACGAGTACGACGTCGCCGCCTGGCGTGAGGCGGGCGAGGTCCGGCCGTTCGACCTGCGCCCAGCCGGCGAGTTGGTCGATCGAGTTCTGCACAGCGCCGAGGCCGCGGTTGAGCACCGCGTCCGCGGTCTTGAGGACCGTCTTCACCGCCATTGGGCCGACGCCGCGCCTGCGCCGACGACCGGACCCCTCGGTGCGCATCAGCTCGAGTTCCCGCCGCGCGCTGCTCAGCTGGCGGCGCGCGGCGACGAAGAGCGCGATGAACGTGATGAGTCCCGCGGACAGGAGCGCCGTCGCCACGATCAGGATCACCTCGAGGGTGGACGGCGTCGACACCCGCTGATTATGGTGGGAGCCCCATGACACCCGTCACACGCATGCTGGTTTCCGGCTTCGCCGCGCTCGCGTTCAGCGCTCTGGGTGGAGCGGGAATCGCCCACGCCGAGGTCTTCGACGATCAGGCGTACTCCACGTGCACGGCACTGGCCGCTCCCGGCGTCGACATGGATGGCGTCGCGACTTCTTGCTGCGTGGAGAACTTCGGGGTGCCCACGCCGACCCGCTTCGGCATCGGGTGCGTGTCCGCGATGGCGAACCCGGCGCCGGACTACCGGCCGGTGATCTTCATGCCCACCCGCCAGGCGCCGCCCGAGGTGCAGTCGGGCGACGTGGCGTTGGAAGAGCTGATGAAGCTGCCGCCGATGCCAGGGCCGCCGCTGGACGCGCCGCTGCCCTGAGTGGGCGCCCGAGCGCCGAACGTCGACTTTTCGTCGACATCGCAACAGAACCTCGACGAAAAGTCGACGCTCGCAGCATCCCAGGACGCTTGGTGCCCCCGGCAGGATTCGAACCTGCGACACCGGCTTTAGGAGAGCCGTGCTCTATCCCCTGAGCTACGGGGGCGGACCGGCTTGGAGCATACCGGCATTGGGGGTTGCTGCAGGTTTCCGCCCGACGACCAGCGGCAATACCAAGATCATGAGCACAGCGAAGAAGGCCCGCCACACCGTCGACCGCCTCACCGGTCAGGCGAAGCAGAAGATCGGTCGCGCCACCGGTGACAACCGGCTACGCAACGAAGGCGCCAACGACGAGATGAAGGCCAGGGTCAAGATGACCGGTCAGCGCCTCAAGGACGCCTTCCGCGGGCGCTGATCGCTAGCGCAGCTCCTCGATCACCTTCGCGAAGGCCTCGGCGTGCGGCTGCTGCACGATCACGTACGTGACGCCATAGGTGTCGCGGTAGCCGCGGATGGTGTCGGCGATGTCCTTCGTCGACCCCGACAGCACGCCCGGTGTGCGCAGCAGCTGCTCGTCGGTGAGTTCCGGCAGGAAGCGCCGCGTGATCGACAGATCGGGCATGCCGGAGTCGTCGATCGGCATCGCGGTGACCGAGATGTTCAGTTCCAGTTCGTCGAAGCGCTCCGGTGCCGCGTTGCGAACGAACGCGATGCGCTCGGCGAGCGGGTCGCCGTCCGCGCCTGCGGGGTCGCCGCCGGTGAGCCCGATGATCTGCGCGTGCTTGGCGGCGATCGTCAGCAGTCGGTCGCCGTTGCCCGCGATCAGCAGGGGCACGTCGGGCAGGTGTTCGCCCATGTACTCGACGACGTGGCGCAGATGGTCGACGCGCTGTCCCGCCGTGGGGTAGGGGATCTCAGCGAGTTCGAACTCCCTGCGGACGTAGCCGGCCCCGAGCCCCAACTCCAGCCGACCCGCGCTGAGGTCGCGGAGTTCGGCCACGTCGCGCCCCAGCAGCGCTGCCTTGTAGAAGCCTGCGTTGAGGACGAACGTGCCCAGGTGCAGCGTCTCGGTCGCCGCCGCGGCCGCCGTCAGGGTCGGGAACGGGGCGGGTGCGCCGAGGTGGTCGGGAACGTGCAGGACGTCGTAACCCATGCCCTCGGCACGCGTCGCCCAGTCCTGCACCGCGGACAGCCGCCGTGCGGCGTGCAAACCGAAACCGAACCGGAAGTCCCTGGCCATGACCCGACCATATGCGACCACCGAGGTCGCAGGTTTGGTTCTGCTCGGGCGGGGCATCAGTACGGCCTAGCTGAAGCGAAGGCGCTCGGCTCAAGAGCCACTCCCGAGATCCGGCCCGTCGTGCACATCCGACGGGCCGGATCAAACATTCACCGACCGGAGGCGTCGTGAGCCACCCCACGCTGGGCGTCGAAGAGGAATTCCTCCTCGTCGACCCACGCAGCGGCGAGCCCGTACCGCTCAACCGCGAGACGGCCGCCGAGGCCGGCGAGCGCGGTGTCGAACTGCAGCTCGAACTCACCAGGTGTCAGGTCGAGACCAGTTCCTCGGTCTCCTCGACCGTCGACGAGCTGCACGACGACCTGCGCAGGCTGCGTCAGGTCGCTTCCGAGGCGGCAACGGCGGCGGGAGCGCGGCTACTCGCTGTGGGTCTGCCGCCGACCGTCCCGCACGAGTTCCCGATCACCGACACCCCCCGCTATCGGGAGATCGCCCAAAAGTTCGGCATGATCGCCCACGAGCAGGGCATCTGCGGCTGCCACGTACACGTCGCGGTGCCGTCGCGCGAGGCCGCCGTCGACGTGAGCAACCGACTGCGACCGTGGCTGCCCTCGCTGCTGGCGCTCACCGCCAACTCGGCGATCTACCGCAACTCCGACAGCGGCCACGCGAGCTGGCGCAGCGTGCTGTGGGCCCGCTGGCCCAGCGCCGGCCCGCCGCCCCACTTCGACTCCGTCGAGGACTACGACGCGACGGTGCGGATGATGCAGGACTCCGGCGCGATGCTCGACGACGGGATGGTCTATTGGGACGTCCGGCCGTCGGCGAACTTCCCGACCGTCGAGGTGCGCGCGGCCGACGTCCCCGCGACGGCCACCCAGTCCGTCCTCTTGGGCGCGCTGGTGCGCGCTGCCGTCATGACCGCCCTCGACGAGCGGGAGCGCAACCAGCCCACGGTGCCGCTGACGGCGCACGCCCTGCGCGCCGCGTACTGGAAGAGCGCGCGCGACGGTCTCGAAGGCGAGGGGATCGACCTCGTCGGCACCCACGCACCGATCCCCGCGGTCGACCTGCTGCACGCGTTGATCGAGCACGTCACTCCCGCACTCGACGCAGTGGGCGACGCCGAGTTCGTGCATCGCGAACTCGAGCGGGTGGTTGCTTCGGGGAACGGCGCCACCCGGCAGCGACGGGCCTTCGACCGCAGGCACGACGCGGCCGACGTCATCGACGAGGCGGCGTCCGCCACGATCGAAGACCTCTGAGGTCAGATCAGCGGTAGCTCGGCGAACACCGGGCTGGTCGGCTGGGTGGACCCGGTGCCGGGTTCCACGGTGAAGGCCAATGCCTTCGAGCCGTCGATGTCGGGCAGTACCGCAGTGGTGGACGGTGCCACCGCCTTCGCGTCCATCGTGCCTGCCGAGTGCGCACCGTCGGACGCGACGAGCCACATCTGGTACACGTAGCCCTGCTCGGGTGGTGCGACGTCGTTCATCACGAGCACCGCGGCGTTGCGCTCCCGGGAGAACACGACCGTTGCGGTACCCCCGGTCGGGATCGGTCCGGACACCGTCTTGACGTCTGGCGCCTCGAACACCTGTTCGGCCGCAGACGGTTTCGCCTCCGGCCGCAGCGCGACGCCAACGCCCACCGCGCCGAGACCGATGATGACGGCGGCAGCGGCCGACAGTGCGACCGTGCGCCACCGCGTGGAGCGCGACGCGGGCCGTGAAGACGGTTGCGCTGCTGGCGCATTCGGACCGGGAACGACGGAAAGTCTTGGTGCGTCACCGATTGCGGCGAGCAGCCGGTCCCGCAGATGCTCGGGCGGCTCGACCGAGGTCGTGGCCGACACCACGGCCATCGTCTCCCGGACCGCGCGCACCTCGTCGTGGAAGGCGCGCGCCACATCCGCGGGCGCACCGGCGATCTGCTGCTCGATGTCGCGCTGTTCGTCGGCGGACACGGCGTGCAGGGCGTAGGGGGTCGCCAAGGCGAGTAGGTCCTGACGTTCGGGCTCGGTCACGACACCCCCAAGCAGTTGCGCAGTCCCCGGATGGCGTCGCGCATCCGTGACTTGATCGTCGCAAGATTCGCGGCCAGACGGGTGGAGACCTGGACGTAGGTCAGACCCTCGTAATAGGCCATCTGAATGCATTCGCGCTGTGCGTCGGTGAGAGTGTCGAGGCACGCGACGACCTCGCGACGCTCCTCGGAGTGGATCACGGCCTCGGCGACGCGGTCGGCGGCCGGTTCGACATTGGCCGCGCCGTAGCGGGACTCGCGTTGACTGGCGGCCTGCTCGCTGCGCACCCGGTCGACGGCGCGGCGGTGGGCCAGCGTCATCAGCCACGCCAACGGGGACCCGGCGGCAGGGTCGTAATTGGCGGCGTTGTGCCATACCTGCAGGTAGATGTCTTGCGTCGTCTCTTCGCTGTAGCCCGGATCGCGCAATACGCGAGTCACCAGTCCGTAGACCCTGGCGCGGGTGGCGTCGTAGAAGGCGGTGAACGCCTCGACATCTCGTTCAGCGGCCCGGCGCAGCAATGCGTCGAGGTCGGCCGTCACGCCCGGTAGCCTAGCGGCGATTCCCAACGAAGTCATAATTATCATGATCTCCGCCGGGCTGGGCACGAATAGACGTGCGCCCGAACCGATTTGGAAGGCGCAGGACTGGACCGCAGTGGATTCAGCGGTCCAGTCGCCCGAAGTCATGATTGGCCCACCGGCTCCCGCGGTGCCCACGACTCGCGGGAGACCAGCGGCACCCGTCGTGCCCACAGGGTCACGTCGTGGATGCGCATCCACAGCGCGCCCATCAGCGGTGCCATCGGAGCCGTGAACTGCAGCGCCAGCACCTGTCCCACACTGGCCGAACGTCGGTTCCCGCGCAGCGTCGCCACGAACCCGGGTGTGTGCTCGCGGTGCAGGGAGATGGTCACGTCGACCGACCCGTTCGGCTTGGGCGCCTGCAACAGGTAGTAGCCGTCGGAGTCGTTGAACGGTGACATGGGCAGTGTCTTCTTGACCGCTGCGGGTGCATGGTCGGTCGGCGGCAGCAGGTAGGCGTGCCGCTCACCGTGGATGTTGTGCAGCTCGACGATGACGTGGCGCAGCACGCCGTCGGCGTCGTGGCACCAGTACAGGCTGACGGGGTTGAAGACGTACCCCAGAACCCGGGCCTGCAGCAGGGCGGTCACGGAACCACCGCGCATGTCGATGCCGTGTCCGGCGAGGAAGTCGTCCACCCGGTGGCGCAGGGTGTCCTCGCGGCCGTCAGCGGGCGGTCCGGCGAAGTGGTCGCTCGCCTCGAAGCGGGCGAACGGCCGCATCCACGCCGGCAACGTCGGCAGCTCGTCGAGGTCGACGTACCAGCTGTATCCGCCCTGCTCGAAGTAGTGATGCACCGGCGTGCGGCGCAGGTGCGTGATGCGGGTGCGATAGATCGCCGGTGCCGACGCGGCGGCTGCCTTGCGAGCCGCACCGCGCCGGCGCGTCGTCGATTCCTTCGCGACGATCGGGCGTGACATCAGGTCTCCACGTTCCACGTCTTCTATTCGGAGCCGCCACCGAAATGGATGGGTGAGTTCGGATTGCGAAAGCCTTTTCCCCGCGTAAGGTGCCAAACCGTGGCGATGACGCTGTTTCACAACGGGACCGTGTGGACGGGGTTGTCCGAGGTGCCCGTTTCCGATGCGCTGCTCGTCGCCGACGGCGTGATCGCCGGCCTCGGTGACGCCGCCCGGTCGGCGGCCGCCGAGGGCGAGGTCGAGGAGGTGGACCTCGAGGGCGGCTTCCTCATGCCGTCCTTCGGTGACGGTCACGCCCATCCGATGTTCGGTGGACTCGAGTACGTGGGCCCCGCGGTGCGGCCCTGCGGGTCGGTGGCCGAGATCGTCGAGGCAGTGCGTACCTACGCCGAGGCGCATCCCGACGAGGAGTGGATCGTCGGCGCCTCGTACGACGGCAGCCTCGCCGAGGGCGGGCTGTTCGACGCGCGGTGGCTCGACGAGGCGGTGCTAGACCGGCCCGTCGTGCTGCGCGCCTGGGACTACCACACCGTGTGGTGCAACTCCGCGGCACTCGAACGGGCAGGCATCACCGCGGACACGCCCGACCCCGAACTCGGCGAGATCCCGCACCGCGACGACGGCTCGGTGCTCGGCACGCTGCGCGAATGGGGTGCGATCGACCTGCTCACCGCTGTCATGCCGCCGCAGGACGAGGACGTTCGGATCGCCGCGCTGGGCACCGCCGCCGACTACTACCTCGCCAGGGGAGTGACGTGGGTGCAGGACGCCTGGGTCGAGCCCGGCGACGTCGACACCTACATCGAGGCCGCGCGCCGCGGAGCCCTGCGGATGCGGTTCAACCTCGCCCTGTACGCCGACCCGCGCCACTTCGACTCCCAGGTCGAGCACTTCTCCAAGGTCAAGCGCCGGGTGGACCAGCTCGGCTCCCCGATGCTGACGGCCAACACGGTCAAGTTCTTCGCCGACGGCGTGGTCGAGAACGAGACCGGCGCGCTGCTGGCTCCCTACTGTTCGGGCCTGCACCGGCATCCCGGGGGGCAGGAGCGAAGCGACTCGGGGGAGAAGGTCGGCATGACGGTGTGGGAGGGCGACAGCCTCTCCGAGGCGGCCCGCCAAATCGACGACCTGGGTCTGCAGATCCACATCCACGCCATCGGCGACGCCGCCGTGCGCCAGGCGCTCGACGCGATCGAGTACGCCGCCGAGTGGAACGGCCCGCGCGACCGCAGGCCCGTCATCGCCCACGTGCAGTTGGTCGACGACGCCGATCTGGCCAGGTTCGCCGAACTGGGCGTCATCCCCAACATGCAGCCGCTCTGGGCGCAGATGGACGCGCTGATGACGGTGCTGACCATCCCACGGCTCGGGCAGGAGCGCGCCGACAAGCAGTACCGGATGCGCACGCTCGAGCAGTCGGGTGCACCGCTGGCCTTCGGGTCGGACTGGCCGGTGTCGTCGGGCGCCCCGCTCGATGGCATCGCGATCGCGGTGTCGCGGCAGACGTCCGACGGGCAACCCGACGGCGGCTGGGTGCCCGAGGAGATCCTCACCATCGACCGCGCGCTCACGGCGGCGACGGCTGCGGTCGCCGACCAGGCGTTCGGCGAAGGGGTATGGGGGCGCCTGGTCCCCGGTGCGAGTGCCGACCTGGTGTGGCTCGACGGCGATCCGCGCGAAACGGCCGCGCTGGACCTGCCCGGTCTGCGCATTCGCGGTACCTACCTGCGGGGTGCTCCCGCGTTCACCGCTTCGTAGAAGGGAATGCCGATGTCATCGGAGCCATTGGTGGGAATCTCTGCCGACCCCAACGAGGGAAGGCTGAAACGAGCGCTCGGGGTGCCGTCGCTGGTGCTGTTCGGTCTGGTCTACATGGTGCCGCTCACCGTGTTCACCACCTACGGCATCGTCACGGTCGAGTCCGGGGGCCGCGTGCCGTTGGCCTACGTCGTGACGCTGGTGGCGATGATCTTCACCGCCCGCTCGTACGCGCGCATGGCCGCGGCGTTCCCGGTCGCCGGTTCGGCGTACGCCTACACGCAGAAGACGTTCGGTGCGCCGATCGGCTTCCTGGCGGGCTGGTCGCTGCTGCTGGACTACCTGTTCCTGCCGATGCTCAACTACATGGTCATCGGGCTGTACCTGAACGCCGCCGTGCCCGCGATCCCGCCGTGGGTCATCATCCTGGTCACCATTGGCATCGTCACGGTGCTCAACATCGTCGGCATCGTCTCGGTGGCGCGGGCCAACTTCCTGATCATCGCGATCCAGGCCATCTTCATCGTGGTGTTCCTCGTCATGGCGGTCGCCACCATCTCGGGCTCGGGCAGCGTCGACGTCATGGCGCCGTTCCGCGGTGACGGCACCGCAGGCGGCATGGGTCCCGTGCTGGCGGGTGCGGCCATCCTGTGCCTGTCGTTCCTCGGATTCGATGCGGTGTCAACGCTTTCCGAGGAGGCCAAGGACGCCCGGCGAGACGTGCCCAAGGCGATCATGTTGGCCACGCTCATCTGCGGCGTGCTGTTCATCATCCTGTCGTACGCGTCGCAGCTGGTGTTCCCGTCGAATGCGTTCGAGAGCGTCGACACCGGGTCGGTGGACGTCATGACCGCAGCCGGCGGAGCGTTCCTGTCGGCGTTCTTCACCGCTGCCTACGTCGCGGGCGCGACCGGATCGGCCTTGACTTCGCAGGCGTCGGTCGCGCGCATCCTGTACGCGATGGGACGCGACGGCGTGCTGCCGCGCAAGGTGTTCGGGCACGTCTCGATCAAGTTCAGTACGCCCACGTGGGCAATCATCGTGATCTCGGTGATCTCGCTGCTGGCCATCGTCATCGACCTCGCGATCCTGGCATCGGTGGTGAGCTTCGGTGCGCTGGTGGCGTTCTCGGCGGTCAACCTCACGGTGATCAAGCACTACTTCGTCGACGAGGGCGAGAAGAACGTGCTGAACAACCTGATCCTGCCGTTCATCGGCTTCGCGCTCACCGTGTGGCTGTGGACCAGCCTGTCCATGGAGGCGCTAACGATCGGGCTGATTTGGTCGGCAGTGGGCGTGATCTGGCTCGCCGTCGTCACCCACGGCTTCCGGCGACCAACGCCCGTGCTCGACATGACCGAGACGTCAGGTCCAGTGGTGGGCCGCGGCGACCAGGCCGTCGATCAGCGCGGCGGTGGGCCGCGCTAGACCGTCGTCGCCGGCAGGCCCGCTGCGCGGGCTGATGCCGCGCACGCGTGGTGTGAGTTCGAGTTGCATTCCGCCGCGGCGGGTTCGGTTCACCGGGTTGTCGGGGTGCAGGCCGCGCAGCTCGCGCGGGATGGCGTCGAGGTCGGTGATCACCTGGAAGCCGGGAATCGACACGTGCCGCGCGACGTGGGCCGCGAGGTCGCGGTCGGCGCCGCCGGCGAGCAGGTGGGTGCTGCGCCCGATCCGTCCGTACCCGTGCAGCGAGATCGCGTGGTCGACGTGGTCGAGGAACTCGGCGAGCCGGGCTGATTCGTCGGCGCGGTAGGCCGCTGACGAGAGGTGGTACGGGTAGTCGACGGGGTGGTGCACTACGTAGACCGAGGCGCCTGCCGCTTCGGCCGCACGCTCGGCGATGACGTCGGTCATGCGCTCGAGGCCACCGCCGTGAATGGCCAGGAAGCCGAACGACGAACGCAGCGTGCAGCGTTCGTCGATCTCGGGATCGGCCAGCAGCTCGGTGAGCGACTGCGGGCCCGGCGTGTCGGTCGGGGCGAGGCCGCGGGGCCAGTTCGCCGGATCCCAGCGGTGCAGGAACTCCACCCAGCGCTGCGGCAGTCCGTGGTGGCGGGCGCCTTCGATGATCCGCTCCAGGTAGCCCTCTCGCGGGGCGCCCGGTTCCACCCGGTGGTCGATGTAGACCCATGCCCGCAGCGGTCCGCGTTCGGTCTGCACGACCATGCTGTCGCGGCGATAGCGCACCGGCACGCCCTCGGCGCTGTCGAGGACGTCGAGGTCGCGGTCGCTGACGTGCCACAGCACGCCGTGTACTTCGGCGCCGACGGACGGTTCCACCGTCGCGACGCCGCGTTCGTTGATCAGCCAGTCGTGGTCGGCGAGGGTCGCGGGCAGCGGGTCGACCGCGTCGGGACAGCGCCGCGCCATCTGCGCGACGTTCAGATTCGATCCGTAGGCGAAGTACGGCTGCATTCAGCCCGTGACGGTCAGGTAGATCAGCACCACGTTCAGCACACTAATCACCCCCGCCACCAGCCAGCCCAGCGCGGTGGTGACGCGGTGGTTGACGTCGTCGCCCATGAGCGCGCGGTCGCTGGTCAGGCGGACCAGCGGGATCAGCGCGAACGGGATGCCGAATGACAGCACCACCTGCGAGAGCACCAGCGCACGGCTCGGGTCGACGCCGACGGCCAGGACCACCAGCGCCGGGATCAGCGTGACGAGCCGACGCAGCAGCAGGGGATAGGACCGGCGTAGCAACCCCTGCATGATCATCGCCCCGGCGTAGGCGCCGACCGACGTCGAGGCCAGGCCCGACGCGAGCAGGCCGATCGCGAAGAACAGCGCGACCGTGTGGCCCAGCGTCGACTCCACGGCCGCGTGGGCGCCCTCGATCGAGTCGGTGTTCTCCATGCCCTGCAGGTTGGTCGCGGCCACCAGCAGCATGGCCAGGTTGACCGCACCCGCGACCAGCATGGCCAGGCCGACGTCGTACCGGGTGATGCGCAGCAGGCGCCGTCTTGGCGCACCGGATTCGGGTTGGCCGTGCCGATCCCGCGCGAGACCCGAGTGCAGGTACACCGCGTGCGGCATGACGGTGGCGCCCAGCATCGCGGTGGCGAGCAGGATGCTCTCCGGGCCCTCGAAGCGCGGCACCAGGCCACCGGCCACGTCGGCGGCCGACGGCGGCTCGACGACGAGGCTGGTCAGGAAGCCGATCGCGATGACGAGCAGCAGTCCGCTGATCACGCGCTCGAAGACGCCCTGCCCGCGGTGGTTCTGGATCGCCAGCAGCAGCAGCGACACCGCGCCGGTGACGACGCCGCCGACTAGCAGGGGGAGGTCGAAGAGCAGGTATAGCGCGATGGCGCCACCGACGACCTCGGCGAGATCCGTTGCCATGGCCACCAATTCGGCCTGAATCCAGTACGCGATCCGGGCCTTGGTGCTCGCTCGGTCGGCGACCGACTCGGGCAGCGACCTGCCGGTGACGAGGCCCAGCTTGGCGGAGAGGTACTGCACCAGGCCCGCCATGACGTTGGCGACCAGGATGACCCACACCAGCAGGAAGCCGAATTGCGCACCGGCGCTGACGTTCGCGGCGACGTTCCCTGGATCGACGTAGGCGATCGCCGCGACGAAGGCGGGTCCGAGCAGCCAAAATCCATGACGCTGACGCGTGGCGGGTATCGGTAGCACTTACCTACTTCCCATCCGGTGTGACGAATAGAAAAGTTAGGTTAGCCGAAACCTAGGTCGTCGGCCAATCAGGGGCGGTCAGCCCAGGCCGATCACGAACCCGCCAAATCCGAAGCCGCCGCCGTACCAGGGCCAGTTGTTCATGACCGGCGGCGACGTGGTGAGTGACGAACTGCCGTTGGTGCTGCATATGGTGGTCCGCGGCGCGGTGTCGACGCACGTGGGTTGCGCCGACGCGGGTGCCGCGAGCACCACTGCGCCAGCCATGCCGACGGCAGCCAACAGGGGGGTGAGAATGCGGGGATGAACGCTCATGACCTGCTCCGATCTACGGAGGAAGTCTACGCCCGTCGCCGGGAAATGGACCCGACGATCAGCGGTGACCGCCGCCGCCTGCGCCGTGGTTGCCCCAGCTGCCACCGCCGATGATCAACGCAGGTCCGTAGAACTCGTCGTCCCACGGGTACGGGTACGCCGGCGCCGGCGCAGTGGCATTGATCTGGACGTTGCCCGGCGACTGGCACTGGGTGATCCCGGTGCCCGTGTAGGTGCCGCCTGGTGTCGTCTGGCACGTCGGCTCCGCTGCGGCGACCGGCGAAAAGGCAACGGCGACAACGGCACCCGCCGCAGCGACCAATGGCAGGAAGTAGCGCGTGGCTGTCGTCATGGCGGATCCCCTCAGGTGGTCGCTGTGGCGTTCACAGTGAACCGACAGCGTACAACCCACGGCCCGTGACCAGGGGCAGGTCGATCGTGGTTCGGATGCCGGGCGCTGCGGCCACGACCTCGGGCAGGGCGTTGACGACGCGGGCTGCCGTCGCCACGAGACCGGCGTGGTTGTGGTCGCCATTCGGACTCGAGAGGCACAGGTCGACGGTGTACGACGGTTCACCGGTGATCTCGATGCGGTAGGAGCCGCCCTCCTGCGCGGGCTGCGGCCAGTCCGGGCACAGGTCGTCGCGCAGTCGCGTGACGTGCTCGAGGACGACGACCACCTTTCCGTCCTTGATGCCCTGCACCTCGAAGCGCAGCGCAGCGGCCGTGCCCTTCTCGATGTGCCCCGACGCGATGTCGAAGGCCTCGGGCGCGGGCTCGCGCACGTATTCCTCCTTGACCTCGTCGAGGTCGACGCCGAGGCCGGCGGCGAGCTGTCGGACCACCGAGCCCCAGGCCAAGCTCAACACGCCTGGTTGCAGCAGCATCGGCAGGTCGTCGAGCGGCCTGCCGAAGCCCATGACGTCGAACATCACCGTGGCGCTGTCGTAGGTGTCGTAGTTGATGATCTCCATGCACCTGACCTGCTCGATGCTCTGGCAGGTGCCCGCCAGGGCGAGGGGCAGCAGGTCGTTGGCGAACCCGGGATCGATGCCACCGACGAACAGGCTGGAGTTGCCGGTCTTGGTGGCCTCCTCGATGGGCGTGACCATCTCGGGAGGCAGTGTGGCCCAGGGGTATTGGAGGAACACGGCGCTGCTGCCGACGACGTTGACGCCGGCGGCGAGGATGCGGCGGTAGTCCTCCAGCGCTTCGACCAGTCGGTTGTCGGCCATTGCGGTGTAGACCGCGGCGTCGGGGTTGGTGGCGAGCACCGCGTCGAGGTCGGTGGTGGCCGTGATGCCGGTCGTGGTGTCGAGGCCGGCGAGGTCACCGGCATCCCTGCCCGCCTTGGACTCGCTTGACACCCACACTGCGGTCAGTTCGAAGCGGGGATCGATGATCAGCTGCGTCAGCGCGTGGCGGCCGACGTTTCCGGTGCCGATCGCGGCGACCTTGATGGGCTTGCTCGGTTCAGTCACGGTGTGTCCTCACAGGTCCGGGATGGGCATGTCGAGATTCGGGGTCGTGAGGCCGCCGTCGACCTCGAGCGTCTTGCCGGTCAGGTACGCCCCGGCGGGGGAGGCGAGGTAGACCGCGGCTGCGGCGATGTCGAGCGGGTCGCCGAGACGCCGCATCGGGGTGGCCTTCTCCATCGGGTCGCGGAGTTCGTCGTTGCTCGCGACGATCTCCAGGGCGGAGGTCAGGATCGATCCCGGCGCGATCGCGTTGACCCGGATGCGTGGCGCGAGGTCGAGTGCCGACAGGCGGGTGTAGTGCGCGAGCGCGGCCTTGGCGGTGCCGTAGGCGGCGAACCCGCGGCCGGATGCCCGCGCCATCGTCGAGGTGATGTTGATGATGCTGCCGCCACCGGAGTGCTCGAGCATCAGCGGCACGGCGGCCGTCGTGAGCGCGTGGGCCGTCGCGACGTTGAACGTGAACGCGTCGCGGAGGTCCTTCGTGGAGGTGCTCAGCAGGGCGTTGGGCATGGTGCCGCCGACGTTGTTCACGACGACGTCTAGTTTGCCGAACGCCTCGATGGCCTCGGCCGCGAGCTGGGCCGTGGCCTCCGGGTGGGCGAGGTCGGCGACGACGACGTGGGCGCGTCGGCCGGTGCCCCGGATCTGCTCGGCCATCTCGTCGAGTTGGGACTGCGTGCGCGCGGCGATGACCACGTCAGCACCGGCTTCTGCGAATGCGAGCGCCATCGCGGCGCCCAGGCCACGGCCCGCGCCGGTGACGACTGCCACCTGGTCGTCGAGCCTGAATCTGTCGAGAATCACGGTTCCTCACTTCCCTTGCCGCGGGTCACCGTAACAAGGGTGATCACGCCGTGTGAGAGATTTCTGGAACACGTTCTACTTTGGTTGTGGCGGCGGTGTGGAGCGGGTGCGTGGCGCGACGAGATGCGCGTTTTGGCGGAGAAGTGCGAGTAGGCGTCGCCAAAAGGTGCGGTTCGTGGTTGGCAGCCGCGAGACCGGCGGCGTTCCACTGGCGGGCGTCATCAAATGATGACGCGCCGGGGCGCGGCGGGGCTTGCTCGGTTCCTCAGCCGTCGGCGCCGTCGTTCCCGTCGGCGCCCGTCGAGCCCGAGTTGGCATCCGTCCCACCTGCGCCGCCGTCTCCGCCGGAAGCGCCTGTGCCTCCTGGGCCGCCGTCGCCACCCGCTCCGGGGGTGCCGATGCCGCTGCCTCCCGAGCCGACGCTGCCTCCCGGCCCCCCATTTCCTCCAGGTGCGCCTGCACCTCCGGCACCGCCGTTCCCGCCATTGCCGGCACGTGAGTCTCCTGGCCCTGGCTGGCCGATGTCGCCGCCAGTGCCACCTGCTCCACCGGGCGACCCGGGGCCGCTATCGCCACCGTTGCCGCCGTCACCGCCGATCACGGGAATGCCTTGCGAGGGGTCTCGAGTCGCCGAGCCACCGTTGCCACCGTCGCCACCCTGTCCTAACGCAGTACCGGCGTCGCCTCCGTCTCCGCCAGCGCCGCCGACCCCATTGGCGAACGAAAGAGCGGTGCCTGATCCGCCGTTGCCGCCGTCGCCTCCGTTGCCTACGAGAACGCCGCTGCCGCCGGCGCCGCCCGCACCGCCATTCGCCGTGGTGAAGACCGAACTCGCATCGCCGCCGTCTCCGCCGCTGCCGGCGTTGCCGAACGCACCGGCGTTGCCGCCTGCGCCCCCTGCTCCGCCAACGGCGACAGTGCCTAGTCCGAAGGCGTCACCCCCACGTCCCCCGTTACCGCCGTCGCCCACCAACAAGCCACCGTTGCCTCCAGCGCCACCGGACCCGGCTACCGCTGGCGCGCCAGTTCCCACACCGCCCCCAGCGTCACCGCCCGCGCCGCCGCTGCCGATCAATAGGCCACCGTTGGCTCCGCGTCCCCCGTTGCCGCCGTTGACTCCGGTTCCGCCCGCGCCGCCATTGCCAATGAGAAGTCCGCTTCTGCCTCCATCGGAACCCGGCGCGCCTGTCGCGCCGGATCCGATCAACAAGCCAGCATTCGGCCTATCGGGCGTGCCGTCGGATACGAGAGACGCCAAAAGCGTGCTCAACAGATCGGGCGGTGTTGGCGCGGTGCTGGGAAGCGCCGTCACGGTTGACACCGTCGGAGTGGCCAGCGTCGCAGTCGCTGCCGCACGACACAACAGAAAACACAAGCTCTTCGGTGGAGTGGCCGCCAGCGGGCCTTGAGTGGAGGTCAGTGCGACGATGCCCTCACCCACGGGCCGAGCGTCGTCCACGTTTAGGCCAATCGCAGAAGCCGCGGCACCGGTCGCCATCAGCCCCATAGCAACTCCCCTGCGGAGATCCATAACCATTTCCACCCCTTTAGCTGCGTACAGTCATCATCCGAAACGCACGTCGGTCAACGGAATGAATCTCAAGCTACAGCAGGGTTTCGTCAACTATCCATAGCTCTGGCGAAAACGGCGATTCGTGTTCACCGGTTTGCTGATAGCTACGGATCGCTGCGCCAATAGTGACACCGCTGTGGCCATGGCAACCTTCTGACATGGTGGCCGACCAGGGCTTGGCACGGCATTGAGATGCGCGTATTGGCGGAGATGTGCGAGTGGGCGTCGCCAAAAGGTGCGGTTCGTGGTTGGCAGCCGCGAGACCGGCGGCGTTCCACTGGCGGGCGTCATCAAATGATGACGCGCCGGGGAGCGGCGGCGCTCCAAGCGCGCCCCCAGCGTCAGCTCTTCTTGGCCGCCGTCTTCTTCGCAGCTGTCTTCTTGGCGGGAGCCTTCTTCGCGGCGGTCTTCTTGGCCGGGGCCTTCTTCGCGGCCGCCTTCTTCGCAGGAGCCTTCTTGGCGGGCTTCTCCTTCTCGTCCTCGTCCGAGTCGTCCGAGTCGGAATCGGAGCTAGAACTCGAGCCACCCTTGCGCGCCTTCACGCTGGCCTCGAGCTTCGCCAGCAAGTCGGACACGTCGTCGGTCTCGTCGAGGTTCTCCGGTTCGGGTTCGTCGGTCGTGAACGCTTCGCCGCCTTCCAGCTTGGCCTGCACCAGCTCGTGCAGCTGTTCCTGGTAGTCGTCGCGGAACTGGTCGGGGTGGAAGTCGTCGGTCATCGACTCCACCACCTGGCCCGCCATCTTCAACTCGGCAGGCTTGATCTCGACTTCCTTGTCCAGCACCGGGAAGTCGGGATCGCGGATCTCGTCGGGCCACAGCAGCGTATGGATGACCATCACGTCGCGCTTGCTGAAGTCCTTGACCCGCAACGCCGCAAGCCGCGTCTTGTTGCGCAGCGCGAAGTGCACGATCGCGACCCGGTCGGTCTCCGCGAGTGTCTTCGCGAGCAGGACGTAGGACTTCGATGACTTCGAGTCCGGCTCCAGGAAATAGCTCTTGTCGTACATCAGCGGATCGAGCTGCTCGGCGGGGATGAACTCGACGACCTCGATCTCGCGGCTGCGCTCTTCGGGCAGCGTCGCGATGTCCTCGTCGGTGATGATGACGGTTTGACCGTCGTCGGAGTCGAACGCCTTCGCGATGTCCCGGTACTCGACCACCTCGCCGCAAACCTCGCACGTCCGCTTGTAGCGGATGCGTCCGTTGTCCTTCGCGTGGACCTGGTGGAACTTGATGTCGTGGTCTTCGGTCGCGGTGTAGACCTTGACCGGCACGTTCACCAGCCCGAACGCGATGGATCCCTTCCAGATGGAACGCATGACCCAGTATTGCCCATCGAGCTAGCCCCGAAGCAGAGCGGCGCGATCCGGTGAGTCCGCGCCCGCCCGGCCGACGACGATCGCCGACACCTTCGCCGCCGCCCGGAGGACGCGTTCGAGCGTCGAGGTGTCGATCGCGGCCAGGTCGGCTCGCCGGTCGGCGCCCAGCAGACCCAGCGTCCACAGCTCGTCGATCAGCCCGGTCATGAACGCGTCGCCGGCGCCCACGGTGTCCACGACCTCGACCTTTGGCACCTCGATGCGCACCGTTCCCGCAGCGCACGTGGCGAACGCGCCGCGCTCGCCCATCGTGACGGCGACGACCGCAGGGCCGACGGACTGCCATGCCGCGGCGATCTCCTCAGGAGAGCGGTCCGGGTCGAGCCAGTGCAGGTCCTCGTCGCTGACCTTGACGACGTCGGCCTTGGCGACCAGGCGGTCTATGCGGCCGATGGCCTGCTCGCGATCGGCGATCAGGGCCGGGCGCACGTTGGGGTCGTAGGTGATGGTGGCCGAGGCCCGGTAGGCGTCGAGCAGGGCCGCGACCGCGAGGCAGCCCGGGTCGAGGAACGCCGCGATGGATCCGGTGTGCGCGACCAGCGGCGGCCCCACCTCCGGGGTGCCGGCCAATTGCCATTCGATGTCGAACTCGTAGGTGGCGGCGCCGGCCGCGTCGAGGCGTGCCAGTGCGGTCGGGGTGCGGGCGGCATTCGTGCTGCCGGGCACCAGCGCGACGCCCGACGCCTCCACGTGGTCGACGATGCGCCGGCCACGCTCGTCGGTACCGACGTGGGTGAGGAAGTCGACCTCCCGGCCCAGCCTGCCCAGCCCCACCGCGACGTTCAGTGGGCTGCCGCCGACGTGCTCGCCGGTGACTGTGCCGTCGCGCTCGACGACGTCGATCAGCGCCTCGCCGATGACCAGTGCACGCTGGCTCATGGCTCGACTCCCGCTCGCTCGTGCCTCGCTCGCGCTCGTCTTCGGGAGCTCACGACTCGACCAACTGCTCGAGCGTGGCCCGAGCGCCGTTGCGGTGCAATGAATCCAGCGCCCGAACGTAGGCGTCGGCGAACCGCGGCTGCTGCGCCAGGTCGCCGAACAGCGCGGTGTTCTCGATGAACGCCGTGGGGTTGTCGAGTTGCGACTTGGCCAGCGGCACCAGGCTGTCGGCCAGCTGATCCTGGACGTCGATCGGCTCGCCCTGCTCGTCGACGCCCTCTGCGTAGCGGGCCCAACTGGCGACGACGGCGGCGGACAGTTCGACGGGTCCGCCGGTGCGCAGGTTTTCCCGGACCACCGGCAGCAGCCACTGCGGGATGCGGTCGGACGAGCCGAAGCAGAGCCGGACGATGGTGTCGCGCACGCCGGGATTGGCGAAGCGCTCGATCGCCGTGCGCTTGTAGTCGTCGAGGTCGATGCCCGGCACCGGCTTGAGTGCCGGCGTGCCCTCCTCGTCCATGTACCGCTGCAAGAACTTGGCGAACAGCGGATCGCCCGCGGCGTCGTGCACCAACCGGTACCCGGCGAGGTAGGCGAAGTAGCACAGCGCTTGATGGCCGGCGTTGATGAGTCGCAGTTTCATCAGCTCGTACGGCGTGACGTCGTCGACGAGCATCACCCCGACGTCCTCGAAACGCGGTCTGCCGTCGGAGAAGTGGTCTTCGAGGACCCAGGAGGTGAACGGTTCCGCGGCGACGGGCCACTGGTCCTCGACGCCGAACTCCGACTCGACCGTCTCGATCACCTCCGGCGAGGTGGCCGGCGTGATGCGGTCGACCATCGAGTTGGGGAACTGCGTGTGCTCGGCCATCCAGCCGGCCAGGCTCGGGTGCTCCCGTTCGGCGTAGGCGGTGAACGCCTCGCGGGCGACGTCGCCGTTGCCCTCGATGTTGTCGCACGACACGATCGTCGGCGAGGACAGGCCGCGTTCCTGGCGCCGGGCGAGTGCGGCGGTGACGAGCCCGAAGACGCTGTCGGGTCCGGCGTCGTCGATCGTGTACCCGCCCTCGGTGATGGTGAGCGACACGATCCGGGTCGTCGGCGCGGCGATCAGTTCGACGACCGCTTCCGGGTCGTCGGGTGCGTACAGGTAGTCGACGATCGAGCCGATGACGCGTGCCTCGCGGCCGCCGTCGGCGCGCAGCGCCAACAGGGTGTACAAGCCGTCCTGGGCTTTCATGACGTCGGCCATCTTGCGGTCGCCCGGCAGGACGCCGACGCCGCAGATTCCCCACTCGTTCGCGTTGCCCGTCTCCAGTAGCCGGTCGACGTACATCGCCTGGTGGGCGCGGTGGAAGCCACCGACGCCGAAGTGCACGATGCCGATCTTCACCTTGCTGCGGTCGTAGCCGGGCTTGTCGATCGGCACCTCGGGCAGCGTCTCGTTGCTCAGCTTCATGACGCCAACACCACCATTTCGGGGTGGATCGCCGGGTGCTCGTGGTCCGAAGTCTGGGGTGTTGTGTGCGTCACACTTCGATGTTAGCGTGATGATCATCTACTCGCACCCCTGAGCATAAGTTCAGTCGAAATTCGAAAGGTGGAGCCCCCAACGTGGCTGCAGCTGTATCGGACTTCAGGTCGGCCGAGGCGGCGGACGGTCGGGCGGTGTCGCCCACCGAGCCCGCCGCCGGCTCGACGCCCGAAGACCTCCGACTCGCTCTCCGCGCTGCGACGCTCTACTACTTGGACGGGCTCACCCAGGCGGAGATCGCCGCCAAGCTCGGCGTCTCCCGCCCGACGGCTGGGCGCCTCATCGCCCGGGCGAAGGCCAACGGACTGGTGCGCATCGAGGTCGTCGTCCCCCCGACGCTCAAGGACGACCTGCACGCCGAGGAGGAGCGCCTCCTCGAGGATCGCTTCGGCATCACCGAGGCCGTCGTCACCGGACACCTCGGCCGCGCATCGGCGGCCCTGCTCATGCGCCGCCTCGCCCACGACGACGTGCTCGGATTCACTTGGGGCCCCGAGCAAGTGGCCGCCGTGTCGGCGCTGAGCCCCGGCGTGGCGAGCTGCCGCGTGGTCGTTCAGCTCGACGGCGCCATGTCGACCGCCTCCTATCAGACCGGCATGGAGTTCATCCTCAGCCGCAGCGCGGACATGTTGCGCGCCGACGCCATGCGTCTCCCCGCGCCGCTCTACGCCGATCCGTCCACGGTCGTCTCGCTGCGCAGCGACTCGGTGATCTCGCGGACGCTCGACGCGGGCCGCCGCGCGGACACGATGCTGTTCGGCGTCGGCTCGGTGTCCACCTCAACCACGTTGTTCGAGGGCAGCTTCCTCGACGTCCGCATGCTCGACGACCTGGTGGCCCGCGGGGCCGTCGGCGAGATCGGTGGGCGGTTCTTCGACGCCGACGGCGCGCCCGTGGAGACCGAACTCGCGCACCGCGCGGTGTCGGTGCCGCTCGAGGACGTCCGGGCGTGCTCGAAGACCATCCTGGTCTGCAGCGGCCCGGAGAAGTACGTCGCCACCCTGGCCGCACTGCGCGGCGGGATGGCGAAGCTATTGGTATGCGAATTCGATTGCGCACGTTGGTTGTTGGAACAGTGACCATGTTCGTTGGCACAGTGAGAGGTTGACCGGTATGAAGACTCGACGAAGAGTTCTACACCGACTCGGGGCGTGCGCTGCGGCGGCCGGCCTGACGTTCACGGCAGGCTGCGCGGGGGCGGGCAGTCTGGGCGCGTCGGAGAACGAGGTGACGATCGCCCTCGTGTCCAACTCGCAGATGACCGACGCTCAAGAGCTGTCGACGGAATTCGAGAAGGAGAACCCCGGCACCAAGCTGAAGTTCATCTCGCTCTCGGAGAACCAGGCGCGGGCCAAGATCACGATGTCGGCCGCCATGGGCGGTAGCGAGTTCGACGTCTCCATGATCAGCAACTTCGAGACGCCGCAGTGGGCCCGGGACGGGTGGCTGCTGCCACTTAACGACTACGCGAACAAAACGCCGGGCTACGACATGACCGACTTCATCCCGTCGCTGCGGGAGTCGCTGTCGTACGAGGGCGACATGTACTCCGTTCCGTTCTACGGCGAGTCATCGTTCCTGATGTATCGCAAGGACCTGTTCGAGCAGGCCGGCATCACCATCAACCAGGACCCGAACTACCAGCCCACGTGGCAGGAGGTCGGGCAGTGGGCGAAGACGCTCAAGACCGCCGACCGCGCCGGTATCTGCCTGCGCGGCAAGCCGGGCTGGGGCGAGGTACTCGCACCCCTGGACACCGTGATCAACACCTTCGGCGGGCGCTGGTTCGACGAGCAGTGGAACGCACAGCTCAACAGCCCCCAGGTGAAGGAGGCCGTCAACTTCTACGTCAACACCATCAAGGAGTCCGGCGAACTGGGCGCGTCCTCAACGGGTTTCCAGGAATGCGCCAACCTCTTCGGCCAGGGGCAGACAGCAATGTGGTACGACGCCACGTCTGCGGTCTCGACGCTCGAGGATCCCAAGACGTACCCGGATCTCGTCGGCAAGATCGGCTACCTGCCCGCGCCGATCGTCGAGAAGCCGAACTCGGGTTGGCTCTACACCTGGGCGCTGGGCATCCCCAAGGGAGCCAAGAATCCCGACGGCGCATGGAAGTTCATCTCCTGGATGACCAGCAAGGACTACATGAAGCTGGTGGGCGAGAAGCTCGGCTGGGAAAGGGTGCCACCCGGTAGCCGGACCTCGACCTACACCGAACTGCCGGAGTACGAGGCCGTTTCGAGGTCCTACGGCCCCCTGACCCTCAAGTCGATCACCAACGCCACCCCGGACAAGCCGACGGTGCAACCGGTGCCCTACACGGGCGTGCAGTTCGTCGGCATCCCCGAGTTCCAGGATCTCGGAACACGGGTCAGCCAACAGATCAGCGCAGCGATCGCCGGCCAGATCTCGGTCGACGAAGCGCTGGCGCAAGCACAGCAATATGCCGAGGTCGTCGGCAAGACCTACCAGGAGAAGTGATGACTCTTACTGCTGACACCGATGCCGACGCCGGCGAGAACGCGGTAGCCGAGCGGGTCCGCAAGATCCGGGCTGCACAGGAGACCGGCGTGAGTCGCGCCGAAGGCTGGCGCAGGCGAGGGCCGTTGCTACCCGCGCTAATCTTCATGATCGCGGTCACGCAGCTGCCGTTCCTGTTCACGCTGTACTACTCGACGCTGTCCTGGAACCTGGTTCGCCCGGGGTCACGCCAGTTCGTCGGGCTCAACAACTACATCGCGGTGGTCAAGGACAGTCAGTTCTGGTCGGTGGCGCTCAACACCGTCATCCTGATCGTGGGCGTCGTGCTGATCTCGGCGGTGCTCGGCCTGCTGATCGCGCTGCTGCTCGACCGCGCCTTCCTCGGCCGCGGCATCGTGCGGACGCTGCTGATCACGCCGTTCCTCATCACACCCGTTGCGGGAGCGTTGATCTGGAAGACCACGATCCTCGACCCCACGAACGGCATCCTGAACTGGGTGCTCTCGCTGGTGGGGATCGGGCCGGTCGACTGGATCGGTCAGTTCCCGCTCACGATGGTGATGGTCGAACTCATCTGGCAGTGGACGCCGTTCATGATGCTGCTCATCCTGGCGGGCCTGACGTCGATGCCCCGCGACCAGCTCGAGGCGGGCCGGGTCGACGGTGCCGGGGCGTTCCAGCTCTTCCGAGAGCTGACCCTGCCCCACCTCCGCCGCTTCATCGAACTGGGCGTGGTGCTCGGTGCGGTCTACCTGGTCAACACCTTCGACGCGATCTTCATGATGACCCAGGGCGGGCCGGGTATCGCGAGTGCGAACCTGCCGTTCTACATCTACCAGCGTGCGTTCCTGGGCTTCGACATGGGCCAGGCCGCCGCCATGGGCGTGGTGATCGTCCTGTTCACGATGGTGATCGCCAGCTTCGCCCTCCGATTGATCTTCAAATCCTTCACCGGCAAGGAAGAGGCAGCCTGACATGACCGCTACTGCTACCGAGAACGTCTCCGCGACAGCGGCGCCGGCCCGACCGCGGAAGAAGAAGAGCAAGAAGTTCAGCCCCTGGGGGATCGTGGCCTGGCTTGCCGGCCTCGGGTTCTTCTTCCCGGTGTTCTGGATGGTGCTGACGTCGTTCAAGCAGGAGAGCGCCGCTGCCACCAATCCGCCGACGCTGTTCTTCACCCCCACCCTCGACCAGTACAGCGCCGTGTTCAGCCAGGGCATCGGTCCTGCCATGCTTAATTCGCTGTTCGCGACCGGCATGTCGACGATCCTGGTGCTGCTGCTCGGCGTGCCCGCCGCGTTCGCACTGTCGCTGCGGCCCGTCCGCAAGACGTCGGACGCGCTGTTCTTCTTCATGAGCACGAAGATGCTGCCGGTCGTCGCGGTCATCCTGCCGCTCTACGTGATCGTGTCCAACGTCGGTCTGCTGGACAATATCTGGGCACTGGTCGTCCTCTACACGGCGATGAACCTGCCGATCGCGGTCTGGATGATGCGCTCGTTCTTCCTCGAGGTGCCAGGTGAACTGCTCGAAGCGGCCAGCCTGGACGGCGCGAGCCTGTGGCGCTCGGTGCGCGAGGTGATCCTGCCGCTGGTGTCACCCGGCATCGCGGCGACCGCGCTGATCTGCGTGATCTTCGCGTGGAACGAGTTCTTCTTCGCGGTGAACCTGACCGCGGTGAACGCACAGACCATGCCGGTGTACCTCGTCGGGTTCATCGCCGGTGAGGGTCAGTACTGGGCCGTGCTGTCGGCGGCCGCGACGATGGCGGCCCTGCCCGTCATCCTCTGCGGATGGTTCGCGCAGAACAAGCTGGTGCGCGGACTGTCCTTCGGCGCGATCAAGTAACTTCCCCTCACTTTCAAGGAGCTAGAGACATGGCATCGATCACCTACAAGAACGCCTCCTGCATCTACGAGGGTTCGGACAAACTCGCAGTCGACAACCTCAACCTCGAGATCGAGGACGGCGAATTCGTGGTCCTCGTCGGGCCTTCCGGGTCCGGCAAGAGCACCGCACTGCGGATGCTGGCCGGCCTGGAGGACATCGACGAGGGCGCCATCGAGATCGACGGCAAGGACATGACGGGCGTGCCGTCCAAGGACCGCGACATCGCGATGGTGTTCCAGAACTACGCGCTGTACCCGAACAAGACCGTCGCCGAGAACATGGGCTTCGCGCTCAAGCTGCGCGGCGTCTCGGCCGAGGAACGCCGCAAGAAGGTCGAGGAGGCCGCCAAGGTACTCGACCTGACCGAGCACCTGGATCGCAAGCCCGCCAAACTGTCCGGCGGTCAGCGCCAGCGCGTCGCGATGGGCCGTGCAATCGTGCGCGAACCGCAGGTGTTCTGCATGGACGAGCCGCTGTCGAACCTCGACGCCAAGCTGCGCGTGCAAACCCGCACCCAGATCGCCGCGCTGCAGCGACGACTCGGGACCACCACCGTCTACGTCACCCACGACCAGGTGGAGGCGATGACGATGGGCGACCGGGTAGCCGTGCTGCGGTTCGGCAAGCTCCAGCAGTTCGCCGCGCCCAACGAACTCTACGATCGCCCGGCCAACGCCTTCGTCGCCGGCTTCATCGGATCGCCCGCGATGAACCTGTTCACCGCGGCAATCACGAACGACGGTGTCCAGGTGGGCGACTCGGTGTTCGAATTGGAGCGGGACGACATCTCGACCCTGTCCGGTGCGGGCGTCAAGGAGGTGACCGTCGGGATCCGGCCCGAGCAGCTGGAGGTCACCGACAGCGGTGGCGTGGAGGTCGTCGTCGACCTCGTCGAGGACCTCGGCAGCGAGGCCTACGTCTACACCCACGCGGGCTCCGGCTCGACGGGCGTGGAGCTGGTGGCGCGCTGCAACCCGCGCACCGCACCCCGACTGGCCGACACGGTGCGGCTGCGCAGGCACCCCGAGGGTGCGGTGCACCTGTTCCACCCGGAGACCGGCGAACGCCTGAACTGACGTGAAGGCGCCCGAACTCAAACTCCGGGCGCCCACACCCGGGCTGATCTCGCTGCCGTGGGACCGGCCGCTGGCGCAGTGGCTGGTGCCCGACGTTCCGTTGCGCGACTTCGCCGTCGGGCCGAGCCGGCACCTGGTCAAGTTCGTCGAGGCCGACGGTCAGGTGTGGGCGGTCAAGGACATGCCGGGGCGGATCGCCGCCAAGGAGTACGACGTCCTGCGCCGCCTCGAGGACATGGGGCTGCCCGCGGTACGGCCGGCCGGGCTGGTGCTGCAACCGGAATTCGACACCGCGATCCTGGTGACGCGCTACCTGGAGGGGTCCTGGCAGTACCGCAGGCTGTTCATGCGGCTGCCGCCCGAGGAACCCAAGCATCGGGCCCGTCTGCTCGACGCGATGGCCGGGCTGCTGGTGGAGTTGCACCGGCACGGAATGTTCTGGGGTGACTGCTCGTTGGCGAACACGCTGTTCTCCCGCGACGGTCAGCTGCTGCAGGCGTGGCTCGTCGACGCCGAGACCTCTGAGGTGCATCCGTCGCTGAGCCGCGGGCAACGGCAGTACGACCTCGACATCGCGGTCGAAAACGTGGCGATGGGGATGGTCGACCTCGCCGCACGGCTCGACACGTCGGAGGAGTTGCAGGACACGCTAATCGCGGAGGCCGAACAGGTTCGACTCCGGTATGAGGAGCTGTGGAGCATCCTGCACTCCGAGCCGGTGTTCGGCTTCAACGACCGCTACCGCGTCGAGGGGATCATCCGTCGGCTCAACGATCTGGGCTTCGCGGTCGACGAACTGTCCCTGCAACCCGATAGTGCCGACCCCAGCCGGATGCACGTCCGGTTCGCGGTCGGCGACCGGCGCTACCACGCCCAGGATCTGCAGCGGCTCACCGGTCTCGACGTCGGCGAGGGGCAGGCGCGCATCCTGCTGGGGGACCTTCGGGCCTACCAGGCGCAGCTGTCCGCCGAAGCGGGATACGACGTCGACGAGTCGACCGCCGCACGGCTGTGGGTCATGGAGGTGCTGACGCCGACCGAACGGCTGGCGCACGACGCCGTGCACCGCGCTGGCACTCCGATCCAGGCCTACTGCGACCTGCTCGAGGTGCGGTGGCTGCTGAGCGAGCAGGCGGGTCGCGACGTCGGCACCAGTGCGGCGCTCGCCGCGCTCACCCGCAATCGGATCCCGATGGACGCGGCGGCGAAACTGGCGATCGCGGAGGTGCCGACCGCGCCGTTCGCCGTGCAGTTCGAGGACGACTGAGCCCTAGACCGCGGGTTGTTGGCCCGGGGTGAGGCCGTAGGGCAGATCCGGGCTCAGGCCCGAACCCGTGGGATCGGGGTGGGTGAAGACCTGCGAGGACGGAGTCCGGCAGTTCGAGTCCATCGGCGTCTGATCGCCGGAGCAGTAGGGCACCAAATCCTGCGGATCGGCCGCGGCCGGTGCCGCCGTCACGACGGCCACCACCGCCGCGCACACTGCCAACGCCCGCATCACTAGGTCAACGTAACAGCGGGTAATAGCGTGGAATGGTGGATCGTTGCGGGCGGGTGAAGCTGACCAACGCCGACAAGGTGCTGTACCCGGCCACGGGTACGACCAAGGCGGAGGTCTTCGAGTACTACGCCACCATCGCCGACGTCATGGTGCCCCACATCGCAGGCAGGCCCGTGACGCGCAAGCGCTGGCCCAACGGGGTCGGGCAGCCCGACTTCTTCGAGAAGCAGCTGGCGTCGTCGGCGCCCGACTGGCTCGACCGCGGGTCGGTCACCCACAAGTCGGGCACCACGACGTACCCGGTGATCGACTCGCGCGAGGGGCTGGCGTGGATCGCACAGCAGGCGTCGCTGGAGGTGCACGTGCCGCAGTGGCGATTCGTCACGGGCGGGCGAAGCGGGGCGGGTCATGACACAGCCACGACGCCCGGGCCTGCGACGCGGATCGTGTTCGACCTCGACCCGGGCGAGGACGTGACGTTCCGCCAGCTGTGCCAGGTTGCCCACGAGGTGCGCGGCTTCATCACCGACATCGGGCTGACGACCTATCCGCTCACCAGTGGCAGCAAGGGCCTGCACCTCTACGTTCCGCTCGCCGAGCCGGTGAGTTCGCAGGGCGCGTCGGTGCTGGCCAAGCGGATCGCCGTGCAGCTCGAGAAGCAGATGCCCAAGCAGGTGACCGCGACGATGACCAAGAGCCTGCGCGCGGGGAAGGTGTTCCTCGACTGGAGCCAGAACAGCGCCGCCAAGACCACCATCGCGCCGTACTCGTTGCGCGGCCGCGACGAGCCGACGGTGGCGGCCCCGCGCACGTGGGAGGAGATCGAGGACCCCGATCTGCGGCACCTGCGGTTCGACGAGGTGCTCGCGCGGGTGGAGGCCGACGGCGACCTGCTGGCCGGACTCGACGAATTCGTCCCGCTGGCAGACAAGTTGACGACCTACCGCAGCATGCGCGATCCGGTGAAGACGCCCGAACCCGTCCCGCAGAAGGCGCCGGCGGTCGGCAACGACGACACCTTCGTCATCCAGGAGCACCACGCCCGCCGCCTGCACTACGACTTCCGGTTGGAGCGCAACGGCGTGCTGGTGTCGTGGGCCATTCCGAAGAACCTGCCCGAGACCACGTCGGTCAACCACCTCGCCGTGCACACCGAGGATCACCCGCTGGAATACGCGACCTTCGCGGGCTCGATTCCCAAGGGCGAGTACGGCGGTGGCGAGGTCTTCATCTACGACTCCGGCACGTACGAGGCGGAGAAGTTCAACGACAACCCGCCCGACGGACCCGAGAAGGGCGGCGAGGTGATCGTCACGCTGAACGGGTCCAAGGTGTCCGGCCGGTATGCGCTGATCCAGACCGGCGGCAAGAACTGGCTGGCGCATCGCATGAAGGAGCAGCCCACGCTTTCGCCGACGGAATCCCCCGTCGCTTCGCTCGCCCTGGCGGACCTGGCGCCGATGCTCGCCACCCACGGATCGGTGGCGAAACTCAAGGCGGGCCAGTGGGCGTTCGAGGGGAAGTGGGACGGTTACCGGCTGCTCGTCGACGCCGACCACGGCGCGCTGGAACTCAGGTCGCGCAGTGGCCGCGACGTCACCCGCGAATATCCCCAACTTCAGGCGCTCGCCGCCGATCTGGCCGACCATCACGTCATCCTCGACGGTGAGGCGGTGGCGCTCGACGAGGCGGGCGTGCCGAACTTCGGGCTGATGCAGAACCGGGCGCGCTCGACCCGGGTCGAGTTCTGGGCGTTCGACGTCCTGTCGCTCGACGGGCGATCGCTGTTGCGCGCCAAGTACTCCGACCGCCGCCGAATTTTGGAGACTCTCGCCGACGCCGGCGGTCTGATCGTGCCGGACCGGCTCGACGGCGACGGTCCCGAGGCCCTCGAGCTGGCGCGGGAACGCCGGTGGGAGGGCGTGGTCGCCAAGAAGCTCGACTCGACCTATCAGCCGGGCGGGCGGTCGTCGTCGTGGATCAAGGACAAGATCTGGCGCACACAGGAAGTCGTGATCGGCGGATGGCGTGCGGGGGAGGGCGGACGCAGCAGCGGCATCGGCGCGCTGCTGCTCGGCGTGCCCGAGCCCCAGGGGGGGCTGCAGTTCGCCGGCCGGGTCGGGACGGGCTTCACCGAGAAGGACCTCGCGAGCTTGAAGAAGACCCTGGCGCCGCTGCACACCGACGAGTCCCCGTTCACGAAGCGTCTCACCGGACCCGACGCCAAGGGCGTGACGTTCGTCCGGCCCGAGTTGGTAGGGGAGGTGCGCTACAGCGAGCGCACCTCCGATGGCCGCCTGCGCCAACCGAGTTGGCGCGGACTGCGCGACGACAAGTCGCCCGACGAGGTGGTGTGGGAGTAGACCGCTACGAGCATCCGTGCACGACGACGCTGTCGCCGAGCGGAAGGCGGTGCATGCGGAGGTCGTTCACCGGTGCCGACGGATCGGCGTGCCCGAAGGAGATCCCGAACAGCAGCTTGAGGTCGTCCGAGATGCCGAGCGTATTGCGGACGGTGTCGGCGTACATCCCTAGGACGGTCTGCGGAATACCGTGGAACCCGCGAGCGGTCAGCGACAACAGGAACGTCTGTGCGTACATGCCGATGTCGCCTGCGGTGCGGACCCCGTCACCGAGTGCGGGCATGAACAGAAAGGCGACGTGGGGAGCGCCGTAGAAACGGAGATTCTCGCGCACCACCTCACGTCTGCCTTCGACGTCCGAGCGCGCCACTCCCCAACTCTGGTAGAGGGCTGCGCCGTGGTCTCGCGACCGCTGCAGGTGTACGCCGTTGCCGTAGTCGGCAGTGAAGTCGGGGGATTCACGCCCGTCGTCGTAGGCTCGCAGCAGTTCGTCACGCAGAGCGTCCCTGAGTTCGCCGGAGACGACGTGCACCGCCCACGGCTGGGTGTTGCTGTTGGATGGAGCAGTCTGCGCGTCTTCGAGCACGCTCCAGATTTCCTGCGACGACATTGGGTCGGGCAGGAACCGCCGAGCCGATCGCCGTGACCGCACGACGTCGACGAAGGGTGCCAGGGAGTCGGTCATCAGTGTTCCTTCGTGGTCAGAGCTGCAGTGCCGCAGCGAGTTCGCGCAATGCCGGGCGCGGGTCTGCGGTCACTCCCTCGCCGACGACCTGGATGACGACGTGGTCTGCGCCGGCATCCAAGTGCGCGGTGACGAATGCGGCGGCCTCATCGGCTGTTCCCATGCCCACCAGGGCACGGGCCAGCCGGTCGGATCCGCCGGGCTCGAGGTCGGCGTCGTCGAAGCCCTGCCGTAGCCAGGAGTTCCGGTAGTTCTGCAGCGGCGTGTAGAACCCGACGTGCGTGTGTGCCCGTCGGAGTTGATCCGCGGCGTCGCCGCCGATGGCGACGGCCTGCTCGGTGATGACCCACTTATCGGGACCGAGGATCGCACGCGTGGCGGCTGTCTGCTCCGGCGTGACGAGGTAGGGGTGGGCGCCGTCGGCGAGTTCGCCGGAGAGTTTGATCATCTTCGGTCCCAGGGCTGCCAGCACGCGCGCCGGCCGCGCGCCCTCTTCCACCTCCGTGGGCACGGAGTTCATGCGTTCCAGGTAGGTGCGCATCGTCGCGAGCGGCTTGCCGTAGGAGCCCTTCATGGTCGCCTCGACGAACGGCGCGTGGCTGACGCCAAGACCGAGCACGAACCGTCCGGGATGCAGGGCCGCCAGTGTCCGCGCTCCGGTCTCAGCGGGTATCGGGATGCGGAAGTGGATGTTGGCGATGCCGGTGCCGACCACGAGGCGTTCGGTCGCCGCCAGGAAGGCCGCGGACTCGACGAGTGCGTCCTTGCCGCCGCCCTCGGGCATGAACAGCGACCCGAAGCCCAGGTCCTCGATCTCGCGGGCGATGCCCTGCGCCTCGCGGATCGGCCACGGTTCGCTGTTCCACCAGACACCGACCTTGGCCGGGAAGTCAACGGGCGTCTTGTCATTCGCCATCGGATAGTCTCGATTCGGGTTCTCGTAATGCGCTTGGGGTTAGTCGGTCGCCGGGTGGGCGAGACCATCGAGCGTGTGCCGAAGGTCGTCGATGTCGTCATTGGTGAGCTGGCATGCCGACTTGATCTGGTCGGTGACCCCGCGGATCCGCGACTCCAGCGCGCGGCCCTCGGTGGTCAGGTCGACCAGTACCCGGCGTTCGTCGGTGCGGTCCCGCACGCGGGTGACCATCCCGGCGGCCTCGAGCCGTTTCACCAGTGGGGTGATGGTGCCGGTGTCCATGTCCAGCCGGGCGCCAAGCGTGCCGACGGTCAGCGGTGCGCCGTCCAGGAGCGCGAGCATCACCAGGTACTGGGGGAAGGTGAGTCCCAGTGGTTCCAGGAACGGCTTGTGCAGGCGAACCATGCGGTTCGCGGCGCCGTAGAGGGCGAATGACAGTTGCTGCCCCAGCTCGGTGGGCGGGGGCGTCCGCTTCGCGGTACGTCGACTTCCAGTGCGCGATTCCATCGTGTACTAGACAATAGCACGCCAGAAAGCGGCGGTCGGCCGCGGTGGCTCAGCCGACCGGTACGCCGCGTTCGATGGCCTCATGCATGCCCCGGGTCGCGAGCACGTCGGCCAACTCGTTGTCGGCCACGCCGGAATGCCCCTTCACCCAGAACCATTCGACCTGATGTTGGGCGCACGCCAGCCGAAGGCGCTTCCAGAGGTCGACGTTCTTCACTGGCTGCTTCGCCGACGTCATCCAGCCGTTGCGTTCCCACCCCAGCACCCACTTCGTGATGCCGTTGCGCACGTAGGTGCTGTCGGTGTGCAGGTGGACCACGACGGGACGGGTGAGCGCCTCGAGCGCCATGATGGGCGCCATCAGCTCCATCCGGTTGTTGCTCGTCTCGCCGGGCTCGCCGCCGCACATCTCGCGGACGTGCACGCCATGGCGCAGCACCGCCCCCCAACCGCCGGGCCCCGGGTTGGGCCGGCATCCGCCATCGGTGTGGATCACGACGGCGTCAGCGGGCAGGGTCATGCGCCGAGGATAGGCACCGAGATCATCGCCGTCCGAACCGACATGCCGAACTCTCGGTGGCGGACCGTGGTGATCCGACGCCCGGGCTGTACGGCGTCCTTGACCGGCGCCGTCCGGTCGGCGAAGAACGCCGCCGTGGCTTCGATGTCCGCGACGGTGTAGGTGATGCCCCACAGTGCGGACGGGCCCTCACTCGCGGCGTCCGGCGAACCGACGGCCTCGACGATCACCTCGCCCATGCGGAAGAACACCTGGCGGATGGGACGTCCGCCGAGATCGGCGTCGCGGGTCCGGCGCGGGTGCACGCCGATCGCGGTCAGTGCGTCGACGGTGCGGTTCAGGTCCGGCGACATCAGCACGACGTGGTCGATGGCGACCACGCCGTTGGGGTGCCGGGCCGGTGCAGAGGCCGACCGGTTCGACGGCGTGGTCGGTACGCCGTCGACGTCACCGGCCGCGTCGACGGGCAGGCCGCGCAGCGACCATCCGACGATGCCGCTGCCGGCGTCGCGTCCCGTCAGACGGATGACGACGCCCCCGATGCGGCACACCGATCCGTCCTCAACCGTGAACCCGGCCGACTCCCACGCGTCCGCCGGGTCGGCGACGATCAGATCGTCGACGACGACCGCGGCCGTGGTCTCGGTATCCGACTGAGATCGGTTCTGCACCAACCCATTCAAGCAGAGTCAGTCGTCCTTGGACTCGTCGTCCCCGTCGGAGTCGTCCTTGGCGTCATCGTCTTTGGAGCCGGCCTTGGCGTCGCGATCCTTGGCGTCGTCGTCGCCATCCTTGGACTCGTCGTCGTCCTTGCCGTCGGCTTCCCGCGACTTGGCGCCATCGACTTCGATCACGGCCCAGTGGCTCGGTGACAAGAGCACCGACCATCGACCCTCTTTCTTGCCCAACTTCAACACGCCGTCGTCGACTTCCCAGACGGTGTCGTCGTCGTACGAAGATTCCTGCCCGTCGCTGTACGTCAGTTTGAATGCCATGCAGGAGGGTGCCCAGACGGTGCTTCCGCTAACCGCGGGTCAGGACTGAAGGAAGGCCAGGATGTCGGCGTTGATCTCTCCCGCGTGGGTGGTGGGCATGCCGTGGGGGAATGCTTGGTAGGTCTTGAGGGTGCCGTTGGCGAGGAGTTCGGCGGACTTGGGGCCCGAGGCGACGTAGGGCACGATCTGGTCGCCTTGGCTGTGCATGACCAGGGTGGGCAGCGTGATCGTCTTGAGGTCCTCGGTGAAGTCGGTCTGGGAGAACGCGACGATGCCGTCGTAGTGCGACAGGGCGTCGCCCATCATGCCTTGGCGCCACCAGTTGGCGATGATGGCTTCGCGTTGGTCTTCGGCGGGTTCGGCGCCGGGTTGGTCGAAGTTGTAGAACGGGCCCGCGGGCAGCGCGCGGTAGAACACCGAGCGGTTGGCGGCCAGTTGGGCTTGCAGGTCGTCGAACACGGCTTTGGGCAGGCCTTCGGGGTTGGCCTCGGTTTGCACCATCAGTGGTGGGACGGCGCTGATGAGCACGGCCTTGACCGCGCGGGCTTGGCCGTGGCGGGCCAGGAAGCGGACGACTTCGCCGCCGCCGGTGGAGTGTCCGATGTGGATGGCGTCGTGCAGGTCGAGGTGTTCGACGAGGGCGGCCAGGTCGTCGGCGTAGTGGTCGAGGTCGTGGCCGCCCGGGGTTTGGGTGGAGCGGCCGTGGCCGCGGCGGTCGTGGGCGATCACGCGGTAGCCCTGGGACAGGAAGTACAGCATCTGGTTGTCCCAGTCGTCGCTGGATAGTGGCCAGCCGTGGCTGAACACGATGGGTTGGCCGGTGCCCCAGTCCTTGTAGAAGATCTCGGTGCCGTCGCCGGTAGTGATGATCGACATGTCAGTGCGTCCTTTCGGTGATTCGTGGAACATCACCTGCGTCCACCGCAGGAAATACTCCACGAGTCGCATGGTCCGCTCAGACGATAGGGGGCTCAGCCCAGCAGCGCCCGGTTGATGGCGGGCCGGACGCCGATCGCGTCGGGGAGGAACGCGAAGATCGGCCAGTCGTGGATCATGCCGTTGCGGAATTCGAAGCTGAAGTTCGTCAGCCCCTCGTCGATCGTCCGTTGCCGCAGCCGCAACGAATCCGGCGTCAGCAGGTCGAGCGATCCGGAGAACACCGTCGTCGGCGGCAAGCCGTCGAGGGAGCCGTTGAGTGGGCTGGCGTACGGGTGATCGGCACCCAGCGACCCGGCCCACTCACGGCCGTCGCCCTGCAGGCTCGGGACGTCGAGCAGTGGGTCGTCGCCGTCGATCGCGGCGCTGCGGGGGTCGCTCACGGTCGCGTCGAGCCACGGCGCCAGCAGCACCATCCGCGACGGAACCGGCGAGCCACGCCGGACCAGTTCCTGGGTGGCGGCCAGCGCGAGACCGCCGCCGGCGGAATCGCCTATGACGCTGACGTTCTCGGCGCCGTGCTGACTGATCATCGCCGAGATGAAGTCGGCGGTGTCGGGCACGACCTCGGCGGCTTTGCCCTCGGGTAGCAGCGGGTAGAGCGGTACGACGACCGTCGCGCCGGTGTCACGTGCCATGTCGGTGTAGGTCCACCAGTGGAAGAGGCTGGCTTCGGCGACGTACGCGCCGCCATGCAGACCGATGATCACCTTCTCCGTCGACGACGCGGGTCGCAGCGTCCACACCGGCGTGCCCTCGAAGTCGCTGCGCTGCACGTGCAATCCGTGGGTGAGGAAGAACGGCGGAACGCCATCGGTGAAGATCGGGATGTCGAGGCTAGTGAAGGCGAGGATGCCGCCGAACGGGCGCAGGACGACGTCGACGACCCGCAGCCCGAGTGTCACCACCTGCGAGACGAGCGACGGCGTACCCGTGTACAGACGCTGGTCCGTGGGTGGCAGTGCTGCCGCGGCGAGGTCGGTAGGTGGCGCGCTCGACGTGAGCGCGGGTGCAGCCGGCTCGATCGGTGGGCTGACGGTCGTCCGGTCGGTGTCGCGGCGGGTGAGGACGGGCACCGTCGACACCGACGGCTCGTCGACCGGTCGGGTCGGTGCACTGACGGGTACGGCATGCTCCGGTTCTGGGGTCGTGACGGGTTCGAGGTCGGTCGGCTTTACCGTCTCTCGCTGCTCGTCATCGTCGTTGTCCTTCGGCTGCGGCTTTCGGTCTCGCGCGGTGGTCGCCGACTCCTCGGCGTCCTCATCGGTGTCGGTCGCCGCAGCGTCGTCATCCTTGGCGCCTGGGCCCGACGCGGGGTCCTTCGACTTGTTCGCAGCGTCCGGTTTCGAGGCCGCCGGCGACGAGGACTCCGAGGATGAGTCCGACGAGGACTCGGAACTCGCGGACGTGCCGCCGTCCGCGTCGGCGCTTGCCTGCGGCGCGGACCAACCGGCCGCCACGGCGGCGCCGATCCCGAGGCCCACCGCGACTGCGCCCATCCGTCCGACGTGCGATCGCTTTCCCATGACCATTACATATACGCCTGAATTCGTAATGACCTGGAGGTATCGCCGAATGGACCGGCGTCGAGCAGCCGCAAAGTCGGGCACGTGCCGAGCCGGCGGCGTCATCAATTGATGACGCCGCGCGGCCGAACACCGCAGCTCAGCGGCGCCGCGCCCACGTCACACCCCGGCGCTACCGTCGCCGCATGCCGCTTCGAAACCGCGTCCGCCCGGACGGCGAGCTGATCGCGACGGCGGCCCGCGGCACCCTCATGGGCAACCGGGGCGTGCTGCACGACGACGACAGGCGGATCGTCCGGAGGGCGAACTCGATCCTCTGGATCAGCTGCCGGCTCGAGTTCAACGGGCGCAAGCAAGAGGTCATGAGACCCGGCCGCTACACGCAGTTGTTCTTCCTCGACGACGCCGTCGCGCTCGCGGCCGGACACCGACCGTGCGGAGAGTGCCGACGCGACTCCTATCGCGCCTACCTCGACGCGGTGAACCGCGCCACCGACGACCCCGTCGCGAACGCCACCGACCTCAACCGGCGGCTGCGGGCATCGCGGAACTCGCCCCGCCGTAGCGCGGCGGTCGCCGACCTGCCCGACGGCGTATTCGTCGACTCAGGCGGTGACTTCCGGCTGCTGTGGAACGGGACGCTGCTGCGCTGGACGCCCGAGGGATACGTCGACCCCATCCGCGCCGCGGGCGAGGCGACGGTGCTCACGCCCGCGATGTCGGTCGACGCCCTGCGGTACGGCTACCGCGTCGAGGTGCACCCGTCGGCCGGATGAATCAGCGGGCGCGTTCGGTCCACCGCTGCAGGACCACCGACACGGTCAGCACGACCAGGCCTCCGGCGGACAGTGCCGCCCCGGCTGCTGCGGGTGCGGTGAAGCCGAGGCCGGCCGAGATCACCATGCCGCCGATCCACGCGCCCGCCGCATTGGCCATGTTGAGGGCGGAGTGGTTGAGCGCCGCGGCCAGCGTCTGCGCATCGTGGGCGACGTCCATCAATCGCGCCTGCAGCGCGGGCCCGATCGAGGCGCCGGTCGACCCGATGAAGAACAGCCCGATCATCGCGGTCCACGGGTTGTGGGCGGCGAACACGAACAAGCCGAGCACCAACCCCAACGCCGTCAGCGACGCGTAAAGCGCGCGGATCACCGACTTGTCGGCCAACTTGCCGCCCACCAGGTTGCCGACCACCATGCCGAGCCCGAATGCCATCAGCCCCAACGGGATCAGACTCCGGGACAGGCCGGCGACGTCGGTCAGCGTCGTCGACACGTAGGTGTACACCGCGAACATGCCGCCGAAGCCGATCATGCCGACCAGCAGCGCCAGCCACACCTGCACCCGCTTCAGTGCGCCGAGTTCGGTCAGCGGGCTCGTCACGTGCATGCTGTGCATGTCGGGCAGCCAGTACCAGATCGCGGTCAGCGTGATGGCACCGACGGCGACGACCAGCCCGAAGGCGCTGCGCCAGCCGAAGTGCTGGCCGAGCCACGACGCCATCGGTACCCCGAGGACAGTCGCCACGGTGAGCCCGCTCAGCACGTAGGCTGCGGCCTTCGCCCGGTTGCGCGGACCCATCAGGTGCGCCGCTACCAGCGCGGCGATGCCGAAGAACGCGCCGTGCGGCAGGCCTGCCACGAAGCGCGCCGCCATCAGGGTGCCGTAGGACGGCGCGAACATGCTGGCGAGGTTGGCGAGGGTGAACAGCACCATCAGGCCGAGCAGCAGGGTCTTGCGCTGCATGCGGGCCGTGACCGACGCGATCAGCGGTGCGCCGATGACGACGCCCATGGCGTAGGCGGAGATGACGTGTCCGGCGACCGGTTCGGTGATGCGCAGGCTGGCGGCGATGTCGGGGAGCAGGCCCATCGCGACGAACTCGGTGGTGCCGATGCCGAACCCGCCGAGTGCGAGGGCCATCACGGCGAGCCACCGGACGGTCGGGTCGGGCGCGACGACAGACATGGGTCTGGTTGGGCGCGTCAGGGTGCGGGTCATGGATGAAACGGTAGACCTACTTATGCATGTCATCAAACCGACTTAGGTCTTTTCCGGTCGAAAGTGGCGCAGCTTACGTCGGTGAGGTTCAATCGGGATGTGACCACAGTCGGCGACGTCTTCGCCTTGATCCGCGAACTGCGTGACACCACGCGCGCGGAACTCGTCGTGACGACGTCGTTGTCCCGCACCGCGGTGGCGGCCCGGGTGGCTGCACTCCTCGACCTGGGGCTGATCGAGGAGACGGAGCGTGCGCCGTCGACGGGCGGACGTCCCGCCACGATGCTCAGCTTCGACGCCGACGCCGGGATCGTGTTGTGCGTGGCGATCGGGATCAGCCGCACGCGGCTGGCCGTGTGCAACCTCGCAGGCGAGATCGTCGCCACGGCGGACATCGACCAGGAGATGGCGCTGGGGCCCGAAGACCTGCTGCCCGACGTGGTCAAGCGACTGGACGTCCTGCTCGCCGAGCTTCCCGGCGTTCCGGTGTACGGCATCGGCGTCAGCCTGCCGGGGCCCGTCGACCGCGAACGCGGCTGCAGCCGGGACTCGCCGATCCTGCGCGGCTGGGACGGCGTCGAGTTGCGGCCGTACTTCGCGGACTTCTCGACTGCGCCCGTCCTGCTGGACAACGACGCCAACGCCATCGCGCTCGGCGAGCGCGGCGGCGAGCGCGAGCGCATCGACGACCTGTTGGTGCTCAAGGTCTCCACCGGGCTGGGCGCGGGCATCATCGCCGGCGGGGAACTGCAGCGCGGCGCGTCCCAGGCGGCTGGCGAGTTCGGCCACAACAAGACTCCCGCGGCGGCGGGCCTCGCATGCCGGTGCGGCGACACCGGGTGCCTCGAGACCATCGCCGCGGGCTGGGCCGTGGTGCATGCCCTACAGCAGCGGGGCTACTCGGTGCGGCACATGCGCGACGTCGTCGAACTCGCGCACGCGGGTGACCCGGAGGTGCGCCGGATGATCCGTGACAGCGGCAGGCACATCGGCGAAGTCGTCGCCGCCGCGGTCAACCTGCTCAATCCGAAGGTGCTCGTCATCGCCGGTGACCTGGCCCGTGCCTACGAGATCTTCGTCGCTGGCTTGCGAGAGACGTTGTACGGCAACGCCACTGCGATGTCGACCCGGGAACTCGAGGTCGTGCAGGCCGCCCATGGCGGCCACTCCGCGGTGGTCGGCACCGCGGTGATGGTGCTCGACGAGGTGCTCAGCCCCCGCGCCGTCGACCAGCTCGTGGCCCGGGGGCCCAGGCCCTAGTCCGGGTCAGGTCGCCTTGGCGATGACGTTCTCCGCGAACCATTCGAGGTTGCGGATCTTGGCGTCGAGCGGCTCGGTGTCCTCACCCATGATGTAGGGGATCCGGAACCCGACGATGACGTCGGTGATGCCCTTGTCCTCCAAGCGCTTCACGCCGTCGAGGGTGAACCCGTCGATCGAGATCACGTGGATCTGGAACTCGTCGGCCAGGCCGATCCGCTCCTCTTCCTCGCGGAAGCGCGCCAGCTTGGCCAGCAGCGGGTCGAGCTCCTCGGGGTCGCCGCCACCATGCATCCAGCCGTCGTTGCGGGCGGCGCGCCGCAGCGCCGCGTCCGCGTGGCCGCCGACCAGGATCGGCACCGGCTTGGTCGGCGCAGGCGTCATCTTGAACCTGGGGAAGTCGTAGAAGTCGCCGTGGTACTCGAAGTAGTCACCGGAGGTGAGGCCACGGATGACGTCGATGCACTCGTCCATCCGCTTGCCGCGCTTGGCGTACGGCACGCCCATGATCTCGTAGTCCTCCGGCCACGGGCTGGTGCCGACGCCGAGGCCGAGGCGGTTGTCGAACATCGCGGCCAGTGAGCCGGCCTGCTTGGCGACCAGCGCGGGCGGGCGAATCGGCAGCTTGAGCACGAAGATGTTGAAGTGCAGTCGCGTGGTCACTGCGGACAGCGCGCCGATCAACGCGAACGACTCGATGAAGGCCTTGCCGTCGAGGAACTCCCGATTGCCGTCCTCGGTGTACGGATACGTCGAGTCGGACTCCTCCGGATACGCGACGCTGTCAGGGATCGTCATCGCGTGATACCCGGCCTCGTCGGCAGCCTTCGCCAACGGGATGTAGTACTTCGGATCGGTCATTGCCTCCGCATACGTGAACCGCATGTGGGGGATACTAGAACACGTTCTAATTCCGCGGTGCCGAACGGCGGCCGGTCATCGGTTCGTCACCCGAACGGCGGAGTGCCAAGGCCCGCGACGGAGTAGTCGCCCTGTTGTGTGCGCTCGGTCAGACGCGCCGCCGCCGTGCGGCCGTTGGCGGTGAGCAGCGCCTCAGGGCGCCGCAGGGCGTCGTCGGGGAGCGTGCCGTGAACCGTTCCGCGCCAATGGAATCGGCCGTCGATCGGGTCGAGGTGACCGGCCAGTCGAACCCGTACGGCGTGGTCCTCGTCGGCGATGCGCAAGACGGCGGAACCCTCGTAGGTCTCGTGGGCGCCGTCCTCGGGCGCGGCATTCCCTCCCGCGACGGCCCGCGACGGGGCGGCGGGCAGGAAGTTCGTGCGCCGCCACAGTCGCCGGGCGAGCGGCCCCATCAGCCCGACCTCCTCGAGGAACGCGGCCAGTGGAGCGAACCCCGAGATCTGCACGTCGTGGCGGTGCGGGCTGCGCCTGGCGACCCGCCGCGCCTTGCGGCCGTCGAGACCGGCGCGGCGGTACGGCACCGGGTTGGTGAAGAGGAACCGGAAGAACAGCCCGCCCACCCCGTTGAGGTTGGCGACCCACATCCGGTGCAGACGCGGCATCTCCCGGACCCGCCTGCGCACGCCGTCGCGCGCGAACTGGATGTGACGGGCCTCCTCGGTCACGTGAATTCGCATGAGGCGCTGCACCATTGGCTGCAGGTCGGGGTCGTCCATCATCTGCCGCTGTAGCGAGTCGAAGATCTCCTCGCCGACCAGCGCCGCCACCCACAGCAGCGACCCCTTGAAGGCCAGCGGCAGCCCGTTGATCATGACGCGTTGATAGCGGCGCGGCCGCACCGGCTTGGCGCCGAGTCGCTCGATCGCCTTGCCGAACATCACCATGTGCCGGGTCTCGTCACCCATCTCGGTGAGCGCGTAGTGCGTGGCGTTGGACGTGGGGTCGGCGTGCATCAGGTCTCGCAGCAGCGCCTGGTTGAGGATGTTCTCGAACCAGATGCCCGCCGAGAGCGTGTTGACCAACTCCTGGCGGGACAATTCGATCTGCTGCTGCCGGGTCATCGCGTCCCACATCGGGGTTCCGTACAGCGAGACGACGGCGGGCGGCAGGAAGAACTTGTCCGGGTCCAGCGGTGCGTCCCAGTCGATGTCGACGACGGGCTCGTACGACTTCCGCACCGAACCCCGCAGCAAGCGGTCGGAGACGACCTCCCGGGTGGGGCCGACGGTCGCGCTGGCCTGGCTGGAACGGGTCACCGTTGACGTCCCTTCGTTGCCGATCACTCAACGTAGGTATCTCGGCGCAACCATGTCAATACCCTCGGTACCGGGTACTTTCGGTAGCGCGGTGCCGATCGCGTTTGGCAGATCGGGGTAGGGGTACCGGTTGGCACATGGCCACTGACACGAATGCGACCGCGGAGGCCGAGGAAAAGGCCCCCGATCCGGACGATCCGCGCAAGCCGGACTCGCCGGCGGACCTCACCAAGCCGTCGATCATCTACGTACTGCGCAAGACCGCACGGGAATTCAGCCAGGATCAATGCACCGATCTCGCGGCCGCACTGACCTACTACGCAGTGCTCTCGATCTTCCCCGCGATGCTGGCGCTGGTCTCGCTGCTCGGCGTGTTCGGTCAAGGCAGGGCCACCACCGACGCGGTCCTCGAGACCGTCAACAGCGTGGCTCCGACGTCGGCGGTCGACACGCTGCGACCCACGATCGATCAGCTGGTCAATACGCCGTCGGCAGGGTTCGCCCTGATCCTCGGCCTAGCGACCGCGCTCTGGTCGGCCTCGGGTTACGTCGGGGCGTTCGGCCGTGCGATGAACCGGATGTACGAGATCGAGGAGGGCAGGCCGTTCTGGAAGCTGCGCCCGCTGCAGCTGGTGCTCACCTTCGGCGGTCTCGTCCTCGCCGCACTCGTCGCGTTCATGCTGGCCGTCAGCGGTCCCATCGCCAAGTCGATCGGCGGCGCCATCGGCATCGGCGACGCCGGGTTGACCGTGTGGAACATCGCCAAGTGGCCACTGATGCTCATCGCCGTCGTCCTCGCCGTCGCGATCCTGTACTACGCCACACCGAACGTGAAACAGCCGAAGTTCCGCTGGATCAGCATCGGCGCCGGCCTGGCGATCGTCACGTGGATCGTCGCCTCGATCGGCTTCGCCATCTACGTGTCGAACTTCAGCAGCTACAACAAGACCTACGGCGCACTGGCCGGCGTCATCGTCTTCCTGCTGTGGCTCTGGATCACCAACCTCGCGCTGCTCTTCGGCGCCGAACTGGACGCCGAACTCGAACGCGGCCGCCAACTGCAGGCCGGGCTACCCGCCGAACGCGAACTGCAGCTACCGCCACGCGACACCCGCGTCATCGAGAAGAACCAGGCCGCCGAGGAGAAGGACATCGAGCGCGCCGAGGAACTGCGCCGCAGTCACGGTCAGACCACGTAGCGCATACTCGCCCCATGACGCGGCGCATCAACGTGATCGGCATCGGGGCGGGCGATCCCGACTACGTGACGGCCCAGGCCGTCGCCGCGCTGAACGACACGCAGGTGTTCTTCGCCCCCGACAAGGGCGCCGCCAAGGACGATCTGGTGGCACTCCGTCGGGAGGTGTGTGCGCGCTTCATTCGCGAACCCGGCTACCGCTTCGTCGAGCTGCCGGACCCCAAGCGCGCCAGCGACGGTGACTACACCCAGGCCGTCGCGGACTGGCACGCCGCCCGAGCCGACCAGTGGGCGCAGGCGATGCTGGCCGAACTGCCCGACGGCGGCGTCGGTGGATTCCTGGCGTGGGGCGATCCGTCGCTGTACGACAGCACGTTGCGCATCCTCGACATCGTGGCCCAGCGCATCGACCTGACCTACGACGTGGTGCCCGGCATCACCGCCATCCAGGCGTTGACGGCCCGACATCGCATCCCGCTCAACGACATCGGCGAACCGGTACTCATCACCACCGGACGCCGGCTGCGCGAGGACGGGCTTGCCGGCGCCTCGGTCGTCATGCTCGACGGTGACTGCGCGTTCCTCGGCTGCGCGCCGTCCACCCACATCTGGTGGGGCGCCTACCTCGGTACCCCCGACGAACTGCTCGTTGCGGGCACGGTCGGCGACGACGGTGAACGCATCGCCTCGATCCGCGCCGAGGCCCGTGCGCGGCACGGCTGGATCATGGACACGTACCTGCTGCGACCCGCCTGAACCGCTGCGCGGTGGCAAGATCCGCACATGGTCCAATTCTTCCTACGCGCCGCACTGACCGGAGTGGCGTTGTGGATCGTCACGCTGCTCGTCGACGGCATCTCCTTCGTCGGCGGCGACGACACGCTGCAGCGGGCGGGCGTCATCTTCGTGGTGGCGGTGATCTTCGGGCTGGTCAACGCGATCATCAAGCCGATCGTCAAGCTCATCTCGCTGCCGCTCTACATCGTCACGCTCGGCTTGTTCCACGTCGTGGTCAACGCGCTGATGCTCTGGATCACGTCGCGGATCACCGAGAACACCACCCACTGGGGACTGTTCATCGACGACTTCTGGTGGACGGCGATCTGGGCTGCCATCGTGCTGTCGATCGTCAGCTGGGGACTGTCGGTCGTCACCCCCGGCGTATGACGTCGACGGCGGGCACCCGTACGGCACACTGGGTGACATGCCCGAACTGCCCGAGGTAGAGGCGCTGGCCGACCATCTGCGGCGTCACGCCACCGGCTTGACCATAGGTCGCATCGACGTCGCCGCCCTGTCGGTGCTCAAGACGTTCGACCCGCCGCCCACCGCGCTGCACGGCCTTCAGGTCACCGGCGCGAACCGCTGGGGCAAGTTCCTCGGCCTCGAGGTGGGCGACCTGCACCTCATCACCCACCTGTCGCGGGCCGGATGGCTGCGGTGGTCCGACAAGCTCTCGCCGCTACCGCTCAAGCCGGGCAAGGGTCCGATCGCGTTGCGCGTGCACCTCGGAATACCCGGCGAGGCACCCGGTTTCGACCTCACCGAGGCAGGCACCCAGAAACGGCTGGCGGTGTACCTCGTCGACGACCCGGCCAAGGTGCCCGGCATCGCCGCGCTCGGACCCGACGCCCTGTCGTTGAACCGCGAAGCGCTCTGCGAGGTGCTCAAGGGCAACAGCGGGCGGATCAAGACCGTCATGACCGACCAGAAGGTGATCGCGGGCATCGGCAACGCCTACAGCGACGAGATCCTGCACGTCGCCCGGCTCTCGCCGTTCGCGACGGCGGGCAAGCTCACCGACCCGCAACTCGACGCACTGCACGACGCGATGATCACCGTGCTCACCGACGCGGTGACGCGGTCCGTCGGTCAGCAGGCGGCCACGCTCAAGGGTGAGAAGCGCAGCGGCATGCGGGTGCACGCCCGCACCGGGCTGCCGTGTCCGGTGTGCGGGGACACCGTGCGCGAGGTGTCGTTCGTCGACAAGTCGTTCCAGTACTGCGCGACGTGTCAGACCGGCGGCAAGGTGCTCGCCGACCGGCGGATGTCCAAGCTGCTCAAGTGAGCTAGCCGCAGTACGACCCGGTGGCGACGTCGAGTGCTCGGTCGTACAGCGGGTCCAGCGCACGCTGGGCGATCACCGAGGCGCGTGCCTCGTCGAGGGCCACGCGACAGCCCGCGCCGCGCAGCACGCCCCACTGCGCGGCCATCTCGGCGACCATCGTCTCGTTGAATCCGTCGATCGCGGTGCGGGACTGCGACAGGTCCGGCGCCGCGGTCGGGGCGACGGCGGGATCGAACTTCCACTGCCCGAAGCGGGTGAACTGGATGCCCTCGGTCGCGTGGATCTGGTTCTCGAACGCCCGCCGCACGTAGGCCTCGTCGATCCCGCGCGTGCGCGCGTCGGCGCCCACGGCGTCGAGCACCTGCCCCACGCGGGCGGGATCCACGATCTGACCGCCGTCCACCCACTTGGACGCCGCGACGGGGTCGGCCGTCAGCAGGCGCTGGGCGGCAGTGTCGACGAGCCGGAACAGCGGTCCGGGCTCGTCGGCGTGGGCGGCGGGGACGGCGCCGCACACTGCGACGACGAGCCCGATGGTCAGCAAGACTCTGCGTTTCACGGCGTCGATCATCCGCCAAGACGCCGTGCGGTCGCCATCGATCGGGCGCGTCCGCCCCACCGACCAGTTAGTTGACGGCTGTCGAGTCCGGTTATCCTGCTCGCATGACTCGGCAGAAGATCCTCATCACCGGCGCCAGCTCGGGGCTGGGCGCGGGCATGGCTCGCCAGTTCGCCGCCAAGGGCCGCGACCTCGCGCTGTGCGCCCGTCGCACCGAGAACCTCGAGGAACTCAAGGCCGAGCTGACGGCGAAGTACCCGGCCATCACCGTGGCCGTCGCGTCGCTCGACGTCAACGACCACGAGCAGGTGCCCAAGGTGTTCGAGGCGCTGTCCGAGGAACTCGGTGGCATCGACACCGTGATCGTCAACGCCGGCATCGGCAAGGGCTACCCGCTCGGTGGCGGCAAGTTGTGGGCCAACAAGGCGACCATCGAGACCAACCTGGTCAGTGCCCTGGTGCAGATCGAGACCGCGCTCGCGATGTTCAAGGCCGCAGGCCGCGGACACCTCGTGCTGGTGTCGTCGGTGCTGGGCAACAAGGGCGTGCCGGGCTTCAAGGCGGCCTACGCCGCGAGCAAGGCGGGCGTGACGTCGCTGGGCGAATCGCTTCGGGCCGAGTACAAGTCGGGCCCCATCAAGATCACCACGTTGGAGCCCGGCTACATCGAGTCCGAGATGACCGCGAAGTCGAACTCGACGCTGCTGATGGTCGACAACGAGACCGGCGTCAAGGCGATGGTCGACGCGATCGAGAAGGAGAAGGGCCGCGCCGTCGTCCCCGGGTGGCCCTGGTGGCCGCTGGTCGAGGTCATCAAGCTGCTGCCGCCGCGGTTCATGGATCGCTTCGCCTAGCGATTCGTGGAACATTTCCCGCGCTGACCGCAGGAAATACGCCACAAGCCGCGCTGGGGCTTGACGTGAGTGTTGGGTTTTCCTAACGTTTAGTTGTATGAGTCCGGTGAGGCGTGGGGAGAACCTTCCCATTCACAACCGCATCGGCGTGCTGCGCGCCGAGCGGCGGATGACGCGGGCCCAACTCGCGGCGCTGATCGACGTGAACCCCCAGACCGTGGGGGCGCTCGAGCGGGGCGACCACTACCCGAGCCTCGATCTGGCGTTCCGGATCTGCGACGTGTTCGGACTACCGGTCGAAGCGGTCTTCTCGCGTACCGCGTTCACGCCGCTTTCGGCCGAACTCTACGGAAGACGAGCGGAAGGACACGACCATGACTGAACCCAGCATCCTCGACCGTTACCAGGACTACCGCACCCGGCAGTTCCTCAAGAACGAACGCAGACATGCCAATTCGCTACCCGGCTGGCGTACCCCGAGCCGGCGGCGCGTCCTGGTGGTCGGCCTCGCGGTGACGTTCGCGTTCATGGCCGTCGTCTCGATCCTGTGCGCGGCGGGTCTGCAGTGGGCGCCGCTGCTCTGGCTGCCCGCCTGCGTGCTGTTCTTCCCGTTGTGGATCGCGCTGCAGGTCGTCTCGGGCAGAAGGGGAGACGCGCCCGAGGGAGCGCTCGACGAATTCGAGATCGCGCAGCGCAACAGCGCCAGGGCCATGGGCTTGTCGGTGACCCAGGCCCTGATGCTGATACCGGCCTTCTACCTGATCTTCGGCGCGACGCTCACCGACGGCGCCGACCCCGACATGGCCTACGCCGGCGGACTCATGGTCTTGACGGTGCTGCTTATCGGCGGCTGCCTACCCGCGATGATCGTCGGCTGGACCCGCCCCGACCTCGATCCCGAGTAGCGATCAGGCCGAGCGACCGCGCTCGGACCGGTAGCGCCGCACCAGGGCGTCGGTCGAACTGTCGGTCTGCTCGGCAGGGGAGCCGTCGTCGGTGAGCACCGGCAGCAGCGCCTTGGCCTGGGTCTTGCCGAGTTCCACACCCCACTGGTCGAACGAGTCGATGCCCCAGATGATGCCCTCGGTGAAGACCTGGTGTTCGTAGAGTGCGATCAGCTGGCCCACCACCGACGGCGTCAGCTTGGTGCCGAGAATCGATGTGCTGGGCCGGTTTCCGGGCATCACCTTGTGCGGGACGACGTCGGCCGCGGTGCCCTCTGCGGCGATCTCCTCGGCGGTCTTGCCGAACGCGAGCACCTGGGTCTGGGCGAAGAAGTTGCTCATCAGCAGGTCGTGCATGCTGCCGGTGCCGTCGGCGGTCGGCAGGTCGTCGGTCGGCTGCGAGAACCCGATGAAGTCCGCGGGGATGAGCCGCGTGCCCTGGTGCAGCAACTGGTAGAACGCGTGCTGACCGTTGGTTCCCGGTTCGCCCCAGTAGATCTCGCCGGTTGCGGTCGTCACCGGTGAGCCGTCGGCGCGCACCGACTTGCCGTTGCTCTCCATCGTGAGCTGCTGCAGGTACGCCGCGAACCGGGCCAGATCGTTCGAGTAGGGCAGAACCGCCCGCGACTGGGCGCCGAAGAACTCGTTGTACCAGAGCCCGATGAGGCCAAGCAGCACAGGCGCATTCGACTCCAGCGGCGTCGTGCGGAAGTGTTCGTCGACCAGGTGGAAGCCGGCCAGGAACTCGGCGAACCGCTCCTTGCCGATCGCCGCCATCACCGACAGGCCGATCGCCGAATCCACCGAGTAGCGGCCGCCGACCCAGTCCCAGAAGCCAAACATGTTGGCGGTGTCGATGCCGAACTCGTCGACGAGCTTCTCGTTGGTCGACACCGCGACGAAGTGCTTGGCCACCGCGTCGTCGCCGAGCGCGTCGGTGAGCCAGCGCCGCGCGGCGGTCGCGTTGGTTAGCGTCTCGAGCGTCGTGAAGGTCTTGGACGCCACGATGAACAGCGTCGAGGCGGGGTCGAGCCCGTCGAGTTTCGCGACGAGATCGGCGGGATCGACGTTGGAGACGAAGCGCGCCGAGATGCCGGCGTCGGCGTAGTGCCGCAGCGCCTGGTACACCATCACCGGGCCGAGGTCGGATCCGCCGATGCCGATGTTGACGACGCATGCGATGCGCTCACCCGTCGCCCCCGACCACTCGCCGCTACGCAGCCGGTCGGTGAACTCGCCCATCCGGTCCAGCACCTCGTGCACGTCGCCGACGACGTCCTGACCGTCCACCGTCAGCGACGCGTCGCGGGGCAGGCGCAGCGCGGTGTGCAGCACCGCGCGGTCCTCGGAGGTGTTGATGTGTTCGCCGGCGAACATCGCGTCGCGTTTGCCTTCGAGGTCGGCTGCGCGGGCGAGGTCGACGAGCAGTTCCAGCGTCTCGCGGGTGACGCGGTGCTTGCTGTAGTCGACGTAGAGATCGCCGACGGTCAAGGTCAATTCGTGGCCGCGGGCCGGGTCCTGGTCGAAGAATTCGCGCAGGTGCTTCGAGCCGATGGTCTCGTGGTGCCGGACCAATGCGTTCCACGCCGGAGTCGTCGAGATGTCTGAAATCTGCGCCATATCCAAACCCTAATGCGGGCGTCGAAACGAAGGTGTAAATGATGGATGTATGGACACCAGCGCGCTCCTGAAGTCAGTTCCCACCGGCCTGTGGATCGGCGGTGAGGAACGGCAGGGAAAATCGACCTTCGACGTGCTCGACCCCTCGAGTGACGAACCGCTGATCAGCGTGGCCGACGCCACTGCGGAGGACGCCGTCGCCGCGCTGGACGCCGCGTGTGCCGTCCAGGCCGAGTGGGCCGCGACCGCGCCCCGCAAGCGCGGCGAGATCCTGCGGTCGGTGTTCGAGACCATCACCGACCGCGCCGACGACATCGCGGCCCTGATGACCCTCGAGATGGGCAAGGTGGTCGCCGAGAGCAAGGGCGAGGTGACCTACGGCGCCGAGTTCTTCCGCTGGTTCGCCGAGGAGGCCGTGCGCATCGGCGGCCGCTACACCCCGAGCCCCGCGGGCACCGGCAGGATCATCGTCACGAAGCAGCCCGTGGGCCCCTGCTATGCGATCACGCCGTGGAACTTCCCGTTGGCCATGGGCACCCGCAAGATGGGCCCGGCGTTCGCGGCCGGCTGCACGATGATCGTCAAGCCCGCGCAGGAGACGCCGCTGACGATGCTGTACCTCGCCAAGCTGATGGACGAGGCGGGCCTGCCCAAGGGCGTGCTGTCGGTCCTGCCGACCAGTGATCCCGGTGCGGTCACCAGCGCGCTGATCGACGACGGACGTTTGCGCAAGCTGACTTTCACCGGATCCACGGGCGTTGGCAAGGCCCTGGTGAAGCAGTCGTCGGACAAGTTGCTGCGCACCTCGATGGAGTTGGGTGGCAACGCGCCGTTCATCGTGTTCGACGACGCCGACGTCGACGCCGCGGTCGACGGCGCGATGCTCGCCAAGATGCGCAACGGCGGCGAGGCGTGCACCGCGGCCAACCGCTTCCACGTCGCGAACTCGGTCCGCGCGGAGTTCACCGAGAAGCTGGTGAAGCGCATGAGCGAGGTGAAGCTCGGCAACGGCCTCGACGAGTCGTCGACGCTGGGACCGCTGATCAACCAGAAGCAGCTCGACAAGGTGACCGAGCTGGTGTCCGACGCCGTGTCGCGCGGCGCGACGGTCGAGGTGGGTGGCGTGGCGCCGGACGGGCCGGGCAACTTCTACCCGGCGACCGTGCTCGCCGACGTGCCGACCGACGCGCGCATCCTCAAGGAGGAGGTCTTCGGGCCCGTCGCGCCGATCACCGGCTTCGACACCGAGGAGGAGGGCATCGCCGCGGCCAACGACACCGAGTACGGGTTGGCGGCGTACGTCTACACCCAGTCGCTCGACCGGGCGCTGCGGGTGGCCGAGGCCATCGAGTCGGGCATGGTCGGCGTCAACCGCGGCGTGATCTCGGACGCTGCTGCTCCGTTCGGCGGCATCAAGGAGTCGGGCTTCGGCCGTGAGGGCGGCACCGAGGGCATCGAGGAGTACCTCGACACGAAGTACATCGCGCTGACGAAGTAGGGCGTGAGACCACTCGCGGTCGCGGCGGCGCTGGTCGCCGTCGCGACGCTGGCCGCCGGGTGCGGTCAGGACACTGCCTCCCCGGACACCCTCACGGTGTTCGCGGCGGCCTCGCTCAAGCAGTCGTTCACCCAGATCGGCGAGCAGTTCGAGGCCGACCATCCGGGCTCGACGGTCGAGTTCTCGTTCGCAGGCTCGTCGGACCTCGTCACACAGCTGACCCAGGGTGCGTCGGCCGACGTCTTCGCCTCGGCGGACACCAAGAACATGGACAAGGCGGCGCAGGCGGACCTACTGGCCGGCGAGCCCGTCGACTTTGCGACGAATGTCCTCACCATCGCCGTCGCACCGGGGAATCCGGAGGGCATCGCCACGTTCGGTGACCTCGCCCGCCCAGGGCTCGACGTCGTCACCTGCGCCCCGCAGGTGCCGTGCGGCGCCGCGACCGAGACCGTCGAGCAGGCGACCGGTGTGCGGCTGGCCCCGGTGAGCGAAGAATCATCGGTGACCGACGTGCTCGGCAAGGTGACGTCGGGGCAGGCCGACGCCGGGCTGGTCTACGTCACCGACGTAGCGGGGTCGGGCGGCAAGGTGGCCGCCGTCGACTTCCCGGAGGCGGCAGACGCCGTCAACACCTATCCGATCGCGACGCTGAAGGACTCGTCGCACGCCGAGTTGGCGCAGGCGTTCGTCGACTTCGTCACCGGCGAGCAGGGCCGGAAGGTGCTGGGCGACGCGGGGTTCGGCACGCCCTGAGGCGCTAGTGCCCGAGGCGTCCGCGGCCGAGGCGCAGCAGCAGCATCGCCAGGTCCTTGCCCTCGGGGCCCAGCACGCTGTAGCGCTCGATGACCTGCATCTCGCGGCTGTGCACGAGGCGGGTGCCGCCGGAGGCCATCCGCGCCTTGCCGATGATCTTCGAGACCTCCGCGCGCCGCGCGACGGCCGTGATGATCTCGGCGTCGAGCCGGTCGATCTCCTGGCGGAGGTCGTCGATGTCTGGTGTGGGTTCTGCGTCAACGCTCATGATGTGTGGCTCCGAATCGTCGTCTCGGGTGGATTGTGGTCTCATCCGGTTTCGGGCCTCACGAGAGAAGAAGAGCCCCGGATCCGGAAGCGGACCGCGGGGCTCTGGGAAAGCAGCTAGACCACGGACACCGGCGGCCGGTATCCGTAAAAAAATCGTCCCTGCGCTACGAGCACGGAACGAGTGTGCCACCAACTCCCGCGTCCGCGCAAAGCCCTATTCGGCGGATGTGCCGCAGTGCTGGTTTTCGCGGCTGCGCCGCAGTGTCCCCGGGCAGCGGTAAGTTCAGAGACGCTATGTCGATCGCCACCGAAACAGATCAGCTCCTCGACGGACTGAATCCTCAGCAGCGTCAAGCGGTCATCCACGAGGGGTCGCCGCTGCTGATCGTCGCGGGCGCAGGGTCTGGCAAGACCGCGGTGCTCACCCGCCGCATCGCCTACCTGCTCGCCGCCCGCGACGTCGGGGTGGGCCAGGTGCTGGCCATCACGTTCACCAACAAGGCGGCCGCCGAGATGCGCGAGCGGGTCGCCGGCCTGATCGGCCCGCGGGCACGGTCGATGTGGGTGTCGACGTTCCACTCGACCTGCGTGCGGATCCTACGCAACCAGGCGTCGCTGCTGCCGGGCCTGAACTCGAACTTCTCGATCTACGACGCCGACGACTCCCGCCGGCTGCTGATGATGATCGCCAAGGACATGGGCCTCGACACCAAGAAGTACTCATCGCGGCTGCTGGCGACCAACATCTCCAACCTGAAGAACGAGTTGATCGACCCGGATCGCGCGGCGGCCGAACTCAACGACTCGACCGACGAGCTGACCCGCATCGTGGCCGAGGTCTACTCGGAGTATCAGAAGCGGCTGCGTGCGGCGAACGCGCTGGACTTCGACGACCTGATCGGGGAGACGGTCGCCGTCCTGCAGGCGTTCCCGCAGATCGCGCAGTACTACCGCCGACGGTTCCGGCACATCCTGGTCGACGAGTACCAGGACACCAACCACGCCCAGTACATGCTGGTGCGCGAGCTGGTCGGCCACGACCTCACCGACACCGAGGTACCACCCGCCGAGCTGTGCGTGGTGGGTGACGCCGACCAGTCGATCTACGCCTTCCGCGGCGCGACGATCCGCAACATCGAGGACTTCGAGCGCGACTACCCCAACGCAACGACGATCCTGCTTGAGCAGAACTATCGCTCCACCCAGAACATCCTGAGCGCCGCGAACGCGGTGATCGCGCGCAACTCCGGCCGCCGCGAGAAGCGGCTGTGGACCGACGCGGGGGAGGGCGAGCTGATCGTCGGCTACGTCGCCGACAACGAGCACGACGAGGCCCGCTTCGTGGCGAGCGAGATCGACGAGCTGTCCGACCGCGGGGACATCACCTACAACGACGTCGCGGTCTTCTACCGCACCAACAACAACTCGCGCGCACTCGAAGAGGTGTTCATCCGCGCGGGCATCCCGTACAAGGTGGTCGGCGGCGTTCGGTTCTACGAGCGCAAGGAGATTCGCGACATCGTCGCCTACCTGCGGGTGCTCGACAACCCGGGTGATGCGGTAAGCATGCGGCGCATCCTGAACACGCCGCGGCGCGGCATCGGCGACCGTGCGGAGGCGTGCGTCGCGGTGTACGCCGAGAACACCGGCGCCAGCTTCAACGACGCGCTGCAGGCAGCCGCCGAGGGTCGGGTGCCGATGCTGAACACCCGGTCCGAGAAGGCAATCGCCGGCTTCGTGAGCCTGCTCGACGAGTTGCGCGGCCTGCTCGACGGCGAGCTGGGTGAGCTGGTCGAGGCGGTGCTCGACAGCACCGGCTACCGTCGCGAACTCGAAGCGTCCAGTGATCCGCAGGACTTGGCGCGGCTCGACAACCTGAACGAATTGGTCAGCGTCGCACACGAATTCAGCATCGACCTGGCCAACGCCGCCGCGCTGCGCGAGGAGGAGGGCGGGCCCGTCGACGAGGACGTGCCCGACACCGGCGTGCTCGCGCAGTTCCTCGAACGGGTGTCGCTGGTGGCCGACGCCGACGGGATCCCCGAACACGGCGCGGGTGTCGTGACGATGATGACGCTGCACACCGCCAAGGGCCTCGAGTTCCCCGTCGTGTTCGTCACGGGCTGGGAGGACGGCATGTTCCCGCACATGCGCGCCCTCGGCGACCCGAACGAACTGTCCGAGGAACGCCGGCTGGCCTACGTCGGCATCACCCGGGCGCGGCAGCGGCTGTACCTCAGCCGGGCCAAGGTGCGGTCGTCGTGGGGGCAGCCGATGCTGAACCCGGAGTCGCGGTTCCTGCGCGAGATCCCGCAGGAACTCATCGACTGGCGCCGCGTCGACACCCCGGCGTCGTCCTACAGCGCTCCGGTGAGCGGGGCGGGCCGCTTCGGCACGCCGCGGCCGTCGCCGGCGTCACGTCCAGGCGCTGCGAGGAACAAGCCGCTGATCGTGCTGGAGCCGGGCGACCGCGTCACGCACGACAAGTACGGGCTGGGCCGCGTCGAGGAGGTCTCGGGCATGGGGGAGTCGGCGATGTCGCTCATCGACTTCGGCAGCGCCGGGCGCGTCAAGCTCATGCACAACCACGCGCCGATCCAGAAGCTTTGACGGCGCTAGCGGCACCAGCGTCCGGTCGCGGGTAGCACCGCCAGCACGATGGTGGCCAGCGGCAGCGCCGGGATGGCGTAGACGATCGCGGGCAGGCTGGCTCCTGCCACGAATAGGCCAGCGAAGATCATGAGCGCGACGATGCTGCCGACGCCGATCAGCAGCCGGCCGATGCGACGGCGCAGCAGCAACGAGATGAGCCCGCCGATGGTGGCCGCGGCCGACACCGCGGTGAGGAATCCGATTGCGATGCAGAACAGTTCGTCGGTGCGCCACCAGTTGGTGATGAGCGACGTGGCGATGACGGCGGTGGCCCAGCCGCTGATGATGGCCAGCGTCGCGGTGGCCGAGGCGGCACCGGGGCTGGGGCGGGGAAGCACGACCTCCGGGGTGGCGCGCGGCGGATAGGCCGCCTGGGGGTCGTCGGGCGGCCGCAGGAAGGTGTGCGCGTCCGGTGGTTCGATGAACGTGGTCTGCGACTCGGGCGGCGTGATGAACGTCGTCTGCGGGTCGTCGCGGCCGGGTGGCGCTACGACGGGAAGCGGGCCGGTGGGGGCTCGACGGATGATGCCGGTCTGCGGGGCGAAGTCGGCGTGCAGAGGATCCGGGCGTCGCCTGATGATGCGCGTTCGGTCTGAGGATGGTCCGTCGGAGGAGGACGTCCGGTCAGCCACCGAACTAGCCTACGTAACCGCCTGGGGTCAGGCCACGCGATGCGAGCCACGGCACCGGGTCGATGCGGTTGGTGCCGCCGGACAGCACCTCGAAGTGCAGGTGCGGGCCGGTCGAGTTGCCGCGGTTGCCCATGGTGGCGATCTGGTCGCCCGCCATGACGCGCTCACCCATGCTGACCGACCAGGTGTTCAGGTGGCCGTACAGGGTCACGGTGCCGTCGGAGTGACGCAGCTTCACCCAGGCGCCGTAGCCGGCGGTGGGGCCGACGTCGACGACGACGCCGTCCGAGGCGGCCAGGATCGGCGTGCCGATCGAGTTGGCGATGTCGATGCCTGCGTGCAGCACGCCCCAGCGGTAGCCGAAGCCCGACGTCCACACGCCCTTGGTCGGCATGACGAACATGGGGCGGACGAGGCGGGCCTCGCGCTCGGCGCGCTCCTGGGCGTAGGCGGCGCCGTTGGCGAGTTCCTCGCTGTGGATCGCGGCGCTGGCGACCGGGGCCACGGTGACGATCTGCATGCCGTCGACGGAACCGGTGATGGTGCCGCCGTCGACGAAGGCGCCCTGGCCCGCGGCGAGCATGGTGTCGGCGGCGGGAACGTCGGTGCTGTTGGCGACGGAGTAGGCAGCGGCCGCGGTGGCGCCTGCTGCCATTGCGGCGGCGACGAGACGGCCCTTGACCGCTCCTGCGTCGAGCTTGCGGTGTGCGCCCCGCCGCGACGACATGTCGATGACGTCGGTCTGGGCCATGCCGTCACTGGTGTCGGTGTTGCTCTCGCGGTAGGCGCGTGCCGTCTGACGAGCACCGTGGCGGCCGCTGCCGGTGAGCTGGAACTGAGCGGGGACCTCGAGCCGCAGGGGGGTCAGGTCGTCGGTGTCGTGCAGGTCGTCCAGCTCGGGGGCGTGGATGACGCGGGCTTCGCGGTCGAAGGCGGAGCTGTTGCTGAAACCCAGGTCGTTGCCCAGGTCGGCCAGGTCGCCGAACTCGTTGAACGGGATGATGTCGGTGATGGTGGCGTCATAAGCGCCCGTCGGAACCCCTCGCGGGAATCTGGACGAACTGTGCTCTGCCAACCGAAATATCCTTAGTTCCGTAACCGTACCGTTATCGAGGCCCCAGGCACGTTAACCAAAATCCAATGTTGGTGGCAACCCGAGGAATGATTCCAACCGTGATTGTGATCCGTATCACTTCAGCACCCTGGTGAGATGTGCCACATGACTGGTAGGCGGTGCCGGAGCCTCCTCCGCGTGTGGATAAAGTTTCCACTGGTTCGAGTCCAGCGCCAAATCTGGCCAGACCTCTAAATAACGCAAACGTCAACGCAGACAAGACAGTGAGCCCATGGATCTCTTCGAATACCAGGCGAAAGAACTGTTCGCCAAGCACAACGTACCAACGACGCCGGGCCGGGTGACCGACTCCGCGGAGGACGCGAAGGCCATCGCCGAGGAGATCGGCAAGCCCGTCATGGTCAAGGCGCAGGTGAAGGTCGGCGGCCGCGGCAAGGCCGGCGGCGTGAAGTACGCAGCCACCCCCGACGACGCGTTCACGCACGCGCAGAACATCTTGGGCCTCGACATCAAGGGCCACGTCGTGAAGAAGCTCTTGGTCGCCGAGGCCAGCGACATCGCGGAGGAGTACTACATCTCCTTCCTGCTCGACCGCTCCAACCGCACGTACCTCGCCATGTGCTCCGTCGAGGGCGGCATGGAGATCGAAGAGGTCGCCGCCACCAAGCCCGAGCGCCTCGCGAAGGTGCCCGTCGACGCCGTCAAGGGTGTCGACCTGGCCACCGCGCGCTCGATCGCCGAGCAGGGCCACCTGCCCGCCGAGGTGCTCGACGCCGCCGCGGTGACCATCCAGAAGCTGTGGGAGGTCTTCATCGGCGAGGACGCGACGCTGGTCGAGGTCAACCCGCTGGTGCGCACGCCCGACGATCAGATCCTCGCCCTCGACGGCAAGGTCACCCTCGACGCCAACGCGGACTTCCGGCAGCCGGACCACGAGGAGTTCGAGGACAAGGACGCCACCGATCCGCTCGAGCTGAAGGCCAAGGAGAACGACCTCAACTACGTCAAACTCGACGGTGCTGTCGGCATCATCGGCAACGGCGCCGGCCTGGTCATGTCGACGCTCGACGTGGTCGCCTACGCCGGTGAGAAGCACGGCGGCGTGAAGCCGGCGAACTTCCTCGACATCGGTGGCGGCGCCTCGGCCGAGGTGATGGCCAACGGCCTCGACGTCATCCTCGGCGACGAGCAGGTCAAGAGCGTCTTCGTCAACGTGTTCGGCGGAATCACCGCCTGCGACGCGGTGGCCAACGGCATCGTCGGCGCGCTCAAGAAGCTCGGCGACAGCGCGAACAAGCCGCTCGTGGTTCGTCTGGACGGCAACAACGTCGAAGAGGGCCGCCGCATCCTCGACGAAGCGAACCACCCCCTGGTCATCCAGGCCGAGACCATGGACGCCGGTGCCGACAAGGCCGCCGAGCTGGCCAACAAGTAAGGGAGCAAACCAATGTCGATCTTCCTGAACAAGGACAGCAAGGTAATCGTCCAGGGCATCACCGGCGGCGAGGGCACCAAGCACACCGCCCTGATGCTCAAGGCCGGCACACAGGTCGTGGGTGGCGTCAACGCCCGCAAGGCCGGAACCACCGTGTCGCACAAGGACAAGGACGGCAACGACGTCGAACTGCCGGTGTTCGGCAGTGTCGCCGAGGCGATGAAGGAGACCGGCGCCGACGTGTCGATCGCCTTCGTCCCGCCCGCGTTCTCCAAGGACGCCATCATCGAGGCCATCGACGCCGAGATTCCGCTGCTGGTCGTCATCACCGAGGGAATCCCGGTGCAGGACAGTGCCTATGCGTGGGCCTACAACGTCGAGAAGGGTGAGAAGACCCGGATCATCGGGCCGAACTGTCCCGGCATCATCACCCCCGGTGAGTCGCTGGTCGGCATCACGCCGAACAACATCACCGGTAAGGGCCCGATCGGCCTGGTGTCGAAGTCCGGCACGCTGACCTACCAGATGATGTACGAGCTGCGCGATCTCGGCTTCTCGACCGCGATCGGCATCGGCGGCGACCCGGTCATCGGCACCACCCACATCGACGCCATCGCCGCGTTCGAGAAGGACCCCGAGACCAAGGTCATCGTGATGATCGGCGAGATCGGCGGCGACGCCGAGGAGAAGGCCGCCGACTACATCAAGGCCAACGTCACCAAGCCGGTCATCGGCTACGTCGCGGGATTCACTGCGCCCGAGGGCAAGACGATGGGCCACGCAGGCGCCATCGTGTCCGATGGTGCGGGCACCGCCGACGGCAAGAAGGTGGCACTCGAGGCCGCAGGCGTCAAGGTCGGCAAGACGCCGTCCGAGACCGCGCGCCTGGCCCGCGAGATCTACGAAAGCCTGTAACCAGCACCACGTTCCGCCGAGACTGCGGTCAGATCGCGAATCCACCGAGATTCACGATCTGGCCGCAGTCTCGCGTTCGGGGGTCACTCGTCGCGTAGCCGTTCGATCGCACGGGCCAGCGGCTGGGGGTTGCCCTCGCGGTACTGCACCCAGTAGCGCAGCAGCGGATCGGTGACGTCGTACCAGGAGGTGCGCCGGTCGCCGTCGGGCGCCTTCGACGACGACACCCACCGCGCGTCGCTGAGCCGACCCAGGGCCGACGCCGCGGACTGGTTCGACACGCCCACCGCATCGGCCAGGTCGCCCACCGTGCGGGCCTGCCTGCCGCGGGCGAGTTCGACGACGAGCCGCTGTTCACCGGCGGGCAGTTCCCAGAGGCGCTGCTGGTAGTACGGCGCCATCTGATCCAGCAGCGCGTTGACGACGGGCGTCACCTCGTCCACCGCGGCGACGTCGGCGACGTCGACGAGGAGGTGCCACAGTCGCGGTGACCCACCGATCAGCCGGTGAACCAGCGAAAGCCGTTGGCGCCCTGTGTTCGATGCCGCGAACTCGGCGACGTCTGCCTTGCCTCGCTGCTCGGCGGCGGAGGTGAACAGCTCGATGCACTCGTCGACGTCGAGTTCGGGCAGTGTCTCGACGATGAACGATCCGTACCAGGGGTGGGTGCGCGACGAGACCCCTGGGAACAGTGCGGGCGCGGTACCGAATACCAGTACTGCAGTTGACGTTTCGACCCACGCGCGCAGGCTGCCCTGACCGGCCTCGCCGATGCGGTCGAAGACGCGGTCGAGATTCTCGAGGCACAGCAAGATCATCCGCTCGCCCGCCGCGGCGGAGATTGCGGCCTCGATGCCCACCGGGTCCCTGGTGCGGCGCAGCGCCCGCGCGGTGTCGAGCAGGTCGCCGCCGATCTGGCCTGCGATCTCGGTCAGCAGGTCGAGGTACGAGCCGATGGCGAGCGACGACTCGGGCAGCAGCACGGGCAGGACGCGTGCGCGGGTGCCCTCGTCGGCCAGCGCACGGTTCACCACGACGTGCAGCGTGTGGGTCTTGCCGCCGCCGTGAGCTGCAATGAGCAGGGTGTGGGGCCGTGAGCCGTCGCGGGCGGCCGACCGCAGCCTCGACACCAGGTCGTCGAACAGGTCGGCCCGGCCGAAGGTGAACGCGTCGAGTCGTGCGGGATCCACGGCGTTCGGCGTGAACACCGGAAGGGCGCTCATCGCCGCATCGACTTCCACGCCCGCTGGATCAACGCCGACGAGAACCGGTCGGCGTCGGCGGTACGGATCAGGTAGTGGTCGAGGACCAGCCGTTCGATGAACCCGACCAGCGCGTCGCGGTCGGCGATGGTGCTGCCCTCGCTGCGAAGTCGGGCCAGCACGGTGTCGACGGTCAGCGGCCCGTCGGCGTGCGCGTAGACGTCGAGGAGCTTGGCTATCGCCGGGGCATCGTCGCCGTAGTAGTGCGTCAACCGGTCCCGGTAATGCCGCAGATCCCACGGGTCGTACGGGTCGTCGACGGCGTCGTCGACCAGCCGACCGATGAGTTCGGGCACCGCTGCGGTGCCCGTCGTCTGAGTGGACTTGCGGGCTGCGGCCACCAGGTGCTGGATGTAGTAGGGCACGTTCTCCGCGGCCGAGGCGATGGCCGCGGCGACGGCGTGGCGGTCGGTGGTCGGCGTGCCGCTGCCCATGAGCAGGCATTCGGCGAGATACGTCGCGTGATCGAAGCGGATGGGTCCGACGGCGATCTTCGTGATGTCGTTGACGGTGCTGGGAGCGTCGCCGGACACGTGGTGGAACCCGATCGAGCCGGACAGCACGGTCGCGAGGCTGCCCTGGTTCTCCTGCCGCAGGCGCCGCAGCAGATGCAGGAACGCGTCGCCGCTGCCCACTTGTTCGCGTTCCAGGTTGCGGGCCAGGATGCTGACCTCGTCGATGAACAGGGCGAGCAGCCGGCCGTCGGTCCGCCGGATGGCGCGGTTCAGCAGTTCGTCGAAGGCGGCGGCAGCCCGCACGTCGCGCTCGACGGGGACGGGGCCCGCGGTGACCGAGACGCGGATCCTGGCGAGTTCCTGTGCCCACCCCGGGTCGAGCCGGGCCAGCTCACTGGTCAGGGCGGCGACGAAGTCCGCGTAGCTCGCCCGTTCGGCGCTGACGGCGACCACGACCGCGCCACGGTCGGCGGCATGGCGCTGCACCAGGCGCGACAGCGAGGTCTTGCCGTGTCTGCGATCGCCCACCAGCACCGCACCGGCAGCCGGGAGCGACGCGAGAACCTCGCCGGCCTCGCGCACCCGCCCGACGACGTCTTCGGGCGGCACGATCCCGCCGACGACGAGCGACATCGGACGCGGCTCCCAGGGCATGAGATCAGCGTATACAACCGTTCCGACGTACAACAGGATTGATGTACGTCAAGTCGGGCGTACATCCGACCCGTTGGCCAAACTGCAACAGGTTCTATTAGCGTGACGAATTAACACGTGCCAGGAGGTTTGTCATGCAGGTCGACCCGCGTACCCCCGTGCTCGTCGGCGTCGGGCAGTTCACCGAACGCCTCGACGACCCGGACTATCAGGGCATCTCGGCCGTCGAACTGGCGACCAGGGCCACCCAGGCCGCGCTCGCCGACACCGGAGCGCCGGCCGCCGACGTGGCCGCAGCCATCGAGGTGTTCGTCGGGCTGCGGCAGTTCGAGATCTGCACGCCCTTCGCCGACCCGCCGCTGGGCGCGTCGGACAACTACCTGCGCTCGGTGGCTCGGCGCATCGGCGCCGACCCCGCACGCGCCGTGCTCGAACCCATCGGCGGCAACGGTCCGCAGAAGGTGATGACGGAGTTCGCCGGGGCCATCGCCGCCGGCGACATCGAGGTGGCGCTGATCGTCGGGTCCGAACCGGGATCGACGGCGAAGTACTTCTCGAACCGCGACGACAAGCCCGACTTCACCGAACACGTCGGCGGCCAACTCGAGGACCGCGGCTACGGCTTCGAGCAGTACATGAGCGAGTACACCGCGGGCCACGGGCTGACGGGTGCGCCCGTGCAGTACGGCCTCCTCGACAACGCGCGGCGTGCCCGCCTCGGTCTCGGCGTCGCCGAGTACCGGCGCGAGATGGCCGAACTGTTCGCGCCATTCTCGAAAGTGGCTGCGAAGAACCCGTTCTCGTCGTCCCCGGTCGAGCGTTCGGTCGACGAGATCGTCACGGTCACCGACGAGAACCGGATGATCTGCGACCCGTATCCCCGCCTGCTGGTGGCGCGCGACACCGTCAACCAGGGCGCCGCGGCGCTGGTCATGTCGGTGGCCGCCGCGACCCGGCTCGGCGTGCCGGAGGAGAAGTGGGTGTACCTGCGCGGGCACGCCGACCAGACCGAGCAGGACCTGCTGGACCGCAGCGACGTCAGCATTAGCATCTCCGCGAAACACGCCGTCGCCGAAGCGCTTCGGGTCGCGGGCATAGGCATCGACGACGTCGCGACCTTCGACCTCTACAGCTGCTTCCCGTTCCCGGTGTTCGCGGTGTGCGACGAGTTCGGGCTGACGCCCGACGATCCGCGCGGCCTCACGTTGACCGGCGGGCTGCCCTACTTCGGCGGGCCCGGCAACAGCTACTCACTGCACGGCATCGCCGAGACCGTCGCCGCGATGCGCGACAAGCCGGGGGCGTACGGCCTCGTCGGCGCCAACGGCGGTGTCATGAGCAAGTATTCGGTCGGCGTGTACTCGACGGAGCCCGCCGATTGGGCGCCGGACCGCAGCAGGGAGTTGCAGGCTCGGATCGCCGCGCAGCCCAAGGTCGCGGTCACCCGCAACGCCGTGGGTCGGGGCACCATCGAGACGTACTCGGTGCGCTACGACTGGCCGGAGACCACCGGCGTGATCATCGGCAGGCTCGACGCCGACCAGAGCCGGTTCATGGCGCTCACCACCGACGCCGACCTGATGGCCTTGATGACCGAGGGCGATCCGCTGGGCGCGGCCATCGCGGTCACCAACGACGGCAAGACGAACACCGCGACGCTGGCCTGAGGGCGCGAGCGTGCGCGAACTCGGGTTCTAGCCCGGCGTGTCGCCCGCAGACACGCACGCTCGCGGAAGGACTACGCCCCTACACGAGGGCGGCGAGCTTGCCGGCCAGGCGCTCGACGTAGGCGGCGACGTCGGACTCCGACTTGTCGGGCAGGCCGAACAGGACCTCGGTGACGCCGAGGTCGGCCCAGCGGGCCAGCTTGTCGGGGTCGGGCTTGAAGTCCAGCGCGACGATCTGCGGTGCGCCGTCGCGACCGGCTGCGGCCCAGGTGTCCTGCAGCAGCTTCACCGGGGCATCGATGTCGAAGTCGCGCGGCGTGGTGATCCACCCGTCGGCCGACTTGGCGATCCACTTGAAGTTCTTCTCGGTACCGGCGGCGCCGACCAGCACGGGCACGTGGGACTGCACCGGCTTGGGGAACGCCCAGCTCGGGCCGAAGTCCACGAACTCACCGTGGTACTCCGCCTCCTCCTGGGTCCACAGCGCACGCATGGCCTCGAGGTACTCGCGCAGCATGGTGCGACGCCGGCCCGGGGGCACGTTGTGGTCGGCGAGTTCGTCGGTGTTCCAGCCGAACCCGACGCCGAGCGACACCCGGCCGCCGGACAGGTGGTCGAGCGTCGCGATCGACTTGGCCAGCGTGATGCAGTCGTGCTCGACGGGCAGCGCCACCGCCGTCGACAGACGCACCCGGGTGGTGACGGCCGACGCGGCGCCCAGCGAGACCCACGGGTCCAGGGTGCGCATATAACGGTCGTCGGGCAGCGACTCGTCGCCGGTGGTCGGGTGCGCCGCCTCGCGCTTGATCGGGATGTGCGTGTGCTCGGGCACGTAGAAGGTGGTGAAGCCGTGGTCGTCGGCGAGCTTGGCGGCTGGTGCCGGCGCGATGCCGCGGTCACTGGTGAAGAGAACGAGCCCGTAGTCCATGGCGAGAATTAGAACGTGTTTCAGTCGGTGTGCGCAAGGCCGTGCGCAGGTGAGCCCGCGCGACGGCGGTCGAGATTGAACACGCGCGCCCCCGCGCACCATTACATTCCGCCAGATCCTTACCGGTGACCTGCGGGCGCCCGGTTGCTGTCATGGCACCCATGACGACCGAACGCATCGCCGACCACGTCAAGTTCGCCTACTGGGTGCCCAACGTCAGCGGCGGCCTGGTGACCAGCGACATCGAGCAGCGCACCGACTGGAACTACGACTACAACAAGAAGCTCGCGCAGACCGCGGAGAACAACGGCTTCGAGTACGCCTTGTCGCAGGTCCGCTACGAGGCCAGCTACGGCGCCGAGTACCAGCACGAGTCGACCAGCTTCAGCCTGGCGTTGCTGCTCGCCACCGAACGCCTCAAGGTGATCGCCGCAGTCCACCCGGGCCTGTGGCAGCCGGGCGTGCTGGCCAAGCTCGGCGCCACCGCCGACCAGCTGTCCGGCGGTCGGTTCGCCGTCAACGTCGTCTCCGGCTGGTTCAAGGACGAGTTCACCCACCTGGGCGAGCCCTGGCTGGAACACGACGAGCGCTACCGCCGCACCGCGGAGTTCCTCCAGGTGCTGCGCAAGATCTGGACCGAGGACGACGTGGACTTCCGCGGCGACTTCTACCGCATCCACGACTTCACGCTGAAGCCCAAGCCCGCCAACACGCCCGAGCGGCCCAACCCCGAGATCTTCCAGGGTGGCAACTCGACCGCCGCGCGACGCAACGGCGGGCTCTACTCCGACTGGTACTTCTCCAACGGCAAGGACTTCGACGGGATCACCGAGCAGGTGGTCGAGGTCCGCGACCACGCCCGCACCGTCGACCGCGAGGTCAAGGTGGGGCTCAACGGCTTCATCATCGCGCGCGACACCGAGAAGGAGGCGCGCGACGTCCTGCGCGAGATCATCGAGAAGGCCAACAAGCCGGCCGTCGAGGGCTTCCGCGGCGCCGTGCAGCAGGCAGGCAACTCCACCGGCGACAAGAAGGGGATGTGGGCCGACTCCTCGTTCTCCGATCTCGTCCAGTACAACGACGGCTTCCGGACCCAGCTGATCGGCACCCCGGAACAGATCGCCGAACGCATCGTCGCCTATCGCAACCGCGGCGTCGACCTCATCCTCGGCGGCTTCCTCCACTTCCAGGAGGAGATCGAGTACTTCGGCGCGCACGTCCTGCCGCTGGTGCGCGAGATCGAGGCGGCGGAATCGAATTCGCGCGGCGAGCCGGTGCTCGCGTCCGTCTGATCGCAGGGTTGGCGGCACGAGCGCACGTCGGGACTCGCAGGCGCGTGCGCTAGCGTGGGTGGCGAATCGAGGAGCACAGGAGATTTCATGAGCTACCCGCCCGGTAACCCCGGATACCCGCCACCGGCGCCGACGACCCAGTTCGCCGCGCCCACACAGCAGTTCGCGAAGCCGTCGGAGCAGACGCCGACCGGTGCGAGCAAGCTGCCGCTGTACCTGAGCCTTGCCGTCGCCCTGCTGGGCCTCGGCGTCTATCTGCTGAACTTCGGTCCGCTGTTCACGATCAGCAACTCCGACTTCCCGCAGCTGGGCAGCGCCAGCGGCAGCACCACCGGCCTCGGCCTGGCCGTCATCGCCTCCGTCGTCGCCGCGTTGATCGCAGGCGCGGGAGTACTCGCCAAGCAGAAGCCGCGCCGCGCCTGGGTGGCCATCGTCGCGACGCTGGCCTTCCTGCTCGTGCTGGCCGAGGTCATCAACGCACCCGCTGAGGTCAGCATCGGCTGGGCGCTCTACGCGATCATCGCCTTCACGTTCCTGCAGGCGGGTGCGGCCATCGCCAACCTCCTGCTGGACTCCGGCGTCATCACCGCACCGGAGCCGCGGCAGAAGTACGACCAGCAGCAGCAGTACGGCGGCTACTCACCTCAGCAGCAGCAGTACTACGGCCAGCCGCAAGGCGGCCAGTCGCATGGGCAGCCCCAGCAGCTCGGGTCGCACCAGGGCCAGCAGCGCCAGGGTTACCCGCAGCAGGGTTACGGCTACGGCGGCCCGTCGACCGGCGGCTTCAGTGGTCAGGCCTCGCAGGGCGCACAGGGCGGGCAGCAGTCCGGTCCTCCGACGCCTCCCACCGGTTTCCCCGCCTACGGCCAGCCGCAGCCTCCCGGCAGCTCCGCCGACACCGGCCCCCAGGCCCAGGCGCAGCCGCAGTCGGTACAGCAGCCGCAGTCGACACAGCAGTCCACCTCCCCGCAGGGCGGTCCTCCGCCGTCGTAGTCTCTAGCGGCGCGCTTGCGATCCACGCGCGCCCCTGCCTGCGCGAGGAGTGACCCGTCTAGTGGACAACCGGCCCGTCGGCACCCGCCAGGCCCGCGACCTGCTGAGGGTCGCGTTCGGTCCGTCGGTGGTCGCCCTGGTGATCATCGCCGCGGTCGTGTTGCTCCAGTTGCTGATCGCCAACAGCGACATGACCGGCGCGTTCGGCGCCATCGCGAGCATGTGGCTCGGCGTGCATCAGGTACCCGTATCGATCGGTGGCCGGGTGCTTGGCGTCATGCCGCTGCTGCCGCTGCTCCTGATGGTGTGGGGCACGGCCAGGTCGACGGCCAACGCGTTGTCGCCGAGCACGTCGTGGTTCGTGGCCCGGTGGGTGGTCGCGTCGGCGCTGGGCGGTCCGTTGCTGATCGCGGCGCTCTCCCTCGCCGTGATCCACGACGCCTCCTCGGTGCTGACCGAGCTGCAGACACCCAGCGCGCTGCGGGCGTTCGGCGGCGTCCTGGCGGTGCACCTCGCCGGCGCCGTGATCGGTGTCGGCATGCGCATGCACCGCCGCATCGCGGCTCTGCCGTGGGTTCCGGACTGGCTGCCCGAGGCGGGCCGTGCCGCAGCGGCGGGCGTGCTCGCGCTGTGCGGGCTCTCGGGCGTCGTCGCGGTGGCGTCGATGGTCGTCCACTGGGGCACCATGCACGACCTCTACGGCATCACCGACTCGCTGTTCGGGCAGTTGAGCCTGACGCTGCTGTCGGCGCTCTACGTCCCGAACGTCATCGTCGGTACCGCCGCGGTCGCCGTCGGCTCCAGTGCCCACGTCGGGCTCGCGACGTTCAGTTCCTTCACCGTGCTGGGCGGCGACATCCCGCCCGTGCCGGTCCTTGCCGCGCTCCCGACGCCTCCGCTCGGACCGATCTGGGTGGCCTTGCTGATCGTGGGCGCTGCGTCGGCGGTGGCGCTGGGCCAGCAATGCGCCCGCCGGCCTCTGCCGCTGTCTGCGGCGGCGGCCAAGTTGGCCACCGCAGCGGTGCTGTCGGCACTCGTCATGGCCCTGCTCGCCTACGCCGGGGGTGGACGGCTCGGCAACTTCGGCGACGTCGGCGTCGACCAGGCGACGTTCGCGCCCGCCATCCTGCTGTGGTTCGTCGGCGTCGGCGGGCTGACGGTCGTCATGGCCGGAGGCATCAGCCAGGTGCGTAAACCGCGCCCCGTCGCAGCCCGCAAGGTCGGCCCCGACCCCGTCGCCGACGACGACGGCTTCGTCGGCGACTCCGAGTCGCCCACCGTGGTGATGGGCTCGCCCGGACCGGCCGCCGACCCCGACCCGGCACGCGACGAGGTGGACCTCGACCCGGACCCCGTGCCCGAGGACGAGGCGCCCGACGAGCCGTACTACGAGCCCGAGCCGGTGCCGCGGGTGCGTGAGCCGCGACCCCACGACCTCGACGACGATCCCGAGGCGCACTTCGTCACCGACGACGACGATTGGCCCGGGGCCACCAGCGGCGAGGGCCGTCGACCGGCCGATTAGGCTGCTTCGCGTGCAGCCCCCGCTCCGTGTGCCCCCGAGTGCACCCGCTCGGCTGGTGGTACTGGCGTCGGGCACCGGATCTCTGCTCGAATCGCTCCTGGAGGCGGCCACCGGGGACTACCCCGCGCGAGTGATCGCCGTCGGCACCGACCGCGAGTGCCGGGCGCTCGAAGTTGCGTCGTCCGCGGGCATCCCCGGTTACACGACCCGCCTCGGCGACCACCCCGACCGCGCCGCGTGGGACGCCGCCATCACCGCGGCCACCGCCGAGCACGAGCCGGATCTGGTGGTCAGTGCCGGCTTCATGAAGATCCTTGGCCCACAATTCCTCTCGCGGTTCATGGGCCGTGTCGTGAACACCCACCCCGCGTTGCTGCCCGCCTTCCCCGGCGCGCACGCGGTGCCCGACGCGCTGGCCTACGGTGTGAGGGTCACCGGCTGCAGCGTGCACCTGGTGGACGCAGGCATGGACACCGGCCCGATCCTCGCCCAGGAGGCGGTTGCGGTGCTCGACGACGACGACGAGGCGACTCTGCACGAGCGCATCAAGGTGGTCGAAAGACGGTTGTTGGTTGACGTACTCGCGGCGATGGCGACGCGCGGTGTGACTTGGACGGGACGAAAGGCGGCCATGGGATGAGCGACGCGAGCGAGGGCCGGCGTCCGGTCAGACGAGCATTGATCAGCGTCTACGACAAGACGGGTCTGGCCGAACTCGCCCGTGGCCTGCATGACGCAGGCGTCACGATCGTCTCGACCGGCTCGACGGCCAAAACGATTGCCGCGAGCGGTGTTCCGGTCACGCCCGTCGAGGACGTCACCGGCTTCCCCGAGGTGCTCGACGGCCGGGTGAAGACGCTGCACCCGCGCGTGCACGCCGGCCTGCTGGCCGACACCCGCAAGCCCGAGCACGTCGCGGCGCTCGACGACCTCGGCGTCGAGGCCTTCGAACTCGTCGTCGTGAACCTGTACCCGTTCACCGAGACCGTGGCGTCGGGTGCGGGTGTCGACGAATGCGTCGAGCAGATCGACATTGGCGGACCGTCGATGGTCCGCGCCGCCGCCAAGAACCACCCGAGCGTGGCGGTGGTCGTCGAGCCGATCGGCTACGACGGCGTGCTCGCCGCGGTGCGGTCGGGCGGGTTCACCCTCGCCGAGCGGAAGCGGTTGGCGTCGTTGGCCTTCCGGCACACCGCCGAGTACGACGTGGCCGTCGCCACGTGGATGGCCGACACCCTGACACCGGAGGAGCCCGAGCAGCCGCTGCCGCAGTGGTACGCGGGGACCTGGCGTCGCAGCGCGGTGCTGCGCTACGGCGAGAACCCGCACCAGCAGGCCGCGCTGTACGTCGACGACGCGGCCTGGCCCGGCCTGGCGCAAGCCGAACAGCTGCACGGCAAGGAGATGTCGTACAACAACTTCACCGACGCCGACGCGGCGTGGCGGGCGGCGTTCGATCACGAGGACATCTGCGTGGCGATCATCAAGCACGCCAACCCCTGCGGCATCGCGGTGTCGTCGGTGTCGGTCGCCGATGCGCACCGCAAGGCACACGAATGCGATCCGCTCAGCGCCTTCGGCGGGGTGATTGCATCGAACACGGCGGTCAGCGTGGAGATGGCGGAGACCGTCGCCGACATCTTCACCGAGGTGATCATCGCCCCCGCCTACGAGCCCGGCGCCGTCGAGATCCTGGCCCGTAAGAAGAACATCCGCGTGCTGGTCGCTGCCGAGCCGCAGCCGGGCGGCACCGAGTTCCGTCAGGTGAGCGGCGGTCTGCTGGTGCAGCAGCGCGACGCGCTCGACGCCCCCGGCGACGACCCGGTGACCTGGACGCTGGCCACCGGCGAGCCCGCCGATCCGCAGACCCTGGCCGAGCTGAAATTCGCCTGGCGTTCCTGCCGGGCGGTGAAGTCGAACGCCATCGTCGTGGTCAAGGACGGTGCGACCGTCGGCGTTGGCATGGGACAGGTCAACCGCGTCGACGCGGCCCGGCTGGCCGTCGAGCGGGGCGGTGACCGGGTAGCGGGCGCCGTCGCCGCGTCCGATGCGTTCTTCCCCTTCCCCGACGGTCTCGAGACGTTGACCGCGGCCGGGGTGAAGGCCATCGTGCACCCTGGCGGTTCGATGCGCGACGACGTCGTCACCGAGGCCGCGGCGAAGGCGGGCATCACGCTCTACCTGACCGGCGCGCGGCACTTCGCGCACTGACACCGGCCGCGGTGAGCAAGAATCGCGCGGACTCCGCCGAGTCCGCGCGATCGTGGTTGCTTCGCGGGGGTTGTTATTCGGCTTGACTGAAGGCGCCGCCGCCTTCGCCGCGCGAGAACGCACCGCCGGCCTCGCCGGTCGCGTACCCGCCGCCAGCCTCGCCGGTCGCGTACCCGCCACCCGCCGTGCCGTTCGCGTACCCGCCACCACCATTGCCCGTGGGCGTGAGAAGGCCCGGGAGGATGGCGCATTGCGGGATGCCAAAGCAGTCCGGGTTCGGCGCCGGCGCGGGCTCCGCGCTCGCGACGCCTGCCGACGCACCGAATAGGAGCGCGCCGCTCGCGATTGCACCGCCAACCGCAAGCTGCAGTCGTCGTGAGTCGATTCTGGTCTTCCCCACCATGTCATCCCCTTCGTGAACGCCTCAGCCCTTTGCTGAAAGACCGCTGGAACCGCCCCGGTTGGTCCCTTGTTCGAAATATACCCCTGGTACGGGAGTATGGCGAAGAGTTTTGCTCCGCGGTGCGTTGGTGTGCTGCAATGTCCTTGCGGACGCAAATACACAGGTAGTCGACCAAAATATACCAACACCGCAAACGAATGCATGACGCTGGCGAACCACGGCGACGCCTCTCGGCAAATGCTCTTGAGGTCCTGACACCCAACAATGGCGGACGCGACGGTAAGTGCCGCTAACAAACGCGGAATTGCCATGATCACGAACCGGTGCAGTCGCGAGCCGATTGGCGCAGTGCGCTTTCGTCGGCTGCGACGCAGCCGGGTTTCCGCTGACCCCGCAGGCCGATGCGCGGCCCTCGTGGCGGGTCGAAACGTGCGGATCATCGTTCGCTCGTGGGGGAACTCGTGCCGTTGTCGCAGAGCAGTCGTAGCGTGGAGTCGTGACATCACCTAACGATCTCCCCCGTACTGTCGGCGAACTGCGTGCCTCGGGCCACCAGGAGCGGGGAGTCAAGGACGAGATCCAGGCGAATCTGCTCGCCGCCCTTGCCGAGGGCCGCGACGTGTGGCCCGGCATCCTCGGGTTCGAGGACACCGTGCTGCCGCAGTTGGAGCGGGCGCTGATCGCGGGCCACGACATCGTGCTGCTGGGTGAGCGCGGTCAGGGCAAGACGCGTCTGCTGCGTGCGCTGACCGGACTGCTCGACGAGTGGACGCCCGTCATCGACGGCTCGGAACTCAACGAGCACCCGTTCAGCCCGATCACCCCCGAATCCATTCGCCGGGTGGCGACCTCGGGTGACGACCTGCCGATCAGCTGGGTGCACCGCAGTGATCGCTACACCGAGAAGCTCGCCACCCCGGACACCAGCGTGGCCGACCTCGTCGGTGACATCGACCCGATCAAGGTGGCCGAGGGACGCAGCCTCGGCGACCCGGAGACCATTGCATTCGGCCTGATCCCGCGTGCCCACCGCGGCGTCGTCGCGATCAACGAGCTGCCCGACCTCGCCGAGCGCATACAGGTGTCGATGCTCAACGTGATGGAGGAGCGCGACATCCAGGTTCGCGGCTACACGCTGCGGCTGCCGCTCGACGTCCTGGTGGTCGCCAGCGCGAACCCCGAGGACTACACCAACCGCGGCCGCATCATCACCCCGCTCAAGGATCGCTTCGGCGCAGAGATCCGGACGCACTACCCGATCCGCCTGGACGCCGAGGTCGGCGTCATCACCCAGGAGGCCCATCTGGCGGCAGAGGTGCCGGAATACCTGATCCAGATCCTTGCCCGGTTCGCTCGCGCGCTGCGCGAGTCGTCGTCGATCGACCAGCGGTCGGGCGTCTCCGCGCGCTTCGCCATCGCCGCGGCCGAGACTGTTGCAGCCGCGGCACGGCACCGGTCGACGATCCTCGGCGAGCAGGAGCCGGTCGCCCGCGTCGTCGACCTCGCCACCGTGGTCGACGTGCTGCGCGGCAAGCTCGAATTCGAGTCCGGCGAAGAGGGCCGCGAGCAGGCCATCCTGGAGCACCTGCTGCGCCGTGCGACCGCCGACACCGCGCAGCGCCTGCTCGGCGGCATCGACGTCGGACCGCTGGTGGTTGCCGTCGAGGACGGTGCACCGGTGACGACGGGGGAGCGGGTATCGGCCAAGGACGTCCTCGCCGCCGTGCCGGATCTGCCGGTGGTCGACGAGATCGCCGAGCGCCTCGGCGCGCAGAGCGACGGCGAACGGGCAGGGGCCCTCGAGCTGGCGCTCGAAGCCCTGTACCTGGCCAAGCGGATCGACAAGGTGTCCGGCGAGGGCGAAACCGTCTATGGCTAACCGCGGTTCGACGATCAAGCGGCGAGGGACGAGCCGCGTTGAGGAGGGCCGCAGTGAGTAAGCGCCTCTCGCGATACTCCCGGTACACCGGCGGGCCCGACCCGCTGGCGCCGCCGGTCGACTTGCGCGATGCACTCGAGCAGATCGGCCAGGAGGTCATGGAGGGCAGCTCGCCCCGGCGGGCACTGCAGGAGCTGTTGCGGCGCGGCACCCAGAACCAACGGGGCGCCGACCGGTTGGCCGCCGAGGCCAACAGCAAGCGCCGGAAGCTCCTGCAACGCAACAATCTCGACGGTACGCTGCAGGACATCAAGAAGTTGCTCGACGAGGCCGTGTTAGCCGAACGCAAGGAACTCGCGCGGGCGCTCGACGACGACGCGCGTTTCGGCGAACTCCAGATGGAGTCGCTGTCACCCTCTCCGGCCAAGGCCGTGCAGGAACTCGCGGAGTACGACTGGCGCAGCCAGGAGGCTCGCGAGAAGTACGAGCAGATCAAGGACCTCATGGGTCGCGAGATGCTCGACCAGCGCTTCGCCGGCATGAAGGAGGCGCTGGAGAACGCGACCGACGAGGACCGTCAGCGCGTCAACGAGATGCTCGACGACCTCAACGAGCTACTCGACAAGCATGCCCAGGGGCAGGACACGCCCCAGGACTTCCAAGACTTCATGGCCAAGCACGGCGAGTACTTCCCGGAGAACCCGCAGAACATCGATGAACTGCTGGACTCCCTGGCCCAACGTGCCGCGGCCGCCCAGCGCTTCCGCAACAGCCTTACCGAGCAGCAGCGCGCGGAACTCGACGCGCTGGCACAGCAAGCCTTCGGGTCGCCGTCGCTGATGAACGCGCTGAATCGGTTGGACTCCCACCTGCAGTCTGCCCGCCCGGGTGAGGACTGGTCGGGTTCGGAGAACTTCAGCGGCGACAACCCGATGGGGATGGGCGAGGGCGCGCAGGCGATGGCCGACATCGCCGAACTCGAACAGCTCGCCGAGCAACTCTCGCAGAGCTACGCCGGCGCACAGATGGACGACGTCGACCTCGACATGCTGGCCCGCCAGCTGGGTGAGGACGCTGCCGTCGACGCTCGCACCTTGGCCGAACTCGAGCGTGCCCTGATGGAGCAGGGGTTCCTCGATCGCGGCTCGGACGGGCAATGGCGACTGTCGCCCAAGGCCATGCGCCAGCTGGGTCAGGCGGCGCTTCGCGATGTGGCGCAACAACTCTCGGGACGTCACGGCGAGCGCGACACGCGGCGCGCCGGCGCCGCCGGTGAGCTGACCGGCGCCACGCGGCCCTGGCAGTTCGGTGACACCGAGCCCTGGAACGTGACTCGGACGCTGACCAACGCCGTACTGCGGCAGGCCGGAACGGGCGTTGCGGAGCCGCCGCTGCGGATCAGCGTCGACGACGTGGAGATCTCCGAGACCGAGACCCGCACGCAGGCGGCGGTGGCGCTGCTGGTGGACACGTCGTTCTCGATGGTCATGGAGAACCGCTGGCTGCCGATGAAGCGCACGGCGCTGGCGCTGCACCATCTGGTCAGCACGCGCTTCCGGTCGGACGCGCTGGAGATAATCGCCTTCGGGCGTTACGCGCGCACCGTGTCGGCCAGCGAACTCGCCGGGCTCGAAGGCGTCTACGAACAGGGCACCAACCTGCACCATGCGCTGGCGCTGGCCACCCGCCACCTCCGGCGTCATCCCAACGCCCAGCCCACGGTGCTCATCGTGACCGACGGTGAGCCGACCGCACATCTCGAGGACTTCGGCGACGGCGACGGTTCGTCGGTGTTCTTCGACTACCCGCCGCATCCGCGCACGATCGCCCACACGGTGCGCGGCTTCGACGAGGTCGCCCGCCTCGGCGCACACGTGACGATCTTCCGGCTCGGCAGCGACCCGAGCCTGACGCGGTTCATCGATCAGGTGGCGCGCCGTGTCGAGGGCCGTGTCGTGGTGCCAGAACTCGATGGCCTCGGTGCTGCCGTGGTCAGTGACTATCTGCGGTCCCGCAAACGCCGCTGACCCCGTTCGCCACGTGCGCGCAGGTGAATTCGAATTAGCTGCTGGCAACCATTCCGGCAATCGAGCTGCTGGCGCGAGTTCGACCGATCTTGATCTTGTCCCATCCGCGCTCGGCCATTGCCGTCTTCGACGGTCGAAATGGCCTCTCAACTGCCATTGAGCCAATCGGGCCGAATTGCGCCGACCAATCGTCCTAAAGGTGTGACAACTGTCGCAGGGGCGCGTTCGAGAAGATTGGTTCGCAAACTTTTGACGTAGCCGTGGCAAAAACATTCGAAACGGTTTAAGGTCTTCTCAGGTTCTTCTAAGCCGCGCAGGATGGTTTAGCCACGCACCGAGCCACCATTAGATTCAAGGGGGATTCACATGGCACTTCGCCCATTCGTCACTGCAGGCGTGGCCTTTGCTGCGGCCGGTGCCGTAGCCGCCACGGTCGCCATCGCGCCGCCGATGTCCCCTGGCGAAGTCAAGGTGGCGCAGCAGACCGAGGTCGATCTGAATGCGAATCTCACGGATCTGATCAACACGTACTTCCGAGAGTTCCCCGGCGACCCCGGCAACGCAGGCACCATTCATGCCTCCGGAGTCATCCAGCAGCTCCTGCAGAACGCCAACGTGAACGACCCGCGCGGCACTGCGGTAATCGACTCGTACTTCGAAGAAGGCCTCTCCGACGTCGTCCGACTGCTCCTGACTCGGGACAACGTGGACCCGTATTCGCGCGATCAGATCAATCTCTTCTTCAACGAGGGGCTCAGCGAGGTAGTGCGCTACCGGCTCCTCATGTACCAAGCCGACCCGACGCTGCGGGCTCAGATCAACACCTTCTTCGGTGACTCCGTGAACGCCGACGGTTCAGAGAACATCGCGCAAGTCGGGTTCCAAGGCTTGTTCTACGACGCCCTCGTCGGGACGGGCTTGAGCGTGGACCAGCGGCGGCTCCTCGACACGTTCTTCAACGCGCCGACGATCTACAACTCACAAGCGGTCCAGTTGCTCGACGAAGACGGAAATCCGATCCCCGTCAAGGATGCGCAGGGGAACCCGATCCCCGGCCAGTTCGTTCTCGTCGGCAACCCGAACCCGGCCCGCCGCGGCAGCTTCGGCGTCATCTACAACACCATCAGGAACACCGGGCTGAGCCCCGATCAGCAGGCCACGCTCGATCAGTTCTGGGATGGCGGCGTTCAAGAGGTCGTTCGGCAACGTCTGCTGTCGAGCACCGGCGATCAAGGACAAAAGGACACGATCAACCAGTACTTCGACGGCGGCATCGACGAAGTGATCCGCGCGCGCCTGGTCGACGGTGCGGCCGACGAACGGTCCAAGGATCTGTGGAATGAGTTCTTCGACAACGGCGTAACCGGTGTCGTGCGGTACATCCTGACGGGCCCCGTGCCCGAGGTGGAGAGCCCGCCGGTGCCACCGACGACGCCTCCGCCGGTGAACACCCTCGTCGCAAACGTGGAGGAGTCCACCACCGCCGACACGCAACTGGCGGCGGCCGTCGAGGAGACCCAGCAGCCCGCCGATGAGCCGGCGGCGCCGCAGGCCCGCAAGGTCGAAGCCGCGCCGGCCGCCGCACCCGCGGCACCCGCGACTGCACCCGTGGAATCCACCTCGGCGGTGAAGCAGGAGGCCGTCTCGGAGGAGGAAGCGGACGCCGAGGTCAAGGACGGCAACAAGGTCGAGCCGGTCATCATCATCCCCGGGGGCGGCGGCTCGTCCGACGGGGTGCGCGGCGGCGGAGCGTGGGGTGTCTTCAAGCCCGCGTTCGCAGCCGTCGACAACATGATCAAGGGCGGCAAGAAGCCGGCTGCCGGCGGCAGCACGACCGGCGGCACCACCGATGGCGGCGCGACCGACGGCGCTGACAACGACGGTGGCGGCGACGGCGAGTAGCCACTCACGCACAAAGGACATCGGCCCCTTCCGCTCGCGGAGGGGGCCGATGTTCGTCAGGGGTTCTTGCGCTTCTTGCGCTTGATGCCGACGCTGCCCCAGAGCGAGAATCCGCGGATGGTCACCTGCGGTGCACCCGGGGAGCCGACGTCGCCGATGTGCTCGAACGACCCCATGACCCCGACACCGTGGACGTCGACGTTGATCTCGGGGGGAAGCAGAATCGTCTGCCCGCCGAAGATCGAGTACGAGTGGATCTCCACCTCGGGTGACGTGAAGTCGGCGTAGCGCAGGTCGATCACGCCACCACCGAAGAGGGCGAACGACGTCACGCGGCGCGGGACGTTCCAGCGACCCCGCCGTTCGAAGCCGCTCATGATCGCGAGCAGGAGAGTCGACGGAGCGGGGTGGCAGGCGCCGTCGCTGCGGCCAGATGCCGTCACCACGTCGGGCAGGTCGGCACTGAGGCGCTCGAGTTCGTCGACGGTCTGGGCGGCGTACGCCTTGGTCAACCGCTCCTCGTAATCGGCCATCTGCAGCCGACCCTGCGACGCGGCCTCGGTGAGGAGCTGAGCAACGTGGATGCGATCCGTGTCGGCAGCGCGCTTCGACCCGTTGCGCGACGCTGGAGTGCTCATCGACACGAGCCTACGACGAACCTCGGTACATGCAAGGGGCGGACCTCATCCAACTCGGCATCCAACTCGGCGATGTCGCCTCGAAGTGTCGGCGGCGACTACCCCGACGCTACGCCGACGCCCAGCGGGGCGGCCGCTTCTCCAGGAAGGCCAGCATGCCCTCGTGGGCCTCCTCGGAGACGAACAGTGCCGCGGACTGCTCGGCCAGCGCGTCGGCGTGCTGGTCGAACGCCCGCAGGATCGACGCGGTGGTGAGCGCCTTCGACGCGGCCAGCCCCTGTGGCGAACCCTTGGCCACGTCGGCAGCCAGCGCTGCGACGGTGCCCGCCATGTCGTCGGCGGCGACCGTGATCAGACCGATGGCCGCGGCCTCGGTGGCGCCGAACTTCTCACCGCTGACGAAGTAGCGTCCCGCGGAGCGCGCCGTCATCTTGGGCAGCAGGGTCAGCGAGATCACCGACGGTGCCACACCGATGCGCGCCTCGGTCAGTGCGAACGTACTCGCCGGCCCGCCGACCACGATGTCGCAGGCGCCGACCAATCCCAGACCGCCTGCGCGAGCGTGCCCGTCGATGGCCCCGATCACCGGCACCGGGAGTTCGAGGATGGCGCGCAACACCTGGGTCATCTCGCGGGCGCGGTCGACTGCGAGCGCACCGGGATCGCGGCCTGCCGCCTCGCTCAGGTCAGCACCCGCACAGAAGGTGCCGCCCTCGTGTCCGAGGACGACGCACCGCACCGTCGGATCGGCCGCTGCGCTCGCCAGCCCGTCGTGCAACTGGGTCACCAACGCGGTGGACAGCGCATTGCGGTTGTGCGGTGAGTCGAGGACCAGGCGTGCGACGCCCGCCTCGACCGAGTAGCGGACGAGTGTCTCAGCGCTCATCAGTACGACCGGGGGAGGCCCAGCGACGTCTGCGCGACGAAGTTCAGGATCATCTCCCGGCTGACCGGTGCGATGCGGGCCAGCCGCGACGCGACGAGCACCGACGCGATGCCGTACTCCTTGGTCAGGCCGTTGCCGCCCAGCGACTGCACGGCCTGGTCGACCGCGCGCACCGACGCCTCACCCGCGGCGTACTTCGCCATGTTCGCGGCCTCAGCGGCGCCGCCGTCGTCGCCGAGGTCGTAGAGCGTCGCGGCCTTCTGCATCATCAGCTTGGCCAGTTCGACCTCGATGTGGTTCTGCGCCAACGGATGCGAGATGCCCTGATGCGCACCAATCGGCATCTTCCACACCTGCCGCGTCTTCACGTACTCGGTGGCCTTGTTGATCGCGAAGCGCCCCATGCCGACCGCGCTCGCGGCGCCCATGATCCGCTCCGGGTTGAGGCCCGCGAACAGCTGGGCGATCGCGGCGTCTTCGGAGCCGACGAGCGCATCCGCGGGCAGCCGGACGTCGTCGAGGAACAACTGGAACTGGTTCTCCGGGCTGACGATCTCCATGTCGATCTTGGTCCACGACAAGCCGGGAGCATCGGTGGGCACGATGAACAGGGCGGGCTTGAGATTTCCGGTCTTTGCCTCCTCGGTGCGGCCGACCACGAGGATCGCCTGTGCCTGGTCGACGCCCGAGATGTACACCTTCTGCCCGGACAGGATCCAGTCGCTCCCGTCACGGCGCGCGGTCGTCGTGATCCGGTGCGAGTTGGATCCGGCGTCGGGTTCGGTGATCGCGAACGCCATCGTGATGGATCCGTCGGCGATGCCGGGAATCCACCGCTGCTTCTGCTCTGGCGTGCCGAACTTGCTGATGATGGTGCCGTTGATGGCGGGGGAGACGACCATCAGCAGTAGCGCGCAGCCACTCGCGGACATCTCCTCCATCACCAGCGACAGCTCGTACATCCCGGCGCCGCCACCGCCGTACTCCTCGGGGAGGTTCACGCCGATGAAGCCGAGTTTGCCTGCCTCTTGCCACAATTCGGTGGTGTGCTCACCGGCGCGGGCCTTCTCGAGGTAGTACTTCTCGCCGTAGTTGGCCGAGAACTGCGCGACGGCCTTGCGCAGTTCCTTCTGCTCGTCGGTCTCCATGAAGCTCATTGTCTCTCCTTGAATCAGTCTTGGTCTTCGACCCGGGCCAGCACGGCGCCCACGTCCACCTGTTGGCCTGCATCGACGTTCAGTTCGGCGAGCACGCCACTGCTGGGTGCGGCGATGGTGTGCTCCATCTTCATGGCCTCCAGCCAGATCAGCGGCTGGCCGGCCGTGACGCGGTCGCCCACCGCGGCGGCTACCCGGATCACCGATCCCGGCATCGGCGCCAGCAGCGACCCTTGCGCCACGGCGGCGTCGGGATCGCCGAAGCGCGGTTGCGCGGTGAGCCGTACCGACCCGAGCGGGCCGTCGACGAACACGGTGTCGCCGTACCGCGCGACCCCAAAGGGACGCTCGACGCCGCCGACCGACAGCACCACCTGCTCCGGCGCCGAGGACACCAGCGCCACGTCGACGTCGTCGGGCAGCTCGAGGCGACCCCGCGTGAACCGGTATCGGACCTCGATCTCGTCACCGCCCGCGTCGGTGAACCGCTTCACCTGGTGACCCGACGGCAGGTTGCGCCATCCACCGGGGACGGCGCACAGAGCCGTTGCGCTGCTGCGGTTGTGGGCGGCGTCGGCAAGCGCCGCGGCGATCGCCGACAGGCGGGCGGCACCGGTGGCGGTCGACGGGGCAGCCAACTCCGCAAGGCCGTGCGTGTCGAAGAACGCGGTGTCGGTGGCGCCGTCGAGGAACGCCGGGTGCCGCAGCACGTTGACCAATAGGTCGCGGTTGGTGGTGATGCCGTGCAGCCGGGTCCGCGCCAGCGCATCGGCGAGCACGGCCGCGGCCTGCCTGCGGGTGGGCGCATAGGAGATCACCTTGGCCAGCATGGGGTCGTAGAAGATGGACACCTCCGACCCGTCGACCACGCCGGTATCGACGCGCACGCCGACCGAGCCGAGGGTGGTGAACGCCGCCCGCGCCGTCGGCACGTCGAACCGGTGCACGGGCCCGGCCTGCGGCTGCCAATTCTTCGACGGATCCTCGGCGTAGAGGCGCACCTCGATCGAATGACCCCGCGCGGTCGGCGGGTGCGGGTCCAACCGGCCGCCGTCGGCCACGTGCAGCTGCAGCTCGACGAGGTCGAGCCCCGTCGTCTCCTCGGTCACCGGATGCTCGACCTGCAGGCGGGTGTTCATCTCGAGGAAGAAGAACGAGCCCTCGTCGTCGGCCATGAACTCCACGGTGCCCGCACCGGTGTAGTCGATCGCCTCGGCGGCCAGGCGGGCAGCTTCGAAGAGTTTGTCCCGCATGCCCTCGACGCGCTCGACGAGTGGCGAGGGGGCCTCCTCGACGATCTTCTGATGGCGACGCTGGATCGAGCACTCACGCTCGCCGACGGCCCAGACCGTGCCGTGTGCGTCGGCCATCACCTGCACCTCGACGTGATGGCCGGTGGCCAGGTAGCGCTCGCAGAACACCGTCGCGTCGCCGAACGCGGACTGCGCCTCGCGCTGCGCTGCCTCGACCTGCTTGGGCAGTTCGGCCAAGTCGTGGACCACCCGCATGCCGCGGCCACCGCCACCGGCGGACGCCTTGATCAGCACGGGCAGCTGCTCGGCGGTGATGGTGTCGGGGTCGAGTTCGGCCAGCACGGGCACACCCGCGGCGGCCATCATCTTCTTGGCCTCGATCTTGCTGCCCATCGCCTGTACGGCCGGCACCGGCGGGCCGATCCAGACCAGGCCGGCGTCCTGCACCGCGGCGGCGAATTCAGCGTTCTCCGAGAGGAATCCGTACCCGGGGTGGATCGCGTCGGCGCCAGAGGCGCGGGCGGCGCCGATCAACTGCGCGACGTCGAGGTACCCGTTGCGGCCGTCGAGGCGCACGCGGGCGTCGGCCTCGGCGACGTGGGGGCTCGCGGCGTCGGGGTCGGTGTACACCGCGACGGTGCCGATTCCCAGGCGTCGGCACGTGGCGAACACGCGTCGGGCGATCTCGCCGCGGTTGGCGACCAGAACTGTGGTGATCACTTCACTCCCTCTGCGAATTCGGCGCGGAAACCCGCGGTCACCGCGGCAAAGCGCGCCGAAGTCGCCGTCATGGCGCTCACATCCGGAAGACGCCGAAGTTCGACGTCCCCTCGATCGGGCCGCTGGCGATGGCGGACAGGCACATCCCCAGCACGGTGCGGGTGTCGCGCGGGTCGATGACCCCGTCGTCGTAGAGCCTGCCGGACAGGAACATCGGCAGCGACTCGGCCTCGATCTGCGCCTCGACCGCGGCGCGCAGGGCGGCGTCGGCGTCCTCGTCGACCTGCTGGCCGCGGGCCTCGGCCGCGGCCCGGCTGACGATGGACAGCACGCCCGCCAATTGCGTGCCGCCCATGACCGCGGACTTCGAACTCGGCCAGGCGAACAGGAAGCGGGGGTCGTACGCCCGCCCGCACATGCCGTAGTGGCCTGCGCCGTAGGACGCGCCGATCAGCAGCGAGATGTGCGGCACGGTCGAGTTCGACACGGCGTTGATCATCATCGAGCCGTGCTTGATCATGCCGCCTTCCTCGTACTTGCGGCCCACCATGTACCCGGTCGTGTTGTGCAGGAACAACAGTGGCGTGTCGGAGCGGTTGGCCAGCTGGATGAACTGGGTTGCCTTCTGCGACTCCTCGCTGAACAGCACGCCGCGCGCGTTGGCCAGGATGCCGACGGGGTAGCCGTGCAGCGTCGCCCAGCCCGTGACGAGCGACCCGCCGTAGAGCGGCTTGAACTCGTCGAAGTCCGAACCGTCGACGATGCGCGCGATGACCTCGCGCGGATCGAACGGGATGCGCAGATCGGCGGGCACGATGCCGATCAGCTCCTCCGCGTCGAACACCGGCTCGACGACGGGCTGCGGGGTCGGGCCCTGCTTGCGCCAGTTGAGGCGAGCCACGATGCGCCTACCGATGCGGACGGCGTCGAGTTCGTCGACCGCGAAGTAGTCGCCGAGACCCGATATACGCGAATGCATCTCGGCGCCACCGAGTGACTCGTCATCGGACTCCTCGCCGGTGGCCATCTTCACCAGCGGGGGACCGGCGAGGAACACCTTCGAGCGTTCCTTGATCATCACCACGTGGTCGGACATGCCGGGGATGTACGCCCCACCGGCCGTCGAGTTGCCGAACACCAGCGCGATCGTGGGGATGCCCGCCGCCGACAGCCGGGTCAGGTCCCGGAACATCCGGCCGCCCGGGATGAAGATCTCCTTCTGCGTCGGCAGGTCGGCGCCGCCCGACTCGACCATCGAGATCACCGGCAGCCGGTTCTCCAGCGCAATCTGGTTGGCGCGCAGGATCTTCTTCAGCGTCCACGGATTGCTGGTGCCGCCCTTGACCGTCGGATCGTTGGACACGATCAGACACTCGACGCCCTCGACGACGCCGATGCCCGTCACCACGCTGGCGCCGACGGTGAAGTCGGTGCCCCACGCCGCCAGGGGGCTCAGCTCCAGGAACGGCGAGTCCGGGTCGAGCAGCGCCTCGACGCGTTCGCGGGCGGTGAGCTTGCCGCGGGCGTGGTGGCGCTCGACGTACTTGGCGCCGCCACCGGCCAGCGACTTGACGTGCTCGGCGTCGAGTTCGGCGATCTTGGTCCTCATCGCCTCCGTCGCGCCGGTGTAGGCCGCCGAGCGGACGTCGATCGTCGACTTCAGGGTGGTCACGACTGGTATCCAAGCGTCTTGGCGGCCAGCCCGGTCAAGATTTCGGTGGTCCCGCCGCCGATGCCGAGGATGCGCATGTCGCGGTACTGGCGTTCGACCTCCGACTCGACCATGTAGCCCATGCCCCCGAACAATTGCACTGCCTGGTTGGCCACCCATTCGCCGGTCTCGACGGCGGTGTTCTTCGCGAAGCACACGTCGGTGATCAGGTTCTGGTCGCCTGCGCCTGAAGTCGCCGCCGAAGCGGCTCCATCGATCTGACGCTCGACGAGCGCCCGGGTGTACACGCGGGCGACGTCGGTCCGCCGTGCCATGTCGGCGAGCGTGTTCTGCACCGACTGCCGCGAGATCAACGGTCGCCCGAATGTTTCTCGATCGCGGCACCACTGCACGGTCAGGTCGAGGCAGCGTTGGGCGCTGGCGTACGCCTGCGCGGCCAGGCCCACCCGCTCGGAGACGAACGCCGCGGCGATCTGCAGGAAGCCGCTGTTCTCGGCGCCGACGAGGTTCTCGACGGGGACGCGGGCGTCGGTGTACGCCAGTTCGGCGGTGTCGCTGGAACGCCAGCCCATCTTCTCGAGCTTGCGGGTGACCTCGAATCCCGGTGTGCCCTTGTCGACGACGATCAGCGACACGCCCGCCGCGCCAGGGCCACCGGTGCGCGCCGCGGTGACGACGTAGTCGGCCCGCACCCCCGAGGTGATGTAGGTCTTCGCGCCGTTGAGGACGTATTCATCTCCGTCGCGGTCCGCCCGGGTGGTCAGGTGCCCGACGTCGGAGCCGCCGCCGGGCTCGGTGATGGCCAGGGAGCCGATCTTCTCGCCGCGCAGCGTGGGCCGGACGTAGGTGTCGATGAGCCGCTCGTCGCCCGAGGCGATCATGTGGGGCACCGCGATCCCGCACGTGAACAGCGACGCGAAAACGCCACCGGGCACACCGGATTGGTGCAGCTCCTCGCAGATGATCACCGCGTCGGCGCCGTCCCCGCCGCCCCCGCCCACGGCCTCTGGATACGGCGCGCCGAGCAGACCGGCCTCCCCGGCGGCCAGGTGCAGTTCGCGCGGTATCTCCCCGGCGCGTTCCCACTCGTCGACGTGGGGGAGGATCTCGCGTTCGGCGAAGGTACGCACCGTCTTTCGCAGCGCGTCACGCTCGGGAGTGGTCCAGATGCTCACGGCAGAAGTCCTTCCGGGATGTCCATGTAGCGGGCTCTCAGCCATTCGCCGAGCCCCTTGGCCTGCGGGTCGAAGCGGGCCTGATGTGCGACGCCCTGGCCGAGGATGCCCTCGATGACGAAGTTGACCGCACGCAGGTTGGGCAGTAGATGTCGGGTGACGGCGAGATCCGCAGTCTCGGGCAGCAATTCGCGCAGCCGGTCGACGGTGAGCGTGTGGGCCAGCCACTGCCACTGCTCGGGGGTGCGCACCCACACCCCGACGTTCGCGTCGCCGCCCTTGTCGCCGCTGCGCGCACCAGCGATGGTCCCGAGTGGCACGCGACGGGTTGATCCGCCGACGGGGGCGGCGGGCAGTTCGGGAGCGTCGACGGGCTGCAGTGCCTGGGTCTCACCGGCCGGTGCGATGTCGACGCGGACGCCGTCACCGTGCACCGCGACGTGCGGGACGTCTGTCGCGTCGACGTAGCCGGCGGTGAACACGCCGTAGATCTGGCCCTCGGCAGGCGGGGCGGTGGTGGTGAAACCCGGGTAGCTCGCCAGTGCCAGTTCAACTGCGGCTGAGGAGAAGTGGCGTCCCACCTTCTTGGGGTCGGAGTCCCGGACGACGCAGCGCAGCAGCGCGCTGGCGGCCTCCTCGGTGTCGGCGTCGGGGTGATCGGTGCGCGCGAACGTCCACTCCATCTCCGCGGGCTCGACCGTCAGGTTGGACTCCAGCTGCCGGCGCACCAGATCCGCCTTGGCTTCGATGTCGAGTCCCGTCAGCACGAACGTCATCGCGTTGCGGAAGCCGCCGACCGAGTTCAAGGACACCTTGAGCGTGGGTGGCGGCGGCTCGCCGCGCACTCCGCTGATCCGCACCCGGTCGGGTCCGTCGTCGGCCAGCGTCACGCTGTCGACGCGCAGCGTCACGTCGGGATTGGCGTAGCGTGCGCCGCCGATCTCGTAGAGCAGTTGCGCGGTCACGGTGTCGGTGCTGACCAGTCCGCCGGTGCCGGGGTGCTTGGTGATCACCGACGACCCGTCGGCGTGGATCTCGGCGACGGGGAAGCCGGCATGCATCAGGTCGGGCACTTCGGTGAAGAAGGCGAAGTTGCCACCGGTCGCCTGGGTGCCGCACTCGATCACGTGACCTGCGGCGACGGCGCCGGCGAGCGCGTCGTAGTCGGTGCGGCTCCAGCCGAAGTGCGCAGCGGCAGGTCCGACGATCACCGACGCGTCAGTGACCCGGCCCGTCACCACGACGTTGGCGCCGCCGAGCAGACAGTCGGCGATGCCCCACGCGCCGAGGTAGGCGTTGGCCGCAAGGGGCGCGCCCGGGGCGAGCGAAGCGGCGGGGGAACTCGTCAGTCCGAGTTCGTCGGCACGGCCGACGAGGTCGTCGCCCTCGACGTGCGCGACGTCGACCGCCAGACCCAGGCGCTCGGCGAGGGCTCGGACGGCCGCGGCCAGGCCGGCCGGGTTCAGCCCGCCTGCGTTGGCGACGATCTTCACCCCGCGATCGAGGGCGGATCCCAGCGATTCCTCCAGCTGGGTCAGGAAGGTCTTGGCGTATCCCCGCTCCGGCGACTTCGCGCGGTCGCGGGCGAGGATGAGCATGGTGAGTTCGGCCAGGTAATCCCCGGTGAGGTAGTCCAGTTCGCCGCCGGTGATCATCTCCCGCATGGCCGCGTGGCGGTCACCGTAGAAGCCCGAGCAGTTGCCGATGCGCACCGGATGCCTGCCTGGGTGCTCACCGTCCCGGGTCACTGCGCCCCTGCCCTCCGAAAACGTCACAGTGCTCCCATCGCCATCGACGGCTCTCAACCAACCGGTAGGTTAGCCGATACCTCCGGTAACGCGTCAAGGCTCGGACCGTCGGCGGGGGCGACGGCCTGCGTTTTGGACGCTACGCAGGTCGGCGGCTATCCTTCTAGGCAACCGTTGGCCGCTGTCGTATGCGCGGCAACACCCCTGATCAAGGAGATGCTCGTCATGGCCGTGCCCAAGCGGAGGATGTCGCGCTCGAACACCCGTAGCCGTCGCGCGCAGTGGAAGACCGAGGCCACCGGGCTCGTCAACGTCAACGTCGCTGGTCAGCAGCACAAGGTGCCGCGTCGCCTGCTCAAGGCCGCACGCCTCGGCCTGATCGACCTCGACCGCCGCTGACCCACCGCGCCGTGATCGGCGGGCAGGAGCGCAGCGACCCGGGGAATCGACCCTGACGGCGCGCCTCTCAGCCCAGTCTCAGACAGTGGGTTGAGACTGTGGCTGTGCGAATACTTGTCGTAGACGATGATCGCGCTGTCCGCGAATCCCTCCGCCGTTCACTCTCGTTCAACGGCTACTCGGTCGAATTGGCGCAGGACGGCGTGGAAGCCCTCCAATCCATTGCGAGCACCCGCCCCGATGCGGTGGTCCTCGACGTCATGATGCCGCGCCTCGACGGACTCGAGGTCTGCCGACAGCTCCGCAGCACGGGCGACGATCTGCCCATCCTGGTCCTCACCGCGCGCGACTCGGTGTCCGAGCGCGTGGCCGGCCTCGACGCCGGCGCCGACGACTACCTGCCGAAGCCGTTCGCCCTGGAAGAACTCCTGGCCCGGATGCGCGCCCTGCTTCGTCGCGCGACACCCGACGACGATGGCGAGTCGGTTGCGCTGACGTTCTCCGACCTCAGCCTGGATCCGGTCACCCGTGAGGTCATGCGGGGCGAACGCGCCATCAGCCTCACGCGCACCGAGTTCGCGCTGCTCGAGATGCTGATCACCAACCCCCGCCGGGTGCTCACTCGCAGCCGGATCCTGGAGGAGGTGTGGGGCTTCGACTTCCCGACGTCGGGCAACGCGCTCGAGGTCTACGTCGGTTATCTGCGCCGCAAGACCGAGGCCGAGGGAGAGCCGCGACTGATCCACACCGTGCGCGGTGTGGGTTACGTGTTGCGCGAGACCCCGCCCTGATGGCTCGGGTGAAGCCGTGGCGCAAGCAGCGGCCGAATCCCTCCGGCCGCCCGGCCACCGACGTACTGCACGACGTGAGTTCGGTGTCGTTGCGCTGGCGGGTGATGCTGCTGGCGATGTCGATGGTGGCGATGGTCGTGGTGCTCATGGCCGTCGCGGTGTACGTGGTGGTGTCCCGCGCCCTCTACCAGGACGTCGACAACCAGCTACAGAGCCGGGCGAAGCTGCTGATCGAGAGCGGGTCGCTGGCGGCCGACCCCGGCAAGGCCATCGAGGGCACGGCGTACTCCGACGTCAACGCGATGCTCGTGAACCCGGGCCGGTCGATCTACACCGCCAACCAGCAGGGGCAGACCCTGCCGCTCGGACCGCCCGAGAAGGACGTCATCACCGGCAAGCTCCGGATGTCGCTGCGCACCATCAACGGGCAGCGGGTGCTGGCGTATCACCTCAACAACGGCAGCTCGCTGCTGATCTCGAAGAGCATGGAGCCGACGGGCCAGGTGCTCAGCCGGTTGGGCACGATCCTGCTGATCGTCGGCGGGCTCGGCATGGCCGTCGCGGCGATCGCGGGCGGCACCGTCGCGCGCACCGGGCTGAGACCCGTGGCCCGGCTCACGCAGGCGGCCGAACGGGTGGCGCGGACCGACGATCTGCGCCCGATACCCGTGCACGGCAGCGACGAACTCGCGCGTCTGACCGAGGCGTTCAACATGATGCTGCGCGCTCTCGCCGAGTCGCGTGAACGCCAGGCCAGGCTGGTCTCCGACGCAGGCCACGAACTACGCACCCCGCTAACCTCGCTGCGCACCAACGTCGAGCTGCTGATGGCGTCGCAGCAGCCTGGCGCCCCGCGGCTGCCCGACGAGGAGATGGACGATCTGCGCACGGACGTCATCGCACAGATCGAGGAGTTGTCCACCCTCGTCGGCGACCTCGTCGACCTCACCCGCGACGACGAAGGCATCGCCGTGCACGAGCCGGTGGACATGGCCGAGGTGGTCGAGCGCAGTCTCGAGCGAGTTCGGCGGCGCCGCAACGACATCGACTTCGACGTCCTGCTGGAGGGCTGGCAGGTCTATGGCGATGCCGCCGGTCTGTCGCGGGCCGTGCTGAACTTGCTCGACAACGCCGCCAAGTGGAGCCCGCCCGGCGGCCGGGTCGGGGTCCGTCTGGTGCAGATCGATCCGGTCAACGCGACGCTCGTCGTCGCCGACCACGGACCCGGCATCCCCGCCGACGAACGGGCGCTGGTGTTCGAGCGCTTCTTCCGCTCGACGGCCGCGCGCGCCATGCCCGGCTCGGGCCTCGGGCTGGCGATCGTGAAGCAGGTCGTGCTGAAACATGGTGGGACACTGTGGATCGAGGACACCGTGCCTGGCGCCGACCCGCCGGGGACCTCGATCCACGTGGTGCTTCCCGGCCGTCCGATGGCGACACGCGCGGGCGCTGCAGTGGACGGGTCGAACGCGGGCGTCGATGATTGAGGGTGATTGGTCTGGCGGTCGGGGGGAAGTCTCGGCCTGCCCCGAAGAATCTCTAAGTGGATTCTCAGCCCAGGGGGGCACTGTCTGGACGAGCGTTTCGTTGTACGTACTGATCGACCAGGCACCGATTCGAAGGAAGAGCGCAGACCGCAGATGACGAACCACCCGAGGTACTCGCCGCCGCAGCCGCCGCAGGGCCCGCGTCCCGGTGGCTACGACCACGCGGCGCCTGGTTACCAGGGTGGGCAGGCTCGTCCCGGTCCGCAGCAGCCGAACTACGACTGGCGCTACGCGACGCAGCAGCACCCCACCCAGCAGCACGCCTACCGGGGACCCTACGACCCCTACGCCGGCGGTGCGCAGACCCGCGTCGTGCCCGGTGGGCACGCGCCGGCACACCAAACCCGCTCCCGCGCAGGCGCTTTGACGGTGGGAGCGCTCGCGATTGCACTGGTGTCGGCCGGCATTGGCGGCGGTGTCGCGACGCTGGTCGAGCCCGACCGGGCATCGGTGTCCTCGGTCTCCGGTGCGACGCCCGGCGAGCCTGCGGCCAGCCTGCCCGCAGGCTCCGTCGAGCAGGTCGCCGCCAAGGTCGTTCCCAGCGTCGTCAAGTTGGAGACCGACATGGGCAGGCAGTCCGAGGAGGGCTCGGGCATCATCCTGTCGTCCGACGGACTGATCCTCACCAACAACCACGTCGTCTCGGCCGCAAAGGACGGCGGTCCCGGCGGCGGGGCCGTCCAGACCAAGGTCACGTTCGCCAACGGAGCGACCACGTCGTTCACCGTCGTGGGAACCGACCCGAGCAGTGACATCGCCGTGGTCCGCGCCGACAACGCCAGGGACCTGGCGCCCATCACGGTCGGCTCCTCCGGCAATCTGCGCGTCGGCCAGGACGTGGTGGCCATCGGGTCGCCGCTGGGGCTCGAGGGCACCGTCACCACGGGAATCGTCAGCGCGCTGAACCGGCCCGTGGCCGCGGGCGGCGACGTGAAGAACCAGAACACCGTGCTCGACGCGATCCAGACCGACGCCGCGATCAACCCGGGTAACTCGGGTGGCGCGCTGGTCAACATGAACGGCGAACTCGTCGGCGTGAACTCCGCGATCGCCACGCTGGGCGGTGACTCGGCGCAGTCGCAGAGCGGTTCCATCGGGCTCGGCTTCGCCATTCCGGTCGACCAGGCCAAGCGCATCGCCGACGAACTCATCCAGAACGGCACCGCTTCGCACGCCTCGCTCGGCGTGCAGGTTGGCAACGATGCGGCGGCAGACGGCGCCAAGATCGTCGACGTCACCAGCGGTGGTGCTGCCGCGGCAGCAGGCCTGCCCAGCGGCGTCGTCGTCACCAAGGTCGACGACCGGGTGATCGGCAGCGCCGACGCGCTCGTGGCGGCCGTGCGGTCGAAGGCACCCGGTGACCAGGTCACGCTGACCTACCTCGATCCGTCGGGCAAGCCGCAGACCGTGCAGGTCACCCTCGGCAAGGCCGCCCAGTGACCATCGCGCCGGGGCGGCCCGAGCTGAGAATGGTCGCGCCCGCGTCGGCCGGGCCATATACGGTTGGCTTCATGGAACAGCCGTCGGAACTGGTGGGCCGCGCGCTGGTCGTGGTCGTCGATGACCGCACCGCGCATGGCGACGAGGAGGACCACAGCGGTCCGTTGGTCACCGAACTATTGGGTGAAGCGGGATTCGTGGTCGACGGCGTCGTCGTCGTGGCGTCCGACGAGGTCGAGATTCGCAACGCGCTCAACACCGCCGTCATCGGTGGCGTCGATCTGGTGGTCTCCGTCGGTGGCACCGGTGTCACGCCCCGAGACGTCACGCCCGAGGCCACGCGCACGATCCTCGACAGGGAGCTCCTCGGCATCTCCGAGGCGCTCCGAGCCTCCGGGTTGTCGGCCGGCATCGTCGACGCGGGCGTCTCCCGCGGCCTCGCCGGCATCTCGGGCAGCACGCTCGTCGTCAACATTCCCGGTTCACGTGGCGCGGTACGCGACGGCATGGCCACTCTGGGTCCGCTTGCGACTCAGGTCATCGCCCAGCTATCCAGCCTGGACATCTGAGCCGGTGTTCACACGGCCCGACCTCGGTCGCGGTCGCGGGGGTTCAGGTGGAGCAATGCTCGTGATGAAGCGAAACCTCGTACGTCACACCCGTGTTCTGTTAACGCACGGTGAACAGCGGCGATGCGCCAACTGTGATCTTCGTCACACCGGGTGGATCTCGTGACCGACGCAGCGCGGCCAACGCGGGATGTAGTTAACAAGATCTTCGGCGAATCCATTCCCACTATCACTAGTGACGAACGCGACGACACCCGCCCCGACGACGATCCGGACCGGGATCGCTGGCTGCGGGACAACGTCCCACCACACCACGGCTGACCTGTGCTTTCCCGCTGAGCGAAAAGCCGCGGGCCACAGGTGTGCACCTCACCCCATGGATACTTCCGGTATGTGACCGGCGTCGATGGCGGGGCGCCTTGGTAGACGGACCCGTACACGAGTTGACCCCGGGACGTCCCAGCAAATCGCTCTCTCAGCCGAACGTCTCCCAAACTCGAGAATTGCTTGCGTTGCCGGGGGGATGCCTCACCGTTATGTTTCTGCTGTCAACGATGAGCGATTGATAAGAGCAACATGTGGACTTTCTAATTCCGCTCACATGAAGCTCTTGCACGGTGTGTGGTTGAGGCGTAAGACCACCCACCGGAACCACAGCGGTGAGCCTGCCGGATCACCTTCGACACATAGGGAGAACATGAAGGCAATCAGTCGGGTGCTGGTCGCGTTGGTCGCGACCATCGCGGCTCTGTTCGCGAGCACGGGCACCTCACACGCAGGTCTGGACAACGAGCTGAGCCTCGTTGACGGCAAGGACCGCACGCTGACGATCCAGCAGTGGGACACGTTCCTCAATGGCGTGTTCCCCCTGGACCGCAACCGGCTCACCCGTGAGTGGTTCCACTCGGGCAAGGCCAAGTACATCGTGGCCGGCCCCGGTGCCGAGGAGTTCGAGGGAACGCTGGAGCTGGGCTACCAGATCGGCTTCCCCTGGTCGCTCGGCGTGGGCATCAACTTCTCGTACACCACCCCGAACATCCTGATCGACGATGGTGACATCACCGGTCCTCCGTTCGGTCTGGAGTCGGTCATCACCCCGAACCTGTTCCCCGGCGTGTCCTTCAGTGCTGACCTGGGCAACGGCCCCGGCATCCAGGAAGTCGCCACCTTCTCGGTGGACGTCGCGGGTCCCGACGGTGCGGTTGCCGTGTCCAACGCGCATGGAACGGTGACCGGTGCTGCCGGTGGCGTGCTGCTGCGTCCGTTCGCTCGACTGATCTCGAGCACCGGCGACAGCGTCACCACCTACGGCGAGCCCTGGAACATGAATTAACAATTGTCACTCCTGTGACGATCACTAGGTAGCGGTGCGTGCCGGTCGGACTTCGGTCCGGCCGGCACGTTCGCTCCGCAGGGCCGCATTCACCGCAGTACTCACCGAGAAGGGTCACCAGAAATGAAGGCAATCAGTCGGGTGCTGGTCGCGTTGGTCGCGACCATCGCGGCTCTGTTCGCGAGCACGGGCACCTCACACGCAGGTCTGGACAACGAGCTGAGCCTCGTTGACGGCAAGGACCGCACGCTGACGATCCAGCAGTGGGACACGTTCCTCAATGGCGTGTTCCCCCTGGACCGCAACCGGCTCACCCGTGAGTGGTTCCACTCGGGCAAGGCCAAGTACATCGTGGCCGGCCCCGGTGCCGAGGAGTTCGAGGGAACGCTGGAGCTGGGCTACCAGATCGGCTTCCCCTGGTCGCTCGGCGTGGGCATCAACTTCTCGTACACCACCCCGAACATCCTGATCGACGATGGTGACATCACCGGTCCTCCGTTCGGTCTGGAGTCGGTCATCACCCCGAACCTGTTCCCCGGCGTGTCCTTCAGTGCTGACCTGGGCAACGGCCCCGGCATCCAGGAAGTCGCCACCTTCTCGGTGGACGTCGCGGGTCCCGACGGTGCGGTTGCCGTCTCCAACGCGCATGGAACGGTGACCGGTGCTGCCGGTGGCGTGCTGCTGCGTCCGTTCGCTCGACTGATCTCGAGCACCGGCGACAGCGTCACCACCTACGGCGAGCCCTGGAACATGAACTAACTGCTCGACCGCTCATCGAGAACAGCCCCCCGGCTCAGGCCGGGGGGCTGTCTTCGTTCTGGGGAAGTGTCAGTCCTTGTCGGCGCTCGTCACCTTCGCCGTGTCCGGGCTGGGCCCGGCGCCGGGCGCGCTGCCACGGCCGTCGACCAGTAGGTCGCGGATCTCGGTGAGCAGGCTCAGTTCGGTGTCCTGGGCTTGTTCCACCTCGCCCCGCTTGCGAAGCCGGTTGTACGGCGCCACCACGAGGAAGTAGACGACGGCGGCCACCAGGACGAAGTTGATGGTCGCAGAGATCAGCACGTTGAGGTCGATCGTCTGGCCGCCGCCGATGCTGATCTTGAGCAGCCCGACGTCGGTACCGCTGGCGCCGATGCGACTGGTGAGCGGCGTGATGATCGTGTCGGTGAACGACTTGACCAGGGCGGTGAACGCGGTGCCGATGACGACCGCGACCGAGAGGTCGATGATGTTGCCGCGAGCGAGAAACTCCTTGAAGCCCTTGAGCACGAGATGTCCCCTTCCGGATGTGACGATTGCGTCGCAACCGTAACTCGCTGGGACGCGTGAAGTACCGCGTCACCGCAGCGTGAGCGTGAGCGCCTGGGTCAGGGATGCGCCCGCCACCTCGGTCGCGGATCGCGAGGGCAGCGCAACGAGTACGACGCGTTGATCGCCGCTGGTGGGTGACGCCGACCGCTGCGACACCATCACGACGACGGCCTCGGCCGCCAACACCCGTGGTGGGGCGTCGGCCTGATCGCCGGGCAGCGTCGACGGGGCAGCGAGGACGTCGACGACGTCACCGGGTCGCAGCAGGTCGAGTAGGGCGGCATCGGCGAGGTCGAGTGCCACGACCCGGGCGTCTGGTCCTGCGGTGGCCTCGGTGAGACGCGGGGTCAGCAGGCGCACGTCGGTGATGACCTCGCCGCGTCGGGCGGGCCCGGTGAGGTTCATGCCGACCAAACCGTCGAGACTGGACTGCGCGCCATCGGGAACCGTTGTCGCCGAATGTGATTCGACGACGACATCGGCCTCGGTGAGCGCGGTGCCGGGGGTGAGGTCTCGGGCCGCGACCACGACGTCGACGCGTCCGTCGGAAGGGTCGGGGCGCAGGGCTGCGACGGCGGCCAGCACGACGAGGGCACCTGCAAGCGCGCGGCGGGCGGCAACGGTACGCGTCCAGTCGGGGCGTAGCGCCGCAAGGCGGCTCAACGCCGACGGATCGAGCGGATGGCCCATGCCCTCACGCTAGAGAGCGACGGTCTCCGTGAACATGCCCAACGCGCACGCCTGTGGACAACCTCTACTTGGAGCCGGCGGACGCCGGAGCCGTACTGCTCGACGACGACTTGCTGCCGCCGTCACTGGACGAACCAGACGAGCTGGAACTCGAGCTGCTCGAGTCCTTGCTGCCGGAGTCCTTGCCGGCCGAAGTCGACGACTCGGAGGACGAGGACGTCGACGACGAGGAATCGCCGTTCGACGAGCTGCTCGACGAACTCTTGGCCGCATCGCGGCTGTCGGTGCGATAGAAGCCGCTGCCCTTGAAGACGACGCCGACCTTGCCGAAGAGCTTGCGCAGACGGCCCGAGCACTGCGGGCACGTCGTCAGCGCATCGTCAGTGAACGCCTGAACGGCGTCGAAGCGGTTGTCGCACTCAGTACATGCGTACGAATAGGTCGGCACGTGAACCTCCGAAGATGGTCAAACTTGTTAGCACTCTACCGGTGCAAGTGCTAGAACCGCCACGCGGCCCTGTCGATTCCTGCCGCAGCTCTCGACGCGACGTGACGAGCAGCGCACTTCATCAGTGCGGCAGCTCGAACAATCCTCGCCCCGGTGTCAGCACGTGCGTCATGGCCACGTCGTGTGCCTCACCCGGCAACTCCTCGACGAATTCGTCGTCCCGCACGACCGCGCACAGTCGTGCGCCGGCGCCGACCAGTGGAAGCGAGCGGTCGTAGTACCCGGCACCCCGGCCCAACCGGACTCCGCGGCGATCCACGGCCAGCGCCGGCACCAGCACCACCGAGGCAGCGGCGATCGCGTGGGGAGGTTCGTGCGGCGGCGCGGGTTCACGCAGCCCGAACGGCGCCTCGACGAGTGCGTCGCTGCGGTAGGCGCCCCACGTCAGCGGCATCGGGGTTCCCTCGTCGTCGCGCGCGACGGGCAGCAGCACCCGTGCGCCTGCGGCTACCAATGCGTCCAGCATCTCGACCGACCCCGGTTCCGTCGCCAACGGCACGTAGGCGCAGACGACGTCTCCACGGCGGACGACGCTGCGCAACGCCACTCGGATCGCGTCGGCATCGGCGCGGCGCGCCTCCAGTGGCAGTTCCCGGCGGGCCCGCAGGATCGCGGTTCGCCACTGAGCCTTCGTCCTCGTCGCGCCCGTCACGATCGTCAGCCTGTCACCCACCTGGCCACGTCGCGCAAAGTTGACGGAGTCCCACGGTGGCGAGCGGCCTAGGGCGTTATCGTGTGACGGATGACTCCACAGGCTCTGGTGCCGATTCCGCGTACCGCCGTCGTTCCCGCCGCAGGTCTGGGAACCCGTTTCCTGCCCGCGACGAAGACGGTTCCCAAGGAGCTGCTCCCGGTCGTCGACACCCCCGGAATCGAACTGGTGGCCGCCGAGGCCGCCGAGGCGGGCGCCGAGCGTCTCGTGATCATCACCTCCGAGGGAAAGGACGGCGTCGTCGCGCACTTCGTCGAGGACCTCGTCCTCGAAGGCACCCTCGAGGCGCGCGGCAAGCAGGTGATGCTCGCCAAGGTGCGACGGGCGCCAGCGCTCATCAAAGTCGAGTCCGTGGTCCAGCACGAGCCGCTGGGCCTCGGGCACGCCGTCGGCTGCGTCGAGGACAGCCTGTCGTCCGACGAGGACGCGATCGCGGTGCTGCTGCCCGACGACCTGGTGCTACCCACCGGCGTGCTGGAGACCATGTCGAAGGTCCGCGCCAAGCGCGGCGGCACCGTGCTGTGCGCGATCGAGGTGCCCGAGGACAAGATCAGCGCCTACGGCGTCTTCGACGTCGAGGTCGTCCCCGACGCCGCCAACCCGAACGTGCTCAAGGTCAACGGCATGGTCGAGAAGCCGAAGGCCGAGGACGCGCCGTCGCTGTACGCCGCCGCCGGACGCTACGTGCTGGACCGCGCCATCTTCGACGCGTTGCGCCGAGTGCAGAAGGGCGTCGGCGGCGAGATCCAGCTGACCGATGCCATCGCACTGCTCATCGAGGACGGGCATCCAGTGCACGTAGTGGTGCACCGCGGGACCCGACACGACTTGGGAAATCCCGGCGGCTACCTCAAGGCTGCGGTTGACTTCGCGTTGGAACGCGACGACTACGGCCCCGAGCTGCGGAGCTGGCTGGTCGAGCGACTGGGCCTTTCCGCGGGCTGACGCGGCAACCCAGCCCACGGGCTGGGCGGCGACGCGCACGTGCGCACGGCGGGCCCTAGGACTGTAGAAAGGCTTGACTTGCGTTCGGTGGAGGAGCAGCAGGCTCGCGTGGCAGCCGCTGCGGTGGCACCCAGACCCGTTCGAGTGGCGATCGCCGAGGCGCAGGGATTGATGTGCGCGGAAGAGGTCGTCACCGAGCGACCGCTGCCCGGCTTCGACCAGGCGGCCATCGACGGGTACGCGGTGCGCAGCGTCGACGTCCTGGGAGCCGGGGCGGACGACGACCAGAACCGCGGCGACCTGAGCCTGCCCGTCATGGGCGTGATCGAGGCCGGTGCCCGCACCCCCAGCCGCCTGCAGCCGCGCCAAGCGGCGCGGGTGCAAACCGGTGCGCCGATGCCGACGCTGGCCGACGCGGTGCTGCCGCTGCGCTGGACCGACGGTGGCGACTCGCGGGTGCGCGTCCTGCGCGGCGTGCGATCCGGTGCCTACGTGCGCCGCACCGGGGACGACGTCCAGCCCGGTGACGTCGCAGTCCGCGCGGGCACGATCATCGGCGCAGCCCAGGTTGGTCTCCTCGCGGCCGTGGGTCGCGAGCGGGTGCTGGTGCATCCCCGGCCGCGACTGTCGGTGATGTCGGTGGGTGGGGAACTCGTCGACACCTCCCGCACGCCGGGCAACGGGCAGGTCTACGACGTCAACTCCTACGCGCTGGCAGCGGCCGGCCGTGACGCCGGCGCCGAGGTCAACCGGGTCGGGATCGTCGACACCGAGGCCAAGACCCTGCGCGACGTCGTCGAGGGTCAGATCAACCGCGCCGAGGTCGTGGTGATCGCCGGGGCGGTCGGCGGTGTGGCCGCCGAGAGCGTCCGCACCGTGCTGGCCGACATGGGCGAGGTCGAAGTCGCCCGCATCGCGATGCACCCCGGGTCGGTGCAGGGCTTCGGCCAACTGGGACGCGACGGCGTCCCGGTGTTCCTGCTGCCTGCCAATCCGGTGAGCGCGCTGGTCGTGTTCGAGGTCATGGTGCGTCCGCTGATCAGGATGTCGCTGGGCAAGCGGCAACCGCTTCGGCGTGTCGTGCAGGCCCGCGCGCTGTCGCCGATCAGCTCGGTCGCCGGGCGCAAGGGCTTCCTCCGTGGGCAGCTCATGCGCGACCAGGACACCGGCGAGTACCTGGTGCAGGCGCTCGGTGGTGCGCCGGGCGCGTCGTCACACCTGTTGGCGACGCTGGCCGAGGCGAACTGTCTGGTGATGGTGCCGAGTGAGACCGAGGAGGTCCGCACCGGTGAGGTCGTCGACGTGGCCTTCCTGGCCCAGCGCGGCTGACCGACCGGTGGCACGTCGGTGAACCTGTTCCGCTCCGCCTCGCTGCATCCGGGCTGGCCCAAGCCGATCGGTCCGATCCGGGTGCGCGCAGGTCTGGTGAGGCTGCGGCCGGTGCGGTTGCGCGACGGCGGCGTGTGGAGCCGCATCCGGTTGGCCGACCGCGCTCACCTCGAACCGTGGGAGCCGGTCGCGGAGGTCGATTGGGAAGTGCGGCATGCTGTTTCGTCCTGGCCGTCGATCTGTTCGGGGTTGCGGGCCGAGGCACGACGGGGCCGCATGCTGCCGTATGCGATCGAGTTGGACGGCGAGTTCTGTGGGCAGTTGACGATCGGCAACGTCACCCATGGCGCGTTGCGGTCGGCCTGGATCGGCTACTGGGTGGCTCGCCAGTTCAACGGCGGAGGAGTGGCGACCGCGGCGCTCGCGCTGGGCGTCGATCACGGCTTCAGCGGGGTGATGCTGCACCGGATCGAGGCGACGGTGCGGCCGGAGAACGCGCCGAGTCGCCGGGTGCTGGCCAAGACCGGGTTCCGTGAAGAGGGTCTGCTGCGGCGCTACCTGGAGGTCGACGGCGCGTGGCGCGACCATCTTCTGGTGGCGCTGACCGTCGAGGAACTGCAGGTGTCCGCAACGGCAGCGCTGGTCCGGTCCGGGCGAGCGAACTGGGCGTGAAACCTGTTGCAGATGTGACACCAGTGGCGAATGTGCTTGTAGAAGGAGAATTACAGGTGTGTAATTGTCCTCGGCGCGTCCCCCCTCGATGCGCTGGTCGTCAGACCTAGCCTGAAGGGGAAAGGAGCCGGCGCAATGCCAAGCATCCCCCAATCCCTCCTGTGGATCTCCCTCGTCGTGCTCTGGCTGTTCGTCCTCGTCCCGATGCTCATCAGCAAGCGGGACACCGTGCGCCGGACGAGCGACGTCGCGCTGGCCACCCGGGTGCTCAACACCGGTCGCGGCGCGCGACTGCGCAAGCGCGGGCCGGCCGCCGGACACTTCAGCGACCCCGACTGGCGCCCCACCCACGAAGACCTCGACGAGTACGACGACGGTTACGACGGGGACGACGCCGAGACCGCACCCCGCAAGGCCGTCGTGCTGGCCGCGAGCGCGGTGTCGACCGAACCCGACTACCTCGACGTCGACGTCGTCGAGATGGATTCCGGCGCACTGCCGGTGGGAGCCACGGCCCAACCGGAGGCCGACGAGCCCCAGCTGCCGCTCGACTTCCACGCCGAGTCCGACGAGGACGTCCCGGCCGAACCCGAGTACGTCGCGGCCGAGGCTGGGCCTCCCACCGCCGCCATCCGCACCCGCGCCGACGCCGAGTTCTCCGACGACACCGGTGAGTTCGAGGCCGTCGAGCCCGACGTCCGTGCGGCGGCCGAACCCGCCGCCGTGGTCGAAACCGACGCCGCCTCCATAAGCGACGCCGCCTTCGAGACCGATGAGGACACCGACGGACTCGAGGCGATCGACGACGGCACCGACCACGACTACGAGTACGTCGACGACTCGTCGGGCCTGGAAGCCGAGTCCGACGGTGAGCCGAAGCTGGCCGACTCCATGTCGCGAGCCCGCACCAACCGCTACGAGACGAAGACGTCCGTGGCCGTCCGCGAGCGCAAGTTCGCGTTCCGCAAGCGCATGCTGATGGCGATGTCGGTACTGCTGCTCGCATCGGCCGTGGCGTCCTATGTGGTGACTCCGAGCCTGTGGTGGCTGTGCGGCACCATCGGCGTCGTCACCGTTCTCTACCTCGCCTATCTGCGACGGCAGACCCGGATCGAAGAGCAGTTGCGACGCCGTAGGGCGCAGCGCATGGCTCGGTCGAGGTTGGGGGTGGAGAACACCGACGACCAGGAGTTCGACGTCGTCCCTTCACGACTGCGTCGCCCAGGATCAGTGGTCCTGGAGATCGACGACGAGGATCCGATCTTCGAGCATCTCGAGTACACCCGGCTCGAGCGTGACTACGACCTGCCCCGAGCGGCGGGCCAGTAGCCGGTGGTTTTCTCGCCGGGCAGGGTGACTGATAACCTGTACCGGCACTAGGGGCTATGGCGCAGTTGGTAGCGCGACTCGTTCGCATCGAGTAGGTCGGGAGTTCGATTCTCCCTAGCTCCACAGAATAGGACCAGGTCAGAAGGTTGGCCTGGTCCTTTTGCCTTCGGTCCGGCCGCCGTGTGGCCGAGGTGGCGGTGACTGCAGTGTCGTGAAGAAGCTGTACCACAGCGCCAGAGGAGTTCGGGTCAGCCAGTGTGCGGCAAGGGGATCCGAAGTGCTCAGCCCAACCATCTCAGTGGCGAAGTGCTCGAAGTCTTCAGCCAGTGCCCATCGGCGCGCAGCGGCAGGTCCATCGTGACGCACTAGGCCGATGTACCATACTAAAAAGTATGGTGCTGGCAGAACGGTTCACGCGAAGCCACGTCCTGCCGCATGTCCATCCCCGGCCTTGGAGGAAGTCCTGAAGTCGATCGACGTCATTCCCAACTCGGCGAACCCGAGCCCGTTCTGGGACCAAGGCATCGCTGCTCGCCTGAGCGCATTCCACGCTCGCCGGGACCGCAGCGGCGGTGTCGAGTTCGTCGAACCCGACGATGGGACCGGCTTCTGGTCGGTGACCTCGTACCACTCCGTGAGGGCGGTGACCCGGGCTCCGGAGACGTTCACCAGCACGCAGGGCTTCTCGATGGACGACATGCCCGCCGACGTGCTTCAGATGCTCGGATCGATCATCGCGATGGACGCCCCCAAACATCAGCAGTATCGGCGGCTCGTACAGGTCGCCTTCTCGCCGCGCGCGATTCGTCGAATGACCGACTACGTGGACGATCTCGCCACCCAGATCGTCGATCGGTTGCGCGACGAGCGGCACTTCGACTTCGTCGAGACCGTGGGGGCGCACCTGCCTTTTCAGGTCATCTCGGACCTGCTGGACATCCCGCAGTCGGATCGCCCGCGCCTGCGGGAACTCATCGACCTCATCCTCGGCGTGAACGACGGCGACGTGAGTGACGCCACCACGAGCCTGAACGCCGTGGTCGAATTCTTCGACTACACGATGACATTGGGCGAGCAGCGCCGTCGATCCCCGGGCGACGACATCACGTCGACGCTGATGCACAGCGAGGTGGACGGCAAGAGGCTCTCGCCGCAGGAGTTCGGGTCCTTCGTGATCCTGCTTGCCGCCGCGGGCAACGACACGACGAGGACCGGCCTTGCGTGGGCCATGCATCTCCTGAGCGAACATCCCGACCAGAAGCGGGCTCTCGCTTCGCGTTTCGAGGACTTGCAGGCCAATGCCATCGAGGAGGTCCTGCGCTGGTCTTCTCCCGTGCTTCACATGCGACGCACCGCGACGACTGACACCATGCTGGGTCCGCACGAGGTGAGGGCCGGAGACAAGCTGGTGGTCTGGTACCTGGCTGCGAACCACGATCCGGCGGTATTCGCCGAGCCGGATCGGTTCGACATCCACCGTGCGAACGCCCGCGATCACCACGCATTTGGTGCAGGCGGTCCGCACTACTGCCTCGGTGCGAATCTGGCCCGCATGGAGATGCGGGTGGTGCTCGGCAAGCTGCTCGCAGCGTTCCCGGATCTGCACGCGACGGCACCACCGGATCTGCTGCGGTCCACCTTCGTCAACGGCGTCAAGTCCATGGCGTGCACGACCGCGTGAGCGCCGTCAGCGTGGGGGATCGCCGCCGTCTGCCGGTGCGCGAAACGTCAGCGACACTCGCGTGCCGTTCGTGTTGGTGTAGAGGCCGACGTGAGAACTCATCGCACGCATCAGGGCAAGACCACGGCCACGCGAGACGTCGGTCTTCGACGTGTCCGTCTTCCATCGGCCGAAGTCCTCGACGGTGATGCAGATGGACTGCGAGTCGACGTCGGCCGATACGCGGACGGCGCCCGCCGCTGCGCCCACGTAGGCGTGCTCGATGCTGTTGCTGCATGCCTCGTTGACCACGAGGATGATGTCGCCGATCCGCTCGTCGGGCGTCCCGAGCGACGACAACCAATCCGCTACCTGTTCGCGTACGGCCGACAGCGACTCCGCGCGCGCCGGAACGACGAGATGTAGCCGGGATGGAGTCATCGCCGTACCGGCGGACGCCGAACGCGAGCTACGTCAGTCGTCATCCAAGCTCCCGCGGTGTGGTCGTCCCCTTGGGGAGTTACTTTCACGTCGGAGGGGCGACTCAAACATCGGCTAGAGTCGACTTGGGTTCAGACCGGAGTCCTTCGAACTGTATGTCCGCTTGCGCGTGACGTTTGCGTCGTGAGAATGAAGGGTCGGTCGACGATGCCCCCGAATCCGGTCGTCACACGCGAGGAACGTCGCGATCGCGACGTCACCGCGCTGTTCGTGGAGGGCGACGTCGACCTGGCCACGGCACCGCTAGTCGAAGAGGCCGTCACGGCCGCCGTTGCGTCCCCTGGACGTGCACTGATCATCGATCTGACGGGCGTGACGTTCATGGGCTCGGCAGGTCTGCGCGTGCTGGTACTCGCTGCACAGGAACTCGACCCAGCGGTCTTCTACGCCGTCGTCGCCGACTCACCGGCCACGCGCAGACTGATCGAGGTGACCGCGTTGAACGAAATGTTCGCCACCTTCCCGACACTGGACGCAGCGCTCGCCGCCTTCGAGGCCGAAGCGTCCTGATTCACAACTGAGACGCACCTCCGTCGACGGCCAGTTCCGTGCCGGTGGTGTAGGTGGCGTCGAACGCGAGGAAGATGATCGCCTTCGCCACTTCCTCGGCCTCGCCCACGCGCTGCATCGGGTTGTCGGCGGCCATCTGACCGAGGAATTGCCGGGCCTCGTCGCGAGGCATGTTGCGCTCCAGGATGCCGGTGTCGATCGGGCCGGGGGACACGGCGTTGACGCGGATGCCCCGGCCGATCAGCTCGCGGGCGAACGTCCGCGTCATCGACCGCAGCGCCGCCTTGGTCGCCGAGTACACGCTCGTCGACGCGATGCCCTTGACGTGGCTCACCGACGTCGTCAGCACGACGGCGCTGCCAGGGGGCATGAGCGGCAGGAACCGCTGCAGTGTGAAGAAGGGCGCCTTGGCGTTCAGATCGAACAGTTCGTCGTACGACGACTCGGTGGTCTCGTCGAGTGTCGCGATCAGAGTTCCGCCTGCGTTGAGCACCAGCAGGTCGACGCCGCCGAACTCGGTGGCCGCGCGATCGGCCAGTGCGGCTATGCCGGTGACCGCGTCACTGTGCTCGACGATCGCCGTCGGACCCAGCTCGGCTCTCGCGGCATCGAGGGACGCCGCGGAACGGCCGGTGACGAGGACGCGAGCGCCGCCACCCACCAGTGCCTTCGCGGTGGCGAGGCCGATGCCGCTGGTTCCTCCCGTGATGACGACTCGTTTGCCTTCGAAGGTGGTCATGGGTGTGCCTTTCCGTTGTCCTGCAATGTCATCGACGTGTTCGCCGATCCAGACGACCGCATAGTTGGGACTCGCCGCCGTCGACGACCAATTCGATGCCTGCGACGAACGTGGCCTCGAAGGCCAGGAAGGCCACCGCCGGGGCGAACTCGTCGGGATGGCCGAACCGCTGCATCGGGCTGCTCGCGGTGAACTGGGCCTTGAGGAGTTCGGCTCGCTCCGGCGCCTCCTTCTCCAGCTTTCCGGTGTCGATGGAGCCGGGGCTGATCGCGTTGACGCGGATCCCCCTCGGCAGTAGTTCCCGGCTCAGCGTGCGCGCCATCGACCGCAGCGCTGCCTTGCTGGCCGAGTAGACGCTGAGCCTGTCCCACCCCGTTCGGTTGGCGATCGACGTCGTCAACACCACGCCGCTGCCCGGAGCGAGCAGCGGTGCCAGCTTCTGCACGGTGAAGAACGGACCCTTCGCGTTGATCGCGAACACGTCGTCGAAGGTCCGTTCGGTGACGTCCTCGAAGGCGTCGAAGCTGCCGATGCCCGCGTTCACCACCAGCGCGTCGATGGTGCCGAACTCGGCGGCGGCCCGGTCGGCCAGCGCGTCGATGTCGGTGAGCGAACTCGCATCGCTTCGTACCGCGACACCGCGGTCGCCGAGTCGGTGAGCGGCGTCCGCCAGTGTCTCGCTGGTCCGCCCCGTCACCATGACGCGTGCGCCCTCGTCCACCAGGTATCGGGCGGCCGCCAGTCCGAGCCCGCTGCTGCCACCGGTGATGACGACGTTCTTGCCGTCGTACCTGCCCATTTCGTCGATCCTCTCGTCGCATTCGTCCCCTCGAGTCTTCGACCGCGGGTGGATGGTGTCCAAGACCTGGTTCGCATCCCGCCATGCCGAATCGGCATGGCGAGGAATACCTCCGGCCACCGACCGGGTTGGGAGGGTCATGCGGGTGTGCGGGTGAACGACCTCGGGACGGACCTCGAGCTGCGACTGGTGCGTTACTTCACCGTCGTGGCCGAGCACGGGAACTTCGGCCGCGCGGCCGCCGAACTGCACCTGGCGCAGCCGTCGCTGAGCCGCCAGATCCAGCGGCTCGAACACCGGTTGGGCGTACGTCTGCTGGACCGCACGCCGCAGGGCACGCTGCCCACCGAGGCGGGCAAGGCGTTCCTACCGGAGGCGCATGCGCTGTTGCGGGCCGCTCGGCAGGCGACGCTGGCGACGCGGGCCTACCGGCCGACGGGCAAGGTCATCATCGGATACGTCGAGGACCTGGTGATCACTCCCGCCGTACGGGAACTACGCCGGCGTCACCCAGGTGCAGAGATCGACACCCGCCACCTGGAATGTCACGACGGTCGGGTGTTCGCCGAAGGGGGAGTGGACGCTCTGGTCGCTCGTGACCCGCTGACGTTCCCCGCCGACGTCGCCGACACGACCGTGCTCTACGAAGAGCCGCGGATGCTGGTGGTGCCGATCGACCACCACCTGGCAGGGCGGGCATCGGTGTCGCCGGACGACTTCGCCGGCGAGCAGTTCATCTGCCCGCATGGCGGTGCTCGCGCCCTCTATCCGACGGATTCGTACCGGGGCGGCGATCCCGGCCCCATCTCGGCGGGCCCGGTCAACGAGAGTTTCGAGGACAGAATGGAACTCGTCGCGAGCGGTCAGGCGATCGCGGTCCTGCCGGTGGGCGACCGGCGCAGCTCGTTGCGTACCGATCTGGCCACCGTGCCGGTCGAGCGATTCCCCAACAGCAAGGTCATGGTGGCGACGCGCGTCGGTGACTCCAACCCGCTGGTCGCGGACTTCGTGAACGTCGCGCGTGAGCACCTCACGGGCGGTTCGGCTCCGCGAGTTGATCGACCGGAGCATGGTCGTCGGTGAGCACCTGGGCGTCGCCGGTCCAGTCGGCGAGGTCGGCGCCGGAGATCGTGGTCCAATGGGTTCCGCGCTGCCGCAATGCATCTCGTAGCGCCCGGGGGTCGATCGGCCGGTCCGAGGCGATGACGACGAAGTTGCCGCCGTTCGGCGCTGCCGACTGGTCGACGCCGACGTCCCTGGGTTCCCCGGCGAGGACGACGTGGTCGAAGGTCTCTGCGAGAGTGGCCGTTTCAGCACGCAGGAATGCCAGTGCGCCGTAGTCGATGAGGTTGGCGACGTACACGCCGTCGTCCTTCAGTACGCGCCGAACGTCGCCGATCGCCTCCCTGGTGGTGAGGTGCCACGGGACGCTGACGCCGCCGAAGGCATCGCCGACCACGACGTCGCGGCTGCGCGCAGGCAGTTCGCGCAGACCGAGCCGGCCGTCTTCGACCCGTACGTCGATCCCGCTGTCCTGGGTCAGCCCCAGCCGCTCGCGGTCCACACGGACCACGCCACCGTCGATCTCGGAGACGACGCTGTCGGATCCTGGACGGGTGGCGGCGAGATAGCGGGCGTACGTCATGCCTCCGCCGCCGAGGTGGTAGGCCGCCAGCGGTTGACCCGGAGGGAATGCGCTGTCGACGGCCGCCGCGATCGCGCGTACGTAGGCGAACGTCAGGGTGGTGGGATCGTCGACGTCGACGTAGGAGTGCCGGACTCCGTCGAGCACGAGGGTGCGTCCACCGGCACGTTCGGGGTCGGCGGTCACGCGGGCGCAGTGATACTTGGTCTCGGCATCGCACCCTCCCGGCGCCACCAGGCCTGCGAGACCGCCCAGCACGACGATGCCTGCGACCGCCGCGGCGCTGGCCCTGCGCCACGTGCGCATTCGCCACTCGAGGACGAGACTGCCGACCACCAGAAGGGCGCCGAGCCCGACGAGGATGCCGCTCACCGGAACCCGCGAGATCAGCACGAATCCGGTGAGCACGGTGCCGGTGATGGCGCCGACGGTGCCGACTCCGGACAGCGACCCGACCACGGTGCCGGTCTGGGCGAGGGCCGTCAGACGCATCTTGGTCACCATGGGCGTCACCGCGGACAGCAGGGCGCCCGGAACGAGGATGGTCAGCGACGTGACCAGCAGCAGGATCGGCTGCGCCCACTCGCCCGTGGCACGCACCACCGCGGGCGTGATCGCGACGACGGCCCCAGAGACGCCCAGCGACGGTGCGATGAGCCGGCGCGGATCCGACCGGTCGGCGAGGTGCCCGCCCGCCCACGAGCCGATCGCGATCGCGGTGAGCGCGATGCCGATCACCAGGGTGCTGGTCTCCAGCGTCAGCCCGAGGTACGGCGCGAGCAGTCGCAGGGCAGTGATCTCGATGACCAGCACCGCAGCCGACGAGCCGAAGACGAGCAGCGCAGCAGCGCGGGCACCCATGCCGGCAACCGGTGGGGAGGGCTGGGGTTCGCCGGACGGCGGCGGCGCTGCGGTCACGTTCGCACCCTAGCGAGCAGTTCGCTCGGGTCATCGGCGGACGTGAGGTCAGAGCCCGAACGCCCCGCCCTCGACGAGGATCACCACTCCCAGCACGATCAGCACCACCGGTAGGACGACGTCGCCCCAGCGCGCCATCAGCCGGGCGATCGAAGGGCGGGTGGCGAGATACCAGCCCAGCGCGCAGCACGCCGCGACCCCGACCAGGAACACGACGACGTAGGTGACCATCCCCGCGACGCCGGCCACGGCGAACACGGGGATGTAGACGCCGATGTTGTCGCCGCCGTTGGCGAAGGTGACCGCGGCGATGGTCAGCACACCCAGTTGCGAGGGGCCCGTCGCGTCGTCGTCGTCATCGTCGCCCCGGGAACGCCAGGCCTCCCACGCGGCGTAGAAGCCGAGCAGCAGCGGCAGCAGGCCCAGGTAGGCGATCGTCGACTCCGGCAGCAGCCGGGCTCCCAGCGCCGCCACCACCGACCCGGCGAGTATCGCGACGAACCCGAGGTATTGGCCGACCACGACGGCCGTCGTCGCCGCCCGGTGGCCGGCCGCACGGCCGAAGAACAGGGCGAGGATGACGACGTCGTCGACGTTCGTGGCGACGAAGATCGCCACCGCCTGGCCGACGGTGCCCAGTCCCGTCACGCGAGGCGGCCCGTGGGCGCGCCCACGATCGTGATCGCGGTGTCGTTGATGAGTCGTCCGTTCGCAAGGCGGTGCGGGAGATCGGGGAACCGGCGGCGACGCGCCGGCGACACGGAGACTAACCCGACGGGGACTGGTCGCCGTCGAGCGGCCCGACGAACGCGAGCCGAGTGCTAGCTGCTCTGGAAGATTTGCTGGTGCGCCGCGACGCTGAATGTCATCCCGTGGTCGGTGTCGTGGCCGTCGACTCGGACGCCCCGGCCGCAGACGGGGCAGCTCGTGGCGGTGTTCGGCGGAGGGTCGCCTGCGAGTTCCCGTCCGCTTCCGCTGCACAGGTGATTCATTCGTGGTCCTCGACAATCTTCTCGGTCGTTGGGTGCCACGAATCTCATACCCGTCGCAGCCGCGCCTACTCCAGCGCCTTGCGCATGTCGGCAAGGATCCGCGCGAGGATGCGGGACACCTGCATCTGCGACGTGCCGATCTTCTCGGCGATCTGGCTCTGCGTCATCGAGTCGAAGAAGCGCATCTGCAGGACGTCGCGGTCTCGGTCGCACAGTGCAGCCAACAGCGGCCGGATCGCCTCCCTGTCGGTGACGTAGTCGATGCGGTCGTCGACCTCGCCGACGACGTCGGCCACCATGCGCGGCCGCACCCCGTCACCGCCGATCGGGGCATCGAGTGACCGCAACTGATAGGCGTCGGCGGAGATCAGGCATTCCACCACCTGCTCCCGATCCGCGCCGAGGTAGTCGGCCAATTCGCTCGGCGTCGGCGAATGACCCAGCTCCTGCATCAGGGAGGTGGTGGCGCGGGTGATCTGCACGTGCAGATCGCGAATCCGCCTCGGTACGTGCATCGTCCATGCGTGATCGCGGAAGTGCCTGCGTACCTCGCCCATCATCGTGGGAATGGCGAACGCGACGAACGAAGAACCGCGCGTGGGGTCGAAGCGTTCGACGGCGTTGAGCAGCCCCACGCGGGCCACTTGGACTAGGTCGTCGAGCGCTTCGCCTCGCCTGTCGAAGTGCAGGGCCACGTGATCTGCCATCGGCATGCAGCGCCGGATGATGCGTTCGCGTTGACGGTGGTACTCGTGGCCGCCCACCGCCATGTCGTGCAGTGCGTGGAACATGTCGACGACGTCGAGGTACTCATCGGTCACCCGGGAACGCGTGGGCTTGACTGGCCGGGGGACGGGAGCGGCGATGTCGATGCCGAGCTGAACGGTCGCGGTCGTCAGAGTGCTTGTCATGGAGAGGACTCCCTTCCCGAAGGGGGGGGGGCAGCGTGAGAGCTGTATCCCTTTCGCCGTGCGAATCAGGGTTGCCCTCAGCGGTCCGGGCTGCCTGGCGAATCACGGATGTGCACTCGCTCGACGGCTGCGGTTGCGACCCGGCGGCTGAATGGCCCGCTTGTGCCTAAACGGTGAAAGGTCAAAAAATGCCTTGTAATCACGCTACGACGCCGAGGGAACGGTGGCTGCCCCGTGGGGAGGTTCGTTCGTTTGGCGGACCGGATGTGCGCGGACTACTCGAACGTCCGGGCCAGGTCGGCATTGGGACCCGGTGAGCGCATCGCCACGAGCAGCGCGTCGAGCACGGCCTCGGTGGCAGCCAGGTCGTGCTCCGAGACGTCGGCGAGAGCACGTGCGTACCCCGTCTGGATGGGTTCGAAATAGGACCGGCACAGGTCGAAACCCTGCTGGGAGAAGCGAAGTATGACCTTGCGGCGATCCGACGGGTCGGCGTCGCGTCGGACGTGCCCAGCCTTCACCAGCCGGTCGATGATGTAGGTGATCGCACCCGCGGACACGTTGAGCCGGGTGCGCAGGTCGCTCGCCGCCAGCGGCGCGCCTTCGGTTTCGGAGGCCACGACGTGCAGGAGAGCGCGAAAGTCGCTGGGCGACAGTCGATGCTCCATGGCAAAGCCGTGGGCGATGCGGTCGGACTCGGTCAGCAGGGCGCGCAGGCTGCGGACGATCTCGCGAATCATCGCGGCACGGACGTCCTCTGGTTGCGGGGGCCGGTTCATCGTTGGCACGCCTCGCCCGCGAACCGTGCGGTGGTTGCGGTCGTAGGGGTGTCCACCGCGGCGCGCGTACCCGTTCGCTGGCACCTCACGCGCTCGTCTTCAGTCGTGCGTTCATTGGCCGACCGCGACGCTGAGCGGACGAAGGCGGGCCTAGCGACTGCCGAGTCACGTTTCGCGAAGGCGGGCGGGGGAAGCTCTCAGTGCAGCGCCCTCGCGGAAAGGATCGGCAACCATGTCCCTCGGCACGAACGACGTCGAGAAGCGTTGGCACGACCCACGTGCGCAGCGCGCGGCGACGGTGTACGCCGTGGTGATCGTGGCACTGGCCGCAGCGGCCTTCGCGATCTACGCGGTGGTCGACAGGAACAACGTGTGGTGGGCGGTGTCGGCGCCGGCAGTGCTCTTCCTCGGCGCACTCGGAGCATTCGCCAAGACCTACCGCGACTGGCAGCGCAACCGCACCTGGCCGATCTGGCAGGGCGCCGGGTGGTTCCTCGCCACACTCGCGTTGCTGGCCCTCGGCATCCCCGCGATGGGTGCCAACGGCTGAGGATCAGTTGGCGCGCAGCGTGAAATTCAGGACGGCCGTGTCGACGAGGTGGCCGGCGCCGACATCCTCGAGCAGCCGATCCGCGAATGCGACGACGCCGGTCACGTCGACGTCGTGCGGGGCATGCGGGCGGTCCAGCGCGTCCCGGCCGCGCTGGAGCAGGGCGCGAGCACCACTGTGATTGCCGCGTTGTACGTGGGTGACGCCGACCGCCACCTGGGCCAGACCCCGCCAGAGCCACCGCTCGTTGGGTGGGCAGGTCTTCCACACCGCCTCGAACACCTCGTGAGCGTGGAAGAAGCCGCCGTCGTCGATGAGGTCCTGCGCTTGCCGCAGCGCTTCGTCGGGCGTGAACGTGGCGTCGTCGGGAACGCGCGGCACCCCGGCGGCACCCCGGGGAAGCGGCCGGCCCAGCGCGTCGCGCGGACGGGCATTGCGCGCCCGGCCCGTCTCGTCGCGATCCCGCGCGCGGTCGTCGCGCGTGGTGTCGGAGGTGTTCGCGGCCATCGACCGATTCTGCCCCTACCGACTGTCAGTCAGTCGGTTCGGCGCCTTCGGGGATGTTCACGTCCGGAGTGTCGGCGTCGGTGTCGACGTCCTCGCCCGTCGTGGGGGTGCCGCTCTCACCCTCGTCGGGTTCGTCGGTGTTGTCGTAGATTCCCTGGCCGCCTGGCATGGCACGTCCTTCTTCGCTCCGTGAGCGGTTCGATCCAGCAGTCGAGGGCCGCACTGCCCGTCGAACGTTCGAGGGGAGGTTGCCCGGCAGGTCGGGCGCCAAACGCTTTGCGGAGGCGATCACGTGACCGTGGCCGCAGATCGTGTAAACCCGGGGCCTCGCGCACCGCCCGCCGCCCGCGGACGAAGCTACTGCACCGGTCCCGACGGGGTCCGACGACCGGCGTCACCAGCGTCGACGGCGATCGATTGCACCGCGTGCGGCGGCGACCCTGTATTTTGGCTTTCGCCCGCGTCCGTCGAGAAATGGTTGGCGAGGGGCCTCGGGGGTAGCCGTCGGCGGCAGTGCCGTTGAACTGACGTTGCAGTTGTGTTGGCATTGCGCCGTACGACGAGCGCCCCCTCGAACACTGCAGTGGTGTCGGCGGGTGACGTTCCCCGCCGGCCTCGAGAAAGGCGAACCATGTCGGGCCAGTACCCAGACGTCGTCATCACCGGTGTCGCGGCCACCACGGCTCTCACTACCGACGCGGAGTCCACCTGGGCCGCGCTGCTCGAGGGTCGCAGCGGAATCCGTCACCTGTCTGCCCCGAACCTCGACGGTCTCGACCTGCCGTCGCGTGCCGGCGGTCAGATGCTCGAGGACTTCGAGAGCGAGCTGAGCCGCGTCGAGCTGCGGCGTCTGTCCTGGCTGCAGCGGATGGCGCTGATTCTGAGCCGCAGGGCATGGGCGAACGCCGGATCGCCCGAGGTCGACACCGCGCGCCTAGGCGTGACGGTCGGTACCGGCCTCGGCAGCACCGAGGACATCATCGTGGCGTACCACCAGATGCAGGAGCGGGGACTGAAGGCGGTGTCACCGCTCGCGGTTCAGATGTTCATGCCGAACGGTGCTGCCGCCGCGGTCGGACTGGACCAGAAGGCTCGCGCCGGTGTCACGGCGCCGCTCACCGGCGACGCGTCCGGCGCTGCCGCCATCGCCGAGGCGTGGCGCGGCATCGTGTTCGGCGACGCCGACATCATCATCTGCGGCGGGGTCGAGTTGCGCATCGAGGGTGTGCCGCTGGCGGCGTACGGCCAGATCGACGGCGTGCTGGCCCCCGGTGACGACGACCCGGCCGGGGCCTGTCGCCCGTTCGACAGGGACCGCAGGGGCATGGTGCTCGGCGAGGGCGGTGCGATGCTGATCATGGAGACCGAGGCGCACGCCAAGGCGCGTGGAGCGACGGTGCTGGCGCGGGTGCTCGGGGCCGCGGTGTCCTCCGACGGCTACGACGCGTTCCTGCCCGACCCCGACGCCGAGCAGGAGACGTACGCGATCAACCGCACGCTCGAGCGCGCAGGTCTGTCGCCCACCGACGTCGACCACGTCAACGCCCATGCCACGGGCACGGTGCGCGGCGACCAAACCGAGGCCATCGCCCTGCACAAGGTCTTCGGCGGCCACCATCCCGCCGTCTACGCGCCGAAGGCGGCTCTCGGTCACTCGTTCGGGGCGGCGGGTGCGATCGAGTCGGTGCTCACCGTCCTCGCCCTGCGCGACGGCGTCGTGCCGCCGACGCTCAACCTCGCGCACCTCGACGACGAGATGGACCTCGACGTCGTCACGGGTGAGGCCCGCCGCGGCGACTTCCGCCACGCGATCACCAACAGCTTCGGCTTCGGCGGCCACAACGTATCGATCGCGTTCGGAAAGGCCTGAGCCGCAGCGGTTCTGGACGACCTCAGCTGTCTCGAATGACGTAGACGACCGGGTCGTCCTCGGGGACGGGGTCGAACGCACGGCACTCACACTGCCGATAGGCGTGATCGTCGTCCTCGTCGAACACCTCGCCGCAGTCGAGGCACGCCCGGCACGTGCCGAACAGCGAATGCTCGGGATGGGTGTGGCCGCAGGTGCAGCGGTCGTACAGACCGCGGCTCATCGGGTACCACCGTCAACCGCCACGACGCACCAGCATCGCAGCACGGCGGCGCAGAACCCAATCGGTCGGAGCCGTCAGGCTCCCACCGCCTCCTCCAGCGCGGTCAGCGAGTCCTCGAGATGGCCGAGCAGGCGCTGCATGTGCGGCACGCTGCTCCTGGCGCCGACGAGACCGAAGTCGAGGTTGTCGGCATTGTTGGTCAGCGTGATGTTGAGCGCTTGGCCGTCCAGGGCGATCGAGAACGGGTAGTTGCCGTCGAGGCGGGCACCGTTCATGTACATGGGTTGGCGTGCGCCAGGCACGTTCGAGATCACGATGTTGAACGGCGGCGGCGCCGACGAGACGAAGCCGGGCAGCAGTCCCAGTGCGAGCCCGGACATGACGAAGGCTGAGAGTGCGAGGGCCTGGGTGCGCGGCAGGTCGTTGAACACCTGCTTGTTCTCGCGCGTCGAGGTGCTGATGATCTCCAGTCGCTTCCCTGGATCGGCGACGTCGGTGGCGAGGCTGCACAGCATCGCGCCGGTCAGGTTGCCGCCCGCGTCCTGCTCGTCCTCGCCGCGCAGGCTGACCGGGACCATGGCGATCAGGGGAGTGTCGGGCAGCGCGTCCTGTTCGGTCAGGTACGCCCGCAGCGCACCTGCGCACATCGCGAGCACGACGTCGTTGACGGTGGTCCCCGCCGCGGTCTTCACGTTGCGCAGCCGGGCCAGCGGCCACGACTGCGCGGCGACCCGACGCGCACCGCCGATCGGCACGTTGAACATCGTCTTCGGCGCGCGGAAGGGCAGCGTCAGCTGCTGCTCGAGCAGCGCGGCCCGTGCCAGCGACAGCGTGGTCGGCGCGAGGGAGAGTGCCGATCCCGCGGCGCCGGTCAGTTGCTGGAGCGCCGACCGCGAGGGCGCGTCCTCGGCGCTGCGCCGCTTCGAGCCGAGCGTCCAGGCGATGCGGGTCTCGCGATCGTCGGGATCGGGGGTCAGCGCGCGCATCAGTAGACGCTGAGCCGACACCCCGTCGATGAGCGCGTGGTGGAACTTCACGTAGATGGCGAAGCGGCCGTCGGCGAGACCCTCGATCAGGTGCGTCTCCCACAGCGGGCGGTGACGATCCAGCAGAGAGCCGTGCAGGCGCGACGTCAGCTCGAGGAGTTCGCGCACCCGGCCGGGGCGGGGGAGTGCCGAACGCCGTAGGTGGTAGTCGACGTCGATGTCGTCGTCGACGGCCCACGTCAGGTTCGATATGCCGCCGAGCAGGGTGCCCGGGTGCTTGCGGAACGTGGGCTGGAAGTCACCCGTCTCGGCCATCACCGAGTGCAGCTCGCGTACGAAGTCCGGTCCGGCGTCGGCGGGCGGCTCGAACAGTTGCAGGCCGGCGACGTGCATCGGGTGCTCGCGTGATTCGCCAAGGAGGAACATCGAGTCGGTCGGCGAGATGAGCTTCATGGACGTGACGTTACCCACACGGGCTGTGTTCCATCCTCGACACCACAAACGCATCGCGTAAAAGTTACCCATCGGTAAGATGGTGGTTCTAGGGACGGAGAACCCTGATGACCGAACAGAAGTCCATCGACATCCACGGCGAACGCATCGCCTACTACGACGAGGGCCAGGGTGAGGTCATCCTCCTCGTCCACGGCATGGCCGGGAGTTCCCAGTCGTGGCGGGAACTCCTGCCGAAGCTCGCGCAGCGGTACCGGGTCATCGCCCCCGACCTACTCGGTCACGGGCAGTCGGCGAAACCACGGACCGACTACTCGCTGGGCGCGTTCGCGGTGGGATTGCGCGACCTCCTCGACGAGCTCGGCGTCAGTTCGGCGACGGTCGTCGGCCATTCGCTGGGAGGTGGCATCTCGATGCAGTTCCTCTACCAGCACCCCGATTACTGCCGACGGCTGGTCCTGATCAGCAGCGGCGGGTTGGGTCCAGACGTGGGTCTGATCCTGCGACTGCTCTCGGCACCGGGAGCAGAACTGTTCATGCCCATCATCGCGCCGCCACCGGTGCTCCGGGTGGGCGACGCGGTGAAGTCGTGGCTCACGTCGAGGGGCCTTCGTTCACCGCGCGGAGCGGAGATCTGGAGCGCGTACTCGTCGTTCGCGGACCCCGCCACCCGCCAGTCGTTCCTGCGGACGCTGCGGTCGGTGGTCGACTACCGCGGCCAGTCGGTCAGCGCACTGAACAGGCTGAAGTTGAAGTCGGATCTGCCGACGCTGGCGATCTGGGGTGAGGACGACACGATCATTCCCGTCGACCACGCGTACTCCGCACTCGAGGCGAGGCCCGACTGTCACCTCGAGGTCATGCCCGGCGTGGGCCACTTCGCCCACGTGGAGGCGCCCTACGAGGTGTTCCGTCTCATCGACGAGTTCATCACCGCGACGAGCGATTCGGCCGCTCACCCGGTGCTCGAGGAGCACTAGCCCGCGAGTGCGTCAGGCGGGTCCGGTGGCGAAGTGCTCCGCGACGACGGCGGCTGCCAGCGGGTAGTCGCGCAGCGCCGCGCCGACGAGCCCGCGGAGTTCGGCGACGCAGGCGGGGTCGGCGCCCCGCCCGCGCAGCAAGTCCTCGATCCACGCCGAGGTCTCGGACACGGGCCGCGGGTCGGCGGTGAGCACCGCGGCCGCCGCGGCGTGCAGCGTCTGGTTGAGCACGTCGACGACCTCGTCGTCGCTCAGGTTGACCGAACCGGTGCCGATCGCCGCGACCGACCATTGACGGCCCAGCTGATCGACCATCCTGCGGTGTTCGATCTCGAGCGCCGACTGCTCGGCGAGCGCCTCGCCCGGCAGCGCCGGTGCGGGCGCGACCACTGCGGGCAGCTCGCGCATCGCTCGAATGGCATCGTGCGCGTCGCGCGCCCACGCGGTGGCACCCAGGGTACGCGCCCGCGCGTCGTCGGGGCCGAACGCGGGTCCTCCGACCAGGATCGGCACTCCCGCAGCGGTACTCGCCTCGATGAAGCGGCGTGACGTCGGCAGGGAGCCGAGGACCGAACAACTGACGGCGACGGCCTCGGGACCCAGTTCCTGCAGGTGCCGGTTCAGTCGCATCGGGCTGGTCGATGCGCCGAGGAGCGTGGTGTCCCAGCCGTCCGCCCGCAGGGCACAGTCAATGATCATCGCGGGCAGGGCATGCCATTCCTTCTCCGCGCATGCGATGAGCGCGCCACCACGCGTCGGTGGGATCCGACGGACGTGGGCGGCGACCACCTTGGTGGCCGAGACGGCGAGCGCCGTGGCCGCATGTTCCTGCGCGACGGTCCACTCACCACGTTGCCAGCGGGCGCCCACCTCCCGCTGCGACGCGGCGATGACGTCGGTCAGGACGGTCACGGGATCCTCACCCGCGGCCAGCATGCGGTCGATCACCGCGGCGACGGTGCTGGCGTCGCCCGAGGCGATGGCGTCGTCGTAGGCGGAGGCGAGGGCGAGATCGCTCACGTGCTCAATCCCCGCACGTCACCGCGAGCAAGGCGATGTCGTCGTGGGCGCGGCTGTCGAGGTGCTCGATCACGCTGCGCTCGATGGCCTCGCAGACCACCTCGGGCGCGGCGCCGGCGTACGCGGGCAGCAGCCGGAGCAGTCGTTCGACGCCATACATGCCGTCGGCTCCGAACGCCTCGTCGATCCCGTCGGTGAACATCAGCAGGGTGTCGTTCGGCCGCAGCTCGATCTCGACGGAGGCGTACTCGACGTGCGCAATCATGCCCACCGCGGTACCGAACACGTCGACCTGTTCCACGCGGCCGTTGGCGCGCAACACGATTGGCGGGGGATGCCCGGCCGATGCGAGTTCGACGGTGATCCGCCCGTCATCGGAGCGGCGCAGGCGGGCGCACACCACGGTGACGAACTTGTCGGTGCCCGTCTCGTGCAGCACGGTGTTGAGCGCACCGAGCAGTGCGGTGGGTCGACGGTCGAACAGGCAGGCGGTGCGGATGCTCTGCCGGGCGCGGCCCGTGACGGCGGCGGCCTCCACGCCCTTGCCGCTGACGTCGCCGAGTGCCAGTAGCCAATCGTCGTCGGAGCCGTGAACGTCGTAGAAGTCGCCGCCGATGTCGAGGTGTTCGGCCGCGGGCCGGTATAGCGCTGCCAGACGCACGCCGACGATGTCCGGCAGCGACGGTGGACGCAGGCCCCGTTGCAGCGTGCTGGCGATGCGCGAGCTGTCCTCGTAGAGGCGCGCCGAGTCCAGCGCCAGCGCTGCCCGCTCTGCGACCTGCTCGGCGAGGGCGATGTCGTGGGCGTCGAAGCCTCGGCCTTGGCCGCGGACCAGGATCAGTGCGCCGACGGTCGAGCCGCGGGCCGTGAGCCCGAGGCCAACCACGTCGGCCGGGCGCAGTGCGGCGGCCTCGGCCGACAGCCGCGGGTGGGGTATCAGGGCAGCGAGTCCGTCGCCGACGACCGGGGTCTCGAAGACGCCGAGTTCGACGTGCAGCAGTTCGGTCCGTCCCGATCGCATGACCCGGCCCAGCGCCTGGTCATACACCTGAGCCATGGGCACGATGTCGCTGAAGCCGTGCTCTGCACCGCCCAGTACGTGCAGCCCACCGGTGGTGCTGTCGGGGACGATGACGACCGCCCAGTCGGCGAGACCGGGTGTGATGAGGGTCAGCAGGCGGATGGCCGTGCGACGAAGGTTCAGCGACCCGGCCAGGCCGGTGCCGACTTGGTCGAGGAGTTCAGCACGATCGACGGTCGGGCCCGGGGCCACCGGCCCCCGCGGGTCGACTGGTTGATCGGTAATGGTCTGCTTGGGCAGCATGCCCACCAGCTTCCCTGCCCCGTCTGGGGCGTCTTGCCGACGTCGGTATTTGACAGCCGGTCGGCGATCGAAGTGATGTCAGCTCGTCCAGACGCGGGGGGAACCGTGTCCGCCCCGGCGACGACACCGCAGGCTGCACTCTCAACCTTGATCTAGATTTTACCACCGCGGCGGTTCCGTTCACCGTGACGAACCGGCGTCGGGTGGGCGGGGCGGACGAATGAGCCGGGGATTCCCGGGTACTGACCGTTGATGAGCAAGACCGCACTCCTGGTGATCGACATGTTGAACGACTACGACCATCGCGACTCCGACGCGCTCGCCGCCAACGTCGGAGAGATCGTCGACCCCCTGGCCAAGCTGATCGACGAGGCGAGGGCAAGCGACGACGTCGACCTCATCTACGTCAACGACAATAGGGGCGACTTCACCGCCGACCGCGGCGACCTGATCCGAACGGCACTCGACGGCAAGCGCCCTGATCTCATCGAACCGATTGCCCCTGGCGACGAATGCACCTTCTTGACCAAGGTGCGCCACAGCGCGTTCTACGCCACCGCGCTCGACTACCTACTGGGACGGCTGGAGACGAAGCGCGTCGTGCTCACCGGCCAGGTGACCGAACAGTGCATCCTCTACACCGCCCTCGACGGCTACCTGCGTCACCTCGACGTGGTCGTGCCGCCCGACGCGGTGGCCCACATCATTCCCGAACTCGGTGAGGCCGCGCTGGCCATGATGGAACGGAACATGGGCGCCGAAATAAAGCCGTCACATAACTGCCTGTGACAGTGGGTAATACGACCTCATGAGCAAAGACGAAGAATTCAAGAAGGGCGACCACGTCGAGTGGAGCAGCCACGGCAGCACCGCCGAGGGGACCGTCGAGGAGAAGATCACCGAGGACACGAAGGCGGCCAAGCGCACGGTGCGGGCGAGCCCCGACGACCCGCAGTACCGGGTACGTAGCGAGAAGAGCGGCAACGACGCCGTGCACAAGCCCGACGCGCTGCGCAAGAGCAACGGATAGGACCCTGCGGTGCGGCTACGGCGCAGCGTCGTCACTGGCCCGGGTTACGGAAGGGTGCGGCGCGGCAAGGGCTTCTCCTACGTCGGCGCCGACGGACTGCCGCTGACCGACGAGGCAGCGGTGTCCCGGATCAAGGAACTGGTCATCCCGCCGGCATGGAAGAAGGTGTGGATCAGCCCGCACGCCAACGGGCACATCCAGGCGGTCGGCACCGATGCCGCCGGGCGCCGCCAATACCTGTATCACCAGCGGTGGCAGGAGGAGCGGGCCGAGGAGAAGTTCGACCGTGTCCTCGGCATGTCGAAGGCCTTGCCGCAGTGGCGAATCGATGTAGCCGAGGACCTTCGGCGCAAGGGTCTGGACCGAAATCGCGTGCTGGCGATCGCGCTGCACCTGCTGGACCGGGGGTACTTCCGGGCCGGTGGCGAGCAGTATGCGGAGGAGAACGAGTCCTACGGCATTGCGACGCTGCTGTGCGAACACGTGTCGGTGCGCAAGAACGCCGTGTCCTTCGACTACCCTGCCAAGAGCGGTGTGCGGCGAATCCTCGAGATCGAGGATCCGCAGGTGGTGCGCTCCATCCGCTCCTTACTCCGTCGCGAGCACGACAGCAATCGACTTCTGGTGTGCCGCACCATGTCCGGTTGGGCGGACCTGCACGCCGAGGACCTGAACGCGCGCTTCAAGGAGATGGTCGGGTCCGAGTACAGCGTGAAGGATCTGCGTACCTGGCATGGCACGGTGCTCGCTGCGGAGGCTTTCGTCGACGCGGACCCGCCGGTGTCGAAGAAGGTCGTCAAGCGGGTCGAATCGCATGTGTTCAAGGAGGTCTCGGACGGGCTCGGCAACACACCGGCCGTCGCGAGGGCGTCCTACGTCGATCCGCGGGTGGTGACGGCGTACGAACACGGCCTTACGATCAAGGCGTCGGCCCGCCGCGCGGAACGGACCGACGACCCGGCCGAACGGCAGGCAATCGTGGAGAAGGCCACCCGCACCCTCATCGCTCGCGTCGCGAAGGGGTGAGTGAGGAGGGCTACTCGGTCTTCGCGCGGGCCTCTGCACCGCTCTCGCCGGCGTCGAAGTCGTCGTCGGCGAACGTGCGGCCGACGTAGTCACCGTCGTCGTCGTTGCTCGCCCGTGTCGAGGCGACGTGATCGTCGGCCTGCACGTCTGACTCGCTCTGCTCCGGGTCTCGTCCGGCCATGTGTTCCTCCTGATCGTGGTGCATCAAGCGTTACCCCGGTTCGCGGCGACGCAACCCACGTCATGTTCTCGTCAGATTCCGCTCCGAGACGATTGGGTAGATGATCGATCATGAGTGATGACAGGGGGCAGTTGACCGCCCTGGCGCTGGTGTGCAGCCTCAAACCCAGCCCGGCACCGTCGAGCAGTGCACTCATCGCCGAGCACGTGCTCGAGCACCTGCGCGGGGCCGGCGTCGAATGCGAGTCGGTGCGATGCGTGGACCACGCGATCGCCCCCGGGGTCGAGGTCGACATGGGCGATGGCGACGAGTGGCCCACGATCCGGCAGAAGGTCCTCGCCGCCGACATCCTGGTGTTCAGCACCCCGATCTGGGTGGGCCATCCGTCGAGCATCGCCCAGCGCGTCATAGAACGTCTCGACGCCGAGTTGTCCACCAAGGACGACGCGGGACGGCCGATCCTCGCGGGCAAGGTCGCGGTGGTGAGCGTCGTCGGCAACGAGGACGGCGCGCACAAGGTGGCCGCCGACGTCTTCCAAGCGCTCAACGACGTCGGCTACACCATTCCGGCACAGGCGAACACCTATTGGACCGGCCCGGCGATGGGTTCGACCGACTACGGCGATCTCGACGAGGTGCCCGACGCGGTGTCCTCGACGACGGCGGCGGTGGCCCGCAACGCGGTACACCTGGCCACGGTGTTGGCCGCTGCCGATTACCCGGCTTATGAGTAACGGGTGAGACGACCAGCCTCACCGCTGCAGGGGGTCACCCTGCGCCATGCCGTCGTCGTCATTCCCGCCCACGACGAGGCGAGTCGACTCCGAGGGTGCGTGGAATCGGTTCTGGATGCCGCAGGGCATCTGCCGTTCGCGACGTCGGTGGTCGTCGTGCTCGATGCCTGCACCGACGGGTCGGTCGAGGTCGCCAGGTCCTTCGGCGGTGCCGTGCACGCGCTGGAGGTCGACCTTCGCAACGTGGGAGCGGCGCGCGCAGCGGGATTCGAACATGCGAGGTCGCTGCCGAAGGCGGTCTCGGACGACGAGGTCTGGTATGCGACCACTGACGCCGACAGCAGGGTGGATCCCGATTGGCTGATTCGGCAGATCGGGTCGGGCGCGGACGTGGTGCTGGGCGTCGTGCGCGTACGCAACTGGCGCAACACGTCCGCCGCCGCCGTCCGCCGTTACCTGTCCTCCTACCAATCCAAGTACCGGCCCGACGGACGCGGGCATCGGCACGTCCATGGCGCGAACATGGGTTTTCGTGCCGGCGCCTACTGGCAGACGGGTGGTTTCGCGCCCCTGGCCGCCGACGAGGACGTCGATCTGGTGCGCCGGTTCCGTGAGGCCGGGGTGCGCATCGACAGCGACCGCCGCATCTCCGTTTCGACGTCTGCACGCCCCGTCGGCAGAGCGCCCCGCGGTTTCGCCGCGCACCTCCGTTCGGTTTCCAAGGGCGTTACGACGGAGCCGACGTGACCAGCGATCTCGTCGGCCGGTGGCTGGACGCGGGCGAACTCGACCTGCCACTGCCGGGGCACGGGCGCACCCTGGAACGCTGGACGGCGCTGGCCAGGCTGACCGAAGTCGACGTCACCGCAGGCCGACTCGCCGAGGCGCACACCGACGCGGCCGCGATCCTCGTCGAGTTGAACGGCGCACCCCCGGCGTTCGGCCAACTGTGGGGCGTGTGGGCGGCTGAGCCGCCGGACGCCGTCGTGACGGCCCACCACGCCGACCGCGTGATCCTCGACGGGACCAAGGCCTGGTGCTCGGGTGCCGGTCTGTGCACGCACGCACTCGTCACCGCGCGCCGCGCAGACGGGGCTCGCGGGTTGTACGCGGTCGACCTCTCCGACCCCGGGGTGTCCATACCGCCGTCGACGTGGCAGAACGTCGGCATGCGTGACAGCGCCACCGGAGACGTCCACTTCGAGTCGGCGGTTGCGGTGGAGGTCGGTGCCCCTGGCGAGTATCTGACGCGACATGGCTTCTGGCACGGCGCGATCGGCGTGGCTGCGTGTTGGCTCGGAGGCGCCCGGGCCGTCGCTGCTCCGCTGTATCGCTCGGTGTCGCACGCGGCGCAGGACTCGTCGCAGGCACCGGCCGATCCGCATGCCCAGGCCCATCTCGGCGCCGTGGACGCAGCGCTCGCGGCTGCCGAGGCGACGGTCGCGGCAGCAGCTCGTGCCGTCGATTCGGATTCCCGCGATCCCGATGCCGAACTGATCGCCCGCCGGGTGCGGGCAGTGGTGGAGCACGCGGTCGACGAGGCGATCAGTCGCACGGGCCGCGCGCTCGGACCGAAGCCGCTCGCGATGGATGCCGCACACGCGCAACGCGTCGCGGACCTCACGATGTACGTGCGCCAGAGCCACGCCGAGCGCGACCTTGCGGTACTCGGCCGACTGGCCGCACGGTGAACGTCGACGAAGGCAACTGCTCGCGGTTCGCGGCGTGCCCGATCGCCGACGGCGGCACGTCGTCCGCCGCGTGGCTCGACTGGCTGGCGGGGCATCCAGCGCTGGACTTCTCGACGTGTTCGTCGCTCACCGTCGTTGCGGCGCATCCCGACGACGAGACCTACGGATTCGGCGGGGCGGCTGCGGCGTTGCGCGCCCGGGGTGTCGAGGTCCGGTGGGTCTCGGTCACCGATGGCGGCGGCGCCTTCCCGGACTGGTCGCCCGCGCGGCGCACGGCACTCGAGGCGACGAGGAGGGGTGAAGTCCGGCGGGCGGCGCACGCACTTGGAATCGACGACGTCATCGAATTGGGTTTGCCCGACGGCGAACTGGAATCCCATGAGGGTGCGTTGAGCGAATCGCTCGTCGACCTGCTGACGGACCGACCGCCGGGATCCTGGTGTGCGGCGACGTGGCGAGGCGACGGACACCCCGACCACGAGGCGGTCGGTCGGGCTGCTGCCGCGGCATGCGACCGAACCTCCGTGCGGCTCCTCGAGTACCCGATCTGGATGTGGCACTGGGCGCAACCCGGCGACGTCGCGGTGCCGTGGTCGCGCATGCAGCGCGTTGCCGTCGACGCGAGTGCACGAGCAGGCAAGGTGGCCGCGGCCGGACAGTTCCATTCGCAGACGACCAAGCCGGTCGATGGCGAAGCGATCCTGCCGCCGCACGTCGTGAATCGGCTGATGACGGTTGGGGAGGTCGTGTTCGTATGACCGGTCGCCTGTCGGACGACTACTTCGACGAGATCTACGCTGCCGCAGCAGATCCCTGGAGCCTCGGGGAGCGCTGGTACGAGCAACGCAAGTACGCGATCACGCTGGCGATGCTGCCCTCCCCGCGCTATGAGCATGCCTTCGAGCCGGGATGCTCGGTGGGCGTGCTCACCGACGCATTGGCCGCGCGGTGCGCCAAGGTGACTGCGACCGACGTCGCGGCGGCCGCCCTCGATGCCACCCGGGCACGTCTCGAACGCAGCGGCGCCGCTGGGCGGGTCGATCTGTTGCGGTCATCGCTCGACGAACGCTGGCCGCTCGACGGTACCGATCTCGTCGTGCTCTCGGAGGTGGCCTACTACTTCGAGGCGTCCGCGCTGCGGGACGTCTTGACGCGCGAGTGCCCGCGGCTCGACAGCGGTACGACCATCGTCGCGGCGCATTGGCGCTATGCCGTGGCGGACTACCCGATGAGCGGCGACGAGGCCAACGAGGTGATCGCCGCGACGCCAGGCCTGCATCACTTGGCCCGGTACCGGGACGATGACGTGGTGATAGACGTGTTCACCGTGGGTGCGTCGGCGTCGGCGTCGGTGGCTGTGCGGACCGATGTGCCCGGTGCGGCGGGTTAGACGTGGATGAGCGTGCGCGTCGAGTTCGGCTTCGACGCGACCAGTGCGTCGACCACTGAACTCACCGTCCGCAAGACTCCGTGCGGATCGCAGATCCGCAGCAGCCGCCTCACCTCGGGGCCGGCCACCAGCACGGGTGTGGCGTGGCGCTTGGCGCTCGCCGCGATGATCCGGTTGACCGCCCACAGCCCTTCCGTTCCGAAGAACGTCAATCCGCGCAAGTCCACGATCAGCGCCGAATGTGGGTCGTCGATGGCTGCGACGTGGTCGACGAGCTGGCGCGCATTGGCGGCGTCGAGTTCGCCTGCGGCGTCGACCAACACCGTCGTGGGGTTCAGGCGCTCATCGCGAATGCAGAGGGCGCCGGGGCGAAGGGTGGCGGCCGGCGGGGCCGCGAGTGCTACCGACATTCGAGAACTCCATCAGTCGAGGGGGGTTCGTACTGAGGTTCACGTCACGTGCTGCGGTTGAGGGCCGTCGCCGGAGGATTCGAGCCGGGTGACGATGACGTCCGGCTGGGCGCTCAACCTGGTGTGATCAGGCTAATACGGAATCAGTGGTCATCGCAATGGCCTCGGTTTTTCGGCGAATATGCAGTTGAGCCGCGCGCTGACTGGTAGGCGTCGATTCTCCGTGGTGGCTCGTGGCCGATTCGAGCGCTGAATCCGTAGGTATGGCTAACCCTGGCGTTTTCTGGTGCTGCGGTTTGGGTATTGACAGCACATCGGACGCGGTTCGACGAAAGCGAAGGTCATGGAAACGAAGCAGCGAGCACCGGAGTCGAAGCTGGATGGGGTCACGTACGTGATCGCCACGGTGTCGGCGTTCCTGATGTTCGTCGCCGTCATCTCGGCCGCCGTCGTCTACTTCATCGGGTCGACCCTGCCCTACGCGGTCTAGCCGCTGTCACGCAGCCGCCCGATCGGGCTGGACGCCAACTGCTCGAGCAGATCCCGCGGGTTGTCGTACACGGCGATCGCGCCCGCGTCCTCCAGCTCCTTGCGGCCGATGCCTCCACTGGCGAAGGCGATGCACTCGACGCCCGCGCGACTGGCTGCGGTGATGTCCCAGACCGTGTCGCCGACGAACACGGCCTGATCGGCGGGAACGCCGGCGCGCTCGAGCGCCTTCTCGACGATGTCGGGCCTGGGCTTCGCGGTCTCCACGTCCTCGGACGACGTCACCGCCGAGAGGATGTCCTCCCGGTCGAGCACGTCACGCAGAATGGCCAACTCGTCCTCCGGCGCCGACGTCGCGAGCACCACCTGCAGGCCCATGTCGGCGACGGCGTCGAGGAGTTCGCGTCCACCGGCGAGGGGACGGATGAGCGGCGCGGTCTCCTTGTAGAAGGTGCCGTGCAGTTCCTTGGCCCTGGGCGCCCGCTCGGCGGACTCGTCGGGGACCAACTCGTCGAGCAGGGAACCGCCGTCCATGCCGATCCGGTGGTGGATGCGCCATGCCTCGACGTCGACGCCGACCTCCGCGAACGCCCGCAGCCAGGCGTGGACGTGGAGGTAGTTGCTGTCGACGAGGGTTCCGTCGATGTCGAAGAGCACGGCTGGTCTAGGTGTACTGACCTGAGAGGTTAGGTACACGGTTGGCTGGTGGTTGACCGCCGAGTGCGGTGTGGCCGCGGTGATGATTGTAGGTATGCAGCCAGCGCGGGTACTCCTCGCAGCGCTCCGCGTCACTGGTGTAGAGCCGCGCGTAGGCCCATTCGTCGGCCAGGGTGCGGTGGAAGCGCTCGACCTTGCCGTTGGTCTGCGGCCGGTACGGACGGGTTCGCCGGTGCTCGATATCGCCCAATGCGTCGCGGAACGCGTGCGATCGATAACAAGATCCGTTGTCAGTCAATACCTTCCGCACATCTATGCCGTGCGTGACGAACCAGGCGTTGGCGCGCACCCAGAAGTCGGCTGCAGTGTCCTTGCGTTCATCGGTCAGCAGTTCGGAGTACGCCAGCCGTGAGTGCGCATCGATGGCGGTGTGGATGAAGTGATAACCGCGCACCGGATTGTGATACTTGGTCTGCACCCCCGAACTCTTGTCGGCCTGCTTGTTGCGTTTCCCGGCGGCCAGACCAAGCATCCGCCAGCCTCCGCCGGCGGGGATCTTGCCCAGCTTCTTGACGTCGACGTGCACGAGATCTCCACACGATGCGGATTCCATGCGGCGCACGACTCGGCCGGTAGCGCGGTCGAGCCACCGCAACCTCGCGATGCCGTAACGGCGCAGCACGTTGTGCACCGTGGAGACGTTGAGCCCCAGCAGGTAGGCGATCCTGGCCGGTCCCCAACGGCGGGTGACACGCACTCCGATGATGCGCCGCTCGGTGCGCGTCGGCGTGCGATTCGGGCTGTGATGCGGCCGCGAGCTGCGGTCGGACATTCCGGCCTCACCCTGCTCGCAGTAGCGGTCCCTCCAGCGTGCGGCGGTCGTCGCCGACACCTGGAAACGTTCGGCCGCACGTCGCAGCGGCCACCCGTCATCAACGACGCAACGAGCCAACCGCAGACGGCCGGTTTCGGACAAAGGGGCATTACGGTGAACCACGAAGACCTCCGAGATCGGTGAGCGTTCCTAGACAGCTCGCACTCCACTCGGAGGTCTTCGTCTTGTCACCTCACCACGCCGTCACCAACGTCCGTGGTCAGTACATCTAGGCATGGGAGGCGGGGTTCCCCGCACTCGCGATGCGAAACGGCGGTCAGCGTTGGTGACATGACGGTGAACGGGGTCGCGCGGTCGTTTTGACGGAACGGCCGCGGGTATTCGCTGCACCGTGGCGCCGTGGATCTAGATGCGGTGCCGGGAGTGAGGTGGACGATGGGTGATACGTCGCACGATCCGGTCGATCACGCCCGCACGACGCGTCAGCACGCGGGCGAGACGATGAAGAACGGTGTGAACGCACCGGGATTGGTGACGATGGCCGTGGGCGTCGTCGCGTTGGTGGTCGGCCTGGCGTCGTTCGCGTCCGGCAGCGTGGCGACCGGCGCCGTATGCGCGGGCATTGCAGTGCTCGCGTGGATCGTGGGGGGATCGTGGTTGTGGCTGACCCACCGTCGTGTTCGGCAGCAGGAACTCCGCTGGGCCGAGCAACACCCCGATGTAGAGGCTCAGCCCCCTACCAGTTGAGGTACTCGACATGGCGAGAGAACGTTCCAAGAAGAGCTACTGGATGCCATTGCTAGGACTGTCGTCGGTCATCGCCGGCGTGGTCGCCGTCGGTCTAATGCTGACTGCGGCGGGCGGCGGGGCGGGGTGGGCTTCGCCAGTCGTACTGACCGTGCTCTCCGTCGTGCTGATCGTCGGCGGGATATGGCTGTTCGCTTCCGGCGGCAAGGGTCAGGGCGGCTGGCGCCAGGCCAAGCTGGATCGCGAACAGGAACGTGCGTATCGCGACGAATTCTCAGCCCCGGGGGACCAACCTGAGGTGAGTCGGTGGCGGGGCCGCCGCCGCGTTGATCGCAGCCTCGAGTGATCGAGCGACCGGCAGGCCTCCCGCCGGGTCGCAGATCCGCAGTATCCGGTCCACCTCCGAACCGGACACCACCACCAGAGTGACCCCTTGCCGTGAGCACGTCACGTTGATGCGGTGCAGGACCGAAAAACCCTGCGTGCCGAAGAACGTCAGCTCGCGCAGATCCAGGACGAGCTTTCCCGCGTCGCCCAGGTTGGATTCGACGTAGGCCGAGAGGTTCGACGCATTGGCGGCGTCGATCTCTCCGGCCACGGCGTGCAGCACCATCGACGTGCCGATGGGGCAGGAGGTGAAGGTCGCCTGGTGTGGACGGACGGGCGCGCCACGGGTGGCATTGGGTGCGACGGACACAGTGAACTCCATGGGGGATTGGGAGTCACGTCACGGGAATGGGCCCTGTTGACTTAAAGCCACCGCTCGCAGTTCTTGCCGGGCGTCGAATGACGTTTGGACGGCTGTGCCCTCAACCTGACCTGACTGTATTACGCGCCAGGGCCCCGGACAATGGGGATTCTTGCACTCCGACGTTGCCGACCTGTCGAGATCTTCCCGCCATCGCGCCGACGTGCGCGTCGACTTCGGTGTTTTCTCGACCGACGCCTCGGGTATTCGTTGCTTACCCGACGAGAGGCGAGGCCCGCAATGGGCAAGACCAACACGATGCAGGACCGCGAGATGCGGCGAACGGTGACCATCTTCTTGACGATCTCCTTTGCCGTGGTCTTCGCTTCGGTGACCGCAGCGATCCTCGCGCGTACGGCCGATCCGGCACCCACCGCCGCGCCGGCGCAGCAGGTCCAGAACGCTGCCGTACCGCACGTCGAGCAGTCGATCAGCCAGGAGGGGAGGCTGATCGACGTCACGCCCACCTCCGTGACCGCCCAAGGCGTTGACGGCGTGGCGCGCACCTACCTCGTGAACGCGGACACCAATGCGATCACGGCCGCCGGTAGCCGCGTCGGCGATACCGCGGGCGCCTTCACCGTGAACGACGAAGTGGCCATCGTGGGCGTGGTCCGGGACGGGACCGCGGTCGCAACGGCCGTGGCCCATCGCGAGGTGACCGCATTGAACGGTCCTCCGATGGATGCCGTCACCCCCTGACACGGCTCCGCCGAACCCGTAGCCTCGGGGCGTGACGGGAACCGATGCCGTCAGCGTCGACGAGCTGGCTGAACTGGCGTTCTTCGCTGGTTGTCCCACCGAAACCCTGAGGCCGCTGGCAGCCCGGCTTCGTCCGTTGAGCGCCGCGCCCGGACAGGTGCTGATGCGCCAGGGCGAGCAGGCCGTCTCCTTTCTCCTGATCCGCTCCGGGCACGCCGAGGTATCGCACGCGAACATCGACGGCGACTCCAGCGTGGCGACCGTCGGACCCGGTCTGATCGTCGGCGAGATCGCGTTGCTGCGAGACACCCCGCGTACGGCGACCGTGACTGCCGTCGAAGGCCTCACCGGGTGGATCGGGGGCCGCGAGGCGTTCGCCACGATGCTCGAAGCGCCCGCGATGATGGACTCCCTCGTCCGGACCGCCCGGCAGCGGCTCGCAGCCTACGTGGCGCCGATTCCGGTGACGATGCGCGACGGCACCGTGCTGTTCCTGCGGCCCGTCCTGCCCGGCGACAACGAACGACTCGTGCATGGTCCGGTGCAGTTCTCCAGCGAGACGCTGTACCGGCGCTTCCAATCCACCCGCACGCCGACTCCGCGGCTGATGAGCTACCTCTTCGAGGTGGACTACGTCGACCACTTCGTGTGGGTGTTGACCGACGGCGCCGCCGGTCCGGTCGTCGCGGACGCCCGGTTCGTGCGCGAGGAGGGTCAACCCGGCGTAGCGGAGGTCGCCTTCATCGTCGGCGACGACTACCAGGGCCGCGGGATCGGGTCGTTCCTGATGGACGCCCTGGCGGTCGCCGCACACGGTGATGGCGTTCAGCAGTTCACCGCGCGCGTGCTGGCCGACAACTACGCGATGCGCGCCATCCTCGACCGATACGGCGCGCGCTGGCATCGCGACGACCTCGGGGTGGTGACTACGGTGATAGACGTGCCCACACTCTCCGAGACGTCGCTCACCCCGTCGCAGTACCGCGGGATCCATTCGCTCGCACGCCAAGTCATGCGGGCGCTGGGCTGATGACGCAGTCGGCCGGCCGACGACCACCGCTGAACAAGGACACCCTGTTGTGCATCTCGCTGGCCGCGAGACCGAGCAACATCGGCACCCGTTTCCACAACCATCTCTACGACGTGCTGGGCCTCGACTTCGTCTACAAGGCGTTCACCACCACCGACATCGCCGCGGCGATCGGCGGCGTGCGTGCGCTGGGCATCCGCGGCTGTTCGGTGTCGATGCCGTTCAAGGAAGACGTCCTCGCCCTGGTCGACGAGGTCGAGCCCTCGGCCCGGGCCATCCACTCGGTCAACACCATCGTCAACGACGTGTCGGTCCCGGGCGGCCATCTGACCGCCTCCAACACCGATTACCTTGCGGTGCAACGGCTCATCGCGACGCATCGCCTCGACCCCGAGGGCACGGTGCTGATCCGGGGGAGCGGCGGAATGGCCAACGCCGTCGGTGCGGCCTTCCGCGACAGCGGCTTCACCTCGGGCGTCATCGTCGCCCGCAACGTCGACACCGGTGGAGCGCTGGCCGATCGCCTTGGCTACGAGTACGCCCCCGAGGTGGGCGATCGCACTGCATCGGTGATCGTCAACGTCACGCCGATCGGGATGGCGGGCGGCGCCGAGGCGTCGGAGTGCGCATTCGACCCGGCGACCATCGCCGCCGCGGACACGGTGTTCGACGTGGTGGCCCTGCCGTCGGAGACGTCTCTGATCAAGGCGGCGCGGGACGCAGGCACCGCCGTCGTCACCGGCGCCGAGGTGATCGCCCTGCAGGCCGCCGAGCAGTTCGAGCGCTACACCGGGGTGCGGCCCACCGACGAGCAGGTCGCCGAGGCATCGGAGATCTCCCGGGCCTGACCGGCTAGGGGGTGATGACCGTCTTCTCGTCGAGGGTGGCGGTGGCGTCCATCAGCGGTCCCATCTGATCCTCGAGACCGTCGGCGTTGACCTGCAGCACGAACAGGTCGGGGCCCTTCGGGATGATGACCGTCTTCTGGGCGATCATCCGCTTCACGCCGTCACGGAGGTAGCTGCCGCCCACCTGATACGCCTCGAAACCGCCCAACTCGTCCTTCTGGGCATCGCCACCCTGGAACCCTGGGAGGTTCTGCAGCTCGCCCGGGGCGTACTCGGCGATCTTCGCCGGATCGACGTTTCCGGTCAGCTTCGACATCAGCGCCACGATCGTAGGCGGATCGGCCGCCATCGCTGGGTCGCCGGTGAACACCATTGCCGAGTAAGCGAATTGCGGGGTCCTGGGCCCCGCATCCTGCCAACCGGCCGGCACGGGCAGGTCGACCGTCGGCGTGTCCGGCTGGCCCTTCTTGACCGGTGTCTCGGTGATGCCGTTCGCCTTGATGTAGTCGGCGATCGTCTCGCGCTTGCCCGCGGGCGCTGCACTGGTCTGGGGCGCGCTGCTCTCGGAGCTGCTGCTCGACGCACTGCTGCTCTCCGACGACGACGACGTCGCCTGCGTCTCGGAGTCGGACCCGCACCCGGCGAGGGCCAGGGCCAACGCGACGGCGGCGACGACGGTGCCTGCGGCCTTCGTGGGCGTGTTCATTCTCGTGGATCTCCTGTCGTGGGCAAGCAGCATGAGCCTACGGACGGAGGTGCCGAAGCGCTCGGGAATGACGACGCAGCCGTGGTATCAAGGCGGCGTGCGCATCTTCGCGGTCGCCCTGGTGCTGGCCCTGTGCGCGGCGTGTGGCGAATCCGAGCCGGCACCGCCTCCCTCCTCGTCCGGGCCGTCAGCGGCGCCTCCGGCGGTGAACACGGTGATCGACCCCGCGAAGGTGGGTCGGACGCGCACGGCGCTGCCCGCGGGGTTCGAGGTGGCCGACGTGACGGGACGCGTGGCGCCGGTGGCGATGTGGGGACTCGGTGCGCAATGGACGGCCGAGCCGCCGGCATGCGGCGTGCTGGCCGATCCGCCGGTGGACCCCGTATCGGTGCGGGGCTGGTCCGCCTCGGGTCCGGGGGCCATCGTCTACGTCGTCGCAGCGGCGGCGGCGCCGGTGGGGCTCGACGACGTCGCGCGTGCCGAGTGCGGCGAGTTCACCGTGCTGGCCGGACACACCTCGGGAACGGTGTCGATGGTGGACGCGCCGCCCATCGCCGACGCACGGACGCTGACACTGCGCGCCGAGACCGTCACCGTGGTCGAGGGCAGCACCGAAACGCGCTCGCACGCAGACACCTTCACTGCCTACCTGCCCGGTCACGTCGCCTACGTCACGGTCGTGACCGACCCGGGGTCGGCGGAGCCGGGCCTGCCCGCCGACTTCGGCGCGACGCTGCTGAGCAGTACCGTGTCGGCGTTGCGGGGTGCTGCACCCGCCGGCGGGTAGATTGGCGCCGATGTCTCGGACCCCGCTCGTGCTTCTGTCCGCCCTCCTGCTGGCCGCATGCGCCGCGTGTTCCGGCGGGTCGGCCTCATCCGGTGACGACGCAGGGGGCGACATCGCGAAGGTGCTCGACCTGAAGTCGGCGTTCGGCCAGGAGTTCAAGGTGTCCACCGTCGACCCCACCGGTGTCGACCCGCGTCTGCTTGCGCCGCAGGCACTTCCGCCGGGCATCAGGTTCGACCCACCCGCGTGCGGGAAGTTCGCGACCGGCCTGCAGGTGCCGCCGGGGTTGAAGGGCAACATGGCCGCCGTCACCGCGGAGGGCGCTGGCAACCGGTTCATCGCGATCGCCGTCGAGACGTCCGAGGCGGTGCCGCTGCCCGAGCCCGGCCCGGATTGTCAGAAGGTGGCGTTCGCCGGAACGGGCGCCCGCGGCCTCGTCGAAGTGGCCGAGGCGCCTGCCATCGACGGCGTGCGGACCACGGGCACTCACCGCGTCGTGCAGACCGTGGTGAACGGCAAGCCGGCCTCCGGCGAGTTGTACAACTACGTCGCGACCTTCGGGTCGTTCCTGGTGATCGTTACCGCGAACCCTCTCGTCGTGCCGAATCAGCCCGTCGTACCGGTGGACACCAAGCGTGCCCGCGACCTGGTGGTCGCCGCGGTCGAGGACGTCCGCGGGGCCTAGCGGACGTCGCGGGCCCGGAACTGGATGCTGATCCGCGGGCCCGTCGGCTTGGTGGTCTTGGGCACCGCGTGCTCCCAGGTGCGCTGGCACGACCCGCCCATGACGAGCAGGTCGCCGTGCGCCTGGGGTAGGCGCAGCGAGCGGCCACCGGCGCGGGGACGCATGGCGAAAGCCCTTGTCGCGCCGAGACTCACGATCGCCACCATCGTGTCCTCGGAGCGGCTGCGGCCGATGTCGTCGCCATGCCAGGCGACGCTGTCCGACTCGTCGCGGTACAGGCAGAGGCCGGCGGTGGTGAACGGCTCGCCGAGTTCGCGGGCGTAGATGTCGTTGAGCCGGACGCGAAGCTTGGCGAGCGCAGGGTGCGGAGCGGGACCGGCCAGCAGGTCGTGGAAGCTGACGAGGCGGGGCACGTCGAGCACGCGGTCGTACATCTGCCTGCGCTCGGCCCGCCACGGGATCGCCTCGAGCAGTTCGCCGAACCACTCGTCGTGGCCGGTCAGCCAACCGGCCCGGACGTCGATCCAGGCGCCGTCACCGAGATCTCGCCGTTCGGTGCAATCGAACAGCGAGGTCTGAACCGGCATCGCGCTTCCAGCCACGCCGTGATCCTATCGCACAGGCGTTCGATGTCATAGGTTCGCAGCGCCCGGCCCCCGCTGGGCCAGGACGTCACCCGGGTTGGCCAGCGAGCACGCCTTTAGGCTGAGGCAACCACAGCCGATGCAGCCGGAGAGGTTGTCGCGCAACCGCTGCAGGTGCAGGATCCGCTCGTCGAGGTCTTCTCGCCACCCGGCCGACAGGCGCGCCCAGTCCTTGCTGGTTGGCACTCGGTCGGTGGGCAGCGTGGACAGCGCCTCCCGGATGCGGGCCAGCGGGATGCCCAGGCGCTGCGACATCCGGATGAACGCGACTCGACGGATCGTCTCGCGGGCGTACCGGCGCTGGTTGCCCGTAGTCCGCCTGCTGACGATGAGGCCTTCACGTTCGTAGAAGTGCAGTGCCGACACCGCCACCCCGCTGCGCCGCGACAGCTCGCCAGGGCTCAGTTCGAGCGTCTCCATGACCTCAACGATAGTTGAGGTGGTCGCGTTGAAGGGACGATGCAGTGCCCTGCGCGTACGGTGCTAGACGTGACTGAGACGCTGCTGGGAGCGGATTCCGAGGTCGGCACGCTCCGGGTGGTGATCCTGCACAGGCCCGGCGCCGAACTGCAGCGCCTCACGCCGCGCAACAACGACAAGTTGCTCTTCGACGGATTGCCGTGGGTGGCGCGCGCGCAGCAGGAGCACGATGCGTTCGCCGACCTGCTGCGCTCCCGCGGCGTCGAGGTGCTGCTGGTCGCCGACCTGCTCACCGAGGCACTTGCCAGTGGCGCGGCGCGGATGCACGGCATCTCGGCCGCGGTCGACGCCCGCAGGCTCGGACTGCCGCTGGCACAGGAACTCTCGGTGTACCTGCGCACGCTGGACGCCGGAGCGCTGGCCCACGTGCTGATGGCGGGCATGACGTTCAACGAGCTGCCGTTCGACGAGATCGAGCTGTCGCTGGTCCGCCGCATGCACCACGGCGGCGACTTCGTGATCGACCCGCTGCCGAATCTGCTGTTCACCAGGGACTCGTCGTTCTGGATCGGGGCGCGGGTGGCCATCACGTCGCTGGCGCTGCCCGCCCGGGTGCGCGAGACATCGCTGACCGACCTGATCTATGCGCACCACCCGCGATTCCTGGGCGTGCGGCGGGCGTACGAGTCGCGCTCGGCTCCGGTCGAGGGTGGCGACGTGCTGCTGCTGGCGCCTGGCGTGGTGGCCGTCGGTGTGGGGGAGCGCACCACGCCCGCCGGAGCGGAAGCATTGGCGCGCAGCCTGTTCGACGACGACCTCGCGCACACCGTGCTGGCTGTGCCGATCGCCCAGGAGCGGGCGCAGATGCACCTCGACACGGTGTGCACCATGGTCGACCACGACGCCGTCGTGATGTACCCGAACATCGTCGACTCGTTGTCGGCGTTCACGATCCACCGCACCGGCAGCGGGGTGAAGATCGACGGCGCGGCCCCGTTCGTGAAGGCGGCAGCCGATGCGATGGGGATCGGGAAGCTGCGCGTCATCGACACCGGCCTCGATCCCGTGACAGCCGAGCGTGAGCAGTGGGACGACGGCAACAACACCCTGGCACTGGCGCCCGGCGTCGTCGTCGCCTATGAGCGCAACGCCGAAACCAATGCGCGGCTGGCGGATTCGGGCATCGAGGTGCTGCCGATCTCCGCCTCCGAGCTGGGCACCGGCCGCGGCGGCCCGAGGTGCATGTCGTGCCCGGTGGCTCGCGACCCGCTGTAGTCCTCGCGAGATCTACACCACTGTCGTCGATCGACCGCTGATCACGACGCTGGTGTAGATCTCGCGAGCGGAAACCACCGCCGGCGCTCGGCAGCCTCCCGAATGCGCTGCAGGATGAAGCCCCTGCTGTGTTCCTTGACGACGTGAATGTCGAGCCAGCCCTGGCGCTCGACCACCGCGTTGCGTCCGATGTCGTGCACGAAGCGCTGACGGTCGGTTTGATGCTGCTCTCCGTCGTAGTCCAGGCCGATCATGGGTTCGTCCCAGCCCATGTCGAGGAACGCCTCGCTGTTGCCGTCGTGTACGCGGATCTGGGTCCGAGGCCGCGGGTATCCGGCGTCGACTGCGAGCAGACGTAGCCACGTCTCCTTCGGCGACTGCGCCCCGCCGTCCATGAGGTCCAGCGCGATGCGAGCGCGCTTCATCCCCCTGGCGCCGCGATAGCGCTCGACAAGCGGTGCCACGTCCTCGGCCGTGATGCCGGTCGCCGCCGCCAGCGCATCGAGGTACCGCACGGCTGTGTCGCGCGCGAAGTGCCTGGCGAGATCGAGCGCCGTCCGCGTGGGCGTGGTGACCGATACGTCGTCGAGCATGCACACCTCGTCCCAGTCGATGCGCTGGTTGCGGATCAGCACCCCTGCTCGAGGGCGACCCTGCGGGGCGATCATCTCGATCGGCGTACCGGGGATCACCCACTGCGCCCCATGCAGTGCGGCGGCCGCGCGCCCGGACACGATGCCGCGACGGTCGGTCCACAGCCAGGCGGCGTACGCGTCCAGTTGGATCGACGACGCGGCGTCACGCGGGACGTAGATGCGTGGGTGGACGGCTCTGTACCGCCACCGCAATTGGCCCGGCGTGAGGCCGCCGTCGAGTAGTTCACTGCCGACGAATGCTCGTTCCATGGACCGGATGCTGGTGGCCGCACCCGACAGAACCCGCCGAGTTTCGCGACGTCTACCCCACGGTTGTGGATAACTCCCAAGGCACGACGCTGGTGTAGACCTCGCGAGAACTCAACACTCAACACCTAGCGCCAGGACGGCAGCCAGATCTGCATGTTCCAGGTCGCCTGGGAGATCGGCAGGCCGGTGAGGATGGGGAACAGCCACGCGAAGTTCGTGATGACCAGCGCGACGTAGAAGCACACCGCGAGCAGGCCCAGCGTTCGGCGTTCGCGATTCTGGCGAGGCGCGTACAGCACGTCGCCGAGGATCAGCGCGATCGCCATCACCAGGAACGGGGCCATCGGCGCGGCGTAGAAGAAGTACATCTGCCGGTCGATGTCGGCGAACCACGGCAGGTAGCCCGCGAAGTAACCGGTCAGGACCACGCCGTAGCGCCAGTCGCGCTTGACGACCGCGCGCCACAGCGCCCAGCCCAGCACCGGCACGGCGAGGAACCACATCGCCGGAGTGCCGACGAGCATGACGGCCTTCACGCAGGATTGCGCGCCGCAGCCGCCCACGTCCTGCTGGTCGATCGCGTACAGCACCGGCCGCAGCGACATCGGCCACGTCCACGGCTTCGACTCCCACGGGTGGTGGTTGCCCGCGGCATTCGTCAGCTCCGAGTGGAACGTGAACACCGAATACATGTAGTGCCAGAGCGAGCGAATGGCGTTGGGCAGCAGACCATCGTCGCCGATGGTGCGGCCCTCCTCGTGGCGGTACACCCCGGTCTCGGAGGCGAACCACGGCGCATACGCCGCCAGGTACACCAGCACCGGGATGAGGCCCATCGCGTACGCCGTCGGGCCGAGGTCGCGACGCAGCGTCCCCACCCACGGCCGCGGCACCCGGTACTGCCGACGCGCGGCGACGTCGAACGCCAGCGTCATCAGCCCGAAGAAGAGGATGAAGTACAGGCCCGACCACTTGGTCGCGAAGGCGAGCCCGAGCAGCACGCCCGCGCCGAACCGCCACCAGCGCACGCCGAGCCGCGGGCCGAATGCCGTCTCGCCGATCCGGCCCTCGAGCAGCGCGACGTGCATCCGCTCGCGCATTTGGTCCCGGTCGACGATCAGCGCCCCGAACGCCGCGACCACGAACGTCACCAGGAACACGTCGAGCAGCGCCGTGCGCGCGGTCACGAAGCTGACGCCGTCGGCGATGATCAGCAGCCCGGCGATGCCGCCGATCAGCGTCGACCGCGTGATCCGACGGACGATGCGCGCCACCAGCAGCACGATGATCACGCCGCACACGGCGCCGCTGAACCGCCAGCCGAGCCCGTTGTAGCCGAAGATCGCCTCGCCGATCGCCATCAGCTGCTTGCCCACCGGCGGGTGCACCACGAGGCCGTAGCCGGGGTTGTCCTCGACGCCGTGGTTGCCCAGGATCTGGAAGGCCTGCGGCGCGTAGTGCTTCTCGTCGAAGATCGGCGTGCCCGCGTCGGTGGGCGAGCGGAGGTTGATGAAGCGCGTGATCGCAGCGAGCGCGGTGATGACCGCGGTCATGATCCAGCCCTGCATCCGGTCGAGCGGCCCGAAGTCGGGCGTAGGCATCAGCGGCGCCGGGCTGATCACCGGCACTGTGCGCTCGGCGGGCGGGGCGGTCACGCATGCGATCGTAGGCTGTTGCCTGTGACCGGAGGCCGCCTGCTGCTCGCAGCAACACCGTTGGGGCAGGTCGGCGACGCTTCGGCGCGCCTGATCGAGGCGCTGGCCACCGCCGACGTCATCGCCGCGGAGGACACCCGCCGCATCAGGGTGCTCGCCCAGTCGCTGGAGGTGAAGCCGGCCGGCCGCATCGTCAGCTTCTTCGACCAGAACGAGGCGGGGCGGGTGCAGGGCCTCGTCGACGACGTGGCCGGGGGAGCGACGGTGCTCGTCGTCAGCGACGCGGGCATGCCACTGATCAGCGACCCCGGCTACCGGCTGGTGGCCGCCTGCGCCGCGGCCGGGCTGACGGTGAGTTGCCTGCCCGGCCCGTCGGCGGTGACGACGGCGCTGGCGGTGTCCGGTCTGCCGTCGGACCGGTTCTGCTTCGACGGCTTCGCCCCGCGCAAGCATGCCGCCCGCCTCACGTGGTTCAAGGCCCTGACCAACGAGCAGCGGACGTGCGTGTTCTTCGAGTCACCCCGCCGTCTGGCGGAGTGCCTGCGCGACGCCGCCGACGTGCTGGGCGCCGATCGCCGCGCAGTCGTCTGCCGCGAACTCACCAAGACCCACGAGGAGGTCAAGCGCGGAACGCTGGGCGACCTCGCCGAGTGGGCGGCCGAGGGCGTGCTTGGCGAGATCACCGTCGTGCTCGCCGGCGCCCAACCGCGGGCCGACGTCGACACCCTGGTGACCCTGGTCCAGGCCAGGGTGGACGACGGCATGCGGGTCAAGGACGCGTGCGCCGAGGTGGTCGAGGCCACGCCGGGTGCGCCGTCACGGCGCGAGCTGTACGACGCCGTGCTGCGGGCCCGCGGCTAGCGTCCTGCCGACCACCGGTGCCGCCTTGTGCAGGCATTCGTCCCACTCGTCGTCCGGATTCGAGTCGGCGGTGATGCCGCCCCCCACACCGAGCACTGCCGACCCGTCGGCGTCGAACTCGACGGTCCGGATCGCGACGTTGAGTTCGCATCCCGCCACCGGCGAGGCGAATCCGACCGTCCCGCAGTAGATTCCGCGCGTCGCGGGCTCCCAGGTCCGCAGCAGTTCCCGCGCCCGCTCCTTCGGCGTCCCGGTGACCGACGCCGGTGGGAACGTCGCGTCCAGCAGCGCGGCCATCGGCAGGTCGGCGTCGACGCGCGCCTCGACCGTCGACACCAGATGCCACACTCCCGGTGCGCGACGGACGCTGAGTAGTTCTGGCACCGTCACTGATCCGGTGATCGCCACCCGGCCCAGATCGTTGCGCACCAGGTCCACGATCATCACGTTCTCCGCGACGTCCTTGGCCGACTGCCGCAGCGCCGACGGCGGTTGGTCCAGCGGCAGGGTGCCCTTGATGGGGCTCGAGGTGACGACTTCGCCGTGCCGGGACAGGAACAGCTCGGGCGACAGCGACGCCACCGCACCCCACTCGCCGGACAGGAACGCCGCCCGGGCGGGTGCGGTGCGGGCGACGGCGTCGACGAACAGGTCGACCGGCGATCCGTCGAGCCTGCCGGTGAACTGGGTGCACACGCACGCCTGGTACACCTCGCCGGCGCGGATGGCCTCCAGGCAGGCCAGCACGCCGCGGCGGTGCGTCGCGCGATCGGGTGCCCGCCAGTCGACGTGGTGGGGTTCGACCGGCGCCCGCGCTGCCAGGGCGTCGGTGATCCAGGCGGGCGGCCCTGTGCCGAGCAGGCTTTCGTACCACCACTGGCCGTCGAGGTCCTGGCGCAGTACGCAATCCGTCCAGCCGCCCGCAGCACGGGGGATGCGGCCGTCCGCTGCGTCGGCACCGGCGTCGGGGTAGGACAGGTAGCCGATCCACCCGCCGCCGACGGTGCCGTCACCCGCCCCCGGCGCGACGTCGAACACGTCGGCCGAATCCACCGGCAGCACCGCGACGCTGGGCACGATCACCGCGCGCGAGGCGAACCAGTCGCCGGTCAGCGCGGCAGGCGGCGGCAGACGGAGCCGTGTGGTCGCCGTTGCGAGTGCGCGCAGCACTGCCGGGGCGTTCCCGGCACTCAACGGCTCGACGTGCACCGCCTCAGCTTGTCAGACCCGCCCGATCGCGCGGGAGACCGTCACGCCCGCCAGCTTCTCTGGGTTGCGCATCGCGTAGAAGTTGGCGATCTTGCCGTCGACGATCTCGACCGACACCACGCCCTCCAGCTTGTCGCCGGTGTACAGCACGAGCGCGGGTGCCCCGTTGTAGAACGCGGGTTCGGCGCGACCGTCGGGCCCGCCGAGCCGGATGAGGCCGACGATGAGCCGGGCGACGCTGTCGGCTCCGGACACCGGACGCCGTGCGGCGCTGACCTTTCCGTCGCTGTCGGCGGTCCACACCACGTCCGGTGCGAGCATGCCGATCAGCCCGTTGACGTCCCCGGTCGCGGCGGTGGCGAAGAACTGCGCGGTGATCTCCGACGACGTCGCGGGGTCGACCGGCTCGAACCGTCGGCGTCTGGCCTGAACGTGTTCGCGTGCCCGGTGGGAGATTTGGCGTACCGCCGCAGGCGACTTCCCGATGGCCTTGGCGATCTCGCCATGGTCGAAGCCGAACACCTCGCGCAGCACGAACACCGCACGTTCATCGGGGCTCAGCGTCTCCAGCACGACCATCATCGCCATCGAGACCGACTCGGCGAGTACCACGTCCGACGACGCATCGCCTGCATCGACCAGCACGGGCTCGGGCAGCCACGGTCCGACGTACTCCTCGCGCCTGCGGGACTGCGCGCGCAGTGCGTTGAGGGCCTGACGGGTGACGAGCCGGGCGAGGTAGGCCTTGGTGTCCTCGACGGTGTCGAGGTCCACCTCGGCCCAGCGCAGGTACCCGTCCTGCAGCACGTCCTCGGCTTCGGTTGCGGCGCCCAGGATCTCGTAGGCGATCGTGAACAGCAGCGGCCGCAGCCGAGTGAACCGTTCGGCGTGCTCCTCGCTCATCGGACCGACGCGGTGTCGGCCTCCGCCAGCCGCTGCGCACGCTTGCCGCCCTTGAGCCAGAAGTACGAGCCCGGCTTGCGTGCCTCCTTGGCCAGGAACGAGATCGTGCCCTTGCACACCGCTTCCTTGACCGTGGCGGCAGCGCGGCCACCGATGTAGAGCGGCATCACCCGATCGTCGGGGCGAGCCAACTGAATGGTGGCCGCGTTGCGCCCGAGGCTGATGCACTGACCCGTGAACGCCTGATTGATCACCGCCGGTTCGATTCCCGCGATCCGGCTCAGCACCGTGTTGGCGGCCTGCGCGCCGAGGGGCAGCGCGGCCTGGCAGCTCATCCGCAGCGGAGCGCCCGACGGCGCGGACGCATCGCCTGCGGCGACGATGAACGGATCGTCGACGCTGGTGAGCGTCTCGTCGGTGAGCAACCGGCCGAGCCCGTCGGTGGTCAGGCCGCTGCGCCGGGCCAGGTCCGGCACCCCGAAGCCCGCGGTCCAGATCGTCACGGCACTGCGCAGTTCGCGCCCGTCGGACAGCACCACCGAGCCCTCGCGCACCTCGGTGACCTTCGAGCCTGGCCCATCGACCACCGTGACGTCGAGGCGCCGCATCACCTTCGCGACCGACCTGCGGCCCGGGTTGCTCAGGTACGGCCCGAGCACGCCACCGCACAGCAGCGTCACCGCATGGCCCTCTTCGGCTAACTCGGTGGCCATCTCGATGCCGGTCGGGCCCGCGCCCACCACGGCGACGGGCTCGCCCCGCCGGGTGCCTGCCACCGCGGCGCGCAGCGGCTCACCGTGCTCGAATTCGGAGACAGCATAGGCGAATTCGGCGGCGCCGGGCACGGTCGGCGCAGCGCCGGTGCTGCCGACGGCGTAGATCAGGTAGTCGTAGGCGACGGTGTCACCGGACGCGAGCGCGACGGTGCGCGCGGGGGCGTCGACCCGGACGGCCGAGTCGACGACCAGCCGGACGTCGGCGCCCAGCACGTCGGCGTAGTCGACGATTGCATCGTCGGAGCCCGTCACCAACTGGTGCAGCCGGATTCGCTCGACGAACACCGGGCGAGGGTTGATCAGCGTGACCGCAACGTCCGGGTTGGTCCGCAGGTGATTGGCCGCGATGACGCCCGCGTATCCGCCGCCGATCACCACGACGTTGGTCTGCTTGCTCGTGGTCATGACTACTCCTCAGGGTCGTTCCGGCTGCGCTGCCGGTCTGACCTCAAGACACCCGTGACCGTCGAAGTGTGACACCTAGACGGCGAATGTGGCACAGCTCACTACGAAGCCTCCTCGACGACGTAGCGGGGGAACACACCCTCGGGTTTCGGCAGTGCCGTGCCCGGTGCCAACCGCGTGCCGATCGACGCGAACGTCCTGGCGTCCTCGTTCTGTCCGAGCAGCGTCAGCAGCTTTGCCGACGACTCCGGCATCACCGGCTGGACGAGCAGCGCGGCGATGCGGACGGTCTCCAGCGTCGTGTAGAGCACTGCGCCGAACCGCTGCTGATCCTCGGCGGCCTCCGACTTGCGCAGCACCCATGGCTCTTGGGCGGAGAAGTACCGGTTGGCGGCGCCGAGCACCGACCAGATCGCCTCGAGTGCAAGGTGCATGGCCTGCTCGTCGAAGTGCGCGCGGACCGTGGGAAGCAGGGCATCGGCTGCGGCGAGCATCTCGGCGTCCTCGGCGCTCAGCGGTCCCGGATCGGGCACGGCCGCGCCGAGGTTCTTGTTCACCATCGACAGCGACCGTTGCGCCAGGTTGCCCAGTTCGTTGGCGAGGTCGGTGTTGATACGGCTGACGATGCCGTCCTCGCTGTAGCTGCCGTCCTGACCGAACGGCACCTCGCGCAGCAGGAAGAAGCGAACCTGGTCGAGCCCGAACGCGTCGACGAGGGCGACGGGGTCGACGACGTTGCCCACCGACTTGCTCATCTTCTCGCCGCGGTTGAACAGGAAGCCGTGCGCGAACACCCGGCGCGGCAGTTCGAGCCCCGCCGACATCAGGAAGGCAGGCCAGTACACGGTGTGGAACCGGATGATGTCCTTGCCGATCATGTGCAGATCGGCAGGCCAGTAGCGACGGTAGGACTCCGACTCGGTGTCCGGAAAGCCCACGCCGGTCAGGTAATTGGTCAGTGCGTCGACCCAGACGTACATGACGTGGTCGGGGTGGTCGGGCACCTTGACGCCCCAGTCGAACGTCGTGCGCGAGATCGACAGGTCGCGCAGTCCGCCGGAGACGAAGCTGACGATCTCGTTGCGCCGGACGTCGGGTCCGATGAACTCCGGGTGTGCCTCGTAGTGCGCGAGCAACCGCTCGGTGTAGGCCGACAGCCGGAAGAAGTAGGTCTGCTCCTCGGTCCACGTGACGGGCGTACCGGTCTCGGTGGCGATGCGCGAGCCGTCGGCGACGACCTCGGTCTCGTCCTCGGTGAAGAAGCGTTCGTCACGCACCGAGTACCACCCGGAGTACGAGTCGAGGTAGATGTCACCGGCGTCGCTCATCCTGTTCCAGATCGCGACCGACGCCTCGACGTGGTCGGCGTCGGTGGTCCGGATGAAGCGGTCGAACGTGACGCCGAGGCCCTCCTGCAGCCGCTGGAACACGTCGGAGTTGCGCCGCGCCAGGTCCGCGGTCGGGATGCCCTCGGCGGCCGCGGTCTGGGCCATCTTCAGCCCGTGCTCGTCGGTGCCGGTGAGGAACCGGACGTCGAACCCGTCGAGTCGCTTGAATCGGGCGATCGCATCGGTCGAGACGTACTCGTAGGCGTGGCCGACGTGCGGCACGCCATTCGGGTAGGCGATGGCAGTGGTCACGTAGAAGGGTCTGCCGGCGCCGTGGGATCGATCAGGGGTGCTCATCGCGCTTCACCTTATTGTCTAGGGCGTGTCCGGAACATCCGATAACGAGGCGACCGGATCGTCGCGGCGCGAACGGCCGGCCCCTCCACTGCCCGAACCGCTGGCCCCGCTGGTCGATGCGCACACCCACCTCGACGCCTGCGGGGCCCGGGACGCCGACGACGTGCGCGCGATCCTCGACCGTGCCGCCTCGGTCGGTGTCGAGGCCGTCGTGACCATCGCCGACGACCTGGAGTCGGCCCGCTGGGTCGTCGCTGCCGCCGAGTGGGACGAGCGGGTGTACGCCGCCGTCGCGCTGCATCCCACCCGTGCGAACGCGCTCGACGACGGGGCGCGGGCAGAGATCGAGCGGTTGGCCGCCCACCCCCGGGCCGTAGCGATCGGGGAGACCGGCATGGACATGTTCTGGCCTGGCCGCCTGGAGGGCTGTGCCGACCCCGCGGAGCAGCGCGACGCGTTCGCGTGGCACATCGACCTGGCCAAGCGGACCGGCAAGCCGCTGATGATCCACAACCGGGACGCCGACGCCGAGGTGCTCGACGTGCTGCGCGCCGAGGGTGCTCCCGACGCCGTGATCTTCCACTGCTTCTCCTCGGGTCCCGAGATGGCGCGGGTGTGCGTCGACGCCGGCTGGCTGCTGAGCCTGTCGGGCACGGTCAGCTTCAAGAACGCCGCCGCGCTGCGGGACGCCGCGCGGCTGATCCCGCCCGGGCAACTCCTCGTCGAGACCGACGCCCCGTTCCTCACCCCGCATCCGTACCGCGGTGCACCCAACGAGTCGTACTGTCTGCCCTACACGGTCCGGGCCTTGGCCGACGTGCTCGACCGCCCGGCGACCGAGCTGGCCCGCGAGACGTCGGACACAGCCGCGGGGGCCTACGGGCTGCGTCGGTGAGCCCAAGTTGCCCCTACCTGGGCATTTCGTTACCGTCCTGTGATGAAACCGCCGGTTTGAGTCCTGTCCACGCGCCGGCCATACCTCTTTGGGATTGACCTCTTGAACGTCTTGCACAGATTGCACGAGACCCGCTCGCCGATGTTGCGACTCTGCGTCGCCCTGCTGTTGGCCGCGCTGGCCTTTGCCGGTGGCTCGGCCGTCGCCTCGCACAAGACTGTGCAACTCACGGTCGACGGTTCGACGATGACGGTCTCGACCATGAAGACGCGGGTGATCGACGTGGTCGAGGAGAACGGGTTCGAGGTCGGTGACCGCGACGATCTGTTCCCGGCAGCCGACGAGGACGTGCATCAGTCGGACACCATCGTGCTGAGTCGGAGCAGGCCGCTGCAGATCTCGATGGACGGCCGCGACAGCCGTGAGGTGTGGACCACCGCGTCGACGGTCCAGGGCGCGCTGGCCCAGCTCGCCATGACCGACACCGCGCCTGCAGCGGCGTCGCGCGCCACCCGCGTGCCGCTAAAGGGCATGTCACTGCCCGTCGTGACGCCGCGGACGGTTCAGCTCGACGACGCGGGCGTGGTCCGCACGGTGCGTCTGGCGGCTGCCAACGTGGCCGGTCTGCTCGAGGCCGCAGGCGTTCCGCTGCAGCAGAGCGATGCGGTGACTCCCGCTGCGTCGTCACCGGTCACGGACGGAATGCAGATCCGCGTGACCCGGGTGCGGACCGAGAAGGTGACCCAGCGGATGCCGCTGAAGCCTGCCAGCCACACCATCCCGGACGTCACGATGAACATGAGCCGCCAGGTCGTGGAGGACCCAGGGACACCCGGCACGCAAGACGTCACGTTTGCCATCGCCACGACGAACGGGGTCGAAACGGGCAGGTTGCCAGTAGCCAATGTCGTAGTCGAACCGGCCCGCGACGCCGTCCTGCGGGTGGGTGCCAAGCCCGGTACCGAGGTGCCGCCGGTGTCGATGGGCGCAACCTGGGACTCGCTTTCCCAGTGTGAAGCCGGAGGTAATTGGGCGATCAACACCGGCAACGGATTTTACGGTGGCGTCCAATTTGACCAAAACACATGGGAACGCAACGGTGGTCTGAGGTATGCTCAGCGAGCCGATCTGGCAACGAGGGAAGAACAGATCGCGATTGCTGAGGTAACACGGGCGCGCCAAGGATGGGGTGCCTGGCCTACGTGTAGTGGAAGGTTGGGAGTGCGCTGACCATCAGGCTCCTCGGTCGCACCGAGATACGACACTTGGCGAAGGAACTGGACTTCCGGCCGCGGAAATCGCTTGGTCAGAACTTCGTCCACGATGCGAACACCGTTCGCAGGATCGCTACTGCCTCCGGGGTCAACCGGCACGATCACGTGCTCGAGGTCGGCCCGGGTCTGGGATCGCTGACCCTTGCCCTGCTCGATCGCGGCTCGCGGGTCACCGCCGTCGAGATCGATCCGGTGTTGTGCGAGCGCCTGCCCAAGACCGTTGGGGAGCATTCGCACAGCGAGGCGGGTCGGCTCAACGTGCTGCACCACGACATCCTGACGCTGACCCAGGCCGACATCGAGGCGATGCCCGACTTCCGGGATCAGCCCACTGCGGTGGTGGCCAATCTGCCCTACAACGTGGCGGTTCCGGCGATCCTGCACCTGCTCGCGGAGTTCCCGACCATCCGCACCGTGATGGTGATGGTGCAGGCCGAGGTCGCCGAGCGGCTCGCCGCCGAACCAGGCGGCAAGGACTACGGCGTGCCAAGTGCGAAGGTCCGCTTCTACGGCAACGTCCGCCGCTACGGCATGGTGTCGCCGACGGTGTTCTGGCCGATCCCGCGGGTCTACTCGGGGCTGGTGCGCATCGACCGCTACGAGACGCCTGCGGACAGTGCCCCGCCGTGGCCCACCGACGCGGAGTTCCGCGACGAGGTCTTCAAGCTCATCGACATCGCGTTCGCCCAACGTCGCAAGACCTCCCGCAACGCCTTCGCCGAGTGGGCGGGCTCGGGCAACGAGTCGGCCGAGCGGCTGCTGTCGGCGAGCATCGATCCGGCTCGTCGCGGCGAGACGCTCGCGATCGCCGACTTCGTGCGGCTGCTGCAGCGCTCGGGGTGGCAACCCAAGGCGAAGCGGCAGGACGACGCGGACGCGGTCCGCACCACCGACTCGAGCTAGTCGGACTCCTTCGGCTCCGCGGGGTGCCGGTTGTCCTTGGCGATGAGTTCGGCTTGCAGCGGGGTCTCCGCGACCACCGGGTAGTTGCCGGTGTACCCGACGCGTTCCTGGGCGACGCTGAGCACTCTGCCGCGCACCGCGTACCACCCGCCGACGAGCGCAGGAACGATGACGAGCAGCGCGATCGCGTTCCAGTAGTTCTCGATGCACATCAGCAGCGTCACCCCGCCAAGGAAGGCCAACGTCGCGTAGCTCGTGTACGGCGTGCCGAACAGCCGGAACGACGGGCGCTCCAAGATGCCCTTCTTCGACCAGCGGTACATCTGGATCTGGCAGATGACGATCGTCGCCCAGGAGGCGATGATGCCGAGTGCCGAGAGGTCCAACGCGATGTTGAAGGCCTCGGCCGGGACGACCAGGTTGAGGAAGACGCCGACCACCGTGAAGCAGGCCGTCAACGCGATGCCTGCCCACGGCACGCCCCGCTTGGACATCTTGGACGTGAACTGCGGGGCGCTGCCGTTCATCGACATCGAGCGCAGGATGCGGCCGGTCGAGTAGAGGCCGGCGTTGAGGCTCGACAGTGCCGCGGTCAGCACGACGAAGTTCATGATGTCGCCGGCAGCGGGGACGCCGATCTTCGAGAAGAAGGTGACGAACGGGCTCGTGCCCTGCACGTAGGCGGTGTAGGGCAGCAGCAATGCCAGCAGGACCAGTGAACCCACGTAGAACACGGCGATGCGGAAGATCACCGAGTTGATGGCCTTGGGCATCACCTTGGCAGGGTTCTCCGTCTCGCCGGCCGCGGTGCCCACCAATTCGACTGCGGCATAGGCAAAGATCACGCCCGAGGTGATGACGACGAGCGCCAGCACGCCGTTGGGCAGGATGCCGCCGTTGTCGGCGATCACCGACGGGCCGGTCGCCGCACCCTCGACCGTGAAGCGTCCGGCCAGGAAGATGATCCCGACGATCAGGAACGTGACCAGCGCGACGACCTTGATCAGCGCCGCCCAGAACTCCATCTCGCCGAACCACTTGACCGATATCATGTTGACGGCCAGCACGATGACGAGCGCGATCAGGGCGATCGTCCACTGCGGTATCGCCTCGAAGGCGCCCCAGTAGTGCATGTAGAGCGCGATCGCCGTCACGTCGACGATCGAGGTGCACGCCCAGTTGAAGAAGTACATCCAGCCCGCGACGTAAGCCGCCTTCTCGCCGAGGAATTCGCGCGCGTACGACACGAACGATCCCGAAGAGGGCCGGTGCAGCACCAGTTCGCCGAGGGCACGCAGGATGAAGAAGACGAAGACCCCGCAGATCGCGTACACGATGAACAGGCCGGGTCCGGCGCTGGCGAGCCGCCCGCCCGCGCCCATGAACAGGCCCGTTCCGATCGCGCCGCCGATCGCGATCATCTGCAATTGCCTTGGCTTGAGGCCCTTTTCGTAGCCCTCTTCTTCGTGTGCGAGTGCAGAGTTGTCGTACTCGGTGGGTGCAGCCATTGAGCAAACGCTAGACCGGTGCGAGCGGCCCGCAACCCGTGCACGGTAAACCTTGGATTACGCCATGTTTCGTGCGGTCGGGGGTCTCACGGGGTCAAGGCGCGGGCGACCAGCCGGACGAACTCCGAGCAGGTGGCGTAGCGGTGGTCGGGATCCTTGGCCATGGCCTTGGCCAGGATGGAGTCGAACGCATGGCTCACCCACGCCAGCCGGCGGGAATAGCGCGGTACGGGCTGGCTCAGGTGTGCGTCGATCAGTCCCATCGCCGTCGATGCGACGAACGGTGGTGTGCCGATCAGCAGTTCGACTGCCGTGCAGGCCAACGCGTACTCGTCCGACGCTGCCGACGCCGTCCTACCGTGCAGGATCTCCGGCGCGGTGTAGGGCAGTGACGCGTCGATGCGGGTGGCCGGCCGCGGCGCCCGTTCGGTGAGCGAGCGGGCGACGCCGAAGTCGACGAGCACGGCGCCACGCACTGAGAAGTCGCTGTGCACCAGGATGTTCGACGGTTTCACGTCGCAGTGCACTATGCCGAGACGGTGGGCGTGGTCGAGTGCTTCGGCGACGTCGGCCAGCGCGGTCAGGAAGGCGGGCAGGGTGCCGAGGGTGCTCACCGTGCCGCCGTCGACGAGTTCCATGGCGAGCCAACCGTCCCCGCATTCGTCGACGACGACGACGTGGGGGTGAGCGGCTCGTCTGGCGAACTCGAATTCGCGGTGCAGCCGCTCGAGGTCGGACGGAGCGCGGTGCCGTTCGTCGAGCACTTTCAGCGCCAGCGCAGGACCGGGTCGCGAGATGCGCTGTGCGCGATACACCGTCGCCGACCCGCCACGACCGACCAGGCCTTCGATGGCGAAGTCGTCGAACCGAGTGACGGGTTCGGGCACGGCTTCACCCTACGGTTCGACCGGGCGGTCGTCGCGGGACGAGGCGTGCAGTGATCCTTGACACAGTTCGCGAGCAAACACTAGCGTTGGCGCCTGCGGGCTGTTCGGCAGCCGGCGCGAGCGGCGGGATCGTACGAGGGGTATCTCACCACTTGGTACCTGCCGTCGACGCCGCGGCGATAGTCTGTGGCGTGCCCGCTTCCGACGGAAACGCCGCCTCCGACTGGGTTCCGTCGGGTTCGGTGACGGTCCGCGTCCCGGGCAAGGTCAACCTCTATCTCGGCGTCGGTGACCTGCGAGACGACGGCTATCACGAACTGACCACCGTCTTCCACGCCGTGTCGCTGTTCGACGACGTCACCGTGCGCAACGCCGACGTCCTGTCGGTGGCGATCACCGGCGAGGGTGCCCGCTCCCTGCCGACCGACGACCGCAACCTCGCGTGGCGGGCCGCCGAACTCCTCGCCGAGCACGTCGGACGCGCGCCCGAGGTGGCCATCTCGATCGCCAAGTCGATCCCCGTGGCCGGCGGCATGGCGGGCGGCAGCGCCGACGCCGCCGCGGTGCTGGTGGCGATGAACGCGCTGTGGGAACTCGGCGTGCCGCGCCGCGACCTGCACGGGCTGGCAGCCCAACTGGGTAGCGACGTGCCGTTCAGCTTGCACGGCGGCACCGCGCTCGGCACGGGCCGCGGCGAGCAGCTCGCGACGGTGCTCGCGCGCACCACGTTCCACTGGGTGCTGGCATTCGCCGACGGCGGCCTGTCGACGCCCAAGGTGTTCGGCGAGCTGGACCGGCTGCGTGCCGACCGCACAGGCGGCCCGCCCCGGCTCGAGGACCCCGAGCCATTGCTGGCCGCGCTGGCGTCCGGGGACGCCCAGCAATTGGCTCCGCTGCTGGGCAACGATCTGCAGGCGGCCGCGGTCGGGCTCGACGGGCGGCTGCGCCGCACGCTCGACGCCGGTGTCGACGCCGGTGCCCTCGCCGGGCTCGTGTCGGGGTCCGGGCCGACGTGCGCGTTCCTCTGCTCGTCGGCGTCCTCGGCCGTCGACGTCGGAGCGGTGTTGGCGGGGGAGGGCGTGTGCCGCACCGTGCGGGCCGCCAGCGGGCCGGTGCACGGCGCCCGGGTGATCTCGGAACCCGCCGGCGGGTAAGCGCGTCGGACTGTGACCCAGGCCTCACTTTGGTCATGGGTTTGTTAGTTACTTAAGGGTCTCTTAAGATGAGCGACGGTGAAAGCTAGCGGTCACGCGGCCTACGCGACGACGCATCCCGCGGGGACTCCCGGCGGGGTCGTCTTGCCCGCCCTGGCCAAGCCGTCGGACGCTTTACCGTTTCTTTTCCAAGCCGCTCCCGAATCGTGTGTGCGCGCCTCCTCGGCGGCGGCTATCAGCAGGTGGAGCATTGATTACCGGGCACAGGCGCCTGAACTCAGGAGGTCGTGGTGAGTAGATTTACCGAGAAGATGTACCGCAATGCTCACGAGAGCACGCGGGGCATGGTGACCGGCGAACCCCACGAGCCCGTGCGGCACACCTGGCTCGAGGTGCACGAGCGCGCCCGCCGCATCGCAGGCGGTCTGGCAGCGGCCGGCGTCGGCCACGGTGACGCCGTCGGCGTACTGGCCGGCTTCCCGGTCGAGATCGCTCCCACCGCCCAGGGCGTGTGGATGCGCGGCGCGAGCCTGACGATGCTGCACCAGCCGACGCCGCGGACCGACCTCGTGGTGTGGGCCGAGGACACGATGAACGTGATCGGCATGATCGAGGCGACCGCGGTGATCGTCTCGGAGCCCTTCCTCGTCGCGATCCCCGTGCTCGAGGAGAAGGGCATCAAGGTCCTCAAGGTGACCGACCTGCTCGAGGCCGAGCCGATCGATCCCGTCGAGGCCAGCGAGGACGACCTCGCGCTGATGCAGCTGACGTCCGGATCCACCGGATCGCCGAAGGCCGTGCAGATCACCCACCGCAACATCCACTCCAACGCCGAGGCGATGTTCGTCGGCGCGCAGTACGACGTCGACAAGGACGTCATGGTCAGCTGGCTGCCCTGCTTCCACGACATGGGCATGGTCGGCTTCCTCACCATCCCGATGTACTTCGGCGCGGAGCTGGTCAAGGTCACGCCGATGGACTTCCTGCGCGACACCCTGCTGTGGGCCAAGCTCATCGACAAGTACAAGGGCACCATGACCGCGGCGCCGAACTTCGCGTACGCGCTGTTCGCCAAGCGGCTGCGCAAGCAGGCCGAGCCGGGTCAGTTCGACCTGTCGACGCTGCGGTTCGCGCTGTCCGGCGCCGAGCCCGTCGAGCCCGCCGACGTCGAGGACCTGCTGGACGCCGGCAAGCCGTTCGGCCTCGATCCCAAGGCGATCCTGCCTGCGTACGGCATGGCGGAGACGACGCTGGCGGTGTCGTTCTCCGAGTGCGGCGCGGGCCTGGTGGTCGACGAGGTCGACGCCGACCTGCTGGCCGCGCTGCGTCGCGCCGTGCCGTCGACGAAGGGCAACACCCGTCGGCTGGCCTCGCTGGGCCCGCTGCTGCAGGACCTCGAGGCGCGCGTCGTCGACGAGAACGGTGAGGTGATGCCCGCTCGCGGCGTCGGCGTCATCGAACTGCGCGGCGAATCGCTGACCCCCGGCTACATCACCATGGGCGGGTTCCTGCCGTCGCAGGATGCCCACGGCTGGTACGACACCGGTGACCTCGGCTACCAGATGGAGAACGGCCACATCGTGGTCTGCGGCCGCGTGAAGGACGTCATCATCATGGCGGGCCGCAACATCTACCCGACCGACATCGAGCGTGCTGCAGGCCGCGTCAAGGGCGTGCGTCCCGGCTGCGCCGTCGCCGTGCGACTCGACGCGGGCCACTCGCGCGAGACGTTTGCCGTCGCCGTCGAGTCCAACGCCTGGCAGGACCCGGCAGAGGTGCGGCGCATCGAGCACGACGTCGCGCACGAGGTCGTCACCGAGGTCGACGTCCGGCCGCGCAACGTGGTCGTCCTCGGCCCGGGCACCATCCCGAAGACGCCGTCGGGCAAGCTGCGCCGCGCCAACTCGGTCTCGCTGGTCACCTAGTCTCGCTGGTTACCTAATTCCGCGAGCGTGCGTGTCTGCGGGCGACACGCCGGTCTGAAACCCGAGTTCGCGCACGCTCGTCACGAATGGGGGGATTCGTGGATCGACCCGGTCTGGTACTCGGCCAATTGACGTTCTACCTGCTGCTCATCGGCGGCATCGTCTGGCTCATCGTGCACCTCGTCCGCCGGTCGAAGGCCGGTGGCAGCAGCGGTTCGTCGCAGGCCCGCTGGCAGCACGCCGTCAACGTGTGCACCGCCGATCCCCGCTATCGACTGGGCCAGGTGGCGGCGGTCAACCAGGTCTACCCGCAACGCGGGACGGCGGCCTGGGTGACCTGGTACGGAACGGGCCAGCCACAGAACACCTGGTTCGAGAACGTCTATCCGCCCGTCGGAGGCTGGGTGATCGTCACCGGCGGCATCGGACCCGACCGCACGACCTTCGTCGTCGACCAGGTGCACGACGTCATCGCTTGACCACGCTCGTCACAGCCTGATGTGCCGCACGCCCACCGCAATTCGCCGCAGTTGGTACCGCGCGGCAGGCAAACGGGGCCGTCGCAGCGGAAGTCCGGCACGCTCGGCGACGTCCTCGACCACCTCGTCGACGGTTCGCTCGTCGGTCGGAACGTGCACGGCGAACCGCTCGGTGGCCAGCGCTGGCACGCACCGGGGGATCTGGTCCATGGCCCACGTCTCGGGACGCCCGACCGCGCGGCCCAGCCAGTGCGCAGAACGGGTCCGGAGCCGCCGACGCAGCGTGTCCGGGGACGCCTGCAACGCGAAGTGCCGCACGTCGACACCCGCGCCGGCCAACCCGCCCATCACCTCGTCGAAGTAGGCGGCCTCGACGAGGGTCATCGGCACGATCACCGGACCCGGCCCGCTGGCGGCGACGGCGTCGACCAGGGTCTCGACCACCGCGGAGCGCCACTGCGGGCGGTCCTGGAAGTCGCCGCGCGCGTCGGGCGGCAGCATCTTCTGGATCGCGAACCCGATCAACTCCGGGTCGGCGACGTGCGAGCCGGGCAGTCGGCGGTGCAGCTCGAAGGCGGTCTGAGTCTTGCCCGCGCCGAATGCCCCGTTGATCCACAGCAGCACCTCGCCGACTCTAGGCGGTGGCCACGAAATGCAATGGAGTCACGTCGGGGGGCCTCGCTACGGTTGGTCCATGACGTCCCCGGCCATCGAGGCGATCGACCTCGTCAAGAAGTTCGGCGGCGCCGACGGCCAGATACCGGCGGTCGACGGCGTCAGCTTCTCGGTGCCCGCAGGGTCGGTGCTCGGACTGCTGGGGCCGAACGGTGCGGGCAAGACCACCACCGTGCGGATGATGACGACGCTCTCGCTGCCCACCAGCGGCACTGCACGGGTGGCGGGGTACGACGTGCGCGAGCAACCCGACATGGTGCGGCGCAACATGGGGCTGACCGGTCAGGCCGCGACGGTCGACGAGTTGCTCACCGGGCGCGAGAACATCCGCATGATCGGCGGGCTGTACGGCATCGGAAAGCGTGATCTGGCCAGGATCGGCGACGAACTGCTGGAACAGTTCTCCATCGCCGATGCCGCCGACCGGCCCGTCAAGTCGTACTCGGGCGGCATGCGCCGGCGGCTCGACCTCGCCGTCAGCCTCATCGCGTCACCGCCGGTGCTGTTCCTAGACGAGCCCACCACCGGGCTCGATCCGCGCAGCCGCAACGACCTGTGGGACGTGCTGCGCGGGCTGGTGGCCGAGGGCACGACGCTGCTACTGACGACGCAGTACCTGGAGGAGGCCGACCAGCTCGCCGACGACATCGTCGTGATCGACCGTGGCCGGATCATCGCCAAGGGCACGCCGTTGCAGCTCAAGCAGCAGGCGGGCAACGCCAGCCTCGTCGTGACCGTCTCCCACGCCGACGACCTGCCCGCCGCACGGGAGCTGCTGGCCCGCACCGGCGCGGAGGTGCACGAGGACACCGGTGCGCGCCAGCTGACCGCCTCCGCCGACGGCATCGCCGACCTGACGACCGTCGCCGGCTGGCTGCAAGAACACGAGATCGACGTCGACGACATCGGCTTGTCGAGGCCGAGCCTCGACGACGTATTCCTGTCCCTGACCGGCCACCGCGCCGACGACGAGGAGTCCGCATGACCGCCGTCCAGCCACGGCCAGCCGTGACCGCGCAGCGGCCGGAGATCCGGCCGACCAACATCGTTCAACAGTCGTGGATCATGGTCAAGCGCAACATGATTCACACCAAGCGCATGCCGGAGATGCTGAGCGACGTCACCGTGCAGCCAATCATGTTCGTGTTGCTGTTCGCGTTCGTCTTCGGCGCGTCGATCGCGACCAGGGGTGGGGCGTCCTACCGGGAGTTCCTGCTGCCCGGCATCCAGGCACAGACCATCGTGTTCACCGCGTTCGTCGTGTCGTCGGGCATCACCGCCGACGTGGAGAAGGGCATCATCGACCGGTTCCGCTCCCTGCCGATCCGGCGCTCTGCGGTGCTGATCGGCCGCAGCGTGGCGAGCCTGCTGCACTCGTCGATCGGCGTGGTGGTGATGGCGGTGACCGGGCTGTGCATCGGATGGCGGATCCGGGGCAGCGTCGGTGAAGCCGTGCTCGCGTTCGCGCTGATCCTGGTGTTCGGCTTCGGGATGATCTGGTTCGGCATCCTGGTCGGCTCGTTGATGCGTTCGGTCGAGGCCGTCAACGGCGTGATGTTCACCGTCCTGTTCCCGATCACGTTCCTGGCCAACACGTTCGCGCCGACGGAACCCATGCCGCGCTGGCTGCGGGTGGTCGCGGAGTGGAACCCGGTGTCGTCGCTGGCGCAGGCGATGCGCGAGTTGTGGGGCAACGGTCCCCCCGCGCCGCCGGACGCCCAGCTGCCGCTGCACCACCCCGTGCTGGCGACCATCCTGTGGTCGCTGGCCATCACCGCGGTGATCGCGCCGTTCGCACTGCGCGCCTACGCGCGGCGCACCTCGGATTGACGTTGACGTTATCTGAGTTCATCTGGCTATGCTCAGCTGCATGGCCTCGGACGTATCGCCCCGCATCGCCGATCACCCCACCGTGCGGAAGATGCGCGGCCGCACGCTCAAGCCGCCCGCGGTGATCGACGCCGACTGGTTGCGCCAGGTGTGCCTCGACGCCGGCGCCGACGACGCGGCGTTCGCCACCATCGACGATCCCGCGCTGGAGTCCGAACGCGAGCACGCCGACGCAGCATTGCCGGGGGCGCGCAGCTTCATCTCGCTGGTGGTCAAGATGAACCGGGACAACGTGCGGTCGGTAGCCAGGAGCGTCGCCAACCAGGAGTTCCACCGCAGCGGGGAGATCATCAACGAAGCGGCGCACCGCATCACGCGCGTGCTGCAGGACGCGGGCTACCGGTCGCTGAACCCGTCGGCCACGTTCCCGATGGAGATGGACCGCTTCCCGGGCCGCATCTGGGTGGTCGCGCACAAACCCGTCGCGGTCGCCGCCGGGCTCGGCGTGATGGGCATCCACCGCAACGTCATCCACCCGAAGTTCGGCAACTTCGTCCTGCTCGCCACGATCATCGTGGACGCGCCGATCTCCGAATACGGTCAGCCGCTGGACTACTCGCCGTGCCTGGAGTGCAAGCTGTGCGTGGCGGCGTGCCCGGTCGGAGCGATCAAGAAGGACGGCGCCTTCGACTTCTTCGCGTGCTCGACGCACAACTACCGCGAGTTCATGGGCGGCTTCACCGACTGGGTGGAGACCGTCGCCGACAGCGAGGACGGGGCCGACTACCGTTCGCGGGTCACCGATTCCGAGAGCGCGTCGATGTGGCAGAGCCTGTCGTTCAAGGCGAACTACAAGGCCGCCTACTGCCTCGCGGTCTGCCCGGCGGGCGAGGAGGTCATCGGGCCCTACCTCGACGACCGCAAGTCCTTCATGGACACCGTGCTCAAGCCGCTGCAGGAGAAGCGCGAAACGCTGTACGTGCTGGCCGATTCCGAGGCCAAGGCATTCGCGGAGCGGCGCTACCCGCACAAGCCGACGAAGGTCATCGGCAGCGGGATCGGCGGCCGGGGCTGAGCGCGAGCGTGCGTGAACTCCGCCTGCGCGACGGCGTGTCGCCCGCAGACACGCACGCTCGCCGGAGAGGCCGCTAGCCCCAGGCGTGTACGACGTTCTGCGCGGGTTCCAGGCCGTCGCGGATCAGGAGTTCGGTGGCGTCGGCGGCCTGCTCGCAGAGCAGTCCGACCTCCGGCAGCTCCCTGGACGCGAAGTTCTCCAGCACGAACGATGCGCCCGACTGCCGCCCGGGCGGCCGGCCGATGCCGAGCCGCACCCGGGCGAAGTCGTTGGTGCCCAATGCCGAACCGACCGAACGCAAGCCGTTGTGCCCGGCGACCCCGCCACCGAACTTCAGCCGGATGCGGCCGAAGTCGATGTCGAGTTCGTCGTGCAGCACGACGACGTCGGCAGGCGCCACGGAGTAGAACTTCGCCAGGGGGCCGACGTGGCGCCCCGACTCGTTCATGTAGGTGCGCGGCTTGGCCAGCACCACCGACCGGCCGCCGAGGCGGCCGGTGACCACCTCGGCGCCGGACTTCTTGTGGACCTTGAAGCCCGAGCCGATCCGGTCGGCGAGCACGTCGGCGACCAGGAAGCCCAGGTTGTGCCGGGTGGTGGCGTACTGCGGGCCTGGATTGCCCAGGCCGACCACCAGCAGCGGCTCGGCCACGAGCTGTCCGCCCTACCCGATCAGGAGTCGGAGTCGGACTCGGAATCCGACGATGCCTCGCCGTCCTCGTCGCCCTCGCCCTCGGACTCGGCGGCCTCTTCGGCCTGCTCCTCGAGCGACGGGCCACCACCCTCGGCTTCGAGTTCTTCTTCGGTCGGCGCGACGATGACGTTGACGACCAGCAGTTCGGGATCCGAAATCAGCGTGACGCCGTCGGGCAGCTCGATCTGGCCGGCGGTGATCTGCGTGCCGGCAGGGGTGCCCTCGATCGACAGCGTCAGCTGCTCCGGGATCGACATCGCGTCGGACTCGATCTCGATGCTGTTGGTCTCCTGGGTGACCAGGGTGCCGGGCGCGGCGTCGCCCTCGACGACGACGTTGACCTCGACGGTCACCTTCTCGCCGCGGCGCACCACGATGAGGTCGACGTGCTGGATGTTGCGACGGATCGGGTGGATCTCGATCTGCTTGGGCAGCGCGAGTGCCTCGGTGCCCTCGACGTCGAGCGTCAGCACCGCGTTGGTGCCGAAGTTACGAAGCACGGCCGCCAGCTCACGTGCGGGCAGTTCGAGGTGCTGCGGGTCGGTGCCGTGGCCGTACAGCACGGCGGGCACCTTGCCCTCGCGGCGAGCGCGACGCGACGCGCCCTTGCCGGTCTCGGTGCGGACCTTGACGGTCAGGTTGTTCGGAAGGTGGGCCTTGGTCTTGGCCATGTGTCTGCTCCTATGCCGGGGTGTGGGCGCGGCAAGGGCGACTCGGCGCAGCAGAGCTGCGGCTCGTGTTCCGTCGATAACGGTGGCTTCGCCAAGAATCCGGGGCCACCCTCGCCGTGATCGTCGCCAAGGTTAGCGCAATCGGGCCCGTACGACGAAATCGAGCGACGACGTCAGAGCTTGGCTGCGTACGCGAAGTCGGTGCCCGTGAGCTGCGCCGACAGGTCCCACAGCGCGGCGGCGGTCTTCGCGTTGCGCGCCAGTGGGCTGCGTCCCACCAGCTGGGTGGCGCCCCGCATCGCGTAGCGCGGCCCGACGAATGAATCGCCCGGGATGTCTTGGGACACCGCGTAGAGCGACTGCCTGGCGCCGAAGTCGGCGTCGGTTGCGACCGCGTTCGCCGCGCGCCATAACTTGCTGCCCACGGCGTTGCCGGTGTTGCCCTGCAGGTTGGTGGCCGAGTAACCCGGGTGCACCGCGATCGCGCGCACGGGCGAGCCGACCTGGGTCAGCCTGCGCTGTAACTCCTTGGTGAACAACAGGTTGGCCAGCTTGGACTGCCCGTACGCCGGCCACGCCAGGTACGGCCGCGACGTCCAGTTCAGGTCCTTGAGGCTGATCACGCCGATCAGGTGCATGATCGACGACACCGTGACGACGCGGTCGCTCACCTTGGGCAGCAGCAGGTTGGTCAGCGCGAAGTGGCCGAGGTGGTTGGTGCCGATCTGGCTCTCGAAGCCGTCGACGGTCTTGGCGTAGGGCACCGCCATGATGCCGGCGTTGTTCACCAGGACGTCGACCTTGGCGACGCCGTCGGCGAACGCGCGCACCGATGCGAGGTCCTGCAGGTCGAGGCGGCGCACCTCGGTGTCGCCGGGCATGGTCGCCGCGGCGGCCCGGCCCTTCTCCTCGTTGCGCACGGCCAGGATCACGGTGGCTCCAGCCCGGGCCAGTTCGCGAGCGGTCACCTCGCCGAGGCCGCTGTTGGCGCCGGTGACGATGACGGTGCGTCCAGCGAACGAGGGCAGGTCGGCAGCAGTCCAGTCGCTCATGACGACGACAGTAGCGGCCTGTGCACAGCGGGACGGAGGGCTATGCAGCCGCTACGTCGAAGCCCTTGATGATCTGCTCGACCTCGGGGCCCTCGGCCCGCGCCTGGTCCGCGAAGCTGGTCACGGTCAATTGCACCAGGTAGCGCTGGCCCGGCATGTTGGGCGCCGCGGGCCGTCCGGTCGCGATGACGACACGGTTGTAGCTCTGCATCCGGCGCCCGTTGAGGTCGTAGGTGCACTCGATCATCGACGACGGGAAGCCCTTGAAGTCGTCCTTGGAGCCGTTGAGCTTCTTGAAGTTCTCCGACAGCTCGGCATCGGCGTCGGCGTATTTGATCGCCTCCGCGACGTCGAAGTCGCCGGCCAATCGGAACACCAAGATCATCGCCGTCGGGTACGTGTCGCCCTTGGCGATCGTGCGGGTGCCCGGCGACAGGTTGGGGTTGGAGTAGGTGCGCCACCCGGCAGGGGCGGGCATCGTCACCTTGAGGTCGGCGATCTTGTCGGGTGCGACGGGCTGACCCGTGACGCCGGCGTTCTCGAGGTACTGCGCGAACGGGATCGGCGGTTCCTTGCTGGTAGAGGTCGTCGTCGTGGTGGTCGTCGTCCAGATCGACTTGTACTCGGGAGTCGACGGCCCGCACGCCGTGAGCGCGAGCGCGACCAGCGCAGCCGGGACCGCCCAGCGGGTGAAGCGGGCCGATCTCACAGGATCTCGCGCACCGCGTCGATCGGCCGGGCCAGCCGCGTTCCCTTCGACGTCGTGACGAAGGGTCGCTCGATGAGGATGGGATGTGCGGCCATTGCGTCGAGCAGTTCGTCGTCGGATGCGTCGGCCAGCCCCAGTTCGGCGTACAGCGACTCACGCTTGCGGACGGCGGTCCGGACGTCGATGCCCGCGTCGGCGATCATCGTCGCCAACTCGGCGCGGGTCGGCGGCGTCTTCAGGTACTGCACGACCGTGGGCTCGATGCCGTTCTCGCGCAACAACTCCAACGTCTTGCGCGACGTCGAGCACTTCGGATTGTGATAGATGGTGGAGGCGCCCCGGCGCCGACCTGCCGCGGTGGCACCGGCCATCTACGCCGACCCGTCGAAAAGGCTGGTGACGGAGCCGTTGTCGAAGACCGCGCGGATGGTGTTGGCCAGCAGCGGGGCGATCGACAGGACGGTCAGCGACGGGAAGCGCTTCTCCTCGCCGATGGGCAGGGTGTTGGTGACGATGACCTCGCGTGCGCCGCAGTCCGCGAGGCGCTGGGCCGCCGGATCCGACAGCACGCCGTGGGTGGCGGCGATGATCACGTCGGACGCGCCGTCCTGGCGCAGCAGGTTCACCGCTCCGGCGATGGTGCCGCCGGTGTCGATCATGTCGTCGGTCAGGATGCACGTCTTGCCGCGCACGTCGCCGACGACGCGGTTGGACACCACCTGGTTGGGCACCAGCGGGTCACGCGTCTTGTGGATGAACGCCAGGGGGACACCGCCGAGGGAGTCGGCCCACTTCTCCGCGACGCGCACGCGGCCGGAGTCGGGGGAGACGACCACCATGTCGTGGTCGGCGTAGTTCTCGGCGATGTAGCTGGTCAGCAGCTTCTGCGCCCGCATGTGGTCGACCGGGCCGTCGAAGAAGCCCTGGATCTGGTCGGTGTGCAGGTCGACGGTGAGGATCCGGTTCGCGCCCGCGGTCTTCAGCAGGTCGGCAACCAGCCGGGCCGAGATGGGTTCGCGGCCGCGGTGCTTCTTGTCCTGCCGGGCGTACGGGTAGAACGGCAGGATCGCGGTGATCCGCTTTGCGCTGCCGCGCTTGAGCGCGTCGATCATCAGCAGCTGTTCCATCAGCCACGTGTTGAGCGGCGCGGGATGGCTCTGCAGGACGAAGGCGTCGCTGCCGCGCACGGATTCGTCGAAGCGGACGAAGATCTCGCCGTTGGCGAAGTCCCGTGCCGTCTGCGCCGTCACGTGGACGTCGAGTTCCTTCGCCACCTGCTCGGCGAGCTCGGGATGAGCGCGGCCCGAGAAGAGCATCAAGCTTTTGCGGTTGTCGGTCCAGTCCGTAGCCACTTCAGAGCTGCCTTCGCGGTCGGCGGTCGATACGGGGCAATGGTACGGAGGTTCCCCGGGAGATCATGGCCGGGTTACCAGAAAGCCAACGGATGGCGTCGTCTCAGTCGTCGGTCCGGGCGCTGCCGCCGGCCTTGCGGGCGGCCTCGGCGGCGGCGCTGCCGGGGCGTTTGCGCTCCACCCAACCCTCGATGTTGCGTTGCGGGCCGGCTGAGACGGCGAGCGCTCCCGGCGGGACGTCGGTGCGGATCACGGTGCCCGCCCCGGTGTACGCACCGTCGCCGACGGTCACCGGCGCGACGAACATCGTGTCGGAGCCGGTGCGTACGTGCGAACCAATCGTGGTGCGGCGCTTGGTTTCTCCGTCGTAGTTCACGAACACGCTCGATGCGCCGATATTCGAGTGCTCGCCGATGTCGGCGTCGCCGACGTACGTCAGGTGCGGCACCTTCGTACACGCGCCGATGACGGCGTTCTTCGTCTCGACGAACGCGCCGAGCTTGCCGTCGGCCCTAAGGTCGGTGCCGGGCCGCAGATAGGTGAACGGGCCGACGACGGCGCCGGGGCCGATCGCCGAGGAGGTGCCGTGGGTGCGGATCACCGACGCGCCGTCGCCGACCGAGACGTCGGCCAGCGTCGTGTCGGGCCCGATCTCGCACCGCGCGCCGACGGCGGTGGTGCCGAGCAACTGGGTGCCCGGGCGCACCACGGTGTCCTGGCCGATCGTGACGTCGACGTCCACCCACGTCGTCGCGGGGTCGATCACCGTGACGCCCGCGCGCTGGTGGCGCGCGACGATGCGGCGGTTCAGCTCGGCCGCGAGATCGGCGAGCTGGACGCGGTCGTTGACGCCCGCGACCAGCGCGCTGTCGTCGAGGTGACGGGCGCGGACCACGTGGCCGCTCTGTCGCACGATCGAGATGGCGTCGGTGATGTACAGCTCGCCCTGGGCGTTGTCGCTGCGCAGCTGGCTCAACGCGGAGCGCAACGCGGCGATGTCGAAGGCGTAGACGCCGGCGTTGACCTCGCGGATCTCGCGTTGCTTCTCGGTGGCGTCGGCCTGCTCGACGATTCCGATGACCTCCCTGTCCTGCGTGCGCAGGATGCGGCCGTAACCGGTCGGGTCGGCGACGGTGGTGGTGAGCACGGTGGCGGCGGCCGATTCTGCACCGTGCGCGTCGATCAGGTCGGCGAGGGTGTCGGCGTCCAGCAGTGGGACGTCGCCCGCGGTGACGACCACGGTGCCGGTGAAGTCATCGGGCAGTGCGGTGAGACCGCACCCCACGGCGTGGCCGGTGCCGCGCTGCTCCTCCTGCACGGCGATCGTCACGTCGCGGCCCAGTTCCTCGGCCAGCGCGGTGACCGCCGCCGACACCGGCTCGCGGTCACTGCCCACCACCACGACGAGGTGCCGCGGCTCGACCGCGGCGATCGCGTGCAGGGCGTGGGAGATCATGCTGCGGCCCGCCAGGGTGTGCAGGACCTTGGGAGTGGTCGAGCGCATCCGAGTGCCCGCCCCGGCTGCCAGGACGATGACCGCGGCCTCGCCTCGTATCGTCATGTTGACCTTCTTTCCACGCGAGCGTGCGCAGAGTGTGGGATTTTGGCGGCGTGTCGGCCGCAGACGCGCACGCTCGGCGGGGGGCTTGCAGGGCTGATCGCTGCTCCGTCGCCAGGACTCGAACCTGAACTATCTGTACCAAAAACAGAGGTGCTGCCGATTACACTACGACGGACTGTCGGTGAGACTCTAGTCGACCACATAGGGTAATCGGCGTGGCAGCACCGGAGAAGGAACCCCGCGCACCCCGTGCCCGGATGACCGGTAGCGAGCGACGCCAGCAGCTCATCGAGATCGCGAAGTCGCTGTTCGCCGAACGTGGATACGACGGCACCTCGATCGAGGAGATCGCTCAGCGTGCGCACGTCTCCAAGCCCGTCGTCTACGAGCACTTCGGTGGCAAGGAAGGGCTTTACGCCGTCGTCGTCGACCGCGAGATGTCCGCTCTGCTGGACGGGATCACGTCGTCGCTGATTAACAACCGCTCCCGGGTGCGCCTCGAACGCGTCGCGTTGGCGCTACTCACCTACGTCGAGGAACGCACCGACGGGTTCCGCATCCTGATCCGCGACTCCCCGGCGGCCATCACGTCGGGCACCTACTCGACGCTGCTCAACGACGCGGTCAACCAGGTGTCGTCGATCCTGGCCGGCGACTTCTCCCGCCGCGGTCTCGACCCCGAGCTGGCGCCGCTGTACGCCCAGGCCCTCGTCGGGTCGGTGTCGATGACGGCGCAGTGGTGGCTCGACACCCGCGAACCGAAGAAGGAGGTCGTGGCCGCCCACCTGGTGAACCTCATGTGGAACGGTCTGACCCACCTCGAGCCCGACCCGATGCTGCACGAGCAGTAGCCCGACGCTCACCATGTGACGGCTGTGACGAACCTCCCCGGTGCCCGCCCGGCCCGGCCCGGCGGTCACCCGGGCCGTCACGTGGTCGATGGACGTCGGAGCGCTCCCTACAATGGAGGAACCATGAATGCACCGGGGTATGACCATGTCCAGACCCCGATCGCCGGGCTCGTCTCGCTTGCGCTGACCGACCCCGGGCTGCGCGACGTCACGCAACGCGCTGCTGCCGGTGCCACCGAGGGCGCGCTCGTCGGGCCCGCTGCCGCACGGCTGTTCGTCGCCGCCGCGCTCGCCGAGGCGGGCCCGCTGCTGGCCGTGACCGCGACCGGCCGGGAGGCCGACGAACTCGCCAACGAGCTGCGGGCGGTCCTCGGGGACGCCGTCGCGATGTTCCCGTCGTGGGAGACCCTGCCGCACGAACGCCTGTCGCCGGGCGTGGAGACGGTCGGCGCACGAATGAAGGTGCTGCGCAGGCTCGCCCACCCCGACGACACTCGGCTCGGCCGTCCGCTGCGGGTGGTCGTCACCACCGCGCGGTCACTGCTGCAGCCGATGCCGCCGGACCTGGCCCAAGTCGAACCCGTGACGCTGACGGTCGGTTCCGATGCCGACTTCGACGGCGTGATCGAGCGCCTCGTCGAGCTGGCCTACACCCGTGTCGACATGGTCGCCAAGCGCGGCGAGTTCGCGGTCCGCGGCGGCATCCTCGACGTGTTCGCACCGACCGCCGAGCATCCCGTGCGCATCGAGTTCTGGGGAGACGAGGTGTCCGAGATGCGGATGTTCTCGGTCGCCGACCAGCGCTCGATCCCGGAGATCGAGGTCGAGAGCTTGATCGCGATGCCGTGCCGCGAACTGCTGCTGACCGACGACGTGCGCAAGCGTGCCGCCGCGCTGGCCGCCGAACAGCCCCACGACGACAACCGCGTCAGCGGCACCGTCGGCGAGATGATGGCCAAGCTGTCCGAGGGCATCCCCGTCGAGGGGATGGAGTCGCTGCTGCCGGTGTTGCGTCCCGCCGACCTGTCGCTGCTGACCGACCACCTGCCGGCGAACAGCCCGGTGCTGGTGTGCGATCCGGAGAAGGTGCGCACCCGCGCGGCCGACCTCGTCAAGACGGGCCGGGAGTTCCTCGAGGCGTCGTGGTCGATCGCGGCCATGGGTGCCGACGCACCGATCGACCTCGAACAGCTGGGCGGCTCGGGGTTCCGGAGCTTGGAGGAGGTTCGGGCGAACGCCGCGGCGGGCGGGCACCCGTGGTGGACGCTGAGTCAGCTCGGCGACCCGTCGGCGATCACCCTCGACATCCGGCCGGCTCCGTCGGCACGGTCGCAGCAGAACACCCCGGACTTCCAAGACGAGGTGTTCGCGATGCTGCGCGCACACGTCGCCACCGACGGGCTGGCGGCGATCGTCGCGCCCGGCGCGGGCACCGCGCACCGCGTCGTCGAGCAGCTCGGCGAAGCCGACGTCGCCGCGGCGATGCTCGAGCCGGGCGAGGCTCCCAAGCCCGGCGTCGTCGGGGTGCTCAAGGGCCCGCTGTGCCAAGGCGTCGTGCTTCCTGGGGCCAAGCTCGTGGTGATCACCGAGGCCGACCTGACCGGCAACCGGGTGACGGCCACCGAGGGCAAGAAGCTCGCCGCCAAGCGGCGCAACGTCGTCGACCCGCTGGCGCTGACCGCGGGCGACCTGGTGGTGCACGACCAGCACGGCATCGGCCGGTTCGTCGAGATGACCGAGCGCACCGTCGGCGGCGCCCGCCGCGAGTACCTGGTGCTGGAGTACGCGTCGGCCAAGCGCGGCGGCGGGTCGGACAAGCTGTTCGTGCCGATGGACGCCCTCGACCAGCTGTCCCGCTACGTCGGCGGGGAGGCGCCCTCGCTGTCGAAGCTCGGCGGCAGCGACTGGGCCAACACGAAGACCAAGGCGCGCAAGGCAGTACGCGAGATCGCAGGCGAGCTGGTGTCGCTGTACGCCAAGCGTCAGTCCGCGCCCGGGCATGCGTTCGGACCGGACACGCCGTGGCAGAACGAGATGGAGGACGCGTTCGGGTTCACCGAGACCGTCGACCAGCTGACGGCGATCACCGAGGTCAAGAGCGACATGGAGAAGCCGGTCCCGATGGACCGGGTCATCTGCGGTGACGTGGGCTACGGCAAGACCGAGATCGCGGTGCGCGCGGCGTTCAAGGCAGTGCAGGACGGCAAGCAGGTCGCCGTGCTAGTGCCGACGACGCTGCTGGCCGACCAGCACCTGCAGACGTTCAGCCAGCGGATGACCGGCTTCCCGGTGACGGTGAAGGGCCTGTCGCGCTTCACCGATCCGTCGGACTCCCGCAAGACGCTCGAGGGCATGCGCGACGGCTCGGTCGACATCGTGATCGGCACGCACCGGCTACTGCAGACCGGTGTCACGTGGAAGGACCTCGGCCTGGTCATCGTCGACGAGGAGCAGCGGTTCGGCGTCGAGCACAAGGAGCACATCAAGTCGATGCGCACCCACGTCGACGTGCTGACCATGAGCGCCACGCCGATCCCGCGCACCCTGGAGATGAGCCTGGCGGGCATCCGCGAGATGTCGACGATCCTCACCCCACCCGAGGAGCGGTCCCCGGTGCTGACCTACGTCGGCCCCCACGACGACAAGCAGGTGGCGGCAGCGCTGCGCCGCGAACTGCTGCGCGACGGTCAGGCGTTCTACATCCACAACCGGGTCCGCTCTATCGACTCGGCCGCTGCCAAGATCCGCGACCTGGTGCCCGAGGCCCGCGTCGTCGTCGCACACGGGCAGATGCCCGAGGAGCAGCTGGAGCGCACGGTCGAGGGGTTCTGGAACCGCGACTACGACATCCTGGTGTGCACGACGATCGTCGAGACCGGACTGGACATCTCGAACGCGAACACGCTGATCGTGGAGCGCGCGGACACCTTCGGTCTGTCCCAGCTGCATCAGCTGCGCGGTCGCGTCGGACGTAGCCGGGAGCGCGGGTACGCGTACTTCCTGTACCCGGCGGAGGTTCCGCTGACCGAGACTGCCTACGACCGGCTGGCCACCATCGCCCAGAACAACGAACTGGGCGCAGGCATGGCCGTGGCCATGAAGGACCTCGAGATCCGCGGCGCGGGCAACGTGCTGGGCGCCGAGCAGTCCGGCCACGTCGCCGGGGTCGGCTTCGACCTCTACGTGCGCCTGGTCGGGGAGGCCGTCGAGGCGTTCCGCGCTGCCGTCGACGGGGAAACCGTTGCGACGCAGGAGGAACCGAAGGACGTCCGCATCGACCTACCGATCGACGCCAACCTGCCGCCCGACTACATCGGCAGCGACCGGCTGCGGCTGGAGGGCTACCGCCGGCTGGCGGCGGCCAACGACGAGGAGGCCATCGCCGCGGTCGTCGAGGAACTCGTCGACAGGTACGGCCCGCTGCCGGAGCCTGCGCGGCGGTTGGTCGCGGTGGCCAGGCTGCGGCTGCTGTGCCGCCAGTACGGCGTGACGGAAGTGGGTGGCGTGTCGGAGTCGACGGTGCGCATCTCGCCGTTGCCGCTGCAGGATTCGCAGCAACTGCGACTCAAGCGGATGTACCCCAGCGCGACGTACCGCGCGACGACGTCGACGATCACGATGCCCATCCCGCGGGCCGGCACCGGCATCGGCGCCCCGCGCATCCGGGACCTCGAACTGGCCGGTGCCGTGGCCGAACTGCTGTTGGCGCTCGACGGCAGGCCGAAGACGGACGTCGACATCACCAACTTCGATTCGTGGCGCAAAGAGCAGGTGTCGCAATGACCGTCGTCCTGGTCGACCCACGCCGCCCCTCCCTGGTGCCGGTCGAGGCCGTCGGCCTGCTCGCCGGGGACGTGCAGTACACCGAGGAGATGCCGATCAAGGTGCCCTGGTCGCTGCCCGCGGCCCGGCCCTGCTCGTTCGGCGCGCCCGATGCCGACGCGGCGCCGGTGCTCCTGTCGTCGGACCCCGACCATCCCGAGGTGCGGTCCCGGCTGGCCGCGGGGGAGCAGTTGATCTCGGTGCCTCCGCCGCAGCCCGGCGAGCGGCTGGTCGACGCCGTCGCCACGATGGACCGGCTCCGCACCGCGGGGCCGTGGGAGAGCGAGCAGACCCACGACTCGCTGCGCCGGTACCTGCTCGAGGAGACCTACGAGCTGTTCGACGCGGTGCGGGGCGGCAACGCCCAGGACGTCCGCGACGAACTCGGCGACGTGCTGCTGCAGGTGCTCTTTCACGCCCGGATCGCGCAGGACGCTCCCGAGGGTGCGTTCTCGATCGACGACGTCGCCGACGCGCTGGTCCGCAAGCTGGCCAACCGGGTGCCCGCCGTGCTGGCCGGGGAGTCGGTATCGCTCGAGGAGCAACTGGCGCAGTGGGAGGAACGCAAGGCGGCCGAGAAGGTCAGGAACTCGTCGATGGACGACGTGCCGACCGCGCAGCCGGCGCTCGCGTTGGCGCAGAAGGTCTACGAGCGGGTGTCCGCCGCCGGGTTGCCCGTCGACCTGATCCCCGAGGGCATGGTGTCGATCGGGACAGCGCACGGTGGTGACACCGAGAACGCGATGCGGACCGCGACGCTGGACTTCATGGACACCGTCCGCAAGGTCGAGCAGGCCGTGGCCGCCGCCCGGCGGGGCAGCGACGCGCCGCAGGCGATCGACGTGACCTCACCGGGGGCGATCACCGAGGAGGAGTGGCGGGCGCACTGGCCGACGACGCACGAGGTCGACCCGGAAGCGGCCCCCGAGTAGCTCAGGCGAGCAGGGTGTCGCCGAGGAAGCGGTCGTCTCCGGTGACGCCGGGCAACATGAAGAAGAAGCCGCCGCCCACCGGCATGATGTACTCCTCGAGCGGTTCGCCCTTGAGCCGTTCCTGCACCGCGAGGAAGCCCTTCTCCAGGCTGCGCTGGTAGGCGATGAAGGCTAGGCCCTGGTCGAGTCGGCCTGCGCCGTCGAACCCGCGCGAATAGTTGAAACCCCGTCGCAGGATCAGGTTTTCGTCGGTGCCCGCGGTACGGGGGTTGGCTAGCCGGATGTGGGCGTCCATCTTTATCCGCTTGCCGTCGGGGTCGGACGGATAGTCGGGGTCGGTGAACTCGCCGGTGAGGCCGAGCGGCGCGCCGCTGACCTTGCTGCGGCCGATCAGCGCTTCCTGCTCGACGAGTTGGGTGCGGTCCCAGAACTCGACGAACATGCGGATGATCCGGACCGCCTGGTACGAGCCGCCGACTGCCCACTCGGGCTCGCCGTCGTCCGGGCCGACCCAGACGTGGCGGTCCATCAGTGCGTCGTCGTCGACGTCGAGGTTCGCCGTGCCGTCCTTGAACCCCAACAGGTTTCGCGGTGTGGTGGCTCCCGAGGTGGCGCCTGCGCCGATGCCGCGGGCGTAGCCGTCGACCATCCAGCGCAGCACCATGTCCCGGCGGGTCCTGCGCATCAGCTGACGCAGCGCGAACTGCACGGTGTCGTTGTGGCCTGCCTCGAAGATGATCGAGACGTCGCCGTGGGAGAGCTTGGGATCGAGCCGGTCGTTGGCCAGGAACGGCATGGTGACCAGATCCTTGGGCTTGCGATCGGCCAGACCGAACCGGTCGTCGAACACCGACGCACCGAGGCCGACCACGATCGAGAGGTTGTCCGGCGGCGGCTTCTCGCCGAGGATGCCGGAGTCCACCGGCGGGTAGGCGGGGTCGCGGCTCTCGGGCGGCTGGCCCGCCATCAATCCGCGGATCTCCTCGGTGAGTTCCCGCAGCGTCGCCTCGAGCCCCGCGCGGTTGCGGGACTGCAGGTTGAACGACGCGACCAGACCCTGCTCGGGAATCGGCAGCGCGGTGATGCCCGTCTGGTGCGGTCCCTCGAACGCCACGAACCGCGGGTCGGGGCGACCGCGATTGCCCTCACCGTGGCCGGAGTCGGTCAGCGCCATGGTGGCGCCGACTCCCACCGCGGCGCCGGCACCCGCGCCGAGGGCACCCGTGACGAATCCTCGTCGCGAGATGCCCCGGCGCGGGGACCGGTCCGTCGGGCCTGCCGTCACGAAAGGCCTGCCGTCACGAAAGCTTCAGGACTCCCGACACCTGTGACAGGTTCTCCGACAGCCCGGCCAGTTCGGCCTTCAGCTTGTCGATCACATCGGGTGTCACGGTGACGGCCGGGCAGCGCGGGGACGGGTAGGGATCGTTCTCGGTGCAGAACAGCACCCAGCCCTCACCCTGACGCAGCGGTGCCATCGTGTCGAACACCGACGTGATCCCGGCGTCGATCTTGCCGAGCAGCGCCGGGTCGGCCTCGTTCAGTGCGGGGGTCAACTTGTCGACCGCGGCCTGGGCGCCCTGCATGTTGGCGTCGAAGTCCCACAGGTCGGTCTTCGAGTAGCGGTCCTCCTCGCCGGTGATCTTCCCTTCGGAGACCTCTTCGATGAGTTCTGCAGCGCCGTTGGACACGTCGATCGGCTTGACCTCGACGGTCGCGAACTGCTCCTTGAGCGTCGCGATGTCCTTGTCGAGCTGGTCGGCGTACGGAGCGCCGCCCTCGGTGGTGTTCTTCTCGAACAGCAGGTACTCGAGCCGGTGCCAGCCGGTGAACTTGGGATCGTCAACGCCTGAGAAGTCGTCGACGCGCGAGTCGACGAGACCGTCGATCTCCTCGACCAGGCCCGCGAGCGGCTCGATGCGCTCCCAGGGCACGCGCGAGGGCGCGTAGGCGTCCTGCGCGGCCTTCAAGTTGTTGGCGCGCACCGCGTCGGTGAGAACCTTGACGGCGCCGACGAGTTCGTCGACCTGTCCGTCGGCGTAGGCCTTGTACTCGACTGCTGCCTGGTCCGCCAACGGGTTCGGTGCCGCTACCGCCGAGGAGCTGGAGGCCGGCGAACTCGAGCTGGTCTCGCTCGCGCTGGAGTCCGACCCTTCGCTGGTGCTGCCGGAGCAGCCGCTCAGGACCAGGGCTACCGCCGCGACCGACACCGGCCAGGCAACATGCCGTCTCATACAGCCTCCTCATAGTTAGACGCGCGTGACATTACCGCGCGACGCATTCGTAGGGTAGGCAGGCCTAAATACGCGTCTGGATGGCCCGTCGTGCGGCACGGTTGCGGGGACCACGCCGGTGGCCTTGGCACAATGGGTCGGGTCCGTCAGGTCAGAGGAGTCCGGTGTCGCCACTGCGTGTAGGGCGGGCCGTCGCGGTGATCATCGCAACGGCGCTGCTCATGGCTTCCTCGTGCTCGTGGCAGACCGGCATCCCGATCCCCGAGGGCGTTCCGCCGCCCAGCGGTGACCCGGTGCCCCAGATCGACACCCAGGCCAAGGGCCGCGCAGCCGATCAGCTGCACGAATGGGCCGCGGAACGGGCGCCCGCCCTCGGCATCCCGGTGACCTCGCTCGAGGCGTACGCCTACGCCGCGCGGGTGGCGGAGGTCGTGAACCCGAAGTGTCACCTGGCGTGGACGACGCTGGCGGGCATCGGGATGGTCGAGAGCCATCACGGCACCTACCGCGGCTCGTCGGTGACGCCCGGCGGCGAAGTCACGCCACCGATCCGCGGGGTGCGTCTCGACGGTTCGCTGGGCAACATGGCGATCCCCGACACCGACCGCGGCAAGCTCGACGGCGACGAGGAGCTGGACCGGGCGATGGGGCCCATGCAGTTCATCCCCGAGACGTGGAAGCTCTACGGCGTCGACGCCAACAACGACGGGCAGATCAGCCCTGACAACATCGACGACGCCGCGCTGTCGGCGGCCGGATACCTGTGCTGGCGGGGCAAGGACCTGGCCAAGCCGCAGGGCTGGATGGACGCGCTGCGGGCCTACAACCTCTCCGATCAGTACGCCCGCACCGTGCGCGACTGGGCGACGGCGTACGCCGAGGGCCACCACCTCTAGGGCACACGCGGTCCTGGGAGGGGCAGCCGCCACGCCCACCCTCTAGGCTGATGTGCGCAATCACCCCGGACGGAAGGCGGCGCGACAGTGTCAATGATCGAGCAGGTCGGAGCCCGCGAAATCCTCGACTCCCGCGGCAACCCCACGGTCGAGGTCGAGATCGCGCTCAGTGACGGAACGTTCGCCCGCGCCGCGGTGCCATCGGGTGCCTCCACCGGCGAACACGAGGCCGTCGAACTCCGCGACGGCGGTGACCGCTACGGCGGCAAGGGCGTCGAGAAGGCGGTCAACGCCGTCCTCGACGAGATCGCCCCCGCCATCATCGGCCAGAGCGCCGACGACCAACGGCTGATCGACCAGGCGCTGCTGGACCTCGACGGCACGCCGGACAAGTCGCGCCTAGGCGCCAACGCCATCCTCGGCGTCTCGCTGGCCGTCGCCAAGGCCGCCGCGGAGACCGCCGGGCTGCCGCTGTTCCGCTACCTCGGCGGGCCCAACGCGCACATCCTGCCGGTGCCGATGATGAACATCCTCAACGGCGGCGCGCATGCCGACACCGGCGTCGACGTCCAGGAGTTCATGGTCGCCCCGATGGGTGCGCCCACGTTCAAGGAGTCGCTGCGCTGGGGCGCCGAGGTGTACCACTCGCTGAAGTCCGTACTGAAGAAGCAGGGCCTGGCGACCGGCCTCGGCGACGAGGGTGGCTTCGCGCCCGACGTCGCGGGCACGAAGGCTGCGCTGGACCTGATCGCCGTGGCGATCGAGGGGACCGGCCTGAAGCTGGGCACCGACGTCGCGCTGGCCCTGGACGTCGCGGCCACCGAGTTCTACACCGACGGAACGGGTTACGCCTTCGAGAAGGAAACCCGCACCGACGCCCAGATGATCGAGTTCTACGCCGAGCTGATCGACGCCTACCCGCTGGTCTCGATCGAGGACCCGCTGTCGGAGGACGACTGGGACGGCTGGGTGGCGCTGACCAGTGCGATCGGCGACCGCGTGCAGATCGTCGGCGACGACCTGTTCGTGACTAACCCCGAGCGCCTCGAAGAGGGCATCGAGAAGGGCGCCGCGAACGCCCTGCTGGTGAAGGTCAACCAGATCGGCACGCTCACCGAGACCCTCGACGCCGTCACGCTGGCGCACAGCAGCGGCTACAAGACGATGATGAGCCACCGTTCCGGCGAGACCGAGGACACCACGATCGCCGACCTCGCGGTCGCGGTCGGCAGCGGTCAGATCAAGACCGGTGCGCCCGCGCGCAGCGAGCGCGTCGCCAAGTACAACCAGCTGCTGCGCATCGAGGAGATCCTCGGCGACTCGGCCCGCTACGCCGGTGACCTGGCCTTCCCGCGCTTCGGGCTGGAGAGCAAGTAGCTTTTCACCATGCCCGACGCAAAGCGGCCCGACCCGAGGCGGCGCTCTCCGGCGTCGCGCCCGGGCAAGGGCGGCAAGTCCGGTGAGACGGCCAAGGGCAGACCCCGCGGCGCGTCGCCGGTGCGGCGGGAGCCGAGGCCCGCGCTGCCCCGTGCCGTCACCCCGGACGTCGAGGACGAGTCGGTCGACGACGACGAGACCGTCGTCGTTCCGGTTCGCCAGTCGATCGCCGAGGCGGCCGAGCAGCAGTCCGAGCAGCGGTTGGGTTCGGCTGCGCGCCGTGCCGCGATCCTGGCCGCGGTGGTGTGCGTGCTGACGCTGACGATTGCGGGGCCGGTCCGGACGTACTTCTCCCAACGGGCCGAGATGAAGCAGCTCGAGGACGCCGAGGCCCAGTTGCGTTCGCAGATCGCCGATCTCGAGCAGCAGAAGGTCAAGCTTGCCGACCCGGTGTTCATCGCGGCGCAGGCCCGCGAACGCCTCGGCTTCGTGATGCCGGGCGACATCCCCTACCAGGTACAGCTGCCCACGCCCGTCGGTCCCGAAGTGCTGCCGGGGGAGGCCACGGAGACGGTGCCCAGTGGGCAGCCCTGGTACACGTCGCTGTGGCACACCATCGCCGACGCGCCGCACGGTCCGCCGCCGGCGCCCGGCGCCCCCGGTGTCCCTGGCGTGCCCGGTGGTCCCGGTGTGCCGCCGCCCCCGCCCGACGCCCCGCCTGGCCCGGTACCCGGTGGTTGAGCCGGCCGACCTCGAGGCGGTGGCCCGGCAGCTGGGGCGCGAGCCGCGCGGCGTGCTCGCGATCGCGTACCGCTGCCCGAACGGCGAACCGGGCGTGGTCAAGACCGCGCCGCGACTGCCCGACGGCACACCGTTTCCCACGCTGTACTACCTCACCCATCCGGCGCTGACCGCAGCGGCGAGCAGGCTCGAGTCGTCGGGTCTGATGCGGGAGATGACCGAACGGCTGGCGACCGACCAGGAGCTGGCGCAGGCCTACCGCCGGGCGCACGAGTCGTACCTCGCCGAACGCGATGCGATCGAGCCGCTTGGCACGACGTTCTCGGGCGGCGGCATGCCCGATCGGGTCAAGTGCCTGCACGTGGTGATGGCGCACTCCTTGGCAAAGGGGCGGGGCGTCAACCCCTTTGGCGACGAGGCGCTGGCGATACTCAGCGCCGAGCCGGCGATGGCGGGGATACTCGAACGAGGGAGCTGGACATGAGGGTGGCTGCTGTGGATTGCGGCACCAACTCGATCCGTCTGTTGATCGCCGACGTCGACGGGAATGGTCTGCGCGACGTGCACCGCGAGATGCGGATCGTCCGGCTCGGCGAGGGCGTCGACGCCACTGGCGAATTCGCTGCGGCGGCACTGACTCGCACCCGCGCCGCGCTCGAGGACTACGCCGAGCTGATGCGGGAGTACCACGTGTCGAAGGTGCGGATGGTCGCGACGTCGGCGGCGCGCGATGCGGGCAACCGGGCCGACTTCTTCGCCATGACGGCCGAGGTGCTCGGCGCGGTGGTGCCGGGTGCGGTGGCCGAGGTCATCAGCGGAACCGAGGAGGCGGCGTTGTCGTTCCGCGGCGCCGTGGGCGAACTGGACGACTCCGCAGGGCCGTTCGTGGTCGTCGACCTCGGTGGCGGTTCGACCGAGGTGGTCACCGGCGGGCGGGCCGGGGTGACCGCGAGCTTCTCGGCCGACATCGGCTGCGTGCGGCTGCGGGAGCGGTGTCTGCACAGCGACCCCCCGACCGCCGAGGAGATCGCCGATGCCCGGGCGGTCGCGCGCGAGGGACTGCTGCAGGCACTGCGGGTGGTTCCGGTGGAGGGTGCGCGCACCTGGGTGGGCGTGGCCGGGACGATGACGACGCTGGCGGCGCTGGCCGCGGGCATGACGACCTACGACTCTGACGCAATCCACCTGTCCCGCGTGGGTTTCGACGACCTGCTGCGCGTCTGCGGCGACCTGATCGCGATGACCTATCGGCAGCGTGCCGCGCTGGGCCCGATGCACGAGGGACGCGTCGACGTCATCGGTGGCGGCGCCATCATCGTCGAGGAACTGGCACGCGAACTGCGCAGTCGCGCGGGCATCACCGAACTCGTGGTGAGTGAGCACGACATCCTCGACGGCATCGCGTTGTCGATCGAATAGCGCTGCGGCGGTTCAGGATCGAAGGATCGGCCGCAGCGCATCGAGTACCGCGGGATCCTCGATCGTCGAGGGCACCGGCTCGTCGCGCCCGTCGGCGATGCCGCGCATGGTCTTGCGCAGGATCTTGCCCGAGCGGGTCTTCGGCAGCGCAGGCACGACGTCGACCCGCTTGAGGCTGGCCACGGCGCCGATGCGGGTGCGCACCGCCTCGACGAGCTCACCGGCCAGGTCGTCGCCGCCCTTGGCGCCGGCCTTGAGCACGACGAACCCGCGCGGTGCCTGTCCCTTGATCTCGTCGGCGACGCCGATGACCGCACACTCGGCGACCGCGGGGTGGGTCGCGAGCACGGCTTCGATGGAACCGGTCGAAAGACGATGTCCGGCAACGTTGATGACGTCGTCGGTGCGGCCCATGACGAACAGGTAGCCGTCCTCGTCGACGTAACCGCCGTCACCGGAGAGGTAGTACCCGGGGAACGCCTTGAGGTAGGAGGCGACGTAGCGGTCGTCGTCACCCCACAGGGTCGGGAGCGTGCCCGGCGGTAGCGGCAACCGGACGCAGATCGCACCTTCCTCGCCGCGGTCGGCCTCGGTGCCGTCGGGGCGCAGGACGCGGACGTCGTAGCCGGGCATCGGGACGGTGGCCGACCCTGGCTTGACCGGCATCTGCTCGATGCCAAGGGGGTTGGCGGCGATCGACCATCCGGTCTCGGTCTGCCACCAGTGGTCGATGACGGGGATGCCCAGCTTCTCGTCGGCCCACTGGTAGGTGCCTGGGTCGAGCCGCTCACCCGCCTGAAACAGGTAGCGCAGCTTCGAGAGGTCGTAGTCACCAACGTGTTTGGCGTTGGGATCGTCCTTCTTGATCGCGCGCATTGCCGTCGGGGCGGTGAACAGGACCTTGACGCCGTACTCGGCGGCGACCCGCCAGAACGCCCCCGCGTCCGGGGTGCCTACCGGCTTGCCCTCGTAGAGCACCGTCGTCGCTCCGAGAAGCAGTGGCCCGTAGACGATGTAGGAGTGGCCGACCACCCAGCCGACGTCGGAGGCGGCCCAGTACACGTCGCCCGGCTGGGTGTCGTAGACGTGGCGCATGGTCCACAGCAGCGCGACGGCGTGCCCGCCGTTGTCGCGGACGATGCCCTTGGGCTTGCCAGTGGTACCGGAGGTGTACAGCACGTAGAGCGGGTCGATGGCGGCGACGGGCACGGGATCGACCGGTTGCGCGTCCGCCATCGCGACGGCCCAGTCGACGTCCCGTCCCGGCGTCAGGGCGCATTCGTTGCCGTCGCGCTGCACGATGACGCACGTCGGGGTGTCGTGTTCGGCCGCGTCGAGGGCGGCGTCGAGCATCGGCTTGTACTCGACGGTGCGGGTGGGCTCGATGCCGCACGACGCCGAGACGACGACGGCGGGTCGGGCGTCGTCGATGCGGGCGGCCAGCTCGTGCGCGGCGAACCCGCCGAAGACGACGGAGTGGACGGCGCCGAGGCGGGCGCAGGCCAGCATCGCGATGACGGCCTCGGGGATCATCGGCATGTAGATGACGACGCGGTCGCCCTTGCCCACGCCGTTTTCGCGCAGGACGCCTGCGAATCGCGCAGTGTGGTCGAGGAGTTCGCGATAGGTGTAGGTGCGCTTGGTGCCGGTGACGGGGGAGTCGTAGATCAGGGCAGCCTGCTCGCCTCTACCTTGGTCGACGTGCCGGTCGAGCGCGTTCGCGCACGTGTTGAGTTCGGCGTCGGGGAACCAGCGGTACAGCGGCGGGTTGGAGTCGTCGAGGATGCGCGTCGGGGGGCGGGTCCAGGTCACCGCGCGTGCAGCCTCGGCCCAGAACGCCTCCGGGTCGTCGATGCTGGCTTGGAAGACTTCCTGATATCCGCGTGCGCCTGCCATACCGGCACGGTAGCGCGCCGGGCGGTGGCGACGGGGCCTGTCGGTGGGTTCGAGACTTCCCTATAGTTCCAAGGCATGGCTACTGACACGACGTTGAACAACCCGGGGTCAGCAGACACCGAGCCGCCTCCCATCGCGGGGGTGCGCCGGTCGTTCGTTGAAGCGCGGGGTGTGCGCTTCCACGTCACCGAGGCGGGCCCTGCCGACGGCCGGCCCGTCATCGCCCTGCACGGGTGGCCACAGCACCATTGGGCGTACCGGGACCTGCTGGCGGACCCGCCGCCGGGGTTGCGGATCATCGCGCCCGACCTGCCGGGGTACGGGTGGTCGGGGCCTGCGCCGCACCAGTGGGCGAAGGAGGACGTCGCCAGCGACGTGCTGGCCCTCATCGACGCGCTGGGGTTGGACCGGGTGCTGCTGGTCGGCCACGACTGGGGTGCCTACATCGGCTATCTGATGGTGTTGCGGGAGCCCGAGCGGTTCGAGGGCTATCTGGTGCTGAACATGGCGCACCCGTGGCAGACCGCGCGGTCCGTGGGTCCGCACCTGTGGCGGTTCGCCCTGTACCAGCCGTTCGTCGCGTCGATCGGTGTTCCCCTGCAGCAGCGCACGCCGTACCTGGAGCGGCTGGTGTTCCAGTTCGGTCCGGCCCGGCACCGGCTGAATCGCGAGGTGGCGCGCGTCTACGCCGATCGCTTCAAGACCGACGTGGGGGCGCGGACCGGTACCGACACCTACCGGACGTTCCTGCGTCGCGAATTGCTCTCTGGTGCACGCAGTCCGGAGACCCGGCGGACCGCAGTGCCCATCCGCGTGCTGTTCGGGCTCGGCGACATAGCCGTCCACCCGTCGCTGGCGTCGCCCGAGACGGCGAAGGCCGACGACTACACGTTCGAGTCGGCCGAGACGGGGCACTTCATCCTCGACGAGCGACCGGATCTGGTGCGCGCGAAGCTGATCGGATTGGCCGAAGAGACGGCGGGCTGACGCGCGACGTGAAGTGAGATGGCCGCGGGGGCGGTGCCGGGGACGGATCCAATCCCCTCAGCTGGACCCGTCCGATCGCATCGCCGGCGGGGCAGTTGACTGCCGCGACGGACGGTTACGACGACACCGGCCCCTTCGAGTAGCTGGTTGCTCCACTACCGCGCGGTACGCCCATCATATAAACACCGATGTCTATCTATCGCAAAATGCGCGACTGTTCGATGAGGACGTCGTGCGCGTGGAACCCCATTGCCGACGGAATCGTGCCTATGATCCTTGCTTGACTTCGATTTCCACACCCTCCAGATTTGCTCACCCAGACATGGACAGCAAGAGACTTCGACCAGGTCGGCAGCACCTCAGTCGCGACGAGGTGCGGTCTCACCAGCGCGAACGCATCTTCGAGGGCCTGGAGAGCGCCATGGGCGCCAAGGGGTACGGCGACACCAGCGTCGCGGACATCATCAAGATCGCCGCAGTGTCTCGGCAGACCTTCTACGAGTTGTTCACCAGCAAGCAGGACTGCTTCCTGGCGAGCTATGGGCGTCGGCAAGGTGCGGTGATCGAGGCGATGCTGGACGCTCCGGCCGACGGGCCGCCGATACGCCGTTTCGGCGTGCTGCTGCGCAATTACCTGTCGGTGATGTCGGCCGACCCAGGGCTGTCCCGGCTGTACCTGATCGGCGTGTACACCGCCGGACCAGAGGCCATGGCGAAGCGCCTGGAGTTGCAGCAGCAGTTCGTCGACGGCGTGGCGGCGATCTTCGACGCCCAATCAGACCAGGACCTGTTCATGTGCCGGGCGCTGGTCGCGTCGATCTCCACCATGGTCACCAACGCCCTCATCGAGGACGACCCCCAGGCCGTGCTCGACCTCTACGACCCGTTGGTGGAGATGGCGAAACGCCTCGTGTAGTAGCGATTTGTGGAACATTTCCCGCGCTGAGCGCAGGAAATGTTCCACAACTGCGGATGGTGGGAGCCGTTTTCGCGCCGCGCGCGTCTAAAGGGCGTGTCTCACTCACTCGACGAACATCTCCGTGACCACGACGGCGTCATCACACTCGCCCAGGCGCAGAGCGCCGGCCTCAGCGCGTACGCCGTCGAGCGACGCGTGCGGGCGGGGCACTGGCGCCGCTGCACGCCCGGCGTGTTCTTCGTCGAGGACAGGGAGTTCACCGATGCCGCAAGGGTTCGCGTCGGGGTGTGGGGCTACGGCAGTGACGCCGCCGCAAGCGGTCTGGCGGCCGCATGGTGGCTGGGTCTGACCAACTTCGCGCCGCAGATCGTCGAGGTCACCGTTGCGCGCGAGCGTCGGCGGGTGCACCGGCCCGGCACGCGACTGCGTCGTCGCGACCTGGCGCCCGCCGATCTGGTGGAGCGCCGCGGCTTGCGCGTGACGGCAACGCATCTGACCGTCGTCGAGGCAGCGAGCCGCCAGGGTGGCGGTGCGCTGCTGCTGGACCATGCACTGCAGCGCCACCATGCCGAACTCCCCCAGCTGTGGCGCGCACATCTGCGGAACAAGGGACGGCACGGGTCACCTCGCGCACGCCTGCTGTTGCAGGCCGCCGAGGACGGTACGCGATCGGAGGCCGAGCGGCTGGTGTCACGACTGCTGCGGGCCGCGGGCATCAAGGGCTGGCAGGCCAATCGACGAATCGCCGGCTACGAGGTCGACGTCGTGTTCCGTGCGGCGAAGGTCGCGATCGAGGTCGACGTCGTGTTCCGCGCGGCGAAGGTCGCGATCGAGGTCGACGGCTTCGCCTTTCATACCGACGCCGACACCTTCCAGCGCGATCGCACCAAGCAGAACGCAATAGCACTCGCGGGCTACCAGCTGCTGCGGTTCACCTGGCTCGATCTGACCGAGTACCCCGAGCGCGTCATCAGCGAGATCATCCGAGCGATTCGTGGATGATGACCTGCGGTGAGCGCAGGAAATACTCCACGAATCACGCTTGAAAGCGGTAGCCCATCCCGGCTTCGGTCAGCAGGTGCTTGGGGTGCGACGGGTCGTCCTCGAGTTTGCGCCGCAGTTGCGCGAGATACACGCGGAGGTAATGGGTTTCCTTCGCGTACGCGGGTCCCCACACCTCTTTGAGCAGCTCGTCGCGGCCGACCAGTTTGCCGCGGTGCCGCACCAGCATCTCCAGCATGCCCCACTCGGTGGGCGTGAGGTGTACGTCGACCCCGCCGCGGGTGACCTTCTTCGCCGCGAGATCCACTGTGAAGGAGGCTGTTTCGACCACCGGCTGATCGGTGTCGACCGACGTCGCCCCGCGCCGGACGGCCGCACGCAGCCGCGCCAGGAACTCGTCCATCCCGAAGGGCTTCGTCACGTAGTCGTCGGCGCCGGCGTCGAGAGCCTCGACCTTGTCCGACGAATCGGTGCGCGCCGACAGCACGATCACCGGTGCGGTGAGCCACCCGCGCAAACCCTCGAGCACCTCGATGCCCGACATGTCCGGCAGGCCGAGGTCGAGCACCACCACGTCGGGCTTGTGTTCGGCGGCCACCGTCAGCGCCTCGACACCGGTTGCCGCCGTGTGCACCTCGTAGCCGCGGACCGACAGGTTGATGCGCAGCGCGCGCAGGATCTGCGGCTCGTCGTCGATGACCAGGACCCGCGTCATCGATGGTCCTCCGCCGCGGCCAGGTCGAGCACCACGGTGAGTCCGCCGCCCGGTGTGTCGTTGGCCGAGATGCTGCCGCCCATCGCCTCGACGAAACCCCGTGCGACGGAGAGCCCCAGCCCGACACCGGTCGTGTTGTCGGTGTCGCCCAGGCGCTGGAACGGCGCGAACAGCGAGTCCTCCGCGCCGCGTGCGACACCGGGTCCCTCGTCGACGACGTTGATCAGCACCCGGTCGCCGACCCGCCCCGCGTTCACCCGCACCAACCCGTCGGGGGCATAGCGCAATGCGTTGTCGATGACGTTGACCAGCACGCGTTCCAGCAGGCCGCCGTCGGCCAGCACGGCGGCGTCGCCGACGTCGACCTTGATCCGGTCCATGCCCGTCGAACCGCGGGGCATCGCCACGATCGCCCGGTGCACGACCTCGTCGAGGAAGACCTCGCGCAGTTCGGGGCGCACGACGCCCGCTGCGAGTCGCGAGGAGTCGAGGAGGTTGCCCACCAGCGCCGTCAGCTGATCCACCGACTCCTCGACCGTGGCGAGCAGTTCGGCGGTGTCCTCGGGCGAGAAGCCGACATCCTCGGCGCGCAGGCTCGACACCGCAGCCTTGGCCGCGGCCAACGGGGTGCGCAGATCGTGGCTGACGGCCGACAGCAGGGAGCGGCGCAACTCGTCGGCCCGCGCGATGGCCTCCGCCCGCCCGGCCTCCGCAGTCAGTTCGCGCTGGCGCACCAGCCCCGCCGCCTGCCTGGCGACCGCACCGAGCACGCGGCGGTCACGGGCAGGCAGGCTCTTGCCCGCCAACAACATCCAGAACTCGTCGTCACCGACTTCGATCGCGGTGTCGGCGGTGTCGACGTCGACGCAGGGCTGGTCACCGACGCACGCGATCACGCCTGCGGGTTCGCGCACCAGGCTGACGGCGCGTTGGGAGTAGGTTTCGCGGACTCGCTCGAGTAGCGCCGACAGGTCGGCGCCACGCAGCACCGAACCCGCGAACAATGCCAGCAATTCGGCTTCCCGCGAGGCGCGGCGGGCCTCCCGCGCCCGGCTCGCCGCACCGTCGACGAGTGCGGCGACCGCCACCGCGACGGCCAGCAGTACGACGATGGTGATCGCGCTGTCGGGTGCGGAGATCGTGAACGTGTAGCGGGGTTCGACGAGGAAGTAGTTGAGCAGCAGACCGGAGAACACCGCCGACAACGCCGCGGGTGCGACGCCGCCGAGCAGCGCCACGACCAGTACGCCGACGAAGAACAACGCGCTCTCGCCGCCGATGCCGAGGAAGCGATCGAGCAGCAGCACGGTCACCGCGCAGATCGCCGACGGCACCGCGACCGCGGCCAGCCAGGACGCCAGACGACGTTGCCCTGCGGTGACGCTCGACCCGGTCCAGCCGGGGTTGGCCTCGCCGTGCGTGACCATGTGGACGTCGATCTTGCCCGACTCGCGCACGACCGCCGAGCCGATGCCCTCGTCCAGGATGCGGGCCCACCGTGACCGGCGGGAGATGCCCAGCACGAGCTGAGTCGCGTTGCGCTCGCGGGCGAAGTCGAGCAGCGCCGTCGCCACGTCGTCGCCCACCACGGTGTGCACCGTCGCTCCCAGGCTCGTCGCGACGTCGCGCACCCGGCCCATCTGAGGGGCAGATACGCCGGACAGGCCGTCGCCCCGCACGACGTGCACCACCATCAGCTCGGCGCTCGACTTCGACGCGATGCGAAAGGCGCGCCGCACCAACGTCTCCGACTCCGGCCCACCGGTCACTGCGACGACGACGCGCTCGCGGGCCTCCCACGTGTCGGTGATGTGGTTGTCGGCGCGGTACTTGGCCAGTGCGGCGTCGACCTGGTCGGCCAGCCACAGCAGGGCGAGCTCGCGCAGGGCGGTGAGGTTGCCGCGCCGGAAGTAGTTGCTCAGTGCGGCGTCGATGCGCTCGGGGGCGTAGACGTTGCCGTGAGAGAGTCTGCGCTGCAACGCCTCAGGCGCGATGTCGACCAGCTCGACCTGATCGGCGCGACGGACCACCTCGTCGGGGACGGTCTCCTGCTGCGCGATTCCGGTGATCTGGGCGACGACGTCGTTCAGGCTCTCCAGGTGCTGCACGTTCACCGTGGAGACGACGGTGATGCCCGCGTCGAGCAGTTCGTCGACGTCCTGCCAGCGCTTGGCGTTTCGGCTGCCGGGGGTGTTGGTGTGCGCGAGTTCGTCGACGAGCACGACCTGCGGATTGCGGCGGAGCACGGCGTCGACGTCCAACTCGGCGAACTCCGAGCCGCGGTAGGCGACGACGCGCGGCGGGACGACCTCGATGCCGTCGAGCAGTTCCGCTGTCTTGCGGCGGCCGTGGGTCTCCACGACCGCCGCGACCACGTCGGTCCCGCGTTCCAGCCTGCGGTGCGCCTCGCCGAGCATCGCGTAGGTCTTGCCCACGCCCGGCGCCGCGCCCAGGTAGACGCGCAGCTCACCTCGCCTTCCCGGGTTCGGCGATGCGCTGCTCACCTGCCCATCATCCACCCGCGCGGAATGGGGCGATCCGCAAGCTACTCACCCAAGCCGTCCAGGGCCAGGTTCACTTCCAGCACGTTGACCCCCGGCTCACCCATGAACCCCAGGACACGGCCATCGGTGTGCTCGGCGACCACGGCACGCACCAGGCCGGGGTCGATGCCGCGGGCGCGGGCCACCCGGTCCACCTGCAGAGCCGCGTAGGCGGGCGAGATGTGCGGGTCGAGGCCGCTGCCGCTCGCGGTGACGGCGTCGGCGGGCACCGCGGGGTCGGCGGGTGCCGCACCTGCGATCGGCGCCAGCTGGCCGATCGCGTAGTCCTCGCCGGGCTTGGCGCACTCGACGCGCACACCCTGGTAGGAGTCGAGGAACGGGGTACGCGTGGTGTCGCACGGTTCGTTGATGCTGACCACGCGGGTGGGTCGGGCCACCCGTCCGGACGCATCGCGCGGCCCGATGACCGACAGCACGGCACCCACGCCGTCACCGGTGCAGTACGGCCGGGCACCGTCGACCCCGTTGGCAATCCCGACATCCCGACTCCGGGTGCAGACCAGCGTCAGCAGGCTGGGCTTGTCGGGGGCGTCGACGATGCTCTCCGGCCCGAGGTTGCTCGCGCTGGTGGCCATCGGGTCGTACCCGCCGCCCGCCGCCGACGGTCGGCTCTGGAAGTACTGCGGCAACGCAGCACCGTTCGCGTCGGTGAACTGCTGCCCGATCAGGCTGCTGCCGACCGGTTTTCCGTCTGCGTCGATGACGGAGCCCTGCGCCTTGCCGTCGAGTCCGGGCAGCAGCGCGATGAGCCAGATGGCCGCGGGGTAGGCAGCGCCGAGGATGACGGTGAACACCAGCAGCGCGCGCAGTGCTGCCCAGTGCTGACGTAGGAGGTTGGTCAGTGACATGTCAGGACATCCCGGGGAAGAGTTGGATCAGCAGGTCGATGAGCTTGATGCCGACGAACGGCGCGACGATGCCGCCCAGCCCGTACACCAAGAGGTTGCGGCTCAACAGCTTCGACGCGCTGCTCGGCGTGTAACGCACCCCGCGCAGCGACAGCGGGATCAGCGCGATGATGACGAGCGCGTTGAGAACGACTGCAGACAGGATCGCCGATTGTGGGCTGTGCAGCCGCATCACGTTCAGCACGTCGAGGCCAGGGAACAGCGTGACGAACAGCGCCGGGATGATCGCGAAGTACTTGGCGATGTCGTTGGCGATCGAGAACGTGGTCAGCGCCCCGCGGGTGATCAGGAGCTGCTTGCCGATCTCGACGATCTCGATGAGCTTCGTCGGGTCGGAGTCGAGGTCGACCATGTTGCCGGCCTCCTTGGCGGCCGACGTGCCGGTGTTCATCGCGACGCCGACGTCGGCCTGCGCGAGTGCCGGGGCGTCGTTGGTGCCGTCGCCCGTCATCGCGACGAGCTTGCCGCCCTCCTGCTCCCGCTTGATCAGTGCCAGCTTGTCCTCGGGCGTTGCCTCGGCGAGGAAGTCGTCGACGCCCGCCTCGTCGGCGATGGCCTTGGCGGTCAGCGGATTGTCGCCGGTGATCATCACGGTGCGGATGCCCATGCTGCGCATCTCGTCGAACCGCTCCCGCATTCCCTGCTTGACGACGTCCTTGAGGTGGATGACGCCCAGCGCGCGGGCGCGGCCGTCGCGCACCTCGCCCACCACCAGCGGGGTGCCACCCGAACCGGACACCCGGTCGACGACGGTGCCGAGTTCCTCGGGCACCGTGCCGCCCTGGCTGCGCACCCACTCGGCGACCGATGCGGCGGCACCCTTGCGCAGGCTGTGACCACCGACGTCGACGCCCGACATCCGGGTGGCGGCGGTGAACTCGACCCATTGCGCGTCGTCGAGTTCGCCTGTGGTGCGCGCACGTAACCCATACTCCGCCTTGGCGAACACCACGATCGAGCGGCCCTCGGGGGTCTCGTCGGCGAGGCTGGACAGTTGTGCGGCGTCGGCGAACTCCTCGGGTGTGACGCCGTCGAGCGGGATGAAGTCGGATGCCTGCCGGTTGCCCAGGGTGATGGTGCCGGTCTTGTCGAGCAGCAACACGTTGACGTCGCCGGCCGCCTCGACCGCGCGGCCGGACATGGCGAGGACGTTGCGTTGCACGAGCCGGTCCATGCCCGCGATGCCGATCGCGCTGAGCAGTGCGCCGATGGTGGTGGGGATCAGGCAGACGAGCAGGGCGACCATCACGATGCCGCTGATGCCGTCGCCGGTGAGCGCCAGGCTGTCCGGAACGCCGGGGTTGTTGGCCTTTGAGTAGATGGCGAGCGGCTGCAGCGTCGCGACGGCGAACACGAAGATCAGCGTCAACGCGGCGAGCAGGATGTTCAGCGCGATCTCGTTGGGCGTCTTCTGCCGGTTGGCGCCCTCGACGAGGGCGATCATGCGGTCGATGAAGCTCTCGCCCGGTTTCTGGGTGATCTTGACGACGATGCGGTCGCTCAGGACGGTGGTGCCGCCGGTGACGGCGGACCGGTCGCCGCCGGACTCGCGGATCACCGGGGCGGATTCGCCGGTGATGGCCGATTCGTCGACCGACGCAATGCCTTCGAGGACGTCGCCGTCACCGGGTATGACCTCGCCGGCTTCGACGACGACGACGTCACCCTGGGCCAGTAGGGGAGCGGCGACCTCCTCGACCGTGCCCGGGGTGGTCGGCGACCACCCGGTGAGGCGACGGGCCATGGTGTCGGCCTTGGTCTTGCGCAGCGAGTCGGCCTGGGCCTTGCCGCGTCCCTCGGCGACGGCTTCGGCCAGGTTGGCGAAGACGACCGTCAGCCAGAGCCAGAACACGACGAACCAGCCGAACCACGTCGGGTCGATGGCGGCGAGCACGGTGCTCCAGACGGCACCCACCTCGACGATGAACATGACGGGATTGCGCCACAGCGTGCGCGGGTCGCACTTGCGCAGCGCGTCGGGCAGCGACTTCCACAGCATGCGGGGGTCGAGGAGACCGCCCTGGACGCGCTGGGTGGACGACGGCGTGACTCCGGCGTCACGTTCGACGTTCGGGGGGACGCCGGCGTCACGGTCGACGACGGAGGACGAGTGGGACGTGGTCATGGTCAGTGGATTCCTTCGGCGAGGGGTCCGAGCGCGAGCATGGGGAGGAAGGTGAGTGCGACGAGGATGAGCGTCACCCCGGTCACCATCCCGACGAACTGCGGTCGGTGGGTGGGCAGCGTCCCGACGGAGGCGGGTGTGGTGCGTTGTGCCGCCAGTGATCCGGCCAGGGCAAGGACGAGGATGATCGGCAGGAAGCGACCGAACAGCATGGCCAACCCGAGCGCGGTGTCGTACCAGACGGTGTTGACCGAGATGCCCGCGAACGCCGAGCCGTTGTTGTTCGCCGCCGACGTGAAGGCGTACAGCACCTCCGACAGGCCGTGCGGACCCGTGTTGAGCATGCTCGCCCGCTGGCCGGGCATCGCCATCGCGACGGCGGTGCCGGTCAGCACGATCAGCGGGGTGACGAGGAAGTAGGCTGCCGCCAGCTTGATCTCGCGCGGGGTGATCTTCTTGCCGAGGTACTCGGGCGTGCGCCCGACCATCAGCCCGGCGACGAACACGGTGATGACCGCGAGGATCAACATGCCCGCCAGGCCGGAACCGACACCGCCAGGGGCGATCTCACCGAGCTGCATGTTGAACATCGTCATCAGACCGCCGAGGCTGGTGTACGAGTCGTGGAACGAATTCACCGCACCCGTCGACGTGAGCGTGGTGGCGCCGGCGAACACCGCGGAGTCGGCCACGCCGAAGCGCTGCTCGACACCCTCCATCGCCGCGCCGACCGCGGTGGGCACGGTACCGTGTGCCCGGATCTGGAAGAACATCGTGAGCGAGATGCTCACGGTCGCAATGAGACCCATGACCGCCACGATGGCCAGCCCCTGCTTGGTGCTGCCGACCATGCGGCCGAACGTGCGTGGCAGGCTGAATGCGATCACCGATAGCAGGAAGATCTCCACCCAGTTGGTCCACGCCGTCGGGTTCTCGAACGGATGCGCCGAGTTGACGTTGAAGAAGCCGCCGCCGTTGGTGCCGAGTTCCTTGATCGCCTCCTGGCTCGCGACGGGCCCGCCCGGGATGGTCTGTTGCCCGCCGGCCAGCGTCTCGATGACCTGGGTGTGCAGGGCGAAGTTCTGGATGACGCCGCCGGCAATCAGCACGACGGCACTGATCACCGCGAGCGGCAGCAGGATGCGGATGGTTCCGCGCACCAGGTCGACCCAGAAGTTGCCCAACTCATTGCTGCGGCGCCGGGCGAAGCCGCGGACCAGGGCGATCGCCACGGCCATGCCGACCGCGGCGGAGACGAAGTTCTGCACCGTCAGGCCGGCCATCTGCACCAGGTGGCCCTGCGTCGACTCACCCGAGTACGCCTGCCAATTGGTGTTGGTGACGAAGCTGACGGCGGTGTTCCACGCCAGCGCGGGGGTCATCTCGGTCGCCGGATCGTGCAGGTGCAGAGGCAGCTTGCCCTGGACGAGTTGGAACAGGAATAGGCCGAGCACGCTGACCGCCGAGAACGCGAGCACGCTGCGGGCGTAGGCGCCCCAACCCTGCTCGGCCCTCGGGTCGGCGCCAATGGCGCGGTAGACGATGCGTTCGACGCGAGAGTGCTCGTCCGAGGTGTAGACCCTGTGCATGTAGTTGCCCAGTGGCACGTGCACGGCCGCCAGCGCGAGGATGAGTGAGGCGAGGAACAGGATCCCCGCGGTCGCAGAAGACAGGGACGACACCGCGGACACCTAGAACCTCTCCGGGAACAGCAGGGCGGCAACCATGAACGATGCCACCAGGACGGCGAGGACGAGTCCTACGGCGTTGGCGAGGCTCATGACTCGAGAGCCCTCTGGATGACGCCGAGCACCGCGAATACCGCGATGGTCAGCACGACGAATGCGAGAACGGCCATGCGTGCAAATTACGACCGCTACGCAGGTCAGCCGGCTGCGTTGACGCTTTCTTGACGCCCGTCGGACGGTCCTTTACGCAGTCCTTGCGCCGCTGTGGTCGCCGTCACCGAGACGGGTCAGTCGGTGAGGCTGTTGCGGTTGACGGGGAAGTCGAAGTACGTCTCGGGGAACGTCTCCGGCTTGTACGTGAAGTGCCACCACTCGTTCTCGTAGTTCTCCAGCCCCTGCTTCTCCAGGCCGTCCTTGAGCAACAGCCTGTTCTTCAGCTGGTCGCCTTGGATCCGGGGATCGAGTGTGTGCGACAGGGTGTCGAAGCAGTCGTAGCCGGTGCCGGTGTCGACGCCGTTGTCGGGGAAGCGTTCGGCTCGCGGCGCGGCACAGTCGACCAGGGGCTCGCCGGGTACGTAGGCTCGCGTCTGCTCTGCGGGCAGCGCCACGATGGTGAGGTCGACGGTGCTGCCCCGGCTGTGGCCGGACTGCTCGGCGATGTAGCCGTCGCGGAACAGCGTCGACTTGTCGACACGGGGGTAGAACTCGGGCTTCATCCGCTGATCGTTCAAGTCCCTTGCCCACGCCACGAAGTCGTTGACCGCACGCTGCGGGCGATAGCAGTCGTACACCTTCAGTGTGTAGCCGTCGGCGAGGAACTCCTGCTGAGCGCGCCGCAGCGCTTCGGCGGTGTCGCGGGTCAGCAGACACAGCGGTGCCTCGTAGCCGTCCACCGGGTCGCCGGTGAAGTTGTGCGGGGTGAAGTACCGGATGTCCTGCAGGATCGTGGGGTCGATGTCTTCGAGGGCGACGAAGTCCGGTGGCGCGACGGGTTGCGGCTCCGCGTTGGCGGCGGGCACTGGTACGGCGACGGCCACGGCGAGCACTGCGCCGGAGAACCATCGGGATGCGGCGCGGGTGTTCGGGAAGCTGACCATGTCTGTCTCTATCACGGGGGGCAGATCGCCGCTCGGCGAACAAGGGAGGGTCACATCGGCGTGGGGCAGGAGCGATCGTCGTTAGTCTGCCTAATACCGCACCAAGGCAACGAGTTTCGTTGTCAACGCAATCATCCTCGGCGTAGCGATCATGAATTCGTCGGAGACGGCCCCGCGCAGGTCGATGCGGACTACCGTACGGCGTACACGGTTCGATCGTGGCTACGGATTGTCGACTTCGTCCGGCCGACCAGTCCAGGAGGAACATGTGGCGCTTTTGATTCGGCGTTGCCTCTCTGTGGGTTTCGCCGCCCTCTCACTGGTACCGATTAGCGTCGTCGTCGCACCGCCGGCACTGGCCGACTGCGTGCAGGCCGGTAATTCGACGGTATGTGGGCAGGGAACCGTTCGCGGCGGCGGACCAACACCACCCTTGGCGGGCCCCGCCTACCCGTCCTACTGTGCCGATCCCTGGTACTGCGACGACGGATGGGATCTCGACATCATTTGGGATCCGGGGCGCCCCGGTGGCGGGGGTGGAATTGGTCCGCGCCGCTGAGAACCCAATCACGTGCCGCTACTGAATCGAAGAGGAGTCCAGAACATGTTCTCTCGGAGCATGATTGCTGCCGGTGTCGTTGCTGGCGCAGTCGTCGTGGGCACCGCAGCTCCGGCTGTTGCGGACCCACCCAACTGCACGGCTGCCGACTTGGCCGGTGTGATGTCCGGGGTGTCGGCGGGAACGTCGACTTATCTGTTCACCCACCCGGACGTGAACGCGTTCTTCACTGGGCTCAAGGGAAAGCCACGGGAACAGATGCGCGCCGAGATAGAGGCGTACTTTCAGGCGAACCCACGGGTGAGTGACGAACTCCGCGGAGTCCGGCAGGCTGCTGCCGACTTTCGCGATCGGTGCAACGTACCCATGCCCGATATGCCGATGGGGTGATGGTTTCGCCTCGGTAGTCGCCGCAGCAGGTTTAGTGTGATCTTGATTCCGGTTGACTCAATGACATGGGGATGAGCATGGACACTGTAATGAGGCCGTGGTTCAACACGGGGGTGGCGTTGGTCGGCGTGGGTGCCATTGCGTTGGCACCCATCTCGCCGGTGGCGCCGCAACAAACCTTGGTGCAAGCGCGGACGGCTGCGGCGGCCGTGTCGACCGAATTCGAACTCACTGCGTTCGAGTTGCCGTACATATTGACGCTGCCGATCGTCCGACAACAGATTCGCAACTGGGCGGCGAATTGGGCTGTGTACCTTGCCGGACTGGGCAAGGCCGGCGTGGGCGCGGTGGATTCGCTGCTCGCGATCCCGGGGGTCACGGTCGAGGTGATTCAGGAAGTCCTCGCCTTGAACTTCGTCGGTGCCTTCGACACCATCACGACCGCGATCAGGGATTCGGTCGTGGCCGTCGGGCAACCGCTGTTGGATTCGCTGATTTGGCGCAACCAGAAGTTCTACGCGGTTCAGACGGCGCTCGAGGCCGCCGTGCCGAAGGCATGGATCGACCTCGCCAACGGATTCCTGGCTGCGGGCAACGTCGTGACGACGTCTCTGATCGTCGGCACGCAGAACCTGATCAGCGCGGTCCTCACGTTCAACCTCGGGAACATCATCGACGCGGCCGTGGAGGGGACCAGGAACTTCTTCGTGGCACTCGGCGAGGGAGCCGTCGCGATCGTCGACGGAATCGAAGCGGCGCAGTTCGGTATCGCGACGGCTCTCGCGACACCGCCACCGCCGTCTCCATTCGAGACCGCTGCCGTGTCCGACGTCGCGGCATTGCGCACTCTCTCCACCGACACCACCATCAGCCTGGCCGGAGGAGCGCAGGACGCAGGCAGCGACACCCTGGTGGCCGAACCGCCCGTCGAGGCGGAGCCAGTGGTCGCAGAAGACCCGGTCGTCACGCCGCCCGTTGCCGACGAACTCGAAACACCGATCGTTGCCGACGTTCCCGAGACGCCGCAGGAGCCGACCGGGGCCACCCCGTCCGACGAGGACGCCACCGGTCCAATCGATGACGACGTCGACGAGGAAGCCGAAGATGCCCCGACGAAGGACTCCGGAGTCAAGGACACCCAGCCCAAGGACACCCAGCCCAAGGGTGACGAGCCCAAGGGTGACGAGCCCAAGGACGCCGGGCCGAACAACGACACGTCGGCGAACGACGATGCGGGAGGGGCGAAGTCGGGCTCCGAAGACGCGGAGTAGGTCAATCGGTGGGGTAGTCCGGCAGCTGAACGCCGTCGACCGACACCCTGCTGAACCGCTTCCCGAACACGTTCATCACTGCCTTGCCGGCAGGGCTGGTCATCGCTCGGGCGCCGTTGTGTAGCAACCTGATACCGGTGCGCGTCTGTGGGTTGGCGCGCCGGAGTGCCTTCATCTGAATGGGTGGGGTGAAGTCGACGATCTCCGACCGCATGAAACGCTCGTAACGCGTCAGGGCGGCGTGAACGTCGTTCTCGCGGGACAACTCACCGGCGAGGACGTACGCGCCGATCAGCGCCATGCTGGTGCCCACGCCGCCGAACGTCGCATTGCAGAAGGCGGAGTCGCCGAGCAGGGCGATGCGCCCCTTGCTCCACGTCGTCGTGCTCACCTGGCCGACCGACGAGAAGTAGAGCGGCGCACCGTTGTCGAGTTCGGCGAGTATGCGCTGCGCGGCGCCGCCGACGTCGGCGAACGTCCGCTGCAGGATGGTCACCTGATCGGCGAGGGCGAGTGTCTCGAGGCCCCGCACGTCGGAGATGAACGTCAGCAGCGCCCGTGTGGTCCCTAGGTTGTCGGGGCGGGTGTGCACGGCGCGCGAGCCCGGGGCGTGCTGCCAGTTCCACCACTGATCGTCTTCCGGCCCGCGGGGGATGGTGACGTAGGCGAAGTACATGCCGAGATCGTTGACGTCGGCGGTGGTGACGTACCGGCGCGAGCGCGAGCGCAGTCCCTCGGCGATGACGACGAAGTCCGCATCGATTGCCGTTGCGTCGCTCAGGTCGACGGTCACGCGGTCGCCGTGGTCGGTGACGTCCGCGATCTCGGTATTGAAGCGATAGTCGGTGCGCGCGCGGGTGTGATCGATGAGGATGCGCGACAGCTCGCCGCGCAGGATCTCCAATTCGGCTGTGGGGCCGTCGCTCTCGCCGGGGGCGCCGAGCGGGAACGAGGCCTTCGGTACGCCGTCCTCGTCGAGGAAGCGCATCCCGATCTCGCCGGTGCCCGCCTTGCGAACGTCGTCGTCGATACCCATCCGGCGGACGACGTCGCGCGCGGCGCCGCGAATGTCGACGTTCTGGCCCTCGTCTCGACGTTCGGGAAAGCGTTCGATGACGGTGGTCCGCCAGCCTCGCTCCGCGAGTTCATGGGCGAGGGCGGGTCCGGCGATGCCGGCCCCAGAGATCACGGCATGGCGAGTCACGCGCGTCGGTGTCCTTTCGGCGAACTGGCGTGTTCGCATTCATCGTGCCGGTAGCTAGATTAACGTAATACATGTTGGTCGAGAGAACTGTGACCGGGAGGTGACGTCGTGCACGAGCGGGACGAGTCGGGCCACTGGCTGGCCGGCTTGAGCGAGCCCATGTTGTCCCTGCGAACCTTCCTCACCGCCCACGACGACATGCAGCGACGTCAGGCCAGGGCGATGGGGATCAACGCCACGGACATGCAGGCGCTTCGACTGCTCGACCTGCATGGGCCGATCGGGCCCACCGAGCTGGGCCGCCGACTGGGCTTGCGGTCGGCGTCGGTGACCGTCCTGCTGGACCGGCTGGAGGCGAGCGGTTACGTGGAGCGGGAGCGTGACGACCGTGATCGACGGAGGGTGACGGTCCGCGCGCTGCCCGATGCCCTCGAACTGCTCTTCGAGACGTGGGCGCCGGTGGTGCGTGCGCTCGACGACGTCGGCCACGGCTTGACGCCCTCGCAGCAGAAGGCGGTGTGCGGGTATCTCGATGAGTTGGCCGCGGTCCTCGGTCGAGGGGTCGGCGCGGACTCGTGACGTCGCAAGGCGTCCCTCGATGAATTTGGGCAGTCGGTCTCGACGTCTTGCCGTGATGGGCGTCCGCCTTGACCGCCCGGGGTGGCCCACGTAGCATCTTCTAGAACGTTCTAGTCCAGAGTGCGGATCCTTTCATGTCAACGAATCCCCCGGTACGCGTGGCGTTGATCGGCGCCGGCCGGATCGGCGCCAACCACGCCGAACTGATCGCGCGTCACACCCCAGGAGCCGCGCTCGTCGCGGTTGCCGACCCGACGCCCAGCGCCGAGCGGCTGGCCACGCAACTCGGGGTCGACGTCGTCGAGCTATCAGCAGAGAGGGTGGTCGCGCGCTCAGACGTGGACGCCGTCGTCATCACCACCCCGGCCCGCTCCCACGCCGATTTGGTCGTCGAGGCCGCCGCCGCAGGCAAGCACGTGTTCGTCGAGAAGCCGATGGCGGTGACCCTCACCGACGCCGACCGCGTGATCGCGGCGGCCAGGAACGCCCAGATCGTGCTGCAGGTGGGATTCAACCGGCGTTTCGCCCCAGGGTGGAAGGCGGCCCGTGCCGCCATCGACGCCGGGCGCGTGGGCACCCCCCAGCTGCTGCGCTCAGTGACCCGCGATCCCGGTCCCTTCGGCGCCGACCCGGCGCGCATTCCGCCAGGAACCATCTTCCTGGAGACCCTGATCCACGATTTCGACGCGTTGTGCTTCCTCAACCCGGGCGCCGTTCCCACCCGGGTGACCGCGATCGCAGATGCATTGATTCGCCCGGACGCCAAGGCCGCCGGCCACCTCGACACCGCAGTCGTGACCATCGAGTTCGACAACGGCGCGATCGCCGTTGCCGAAGCCAGTTTCAGCGCGCTCTACGGCTACGACGTCCGCGCCGAGGTGTTCGGCTCGCGCGGCATGGTCACCGCGGGGGATGGACGTTGCAGTGACATGACCTACTACGGACCCGACGGCATCAGCGTCGACACCGCCCGACGCGACACGGACCTACTGCACAGCGCCTACCTCGGCGAGTTCGCCGCGTTCGTCGACTCGATTCGCACCGAAACTCCGGCCGTGGTGACCGGCGCGGATGCGCGCACCGCGCTGAGCATCGCGCTGGCCGCGATCGACAGTGCCGCCTCGGGTTGCGCGGTGCAGATCACCGACGTCGCGGTGATGGCATGACCGGGGTGCGGCTGGCCGCGTGCGCGGAAATGCTGTACCTCGACCTGCCGTTCGTCGACCGCGTCAACCGCATCGCCGACCGCGGCCTGCTGGTGGAGATTTGGGATTGGTCGAGCAAGGACATCGACGCACTCGCCGCGTCGGGTGCGGAATTCTCCTCCATGACCGGCTATCTCACCGGGAACTTGACCGAGCCCGATGGCATCGAGCAGCTGCTCGCCACCGCGGCGCAGTCGCTGGAAGTCGCCGACCGTCTCGGCTGCCCACGACTGAATCTGCACGGCACCGGTCTCGACGGCCGCGGACTGCCCGTTCGGCCCGTCGAGGTGGTGACTCCGACGATGTGGCTAACTGCCGCAGCTACTTTGACACGACTCGCCGAACTCGGCGCCGCCGCGGGCCGGACGTTCGTCCTCGAGAATCTCAACGTCGCGGTCGATCACCCCGGTACCCCGTTCGCTGCCGCCTCGGACACATTGGCATTGGTCACCGCAGTCGATCACCCGAACCTCCGACTCAACTTAGACCTCTATCACGCCCAGATCGGCGAAGGGAATCTGATCGAGCTGGTCACCCGGGCGCAGCCCTACATCGGTGAGATTCAGGTCGCCGACGTCCCGGGCCGCCACGAACCGGGCACTGGCGAAATCAACTATGCCGCGGTAGCGGCTGCGCTGGCCAGGATCGGATACACCGGGGTGGTCGGGCTGGAGGCGTGGGCGTCTGCGGATTCCGATGCCGCACTCGATGCCTTCGAGGCAGCGTTCGCCGCGGCCCGCTGATCCACGCAAGGTGCCGACGTGGCGCGCGGGTCCATACCGAGTGCGGCGCGACTGTCGTCCATGAAACGAAGGGCCCTCGGCTGCGAGGGCGCGTCGACTACGTCGCTCCGCTGGTCATCGAAGAAACGCAGACCCTGCGCGGCTTCTTCGAGTACGAAAGCCACGAAAGGAAGGACGCCGCGCGAGACCACTGTCGAGTGCCCGCGTCACTATCAATGTGGACCCCAGAACGCCTGAAATGCAGGCGCGCGCAACTGTTTGCCAACGCGACTATCGAAGGGGGCGGAATCGGAAAGCCTCTTGGTAGCCATGTCGAGCGCTAGGCCGCCCGCGACGCCGTCCCGCTGCGGTGCCAAGGTATTACACCGGTGTGCGGTGACGCCCGGTGAGTCGGTATCTTCGCAGCTTGAGTCGGTAAAATCGGAGCGGTCGATACCGGCAGCGAATTCCCGGTCGAGCCCAATTCGGTCGAAAGACTGGGGATGCCACAGTCCGCTCAGGTATGCTCAGCAAACAGACTCGGCAACATGGGGGAGTACGGGTCGCGATTGCTGGGTACACACAGGCGGGTCGAGGATGGCTTGCCTGGCCTGCCGGTAGCGAAGGGGGAGTGCGTTGACCATCAGACTGCTAGGTCGCACCGAGATACGACACTTGGCGAAGGAACTGGACTTCCGGCCGCGGAAATCGCTTGGTCAGAACTTCGTCCACGATGCGAACACCGTTCGCAGGATCGCTACTGCCTCCGGGGTCAACCGGCACGATCACGTGCTCGAGGTCGGCCCGGGTCTGGGATCGCTGACCCTTGCCCTGCTCGATCGCGGCTCGCGGGTCACTGCCGTCGAGATCGATCCGGTGTTGTGCGAGCGCCTGCCCAAGACCGTTGGGGAGCATTCGCACAGCGAGGCGGGTCGGCTCAACGTGCTGCACCACGACATCCTGACGCTGACCCAGGCTGACATCGAGGCGATGCCCGATTACCGGGATCAGCCCACTGCGGTGGTGGCCAATCTGCCCTACAACGTGGCGGTTCCGGCGATCCTGCACCTGTTCGCCGAGTTTCCGACCATCCGCTCGGTGATGGTGATGGTGCAGGCCGAGGTCGCCGAGCGGCTCGCTGCGGAGCCGGGTGGCAAGGACTACGGCGTGCCGAGTGTGAAGGTTCGCTTCTACGGCGACGTCCGCCGCTACGGCATGGTGTCGCCGACGGTGTTCTGGCCGATCCCGCGCGTTCATTCGGGGCTGGTGCGCATCGACCGCTACGAGAAGCCAGCGGCCAAGACGTGGCCTACCGACGCGGAGTTCCGCGACGAGGTCTTCAAGCTCATCGACATCGCATTCGCGCAACGCCGCAAGACTTCCCGCAACGCCTTCGCCGAGTGGGCGGGCTCGGGCAACGAGTCGGCCGAGCGCCTGCTGACGGCGAGCATCAATCCGGCCCTCCGCGGCGAGATGCTCGCGATCGAAGACTTCGTGCGGCTACTGCAGCGCTCCGGATGGCAACCGACGCAACAGGATGCCAACTACCTCATTGCGCAGGCATCCGGGCCGAGACGAGAACCCACCGACCTCGCGCCGCGAGAAGCGGGACGACCGCGTGGGTCGGACCAAGCGGCAGTGACCTCTTGATCATGAATGCTCGTCTCGACCGCTAGCCGCTCCCGCTCCGTTGCGATGCGGCGAACCGCCGTTGCACGCGCTGTCGCGCTGCGCGGATGTAGTCGTCGCGCTCGGGGTTTGGGCGGGCATCGGCGAGTCGGGTCCATCATCGTGGGGTCGCATCTCGTGCAGGCGTTCGCAACCGTCGAGTCCGGCCGGAAGCTAGCGTCGAGATCGTGCTGATACTCCTGTGGCACGCGACCGCCTCGGCCTGAACTAGCGTGTTGGCTGCAATGCCCCCATAGCCCAATTGGCAGAGGCAGCGGACTTAAAATCCTCTGAACTGGGCGTTTGTTGTGTTTGACGCCGACGGTGGCGGTTGACGATATTGCCCCGACCTGCGAGTTCGGCGTTGGCGGCGTTGGTGAGCGGCGAGGTGGAATGGAACCACTGCGGTATCCACTGCGGTACCGGTTGTGGGGTGTCCAGAGTCGACGATTCGCGCCGGAGGAACTGCGGCTGAGCGCCGACTACGAGTTTGGCGGCGGCATCTTGAGGATCGGTACCGGTGTGTCGTCGTTGTCGATGTAGTCCAGTACCTCTGCGCCAGCGCGGAGGTGGGCGGCCACGTCGCCGCCTTGACTGATCCTTGTTGTGTGGTCCTCGCCGTTGTCACTTAGGTCAACGGACCAGGGCAGCGGGGGGTGCGCGTTCGGGGCGCCGGTGATGAGCGTCGGAATCGCGATCTCTATGACGTAGGCGTGGATCTGGTGGAGTTCGCGCCCGGGAGCGACCCAGGTTCCGGTGATGGGTGGTTCGACGTGCAGGGCAGCTTGGGATTCCAGAAGGACGGGCTGGCCGACGGTCGTGGTGGCGATGACGTCACCGACCGCCACCTGCCTCATGTTGTGGTCCGCCGCGACGAAAGATTCATCGCTTCGCTGAATCAACGTCCTCATGTAGGCCAACCGAATCGCCCGGTGCTTATCTTCGTTGGAATATCCCTGTAGCAGCAGGAGCGGATGGGGACTTTCAAGCTCGGCGCCGCTGAGGTAGTCCATGATTGGTGGCGTGGACGGTATGCCGTAGGTGCTGTTGTAGGGCTGTAGCGCTTCGATGCGGTCACCCAGGGCGCTCCCGGCACAGAGTTCGGGCACCCAGTTGCGCAACCTCTGCTGCCAGCTCGCGAGCTGGGCAGCGGTCTCGTAGATGGGCAGCGCCACCTTACGCGCAGCGTCGTCACGCAGCGGCTCCCCGCGGGCGGACGTGACGAGATGGAAAACGACGTTGTCGAGAACGGCTCGTAGATGGTTGACGGCCTCGCTGAACAGCATCCCGGCAGAGGGCGGTATCGGACGTATCCCAGTCACGACCGCATCGACAGTGCCCGGCGTCTCACCATGGACCGGCTCTACCGTCAAAGGTCCCCCGCACCCGGAGGACCAGCCGAAAGCCACCCGTCCGAGCTGCAGCTCCAAATCGTCGGCGCGGCCCAACCGCAACGCGACGTGCTCTAGGCCCCGAGGCAACCATGACGGTATCGGCTCGCCACCCCGCTCGTTGTCGCTCTTGCCCATGGCGACAGATCATGGCACCGCCCACCGACAACTCGGGCAGGATGCCGTGAACCGCCACACTGCCGTTCGCCCCCGCCGGATGCCGCGCCAGAAATGGCGAGACGACATGCTCTTCCAAAGTCTCACTTCAGCGACGAAAGAGCCCTCGGTAAGTGGGATTCGGCGACCCACAGATTCTCAAATCGGTGAACGACGGGGATGCGAGTGCAGCAGCTAGTTGCCCAACGCTTCGATCGCAGCCTTGAGCTTCTCGGCGACTTCTTCGGCGATTGGTTGCAGTTCGGGTTCGTCGGTGACGTCGACGAGCAGTTGCGGATTCATGGCTTCGACGAGCGTGCTCTCTGGGTCATCGGGGTCACTACGCACCACGACGTTGCAGGGCAGCAGCAGACCGATCTGACGGTTCGCCGTGATCGCACGGTGGGCCAACGGCGGATTGCATGCGCCGAGGATCAGGTAGTTCTCCATGTCCGCGTCGAGCTTGTTCTTCAGGGTCGCTTTCACGTCGATTTCGGTGAGGACACCGAATCCCTGCGCGGACAGTGCTTCTCGGGTACGGGCAACAGCGTCGTCGAATGACGTCTTCAGGGTGGTGGCCAGTGCGATGCTCATGATGACTCCTTTGTCGTGATGGGTTTAGGCCAGCGCGAGGAACAGCTTTTCCAGTTCGGCTTCGGTCATGGGTTTGTCGGCACCAGCTTGTTCACCGGTAACGCATTCCCGCAATCCGGTGGCGACGATCTTGAAACCGGCACGGTCGAGCGCACGGGACACGGCCGCCAGCTGAGTGACGACGTCTTTGCATTCGCGGCCGTTCTCGATCATCGAGATGACACCGGCGAGCTGGCCCTGGGCCCGCCGCAGCCGGTTGAGAACCGCATCGATGGCTTCTTGGTCGCCGACCATGGCATTTCCTTTCATCGCCCCTGCGCCATATTACCCGAGGGGGTATATGACGTCTCAAGTCGACTACTCGACCTCTCATGGCATTCCCGCTGGCAGGGCGTGTCTCCGCGGCGATCAGCTTCGCGCGCGTGGCGCTTCTCCGAGTTGACCGGTGATCGTCGCGGCATCGCAGGTGGCGCCGGCGCGGTTGTAGGGAAGCCGGGCCAGCAGCATTCCCATGGCGCAGGTGTTGGTCAGCGCGGCTACGGTCAGGCCGGCGCCGATCGCGAAGGCGATCCACTCCACGTGCGGAACGAATGCGCTCAGGAGAATGCTGACGGCAACGACGAGCCCGGCGACCAGGCGTACCTGCCGCTCCAGGTCCCAGCGCTGGGCGCCGCGGTTGACGGCGAATCCGTGGGCCGCCCACGCGGTAATGCCCCCCGCCAAGATGTGAACGTTCGGCAGACCGGCTTTCCGCAACGTCTGCTCAGCCTCATTGGCGCGTTGCCCGGAGCGGCAGATCAGGACAACCTGCTGATCGAGGTGGCCAGCGATGTCGTCGCGATGCTCCCGCAGTAGGTCCAGCGGCACGTTGTAGGCACCGTCGATGTGCAGGGTCTCGAACTCCGCGGGGGTGCGGACGTCGACGAGGCGCGGCGGATTGGCCGAGGCGAGCAGTTCCTGCAGCTCGGCGGCGTCGATCGTCGTGTTCGTCATGGATCAGGGACCTCCTATCGGTTGATTGAAGATACCCATGGGGGTATCGTTGCCTTCGACGCTAGCATACCCAGAGGGGTATTCGTCAGACCGGGAATTTATACCCCTGGGGGTATTGTAGGAATGTCTGGCGGGCCGTCATGGGCCAGAGCCCGAGACACGACTGAGAGGAAGTCCAATGATCCTGGAGCAGTACTACATCGAGTGCCTTTCACACGCGTCGTACCTGATCGGCGACGACACCACCGGCCGCGCAGTGGTGGTCGATCCGCGCCGTGACATCAGCGATTACCTGGCCGACGCAAAGAAGTTCGGGCTGACGATCGAAGGGGTGATCAACACCCACTTCCACGCCGACTTCGTGTCGGGCCACCTGGAGTTGGTGGATGCGACCGACGCATGGATTGGCTTCGGCGAGGTCGCCGAGACCGACTACCCGATCCGCCGGCTGGCCGACGGCGAGCACGTGTCTCTCGGCGAGGTTGATCTGGAGATCTTGTCGACCCCGGGCCACACCTGGGAATCGATCAGCGTGCTCGTCCGCGAGCGTGCCGGGGCCGAGCCGGTGGCCGTGCTGACCGGGGACTCGCTGTTCATCGGCGATGTCGGCCGTCCGGACCTGGCGAACATCGGTGACAGCTCGACGAGCCACCTGGCTCGGGCGATGTACCGCACGCTGCACGGCACGCTCATGACGCTGCCCGACAGCGTGACGGTGATGCCTGCCCACGGCGCCGGCTCGTCGTGCGGAAAGAATCTCTCGACAGAGCTGACGTCGACGATCGGGGACCAGCGGGCGAGCAATCCGTCGGTGCAGCCAATGACCGAGGAAGCGTTCGTCGCGATGCTGACCGCGGGCCAGCCCGCCGCACCGGCGTACTTCGCCTCCGACGCGGCAATGAACAAGCGCATCCACCCCCTACTGCAGGCGGACCGCACCGTGCCCGAGATGACACCGCAGCAGATCCGCGCTGCGCTCGATGCGGGGGTGCGGGTGCTCGATGCCCGCAGCGTCGAGGACTTCGCCGCCGGGCACCTGCGCGGGACGGTCAACGTCGGCTTCGACGGCCGGTTCGCCGAAACCGGCGGCATGGTCGCCGACGTCGGTGAGCAGATCGCCCTGGTCACCTATCCGGGTGACGAGCAGCAGGCCGCGCTGCGCCTGGCACGCATCGGCTCCGATGGAGCCATCGGCTACCTCACCGTGGCCGGCGACGGGCAGTTCCCGGCCGAACTCGCCGACCTCGTGCAGGCCGCACCACGCACCACGGTCACCGAACTCGATGAGCTGCTGGCCGAAGACGCAGTGACGCTGATCGACATCCGCAACCCCGGTGAACGCGAGGGCGGCGCCATCCCCGACTCCCTGCACATCCCGCTTGCCCAGTTGCGTCTGCGCCTCGGCGAGGTGCCGACCGGCAAGCTGATCGTCGTGCACTGCGCCGGTGGCTGGCGTTCCAGCGTGGCCGGATCGTTGCTGCGCGCCAACGGCATTGGGCAGGTCTCCGACCTGCTCGGAGGCTACAACGCGTGGGCCGACGCCCACGCCGCAGTCTGACGTGACTGCTCGAGCAAGGACTTCACGCGATGTTGCACCGCCGATCAAACGGGTAGGGGAATTGTCATGGCGTTCGCGGTAGGCCTGGCGTTCGGTGCGCTGATCGGCGTGCTGCTGGGGCTGCTCGGCGGCGGGGGGTCGATCCTCGCCGTTCCGGCGCTGGTCTACGGGATGGGTTTCGACGTCGAGCAGGCCATCCCCATCTCGCTGATCGTCGTCGCCGCGGCCTCGGCGGTCGCGGTGCTGCCGAAGATCCGCGCCAAGCAGGTGCGGTGGCGCATGGCCGGGATCTTCGCCGCCGCCGGTATACCGGCCACGGTTGCCGGCAGCGCCATCAGCGCTCACCTGCCCCACTCGGTCCTGATGATCGGCTTCGCAGTCGTGATGGTGGTCGCCGGTATCCGCATGCTTGCCGACCAGGGCGCCACCGGCACGGCCTGCAAAATCGACGCCGGCCAGGTCAACTGGCGCCGCTGCGCACCCCGATCGATCGGCGCCGGCCTGCTGGTCGGACTGCTCACCGGGCTGTTCGGCGTCGGCGGCGGATTCCTCATCATCCCCGCCCTAGTGGTGGTCCTCGGCGTCGAAATGTCCACGGCCATCGGCACGTCGCTATTGATCATCATCGCGAACTCCGTCACCGGCGTCTTCTCTCACCTCCAGGGAATCAACTTCGACTGGCAGGTCACCGCCGCCTTCGTCGCCGCGGCGATGGCCACCGCACTGGTCGCCGGATACTTCGGCACCAAGACCGACACCACCCGGCTACAGCGCTGGTTCGCCTATCTGGTGTTCGCCGTCGCCGCCTACGTGCTCGTCGACACCCTCATCCTCAACTGACCCAACGATCAAAGGAACAGAACATGGACGTCTCGATCATCGAAGCCTCTGGACTCGGAGACCGCAGCTACCTGATCACCCACCACGGCATCGCCGTCGTCGTCGACCCACAACGAGACATCGACCGCATACTCGCCCTCGCCGAAGAGAACGAGGTCCGCATCACTCACGTGCTGGAGACCCACCTGCACAACGACTACGTGACCGGAGGACTGGAACTGTCACGCACCGTCGGCGCCGACTACGCGGTACCCGCCGGGGATGACGTCGACTACAGCCGCCGCCCGGTGGCCGACGGCGACATCATCGACGCCGGACCGATCCAACTGGAAGTGCTGCACACCCCCGGCCATACCCATCACCACGTCAGCTACGTGCTCCGCGACGACGCCGGCGCCGTCCACGGCGTGTTCACCGGAGGCTCGATGCTCTACGGCACCACCGGACGCACCGACCTCATCGGACCCGACGACACCGAGGAACTGTCACACGCCCAGTACCAATCGGTGCACAAACTCGCCGACCGCCTGCCCGCAGATACTGCGATCTACCCGACCCACGGCTTCGGCAGCTTCTGCTCGGCTACACCAGCATCCGGAGACTCCTCGACCATCGAGGAGCAGCGCAACACCAACCCGGCCTTGACCAAAGACGAGCAGAGCTTCGTCGACGAACTACTCGCAGGACTGTCGGACTACCCGGCGTACTACGCCCACATGGGTGTCATCAACAGCGAAGGACCCGCACCAGTGGACCTGACGCCACCGGCACCGATCGACCCCACCGAGCTGCGCCGGCGGATCGACGCCGGCGAATGGGTCGTGGACCTACGCACCCGCACAGCATTCGCCGCCGGACACCTACCCGGCACCTACGGGTTCGAACTGTCGGGCTCATTCGTCAGCTACTTCGGCTGGCTCTACGACTGGGGCGCCCCGATCACAGTGATCGGAGACTCGCCCGAACAGGTCGCCGAGGCCAAACGGGAACTGGTGCGCATCGGAGTCGACCGGCTCACCGGCGCGGCCACCGAAGGCATTGACACACTGGCCGACGGCAGTCGACTCGGTTCCTATCCCGTCGCCGACTTCGCCCGCCTCGCACAAGAACTCGGCTCCGGGTTGCCTTCCATATTGGACGTGCGCCAAAGTCGCGAGTACGACGAAGGGCACGTTTCCGGCGCCACCAACATCCCCCTTCACGAACTGCCGGACCGCCTGGATGGCGTGCCCGCCGGACCCGTCTGGGTGCACTGCGGATCGGGCTACCGCGCCTCCATCGCAGCGTCGCTGCTCGACCGCGCCGGTGTGGACGTCGTCTTGATCGACGACGCCTTCACCAAGGCCGGCGAGCAGGGCCTCACCGCTCGATGATCGCCTCGGCGACGAGACAGTCGCTATTTCATGGCCTATGTCGTCTTCGTTCAGCTGTAGACCCGGGCGGGCTCCGCGAACTGCGTATGAGTTGGACGGCGAAGAAAGACCCCTGGCACGTACCGCGGTGAGGGCCGAAATGAGAAGACGGAGTGCATTCCTTGACCTCGCGTTCCTCGCGCAACTCGCCGCCGCGGGCTGAGCTGTCACGCGAGTCACGGCGGGTCGCGCGGCGCGCGCTCGAAGTCTGCTACGAGTGGGCTGATTTCGGACGAGTCCCGAGATCATGGACTCATCCCCGGGGACTCTTCGAACGGGGGCGCATCGATGCAAGGCCGCGGTAACGCCGTGAATTCACGTGGGTTCGGGATCGCGTAGTCGGTTGACCAGAGTTTCCAACTCGTCGATCACCGGCCCCGTCGCCGCATTCATTGTGATGACAGCGACCCCTTCTACCAGATCCGTCCGATATAGACCGGTGGTCTATACGTCGATCACTGCGATGCGGTGAGCCTGGCCCAGCAGCCTAGCTAACGCGCTCTCAGGCGTCATTAAACACGCTCCGGCACAATTGCCTTGCCTGGCGAAATCGTTGGCACGACTTCTGGTTCGTCGGTGGTGGAATGGCAGGCTTATGCGTCCAGCCTGTCCATCGGATGCCATCCCACCAGCGTGATTCCGCGGTGCCCCACGGATCGGAATACCAGGCAGCCTGCACGGTCATCGGCACCCCGCCCCCAAACCGCCGTGCCTCTGCGGCGCTGCACGGGGGCCCCGATAAGGGTGCGGGGCAGGTGCAGGCGTATTGCGACTCGACCTCCAACGTAGCGGGGTGATAGCCAGTTGAGGCATCACTACAAGAGTCCAATCCGAAGAGACCAACGGTAGGAGAGATTGCCCGCATGAAGTACGACCTTCCGGACGTCACGGTCCAGACCGGCGGTGCTCATCCGGTTGTGAAGGATCGTTAAAAACGACAATTGTCTTCAAGTCTTCTGACACGAAAGTCTGCGACACGTGTATGAGCGAATTTGAAACACCCCGACGTGGGTTTGAAGGTTGAGCAAAAGTGCTCTCGAAGCTGTCTTGTTCCTCGGCAAGCGAGACACTTGCCGTTCTACTTATCACCGGTCAGATGCCAGGCACCCAATGACAACCTGAATTGACTCGGGTAAGGGATTACGGCTGAGGCTCGCCGGCTGAGCGTATGGGTCGGTGGGCCTTGAGAAAGTCGTCGACGATATTTTCGCATTGGTGACGGCTGATCGTGCGGAGTCCCGTCATGCGCGCGAACGCCAGTGGTCCGACGAGTTGGCACATGGCGAGTTCGACGTCGAAGTCGTCCAGCTCGTCGCGGGCTTGGGGGCTCTGGAGGATGGCATCGAACGGCTGTCGGTATTGGTCGACCACCCTCGTTCGTAGCGATTGTGTATGCCCTGCGTCGTCACCATTGCTCGATGTGGGCCCCAAGGAGACCCAGGCCAGGGTGGTGAGGTGAAGGGGCGCCTCGGCGAACAAGGTTGCCTGACGTGTGAGTAGTCCGATCAGCTGCTCCCGCAGGGGAAGTGAACTCGTAAGCGGTGGTGTGACTTGGGGTAGGAGTCGCTCGAAGGTGGCAGCGAGAAGGTGGGAGGAACTGTTGAAATGGCGGTAGAGGGTGGTTCGCGCGACCTTAGAGGCCTTGGTGACCGCCTCGATCGTGACCGCCTCGACTCCGCCCGTGCTGAGCAGATGAGCCGCGGCGTCGAGCAGACGGGTTCGTGACCGCGCGCGGCGTGGATCGGCGTCGTCGTCGGGCGACGCGTCTTCGCTCAACGCCGTGTCCGTCGTTTGATTGGTCCGGCCGTTCCAACTCGCATCGGGTTATGGTACCAACAGTAGCGTAGCGATACTGCGCGTCCCGCCGTGATCGTTGCTCATGGCAGCGTCCGCCCCCGGGCCTGCCCTCACAGGCCGAGGATTGCCGATGATGACAACCGGATCGATCAAAGAGGATCGCTGGGCCGAGTCGGTCCGTAAACGCGAGATCATCCTCGACTGCGCCGCGACAATTGCCTCGAGTGGCGGCTACGACGCGGTGAAGATGCGCGCAGTTGCCGATAGCGCCGGGATTGCGGTCGGCACCCTCTATCGCCTCTACCCATCGAAGGCGCACGTACTGGTGGCCATCCTGGCGCGTGAGTTCGAACGTATTGGAGCCGAACGAGATTGGACCGCCACAGCGGGATCATCGCGGCTGCGGGTGGAGCACCTGAGTGCGCGCCTCTGTCGAGAATGGCAGACCAGGCCGGCGCTGACGGCGGCCGTGACCCGCGCGTTCGTCAGCGCCGATGGCAGCGCGAGCGCCGAGGTGGACCGCGCGGAGGCGGTCATCGAGCACCTGATCGGGCTGGCGATCGCCGGCGGGGAACCGAACCCGAGGCAACACCGAATCGCCGCCATCGTCGGCAACGTCTGGCTCGCCAGCCTGATCACATGGGTCCGGCACGGCACCTCCGCAGACGATATCGCCGTCCGACTACAGCGCAGCATCGGATTGGTCATCGAGAACGCAGAGTCGCGACAGGCGTGACCGGACGGCGACTTGGACGGAACGCTACTATCGGTAGCGCAGCGATACTGTTAGTATCGTAGGAACCCAATTGGCGGCGAGAGGCGGTCTGATGATCACCCAGTGGATCGAAGCGTGCGAGGTCCAGCGCGTCAGCCTGGTCGGCGGTCTGGTGCTCAATCTGGAGGACTACAACGAGTTGGTCATCACGCGTCCACTGCGCTTGTCACTCCCTCCGGTGGGGGCTTATCCGGCAGAAGACGTGCTCGTTGATCCGAATGACGTGCCGAATTACCAGCGCTCGTTGTTGAACTTCGCCGGGAGCGTCTGCACTCGCGCCACCTGCGACGACGACGGCACTCTGCGTGTCGAGTTCTCCAACGGCTATGGCTTCACAGTGACCGCCGATGAGAGTTTCACGGCGTGGGAGTTGTACGGCAAGCGCCACGGTTATATGGCCTGTCTACCTGGTGGCCGGGTTCGCGTCGTGCGCCATGATCTGCCTGAGGATGACCTGGTTTCGGAGCGCCCGGCGGTGCGCCCTTGAGTGCCGACGATAACGAAACGGACGCGCACGACCTCGCCGCCAATCGGGTCCGCGAACGCGCCTTATCGGCAGCGAGGACGTCCGGGGAGTACAGCGAGCGTCTCGGCGCGTTGGCCCGTTTCACGGTGCGGCACAAGGCGTTGGTCGTTGGCGCTTGGGTCGGACTGGCAGTGATTCTGGCCCTGCTGTTTCCGCAACTGGAGACTGTGGTCCAGAAACAGTCGGTGCAGCTGATCCCGCGCGACGTCGGGTCCTTCCAGACCATCGACCGGATGAGCGAGGCCTTCGGCGAGCAGGGCTCCAAGACCATGTTGTTCGTGGCGATGGAGGACCAGTCGGGCATGACGCCGTCGGCGCGGCAACGTTATACCGATCTGGTGTCGCGGCTGCGTGCCGACACCGACCACGTGCTTCTCGTTCAGGACCTGCTGGCTGATCCGGTGACCGCGACTCAGGCGCTCAGCGAGGACGGCAAGGCCTGGTATCTGCCGGTCGGGGTGGCCGGCACGCTCGGTGACCCCGCTGCCGCCGAGTCGGTTACCGCGGTCCGCGCCATCGTCGCCGAGGTGTTCGACGGTTCGTCGACGACGGCGAAGGTCACCGGTCCGCCGTCGACGTTCAGCGATCAGATCGCCGAGGCCGAACACGATCTGCTGTTCATCTCCATCGCCACCGCGGGGTTGATCGCGCTGATCCTGCTCATCGTCTACCGGTCGGTGTTCACCGCGCTGTTGCCTCTGCTGGTGATCGGCATCAGTCTGGCCGTGGGGCGGGGGGTGCTCTCCGCGCTGGGCGAGCTGGGTATGCCGGTGTCGCAGTTCACCGTGGCCTTCATGACGGCGATACTGCTAGGCGCAGGCACCGATTACACCGTCTTTCTCATCAGCCGTTACCACGAACAGCGCCGGGCGCAGGTCGCCCCCGATCAGGCGGTGGAGCACGCGACCGCCAGCATCGGCCGCGTCATCTTGGCCTCGGCCGCCACGGTCGCGTTGGCGTTCGCCGCGATGGTGTTCGCCAACTTGAGCGTGTTCGCCGGGATGGGACCGGCCTGCGCGGTGGCTGTGCTGGTCGGGTTCGTGGCGACCGTGACACTGTTGCCGCCGGTGCTGTCCCTGGCGGCCAAACGCGGCATCGGCGAACCCAAGTCCGACCGCACGCGCCGCTACTGGAACTCGGTAGCCGTGGCCGTGGTGCGCAAGCCCGTGCCGCTGCTGCTGGTCAGCCTTGCCATCCTGCTGGCATTCTCAGCGGTCGCCACGACGATCACGTTGAGCTACGACGACCGCAAAGGACAACCCGACACCACCGCCAGCAACCAGGGGTACCAGCTGTTGGACCGGCACTTCCGCAAGGACATCGTCATCTCCGAATTCCTCGTCGTGGAGTCCCCCACTGACGTGCGCACCGGCAAGGGACTGGCCGACCTTGACGAGATGGCGTCGCGCATCGCGCAGATCCCCGGGGTAACGAAGGTGTCCGGGGTAACCCGCCCCGCGGGAGCACGCCTGGAGCAAGCGCAACTTGGTTGGCAGAACGGACAAATCGGCGACAAGATGGCCGGCGCAGTGGACGACGGCAGCGCCCGCAAGGACGACCTGGCCAAGCTCACCGGCGGCGCGGACCAACTCGCCGGCGGCCTCGCCCAACTCGACACCACCCTGCGGACCGCCCTGACGCCACTGACGGGAATCCTCGACCAGGCCCAGAGCGCCGGACAACAGGTGGACCAGTTCCGGCCCCTGTTGAAGCAACTCTCGGCCACCGCACCTGCCGTCGACCAGGCGCTGCGTTCTGGCCCTGGGCTGCGCCCACTCGCTGAGCAGGCCGACGGCGCCATCGCCACGATCGACCCCCTTGTGGGCGCCCTGAACACCTCGCCGTGGTGCGCGACCACACCGCAGTGCGCCCAAATTCGCGACCAAGTCCAAGTCCTCACGACGCTACGCAACGCCGGGTTCTTCACCCAGGTCGCCGGGCTCGGCGACACCGTCGGCCAGAACGCATCCGTGGCCGATACCCTGGCCGACGTCCAGACCGCCGTCACCTCGTTGGACAACGCGTTCGGTGCGCTCGGTGACCCCGCCGACCTGGCCGGAAACGTCCGCCGACTCCAAGACGGCATCCGCCAACTCGCCTCCGGCGCCCGAGCGCTCGCCACCGGTGTGCACACCCTGGCCGACAGCAACATCGAAATGCTCAGCGGGATGAGCCAGATCGCCACCCAACTGCAGAACTCGGCGCGCGCCAGCACCGGCTCCGACACCGCCAGCGGCTTCTTCCTGCCGCCCAACGCCTTCGAGAACCGGCAGTTCGCCGACGTCGCCAAACAATTCCTCTCCCGTGACGGGAAGACCGCCCGATTCCTCATCGAATCCAGCAACGACCCCTACAGCGCGGACGCCATGCACCTGTCCCATGAGATGGTCGCCGTCGCCGAGGCCGCCCGGCCCAACACCTCCCTGGCGCAGGCCCGCGTCTCGGTCGCCGGATTTCCCGCGGTCAACTCCGACATTCAGCGCCTCCTGACCGCCGACTTCATCCAGCTGGCCGCCGCGACCTTGCTCATCGTGGGCATGATCCTGGTGCTGCTGCTGCGTGCACTGCTCGCCCCGCTCTACCTGCTGGGCACCGTCGTACTCAACTACACCGCGTCGCTGGGCATCGGAGTCTTGGTGTTCCAGTGGGGCCTGGGCTACGAAATCGCGTGGCCTGTGCCGTTGTTGGCGTTCATCATTCTGGTGGCCGTAGGCGCTGACTACAACATGCTCCTGGTCTCGCGTCTCAAGGAGGAATCCACCCGCAACATCCGCGTCGGGGTGCTTCGCACCGTGGCCAGCACCGGCTCGGTGATCACCTCAGCTGGCATCATCTTCGCGGTCAGCATGTTCGGGTTGATGGTCGGCTCCATCGCCATCATGATTCAGGCCGGGTTCATCATCGGCTGTGGTCTGCTGCTCGACACCTTCGTCGTGCGCACGCTCACCGTCCCCGCCATCGCCGTCCTGCTCCGCGAGGCCAGCTGGTGGCCGCAACGCCCCGCCACCACACGATCCCACTAGCGCCTGCAATCGGCTAACCGGCCGCTGTCAGTAGATGTGTTCTTACACCGCCGTCGCATCCCCCCTCGTAGCTGGTGAACGAACTACAAGGACACCTCGGGTCCAAACCCACCCACAGGACGGCCGCGCGAGCGTGCGAGGTGTGGTTGCAACGCCCCGATGGCCAGGTGCCGAAAGCGGACGATTGCACATTTGGCTCTGGCGGGCAGTAAATCGCGACCGGCGCTGTATAGCGACACGACTAGGGGCGAAGTAACAGTTCGTGGCGACACGAAAAGCTCGGCACTTTACGGTTACAGGACCCACGCGCGACGGCCCAACGGCGGTGGAACCTTGGCGCCATTGATGGTGCTGGCGACATCCGTACGCGTCCAACGGCTTTTGACCAGAAACTACTACCGGCACATCGCCCGTACTCTGAAGCGCGCGCGATGGGATATCACACGCAGCGCCGGGATATGTGGGGTCCCGCCAGGTCCGCAGGCTCGAGTAGAACGAAACCCCAATGCCTCGCTCTAGCAGGCGAATTGCGGTCCCAGGCCGTCGAAACCCGCAAACGACTATCGACACGGTCGTGGTGTCGTCATCTAGCCACCGGTTCATAGGTCAGCTCTTCGGTCCACGATGGAGGCTTACCGAGCACCGCCGTGGGGAAGTGGTCGATCGCGGTGCCCAACCGCTGTGAAATGTAATGCAATGGCTGGGAACGCTTTATGCTCGCGGACATGTGGGCCTTTAGGATGTGGTAGCCGGGAACGCGGCGCGTGTACTCACTACGGTCCCCTACGTTCTCGTACCGCATCACCGCGCTGTACAACTTCTCCTCCCGACAGTCCCATGGCGTTGAGATTCGTCAGCATCCTAGTAAGCAGCGGCACGTACAGGACGCCGCCGACAAGAACTCTGGGGTCGACAAGCGCCCCTATTGTCTGAATCGCATGAATGCGCAGAGGGCTGGCGCCGAGGTCGTTCAGGACTTGAAATCCGACTGCTAGGTGTCGCGATTCGTCGCTGTTGACCTTGTTGAAGACCTCGGCGCACAGCGGATCCTCCACCTCGTCGAGCAGGAACTTGAGCAGTGCTCCGTCAAGCGCAGTCTCCAACGCGGGAATCGCCGCTCCGATCACTGTCAGCGGAAGGGCCTCGGCGTATCTGTCGAGCCACTCGATGACGAGGCGAATGTTTTTATTCGGCTGAGGAGTTTCGCCATGGTCAAGCATTCCCCAACGTTTCATGAGGGCGAGCTCCGCGTTAGCGTGCCGCTGCTCCTCCGCGTGAAAGTACTTGTAAATGTCACCTAGGGCATCGAACGGCGCCTTCGGCGCCATGGCGGCGAAAGCGCGTGCTCCGACGTGTTCTATCCACACCACATCAGACATGAACTGCTTCAGGGTGGGCCGCTGCTCGTCGGTGATCGCATCGGCGCCCGGCGCATCCCAATCGATGTCGGCCAGCGCCCACTGCCGATTCTTGATCGTCTCCAGCATGTCGCTGTACTTGAATGCCATTGGACATGTCTCCTTGACTCTCGTGGAAAGGCTTAGCTGGCGATACGCTCGCCCAGCCCGAGTGCGCGGTACAACTTGCAGACACCGCGCGTTTGAAGAACGACGGGATCTGGGCGCCGTTCAGAAAAAGACACGAAAGAGCTTGCGCGCCAGAGAATCCGATGACGCACCAATGCCCGGAATCGGCTACCCGGAAAGGTCACCATGGCGTCCGCAGCGGGCAATTCATTCTGCCATTGACGGGCTACGGGCCAGCGCCGGTGGTCACTCGCTGCGTTCCGTCGGCGTCGAATAGTTCTCTGGTCCAGCGTTCGAGAATTTCGGTGCTGTCCCAGTCGTCGGGGTGGAATCCGGCGCGGGTGTACGAACGAAAACGTTCAATGGCGGCCGAGCTGAACAGTGGAGAACGACGGAAGGCGCGAAGGCTGGTCAGGATGCGTCTCGGGTTGTATGCGGCTGGGTCGCCCACCAACGAGCGAATCGTCTGGACAACCAACTCCGCGAACAGGATTACGGTGGCGAGCCGCATTCCCCAGACTCTGGTGCGTTCGCCGCCTCCGATGGCCGTGTAGACATCGAAAGCGACTGCCTTGTGCTCGCATTCTTCGAATGCGTGCCAGAGCAGAATCGACCGGACTTCGGTGTGGCCGATCAGTCCCTGAGCCTCGTCACTGGTGAGGATGATCTCGGCAAACGTGGCGGTGTAGTGCTCCAGGGCCGCGGTCACGCTCAGCCGCATCGCAGGAGAGAAGCGCTTCTCAAGTCGGCCGACCAACTTCTTGGTGTGACGGTCGATCCCGTCGGTTGGATAGCCCATCGCTTGGAGTCGATCGTTCAGAAGTCGATGCTGATGCCGATGGGTCGCCTCCTGCGCGATGAATCCCTTCACCGCTTCACGTAGATCGGCATCGCTGAGTTGGTCCCGGAACTCGCGCACTGACCGGATAAAAAAATCCTCCCCCTCCGGGAATGTCGCCGACAAGGTCGATACGAAATGGCTCATCACCAAGTCGCCGTCGACGAAGTGCTGACGTTTGGTCGCTGCGGGCATCGCGAAACGGACGCGTCGAGGCTTCGGTAGCACCCGCGCCGGTGGTCGTGCGTTCGGCTCACTGCTCATTGATAGCTCCCGTCGTGATGGACAGCCTGATCATGTGACTTTATGCCTAGTCAGATTGGGATGGCAAGCTTTGACTCATGCGTTCCGAGCGGGTGTACAGCGGGATGTCTGCGGACGAGCGGCGCCAAGACAGGCGAGGACGTCTCATCGATGCGGCAGTTGACTTAATCGGCACACGTGGTGTTGCAGCCGCCACCGTCACTGCCATCTGCGCAAAGTCCGGCGTCACGTCACGCTACTTCTATCAACACTTCTCTGACCGGAACGCGGTGTTGCGGGCGGTCTATCGGCAGGTCTACGGCACGTTTTACGACGTCATAGAGCAAGCAATTCCCGACTCCGACGCCGAACCCGCAGTCTTGGCGTATGGCCCGATCAGCGCCCTAATCCGGATGATCGACGACGACCCTGGGCTTGCCCGGATACTGTTCGTTGAATCCGCGACCGAGCCACTGCTCAGGGAGTTGCGCAGTGAGATGTTGGCCGGATTCACTGACCTCGTGTTGCGCGAGGCCAGACTCCACCTCGACATTGCCGACTCGGCAGTGGGCGTTGCCCACTTGGCCTCCACACTGGGGGTTGGAGGGCTGTTCGAAATTCTGCGCCGCCGACTCGACGGCGAGCTGAGTTTCACTACTGACGAACTCGTCGGGCACTGTGCAGGGTTTCTGGGCAGCCTCGGAGGTTACGTGTTGTTGCAGAATGCAGGGGAGGCGCACACCCCGGTCGCGGCGACGATCGCCAGTGCCGCAGGTCGAACCGCAGATCGCGGCGAAGAAATTTAACGTATCGACTGACTAGTGCTGCACGATTGATCGAAACCGGTGACTTTTCATCCGACTCGACCCCGCGGGTTCATGGTGGGATGCCGACAGCACTGGTGGCGGTAGCAACGTCTACTTCAAAGCCCTGGGGCCAACTGCGCCTGGCTAACCCCATCGCAACAGTCAGTCGGGTCTTCACGGCGTGTTGCGGTCGAGGAAATCGGTGACCGCGGCGGTGAAGGCGTCGTTGTCGTCACCGGCGATCATGTGACCTGTGCCGGACACGTCGACGGTCTCGGAGTGCGGGACTAGTTGGGTGAACTCGTCGACGGTGGCCTGGGAGACGACGTCGGACAGCAGTCCGCGTACGAGCAGTGTGGGGGCGGTGACGCGTCGGGCTCCGTCGATCAGCAGATCGCTGATCGCGTCGAACTGCTCGGTTCCCTCGGTGGCGCCGTCGCGCAGGAAGTCGAAGTTGGAGTGGATGAATGCCGGGTCCCATCGCCAGACCCAGCGGCCATCGTGGCGCTGACGGAGCACCTTGTGCAGGCCGTCGACGTTGTCGGGTCTCGCGCGATGCGGGTTGTAGGCGGCGATCACCTCGGCGGCCTCGTCGAGGGTGCCGAAGCCCTCGGGGCGGGCGGCCATGAACGACACGACACGACGAGCGCCCGCAAACTCCAACCGCGGCGTGACGTCGACCAGGACTACTGCCCCCCACAAGTCCGCGGGTGCAAGCAGATGCGCACCCAAGACCGTCATGCCGCCCAGGGAGGCGCCCACGACGGCGGGCGGAGTATCGGCGCTGAAGTGGTCACGGACGGCGATGAGGTCGCTCGCGAGCCGGTCGACGTCGTAGCGGCCGGCGGGGTCCCAGTCGCTATCACCGTGACCGCGGGTGTCATAGGCGACCACCGAGTACCCGCACGAATGGAGCCGACGCGCCGACCTGCTCCAGGCGTGCCTGTTCTGGCCGCCGCCGTGCAGGAGCAGCACGACGGGACGGTTGCCGTCGTAGTGGTAGTAGTCGGCGGCCAGGGTGATCCCGTCTCCGGTGCGTACCCGATGCTGCACGGCGGAGGTCACGACGCGTTGCCCATGGTGTTCACGATCGTGACGGTGCCCTGCGCGGCGCAAACGGCTTTGTCGCCGTTGGTGATGTCGATCCTCGCCACCCCGCTGCGCTTGCCCAGCGACACGATGTCGGCGACCGCGACACACACTCCGCTGGATACGGGTCTGAGTAAGTTCAGCTTGAACTCGGTGGTGGCGACCCATGATCCTGCCGGAATGACGGGATAGAACACCACCCCGAGGCAGTGGTCGACCATCGCGGACAAACACCCGCCGTGCAGGTTGCCGAACGGTGTCAGCAGATCGTCGCGGGTCTCCATCTCCGCCACCAGCCGACCGGCGGTCAGTTCGGTGTGCCGAAAGTTCAGAAACGTTGACAGTCCTCCGGCTGTGTTCGCCGTTTTCAGCAACTGCGTGGCGATCTGCTCATCGAACTGCGCATACTTCACGGTCACCATGGCGTGTCACGCCTCGCTTTCGTTGTCATCGGTTGACCGCCGTGAGCCGGCGAACCGCTCGAGCATGTCGCCGAACGCGCCGAGGTCGCCGTGTGCGGCGAAGTGCTTGACATCCACGGCGACAAACATCGCGGTGGCGGTGAAGCGCACGACACCGTCCTCTCCCGTTCCGGTTGCGCTGACATGCAGTGCTCGACCTTCGCGGTTGTCGACGCGGGCAACGATGCGGTGGGGTTGATGCAATGGCACCGGTTGGATGTAGGAGATAGCCAGATTGCGGGTGACTGCCGGGGTGCCCGCGATCCATAGGGTGAAGCCGAACAGGTCGTCGCAGGCGGCGGAGATAGCACCGCCGTGCGCGAGACCTGGTGCTCCGCCGTGCCTTTCGTCGAAGACCAGGTCGGTGTACACGTGTTGTCCAGATCGAAACACCGTCATCTGCAAGCCGTTGGGGTTGTCGGGGCCGCATCCCATGCACGTGGGGGTGTGCGGCGGCAACTGCTCTGGCTCAAGGGTTGGCGCCTCGCTCACGCGGTGCTCGATTCTGTAGAGGTGTCGGTCTGCGATTCGGTGCTGGTCTCGGTCGACGGTCGGCGCCGTGGGGTTGTAGGCGGGCGGCCCGGCGCCCAGATCGCGAGGATGACCGCATTGATGGCCGTGATTGCCGAAAGCGCAAGGGCGGCTTGGCTATTGCCGTGTGCGAACGCTTCTTTGGCGATGTCAGCGAGATGCGCAGCAGAGGGACTGGACTGCTCGGAGATTGGCAGTGCTGCCGCCAGCGAGTCCGCGAATGCTTCGCGCGCGGGCGGCGGAACTGCGGGAAGCACGGGTTGGATGCGATTGGTGTATCCGGCGGCCAGCACGCTGCCGGCGATCGCCACACCGATGGCGGCACCGATCTCTCGGCTGGCATCGTTGACTGCGGCGGCCACGCCGTGTTTCTCCACCGGCGTCGCGGCAACGATCGCTGTGGTCGCTGGCGCGGTGACTAGACCCAGCCCGGCGCCCATGGCCAGCAGAGGCCATAGAAAATCGGGGTAAGTCGCATCAACACCGAGGCGGCTGACCAAGTAAAGGCCAACGGCGATGAGCAGCATGCCCGGGGCGGTAACCACGCGCAGGCCGTACCGCTCGGCCAGCATCGGCGCGATCAGCGAGATGACCACGATCGGGACGATCAGCGGCGTGAGGGCCATCGCCGACTGCAATGGCCCGTAGCCGACCACGAGTTGGAGGTACTGCACCAATAGGAAGAAAGCCCCGAACATGACCAGAAACTGGAGGACCAGTGAGAGCGCGCCGCTGCCGAAGCCTCGGTCAGCGAAGAGTCGAAGGTCCAGCAGCGGGTACTCGCGCCGCAGCTCCACGACCACGAACGCCGCTGACCCCACGACGCCGGCGGCGAACAGCCCCAGCACCCACCCGTCGGTCCAACCGCGCAAGGGTGCCTCGGTGACGGCTATGACGATGACACCGACGGCAGCAGCGATGCACAGCGACCCGATGTAGTCCAGGGGTGGATGGGTTTCCTGGGCGGTCTTAGGCAGGGTGAGTGCGGCAGTCATCAATGCCAAACCGGCGACGGTGAGACCGACGAAGATGGATTTCCACGTCCATACCTCCAGCAGCGCCCCGGAGCACAAGACGCCGACGACGGCGCCCGATGCGGCGACACCCGCCCAGATCCCCACGGCGCGGCCGCGTTGATGCTCGGGGAATCCCGCGGTCAGCAGCGACAGCGTCGAGGGCATCACGAACGCAGCACCCAGCCCTGCGATGGCTCGCGCCGAAATCAGCCACCACGGATCTGCTACGAGCAGCGGAATGACCGACGCCGCGGAAAAGACGAGCAGTCCGAGAATCAGAACCAACCGGCGACCGTACCGGTCACCGACGGCGCCCGCAGGGAGGACCAAGCCCGCTAAGACCAGGGTGTAGCCGTCCACGACCCACGTCAATTGACTTTGCGTCGCGCCGGTTTGCTCTGCGATGTCGGGCAGCGAGGTGTACAGGGCCGCCATTGAGCCGATGACCAGTGCCACCGACAGGCACGACACCACAAGCGTCCATCTCTGGCCTCCCGTGAGTTTCCGGGCGGCCTGCATGGGATATGACGCATTGTCGATGTCGTCGAAGACGGGCACGGGCTAGACCGCAGTGGTCCACGTAATGGGCAGCGAGGTGTAGCCACGAATCGGCCCAGACCGCAGCCGCCGCGCGGAGTCCAGGTCGACCTCCCAGTCAGGCACCTTGTCCAGCAACGCATTCAGGGCGATCCGGGTCTCCATCCGCGCTAGCGACGCACCCAGACAGAAGTGAATGCCGCGACCGAAGGCCACCTGGTGCTCGCTGCGGCGCTCGATGTCGAAGACGTCCGGCTCGGGGAAGGCACGCTCGTCACGATTGGCCGACCCGAACAGCAGCAGTCCCTTTTCGCCCTGGCGCATGGTCGTGCCGTGCAGAGTGACATCACGGGTCAGGGTTCGTGAAAGACCCTGAGCGGGTGAGTCGTAACGCAACAACTCCTCCACCGCCGGCCCCAACAGCGTTCGATCGGCGCCCAGGCACCGACGGATCTGCCGATGCTGGGCCAGCACGACCGCGGAGTTCCCCAGCAGATTCGTAGTGGTCTCGTAGCCGGCGACGAGCAGCAACGCGCAGAACCCAAGGACCTCCTCATCGGTCAGCACGACACCGTCGACCGCGGCATTCGCCAACGCCGACATCAGATCCTCGCGAGAATTCTTGCGGCGGTCAGCGAGGAAGTCAGTGAAGTAGGCGTAGATCGCCGCGGCGGCGGCCAGAGCGTCGGAGGTTTGTCCGTGGTTGACGTCGACCTGCACCACCTGGCTCGACCACACTCGGAACTGATCACGATCCGTGGCGGGAACACCCAACAAATCAGCGATCACCGCCGCAGGCAAGATGGCGGCGAAGTCGGTCACAAAGTCCGCACGCCCCGACCCCTCGTCGAGGCGCTCGAACAACTCCGCCGCCATCTGCGTGATGGCGTCTTGTAGACCGGCAACTCTGCGCGGAGTGAACGCTCGGCTCACCAGGGCGCGCAACTGGTCATGTCGCGGAGGGTCCATCACGATCATCATCGGCAGGAACGAACCGATGAAATTCGATCCCGGCGGGGTGGGGAATATCCCGTCCACCGAGGAGTACGTGCCGTGATCCAGTGCTGCGGCCTGAACGTCTGCGTGCCGACTCAATACCCAGGTATGTGATTCCTCGGCGCGGTACACCGGAACCGTATCGCGCAACAACCGGTACGTCGGATAGGGATCGCTGAGGATCGAGGCATCGAACGGGTCATAACGGATCTGCACCGCGACCATAAGAAGCTCCTACCGCGAATGACGACGGTCTAGACTCGGAGTCTAAACGCAGAGAATGAGGTGGGCAACGTGTGTTTCCACCGAAGATCTGACCCGGACGAATCTGTAGCCGAGACAGTACTGACGACCAAGACCAATGCCGTCGCCGCGATTGCTGGAGCGCTGGCAAACTCGCCGACGCGTTGCCGCTTCTGTCGACGACGCAATCTGGATTCGTAGGGCTCGTCCAAGACGACACGCGCGGCCCTACGGTGGAGTTTGAGTTAGAGCGACGGGCTTTCGTTTGCTTGAGCCAGCGCCCCAGCATCATGGCCCAGACGATCAAGGAGTCGGTTGAGTGGGGCGAGGATGATGACACGTCTGGGCGATTGGAGCGCACACCTTCGAAATGACACCACGCCAGTAGCCAGCATCGCCAACACAGTTAGTGCGAACAGACAGGCCATGCGCTTCCTCCTTTTGATGCGGTCATCATCTGTGAGTGCCGTGCGACAGAAGCTGCGTAGGCGTTCAGTTGCACTTTGTCAGCACTCGGACCGCTCCATGTTGAGCGGATCGCCTGGTCTGACCGTAGAACTTACTGCGCGGGCCCGGTAGGTCTCACATCGTTGAACTTTTCGGCATACTTTGTCTCCCGGAGACAAAGGGCGCACTACTGTGCCTAGTGTGCTTGATTCGTCGCGAGGTGAAGGCGCCCCTGCACCCGCATTAGCTGACTTGCTCGGCCGCGTCGGCGACCTGGTCACGGGCCTACCCGAGGCCATCCATCGGCTTCTCGTTGAGCAGGTCACCGAACTTACGGCCGATCAGCAGCTCAGGGATTTGCTGAGCGACACCGTCGCGGCGAACGTGGGCACCTGGTTATCCGTCATCCGCTACTCGATTCCGATCGACCACGTCGAAGCGCCGACGGCTGCCCTCGAACACGCGCGTCGGATGGCGCAGCGTGAGATCCCCGTCAACGCGCTGCTACGCGCCTACAGGCTCGGGCATCAACACGGGCTCAATCTCATCATCGCCGGTTTGCGAAGCGCGGACCTCCCCCCCGAACAGAAACTGGCACTCTTCGAGCAAATCACCAGTGTGTCGTTCCGCTACATCGACTGGATGTCCGAACAGGTGCTGGAGACCTACCAGGTCGAGCGCGCGCACTGGGACGACAACCGGCGGAGTCTGCGTGAACAAGCCATCCGCGACATCCTGGACGGACGCGACATCGACGTGACCGAGACCTCGTACTCCATGAGGTACCCGTTGAGCGCAACGCATATGGCCCTCCTGGTCTGGCTCAACCAGGATGCGAGCGCCGATGCCGATCAGCTCATCGCCCTGGAGCGTGTCGCGCGGGACGCGGCCTCCGCGGCTGGAGCCGAGCAACTGCTCTACCACTCGATTGACCGCCTCGTCGCGTGCGCGTGGATGACGGTCCCCGACCCGTCCAGCTCACTATCTCAGCTGCGCGCCTTCGCCCAAACCTGCAGCGAGAGCCCGCGAATGGCGGTCGGTGCGCCGTCTCGCGGGCTGGATGGCTTTCGTCGGACCTACCGGCAAGCGCAACAGGCGCGCGCAGTCGCGATGGTGGCCGAAGGCGGCACCCGACGATTCGTCGCTGCCCAAGACTCCGGTCTGGCGCTCGCATCGATGCTGCTGGCCGATGTCCCGACGTTGAAGTCCTGGGTCCACGATGTGCTCGGCCCACTCGCTTCGAGCAGCACATCGGATCGCCGTTTGCGAGAAACGCTGAGCACGTTTCTCCGCGCCGGTGGCAGCTTCAAGGCCGCGGCCGTGGACCTCCACATTCACGGCAACACGGTGAAATACCGCGTGAATCGGGCGGTCGAGCGCCGTGGCCGAGCCCTCGCCGATGACCGACTGGACGTCGAGTTCGCACTGCTCATGTGCGCTTGGTTCGGCGACGCAGTCCTGACCTGACTTCGAGGCGAGCGCTCAGTGTCGTGAGAGCCGGAACTCGCTCGGAGAGCGGCCCGTCCATCGCTTGAAGGCATGCGAGAAGTTGGTCAGATCGCCGTATCCCAGTTCGGTGGCGATCTGACTCGCCGACATCGAACGGGTGAGCAACAGCAGCATGGCGCTCTCGCGCAAACACGACTGGCGCAACTGCCGAAAGGTGGTCCCCTCTTCGGATAGACGCCTCTTGAGCGTGCTCGTGGACACCGAGAGTTCGTCTGCCACCCATTGGCTACTTCGCTGCCCGGGGTCCTTCTCCAGCAGCTGTCTCACCTTCTCCGAGAAGGAGGTGGCTCCGCGCCGCTGGTCGAGAGTTCGCTTCAGCTCGGCGACGGCGAGTCGATACGCGAGGGGATCGGAGAAGCGGCACACCTCGTCGAGCGTGTCCGCAGGAACGTGCAGATAGGACATCGGAGCTTCGAAGAACACGCGCCCGGCTAGCGCAGGGTCTTCCTGGTAGGAAGCCGGCGCAACGGGCGCTGGCCAACCCACATGAAGCGCGACGGTCGGCGCGGGACCTACGAGCATGTCCATCAGCCGCAACAACGCCGACCCGGTGTAAGTGACGGCCAGGCAGTCCAGCGCCGGATCGCCGGTGTGTCCGCTCAGCCCAACGGTGAGGCCGTCGGCATTCGGATGAAACTGTGGATTGATGGCTGCGGTGATCAGCGGCAGATAGGTGAGCAGCTCCACTATCTCGGCGACCGAGCCGGCACTCACCAGCGGAACACTCAACGGGCCGAAGGACGTCAACTGGGCCTGCCCGGCGAACGCGAAGCCGAGCAGCGTTGCGTGGTCGACGTCAAGATCGGGGTAGACCTCTCGAAGCCACCGCAACGGGGCCTGAATGTCACGCCGAATCAAGGTGGCCTCGTCAGTACCTTCACGCGCCATGACATCACGAAGCCGCGCGACGACGTCTGGGTCGAGCGCGTGGCTCTCGAGCATCTGCACGAACGCCAGCGGCGGCACACCCGGATCGTTGAGGTTCACCTAAACATGCCCCTCTGAGCCGAAATCACAAGTATCTGACTCCTGCGAACATAGCCGCAGCCACCTTCCTCGATGAGACTTTCACCAAGTCACCGAGCACGAACCTATGAGGAGTTGGCCATGGCGGTTGTCACCTTCGTCTCCCACGACGGCGAGAAGCGCGAAGCGCCTCTGCAGGCAGGTCAGTCGCTGATGCAGGTTGCGACAAACAACGCGATACCCGGTATCGACGGCGACTGCGGCGGCGAGGCCGCGTGTGGCACCTGCCACGTGGTCGTCGATCCGCAGTGGTCAGAGCAGGTGGGCCTCTCCGGCGCCGAGGAAGAGGAGATGCTCTCAATGAACCCCGAGCGACAGCCGACCTCTCGGCTGTCGTGCCAGATGCCGGTGTCCGAGGCGTGGGACGGCTTGATCCTCCACACCCCCGAATTCCAAATGTGACGACAACGAATAGGTAGGCGTGATGAGCATTCCCGGAGCAATCACCGACAGAGTTCAGTCGAGCATCCCGATCGAGCGCCAAATCCAAGGCGCGCACCTGTACGACAAGGCCCGGCGATGGCTCACCCGCACGAACGGAGAGAAGATCTTCGTCGAGAAGCCCATCCCCCCGGTGGAAGACGTGGAACTCGCCGACATCGACGTCAGCAACCCCTTCCTATACCGGCAGGGGCGCTGGCAGTCCTACTTCGAACGTTTGCGCAACGAGGCTCCGGTCCACTATCAGCCCAATAGCCCGTTCGGTCCGTTCTGGTCCGTCACGCGTCACGCCGACATCGTGGCCGTCGACAAGAACCACGAGGTCTTCTCCGCCGAGCCGTTCATCGTCATCGGTGTCCCGCCTCGGTTCCTCGACATCGCGATGTTCATCGCGATGGATCCGCCACGCCACGACAGGCAGCGGGCCGCCGTTCAAGGGGTGGTCGCGCCGAAGAACCTGCGTGAGATGGAGGGTCTGATTCGCTCGCGCGTCCGGGAGGTGCTCGATGATTTGCCAGTGCACGAGCGGTTCGACTGGGTACAGAACGTCTCGGTCGAACTGACCGCTCGGATGCTGGCGACCCTCCTGGACTTCCCATACGAACAGCGTCGCAAGCTCGTCCACTGGTCGGATCTCGCGACGTCGATGGAGCAGGCGAACGGCGGGCCCTCGGACAACGACGAGGTGTTCAACGGAATGCGCGACATGGCGCGAGGTCTCAGCACTCTCTGGCACGACAAGGCCGCCCGGACAGCTGCCGGGGAAGAACCCGGCTTCGACTTGATCACCATGCTGCAGAGCAATGAGAGCACCAAGGATCTGATCGACCGACCGATGGAGTTCTTGGGCAACCTCGTGTTACTGATCGTCGGCGGCAATGACACGACCCGCAACTCGATGAGCGGCGGCGTTCTTGCGCTGAACCGGTTCCCGGACCAGTTCGAGAAGTTGAAGGCAAACCCCGACCTGATCCCCAACATGTGCTCGGAAATCATCCGGTGGCAGACGCCGCTGGCCTACATGCGCCGAATCGCCAAGGCCGACACCGTGTTGAACGGGCAGTTCATCCGCAAGGGCGACAAGGTCGTGATGTGGTACGCCTCGGGCAATCGCGACGAGCGCGTATTCGAACGGCCCGACGACTTCATCGTCGACCGGGCCAACGCCCGGAACCACATCTCGTTTGGTTTCGGGGTCCACCGCTGCATGGGCAACCGGCTGGCAGAGCTTCAGCTGCGCATCCTCTGGGAAGAACTGCTGTCTCGCTTCGAGAACATCGAGGTCATTGGCGAACCCGAGTACGTGCAGTCCAACTTCGTGCGGGGTATCAGCAAGATGATGGTCCGGCTGACCCCGATGTCCGACGCGTGACACCGCAGCGGGCCATCATCGTTGGGGCCAGCCATGCAGGGGCACAACTCGTGGCCAGCCTGCGCCAGGAAGGCTGGACCGGTCAGATCGTCCTCGTCGGCGAGGAGTCGGCGCTGCCCTACCAACGCCCCCCACTGTCGAAGGCCTACCTGACGGGCAGATGCGCGGTCGACGAACTGCCGATCCGCAGCGCGGACTTCTACGCCAAGCAGGAAATCCGGATTCTGGACGCGACGGTGCAGGCAATCGACCGCACGGCCAAACACGTCGCCCTGAACACCGGCGAGACCCTGCGCTACGACAAGCTCGCGCTGTGCACCGGCGCCCGCCCCCGCCGACTCTGCATCCCAGGAGCCGAACTGGCCGGAGTGCACTACCTACGCACCGCCGCGGACGTCGAGCGAATTCACGAGGCGACCAGCCGTAGCCGACGAGCCGTCATCGTCGGCGGCGGCTACATCGGACTGGAGACGGCCTCCTCGCTGCGCGCACTCGGCCTCGAGGTCACTGTGCTCGAAGCGACCGAACGCGTTCTCGAAAGGGTCACCGCCCCAGAGGTATCGGAGTTCTTCGATCGGATCCACCGCGAGGAGGGCGTCAACATCCGGAACGGCGCCCTGGTCGCGGCTGTCTCCGGCGACAGCAAGGTCCGCGACGTGATCCTGGCCAACGGCGAATCAATTCCCGCCGACTTCGTCATCGTCGGCATAGGAGTCCAGCCGAACACCGAACTCGCCGCCGCAGCGGGTCTGACCGTCGACAACGGCGTCGTGATCGACGACCAGACCCGGACCAGCGACCACGACATCGTCGCCGCCGGCGACTGCGCCAGCCACGACATGGCCCGCTACGGCCGCCGCATCCGACTGGAGTCCGTGCCAAGCGCGGCCGAGCAAGCCAAGGTCGCCGCCGCGACGATCTGCGGAAAGCCCAAACAGATCGCAGCACTTCCATGGTTCTGGTCAGATCAATACGACCTCAAACTTCAGATCGCCGGTCTCAATACCGGGTACGACGAAGTCGTGCTCAGCGGCGACCCGACCAAGGACCGCGACTTCACCTGCTTCTACCTTCGTGGCGGCGAACTCATTGCCGCTGACTGCGTCAACCGCCCTCGCGACTTCATGTTCAGCAAGCGGGCCATCACTCAGCAGACCCCCGTCGACCGAGCCGAACTGACGCTGGCCGGCGTGGCGTCCGGTTCGACGAGCTGATCACCCGTGACACACGCCGGAACAGGGCGACGAAGGGCACGACGACACGCGACCAGACCGCTCCATCGAAGTGCCCATCCGATTCTGAGTCACAGTTGAAGCGATCGGAGACGACGCTGGAAGAAGGCCGAGCCCAGCTGCGACACCGGGGGCAGCCAGGGGGTCACTCCACACGATGCTTTGACCCAGACCTAAGGTCGATCGGCTTCAGGAACCCAGGACAGGCGAGGAGGCGGCAATGACCAAGGTGCAGATTCCCTACCGGCACGAGAAGGGAGGTCATTGCGGTTCGGGTGCGCTTCGGGACCTCACCGAGTGGGCCGAAATCGGTTGGGAATCCGAATACCTCGATGAAGGATTGGTCTTCGCCCTCGGTGGAGCCCTGGACTTCTGCTACGTCCGCTCGCCGCAGCTGACTCCGCAGACCTACCTCGTGGGGCGGGGTGGCGACTTGGAGCAGGATTACCTCACGCGGGTGGGCGCGAAGTTCGTCGTGCGAACTACCGATGACCCGGACGTGGGATGGGCATTCGTGACCGACGAAGTCGACAAGGGCCGTCCGGTCATGGTGTGGGCGGACATCGGCGAGCTCCCCTATCTGCGCGTCCGACTGCATATGAGCCGCCACGACATCGTCATCGTCGGTTACGACGACGAGGAACGGGTGGCGCACGTGGTCGACAACGATCGCGACACCACCCAGCTCGTTCCCTACGACAATTTACGACGAGCGCGGTCCTCAGTCGGGTTCCCCACCCCCACCCGGCACACCACCTATCACGTCGATTGGCCGGACCATGTGCCCGACCTCCGTCCGATTGCGAGTGACGCGCTCGGCGCGAGCGCAGCAGTCGTGCGCGGTGACGCCGCGGGTGCGCCGCTACTGCACGTCGAGGCGGCCGAGGTCGGATCTTCGGGCTTGAAGGGCGTGCAGGCATTCGCAGAGGACTTGCGTTCTTGGTCCACGTCATTCGACGACGAGGATCTGACGGCAGCATTATTCGGGCTCGGTGCGTTCATCGAGATGGCCGGCACCGGGGGTGGGCTCTTCCGCACGTTGCAGGCGCAGGGTTGCCAGACCATCGCCGACCTTCTGAACGACGCCGCCACCGCCGATGCCGCGGCGGCAGCCAGAGACGCCTCCGAGGCGTGGTCCGCGCTGGCGGCGGCGGCCACGAATGCTGACACGCCGCTGCGCAGCCGCAGCCTAGCTGCAGCCGAGGTCGCCGCAATGCTCCCGGAGACCGAGGTGCGTCTCGTCGGAGCCCTCGAAAGGGCCAGTCGATCACTTGGCGCGTCGACGCGACGTTGACTATCAACTGAAAGTTGACCCGTGATCGGCACTTTGGGCGATTCGGCTTCCTGGGGACCACCGGTTCTCTGGAACGGCAGCACGACGACGTCCAGCGCTACCGGCGAAGAGCAACAAAGGTTTAGACTCTGAGTCCAAACTCCGCGAACGGGAGGGACGATGCGCAAGGTTCCACGTCAGATCTCTAATCGGCTTCCCGCCGCGGCGGACCTGTTCGCCGAGAAGGGGCTCAACGACACCAAGATTGAAGACGTCGCCGCAGTAACCGGCGTGCCGAAGGCAACGCTGTACTACTACTTCGCCGGCAAGGAGGAGATCCTCGCGTTCCTGCTCGAGGATCTCCTCAAGGACATCTCCGAGGCCGTGAACGCGATCGTCCATACCGATGGCACCGGTGCCGAACGCCTCGAACTCGTCATCCGTGCGCAGCTGCGGGCGATGGCGCAACGCCCAGCGGTCTGCCGTGCACTCATCGGTGAACTGGGACGAGCCGCCCGGATGCCCGTCATCGCCGAGATGATCAACACCGCCTATCAAAAGCCCGTAGAGGCTCTGCTACTCGCAGGAGCCCGCGACGGATCCCTCGTGGAACAGCCCGACGCGCGCTCCACGTCGATCGCGCTGTTCGGTGCCGTCACCATCAACGCCCTCATGTACCTGGTCACCGATCACCATCTCGACGAGACAGTGGTCGCCGACACCCTCTACGCCGTCATGTTCAACGGCCTTCGCCCTCGCCAAGGAGACGAAATATGAGCACCTATGGCCTGTCGGTTCTCGGCGCGGACCTGCAATCGATGGCTCAGACCGCCCGAGCCGCCGACGACGCCGGCTTCGACGCCGCATGGGCCTCCGAGTTCTACTCACGCTCCGGGTCGATCACCATGGCCGCGATGGCCAACAGCACACAGAACTGCCGGATCGGGTCCTCCATCCTCTACGGCGTCGGCCGAAGCCCCCTGGTGCTAGCCACCGAGGCACGCGACCTCGACGAACTCTCCCACGGACGACTGGTGCTCGGCATCGGCAACGGCACCAAACGGATGATGAGCGATTGGCACGGTGTCCCCGACACGTCCGCACCCGCGCTGAGGATGGAAGAACTCGTCGTGCTGCTGCGCCGCATCTGGAACCTGCACGAAGGTCCAATCCACCACGAGGGCCGCTTCTACACGATGAACCTCGTTCCGACCGGCGAAGTCCAACCCCCCAGCCGGCCGATCCCGATCATCACCGCCGGTGTGCGCCCCCGGATGTGCGAGGCGGCCGGCAGAGTCGCCGACGGGCTCGCAGGACATCCCCTATTCACCACCACCTACGTCCAGGAGATTGTCCGCCCCGCCATCGCCAAGGGCGCCGCGCACGCCGACCGCGACCCCCGTGACGTCGAAGTCGTCTCCATGGTCATGTGCGCCATCCACGACGACGCCGAGGTCGCCAGACGCGAACTGGCCCAACAGATTGCGTTCTACTCCTCGGTCAAGTCCTACGAGACGGTCCTCGACGTGAACGGCTTCGCCACCGAGGGCAAGGCGATCCGGGAAGCCTTCGCCCGACGTGATTTCCCGGCGATGTTCGCCGCAGTGTCCGACAAGATGATCGACACCATGGGCGTCGCAGGCACCGCGGACGACGTCCGCAACGGGCTTACCCGCTACGAAGGCGTTCTCGACCACATCATGCTGTACTCACCATCGGTCGGCATCGCCCCCGAACGCGTACAGGAGAACCTCGAGAGCATCATCCGAGAATGCGCACCGCTGAGATCTTCTCGATCGGAACAGTAGGTCATCTTTTCCCGGAACCTGGACCGCATTCGCTGCGACCCCACTCGGAGCGACCCACGCAACCCAGCGGACGCGATGTCGCCCACCGCGTCAGGCTCTGCGTGTCTCGAATGTGTTACTAACAGGCTACCGGGGACTTAGTAAGCAACGACGGCCCGACAAATGTTCGGAACGGAGTTGCCCCCAAACGAAGTGATGGTCTCATTCTCCCGAGAATCGCTCGGCCACACCGTACTGGGCCGCCCGACGCATGAGGTCCTGCTGCAACCTTTGGAGAACGGCGCGGCACGCCGTGCAAGCAATTAACACCGATAGTTTCCGGCCTGGATCAGGTCAGAACTGAGACGCTGCCGCAGTGTGCAGCCGCGAACATCAAAGGCATGTGACTTTCAGCTTCGGGCGTCTCCGTCATGGCACAGTCTGCAGGATGCGGAGTGGACACCGCTGGGTGCGTTGAGGACGAAATGAGAAGACGGAGTGCGTGTCGAGCCCTCGCTTTCCTCGCGGGACTCGTCGCCGCTGACGCAGCTGTCGGGGGGCCCGAGGGTCGTGCTTCTCACGGGCACTAGCTGATGTGGCGATATTCGCCGAACCCGCCGGAGTCCCACGCCCGACAGTTGTCGGGATTGAAGTGGCCTCGATACACGGGCCTTGGCATACAGATCGCGCCTCGCTACGTGCGAGAGATCTGCGCAACGGCCAACCCGACGCAATCGAAGTGACCACCCGGCGCATCTACCGCCTTTTTCGTCCGGCGAATAGCCGTCGTCCGGACGCCAGAATGCAAGAGGTGTGTGGATCGGGTGGTCGAGCACGCCGGGGAGACGCTTGGGGCAGAGGCATGGCGCCGAGGCCTAGTCGGCTGGAACGTTCAGTGGGTCGACAGGCCTGGCGGCGTAAGAATGCGGATCATGGGCGTTCGTCGGCATGAATGTGGCTGTGGTCGTGGACCGATCCGTCCGCACGTTTCTATGTTCAACGTATGAACTCGAATGAGAAGCTTCGGGCTCGGTACCGAGCCCGTGAAGCACAGCGGAGAATGAACGAGGAGAGGGCTCGGCGTGAGCGCGCCAATGCCGATGCCGCCGCGACGATCCGACTGACGCTGCACCGAGTTGAGGCTGTCGATACATGGGAACGGGTGCGACTCGATCAGGCGCAGGAGCGTGTCCGCGCCGAGGGGGCTAAAAGGCGTGCAGATCATCTCGCCGGTCTGCAGGCCGCCGTCGAGCAGATGAGGGGTCGGGGCGAGACGTTGGTCAAGATCGCTGCGCTTGTCGATGTCGATGTTCGCGAGATCAAAATCGCGCTGCGCAGGGCTCGCACTGCAGACGAGGGAGGACGCGGGATGGCGGGCATCTCGGGCGCGGGTACGCGGTCTGCTGGCTCCGCGCCGCAAGACGGGGATTTCGAGATCAGAGACCCACTGTCCGACAATGCCGATCGACGTTCCTTCAGCGGTGATGACGACGGCGCCGGTTCCTACGACCCGACTCGGTGTGTCCGCTGCGAGGCAGTGATGCTTGATCTCGACGACGGGCCGCGACGCGGACGTCGTCGGCTGTACTGTTCCGACACGTGCCGACGTGACGCCTCGGCGGCGCGTACGGCCGCAGAGCGCTACGGGTCACCCATACGAGTCGTCGAGGTGCGGAAAACCGTTGCCTCCTCCAAGCCGACTGCGGCGTCCGCAAGGCCGGAGCTGGCGCCCATCACGCCGCTCCACGCCGTCGACATCTTGCTCGAGAACGACGAGGCGCTGCACGCGTTGCTAGCGCGCGTGACAGAACAAGCGCGACTCAAGAAACTGGATCGCCCGACACTGACGGCCGCGAGAGAACTTTCGAAAGCCGTTCATCCGTTGCGTGGTTGATGGGGCCTTCACCCCCGTACCAGGCAGCAGTCGCTCAGCGTGTCCTGCGGCGGCGGTGTCTTCGGCTGGCAGGACTGCATCCGGTCATGCTCGCGACGGCGCGACCGAGGCTATGAATGGACCATCCGGCGAGTTCGGCTGCCAGGTCCTCGATGTCCCACTCGAGCTCGTGAATTGCCGATCGACGCTTGGCCTTGATCATTTCGCTTGCGTCGTCGTGGTGGGGTCGGATCCGGTGTTGGCGTTCATAGTCATCAACAACGGTGTCGCACACGTCGTCGAGCGTGGTGATCAAACGGGTCGCGGCCATGTCCGTGTTCTCTGCGATGTACTCGTCGCAATCTTCCTGGGACCAGGATGGCGGGAATCGCAAGTGCGATCGGAATAGGTGCCTGATTGCTTTGCCGAATTCGCCGGAGAACTGGATGTCGGGCCAGTCCTCAACGGTCTCGTCGGCCAGTTTCTTCACATCGTCTTCGAGACTCACGACCATCGCCTCCCGGTTCCATTCCGATGATGCTCGCCGGCACCGACAAGACAGCGCATTGAGTGCTGGCGGGTGGCGTTTCAGGAGGCTTCTGTGGCTAGATCTCCGACAGGCTCTCCAGGAAGTGTGTCCGGCGCGATCTCCGTGTTGGCCAACCCGATGCGGTTGCCCCGTAGCAGCGAGGGGCGCGAGGGTTGCGAGGCTTGATCTGCCGACACATCTTTGGCGGGCGGGTAGACGGTCCACAGCAGCACGTTCCGGTGATTCCGCGCGCCGTCGTCCTCGATTACCCAGCCAAGGCTTCGAAGCGCGGGCGCGTGCCGTTTCAGAAGTGCTGTGACGTCCCGACCGTTCCTGGGCCACTCCTTGGGCCTGCGCCAGGTGTCGCCGGCCGGCGTCACTGTCGCCAGCAGGTCCGCTCCGGATCCTCCGATGAGTGGTTCTTGGATGTGTTGGCGTAGCCGTTCGATGAACGGGTCGGCGGACAGACTGTCTTCGGAGAGTTGGTTGGCGCGCGCCAAGTAACGACGGAAGCCATTGGTCGACAGAATCTCGTCCACGGCCGCCAGCGTGCGACTGAAGTCCGCCATCCGGGGCGACACATCGACCGAGATGGTCTCAAGCCGTTGATGGACTAGGGCGGCCAGATCGAGTAGCCCACTGAGAATGCCTGGTAGAGCCGTGCGCCAATGTTGTTGCATCGTGGCCTCCGGTTGTCGCATGTGGCGATCAATGCGTCGCAGCTCGACCGTCGCCAGTCGTTCCGCAAGGTCGGGTCGCACCGCGCCGACGTCGATGCCGTTGATGATGACGCACCGACGGAACTTGATGACTGCGAGGTCGGCGTCGGTGTACAACGCTCGTTTGACGTTGCCGTCGCCCGTGGCGGCGCGGCACAGCGAGTCCGACAGCCACGGCGGGATTGCAGACAAGTTGTCGAGGGCGACTACCCACGACCCGGATGCCGCGGTCACCCAGGAGTCAGCGTCGCGCGGCGCTTGGCGCAACGGGACCGGGGAGGGGTCGATCAGATCGACAAGCATGCGCGTCGTCGTGCTCTTGGCGCCGCCTTGTTCGGCGAAGAGTGCCAACACAGGATGCGGGACATCGCACTGGACGAGCGCCGCAACGAGCACCGCGAGGAGGACGGGCCGGTCCTCAACGTTGATGTTGACGAAATCCCAAAGTCGATCCAAATCGCCCACCGACGGCAGTGGCATCGCCGCCGTCAGCTTGCTTCGCAGAAAACGAACCGGGGCGGAATCGGTGATCATCCAGCGTCCCTGGCCGATGCGGATCACCTTGCCGTCAGGTCGTCCGGTATCGATGTAGTTGATGCCGTCCAGTTCTGCGACGCGCAGATGCAACTTCTCCGGAGCCTTACTGGCGGCCATCCCTTCGAGGATCAACGTGGCGTCGGTGAGCGCCTGGCCACCGGCGACGGTGCCGGTGTCGTGGAAGTAGCGCGAAGCGAGTTCGGCGCGCAGGCCGGCCTTGCCAGCGCGTAGCAGCATTGCCAGGTGCGGCCGCGTACGTTCGGCACCGAAGGGTTCACCGTCCTCGGAGACGCCGAGGCAATAGCGTTCCTGCGCCATGGCTACCAAGCGCGCGGCTACCGACTTCTTGTCCGTCTCGCCATTGTCGGTCACGGGTTTTCCTGCCCGAGGCGCTTCTGTAGTCGGGCATGACGAAGTATCCTCATGACGAACTTCCGTGTCGAGCGATCGGGTGGTTCAAACGAAAGGCCTCGGCTAGTCCCCGAGGTCTTTCTTGTGTTCGGGCATCACGCGGCGTCGCCGCCTCCGCGTCGCGTTGCTTTCTCGCGCTGCGAGATCCAGCGCAACACCTCATCACGGCGGTAAACGACACGCCGTCCCAGCGTGAAGCTGGCGGGGCCGATATCAGAATGACGCCAGTAGCGCAGGGTGCCGATCGGGACACCCGTCATCTCCGAGACCTGTTTCGCGTCGAGCAGTTCCATGCGATTCCTCCTGAATCGAACATCTCCGTTAATGGTCTAAGAGTGCGAACGGTCTCGGCTTCTTGTCCACCACCACAGTCATATTCGTCTGCAATCTGCTTGTGCTCTGTCGAGTCGCCGCTCCAGCCATGAAAACAAAGCGGATGAGTGCTACGGATTCACTGCGGTATGTTCGAGGCGTGATCACGCGGAACGAGCGCGCGGGTATCGACGACCGCTGGCACAAGCGCGTCAAGGAACCGGACGGCACCATGCGGACGGAACGTTCTGCTGTCTACGGCAAGGTTTCGCGTTGGCGTGTCCGGTGGGTCGACAGCACGGGCGCCGAGCGCACGAAGATCTTCCAGCGCAAGCCGGATGCGCAGGCTTACCTCAACGGGCTGACCGCTGATGTTCACCGCGGCGAGTATGTCGATCCGCGGAAGAGTTCAGAGACGTTCGGATCGGTCGCCGAGCAGTGGTTCGCCACCAAACAGCATCGAAAGCCGAAAACCGTTGCAGGCTATCGCTCGTTGCTTGATACCGTGATCTTGCCGAGGTGGGAAGGTGTCCCGCTGAAACGGCTTGACTACGAGTCTTATTCAACGTGGCTGGGGGCGCTGTCAATCGATGGCGGGCAGCGCGGATCCGGTCTATCGGCAAGTCGAATCACTCAGACGCACCAGTTGGTCGGCGCGGTCCTCAAGTACGCCCAACGGACCGGCAAGGTCGCGAAGAACGTCGCACTAGAGATCAAGCGGGACGAAGATCTACCTGAACAACACGAGCGTGAGCGGCGCTACCTGAGCCATGCCGAGCTGCTGTTGCTGGCCAAGGCCGCAGACCGATTTGAAACGCTGACGTTGGTGCTGGGGTACTGCGGCCTCCGGTTCGGTGAGGCCGTCGCACTGCGACGCCGGCATGTGGGGGATCGAGTTCTGACCGTGAGGTCGTCGGCGACGGCGGTCACCGGTCGCGGCATCGTCGAGTCGACCACCAAGACGAAGCGGGATCGTCATGTGCCAGTGCCGGAACCGGTGTGGCAGCGGCTCCACGCGGAACTACCCACCGAACCGAATGATCTGGTGTTTCCAAGCCGCAAGGGTGGGTTCTTGCCGCTCGGCGAGTATCGCTGGGCGTTCGACAATGCGTGCGACGAAGTTGGGATCGAAGGGTTGGTACCCCACGGCCTACGACACACCACGGCGTCCCTGGCGATCAGCGCAGGCGCTAACGTCAAGGTCGTGCAGAGACTCCTGGGGCACGCGACCGCGTCGATGACGCTTGACCGTTACGGCCACCTGCTCAACGACGATTTGAGCGGCGTGGCCGATGCTCTGGGCAAGGCCATCGATAGCACTGCGGTATCACTGCGGTATTTAGCGCGTCAGAATGAAGACGAAATGACCCGAAAAACCCGCTGAGCTGCAAAGCCCCCATAGCCCAATTGGCAGAGGCAGCGGACTTAAAATCCGCCAAGTGTCGGTTCGAGTCCGACTGGGGGCACACACGTGCGACAGTTCCCCGATGAGTGAGCGCGTGGCCATCATTGGGGCTGGGCCCGGCGGTCTGGTGACGGCACGCTGGCTGCTGGCGCAGGGCTTCGAGCCGACGATCTTCGAGCAGGGCTCGGACGTCGGCGGGCAGTGGTCAGGCACGCCCGGCCGCAGCGGGGTGTGGCCGACGATGCACACCAACACCAGTCGGGTGCTCACCGCCTTCAGCGATCTAGAGCATCAGTGCGACGAGGTGTATCCGTCGAACCAGCAGATACTCGAGTACCTTCACCGGTACGCCGACATGTTCGGGATGACCGAACGGATCCACTTGAACACCCGGATCGACGAACTGAGCAGAGAAGGTTCGGGATGGCGGATACGCCACCGCGGCGGTGCGGAGGTATTCGACCGGGCAGTGGTGGCCAGTGGACGGTTCCACTCACCCGCCATCCCCGCCGTGCCTGGTCTGGACACCTTCGCCGGCGCACTCGGGGTCATCTCCACCTACGACTACCGCGGCCCGTCGGACTTCGCGGGACGACGGGTTCTGGTGGCGGGCTGCGCGGTCAGCGCCCTGGAGATTGCTGCGGATCTCGCGATACTCGGCGCCGCCCGCGTGGTGGTGACGCAACGGCGCCAACGCTACGTCCTAGCCAAGTTCGCCGCGGGCGTCCCGTCCGACCATCGGATCTTCACGCGGTTCGGGGTGCTGGCCAACGAGGTCCTGCCACCGGCTGAGGTCGACCGCCAGCTGAAGGAGATCATCGTGGAGGCGGGCGGCAGCCCTGAGCAGTACGGCGCTCCGGCACCCGACCCGTCACTGTTCGCCGCGGGTGTCACCCTCAACCAGGGTTACCTGCCGCTCGTGGCCGAGGGCCGAATCACGGTGCGGCCGTGGATGGAATCGATCGCCGATACCGCGGTGACGTTCGCAGACGGCTCCACCGAGGACGTCGACGCCATCATCATGGGCACTGGATTCACCATGTCGCTGCCCTTCCTCGACGACGGCATCCGCGCGACACTCGACCTCGATGACATCCACCTCGACGCCGATCGCCACACCTTCCATCCGGATCTCCCCGGGCTTGCCTTCGTCGGCATGTGGGATCAGTCGGGCGGCTACTTCGTGCCCCTGGAATTGCAGGCGCGGTGGATCGCCTACAGCTGGGGCGGGGCCGTCGCGCCGACGAGCGAGGCCGAACAGCGGTCGTCGGTCGAGGTCTATCGCGCGCGTAGGGGGACTCCGCAGAAGACGCGCATGAATCTGGCGGCAGTGGCCTTCGCCCGGGCGGCCGGCGTCGAGCCCAGCTTGGACGACTGGCCGCTGCTGCGACGCGCACTACTCTTCGGGCCGCTGGCGCCGAGTTGCTTTCGGCTCTCGGGCCCCGATTCGATGTCCGACGCGGCCGAGCGGTTCGCGCGCGAGGCAGCGGAGTTCGGCGCGGTCACCTCGGAGGAGCTGACCGAGCGGGAGCGAGCGTACGCAGCGCTCATCAGGCACTAATCGGTCGGCGAGCCGCACCCGATGTCCGCCGTCGGCAGCGTTCGGGTGACGCGCACCGCAGCCACTCCTCGTCGATGCTGGGCGGCACCGTGCCGTCTCTGTATTCATACGCAATTGGCACTCTTGGGCACAGCGTCGGAATGTGTTCCCGTGCGCAATGCGTAGGCAACCCTGCGGGGGACTGCTTGTCGGATAGGGCGCAGAGAACACTGAAAACAAGAGCCGTGAGCGCACCGGATAGAACTTCGTATGCTCAAGGACGAAGCCCTGTCCCCAGCCGCGACCAACGGCATACTCGTCGCGTGGACACCGCGGAATTCTGGAAGAGTGCCGAGCAGCACGTCGTTCGCTACGGGGCCACCTTCGTCCCGCGAGTCATCACACCGGCAACGGAAGCTACGTCTACGACGAGAACGGCTCGGCGATCCTCGACTTCACCTCCGGGCAGATGAGTTCGGTGCTGGGTCACTCCCATCCCGACGTGGTGGCCACGGTGTCGACGGCGGTCGCCACCCTCGACCACCTCTTCAGCGGAATGCTCAGCGAGCCGGTGGTGGAGGTGTCGGCGAAGCTGGCGGCAACCCTGCCCGCCTCGCTGAGCAAGGTCTTGCTCCTCACCACGGGCGCGGAGTCCAACGAGGCCGCCATCAAGATGGCGAAGCTGTACACCGGCAAGTACGAGGTCGTGTCGTTCGACCGGTCGTGGCACGGCATGACCTCCGGTGCGGCATCGGCGACCTTCAGCGCGGGCCGCCGCGGCTACGGCCCACCCATGCCCGGGAATCTGACCCTGCCGACGCCGAACGCCTACAGGTCGCCGTTCCGGCACCCAGACGGCAGCTACGACTGGCGATCCGAACTCGAGTACGGCTTCGCGATCGTCGACGCGCAATCCTCGGGCAGCCTCGCCGCATGCCTCGTCGAACCCATCTTGTCCTCGGGCGGCATCATCGAGCCGCCACCGGGATACCTCGCCCGGCTCAAGGAACTCTGCGTCGAACGCGGCATGCTCCTGGTCGTCGACGAGGCGCAGACCGGAGTCGGCCGCACCGGCACGATGTACGCCTTCCAACGTGATGGCATCGTGCCCGACCTGCTGACGCTGTCCAAGACTCTCGGCGCGGGCCTGCCCGTCGCCGCCGTCGTCACCAGCGACGAGATCGAAAGCGTCTGCCACGAACGAGGATTCCTGTTCTTCACCACCCACGTGTCGGATCCGCTCGCCGCGGCCGTTGCGTCGACTGTGCTCACCGTCGTCGAGCGGGACGGCCTCGTCGACCGCGCCGCCCGGTTCGGCCGGCACCTTGGGACCCGCTTGGCAGCACTCAGGGAGCGCCACGAACAGGTCGGCGACGTCCGAGGGAGGGGCTTGTTGCAGGGCATCGAGTTGGTCGCCGACAAGGTGGGCAAGGTACCCGCGGAGGAACTCGGTGCGCGCGTCACGGCCGAGTGCCTTCGACGCGGGCTGCACATGAACATCGTGCAGCTGCCCGGCATGGGTGGCATCTTCCGGATCGCCCCACCCTTGACCATTGCCGAGGCGGAACTCGATGCGGGTTTGAACATCCTCGACGAGGCAATCGCGGCCTGTCTGCGCTGAACGCCCGCAGCCCAGGCGATCCCGCTGACGTGGGGTACGGGTCCGACACCGGCCGATGCACTCCCGGTTGACCTCCGCCGACTGTGAGTCGACGACCCGTCGCTACGGATCGATGTGATACCGCGGCTCGCCCCAGGGGTAGAACTTCGACGGGTCGATCCGGTAGCACTTCAACCGGCCATCGCGGTGCTTGCCGACGCCGCTGACGCCGTAGCCGAAGACGATCAGGCAGCGATCGAAGGTGCCATCGGGCTGAATGGGCATGTCGCAGTACTGGTACTCGTCGTGAGTCTCGCACCCCGCGTCGGCCGGAGCTGCGAACACGACGCCGGCCGCGGTGAAGGCCATCGTCGCCGCCAGGAGACCACGGGCCGCCGAGTGCTTGCTCACGCAACGGGAGTCTACTGGGCGCGCTCGGCCGATTCCTCCCCTAGCGATCGCACTGCCCCATTGACTGTGGCGCCGATCACAGTAATATGACCAGTGGTCATAGAGACGTGGAGGCGAGATGCCGACGGTGACATGGGCCCGGCTCGACGGCGAGCGGCGGGCAGCGGTGATTGCAGCCGCAGAGGCGGAGTTCGCCGCGCACGGCTTCTCCGGCGGAAGTCTCAACGTCATCGCCCGCCGTGCGGGCGTCGCCAAGGGCAGTCTGTTCCAGTACTTCGCCGACAAGCGCGATCTCTACGCGTTCATCACCGACGTGGCCAGTCAGCGCGTGCGCCGCTACATGGAGGACCGCATCCGCGACCTCGACGCCAGTCGGCCCTTCTTCGAGTTCCTCGCCGATCTGCTCGACGCGTGGGTCGCCTACTTCGCCGACCACCCGCGGGAGCGAAAGCTGCACGCCGCGGCCAACTTCGAATTGGAGACCGACGCCCGGGTCAGTGTCCGGGCCGTCGTGCACCGCCACTACCTCGACGTCCTGCGTCCGCTGATTCAGGACGCCCGGGCCCGCGGCGATCTGCGACCGGACGCCGACGTCGAAACCCTGCTCTCGCTCCTGTTGATGATCTTGCCGCACCTCGCGCTGGCCCCGTACGTGCGCGGACTGGACCCCATCCTCGGCCTCGACGAACTGTCGCCCGAACAACCGGCGCTGGCCGTGCGCCGGTACGTCGCCGTCCTCGCAGCGGCGTTTCAACCCATCCCCGTAGCGCCCAAGTACTCGACCCAGGAGGCAGCACCATGACCAGAACGCACTCGGACTCACTCGCCGCCGGCGGGCTGAACTGGAACAGCATGCCGCTCAAGCTCTTCGCGGGTGGCAATGCGAAGTTCTGGAACCCTGCCGACATAGACTTCTCCCGCGACCGCGCCGACTGGGAGTCGCTCTCCACCCTTGAGCGCGAGTGGGCGACCCGGCTCTGCGCGCAGTTCATCGCGGGGGAGGAGGCGGTCACACAGGACATCCAGCCCTTCATGGCTGCGATGCGCGCCGAAGGCCGACTCGGCGACGAGATGTACCTGACGCAGTTCGCCTTCGAGGAGGCCAAGCACACGCAGGTGTTCCGCATGTGGCTCGACGCCGTCGGGATGACCGACGACCTGCAGGGCTACCTCGACGATCTGCCGTCCTACCGGCAGATGTTCTACGAGGAATTGCCGGCGTCGCTCGATGCACTTGCCACCGACCCGTCGCCCGCAGCGCAGGTCCGGGCCTCGGTGACCTACAACCACGTCATCGAGGGCATGATGGCTTTGACCGGATACTATGCCTGGCACCGGATTTGCATCGATCGGCACGTTCTCCCGGGGATGCAGGAGCTGGTCCGGCGCATTGGCGATGACGAGCGCCGCCACATGGCGTGGGGCACGTTCACCTGCCGCAGGCACGTGGCCGCCGACGACGGCAACTGGGGCGTGTTCGAGAACCGGATGAACGAGCTGATTCCGTTGGCGCTGAAGAACACCGACGACTCGTTCGCGCTCTACGACGAAATCCCGTTCGGCTTCGCCAAGGACGAGTTCCAGCAGTACGCGGCCGACAAGGGGATGCGCCGCTTCGGCACGATCAGCAGTGCGCGAGGCCGCCCGCTGGCGGAGATCGACGTCGACTACTCACCGCTGCACTTGGAGGACACCTTCGCCGCCGAGGACAGCCGGGTGCTGGCGACGTCCGCCTGACGCCAACTGCCGCCCTGCCGTTGGGCAGGGCGGCAGCAGGGGGACGGACGCTCAGACCGCCAGCAGGCGATCGAAGAATTCGCGGTAGCGCTTGAGCGTGATGCGCAGATCCTCGGTCGAGGCATCCTCACCGCGGACCCACTGCTCCTCCAGCTGTGAACGCGAATGCGAGAAGCTTCGCGTCAGCTGCTCGACCAGATCGGCCACCAGACCGTCGGCCTTCTGGACGCATTCCTTGGGATCGTCGACGAAGCTCGCCTGAACGTTGTCCCAGCGGGCGCGCAGTCCTGCCAGTTCGTCATCGGCGAACAGGTCGTGGTCATTGCCTCCGGAGGCCGCCTGGCCGGCGGAGGCGTCGGTCGTGCCTCTGTTCGTGTCGGCGTCCGTGCTGCCGAAGGCCGACGAGTCATGCTGTGCGACATCCGCATCCATCGTCGTGCCCGGCTGGGACATCCGTTCCGACGACGGCTGCACCGCCGACTCCGAGGACGGTTGTGCCGACCACTCCGACGAGGGCTGCGCGGGATATCCCGACGACGGCTGCTGTGCGGGGTACTCGGACGATGGCTGTGCCTGTCCTGCCCCGAAGTCCTGCCGGTCGATCGGCTGCGACGGATCGGAACCGGGCAGTGGGGTGTGCTGATCGTGGGTGGTCATGCGCTTGCCTCCTGTGACTTGTCGTTCTCGACTTCGAGCAATTTCGTGAACAGCGCCCGGTAGTGCACGAACGCTTGACGCTGTTGTTCGGTACCGACGTCGCCCCTTTGCTGCGCAAGGTGGATGTCGTGTGCGGCGCGGTAATCGGCGACGACGGTCGGATGGTCGACCGAGATGTCGGCGGCCTGCCGGTCGAAGTCGTCGACGGGATAACCGCGGTCCCGCATCACCTCGGTGACGAGCAGGTCGGCTTCTCCGACGGCACTCGACGGGTGGTCGACGAACGCCGTCTGCACCGCCCGCCAACGAGTGAGGTAGCCGTCCAGTACCGCCGGCGCGAGCGGGCGAATCTCCAGCTCGTTTCGCTTCCGCTCACGGGCGAGGAGTTCCTTCTCGGCGGCCTTCTCGTCCCCTACCTCTGACACCGTCCGCTCGTATTCCGGCCCGAATCGACTCTTCAGCCGGTCCGTGTCGCGGCTCTTTCTGCTGGCGATGATGATCGCCGCGACGAAGATCACGACCGCAGCCGCAACCACAATCCACATCCAATTCGGCATTTCGTCTACCTCCCAAGGTCTCGCTGTGGCATACCCATACGGTTTCTACGCAAACGTCAATTAAACTTGACTGAATCCGAACACGATCGGAACCGACTGTCTGGCAGGGGTTCCGGAGCGATGGCTAGTAGTAGGTGCGACGGCCGCCGACTGCTCGGCCCATCGAACCCAGCACGGTCAGGACGAGGCCGACGACGACCAGGATGATCCCGATGGTCCAGAGGATGGAGATCTTGAGGATGAAACCTGCGAGGAGCAGGATGATTCCGAGAACGATCACGGCGATGGCCTTCCTATTCGCGCACCTGGTGCGCTCTTTGGTGTCGAGCGGGATGCTCGGCCTGGTTTCAGTCGACCACCGCGCAGGGGTACCGCGATACACCCCTAGGGGGGTATGAACCCTCACCCCGCTCGATCCGGCCCGGTGACCGCCAATTCCGCACCGGCACGCCAAAACCCCCGCCGGCGCGAGGCGCGGACGGGGGTTCTGCTGGCTCACGTGTTACACGCGAGGCGGGTTCACGTTCGGGTTGGGATTGGCGACCACGCGGTGGTCGACGTCCTTGCGCCGCTTGAGGCCGGCCAGTCCGAGCAATCCGAGCAGGCCTGCGAGGCCCCACAGACCCGTGTTGTCGCCGTCGTCTTCCTGGGTCTCTGCCGCGACGATCGTCGTCGTCGGTGCGGGGTTCGCAAACTCAGTGGCGTTGGCGACGCCCGCGCCTCCGAACATCAGGGCGAGGGTGGTAGTGCCGATCACGAGTTGCTTGCGCATTGATTGCTCCTTGGGTGTGCGTGTTTGCAGGTGTGTTCGCAAGTCAGCGGGCTCGAGCGCGTCCGCTCACACTCACTTGCGTCGTACTACTTCCCTGGCAAACAGCGGATAAACCACTCCGCAACACCGGCTTCCAGACGACGGTGGCAAAAGAACTGCTGGCAGCCGTTATTGGACACTTAGGCCAAGATCTCCCATAGCTTGGCTAACCGTAGGGCTGACCATCGCAACCAAATGCCATGCCGTGACAGTTCGGGGCGTCCTTGGGTGCCTTCCATCGACACGGAGCTATGCCACCATGGACTGATGATTCGCCGATCTAACTTTCACCGGGTGTCCAGCTTCGTCGCCGCTGCAGTGGTCGGAAGCACCGCGACGCTGCTCCCGATCGCAACGGCAACGTCGTCGGCCGCCTCCTGCTCCGACGTCGAGGTGGTCTTCGCCCGCGGCACCACGGAGCCCGTCGGTCCGGGCTTCGTGGGGCAGAGCTTCACGGACTCGCTGCGTGGCCAGGTCGGGGACAAGACGGTCGGCCTCTACTCGGTCGACTATCCGGCCACCGACAACTGGCCCACGGCGGTGGTCGGCGTGAACGACGCGGGCGCTCACATCCGTCAGGTCGCGGCGGACTGCCCCGACACCAGCATCGTGCTCGGCGGCTTCTCCCAGGGGGCCGCGGTCGCCCAACTGGTGACCGCCGACGCGGCTGCGGTGCCACCGAACTCGTTCGCCTACGGCACCACCGCCCCGCTGCCGCCGGACGTCGCCGATCGCGTCGACGCGGTGGCGCTCTTCGGCAAGCCGAACCAGCGGTTCCTGTTCCTCATCGGCCAGCCGTACGTGCCATTGGGCTCGGCGTTCGTGTCGAAGACGATCGATCTCTGCGCCATCAACGACCCGATCTGCTCCGGCGGGCTCGACCCAGCGGCGCACAACGCCTACCCGGCCAACGGCATGGTGGCGCAGGCGGCCGCCTTCGCGGCGGGTCGCGTCTAGCCGCGACCCGCGGCCTCCCTTCGTTCGCACCGAAGATCAAATCGCCGTTTCCCGGCACCAGCGGCCGGCGACGCGTAATTTTCGGCCAAGTGAGCGCGTAGACGAAGGGAATCGTTGATGGGTTACGCAAGGCACGTCGGCCGCGTCGGAGCGTTGGCGGTGGCACTGGGCGTCGGCGTCGCCGTGGCTTCCACGCCGGGCATCGCATACGCCGACCCCGCCGGTGGCTCGTCGTCGGACTCGTCGGCGTCGGATTCCTCCTCGTCGGGTCCCGCTTCTGGGACCTCGTCTTCGGGGACGTCGGGAGGGACGTCCGCGGGCGGGTCGGCAGCCGGCTCGTCGAAGCCGGCCGACGGCACGTCGGGCGATTCCGCCTCGGCGTCGGACCCGGGCACGTCACAGAGCCCGTCCGACGATACGTCGGACGCTGACGACTCCGCAGACTCCGACGCTCCCGCCGACGCCCCCGTTACTGGGGGCATCACCGACGAGGCGTCCGATGCCGCCGGCGCACCGAACCCGGCCGTCGATCCGTCGACCGTCGAACCCACTGTCCCCGAGCCTGCCGACGTCCAACCCCCTGAGATGACGGACGCCTCAACCGAGCCGTCATTCGACGAGCCCGCCAAGGACGACGACACCAACCCGCAGCCGGAGCAGGCGGCACCGGCCCAGCCCGCCGTATCCGTGGCCGCCGAGGCACCCGAGACGTCGTCGACCGCCCCTGTCGCCCTCGACCCTCCCGCACCGGTGCAGACCGTCGCGACATCGGCGATGACGGCGCTGTCGACGAGTCAACCCTCGACCCAGCGGGCCGCATCGTCCACCACGACAGCGTCGCTGGCGGCCGCTGCGCCTGCGGTGCCACAGCAGCCGCGCACGCTGATCACCGCGGTGACCCAGCTGGTCGCCGCGGTGCTGCAGCCGCTGCTCGACGCCGCAGAGAACTCGCCCATCCAGATTCCGTTCCTGTCCGCGGCACTCTCCCTGGTGCGCAACGAGTTCGAGCGAATCCTGGGTCAGCGCCAGGCCGCGCCCCAGCAGGGCACCACCCTCGTCGCCGACCCCACCAAGCAACGCGTGCTGGTGATCGGCATCGACGGCACCAACCTCAGCAGGATCCTCGCCGACGACTACAACCAGAACTTCCTCGAGCTGATGGGGACCAGCACGACCGCCGCGTCGAGCATCGTCGGCCACACCACGATCTCCAACCCGTCGTGGACGTCGATCCTGACCGGGGTCTGGGGCGAGCGCACGGGCGTCATCAACAACGTGTTCACGCCGTGGACGTACGACACGTGGCCGACCGTCTTCACCCAGCTCGAGTCGATCGACCGGGACATCCAGACGATGACGGTCGCGAACTGGAACGTCATCAACGGCATCGCAGGCGCAGGCGCCATCCCCGTCGACGAGAACCTCTACGTCGCCCAACTCGAGGGCGACAGGGACTGGCTGCTGACCGACGACGCCGTCGCCGACCTGACGGTGAACGCGATCTCGGGCGCCGACGCACCCAACTTCCTCTTCTCGTACTTCGTGGGCGTGGACGAGAACGGCCACTTGTACGGCGGCGCGTCACAGCAGTACAAGGACGCCATCCGCAACATGGACGACAACCTCGGCGAAATGATGGACGCCGTCGCGGCGCGGGAGTTGGCCACCGGCGAGGATTGGACCATCATGGTCGTCACCGATCACGGCCACCAGCCGCAGGTCGGCTTCGGCCATGGGTTCCAATCGCCAGCCGAGACAGAGACTTTCGTCATCGCCGACGGTCCGGACTTCAAGGACGGCTACGTCAACCTGGAGTACGAGATCGTCGACACCACGCCCACGGTGGTGAGCCTGTTCGGCGGGACGCCGAGGGCGGGTTCCGACGGCGTGACGCTGCAGTCGCTCGCAGCCGGTGACGAACTGCCCGACGACTTGGTCCAGGCGCTCCGGGATGCGATCGCCGACAACGACTATCCGGACCTGATCACGAACATCGCCCTGGGTGCGCGGACCGTGTTCGCGACGGTGCCGTACTACGTCTTGGAACTCAAGCGCGATCTGGGCGCGGGGCTGCCGAGCTTCCTCCTGCTGCCGTTCGACGCGGTGTTCGACGGCCTCTACGTCGCGACCAACGTGCCCGCGCAGATCGTCGCGTTCCTGACCGGCGTCACCGGCGCCCGGATCTTCCCGCTGCTCCCGCCGGAGCAACCGGACTTCGCGCCGACGCCTGCGCCCACGGCGGACGCAGGATTGCTCGCATGCGGGTCGGTGTCCGAGAAGGGCTGCACCACGGCGGCTTAGAGGAAGCCTGCTCAGAGGAAACCAATGTCCCGTCGGCCGAGCCCCACCGACGGGACGGGATCCGTCTTGAGCGTCTTGCTCAGGAGTTCGTGATAGACGTCGCGGAAGTCCGTCGTGGTCTTCAGGTCCCCGTCGACGAGGTCGGTCAGGCTGGGTTCGTCGCCGTAGAAGCCGCCCTTCACCGGTGCGCCCATCAGGAAGACCGGACCCGCCGCGCCGTGGTCGGTGCCCTGGGAGCTGTTGGCAGCCACGCGCCGACCGAACTCGGAGTACGCCATCACCACCAGGTTGCGGCCGTACATGTTGGTGCGCATCTGGGCCAGGAACGGCGTCAGCGCATCATCGAGGGTGCGGAGCAGTTCCTCCTGCGTGCCTCGTTCGTCGGCGTGGGTGTCGAACCCCCCGAGGGAGACCATGTACACCCGGGTCGGCACGGCAGCCTTGACGCATCGCGCGACGACGTCCAGTTGGGCGGAGAGGGATTCGACGTCGGCGCTGCGGCCCGCCGTCGCGGGATCGACGCCCTTGATGACCCTGCCGAATTCGGGTTCGGTGACCCTCGTCGCCCGGTACGTCCGCCGCACCGCCCGCATCGCAGGGGTGTCGCGGGGATCGTCGTCCGCCATGGCGCTGAGGGTGTCCGCGATGTCGATCGGGATGCGGGGGATCGTTTCGGACAGCGCGGACGCGACGTGCTTCTCGCCGACTGCCATCAGCGGTAGGACGGCGCCGACGTTGATGGCGCGCAGGGGATCGTCGCCGCTGGCGTCCAGCCACCGTCCTATCCAGCCCGTCGGCACGGCGTCGTTGGGCGACGCCGTCTGCCAGATGTCCATGGACCGGAAGTGGCTGCGGTCCGGGTTGGGGTAGCCGACGCCACGCACGATCGCCAGACGCTTGCGGCGCCACAGCTCCGCCATTCCCGTCAGGCCCGGGTTCAGGCCCAGCTGCCCGTCCAGTGGCAGCACCTCACCCGGCGCGTACGCGAGGTCGGGCCGTGCATCGTGATAGGCGTTGTCCGCGTACGGGATCACGGTGTTGATGCCGTCGTTGCCACCGTAGAGGGTGACGATCACCAGGATCCCGCTCTTCTCCGGCATCGGCCGCTGTCGGCCGGCGTCGAGCAGGTCGGGCAGCGACACCGCTGCCACGCCCGACAACAGGCCTGCGGCACCCACGCCGGCTCCGGCGATCAGGAACTTGCGACGGTTCATCTCGGGCATCGCGGCTACACCGTCAAATACTCGGGGCTGTTGACGGCGGCCGCGACCATGCGCCGAGGGTCGTCGGCCAGGCCGTCGAGCACCGCGGCGGTGCGATCGGTCCAGCCGCCGACGCCGATGAGATAGCCGACGGCGTCGACGCGGTCGGTGCGCGCGGCCTGCTCGACGGTGGAGAGGTCTCCGAGGCTGGCGAACTTCTCCGCCGCCCATACACGCGCTGCCGTGCCGATCGTGGACAACCACGCGGGGCCGTGGGGCCACCCGTTGACGTCCGGCGGGTAGAAGGGGCGTTGCCGCATCACGGTCAGCGCAATCAGGATGGCGTCCAGTAGGTGCGGGTCGACGAGAGGCACCTTGAGTGAGCGGATCACTCCGACGGTCCACTCGACCGGCGAGCACACCATCGTCCCCGTCGCGGAGGCGAATTCGGGATCGAGCAGGATCGCCTTCGTCAACGCACGCAGGTCGCGGCGGGGACCGTAGGCAGCGATCAGGCGGCTCAACGTCGCGGGCGACGCGGGCTCGTCGGACGCCAATTGCCGCCACAGCCTGCCCGCGACGAACGCCGCGGACTGAGGTTGGCTGAGCACGACGTCGCAGAACTCGGCATGGTCGAAGTTGCCGGTGCGGCCCAGGATCGTCTTCGTCGCACCGTCGTGGAAGCCGTACGCCACGCGCGTGCTGCCGCCGTACCCGATGTACCAGCCGGTGAGCGTCCGGGCGCCCTCACGAACGTCGACCTCGGAATAGCCGTTGGCGTGTCCGAGCGTGAACAGTTCCATGAACTCGCGCGACAGGTTCTCGTTGGTCCGCGCGGCGGTGTTGCTCACGCCGTCGAGCCAGTACAGCATCGCGGCGTCGGACAGCATCGCCACGGCCAGTGTCCGGAAGTCGCCCAGTTTGAGCGTGCGCAGCGTTTGATTCTGCTGACCCATCCACTCGGCGACGGGCACCTTTTGCGCCGACGTCGCGAAGTGGTTGTGCCAGAGAAAGGTCAACTTCTCGTGCACGGGTTCCTCGACTGCGACCATGCGGCGGACCCACCACGAGGTGAGTTCGTGCATCTGCGCGGCCAGCGTGTCGGTGAAGGCGTCGAGATCACTGGCACGGGCGCCGTTGCCCGGAAGCGGTGGCGTGACCGGGGTGGGTCGGGGTGTGGCCACGGCGCCCGGATCGCGGTCCGGGTCCAGGCCGAGTGCGACGTCGAGGTGTGCGGACCAGTCGCGCCCGACGAGGGCGTCGATCTGCGGCCCCGTGGCGCCGAAGCCCGAGCGCCGGAGCATCCGTGCGGCGGTCTGCCACCGCGGCGACTGTCCGCTCAAGGGCCGCCGACCCACCTTCTCGCTTTGACGCGTATTCCCCTACCGCGCTGCTGTTGCGACCAGCGTAAACCTGGACGAAGGTTAGCTGGGCCAAAGCCCTGCCACCCCGACCGGGCAAGAGGCGCACCAACGGAAGGTCGGCTGCGCGAATGGATCTCGCGCAGCCGACCGTCTTTCGTTGCCGTATCAGCCCCGGTTGAACAAGTTCCCGATGCCGCTCAGGAAGCCGTTCCAGGCTTGTCCCAGCTGAGTGAGCGCATTGGTGCCTGCGGTGCCCACCTGGGTCTGGCCGTTCTGGATGGCGGTCCCGGTTTGCGAGATTGCGTTGGTGCCGGCGGTTCCGGTCTGGGTCTGGCCGTTCTGAATGGCAGTACCCGTCTGCGAGATCGCGTTGGTGCCTGCCGTGCCGAGCTGGATCTGCGCGTTCGAGATCGCGGTGCCGACGTTGGTCAGGAAGTTCGTGCCCGGGTCGGCGGCTGCTGCCGAGACGCCCGAACTCGGTGCGAACCTGTTCCCGTCTCCGGTGAGCACGTTCTGCTGATTGTCCGCAGCAGCGGTTCCGGCGCCGGCCAGCGCCATTCCCGTCGCAAGCGCCGCGGCGCCTCCGGCGACTGCCACGCCCGACATGATCCTGCGGCCGAATGAAATGTGTGTGTGAGCCATGAGCTACTCCCTTGCAGCAACGGTTGTGAAGACCTCCTAGAAGTAACCTGGCGCCATGTGACTCAAACCACCGAAGCCAGAAAATTTTCGCATGGCACATTTTCGGGGCCGCTCAGGTGGGTTTGCCAGCCACGATGAACCCCTCTTGCCCGACGTCGAGTTCGTCCAGCAGGTCCCCGAGGCCGGTGGACAGCGCCGCGCACACGTCGCGGGTATGTGCTCAAGATCAGCGAAAAGCACGTTCCGACAATGACATGGCTCGCCGTCACGGTGCGATGGTCCTCGGTGGACGCCGTGCTTGCCTCGCGAATCCGCCGAGATGGGTGAAGGTGATCCGGTGGCCATTTCCCGGGCGATCGTCTCTAGGTAGCTTGGCCTCGATTCATGGGCCATCTCTGCGAAGGCCGTGGCGGGGCGTGAGCGCCCTCCGGGGGGCTGGTGAGCGATAGCTGCTGGCAAACTGCAGCAAACCCGGAGGCCCTGCAGGGGTGGTGCAGTGCGGGTTTTGGGTGCCAAACGCCGTGCGGCCGGCCCGGGCGGACGGCAGTTGGCGTCGGTCGATGGCGCACCGTCCGGGTGCAACGCCCGGGGAGCGCCTCGGCGGTACGGCGCATCCGACGCGAAGCACTTCGTGACAGTTTGCTGACGTTTGCCTGTGGCAACTTTACGGACACGTCAAATAAAACACTCGCGATAACCCTCCTGTGCCGCCTCGACGATTGCTAGCGGCAAAGTCAACCGCCCATTCCCGGTCTCGAAAGCCAGGTAGCTGGGTATTCGCGGCGTCGCCGACGCGCCCGCGTGTGCGCCACCCTCCTCGACCAACGACACGTGCGTCCTGGACTGGCAATACGACCGGTTCGTGCAGCTCATTCACCTCTGTGGCGGGGGTGGTCGGCGGGTTTCGGCGATGGCGTCGAGGCCCCGAAGTCGTTACTCGCAGCGTGGTCCAGACGGGTTTTGCGGCATTCCTTTGCCAGTGGCAAACCAAAGAATGGTCACGAATCCGAAAAGAAACCAAAGGTTTTTCCCGTCGTTAATGTTTCCGACGCCCATGCAGTGGTAACTTCGGGACACACAACAACACCGTTGCTGACAGGGAGGACATCTCATGAGTGGATTCATCGGACGCAAGATCGTGTCGGGCGTGGCAGTCGCCGGCGGTGCTGCTGCACTCGCCACGGGCTTCGCCCTCGCAGGCGCGGGTACGGCTGGTGCCGACAACCTGCAGAACACCGTGACGAACAACGGCAACAAGTTCACCCCGGGCAGCAGCTCGGTGTCGTCCACCACCTCGGTGGGCAACGCGGGCACCAACTTCCTGACCCAGCTGGGCACCGCCATCTCGAACGGCCAGATCCAGGTAGGCACCGCCGGTACCAACGCGATCTCGCAGACGGGCACCGCGGTCTCCAACGGCCAGATCCAGGTCGGCACCGCCGGTACCAACGCGATCTCGCAGACCGGCACCGCCGTCCAGAACGGTCAGACCCAGGTCGGCACGGCGGGCACCAACGCCATCAGCCAGCTGGGCCAGGCCGGAAACGGCCTGCTGAGCGGCATCGGCAACCTGTTCAACCGGGGCTAAGTCTCCGACAGGGTCGGTCGAGACCGAACCAACCGCGAGAGGCGGCCGTGCGATTCGTTCGCACGGCCGCCTTTCGCGTGCCCGAGCCGCCGACACTTACCCTTGACCGTCGCCGAGGGAAGGAGGGCGAGGGGTGAACCCCGTTTGGATCGCCGACTGCCTGCGGATGGAGGACGTCGACGTCGTCGAGTACCCCGGGTGGCGCACCCGCGGGCACGGCGACTTCGCAGACGTCCGAGGTGTGATGGTCCATCACACGGGATCGGACCGGGCCACTGCCGCATCGATCGCCGAGGGTCGGCCGGACCTGAGGGGTCCGCTGTCCCAACTACACGTCGCGCGCGACGGCACCGTCACGGTCGTCGCCGCCGGGGTCGCCTGGCACGCGGGCGCAGGCCGCTATCCCTGGCTGCCGACGAACGGCGGGAACCGGCACACGATCGGGATCGAATGTGCCAACAGCGGGACGAGTCCCACCGCGCCACACCGTGAGAATTGGCCGGACGCACAATATTCCGCGCTCATTCGATGCTGCGCCGCGATTCACCGTCGACTCGGGCTTCCCGTCACCCGCACCATCGGGCATCGCGAATACGCGGGCCGATCACAAGGAAAGTGGGACCCCGGCGCGATCGACATGAACGTCCTCCGCGAGGACGTGGGCCGACGACTCGGCGACGTCTCGCCAGCCGTGCTGCTGGAGCGGGGCTCGACCGGGCAGCTGGTCGCAGAACTCCAGCGCCGGCTCAAGCACGCCTACCGGTCGTACGCGGGAGACTTGGCGATCGACGGCGTGTTCGGCCCGGCCACCGAAGCGGCGGTGCGCGAGTTCCAGCGGCGCACGCCGGGCCTCGACGTCGATGGCGTCGTCGGGCCGCTGACCGCCGCGGCGCTGCGGCTCACCGTCGTACCGTCGGCCCAGGCGTCGCCGCAGTAGACAGGAAACTCGGTGGCGGTCAGCGCGAGCAGTCCAGTGACACCGAGATGGTCCGCTTGAACACGACCTCGATCAGGTCGTCCCCGATGCGCTCGAAGCGCTTCTGCTCGCGGCCGTTGCGCACGTCGGTCACGTCACACTCGTCGAGCGGCGCACTGCCGATCCGGTTGACCTTCACGTCGAAGCCCTGCGCCTCGAGCTGAGCAATGGTCAGTTCGGCCGACGATGCGGCTGCGGCAGGAGACGCCGGGGCGAGCATCAGTGCCGTTGCAGCGGCGGTCGCGGTCAGAGTGGCCCGGATGATGGTGGTCTTCATGATGTGTCTCCTTGTCGGGGTGGACCGTCGTGCGGTCCCGATCTGTCTCTCGTCGATGCTGTCGCGGACCGGGCGACGGTGCATGGAGGTCGTGTGGAGATTGGCTGGAGATCGCCGGGAGTGCGCCCACGGCGCACGTCGGCCGAAACGTGCGTGACGAATGCCGCCGCCCGACTAGCGTGTGACTGCCCGATCCCGGGCCAGATGGGAGATCAGCATGCGAACCGGTTGGCCATTGCGGGGCCGCGAAGTGGACGAACGACGATCGACACGCGGTCTCGTGGTCGTCGTGACGGCACTCCTGCTCGGCGCGCTCGGCGCCGCCACGCTCGCGGCGCCCGACGCGAAAGCCGAGGGCGAGAACTACGTCGTCGCCACCGACACGACCTTCGCACCGTTCGAATTCCAGGACGCGCAGGGCAAATTCGTCGGCATCGACATGGACCTGATCCGGGCGATCGCCGAGGATCAGAAGTTCAACGTCGACATCAAGCCGCTCGGCTTCGACGCGGCCCTGCAAGCGGTACAGGCCAATCAGGTGGACGGCGTCATCGCCGGGATGTCGATCACCGACGAGAGGCGGAAGGTCTTCGACTTCTCCGAACCGTACTTCGAGTCGGGCATTCAGATGGCCGTCCTCGAGTCCAACGAGGACGTCAAGTCCTACGACGATCTGCGCGGCAAGCGCGTCTCGGTCAAGAACGGGACCCAGGGCGCGGAGTTCGCCAACTCGATCAAGGACCAGTACGGGTTCGAGGTGGTCTCGTTCGCCGATTCCTCGACCATGTTCGACGAGGTGCGGACCGGAAACTCGGTGGCGGCCTTCGAGGACTATCCGGTGCTGCTCTACGCGATACAGCAGGGCAACGGGTTCAAGACCGTGACGCCCAAGGAGGACCCGACGGGCTACGGGTTCGCGGTGAACAAGGGCCAGAACGGCGAACTGCTGCAGAAGTTCAACACCGGCTTGAACAACCTCAAGGAGTCCGGTCGCTACGACGAGATCCTGTCGACCTACCTCGGTGAGGGTGCCGCCGCGAGCGACGGCTCGTTCTTCGGGCTGATCAAGAGCACGACACCAATGCTGCTGGCCGGTCTGAAGATGACCGTCATCCTGACGGTCTCGTCGATCTTCTTCGCACTCATCCTGGGCATCGTCTTCGGGCTGGCCCGGGTGTCCCGCTCGATCTGGCTACGAGCCATCGGCACCACCTTCGTCGACATCTTCCGCGGCACACCGCTGATCGTGCAGGCGTTCTTCATCTACTTCGGCATCCCCACGGCGCTGGGCTTCCAGATGTCGGCGGTGACCGCGGGCATCATCACGTTGTCGCTCAACGCCGGCGCCTACATGACCGAGATCGTCCGCGGCGGCATCCTCTCGGTGGACAAGGGGCAGATGGAAGCCGCCCGCAGCCTGGGCATCGGATACCTGCCGACGATGCGCAAGGTGATCCTGCCGCAGGCCATCCGGACGATGATCCCGTCCTACATCAACCAGTTCGTCATCACGCTGAAGGACACCTCGATCCTGTCCGTGCTCGGCATCGCCGAACTCACCCAAAGTGGCCGCATCATCATCGCGGGCAACTACAAGGCCTTCGAGATGTGGCTGATCGTCGGCATCATCTACTTCATCGTCATCATGGCGTTGACCAAACTCTCCGACCAGGTAGAGAAGAGAATCGTGAAATGAGCCAGCTGGTACCCGAGGCCGCGGCCACCGAGCCGAAGGACAAGGTCAAGATCCGCATCGAGGGGCTGAAGAAGTCCTTCGGCGAACTGGTCGTCCTCGACGGCATCGACACCACGGTCAAGCACGGCGAGGTCGTGTGCGTCATCGGGCCGTCGGGGTCGGGCAAGTCGACGTTCCTGCGGTGCCTGAACAAACTGGAGGACATCACCGGCGGCACGGTGATCGTCGACGACTTCGACCTGTCCGATCCCAAGGTCGACCTCGACGAGGTGCGCCAGCACATCGGCATGGTGTTCCAGCACTTCAACCTGTTCCCGCACATGACCGTCATCGAGAACGTCACGCTGGCACCGCTGCTGACGAAGAAGATGAACAAGGCCGCAGCGGAGAAGCGGGCGCTGGAACTGCTCGAGCAGGTGGGCCTCGGCGAGAAGGCGCACGTCAAACCCGCCACGCTGTCGGGCGGGCAGAAGCAGCGCGTGGCCATCGCCCGCGCACTGGCCATGAACCCGTCGATCATGCTGTTCGACGAGGCCACCAGCGCGCTGGACCCCGAGATGGTGGGTGACGTCCTCGAGGTGCTGCGCGAACTCGCGTCCGGCGGAATGACCATGGTAGTCGTCACCCACGAGATGGGTTTTGCGCGCGAGGTCGCCTCCCGGGTGCTCTTCATGGCCGACGGCAACATCGTCGAGGACGACACGCCAGCCGAGGTGTTCGACAACCCGAAACACCCACGGCTGCAGGAGTTCCTCTCCAAGGTGCTGTAGATGGGAGAGTTGGGAATGGACCGCGAGGAAGATCCGGAAGCGCGCATCAGAGCGCTCGAGCAGCCGCTCAGCGACATCGCCCGCACGTCGGAACTCGGTTCGGCGCACGACCATTCGGCCTACGGGTACATCCCGGCGCCGTCGGGACCGCACCCGCCACCGCCACCGGGGGCGTACCACCAGCCTCCGGCGCTGCCCTACCCGGAGACCGGGGACGCGGTCTTCCACGCGCCGGCGGCACCGCCCCGAGCGCACGGTGGGGCCGGCGTGGTCCCGGTCGTCATCGGCGTGCTCGCGCTGCTCATCGCCGGCGGCGTCACGCTGTTCCTGATGCTCAGGCCGTCGCCGCCCACGGTGGCCGGCGGTGGTGCCACCCTGACGGAGGGGCCCGTCGACGTCTCGACCGACCGTGACGGCGAGGCGCGAAACCCCAGCCGGACCAACATCTTCGTCCCACCGATCGTGCCGCGAACCGATCCGGCGCCGCCGCCGGGGACCAACGTCAGCATCGCAGGCATCGGCGAGGACAAGGCGTTCGCCTGCGACGACCACCTCGTCAGCATCAGCGGTGTGGAGAACACCGTCGTCATCACCGGGCGATGTGCGAGCGTGTCGGTCTCCGGCATCGACAACGTGGTCACGATCGACGCCTCACCACAGATCTCCGTGTCGGGGTTCGACAATCGCGTCGTGTACCGCCAGGGCGAACCGGAGGTCACGACGTCGGGGACCGGCAACACCGTCGAGCGCGGCTGAGCCCGGCCGCTCACCACGCCAGACTGGTGTGGGGATCGGCGGAGGTCAATCCCACCGACTCCGCGGCCAGGACCACGTTCTCGCCGATTCGATCGACGTCTGCCGAGTCGGTCAGCCGTACCGGGCCCGACGTCCAGCGCCGCGCCCGGTTCGCCGCCCACGACGCCCGAATCAGAAGTGCGGCACCGTCACCGGTGACGCGTACCGAGCCGACGCCGGGCCGGGCACAGGATTCGATCAGTCGTGCGACGGCCTCGCGCGACAGCACCGGCCTGCCGCTGGTCGAGATCGTGAACCGGCACCGGCGCCTTATCGATTCGGGTATCTGGCCGGCGTTGATCCGCGAATCCTGAACGCCCAGTTCGTGAAGCAGCGATTCGGCCTGCTCCCCGACGAGCCAGATGCCGACGTCGAGAGCGAGCAGCGATCCGAGCGTGGCGACGAGGGACCCGGCTGCGTGCCCGGTGGTGTCCACCTCGACGGCGACGTCGGGCACGGCGTAGTGCAGTCCGGAGCGGCGGGCATCGGGGTCGGTGACCAGGCGTGCCACCGCCAGCGCCTCCTGGTTCTTCGCCGCAGCCCGGTCGGCGACGTCACGGGCGCCCCAGTCGGCGCCGTCGTGCCACGCCACCGCATCGCGGGCGTGATGCAACACGGCGCCGTTGACCACGGCGCGGTGGGCGAATTCCCAGTCTTCGCCGCCGTACCCGACGAACGACTCGTCGAACCCGCCCACGTCGACGAAGAGGTTTCGGCTGCAACACATCACGGAGCTGATCACGTAGCGGTAGGAACGATGGTCGATGCGCAGCAGGTCGCAGCTGTCGCGGTATTCGTCGGACAGCCAGCGGGGCTCCTCGAGTACCGGGGGAGCGGTTTCGCCCGTCCACCACGACGGCAACCGCCGCGCCGTCCATCCCGCCAGGTCGGCATGCCTGCGGCGCCCGACCACCAGGGCGTCGGGGAGCATCGACGGCAGCCTGCTGATCCGGCGCAGGTAGGACGGCTCGGGCACGGTGTCGGCATCCAGGAAGCAGAGGACGTCCGCGTTCGTCTGTGCCGCACCGAGATTGCGCGCTGCCGCGGCCCTGAATCCGCGGTCCTCCTGCCGGATCACAGTGATCCGCAGCGGCGACTCCGGCACCCGCGGCGGCTCGGCCGAACCGTCGTCGGCCACCACGACCTCGACGAGTTCGAGCGGGTAGTCCTGCAACTCTAGCGCGCCCAGCGTCAGCTCGAGTTCGCGCTGCTGCTGGAAGTGCGGGATCACGACGGCGATTCGCACGGGGTGCGGGTCACGGTCGGCGAGCAGATCCCACCGGTTGGCCGGAACCGTCACCCGGCCGTCGTTCAGCGGCAACGTCACGGGTGCCACGCAGCCAGCACCTCGGCGTAGCGCTGCGCCGCCCCGGCGACCGACGGCTCGCACACCGTCGAGGGCGACAGCCACGTCGAGTCGGGGCGGGCGAGTGCCGAGGCGATCGCCGAGGCCAGGCCCGCCGGATCATCCGGGTACAGCAGCAGCGCACCAGGGTTGCGTTCCGCGATCTCGCTGGTGTAGCGACCGACCGGGGCGAGCGGCCGGCGACCGGTGGCGATCCAGCTGTTGAGCGAACCGGACGCAGAGACGTGCCGATGGTGGGCCACCGGAACGGTGATCGCCTGCAGCGTCGCCCGCAGAGCGTGCCGGGGGACGTGACCGGTGACGGCGAACGGCCGCCGCACGAGCCGGGCGGACTCCGACAGTGATTCGACGAGATCGTCGTGCCCCGGCGACGGCTCCCCGATGGCCATGAACCACACGTTTCGCGGCACGGCGGTCATCGCCGCGAGCACGTCGTCGTGGCCCTTGCCGGGATACAGGTAGCCGAAGACGCCGACGGACGGGGGTTGCGCGGGTGGTCGCGACGGGCGCGCGGCCGGAGTCGCCAGCGGCAGCGGGATGACGGCGACTTCGGGCGGCCGAGCGTCCACTTCGTCGAGCAGCATCGCCTCGTGGGCGCTGCTCACGACCACGGCGTCGACGGCTGCACAGATCTTGCGGTACGCCTCCGCGCGTCCGGCGAAGTGGGTGCCGTCCGAAGGCTGGGGCAGGTCGTGCAGGGTGGCGGTGACGCGGTGGCCCGCAGCGCGAACTCGCGCGGCGAGTTCGACGATCGACGTCGCGGCCTCGGCGGCGGTCCGGCCGAACAGGCGATCGGTGAACTGGACGTGCACGCCGGAATCCAGATCGGTTGGCACACAACGGGCCAACCGGGTGTCGACGTCCGTCGCGCGCAACGCCTCGTCGAGTTCGATGCCGAAGCGGACGACGCCGTGCCGGGCGGGGCCGACGGCCAGGTGCATCACGGCCGCCGTCACCTGGCCGACCTACCCGTCGGCAGACCGAGGATGTCCATCATCTCGCCGTGGCGTTCGACGGCCAGATCGAGGAAGTCGGGGTTGTCCGCATACCACCGCATCTGAATCTCGTGCACGTCCTGGATGGACAACCGTCGCGACTCCAGCGTCCAGTCGGTCCTGGCCGGTGCGCTCACGCGCAGCGCGTCGAGCACACGGCTCTCCAGCGGCGCGTACACCGATCCGAGCAGAGTGCGATCGACGGCGCCCACCGGCAGCCGGACGCCTGCGGCGTCGAGCACCCGTCGGGCCAACTCGATCAACACCGGGTTGCCGGGGTGGTTGATGACGTGGCAGGCGTCGGCACCGCACGAGGCGAATACGTCGGACACGGCCACGTCGGTGTCGCGGCGTTCCCGCGCCGCGAGCGTCGCCCGGCTCGCCTCGGCGGCGGCGACGAACCGGTCGGCGGGGACGTCGACGTCCCACGGGTTCTCCGGTGCCCGGCCCGACCGCGCCGCGACGACGGTGCGCAGATCGTGGTAGGGCACCCCGGGCGGCGTGATCGACCGGTCGGACGGACGGCGCACGATCGCCTGAAACGGGTAGAGCCCCGCGTATCGGATGACGGGCCAGCGCACCACGCGGGCGCCCGCGGGCAACCGCCCGGCCATCTCGTCGGTACCCAGGGGCAGGTCGCGGTAGTTCGCTCTGATCGGCTGGCTGACCAGCACCTGGGCTTCGCCGAGCAGGGCGTCGAGATGGGGCAGGTCCGCAGCGGTCAGCTCGTGCACAGGGGGCACCAGCACAGTGCGATACGGCCGGTCCGCCACGGTATCGAGCACCTGACGCAGCGCCTCGGCTTGACAGTTCCCGATCACCAGCCACAGGGGCAGCGATGAGGGCCGCTCGGCGTCGGGATGTCGGTAGAACTGGCGGTAGTGCCAGGTCCTTCCATCGTGCTGCATTTCACGAGTTTAGATTCGCGATTGGCGTGCTATACCTGCGGTGCGAGCAACCGTCTAGTAGATGGCGATGTCCTGCCGCCACTTTTCGATTGGTACTTCGTGATAACGCTTGCCTCGGTCCCCGCTGGGCATCCCTACGTGGATGCCGTCGTCGACCCTGAAAGCGTTGTGCTGCTGCCAGATCCGACGCCGCCCGGCGCCACGGCGCCGGGCCAGTGGTGGCCACCGCGGTGGCTCGACCCCGAGTTCGTGAGCGCCCACGTGCCCGACATCGACGTCATGCACGTGCACTTCGGCTTCGACTCGGCAGACCCGGTCGACCTGGAGGACGTCGCGAAGCAGCTCGCGCGTCGCGGCGTTCCACTGGTGGTGACCGTGCACGACCTACACAACCCGCACTTCGAGGACGCCGGACTGCACGCCGCGCGGCTCGGCGTGCTGCTCGGCGCGGCCGATGCCGTGATCACTCTGACCGACGGCGCCGCAGCCGAAATCGAGAGCCGCTGGGGCCGCCGTTCGGTCGTGCTCCCGCATCCGCACCTACTTCCGCTCGACGAGGTCGGCGGCGCGCGCGTGCAACGCTCCGTGCCGGTCGTGGCCGTGCACGCAAAGGGGTTGCGCGCCAACATCGATCCGTGGCCGCTGCTCGACGCACTCGTCGAGGCTGGTCGGGACGGCTACCGGCTGCGGCTCGATCTCGACGTCGGCGCGTTGGCGTCGCCGCGCGCAGCCGAGGTCACCGACCGGCGGCTCGAGGCCTACCGTGCCGCGGGAGTGGACGTCCGCGTGCACCCGTGCTTCGACGACCGCCAACTGTCGGACTACCTCGCCGACGTCGACGTCCTGGTGCTGCCCTACCGCTTCGGCACCCACTCCGGCTGGGTCGAGGCAGCTCACGACGCCGGTGTGCACACGGTGGTGCCCGACTGCGGGTACTTCCACGAGCAGCATTCCAGCGCCCTATTCCACTACGGCAGAACCGAATTCGATGCGACGAGCCTGACCGACGCGGTCGAGGCGGCCGTGAGCCGGGCACGCGGAGGTCAGGCATCGGCGGACGAGGCGCGGCGGCGCAGGAGGGCCGACGAGCGGCACCGGGTGCGAACCGCCCACACACGGCTCTACCGTCAGGTCCTGGCCGACCGGAACGCCGCGTGAGGCGGCCACTCCGCATCGCGCTCCTGGCATCGTCCCGATACGCGGTGCGCCAACCGTTCGCCGGCGGCATGGAGTCGTTCGTCTACGAGTTCGCCCGCGCACTCACCGCAGAGGGCCACCACGTCACGCTCTTCGCCGCACCCGGGTCGGGGACCGACCTGCCGTGCGAGGTGCTGCCCGTGCACACCTTCGAGATGAGCGAGGAGTCACGGCGCGAGCCATTGACTCCCGAGTGGATCGTGCACGAGACCCACGCCTACCTGTCGGTGATGCTCGACCTCGGCGACAGGCTGCGCGACGCCTTCGACATCGTGCACAACCACAGCCTGCACTACCTGCCGCTGGCCATGGCCAGGTCGTTGAGCACACCCATGCTGACCACCCTGCACACGCCGCCGTTGCCGTGGCTCGAGCAGGCCGTGGCCCTGCCGCAGGGGGTCGCCAGCGACTTCGTCGCCGTCAGCGCCTTCACCGCACGACAGTGGGATCCCATCAACGGGCCGGTGTCGGTCATCCCCAACGGCATCGACCTCGACGCCTGGGAACCCGGACCGGGCGGCGACTACGCGGTGTGGTCGGGACGGCTGGTACCCGAGAAGGGCACGATCCTGGCGATCGAGGCGGCCCGACGAGCAGGGCTCCCGCTGCGCATCGCCGGGCCGGTGGGCGACCGCAAGTACTTCGACCAGTACATCGCGCCCGAACTCGACGACACCGTCTCCTACTGCGGCCACCTCCGTCAGGACGAACTCAACGATTTGGTGGGCGGGGCAGCCGTCGCGCTCGTCACCCCGACCTGGGAGGAGCCGTTCGGTCTAGTGACGGCCGAGGCGATGGCGTCGGGCACCCCGGTGGCGGCGTTCGCGCGGGGAGGCATTCCCGAGATCCTCGACGCCGGCAGCGGTCGCCTTGCCGCACCGGACGACGTCGATGCGCTGGCGGGCGCGGCGCTCGAGGCCGCCGAACTGCCACGCGCCGCCGTGCGGGCCAAGGCGGAGGCGGACTGCAACCACGCGGTGATGGTGCAGCGCTACCTGCAGCACTACGACGACATGCTGTACCGCGAGCGGCGCCAGGTCCCGGCGTGATCGCCTACTACGTGCATCACCACGGACGGGGACACCTCAACCGGGCGCTGGCGATCACCCGCCACCTGACCGACGGCGTCGTCTTCCTGTCGTCTCTCGCGCCGCCGTCCGGCCTACGCCCCGGCGACCGCTGGGTCCAGCTGCCCATGGACGTCGGATCGGCGGGCGACCCGCCGCTGGATCCCACCGCCAACGGCCGGCTGCACTGGGTTCCCGAGCACGTCGACGGGCTGGCGCGCCGTGCTGCTCTGATCACCCAGACACTGGCGGCCGAGCAGCCCCGGCGGATCGTCGTGGACGTCTCGGTCGAGGTGACCCTGCTGGCGCGGCTGGCCGGGATACCGGTCACGGTGATGGCCATGCCGGGAGAACGTGACGACGCCGCGCACCGGCTGGCCTACGACGTCGCCGACTCGATCGTCGCCCCATGGTCGGACGACGTGTACCGGCCGTCCTGGTCAGCGCGCTACGCCTCGCGCGTCCACTACGTCGGCTCGATCAGCCGGTTCGACGGACGGGAGCGGCCCGCAGCGGCGCCCGGCGCAGGACCGTGCGGGCTGCTGCTGGCGGGCGCAGGCGGCTCGGCCGTGCCCGCCGACGGCGTGACCGACCTGCAGGCGGCCGCACCGGAGCTGACCTGGCGGGCGATCGGTGGCACGGCAGGCTGGGTCGACGACCCGTGGCCGATGATCGCCGGCGCGGACCTCGTCGTCTGCCACGCCGGCCAGAACGCGGTCGCCGACGTGGCGCTCGCCGAGGTACCCGCGATCGTCGTCCCCGAGGAACGGCCGTTCGACGAGCAGTGCAGCACCGCGGCTGCCCTGGACCACGCGGGCGTCGCCGTCTCCGCACCCGGCTGGCCGACCCGTGACCAGTGGCCCGAACTGGTGGCGCGGGCCCGATCCATCGATCGCCGCGGATGGCGCCGACTGCGCGCCGTCGGCGCCCCGGCGCGCGCGGCTCGGGTCATCTCCGCGTGAGCGCGCCCCGCGTCGCGGTCGTCACCGTGGTCCACGGGCGCCACGACCACTTGCGTCGGCAGCAGGACGGGTTGCGGGCGAGCCTCCGCACGCCCGACGTCCGGTGCGTCGTCGCGATCGACGACGACCCGACGGACCTCCTCGACGAAGACGTCGAGGTCATCCCGTGCGATCGGACCTCGCGGGGCCTGCCGCTCGCGCGGGCCCGCAATCTGGGTGCCGAGCGGGCCATCGCGCTCGGCGCGGACCTGGTGATGTTCCTCGACGTCGACTGTATACCGGGGGCGACCATGATCGACCGGTACTTCGCGGCGCACGCCTGCGTCCGGCGTCCGGCCCTGCTGGCCGGCCCCGTCACGTACCTTCCGCCGTCGGAGCACGGCTACCCCCTGGCAGGCCTGCCCGACGCGACGAACCCTCACCCGGCCCGGCCCAACCCGCCCGCCGGCGCGGTGCTCGAGGAGACCAACTACGACCTGTTCTGGTCGCTTTCCTTCGCCACGACGCCTGCGGTGTGGCGTCGCATCGGCGGGTTCTGCGAGGAGTACGTGGGGTACGGCGCCGAGGACACCGACTTCGCCACCCAAGCCGCACGCCGTGACGTCGCGCTGTACTGGGTGGGGGGTGCGCACGCCTATCACCAGCACCATCCGGTGTCGAACCCTCCCGTCGAACACCTCGGCGACATCGTGGCCAACGCCGCGACCTTCCACCGCCGCTGGCGCCGCTGGCCCATGCCTGGTTGGCTCGACGAGTTCGAACGCCGCGGTCTCATCACCCGCGCCGACGACCAGATCTCCCTGACCACCCCTGCCGACGCCGCCTCGGCCCTCGCGAAAGGCCCACATCCGACGTGAACTCCCCAGCGCCCCACAAATTCGCCGCCGACGTCGACCACTGGTCGGACATCCCGGGGTGGTTCCAGTGGCGGGAGGGCCAGGAGGATGCCGCTGCGACGTTCCCGGAGGGGAGCACGTTCGTCGAGGTGGGCTGCTATCTGGGCAGGAGTCTGTGTTCGCTGGCCGAGGTGGTGCGCGACTCGGGACGCGACTTCACGGTGATCGGCATCGACACGTGCCGGGGCAGCGGCGCCGAGGGTCAGTCGAACACCGACGCCCACGGTGCCGCCGTCGAGTACGGCGGCGGAACGTTCGCCGGGCTGCTGCACCGCAATCTCATTGCGTGCGGTGCCGCCGACGACGTCCACCTGCTGGTCAGCACCTCCCCGGCCGCGGCTAACCTGTTCGCCGACGGGTCGCTGACCTGGGTGCACCTCGATGCGCGGCACGACTACGACAGCGTGGTCGCCGACATCGACGCGTGGGCACCCAAGGTGGCCCCCGGCGGTTGGCTGTCTGGCGACGACTACGACTCCCTGTGGTGGCCAGGGGTCGTCGCGGCCGTGGGGGACAGGTTGCCCGACGCGCACGGCTGGCTCACTGCACAGTGGCGTTGGTGCAAACCGTCATGACCGACCAGCGGGTGTCCGTCGCAGAGTCCTGTTTGAATGGCGGGGTGTACACCTTTCCAGCGCCCACCCCGCGACCCGGTGAGGAGCTGCCCCCAGGAGTGACCGCCCCACTCGATCGTCAACTGGCGGACGGCTCGGTCGAAGGGGTGGCTCGCGGGCTCGCCGGCCTCGACGAGGTGGCCTGGAACAGCCTCGACCAGTTGAGCCGCGCGCTGCGCGTGGAAGAGGGCAACCTGGAGGCGACGCTGGCGGCCATCCTGGTCGCGGCCGTCGACCTGATCGATGGCGCCAACGCCGCGGGCCTCAATCTGCTCGTCAAGAAGAAGTTCGTGCCGCAGGTGGTATTCGGCGCGGCGCCCCCGGTGCTCGACGAGTTGCAGCAGCGCACCGAGCGCGGACCCTGCATCGACGCCTCGCGCGAACAGCGCACCGTCGACCTAGCCGACACCCGAACCGACTCGCGTTGGCAAGAATTCACTGACACGGCAGTCGAACTGGGCGTCCTGTCCATGCTGTGCGTGCCCCTGTGGGTCGACGAACGCAAGCTCGGGTCGCTGAGCCTCTACTCGTCGGAGCCCCACGCCTTCGACCAGACTGCGGCCCGGCTCGCGAACCTGTACGCCACCCACGCCGCGCTCGCCCTCGCCGATGCCCAACGCGTCGACCAGCTGCACCGCGTGGTGACCAATCGCGACCTCATCGGTCAGGCCAAGGGCATTCTCATGGCCACCCAGCGCATCACCGCCGACGACGCCTTCGCGTTGCTCACCAACGCCTCGCAACGGCTCAACAGGAAGCTGGTCGACATCGCCGAGGTGGTCGCCACCACCGGCGCGCTGCCCACCCGGTAGTCGAGCCGGGGGCAATGAACGCGGCGTGAACCGGCGATGTCGAGCTAATTCGGACGCGTGCGGTACCGAAGCTCACGCACACCGTCAGTCACTCGCGTAAGCCGCGCAGCACGCGGCATTCGATTAGCTGTCGTGTCGCGCTGTGATTTACTTCTCAATTTCTCCGGCGAATACTAAGAAACGTTTTCGCGAGGCCGCGTTCGAGGCTCGCCGAAGGCGTTGCCAGAACGTGAAATATGCTGCTGCAGGCTGTGAAACGAGTTGCCGACGCAACATAACATTCGGATAACGAAGAGTTTCCTAAGCATGTACTGAGAGCTTCGGCGAGCGGGTACGCGACCCTTGGTCGACGACGAATGGAGCGTCACTCCTCGTCGCTACACTCGATGTCGACCGCGTCTTTCCAATGACGCTGACCAATCGAAATCTAGGCCGGCGCATGCCATGCCGGCGGAGGTGCCAAACAGTGGCTAACGGCTTCGTGCGCTCGAACAGCGCGACCGTCGACAGTGCGACCCCGACTGCGACAGCGACCCGGCAGGGCACCGCGTCCATCGGACACGGTCCGATCGCAGACATTGCCGTCGACGGCCGGACCGTCGCCGTCACGAACTACGGCGATCACTCGCTCGCGGTACTCGACGCCAACGACCTCACCGTCAAGGGCGGAATCAGCGCCCGCGAACCGTTCGCACTCGCCGTCGCAGGCGACAAGGCCTACGTCGGCGTGGCGTCGGTGGCCTACGACGCCGTCGCCGTGATCGACACCCGCACCGGCGCGGTCAGCGCCTCCTACCCGCTGTCCTACAGCGTCACCGCGATGACCACGAGCCCCGACGGCAAGCGCATCTTCGCTGGTCGCGCCGCCGACGGTGGCGTGGACGTCGCGGTGATCGACGTCGTCGCGCAGCGCGTGGGCACCATCTACCTGGCCAAGGGCGACGACGTCGTGATCGACGCCATGCAGGTCGACCCCTCCGGACGCCGCCTGTACGTCGCCACGTCGGATTCCCGCGGTAGCCGCCTGGTGATCGTCGACCTGGAGAACGCCAGGGCCCGACGGACGCTCGAGATTGGCGCACCCATCCGCGGGCTGGCGATCGGGCTGGACAACACCGCTTACGTCCTCACCTCCGACATCGAGGACCGCGGCGTCGTGCACGTCGTCGACCTCGTCGCGGGCCGCATCATGGTGAGCGCCGAGATCGCCACGGCGCCAACACAACTCGCGCTGTCGGTCGACGGCACGCGCGCCTACGTCGTCGACTACGACCGCGTGGTCGTGCTGAGCACCGCCAACCTCGACGTCATCGACACCATCACGGTGGACGCCAGGCCGTCGTGCCTCGCGGTGAGCACCGACCGCGTGTACGTCGCGGACTACGCCGGCGGCGTGACCGCGTTCGCCGTCCCCGCACCGTCCCCGATGCTGTACGCGCCGTCCATGGTCGCCAACCCGGCCGCGCGGCCGCAGGTTCGCGAGCTGGCTCCCGCCTGAAACGGCAGGGGCGCGTGAGTCAGCGCCACTGGTAGCGGGTCTTCGGCCTGCCCTTGCCGTAGTCGGTGTGCCGGATCACGGTGCCCTCGTCGGCCAGTCGCTCCAGGTAGCGCCACGCGGTCACCCGCGACACACCCACGCGCCCGGCCACCTCGTCCGCGGTGAGGCCGTGGGCGTGATCGCGCACCGTGCGCGCGATCTCGTCGTTGGTCTGCGGCGCGGCACCCTTGGGTGTGGCGGACTTCTCATTGCCGGTGCGCAATTCGGCGAGAGCGCGGTCGACCTCTGCCTGGCTTGCGGCATCCACTCCGGCCGGCAGTGCCACGCGGTAGCGACGGTAGCGCTCCAGACGGTCGCGGAACGCGGCGAACGTGAACGGTTTCAGCAGGTACGCCAGCGCGCCGTGCGCCACGGCCGCGCGCACCATCTCGAGGTCGCGCTCGGACGTGATCGCGATGATGTCGGGCGCCGGGCGCAACCCCGCGAGGGCGGAGGCAAGGCTGATACCGCTCGCGTCGGGCAGTCCGAGGTCGAGCAGTACCAGGTCGATGGGGGTGTCGCCGGCCGACGCCTCCGCCGCCGCCTGCATCGCGTCACGCGCGGTGTGTACCACCGCGGTCGCCGAAAAGCCCTCCACCCGTTCTAGATACGTTCTGTGCGCCTCCGCGATCAGGTGGTCGTCCTCGACGATCAGAACCGAAATCACCCGGACTCCTTCGGTGCGCGACGTCATGACGTGACCACTGGCACCGTCACGGTCACCACTGAACCGTAGGTGACGTCCGCGGTCAGGGTGCCGCCGTGACGTTTCACCACCTGCGCCACCAGCGCCAGACCCAGGCCGTGGTGGTTGACGTCGGACTTCGTGGAGTAGCCGCGCTGCATTGCCCGCTCGAAGGCGTCGGCGTCCATGCCCGCGCCGCTGTCGGCGACCCGGATCACCAGTTCGTCGTCGTCCGAAGTGACGGTGACCTCCACCCACGGATCGTCGCGATCACATGCGTCCATGGCGTTGTCGACGAGATTGCCGAGTACGGTGACGATCTCCTGCGCCGAGAGCGGCAGGTGCGCCGTGGCGGCCGACGTCGTCGGCAAGTGGGTGTCCTCGGTGACGGTCAGCGCGATGCCGCGCTCGTCGGCCTGGGCGGTCTTGCCCAGCAGCAGGGCCACCAGCGCAGGCTCACCCACGTCGGCGGAGAGTCGGTCGACCAGGCGTTGCGAGAGGGCGAGTTCCTCGGTCGCAAACGTGACGGCATCCTCGGGTCTGCCCATCTCCACCATCGTGATCACGGCGTGCAATTTGTTGGCGGCCTCGTGGGCTTGGGCCCGCAGGGAGTCGGTGAGCACCTGCAGTGAACTCAATTCGCCCAGGGCGCCCTGCAATTCGGTTCGGTCGCGGATCGTGACCACCTCCGACCGCTTCGAGGTGGGACGGTCGTCGGACCGGTCGGCGTCGGAGCCGCGCACCGTGGACCGGTTCACGACCAGGACGCGGTCGTCGGTCACGTGCACCTCGTCGCGGACGCCCGGATCGTGGTCGTGGAGGAATGCGGGCAGGTCCGATGGCGAGATGGTGCCGGGCGGTAGCCCCAGCAGTCGCCGCGCCTCGTCGTTCACGATCGCGACCCTGTCGCCGTCGAGGACCACCAGGCCCTCGGACACCGAGTGAAGGATCGCGTCGTGGTGCTCGTACATCACCCTCAGCTCGTCGGGTGCGAGGCCGTGGGTCTGCCGCAGCAGGCGGCGGCGAATGGCCCACACGCCCAGAAGCGAGACCGCAAGCGCGCCAAGGCCGACGACGACGATCGCGGGAATCTGCTCACGCCAGCGCTGCGCCAACGTCTGCTGCGTGATGCCCGCCGACACGAGACCCACCACGTCGCCGTCCGGGTCGAGCACCGGTACCACCGCGCGGATCGACGGTCCCAGCGTGCCGGTGTACACCTCGGTGAATGTCTCGCCCCGCAGCGCGGGGGCGATCGTGCCGAGGTACTTGCCGCCGATCTGGCGCGGATCGGTGTGGGTGAAGCGGATGGCATCGGGCGACATGATCGTGATGAACGCGATGTCGGTGTTCGTCCGCACCGCCTCGGTGACCGGTTGCAGTATCTCGGTGGCGCGTCCCGACTGGATCGCCGACGCAGTGGACGGCGCATCGGCCAGGGCGGTCGCGATGCTCACCACCTGCTGTCGCGCTGCCTCGTCGCCATCCTGGCGGGCGTCCACGAGCGCGAGCGCGCTGCCGATCATCACGATCACCGCGATCACGATCACCTGCAGGGCGATCGCCTGACCGGCCAGCGACCGGGGCCACGAGCGGCTCACCAGCCCGCGCCACGACCTGCCCACCAACACCTCCGCCTCATCACGATCAAACGTCACCGCGGCATCTTGCTCAGAACTAAATGAACTAAAGCGTGACCTGGGTCACGCCGAGTAACACCATCATCTCAGAACACCCCACCCGCTCCAGCCGAAGGAGAACCCATGGCCACCCCGCTAGATGCGACGGCGCCGCCGGAACCACCCAAGAAGCGTGACCGTACGCACTGGCTCTACATCGCCGTCATCGTCGCCGTCGTCGCGGGTGTGATCGTCGGACTGGTGGCACCCGACGTCGGCAAGAGCGTCGGAGTACTCGGCACGATGTTCGTGGCACTGATCAAGATGATGATCGCGCCGATCATCTTCTGCACGATCGTGCTCGGCATCGGCTCGGTCCGCAAGGCAGCCACCGTCGGCAAGGTCGGTGGTCTCGCCTTCCTGTACTTCCTGCTGATGTCGACCTTCGCCCTGGCCATCGGCCTCGTCGTCGGCAACATCATGCACCCGGGAAGCGGTCTCCAGCTGACGGAGAGCGCCTCGGGCAAGGGCGCCGAACTCGCCGAGACGGCACACGAAGCAGGTGGCCTGCTCGACTTCGTCCAGGGCATCATTCCCGAGACGCTGTTCTCGGCACTGACGGCCGGCAGCGTCCTGCAGGCACTCTTCGTCGCACTGCTCGTCGGTTTCGCGCTGCAGGGGATGGGCGCCGCGGGGGAGCCTGCACTGCGGGCCATCGCCTCGCTGCAGAAGCTGGTGTTCAAGATCCTCGTGATGATCCTGTGGCTGGCCCCGATCGGCGCCTTCGGCGCCATCGCCAACGTCGTCGGCCAGACCGGCTGGTCTGCCGTCACGCAGCTGCTCGGCCTGATGCTCGGGTTCTACATCACCTGCGCCGTCTTCGTGTTCGGCGTGCTCGGCATCCTCCTGCGGGTGGCCGCCGGTGTGTCGATCTTCAAGCTGGTCCGCTACCTGGCACGGGAGTACCTGCTCATCGTGTCGACGTCCTCCTCCGAGTCGGCACTGCCCCGGCTGATCGCCAAGATGGAGCACCTGGGCGTCGAACGCACCACCGTCGGCGTCGTCGTGCCCACCGGGTACTCGTTCAACCTCGACGGCACGGCCATCTACCTGACCATGGCCTCGCTGTTCATCGCCGGAGCGATGGGCGACCCGCTCACCGTGAGCGAGCAGATCGGCTTGCTGGTGTTCATGATCGTCGCGTCCAAGGGCGCGGCCGGTGTCACCGGTGCCGGTCTTGCCACGCTGGCGGGCGGCCTGCAGGCCCACCGCCCCGACCTTCTCGACGGCGTCGGACTCATCGTGGGCATCGACCGGTTCATGTCCGAGGCTCGCGCCGTGACCAACTTCTCGGGCAACGCGGTGGCCACCGTTCTGATCGGGACCTGGACCAACACCATCGACAAGGAGCGGGTCGACGAGGTGCTGCGCGGCGACGATCCGTTCAACGAGTTGACGATGGTCGACGACGACCACGGCACCCGCGACGAGGAGACCCCGAAGGACAGGGTGCCCGCGCCGGCCTAACCGAAGGACGACGAAGGGCCCGGCCGCAATGGCCGGGCCCATCTTCGTGTCGGTTCGGACTAGCAGACCAGGGAGACCGAGACCGTCTGACTGGTGATCTGCGGAACGAGGATGCGATTGTCGCCGTTGAACCCGGGCCCGATGTAGGGCACCAGCTGTGAGACCGACTGCGGGTTGCGCACACTCGTCACGGTGCACGAGTCGATCGGACCGCTGCCGACCTTGTCGATGTTGACGGTGTAGCCCTCGGATTGCAGCCGCGCGATGACCTCGCTGGCCGACTCCTCCTCGGCCACGGCGACGCCCGCCGGGATCACGGCGGCAGCGGCGATGCCCATGGCCGCTGCGAGCGTTCTCTTCGTCCTCATGACCGTGCCTTCCGTTGGGTACTCCACATCATCCACCTGTTTCATCGCGTTGGGAACGCTGACCATTCCCTCAGGCGGCGCTAGGAGCAGTTCAGCGAGACCGAGATGGACTTGCTCTTGATGACCGGGACCAGTTCCCAGTCGATGCTGCCGTCTTCGTTGCGGCCGTCGTGCACGCGGATGTACTCGGTGACGGTCTGCGGGTTGCGGACGCCGGTGACGACGCAGTCGTCGATGCGGCCGCTGCCGACCCGGTCGACGTTGACGGTGTAGCCGGAGTCCTGCAGCCGGGAGATGGTCTGCTGAGCAGTCTCCTCCGCGTTCGCGACGGCGGCTGGACCCAGTAGCACCGCGGCGACTGCCGAGGCGAGTGTGGCGAGGATGATCGATGGACGCACGCTGCGCCCCCTTCTGCACTCAAGCGTTGATTGATTCACCTAGTTCATCGCCGCGAGCTGCGATTTCGTTCCAATTACGGCTGTCTCGAACATCACCATCACCACGGGAACCAGCGCTACCATCGGGCCCACCGGCGTGCGAACCGACAGGGGCGATCGACATGCGCAGCACGATGCAGGACTTCCCACTCACCGTCACCACGATCCTGCGCTACGCCGTCGAGCGGAACGGTCATCGCACGGTCACCACCGCGCTCGGCGATGGGCGATACCGCACCAGCACCTACCGCGAACTCGGCGATCGGGTGGGCAGGCTCGCCAACGCACTGCGCGGCCTCGGCGTCACCGGCGACCAGCGCGTGGCGACGTTCATGTGGAACAACGCCGAACACCTCGCGGTGTACCTGGCCGCGCCCGCCATGGGAGCGGTCCTGCACACGCTGAACATTCGGCTGTCGGCCGACCAGATCGCGTTCATCGCCAACGAAGCGCAAGACTCGGTGATCGTCGCCGACCTGTCACTGACCGCCCAGCTCGCTCCCGTACTGCCGATGCTGGAGACCGTGCACACCGTGATCGCGGTCGGGGAGGGGGACCTCGAGCCCTGGACCGCCTCCGGCCTCGCCGTGCTGCGGTACGACGACCTGCTGGCGGGGCAATCACCGGAGTTCGACTGGCCCGACATCGTCGAGACCGACGCCGCCGCGATGTGCTACACCAGCGGTACCACCGGCAACCCGAAAGGCGTTGTCTACAGCCACCGTTCGAGCTACCTGCACTCGACGATGGTGTGCAGTGCCAACGGGATGGGACTCGGCTACGACGATCGTGCGCTGCCCATCGTGCCGATGTTCCACGCCAACGCCTGGGGGCTGCCGTACGCCGCGCTGATGGCGGGGGCGGACCTGGTGCTGCCGGACCGCTTCATGGACGCCGCCTCGCTGATCGACCTGATCTCCTCGCAGCGTCCCACGGTGTCGTGTGCGGTGCCGACCATCTGGAACGACGTCATCCACTGCCTGGCCAAGAACCCGGGCCGGGACATCTCGTCGCTTCGTCTGGTCACCTGCGGCGGTTCGGCGGTCCCGCTGTCGATGATGCAGACCTTCGAACGCGAGCACGGCGTCAAGATCATTCAGGGCTGGGGGATGACGGAGACGTCGCCGCTGGCCACCCTCGCCAGGCCGCCGGCGTCGACCTCGGGAGACGAGCACTGGGCGCTGCGCGGCACCCAGGGCAAGATCGTGTGCGGAGTCGAGGCGCGCATCGTCGACGAGGACGGCGACCCAATCCCCAGTGACGGCAAGGCCGTCGGCGAGATCGAGGTGCGCGGCCCATGGATCACCGCGAGTTACTACCGCGGCCACGACGAGTCGAAGTTCGACCACGGCTGGCTGCGCACCGGTGACGTCGGCCGCATCGACCCGTCCGGCTTCGTCACCCTGACCGACCGCGCCAAGGACGTGATCAAGTCCGGTGGCGAGTGGATCTCGTCGGTGGAACTGGAGAACCACCTCATCGCCCACCCGGCAGTACTCGAGGCGGCCGTCGTGGCCGTGCCCGACGACCGGTGGCAGGAACGCCCACTGGCAGCAGTCGTGCTGGAGGAGGGCGCCACCGCCACGCCCGAGGAGTTGCGCGAGTACCTCGCGGACAAGGTGGTCCGGTGGTGGCTACCCGAGCGGTGGACCTATGTCGACGGCGTGCCGCGAACCAGCGTCGGCAAGTACGACAAGAAGACCATTCGGGCGCGGTACGCCGACGGCGCCTACGAGGTGGTGACGCTCGACTGACGGCCGAGCGGCGTCACTCGTTGTCGTCGTCGCCGCCCTCGGCCTGATTGGGCTGGTCGGCGCCCGAGCGCATCATGTCGGGATCGGCGTCCGGATCGCCGTCGTTGCCGTTACCCACGGAGTCTGGTCTGGTCATGCACACAGACGTACCCACCGGGAGCGACGGCAATCCGTTTAGTCGCGCGCCAGATGGATACGTGTGCTTGATGAGCACCGACGACCTCGACGACACCTCCGCCAACGACTTGGGCGGCGCCGACGACATGCTGAGCCCCATGGAGGGCACCGACTCCGACGAAGTGCACAACGCCGACGGCGACGAGGTGGTGGATCCACCCGACGATTGGAGCGGTGTGGACAAGTTCGGGATGTCCTCCGAAGAGGAGCGCGAAGGGGAGTCACTCGACCAACGCCTCGCCGAGGAGGTGCCCGACGTGACCCCCGACGACATCAACCTGAGCCTGGCCGACGGCGAGGCCGGCGTCGGCGAGGTGATGGAGGGTTCCGACGTGGCGCCCGGTGAACCGGGCGTGCACCACGGACAGGTGGGCGGCGCCCCCGAGGACGGCGACTCGCTGTACACGGTCGTCGAAGACGTGACGAGAAAGGCCGATCAACCATGAGCAAGCACGAAGACCTGCCCCTGCCCGACTACGACGAGATGTCGCTGGGTGACCTGCGCAGCCGCATCCGTGCGCTGGACGCGGCCGAGTTGGACGCCGTGATGACCTACGAAGCCGGCCATGCCGCGCGCGTGCCCGTCCTCGAAGTGCTGGAGGCGCGGTCGCGCGAACTCGCCGACGGCGCCCAGCCGTCGGGCGGGGACCCGAGCAATGCCCCGTCCGTCGAGCACGGCTCGGGCGGCTCGAGGGTCTCGGAATCGACTGCTGCGCAAGCGAACACACCGCTACGGCATGGCGTCGCGGAGCAGACGCCCAACCGCGGTCTGCCGTGACCGTCCCCATCTGAACGACGGTGCCGGTTCATCCCTCGTGGATGAACCGGCACCGTCGTCTAGAGGCCGTCGCAGACTACGTCTTGTCGGGGTCGACGGCGTCCTTGAGCTTGCCCATCAGGCCCTTCTCCGTTCCCATCGCCGGGGTGCGCGGCTCGCCGAGCGACCCGTCGTAGGTGACGTAGAGCTTCGGGTCCGGCGGCGGGCCCGACTGCATGTCACCGAGCGGCTGCGGGTCGGCCAGGAACTTGCCGGTGTGGCGGCCGTCGGGCAGCGGCGCGTTCACCCAGCGGCCCTTGTCCGAGTCCGGACCGTCGGAGAGGTGCCACAGCGTCTCGGCGTGCTCCTCGTACTCCTCGTCGAACAGGTCGTTGGGCGCGATGACGCCCTCGAGGCCGTCGGCCTGCAGTTCCTCGATCGCCGCGAGCCACATGTTCTGGTGGTAAGTGTCGCGGGCGAGGTTGAACTTCAGCATCGCCTTGACGCCCGGGTCGTCGGTCATGTGCCACAGCCGCGCGGTCTGCACCCTGCCCTGTGCCTCGGCGGTCACGTTGGCGTGGAAGTCGGCGAGCAGGTTGCCCGATGCAGTGACGTACCTGCCATTCCACGGCACGCCCTGGCTGTCCGACAGCGTCGGCGCGCCGCCCGCGATGATCGCGTGCTGCGGATCCATGCCGCCCATGACGGCTGCGACGACGGGATCGCCGAGGGCATTCTTCGTGGAATCCGTTGCGGGAGTGCTCTCCAACAGTCGGGCGATCATGGTGGCGATCATCTCGACGTGACCGATCTCCTCGGTCGCGATGTCCATGATGAGGTCCTTGTACTTGCCCTTGATGCGACAGTTCCAGCCCTGCATCAGGTATTGCATCGTCACGGTCATCTCGCCGTAGGCGCCGCCGAGCAGCTCCTGCAGCTTCTGGGCGTACACGGGGTCCGGCTTCTCCGGCTTCACGTCGAACTGCATGTAATCGGTATGTCTGAACATCAACTACTCCAATCGAAAGCTCGGGTAACGGCTTCCACGCACTACCCGAGCGGGTGTCGGAAAAACACCTGCGGCCGAAAAGTCGTTGTCCTGAACATCTTTTCGCTTCTTGGATAGTCGGTCGTCGTCAGGCGGCGTTTGTGCCCGCGAGCCGCGGGCACGCTCTGCGTCGCCCCTCGGGCACGGACCTGCGACCCTGAAGGACGGTCGGCGATGGAGTCGTTGAGCAATCAGACCGAGCAGCAACTCGGCGGACCGATGAGCGTGCTGGTGCGCCAGAAACGCGACCACGTCGAGCTGGACAGGCTGCTCCACGCCATCGACGCGGCGTCGGGCAGCGAACGTCAGGAACTGCTGAATGAGTTGTGCCGCACGGTGTTCCCGCACGCCTTCGCCGAGGAGTCGGTGCTGTGGCCTGCGCTGCGCCGCATGGTGCCCGACGGCGAAGCGCTGACGTTGGAGATCGAACGCGAGCACCAGGAGATCAACGAGCTGTTCACCGATCTCGAGCAAACCGATCCCGACTCAGACGAACACGAAGGACTGTGGCAGCGCATCGTGACGCTGCTGCGCGAGGACGTCCGCGACGAGGAGGACGAGCTGTTCCCTCGGCTGCAGGCCGTCGCATCGCCGCGCACCCTGGTCGGTCTCGGGCTCGCGTGGGAGGCGGTCCGCCGTACGGCCCCGACGCGTCCGCATCCCGTCGTGGCCCGGCGCCCTCCCGGCAACGCGGTCGCCGCACTGCCGCTGACCGTCATCGATCGCAGCCGCGACCGTCTCGACAAGCTTGCTCGCGGTGGTTCCCGCGTCGCAGGGACGAGCCGGCGGGCAAGCGGCATGCTCGCCCGCGCGGCTGGCGTCATCGAGCACGTACCGCCGATGACCCGCGGCGAGGACCCCAGCACCTCGACGGCGAACCGGCACCCCTAGCCCGCCGAACGTAGGTTACCGCCACGCCTTTCGCGAAACGGCGTGGCGGTAACCGACATTCGGCGGGTCGCCGCCTAGCGGTCGGCGCGCTGGTAGGCGGTCACGACGGCCGCGCCGCCGAGGCCGATGTTGTGCTGCAGCGCGGCCGTGACGCCGTCGACCTGACGCTTGTCGGCGGTACCGCGGAGCTGCCACGTCAACTCCGCGCACTGGGCGAGGCCGGTCGCGCCCAGCGGGTGGCCCTTGGAGATCAGCCCGCCCGACGGGTTGACCACCCAGCGCCCGCCGTAGGTCGTCTGGTCGTCGTCGATGAGCTTCGGTGCCTCGCCCTCGGCGCACAGTCCGAGCGCCTCGTACAGCAGGAGTTCGTTGGCCGAGAAGCAGTCGTGCAGCTCGATCACCTGGAAGTCCTCGGGACCGAGACCGGACTGCTCGTACACCTGCCGCGCGGCCTGGACGTTCATGTCGTAGCCGATGACGTTGGCCGCGCTGCCGTCGAAGGTGCTCGCGAAGTCCGTCGTCATCGCCTGACCGACGATCTCGACGGCGCGGTCGGCGAGTCCGTGCTTGGCGACGTACTCCTCGCTGACCACGATCGCTGCACCGGACCCGTCCGACGTCGGCGAGCACTGGAGCTTGGTCAGTGGATCGGAGATCATCCGTGCGCCCAGGATGTCGTCGAGGCTGTATTCCTCCTGGAACTGCGCGTAAGGATTGTTGACCGAGTGCTTGTGGTTCTTGTAGCCGATCTTCGCGAAGTGCTCGGCGGTGGTGCCGTACTTCTTCATGTGCTCGCGCCCGGCCGCGCCGAACATCCACGGCGCCACGGGGAATGCGAACTCGTCGATCTCGGCGAGCGCCTTGACGTGGCGGCCCAGCGGTGACTCGCGGTCGTCGGCACCGCCACCGAGGGAGCCGGGCTGCATCTTCTCGAAGCCCAGGGCCATGACGCAGTCGGCGAGGCCGCCGCGGATGGCCTGTGCGGCGAGGTAGAGCGCCGTCGACCCGGTGGAGCAGTTGTTGTTCACGTTGACGATCGGGATGCCCGTCATGCCGAGTTCGTAGAGCGCCCGCTGCCCCGACGTCGAGTCGCCCGAGCAGTAGCCGACGTAGCCCTGCTCGACCTCGTCGTACGAGATGCCCGCGTCCTCGAGCGCCTTCGTGCCCGACTCCCTGGCCATGTCCGGGTAGTCCCACCCCTCGCGGCGGCCTGGCTTCTCGAACTTGGTCATCCCGACCCCGACGACGAACACTTTGTTGGGCATGTGGGCACTCCTTCTCGTCCGCGAGCGTGCGTGTTCGTACGCCCAATATCGGCGTGTTGCGTACAGACACGCACGCTCGCGCCAGAATCATCTGAGTAGAACGCGTTCTAGTTTTCTGGTCAAGGGTCGAGGAGTCCGATGACGTATTCAGTGGTGCAGTGGGCGACCGGTGGTGTGGGGGTTGCGGCGATCAAGGGCGTGCTCGAGCACCCCAATCTCGAACTCGTCGGATGCTGGGTGCACTCGGAGGGCAAGAGCGGCAAGGACGTCGGTGAGCTGGTCGGCGTGGAACCGCTCGGCGTCACCGCTACGAACAGCGTCGACGAGATCCTCGCACTCGACGCCGACGCGGTCATCTACTCGCCGCTGATGCCAAACCCCGACGAGGTCGCCGCCCTGCTGCGCTCCGGCAAGAACGTCGTCACCCCGGTCGGGTGGTTCTACCCCGGCGAGAAGGAGGGCGCCCCACTGCGGGCCGCGGCGCTCGAGGGCAACGTCACGCTGCACGGCACCGGCATCGCCCCCGGCGGCATCAGCGACAAATTCCCGCTGATGATGTCGATCATGTCGACCGGCGTGACATTCGTTCGCGCCGAGGAGTTCTCGGACCTGCGGACCTACGACGCACCGGACGTGCTGCGGTACGTGATGGGTTTCGGCGACACTCCGGAGAAAGCGCTCACCGGGCCGATGCAGAAGCTGCTCGACGGCGGCTTCATCCAGTCGGTCAAGATGATCGTCGACGAGATGGGCTTCGCGGCGGACCCGAAGATCCGCGCCAACCAGGAGATCGCGGTCGCGACCGCGCCGATCGACTCGCCGACGGGCGCGATCGAACCGGGGCAGGTCGCGGCCCGCAAATTCCACTGGGAGGCCCTCGTCGGCGACGACGTGGTGGTGCGCGTGACGGTCAACTGGTTCATGGGCCAGGAGAACCTCGATCCGGCGTGGACGTTCGGCCCCGCGGGCGAGCGTTACGAGATGGAGGCGAAGGGCAACCCCGACTTCACGGTCGTCGTCAAGGGCTTCCAGCCCGAGAGCGTCGCGGCCGGCCTGGAGTCGAACAACGGCATCGTCGCGACCGCCGCGCACTGCGTGAACTCCGTGCCCGCCGTCTGCGCCGCGGCCCCGGGCATCGCGACCTACCTCGACCTCCCGCTCATCAGCGGCAAGGCTGCGCCCCGGTTGCGCTAGCTCCTCCGCCGAACTGGAGAGTCACGTCGCGATTCGCCCTGTGGGAACGACGTGACTCTCCAGTTCGGCGGGAAATGGGGGGACGGGTCAGGGCTGCACGAGGATGCGGATCGGGTCGCCCTCGGCCTTGTCGAGCATCTCGATGCCGCGGGCGACGTCCTCGAGTGGCACCACGTCGCTGATCGAGCGGGACAGGTCGAGACGACCACGCGAGACCAACGTGGCCAGCGTGCCGATGTCGGCATTCTGATAACCCAGGTGGCCCAACACCTTTCGCTGGAAGAGGTTGAAGATCGACGTCGGCCCGATGTCCGGGGTGTCGGCACTCATCCCGATGCCGACCATGCGGCCACCGACGGTGAGGCTGTTGAGCGACTGTTCGAAGGTGGACTTGATCCCTACCGCGTCGAAGGCGACGTCGAGGTTGCGCCCACCGGTCGCCTCGGCGATCTTGGCGGCCAGGTTCTCGTCGCGCGCATCGAAGGCGTAGTCGGCGCCGACGGTAAGCGCCCGGTCGAGGATGGCCGGTTTGACGTCGACCGCGATGATCGGCGCGGCGCCCACCAGGCGGGCCAGCTGGACGACGTGCGTGCCTAGGCCACCGACGCCCCACACGCCGACCGATTCGCCGATGCCGACCCCGGCCGTGTGCACGACGGCGCCGAACGGCGTCGAGACGGCATCGGCCAGGATGGCGGCCTGCTCCATCGGCACGTTGTCGGGGATCCTCGTCAGGCCGAATGCCTGGGCGACGGTGTACTCCGCCCACCCGCCGTCGTAGGCGAAGGCCATGAGCCGGATGGCCAGGCAGTTGGCCATGTCGCCGCGCATGCAGTTCGGACACGTCATGCACGGCTTGCCGGCAGCGACGACGACGCGGTCGCCCTCCGCCCAGCCGGTAACGCCCGGTCCGAGCGCCGCGACGGTGCCCGACGCCTCGTGCCCCTGCGTGACGACGGGGAGCTGCGACGGGAACGTGCCGTTGATCAGGCTGAGGTCGGAGTGGCAGATCCCGCAGAAGGCGATCTTGACCAAGACCTCGCCGGGCCCTGGCTCGGGAATGGGAACGTCCTCCACCGCAATGGTTTTCGAATCGGCGTAGAACCGTTGGGCTCGCATCGTGTCAGCCATGTCGCTCCGTTCGTCGCGTGCCCGGATCGGCCGGGGGCACCGTCGCCCACCCTAGCGTCGCGGTCGTTTGGCAGACTCGGATCCCGTGACCAAACGCGGGCTCGTACTGGCGGGCGGGGGATTGGCGGGCATCGCCTGGGAGACGGGCGTCCTGTGCGGGATCGCCGACGAGTCGCCCGCCACGGCGACGGCGCTGCTGGAGTCCGACGTCCTCGTCGGCACCTCGGCGGGATCGACGGTCGCCGCCCAGCTCGGCAGCGGCACCGGCCTCGAGGAGCTGTTCGCCCGTCAGGTCGCCGAGACCTCTTTCGAGATCGACTCCGGAGTGGACGTCGCCGCCATCACCGAGCTGTTCGTCACCGCGATGGTCTTGCCTGGCGCCACCACGGAGCAGAGGCTGCAGCGGATCGGCGAGATCGCCGCGACGACCGACACCGTTGCCGAATCGGTCCGCCGCGACGTCATCGCCCACCGGCTGCCGTCGCACGACTGGCCCCGGCGGGTGCTGCGGGTCACGGCCATCGACATCGAGACCGGCGAACTGGTGGTCCTCGACGCGAATTCCAAAGCAGGCCTGGTCGACGCGGTCGCCGCAAGCTGCGCCGTGCCCGGTGCGTGGCCGCCGGTGACGATCGACGGCAGGCGGTACATGGATGGCGGCGTGGGCAGCACCGTGAACATGGGGGTGGCGCAGGACTGCGACACCGTCGTCGTGCTGCTGCCGTCGGGCGAGAACACGCCGTCGCCGTTCGGTGACGGCGCACGACAGGAGATCGACGCCTTCGACGGCCGTACGCTTACCGTCTTCGCCGACGACGGCGCGCTCGACGCGTTCGGGCCCAACCCGCTGGACCCGGCGTGCCGGATCCCGTCCGCCCGAGCCGGGCGCGCCCAGGGTCGACGCGAAGCGGCCCGGGTGGCCGCGTTCCTCGGCCTGTCCTAAGACGCAGCTACGAGTCGCCGCTGGGGCGGTCGACGAACGTGTCGAGGGCCAAGGCCGCGAGTTCCTGGCCGATTTCGATGACCTCGTTCGCGCGGTAGAACTCGAGGCTGCGGCACGTGGTGCGGGGTACCTCGATGAGCAGATCGGGTGGGTAGGCGGCGAGCGTGTGACGCATCAACGCGGCCTGGGCGATGTCGATCGCGCGGTTCATCACCTCGAAGCCGCCCAGACGCGGCACCGGCATCGGATCCGCCTCGCGGACTGGGCCGAGGTCGGCGGTCAGCTCCCCGGCAGCGTCCTCGGCGGCGGCTTCTGCGGCGGCCGACGCGCTGAAACGGCTCAACACCGTTCGGGCAGCAGGAGTCTCGAGCAGGGTGCGCGCCGTCGCGGAGTCGAGCAGCGCCGTGGTGCTGCGCCACATCCGGTTCAGCAGTTCGGCGCTCGGCCGTGGTCCCTCCGGCGGGTCGTGCCGGAACGGGTCGTCGCCGTTGAGGCTGACGGCGATCGTGACGTCGGCGTTCACCGCGGCGATGGGCGCCATCGGTAGCGGGTCGAGGATGCCGCCGTCGGCGAGCAGTCGGCCGTCGAGTTCGTGAGGGGTGATGACGCCCGGGATCGCGATCGACGCGCGGATGGCCACGTCGACCGGGCCGCGTTGCAGCCACACGGATTTCCCGCTGATCAGATCGGTGCTGACCGCGGTGAACGGGATGGGCAGGTCCTCGATCAGGAGGTCGCCGAGTATTTCGCGGACGGCGTCGAGGATCTTCTCCGCCCGCAGCACGCCCGCGGCGGTCAGCGACGGGTCGAGCAGACGCAACACGGCGCGTTGGGTCAGGGTGCCTGCCCAGTCGGCGTACTCGTCGAGTTTCCCGGCGGCCTGCAGACCGCCGACCAGAGCGCCCATGGACGACCCGGCGATGCCGACGATCTCGTGCCCGCGATCGCGCAGTTCGTTGATGACGCCGATGTGGGCGTATCCCCGCGCTCCGCCGCTGCCAAGGGCCAATGCCACGCGCATGGACGTCATTGTGCCCCGGCCACATCCGGGCCGGCGGGCTAGGCGGTGGTCGGAGCTAGCAGCCGATGCGGCTGAAGAAGGCGACGGCGACGAGGCCGATGATGAATGCGACGGTGGGCTGGCCGCTGCTGAGCGCGAACACGACGCCGGTGATCGACGCCACGGCGATCAGCAGGAGGAGCAGGCCCATCAACACCCGCGTGCCGCTGATGGATCCGCCGACGGCGGGGGGCAGCGCGGCCTTGGTCTTCGACCCGTCGTCCGGCGATCCAAACATCTATCGGTCCTCTCGAAGAGTGATGCGGGACACATCATAACCAATTTTGTGACCCGCACCACTACACGTAGCCGGTCTAAATGACCTTGTGTCGAGCACGGGCCGCTGCCGAATCGGAATAAAGGTGACATATCACCGAGTTATGCCGATCGAGCCAGCGGAACGGCCGCTGACGGAATCCGAGGAGACCGACATGTCACAGCTCAGTGGGAAGACCGCACTCGTCACCGGCGGAACGTCCGGCATCGGACTGGCCGCAGCCCAGCGCCTCGCCGCCGACGGCGCCCACGTCTTCGTCACCGGACGCAAGCAGGAGGGGGTCGACGAGGCCGTCCGCACGATCGGCGACGCGGCCACCGGGGTGCGCGGCGACATCACCGTGATGGCCGACCTCGACCATCTCGTCGAGGTCATCGCCGCCCGGGGCGCCGGGCTGGACGTCCTCTTCGCCAACGCAGGCGGAGGCGAGTTCGCGACCCTGGAGGACGAGACCCCGGAGCGTCTCGCGGACACGTTCAACCGCAACGTCGCAGGCACCGTGTTCACGGTGCAGAAGATGCTGCCGCTGCTCAACCGCGGAGCCTCGATCGTGCTGACCGGCTCGACGGCCGCCACGAAGGGCGGGCCCGCATTCGGCGCCTACGCGGCGTCCAAGGCGGCCGTCCGTTCGTTCGGCCGCACGTGGGCCGCCGAACTCGTCGACCGCGGCGTGCGTGTCAACACCGTCGTACCGGGCCCCATCGAGACGCCCGGGCTACGGGAACTCGCGCCGGCCGACCAGCAGCAGGCGCTCCTGGACGGGCAGGCCGAGACGGTGCCGATGCGGCGCGTCGGCCATCCGAGCGAGATCGCCTCTGCCGTGGCGTTTCTCGCCTCCGACGACAGCAGCTTCATGACCGGCTCCGAGGTGTTCGTCGACGGCGGCGCGAACCAGGTCTAGAGAACGTCGGGCCGCGGCAGGGTGCCCTCGCGCAGCAGGTTCTCGTACACGGCGGCGAGCACCTCGGCGAGGGCATCCTCCTGCGCGGGATCGACGTCGGCGAAGAACGACCGCCGCACCCACGCCGCGTGCCTGGGTGCGGCGTCGCGCAGGCGGTCCCAGCCCGCCGTCGTCAGCGTGACGTCGGTACCCCTGCCGTCGGTCTCCGACGGCGTCGTCGCCACCAGATCCCGGCGGACCATCCGCTGCAGGTGGTGCGACAGCCGGCTGCGCTCCCAGCCAATGGTGGTCGCCAGCGCCGAGAGCTGCATCCGCTGCTCCGATGCGTGCGAGAGCGCGTTCATCACGGTGTAGTCGCCCAGCGACAACCCGCAGTCGGTCTGCAGGTGCCGATTCATCTCGTACTCCAGGCGGTGATACAGCCGCATGTAGTGGAACCAAGCCCGCTGCTGAGACGGCGTGAGTGTCGTCGGGTCGTCGGCTGAAGTCATGCCAGGCCGGTTTCTCGCACCCGTGATTCTAAGGCGATCAGCCGCAGAGATCGTCGGCTGCGGCCTCGGCGGCCACGATGACGGCGGACTGCCGGTCCGGCGTCAGCTTGGACCACGGCGTGCCGAACGTGCCCGGCCCAGGGGCGTCGGTGGACTGCAGATCGGCGAGGTACGGCTCGAACTGTGCCTTGAGGTCGCCGCCCTTGGCCGCCATCCACGTCTTGGCCGCCGAGCAGGCCTGGAAGTACTCGTCCTCGGTCGACACGGCCGCCGCTCCGACGGCCGTCGTCACGCCGCCGGGCGACAGGCCGACCTGGCCTGGCTCGGCGGCGCGCGCCTCGGTCGTCTGCGTCGTCGTCGCGGTGGTCGACGGCTGCGCCTCCGACGACGAGGCGCCGCCCTGCTCCGAGCCCGACGAACAACCGGAGAGGAGGGCCACGCCGACGGCGGTCGCCGCGGTGAACGTCGTTATCGCGTTGGTGCGCATGCCGCCAATCTATGCAACACTCGCGGTCGTGATGGAACGGACCGCCTTTGGGGAGTGTTGTCGGGCTTGACGCCCGCCCCCCAACCGTCCGCATCCCTGGGAGTCCACACCCATGTCCGTTGCATCCCTCGCGTCCCCATCCGTCGTCGCACCCACGCGGCTGCGCCTTCCGGATCTGCTGCACGCCACCGATCGCGCCGCCGACGACGTCCTGTCCGGCCGCTACCGCCACCTGCTGCCCGCGGGCGGTCCGCCCGCCGACGAGCGGTGGTTCACCCGACTGCACGGTGACGACGAACTCGACGTCTGGCTCATCAGCTGGGTGCCCGAGCGCGCCACCGAACTGCACGACCACGGCGGGTCGCTCGGCGCGCTCACCGTGGTGTCCGGCGCCCTGCACGAAACCCGTTGGGACGGTAGCGCGCTACGTCGCCGCCGGCTCGACGCGGGAGACCAGGCCGGCTTCCCGCTGGGTTGGGTGCACGACGTGGTGTGGGCACCCGAGAGCATCGCCGTGAGCCCGGCCGTGAGCCCCGCTGGGGGTCCGACGCTCAGCGTGCACGCCTACTCGCCGCCGCTGACGGCCATGTCGTACTACGACGTGACCGAGCGCAACACGCTGCGGCGCAACCGAACCGAACTGACGGACAAGCCGGAGGGCGACTGATGAGCCGCATCGACGCCGTACTCGCCTCCGCGCGGGCCAAGCTCACCCGGATCGAGGCGGCCGACGTGCCCGACGCCATCGACCGCGGCGCCCTGCTGGTCGACATCCGGCCCGCCGCACAGCGTGCCGCCGAGGGCGGTGTCGACGCGGCACTGGTCATCGAGCGCAACGTCCTCGAGTGGCGGTGCGACCCCACCAGCGACGCCCGCCTGCCGCAGGCCGTCGGCGACGACGTCGAATGGCTGATCCTGTGTTCGGAGGGCTACACCTCGAGCCTGGCCGCCGCGGCGCTGCAGGACCTGGGTCTGCACCGCGCCACCGACGTCGCAGGCGGGTATCAGGCGTTGAAGGCCACGGGCGTTCTCGCGCAACTGGATTCGCGAGCCGGCTAGCTCGAGTAGCCCCGCAGCAGCAGAGGCCGGAGCCGCTCGGTCTTCTCGGGCGTCCAGCCGGGCGGCTGCAGCACCGCGGCCCAGGCGTTCGCGACGTCGCGGATGTAGACGTGGCCGTGACCGTCGGGCACGTCGACCGCCACCGCCATGTCCGCAGACACCTGCAGGAACGTCACGACCGGGATCCACTCCATCTCGGGCAGTACGTCGTAGCCACGCTCCTCGCGCAGCCAATCCGGTTTCTGGAACAGCAGATCCGGTGTCCACCATGCGATCGGGTCCGACGCGTGCTGCAAGTACGCCACCCGCGGATCGCCGAACGGATCGTCGGGCCGCGCCAGGTTCGGTGGCTCGGCGACGAAGCGGACGTTGCGGCCCTTTTCGTAGATCGGCAGCCACTCCGGCGACCCGGGATCCCGGTTGGCGGTCAGGTCGGTCCAGATCGTGTTGTTGAACGTCGGCCCGGAGAACAGTGCGCCGTCGGTGCGGGCCACCAGGTTGTTCAGCGCCAAGAACGGAGCCTCGCCGCCGAACGACCCGAGACTCTCGCCGAACACCACCAGCTCGGGCCGCTGCGCCTCGGGCATGGCCCGGATGAGCCCGTCGACCGCCTCGAACAGCGCCTGCCCTGCCTGGCGGGCGTTCTCCTTGTCCACCAGGAACGACAACCAGCTCGGCAGGAACGAGTACTGCATCGACACGATCGCGGTGTCGCCGTTGTACATGTACTCCAGCGCGCCTGCCTCGGCCTCGTTGATCCAGCCCGTTCCGGTGGTCGTCGCCACCGCCACGACCTTCCGCTGCAGCCCGCCGGTGCGCACCAGCTCGGCAGCGGCCAGTGCCGCCGTGGCCTTGATGCCGTCGGCGGAGTTGAGCCCCGCGTAAGCCCGGATCGGCTCGATGGCGGGGGCGCCGTTGAACGTCGAGAGTTCCTCGACCGTCGGCCCGTTCGACATGAAGACGCGGCCCTGGTGGCCCAGGGACTCCCAGCTCGCCAGTGAGCCAGGCCCGCCCGACCGCAGCGGGGTGCTCGGGGCAGTGTTGTCGGGGTCGGTCTCGTCGTTGACGGCCTCGAACGTGTTGTTGACGACGTCCATCCCGACGCGCGCGACGACGCCGTTGAGCAGCGCGATGGTCAGTGCGAGCAGCGCGGCCACCACCACGACGGCCGAGACCCGGGGCGGCGCAACGCGTTCGAGCTGGCGAACGAGGAAGCGGACCATCCTGCCGACGAGCTGGCCGATCTCGACGAACAGGAACAGCACGACGATCGACAGCACCGCGGTCAGCGGGTGGTCCCAGAAACCCAGCCGCGGCACGCCCATCAGGTCGCGGACGTCGTCCTGCCAGTGGTGGAACCAGACGATGGCGAGGACCTGCCCGATGACGCCGACGACCAGGAGCGTCAGCCAGGCGGGCTTGCGCGCTCGCGGCGAGGTGTCCGCCGAGCGCATGTACCGCACCAGCCACACGCCGAACACGCCGAGCCCGTAGCCGATCGCGCCCGCCGCCCCGCTCACCAGCGCCTGGAACAGCGGCCCGCGCGGCAGCAGCGACGGGCTCAGCGAAAGCCAGATGAACACCAGCCCCACGGCGGTGCCGAAGAACGTGTAGTGACGCAGCCACCACGCCGGTTCGGCAGGCGGTTCCGGATCGGCCGACGCCGCGGGTGCCCTGGTGTCGGTGTCGGTCACCCGCGCATGTTATCGATGCGTGAAGTTCGGTGGGCGCTTCTCGACGAACGCTGCCATGCCCTCGGTCTGGTCGTCGGTCGCGAACGCCGAGTGGAACAGCCTGCGCTCGTAGAGCAGGCCTTCGGCGAGCGTCGACTCGAACGCACGGTTGACCGCTTCCTTGGCCATCCGCGACGCCGACAGCGACATCCCGGCGATGATGGCGGCGGTCGCAGCAGCCTCGTCGAGCAGCGAGTCGGCAGGCACGACACGCGAGACCAGGCCTGCGCGTTCGGCCTCCTCGGCGTCCATGTTGCGGCCGGTGAGGATGAGGTCCATGGCCTTGGCCTTGCCGATCGCCCGGGTGAGGCGCTGGCTGCCGCCCATGCCGGGCAGCACGCCCAGCTTGATCTCGGGCTGACCGAACTTCGCGGTGTCGGCCGCGATCAGGATGTCGCACATCATCGCAAGCTCACAGCCACCGCCGAGCGCGTAGCCGGCGACGGCCGCGATCGTGGGGGTCCTGGTGGCCGCGAACGCCGCCCAGGGAGCGAAGAAGTCGCGGCCGTACACGTCGGCGAACGACAGCTCCGACATCTCCTTGATGTCCGCACCCGCCGCAAACGCCTTGGCGCTGCCGGTCAGGACGATGGCGCCGACGCCCTCGTCGGCATCCAGTTGCGCTGCCGCACCGGTGACTTCGGCCATCACCTGGCTGTTGAGCGCGTTGAGCGCCTTCGGCCGGTTCAGGGTGATGGTCGCCACGCGGTCGGTGCGCGTCACCAGGATCGTCTCGTACTCACTCATGGTCACTCCTGTCCGGGAAAGGTCAGATCGGGGTCGGCGGGGGCGAAGTAGGCCGCCACCTCGTCGGGGCTGCACAGGGTCAGCGACGACGGCTGCCACTTGGGGTTGCGGTCCTTGTCGACCAGCTGGGCGCGAATGCCCTCGACCAGGTCGTGCGACTTCAGCGCTGCGCAGGACGTCCGGAACTCCTGTCGCAGAACGTCTTCGAGGCTGGGGAGATCGGCTGCTCGACGCACCGCCTCCAGCGTCACGGAAAGGGCGATGGGGGAGCGGGTGGCGATGAGGTCGGCCGCGGCGTTCGACTGTTCGGCGTCGTGCCCGCGCAGTGCGGCGACGATGTCGGAGACCGTGTCGCCCGCATAGCACTCGTCGATCCACTGCCGTTGCGCGAGAAGCGGGCTGGCGGGCGGCTCGACGGCGTGGGCCGCGATCGCCGCGTTGGCGCCATCGGCGATCACGGCCGCCTTGAACGCGTCGAGGGCGGTGTGCGGCACGAAGTGGTCGGCGAAGCCCATCGCGACGGCGTCGGCACCGGTGAACGGAGCGCCGGTCAGCGCCGCGTGCGTGCCGAGCCGACCCGGCGCCCGGGACAGGAGGTGGGTGCCGCCGACGTCGGGGATGAAGCCGATGCCGACCTCGGGCATGCCCATCTTGGTGGTATCGGTGACCACCCGGACGCTGCCGTGCGCGCTCACGCCGACCCCGCCTCCCATCACGATGCCGTCCATCACGGCGACGTAGGGCTTCGGATACTCGGCGATGCGGGCGTTGAGCACGTACTCGTCGTGCCAGAAGGTGCGCGTCTCGGCGCCGCCGGCCTTCGCGTCGTGGTAGATCGCGACCACGTCACCCCCCGCGCACAGTCCGCGCTCACCCGCACCCGTCAGCAGCACGGTGTGGACGGCGTCGTCGCCCTCCCACTCGTCCAACGCCTCGGCGAGGCTCGCCACCATCGTCGCGGTGAGCGAGTTGAGTGCCTTCGGCCTGTTCAGCGTCACCTGCCCGACACCGTTCTCGACACTTACTAGGACGTCCTCGTTTCGAGTCACGATTGCAATCTAGATCGTCGTCTCCTCGCAACATGCCACGGGTAGCTTCATGCTGAGGAAGTTCACAGAATTCACCGAGGGAAAGTCGACGGCAGGGAACCATGTCTGCCACGCTGATCGTTGGTGGAGTATTCGTCAGCAGACGAAACACAGCACAGGAGAGGATCCGACGGTGCGCGAAAGCAGCAACCCGGTATTCCGTTCGCTGCCCAAGGGGCAGCAAGGGGGATACGCGCAATTCGGTACCAATGCCGCCGGCTTCGGCGCGGCAACGGCACAGGCTGACCCGTACGCGGCTCAGCCGTACACGACAGATCGCCAGCAGGCCGGTGTTTCCCGGCCGCTGACCATCGACGACGTCGTCACCAAGACCGGCCTGACGCTGGCCGTCGTCGCGGTGGTGGGTGTCCTGTCGTACTTCATGGTCTCGATGAACACCGGCCTGATGATGCCGTTCACCCTGATCGGTGGCCTCTGTGGCTTCGCTCTGATCATGATCGCGACGTTCGGTCGCAAGCAGGACAACCCGGCCATCGTGCTGAGCTACGCCGCGCTCGAAGGCTTGTTCCTCGGCGCCGCGTCGTTCCTGTTCGCCAACCTGGTGTCCACCGGTGGCCCCGGCATGATCGCGCAGGCGATCTTCGGCACGGTCGGCGTGTTCGTCGGCATGCTCGTCGTCTACAAGACCGGCGCCATCCGCGTCACGCCCAAGTTCACCCGCATGCTGGTCGCGGCGCTCTTCGGCGTGATGGCCATCGCGCTGCTCAACCTGGTGCTCGGTCTGTTCGGCGTCGGCGGCGGCGAGGGCTTCGGCCTGCGCAGCGGCGGCCCGATGGCGATCATCTTCTCGCTGGTCTGCATCGGGCTCGCGGCGTTCATGTTCCTGATCGACTTCGACTCGGCCGATCAGCTCATCCGCGCCGGTGCGCCGGAGAAGGCAGCATGGGGCATCGCCCTCGGCCTGACCGTCACGCTGGTCTGGCTCTACCTGGAGATCCTGCGACTGCTGTCGTACTTCAACAGCGACTAGTAGTCACACTCGGAAAGCCCGGCACGTTTCCACGTGCCGGGCTTTCCTTCGTTTGGGGGCGTTGGCCGGGCGCCGAGACTGCTAACAGATCGCGATTCATCCCCAGATTGCGCTCTGACAGCAGTCTCGGGGGCCTCGGGCGACGGTCGAGCGGCGATCGTCGACACATGCGCATCGACGATCAGCCGTTCATCGGCAGCGAGGCCCTGACTGCGGGACTCGTCGGCAAGTACGACCTGCGGAAGAGCTACCGCGCGATCTTCCCCGACGTGTATCTGGCCCCGCGCGTCGATCCCACGCTCGCGCGGCGTGCGCGTGCCGCATGGCTGTGGTCGCACCGCGAAGGCGTGATTGCGGGCCTCACTGCATCTGCGCTTCATGGCGCGAAGTGGATCGACGATTCCCTGCCGATCGAATTGATCTGGCCCAACGCCAGACCGCCAAAGGGCATGCGGACCTACGACTACCGCCTCTTCGCCGACGAGTACGCCGAACACGACGGGATGTCGGTGACCACGCCTGCGCGCACCGCCTTCGACATTGGCCGTCTTCATCGGCCCGGTGAGGCAGTCGCCCGACTGGACGCGTTGGGCAACGCCGTTGCTCTCTCCGTCGAGGACGTCATCCACCTGGCGGCACGCCACCGCGGCGCCCGGAACCTACGGCGACTCGAGGCCGCACTCGATCGACACGATCCAGGCGCAGAGTCGCCTCAAGAAACCTGGCTTCGGCTGCTCCTCGTAGACGCTGGGTTTCCGCGTCCGCAGACTCAGATTCCGGTGTTTGGACCGAACGGTCGAGCGCGCTACTACCTCGACATGGGGTGGGAGGAACTGAAGATCGCGGTCGAGTATGACGGCGAGCATCATCGGCTGGACCGCCCGAGCTACCGGAAGGACATCGTGCGGTTGGAGTACTTGAACTCCATCAAGTGGATGGTGATCCGCGTCGTCGCCGGCGATCGTCCGGACGAAATCGCGCGTCGGGTTCGGTCCGCATACGACGCGAGACTGCGGTGAGATCGCGAATTCGGGTGAAAACGCGATCTCACCGCAGTCTCGGCGAGGAAACCAAAGAGAACTAGCTCAGGCGCTCCACGACCATCGCCATGCCCTGGCCGCCGCCGACGCACATCGACTCGATGCCGAACGTCTTGTCGTGCGTGGCAAGGTTGTTGAGCAGCGTGGCGGTGATGCGGGCGCCGGTCATGCCGAACGGGTGGCCGAGGGCGATCGCCCCGCCGGACACGTTCAGCTTGTCCTCGTCGATGCCCAGTTCGCGGGCCGAGCCGAGCACCTGCACGGCGAACGCCTCGTTGATCTCGACCAGGTCGATGTCCGAGATCTGCTTGCCCGCAATGGCGAGCGCCTTCTTGATGGCCTCGATCGGACCGAGGCCCATGATCTCGGGCGACAGCCCGGACACGCCGGTCGACACGATGCGCGCGAGCGGGGTCAGGCCCAGCTCCTTGGCCTTGGTGTCACTCATGATGACGACGGCGGCAGCACCGTCGTTCAGCGGGCACGCGTTGCCCGCGGTGATCGTGCCGTTCGGGCGGAAGACCGGCTTGAGCTGGCTAATCTTCTCGTAGTTGGTGCCGGCGCGCGGGCCGTCGTCGGTCGAGACGACGGTGCCGTCGGGCAGCGTGACGGGCACGATCTCGCGCTCGAAGAAACCGCTCTTGATGGCCTCCTCCGCGCGGTTCTGCGAGCGAACGCCCCAGTGGTCCTGGTCCTCTCGGCTGATGCCGGTGTGCAGCGCGACGTTCTCGGCCGTCTGGCCCATCGCGATGTAGACGTCGGGCACGCTGCCGTCGTCGCGCGGGTCGTGCCACTCGTCGGCGCCCTCGGCCTGCTTGGCCGTGCGTGCCTGAGCATCCTCGAACATCGGGTTCTTGCTGTTGGGCGCACCGTCGGCCGCGCCGACGCCGAAGCGCGACACCGTCTCGACGCCTGCGGAGATGAACACGTCGCCCTCGCCGGCCTTGATCGCGTGGAACGCCATGCGGGTGGTCTGCAGCGACGACGAGCAGTAGCGGTTGACCGTGGTGCCGGGCAGGAAGTCGTAGCCGAGTTCGACGGCGACCGCACGGGCGATGTTGTAGCCGGCCTCACCGGCGGGCTGCGCGCAACCCATCATCAGGTCGTCGATGTCGCGCGGGTCCAGCGACGGCACCTTGTCCAACACCGCGCGCACCATCTGGGCGGCGAGGTCGTCCGGGCGCATGGTGGCCAGCGACCCCTTGACGGCGCGGCCGATCGGCGAGCGCGCGGTGGCGACGATGACGGCTTCGGGCATGGCGGTCTCCTCGGGTGGAGCGGCGTTGTCACGCCTAGTGGACGACGGTTACCCCGAACCTAACCGGTGACCGGAGCGACGATCGGCGCGGGTACGCCGGTGGTGCGCCGCCACAACCGGCCGACGCCACCGATCCGCGCCAGCAGGGCCGCCGCGTGGGACGAGCGTTGCTCGAGCGCCGGCTCGACGGCCTGCCCGTGCGACCCGACTCCGAGCGCGGTGCACAGCGCGGGCAGCAGCTGCGAGGCCGCCAGCGAATAGCCGACGGCCGACGGGTGGAACATGTCCGACGAGAAGTACCGCTCCGGCGCCTTGAGGAACTCGGGCGCCATCAGATCGGCGAACGGCACGGGCACACCACCCGCCGAACGGACCGCGACCGCCTGCGCATGCGCGAGGCGCAACCCCAACGTGCGGGCCACCGTCCGCAGCGGCTGCGGAATCGCGGTGATGACGCCGAAGTCGGGGCAGGTGCCGACGACGACCACGGCGCCGCTGGCCCGCAACCGGCTGACGGCGGCGCCCACCCGACGCGCGGACTGCGGGATGCCGTTGAGGGCGGTGATGTCGTTGGCGCCGATCATGACGACCGCCGCGTCCGGCGGCGGCCCGGCCACGAACATGGCGTCGATCTGGCCGGACAGTCCCTTGGAGGTGGCGCCGACGATGGCCTTGGTGCTCAGGCGCACCCGTTGGCCCGACTCCTCGGCGAGGCCGCGTGCGATCAGCACTCCGGGCACCTCGTCGGCCGACGTACAGCCGTAACCCGTCGCGGTCGAGTCGCCGAAGATCATCAGGTGAAGGTCGAAGGCGACGCCGCGGTGCCACTTCTCGACCGGTCCTCCGCCCGGCGAGTACACCCCGTCGGCGCGTGGCGGAACGTCCCATGCCTTGGGGATGACGCTGCGGGCCTGATCGGCCTGTCCGCTCAGAAGGTTGCGGACGCCGACGTAACCCGTCGATGCCAGTGTCGCGGTCGCCGCCAGGGCGAGCGACCGACGCGGTGCACGGATGCCCACGCAGCAAGTTTAAGCGCGACCCCGCGGGATATCAGCGTCGCAACGAACGAGGGCGGTCACGGTGCGATATCAACTGCGGTACGAAACCGGTTCCCTTGATTGTTGAAACGAACAGCAGGTGTCAGGCTAAGTTACCTGGGTTGACTAACAAGTAGCTTGACCTGGCACTACAACGGCGTAGGAAGTGGTGGCGATGACGGCACCGAGCAAGATCCACGGGTCCCACGGATCGCCCATCGGGGCAGCTAGGGCGCGCAAGACGCGTCGATTCCCGGTGAGCGACGGTGCCCCCGTCGAGATCGTCGAGGACGGTCCGAGCGTGGCCGGTCGGCTGTTTGCCCTGGGAGCTGCGCTGACCATTCGGCCAACGCTGGCGATCGGTAGCCTGGCGCCCCGTATGTCCTGGCCCTGGGGAGTCCTCGACTTCGCTGCGCGAGCGCTCCGTCCCGCCCCGGGCACCATCCGAGCAACGATCAAGCTGCCCAACACCACCGCCCAGCTGGTCCGTGCGGCCGGCGTGCTTCCCGCGGACGGCAAGCGCAGCATCGTGCTCTACATGCACGGCGGCGCGTTCCTGACGTGCGGCGTGAACACCCACGGTCGGATGGTCACCGCGTTGTCGCGGTTCAGTGACTCGCCGGCGCTGGTCGTCAACTACCGGATGATCCCCAAGCACTCGGTCGGCCAGGCCCTCGACGACTGCTACGACGCGTACCAGTGGCTGCGACTGAAGGGCTACGAGCCCGAACAGATCGTGCTGGCCGGTGACTCGGCCGGCGGCTACCTCTCGCTGGCGCTGGCCGAACGGCTGCACTCCGAGAACGAATTGCCCGCCGCAGTCGTGACCATGTCGCCGCTGTTCGAGATCGACAACGACAGCCGCACCCAGCACCCGAACGCCCACACGGACGCGATGTTCCCGCCCCGGGCGTTCCCCGCCCTCGTCGAGCTGATCGAGGCCGCCGCCGAACGACACCTGGTCGACGGCAAGCCCGAGGCGATCTACGAGCCCCTCGATCACATCGAGCCGGGCCTGCCACGCACGCTGATCCACGTGTCGGGCTCGGAGGTTCTGCTCAACGACGCGCGGAAGGCGGCCCACATGCTCGCCGCGGCCGGCGTCCCGGTCGAGGTACGCATCTGGCCTGGTCAGATGCACGTCTTCCAGCTAGGTGCGCCCGCAGTCAAGGAGGCGACGCGGTCGCTCAAGCAGATCGGCGACTACATCCGAGAGGCCACCTGGTAGATCTGCCTGGTGCGCCGTCCTGTCGGCCTGACACGATGGACACATGCGTATCGCGCAGCACATCAGTGAACTCATCGGCAACACTCCTCTCGTACGGCTGAATTCCGTCGTCCCCGAGGGTGCGGGCACGGTCGCGGCGAAGGTCGAGTACCTCAATCCCGGCGGCAGCGCCAAGGACCGCATCGCGATCAAGATGATCGACGCCGCCGAAGCCAGCGGTGAACTGAAGCCAGGCGGCACCATCGTCGAACCCACGTCGGGCAACACCGGCGTCGGCCTTGCGCTCGTCGCCCAGCAGCGCGGGTACAAGTGCATCTTCGTCTGCCCGGACAAGGTCAGCGAGGACAAGCGAAACGTGTTGCGCGCCTACGGCGCCGAGGTCGTGGTGTGCCCGACTGCCGTCGCGCCGGACGACCCCGACAGCTACTACAGCGTCTCCAACCGCCTGACCAACGAGATCGAGGGCGCCTGGAAGCCCGACCAGTACTCGAACCCGATGGGCCCGGAGAGTCACTACGAGACCACCGGCCCCGAGATCTGGGCCGACACCGACGGCAAGGTCACCCACTTCGTGACGGGCGTCGGAACCGGCGGCACCATCACGGGCACCGGCCGGTACCTCAAGGAGGTCTCCGGCGGTTCGGTGCAGATCATCGGCGTCGACCCCGAGGGTTCGGTCTACTCCGGTGGCACGGGGCGGCCGTACCTGGTGGAAGGCGTCGGTGAGGACTTCTGGCCGTCGGCGTACGACCCGAGCGTGCCCGACGAGATCATCGCCGTCTCCGACGCCGACTCCTTCGAGATGACCCGCCGCCTTGCCCGCGAGGAAGCGCTGCTGGTCGGCGGATCCTGCGGAATGGCCGCCGTCGGTGCCATCCGGGTCGCCGAGCGAGCCGGGCCCGACGCCCTGGTGGTCGTCCTCCTGCCCGACGGCGGACGCGGTTACCTGTCGAAGATCTTCAACGATTCGTGGATGCAGTCGTACGGGTTCTTGCGCAGCAGGCTCGACGGAACGGTGGCGGAGTCGACCGTCGGCGACGTGCTGCGCGGCAAGTCCGGCGCGCTGCCCGACCTGGTGCACACGCACCCGTCGGAGACCGTGCGCGACGCGGTCGGAATCCTGCGGGAGTACGGCGTCTCGCAGATGCCGGTGGTCGGTGCCGAGCCGCCGGTGATGGCCGGCGAGGTCGCGGGCAGCGTGTCCGAGCGCGAGCTGCTGTCGGCGGTGTTCGAGGGGCGGGCGAAGCTCGCCGACGCCGTGGCCAAGCACATGAGCCCGCCGCTGCCGCTCATCGGCGCGGGTGAACTCGTCAGCACGGCCGCGAAGACGTTGCGTGAATGCGATGCCGTGATGGTCGTCGAGGAGGGCAAGCCGGTCGGCGTCCTGACTCGCCACGACCTGCTGGGCTTCCTGTCGGAGGGCGCACCCGCAGGTAGGCGGTAGCGCCACGATCCTCTGCGCTCGTCGATCACCGGCGATGAGCAGGCCGCAGTGTCCCGATTTCGTGGGGTGGTGCGAAAGTGGCAGTCGGTGCCGAACTTTCGCCTTTTGGCCCCGGAATTGATCATGTTCTCAGGTAGGGTTACACCGCTCGTGCCTCGCACATGATCACCGGAAGGCGCCCATGACCGATCAACCGCCACCTCCCCCGGGGAACTACCCACCGCCCCCGCCGCAGGGTGGCGGTTACCCACCCCCACCACAGGGTGGCGGTTACCCGCCGCCGCCGCAGGGTGGCGGATACCCACCCCCACCGCAGGGTGGCGGATACCCGCCGCCGGGTGGCTTCGGTGGTGGTGCACCGACGAAGACGAACACGCTCGCCATCGCGTCGCTGGTCTGCGCCGTCCTCGGTCTGCTGTGCGGCGTCGGTTCGATCCTCGGCATCGTGCTCGGCGTCGTGGCGCTCAACCAGATCAAGCAGACCGGTGAAAACGGTCGCGGCCTGGCGCAGGCCGGGATCGTGGTGGGCGCGATCTTCGTCGTACTCGGCATCGTCGGTTACGCGATCTACTTCAGCTAGCGAGCAGCACTGCACGAGTCGGTCGCCTGGTACGACTAGGCGATCGGCGCTGTCACAACACTTTTGGCGCACTGCGCCGCGAACACGTCACTTGAAAGAGAACAGAGGTAAGTCATGACCAGTCCTCCGCCCCCGCCGTCGTCCGACGGCGACGACGTCCCCCAGTCCAACGAGGGCGGGTTCGGTTCGCCGCCGCCGCAGAATGAGCCGCCCCAGGGCGGGGGATACCAGCCGCCCCAGGGCAACTATCCGCCCCAGGGCAACTACCCACCGCCGCAAGGCGGGTACCCGCCACCGCAGGGGAACTACCCACCCCCGCAGGGCAATTACCCGCCGACCCAGGGCAACTACCCGCCGCCGCAGGGCAACTACCCGCCCACCCAGGGCGGTTACCCGCCGCCTCCGCAGGGTGGCTATCCGCCGCCTCCGCAGGGCGGCTACCCGCCCCCGCCCCAGGGCGGTTATCCACCGCCACCGCAGGGCGGTTACGCGCCGCCGACCCCAGGCGGATACGCCCCGGCCGGCTACGCCTCCGCCGGTGGTCAGGGCTTCGGTCAGCAGCAATTCAGCGCCGGCGAGGGCTTCTCGTGGGCCTGGAACAAGTTCAGCAAGAACGCCGTCCCGCTGATCGTCCCAACGCTGGTGTACGGCCTGATCTTGGTCGTGCTCTACGCAATCGTGCAGGGCATCGCGGTGGCGCTGGCACCCACCAGCACGTACGAGTCCTTCGAGACGGACACGAGCTTCTCCTACTCCTACAGCGCCGGGCTCGGCGGTGCGAGCATCGCCGTGCTCGTCCTCGGTGGCCTCCTGACACTGATCGTCGCCGCCGCGGCGCAGTCGGCGTTCCTCGGCGGCGTGCTCGACATCGCAGACGGCCGGCCGGTGACCATCGGCTCGTTCTTCAAGCCGCGCAACATCACCAACGTCATCATCGCCACGCTGATCGTCGGGGTGGCGACGTCGATCGGTTCGGCGCTGTGCTTCCTCCCCGGGCTCGTGGTGGCGCTGTTCGCCATCTTCACGACGGTCATCGTGGTCGACCGCAACTGCGGTGCCATCGACGCGATCAAGGCGAGCTTCCAGCTCGTCAAGGCGAACTTCGTCCCGGTCCTCATCGTCTACCTGATCACGGTGGCGATCACGATCGTCGGAGCGCTGCTGTGCGGTGTCGGCCTCCTCGTCGCGGTACCGGTGGCCTCGCTGCTGCTGGTGTTCACCTACCGCAAGCTCAGCGGTGGTCAGGTCGCACCCCAGACGCCGTAGTCTCGTCTCACGCGAACACGACGGCCCCGTGGTTCACCACCGCGGGGCCGTCGTGTTCGGTGAAGGAGGTCTACGCGCCCGAGGAGAGGAAGACAGTGGTCGTTCGATTCGACACCGATCATGCGCCGTGGTTACGGCGTTGCGCGGCGTTCGCCGTCGACCTGCTTCCCATCATCGCGGCCATGGCGCTCGCGCTGGCGATCATGTGGCTGACCAGGATTCGCGAGTGCGATGCCGACACGTCGGCACTGGACCTCGGCGCTCAGTGCGGGTCGGGCATCAGCACCGCCGGCACACTCGCGTACGGGGTGGCGTGGCTGGCCTCGGTCGTCTTCACGCTGTGGAACCTCGGGTGGCGTCAGGGCCGGACCGGAGCCAGCATCGGCAAGTCGGCGCTGGGGCTGCGCGTCGTCGGCACCGAAACGGGTGAGCCGGTAGGCCTGTGGTGGTCACTCGGGCGCGCTGCCGGCCACGTGCTCAACGCGGTACCGCTCGGCCTGGGCTATCTGTGGCCGCTGTGGGATCGAAGGCACCAGACGTTCGCCGACAAGCTGGTCGCGACGGTGTGCGTCAGCGGAACGCGCTCACACCCGTGAGCGCCTCGCCGATGACGAGCTGGTGTACCTCCGACGTGCCCTCGTAGGTCAGCACCGACTCCAGGTTGTTGGCGTGCCGGATCACCGGGTACTCCAGCGTGATTCCGTTGGCGCCGAGCAGCGTTCGGCACTGCCGGGCGATCTTGAGCGCCTCGCGAACGTTGTTGAGCTTGCCGACGCTCACCTGCTCGGGCCGGATGCGCCCCTCGTCCTTGAGCTTGCCCAGGTGCAGCGCCAGTAGCTGTGCCTTGCCGAGTTCGACCGCCATGTCGGCGATCTTGGCCTGGGATAGTTGGTAACCCGCCAGCGGCTTGTCGAACACCTCGCGCGTACCGACGTAGGCCAACGTCGCCTCCAAGCAGTCGCGGGCAGCGCCCACCGCCCCGAACACGATGCCGAACCGGGCCTCCGACAGACACGCCAGCGGACCCGAGAGCCCTCGGGCGCCAGGGAGTTTCGCTGCGTCGGGCACGCGGACGTCGTCGAGGCTAAATTCCGAAGTGACTGATGCCCGCAGCGACATCTTGTGCGTCATCTCCCGCGCGGAGAAACCAGGCGTCGAGGTCGGCACCGCGAACCCCAGCACCCCTTCCTCGGCGCGCGCCCACACGATCGCGACGTCGGCGATCGACGCGTTGGTGATCCACATCTTCGAGCCGTTGAGGATCCAGTCGGAACCGTCGCGCTTGGCGGTGGTGCGCATCCCGCCCGGGTTGGAGCCGAAGTCCGGTTCGGTCAGCCCGAAGCAGCCGATCAATTCACCGGCCGCCATGCCGGGCAACCACTGCTCGCGCTGCTCCTCGCTGCCCCAGTGGTGAATCGCGAACATCGCGAGCGATCCCTGCACCGAGACCAGGCTGCGCAAGCCGCTGTCGACGGCCTCCATCTCCTGGCACACCAGCCCGTAGGCGGTCGCCGACGATCCGCTGCAGCCGTAGCCGGTGAGGTGCATCCCGAGCAGGCCGAGCTTGCCGATCTCCACGGCGAGGTCGCGCACCGGCACCACGCCGCTCTCGAACCACTCCGCGACGTGGGGACGCAGGCGTTGTTCGCCGAACTGCCGGACCATGGTGCGCAGCTCGAGGTCCTCGGTACTCAGCAGCGAGTCGAGGTCCAGCAGGGTTTCAACCGTCGAAGTCCCGTGGGTCGGCATGGTCTTGTTCTACACGGTTACCCTTCGAGGATGAGCGAGAGGCGTAGCGCAGCAGATCACTACCGGGCCTACGGTCCGGCCACCAAGGCCATTCACGCCGGTTATCGGCCCGACCCGGTCACCGGGGCGGTCAATGCGCCGATCTATGCCAGCTCCACCTTCGCCCAGGACGGGGTGGGCGGCCTGCGCGGCGGCTTCGAGTACGCGCGCACCGGCAACCCCACCCGCTCGGCCCTGGAGTCCTCGCTCGCCGCGGTCGAAGGCGGTGACTACGGCCGTGCGTTCAGCTCCGGCATGGCCGCCACCGACTGCGCGCTGCGGGCGATGCTGCGCCCGGGTGACCACGTCGTCATCCCCAACGACGCCTACGGCGGCACCTTCCGGCTCATCGACAAGGTGTTCACCCAGTGGGGCATCGAGTACACGCCCGCGGTGCAGGCCGACCTCGACGCGGTGCGCGAGGCCATCACGCCGAAGACCAAGCTGATCTGGGTCGAGACGCCGACCAACCCGATCCTCACCATCGCCGACATCGCCGGGATCTCGCAGCTGGCGTCGGCGTCGGGCATCAAGGTGTTGGTGGACAACACCTTTGCCTCGCCCGCGTTGCAGCAGCCGCTGTCGCTGGGTGCCGACGTCGTGCTGCACTCCACCACCAAGTACATCGGCGGGCACTCCGACGTCGTCGGTGGTGCGCTGGTCACGAGCGACGAGGAACTCGACGCCGCGTTCGGCTTCCTGCAGAACGGAGCGGGCGGCGTGCCCAGCCCGTTCGACGCCTACCTCACCATGCGGGGTCTGAAGACGCTGCCACTGCGGATGCAGCGGCACAGCGAGAACGGTGCCCAGGTCGCGGAGTTCCTGCAGCAGCACCAGGCCGTCGAGTCCGTCCTCTACCCGGGTCTGCCCAGCCACCCCAACCACGACGTCGCCGCACGGCAGATGTCCGGTTTCGGCGGCATGGTGTCGGTGCGTCTCAAGGGCGGGCGCGATGCCGCGCACCAGCTGTGTGCGCGGACCGAGATCTTCATCCTCGCCGAGTCCCTGGGCGGCGTGGAGTCGCTCATCGAGCATCCCGGTGCCATGACCCACGCCTCGACGGCGGGCTCGCAGCTCGAGGTGCCCGACGACCTGGTCCGACTGTCGGTCGGCATCGAGGACGTCGCCGATCTGATCGGCGACCTCGAGCAGGCGCTACAGCAGCGCTGAGCGCACCGCGGACGCGGTGACGGCGAGGTTGACCTCGGGCAGCGCGGTCGCGGACTCGTCGACCCAACTGCCGCTGGAGATTTCGCTCGCCCTGGTGTGCACCCACCGCCAGCCACGGTCGTTCAAGCTGAGCAGCGCGCCGAGTCCGTCGGCGGCGTGCAACAGCGTGACGATCGCAGCGGTGGCCGGTGTGGGCGGCGTGCGGTCGAACAACGCGGATAGCAGTGCCGCGCGGGCAGCGCCGACCCGGTGGCGGTCGAGCAGCGGCCAGGCGTACTGCTCGGCGGAGCGCTTCGGCGTCAGCTGAACCCGGCGGATCTGGCCCTGCTGCTCGAGTTGAGCCACCACCCGATCCTGGCTCGGCCCGCCCAACTTCGCCAGAGCGACCTTCGGCCGCAACGGCTTTCGCGTCAGCAGCTCGAATGCCGGTCCGGTGACGTGATCCAATGGGGCGCCGCCCGCGAGCGCCACCAGCCGGCCGGACTCCACGGCGTCGCCGGGAGCGGCGGGCCGGATGCGGCAGGCGTGCGCGAGGTCGAGCAGCACCGCGCCTGCGAGCAGCCGTTCGCGACGGTCACGCTCCAGCGCGGGTCGAGCGGCCGCATTGTCGAGCAGGAGCAGGAAGAGGTCCTCCGCGATCTGCGCCACGCAAGGGACCGTAGATCAGCGCCCCGCCCGCGGTCTAACCGCGACGGCGCCGAGGCGTGAGACCCGACCCGCCCTAGGAGTGGTAGGGCTTCGCCTCGACCAGCGTCACCTTGACGATGTTGCCGTTGGGCACGGTGTACTCGCGGGTCTCGCCCTCCTTGGCGTCGATCAGCGCGCCACCGAGCGGGGAGTTGGGGGAGTAGACCTCGAGCTTGCCGTCGCTGACGCCTTCCTGGCGCGTCGCGATCAGGAAGGTCTCCTTGTCGGACTCGTCGCCGTCGTAGTAGACGGTGACGACCGAGCCGGGCAGTGCGACGCCCGACTGCTTGGGCGCCTCGCCGACCTTGGCGTTGTTCAGCAGCTCCTGCAGCTGACGGATGCGGGCTTCCTGCTGGCCCTGCTCGTCGCGGGCTGCGTGGTAGCCGCCGTTCTCGCGCAGATCGCCCTCTTCGCGACGGTCGTTGATCTCCGCGGCGATGACGGGCCGATTGGCGATCAGCTGGTCGAGTTCCACCTTCAGGCGATCGTGGGCTTCCTGGGTCAGCCAGGTGACCTGGGTGTCAGTCATGTCGTCGCGCTCCTGTCGTCGTCGCTCGCGCTTGTCCGTATGTCGAGTTCGTGTGTGCCGCCGCGATCGCAGTCGGTCTTCCCCCGTGCGCAAATGCAGCAATACACGGCCCCAGTGCAGGAACCGTGTATCGGTCCAGTCTACCACCGCGAGGTCGACGAGCTTTCACGATTTCGCCGCCGAGCGTTCGCCCATCCGTTGCCGGAGAGCCTCCATCGTCGGCTTCGAAGAGGCGTTCCTAGGGAGCCACGAGATAGGCGGGCACGTCGCCTCCGCAGCCGTAGACGTCGCCGACGGCGGGCGGCTTGGTCGTCTTCACCAGCGTGTCGACCTGCACCGTGACCTGCGACGACGGCGGCACCAGCAGCTCGCGCCTGCCGGTCTCGCTGCCGTCGACCGAACGGGCCCGCACGATGCAGACCACCGGCTGGGACGGATCCTCGCGGGTCACGCCGACGGTGACCTCGACGGTCCGGTCGTCGATGATCCGGTAGGCGCTCAGTTCGCCCTTCACCTCGGCCGACCCGAGGCGCTGGAAGCCGATGAGCGCGATCACCACGCCGAGCGCGACAATGAGGAGGGTCATCCCGATCGCGACGCGGCGCCGGCCTCGCCGGGACAGCCGCTGACGGCCGTAGCGGTCGGCGGGACGCTCGATCATGAGAGGTTGGTTGTCCCTTGCGGAGGTCTCGAGACGGGTCTGGGTTCAGAGCAGTCGACTAGGACTGGAACTATAGGGCTACCGGATTTGTTGGAACCACCGACGACACCCGACGAACGAAGCGAGCAGGTAGGAACGAGTGAGCGAACTGCGATTGATGGCGGTGCACGCCCACCCGGACGACGAGTCCAGCAAGGGCGCCGCGACGATGGCGCGGTATGCCGACGAAGGCGCCCGCGTGCTGGTCGTGTCGCTGACCGGTGGGGAACGCGGCGACATCCTGAACCCGGCGATGGATCTCCCCGAGGTGCATGGCCGCATCCACGAGATCCGGCGCGACGAGATGGCCCGCGCGGCGGAGATCCTCGGCGTCGAGCACGCGTGGCTCGGGTTCATCGATTCGGGTCTGCCCGAGGGCGATCCACTGCCCCCACTGCCGGAGGGGTGCTTCGCGCTGGTGCCCCTCGAGGAGTCGACGGGCGCGCTGGTCAAGCTGATCCGCGAGTTCAAGCCGCACGTGATGACCACGTACGACGAGACCGGCGGCTACCCGCACCCCGATCACATCCGCTGCCACGAGGTCTCCGTCGCGGCGTACGAGGCCGCGGGCGACTATCGGCTGTTCCCGGACGCCGGGGAGCCGTGGAACGTGAGCAAGCTGTACTACAACCACGGATTCCTCCGTCAGCGCATGCAGGTACTCCAGGACGAGTTCACCAAGCACGGCCAAGAGGGACCGTTCGGCAAGTGGCTGGAGAGCTGGAAGTCCGACGACGACCTGATGTCGCGTCGGGTCACCACGCGGATCGAGTGCTCGAAGTACTTCGAGGTGCGTGATCAGGCGCTGCTCGCCCACGCGACGCAGATCGACCCCAAGAGCTTCTTCTTCACCACCCCGATGGAGTGGCAGCAGCGGCTGTGGCCCACCGAGGAGTACGAGCTGGCCCGCTCGCGTGTGCCGGTGACGCTGCCCGAGGACGACCTGTTCGCCGGTGTGGAGCCGTGACCGACTCGCTGCTGATGATTGCCGGGCTGCTCGCGGAGGAAGCCCCTCGCGAGACGGGTCCGGACTTCGGCAAGGCCAGCCCGTTCGGGCTGGTCATCGTCGTCATCCTGCTCATCGGCACGTTCCTGCTGGTGTGGTCGATGAACCGGCACCTCAAACGGCTGCCGGAGTCGTTCGACCCCGAGCATCCCGAGCCCGATCAGGCGGTCGACGACGGCACGACCGATGCGCCCGACGTCAGGAGCTAACCAACTGGGTGCGGCCACCAGTCCGTACCTGCGCCAGCACGCCGACAACCCGGTGCACTGGGTCGAGTGGTCGGCCGAGGCGTTGGCCGAGGCCGCCGCACGCGACGTCCCGATCCTGCTCTCGATCGGCTACGCGGCCTGCCACTGGTGCCACGTCATGGCGCACGAGTCCTTCGCCGACGCCGACGTCGCCGCGGCGATGAACGCCGGTTTCGTCTGCATCAAGGTCGACCGCGAGGAACGCCCGGACCTCGACGCCGTCTACATGAACGCCACCGTCGCGATGAGCGGCCAGGGCGGCTGGCCCATGACCTGCTTCCTCACCCCCGACGGCCGGCCGTTCTTCTGCGGCACGTACTACCCCAGGGATGGTTTCCTCCAGCTGCTCGCCGCGGTCGACGAGACCTGGCGCACCCGTCGAGCCGAGGTCGAGCAGGCGTCCGACGAGATCGCGGGCGAGCTGCGATCGATGGCGGCCGGCCTGCCCGGGGGCGGGCCCACGCTGACGCCCGACCTCTGCGACGGCGCGGTGGCAGCGGTACTGCGCGACGAGGACGTCGCCCGCGGCGGTTTCGGTCGCGCACCGAAGTTCCCGCCCTCGGCACTGCTCGAAGCCCTACTGCGCCACCACGAACGCACCGGCGCGGCGGAGTCGCTCGCCACCGCCGAGCGGACGTTCCACGCGATGGCCCGCGGGGGTGTGTACGACCAACTGGCAGGCGGGTTCGCCCGCTACAGCGTCGACCCGTCGTGGGTGGTGCCGCACTTCGAGAAGATGCTCTACGACAACGCGCTGCTGCTGCGGGCCTACGCGCACTGGGCGCGCCGGACCGCAGACCCGTTCGCGCGCAGAATGACTCGGGAGACCGCGCGGTTCATCGTCGACGACCTCGGTGCCGGCGGGATGTTCACGTCGTCACTGGACGCCGACACCGACGGCGTCGAGGGCCTGACGTACGTGTGGATGCCCACCGAGCTGGACGAGGCGCTCGGACCCGACGACGGCCGGTGGGCCGCCGACGTGTTCGGCGTGACCGACGCCGGCACGTTCGAGCACGGGACGTCGGTGCTGCGCCTGACGGCCGACCCGCAGGACGTCGAGCGCTTCGACCGCGTTCGCGCGCGGCTGTCCGAGGTGCGCGCGAGCCGACCGCAACCGGGGCGCGACGACAAGGTGGTCACGTCGTGGAACGGGTTCGCGATCACGGCGCTCACCGAGGCGTCCGTCGCCCTCGGCGAGCCCGAATTCCTCGATGCTGCAACGACATGTGCCCGCGAAATCGTCGACCTGCACGTCGTCGACGGGCGGCTGCGCCGCGCGAGCCTCGGCGGTCGGGTGGGGGACAGCGCCGCGATCCTGGAGGATCACGCCGCACTGGCAACCGGTCTGCTGACGCTGCATCAGGTCACTGCAGACATGCACTGGCTCGGGGTCGCGACCGACCTCCTCGACGCCGCGCTGGAGCACTTCGCCGACGCGGACGCCGAGGGCCGCTGGTTCGACACCGCCGACGACGCCGAGGCGCTGCTGGTGCGACCGGCCGACCCGATCGACGGTGCGACGCCGTCGGGCGCCGCGCTGGTCACCGAGGGGTTGCAACTGGCCGCGCACCTCGCACCCGCCCCGCGGGCCGACCGCTACGCCGCCGCGGCGGCCGCATCGTTGAGCGCCGCCACGCCGATCCTGGCCAAGGCGCCGCGCTCGGGTGGGCACTGGCTCGCAGTCGCCGAGGCGCAGCTGCGCGGGCCGATCCAGATCGCCGTGGCATGCGACCCCGCCGACTCCGAGCTGCTCAGCGCTGCACGGGCTCTCGCTCCCGGCGGCGCGGTGGTGGTCGGCGGTGCGGTGGACTCGTCGGAACTGCTGATCGGACGCGACAGGGTGGGCGGGCGCGACGCCGCCTACGTATGCCGCGGGCGGACCTGCGACCTACCGGTCACCACGGCCGGGGATCTCGCCGCGGCGTTCACCGCCGCCGTGTAGCGTGCCGCTCATGTCGAGCGCGGAGCTGAACACGCAGACCGTCCACCGGTACCTCGAGGCGGTCGAGAAGGGTGCGACCGACGACATCGCCAACCTGTACGCCAGCGACGCCACCGTCGAGGATCCGGTCGGCGGCGAGGTGCACATCGGCAGGCAGGCCATCCACGGCTTCTACGCGAACATCACGGGCGCGCAGTGCCACGCCGAGATGGTGACGTTGCGGGCGCTCGGTCACGAGGCGGCGTTCTTCTGGCGGTTGACGGTGAAGTTCGGCGAGTCCGGCGGCATGCGCATCGAGATCATCAGCGTCATGACGTTCGACGACGAGGCGAAGATCACGTCGATGAAGGCCTACTGGTCCCAGGACGACGTCACGCAGCTGTAGCGGTCGGCTAGAAGACGGCAAACCACATCGCGATGTAGTGGCAGATCGCCGCAACGGCAGTGCACGCGTGGAAGAACTCGTGGTGCCCGAACGTCGTCGGCCAGGGGTTCGGCCACTTCAGCCCGTAGAGCACGCCACCGATGCTGTAGAGCGCGCCGCCCACGATCAGCAGCACAACGGCCGCGACACCGGCGCCGTCCATGATCGGGCCGATGAACCACGCCGCCACCCAGCCGAGCAGCAGGTACAGCGGAACGCCGACCCAGGCGGGCGCCGACGGCCACAGCATCTTCAGCGCCACCCCGGCCAGTGCGCCGCCCCACACGATCCAGAACAGCACCATGCCCTTCTCGGCGGGCAGGGCCAGGAGGGCGAACGGCGTGTAGCTGCCCGCGATGAAGACGAAGATCATCGAGTGGTCGGCGCGCTTCATCCACTTGCGCGCGGTCGGCGACGTCCACGTCACCCGGTGGTAGGTACCGCTGACGGCGAACATCGCGACGATCGTCAACGTGTAGATCAGGGTTGCGATGCCCGCGGTGGTCGACTCCGCCGACCACGACACCGACACCAGCGCGGCGCCGGCGATGGTCGCGACGATCGCGGAGTAGACGTGGATCCAGCCGCGGGCGCGGGGTCGCCCGATGAACTGGGCGACGCCGTCGGCGACGGCCTCGGGCAGATCCTCGGCGTACACCCGCGGTGGCGGTTGCTGAGCCTCGTCGGCGGCCTCGGCGGTGGCGTTGGTCCGTGCTGATTCCATCTACGTCACCTCCGATCGACCCGCCCCAACCGGCGTGGGGATTCGATACGCCACAGTAGTCTTGATCCCCGTGGAGATCATTCCCCCGCGTCTCAAGGAGCCGGCCTACCGGCTCTACGAGCTGCGGCTGCGCCAGGAGTTGGCCCGCGCCAGCGACGACCTGCCGCGACACATCGCCGTCCTGTGCGACGGGAACCGCCGCTGGGCCCGCGACGCCGGGCACGACGACGTCAGTTACGGCTACCGCGTGGGTGCCGCCAAGATCGCCGAGATGCTGCGGTGGTGCCAGGAGACCGGCGTCGAGATGGCCACGGTGTACCTGCTGTCGACCGAGAACCTGCAGCGCGATCCGGCCGAACTCACCGAGCTGATCGGCATCATCACCGACGTCGTCGAGCAGATCTGTGCGCCGGTCAACAAGTGGAGCGTGCGCACGGTCGGCGACCTCGAGCTGCTCGGCGGTGAGCCCGCCAAGCGGCTACGGGACGCCGTCGACTCCACCAGCAGCGCGGCCGAAGGCGTCTTCCACGTCAACGTCGCCGTCGGGTACGGCGGGCGCCAGGAGATCGTGAACGCCGTGCGCGCGCTGCTCGGCAAGGAACTGGCCAACGGCGTGACCGGCGAGGGCTTGGTCGACGCCGTCACCGTCGACGCCATCTCGGAGAACCTCTACACCTCGGGTCAGCCCGACCCCGATCTCGTCATCCGCACGTCTGGCGAGCAGCGGCTGTCCGGGTTCCTGCTGTGGCAGAGCGCGTATTCGGAGATGTGGTTCACCGACGCGCACTGGCCCGCGTTCCGCCGCGTCGACTTCCTGCGCGCGCTGCGCGATTACACGATGCGTCATCGCCGCTACGGCCGCTAACGCGCGTGCGAGACTAGGCACGTGGCTGCGATGTCCGCAGTGGTCTTCGCCTTGAGCTGGTGGCTCGGGCTGTACCTGCTGGCCCGTGGCCCGCGCAAACCCGTCCTGGCGCTCGCCGCCGTCGGCCTTACCAGCTTCGCCGCCGTGGTGGCCCTCGACGCCGTCCGGCTCGCGACCCCCGCGCACGCCGAACTGCTCGGCCGCATCGAGGGCTACCTCGTCGTCGTGCCCGGCATCGCCTGGTTCGCCGTGCTGCTGGAGTTGTCCCGACCCGGTGACACCTGGCGCAGCCGGATCGGCGAGATCCTCACCGTCGCGATCGTCGCCGCGCTGGCGCTGACCGGCGCCGCACTCGCGGGCGGAGTCGGGGGACCGCTGCGCCTCGGGCACTGGGTGATGTTTGGCGTCATCTCGCTCGCCACGCTCGGCGCGCTGGTGCGTGCCCTCACCGGTGGGCGGCGGCCCCGCTCGGTCACCGGCGTCGTGGTGGTCGCGACGCTGTTCTTCGCGCTCGGCAACGCGATCCTGGTCATCCCGCTGGGGCTGGTCCCAAGCTGGCTGGCGCTGGCGTCCACCGGGTTCGACGTGCTGTTGCTCGGCGTCGCCGTCGCGGCGTGGGACGCCTTCGACGAGGGGCAGGCGCTGCGCGCCGACATGCGGCGGTCGTTCGTGGGCACGGCCGTCGTCGCCACGTTGTTCGGCGGGCAGGCCCTCGTCGGGCTCGCGGTGACCGGTCAGCACACCGCGCTGACGGTGCTGCTGTTCACCAGCCTCGGCGTCGCGATCACGATCAACGTGCTCGCCGACCCCTTGGCCGTCGTACTCGACCGGGTGGCGTTCTCCAGCTCGCCGGACCTGCGCGCGGACCGGGATGCCCTGCGTCGCACCGAGGCCGCGCTGCCGCGTCGCTCCGACGATCCGCTCGACGACGTCGACGACGAGACGTTCGTGCGGCTGACCCGTCGCGCGCTCGGACACTACGGCGACCTGTCGAAGCTCGTCGCCAGCCCGTTGACCGCCCTGCCCGAGATCGACCGGCGGCTGGACCTGCGCGGCGCCCCGGATCAACCGCTGGAACGGGCCAACGAACTGCGGGCGCTGCTCGCCGACCGGATCGCCGCGCTCAAGCCCCGCGATGGCGGCGACTTCGGCACCACCGAACAGTGGCGGCACTACAACTCGCTGTACTTCCCCTACGTGGTCGGCGTGCGCGCCTATGCGCAGAACGCGACGGCCGCGGGCCTCGACCCGATCGCGCGGCAGGCGTGGCACTGGTTCGTCGCCGAGGTCCCGCAGCGGTCGCTGCACAACTGGCAGAACGCGGCAGCCCGCGTCATCGCCGCCGACCTCCGCGGCAAGCGCGTCACCGTCGGCTGAAAGCGGCCTTGACCTGCAGTTGGCAGTGTTTGGCAGCATCGCGCATCGATCTGGCAGCGGTCTTCGAGCAATGTTCGTGGTGTCGCTCGGACCACCGAACGGCGACCTCAACGACGAGGAGACGCCATGACCGCCATAACCACCCGACCCCTGTCCGACAGCTCGGATTCCCTGCTCCGGTTCGCGATGCGCGCCGACGCCACGCTCTGCGCAGGCGCCGGCCTGTTCGTCGCGATGGCCGCCGATCCGCTGTCCCGGTTGTCCGGTCTGACCGCGACGTCGGAGTGGATCGCCGGCGCGGCGCTGGTGCTCTACGGCGCCGCGCTCTACGTCCTCGCGGCCATGCCCAGCGTGCGTGGCGTCGGCATCGGAGTCGTGGCCGCCAACCTGGTGTTCGCGGTGGCTGCCGTGGCGGTGGTCGTCTCGGACGTCCTGCCGCTCACCGGCGCCGGCGTCGCGATGGTCGTGGCCACCGTCGCCGTCGGTCTCGGCTTCGCCTACTGCCAATACCTCGGAGTGCGCCGTCTGGCGTGACTCCTTCCGCACCGGCGCGGGGCCCGTGCCGCCCCAAGAGGTTAGGGCTCGCGGACCCCGCGCCGGTTTCACCCGTCCACCCAACACCCATCACCCACCGCAGTACCGACCGAAGGGATACGCACATGACCGCCACCACTTCTCACCCCGCCACCACCACCGCCAAGGACTCGCTGCTGCGGTTCGCACTGCGTCTGGACGCCATCGCCTCCGGCGTGATCGGCGTCGCCGGACTGGCACTGGCACCCAGGATCGCCGAGTGGTCCGGCACCACCGCCGCATTCGAGTACTCGCTGAGCGCCTTCTTCGTCGTCTACGGCGTGGCCGTGTTCGCCCTGTCGCGGATGCGCACGGTTCGCACCTGGGGCGTCCTGATCGCCATCGGCAACGTCGTCTTCACCGTTGCGGCCGTGGCGCTGGTGCTTGCCGACGTCATGCCGCTCACCACGACCGGCGTCGTGCTGACCCTCGCCAGCGGCGTCTTCACCCTCGCGATGGCCGACCTGCAGTACTTGGGCCTGCGCCGGCTGCGCTAGCGATTCGTGGAACATTTCCTGCGCTGGGCGCGGGAAATGTTCCACGAATCACAGCTTGCGCAGGCGCAGCCGGTTGATCGAGTGGTCGTGATCTTTGCGCAGCACCAACGTGGCCCGTGGCCTGGTCGGCAGGATGTTGTCGATCAGGTTGGGCCGGTTGATCGACTGCCAGATGTCGCGGGCCGCGAAGATCGCCTGCTCGTCGGTCAGCGTCGAGTAGTGATGGAAGTGCGACTGCGGGTCGGCGAACGCGCCGGCCCGCATCGCGAGAAAGCGCGACACGTACCAGTTCTCGATGTCCTCGATGCGGGCGTCGACGTAGACCGAGAAGTCGAACAGATCCGAGACCATGAGCGCAGGCCCGGTCTGCAACACGTTGAGACCCTCGAGGATGAGGATGTCCGGGTGCCGGGTCACCAGCTGCTCGCCGGGCACGATGTCGTAGAGCAGGTGCGAGTAGACCGGTGCGGACACCTGGTCGGCGCCGGACTTGACCGCCGTCACGAAGCGCATCAGCGCCCTGCGGTCGTAGCTCTCCGGGAACCCTTTGCGATGCATCAGGTTTCGGCGCAGTAGCTCGTCGTTCGGGTACAGGAATCCGTCGGTGGTGACGAGGTCGACGCGGGGGTGGTGCTCCCAGCGCGCCAGCAGGGCCTGCAGCACGCGCGCGGTGGTGGACTTGCCGACCGCGACGCTGCCTGCGACGCCGATCACGAACGGCACGGGGCGGTCCGGGTTCTGCTGCGGCTCGCCGAGGAACTCCGACGTCGAGGAGTACAGGCGCTGCCTCGCGGCGACCTGGAGGTGGATCAACCGCGCCAGCGGCAGATAGACCTCTTCGACCTCGAGCAGATCGACCTGCTCACCGAGACCGCGCAGGCCCACCAGTTCGTCCTCGGTGAGCTTCAAGGGGGTCGACATGCGTAGTGCGCGCCACTGGGTCCTGTCGAACTCGACATATGGACTCGGCTCGCTGGTCCGCGCCATGCGCCCTCCACACTCCCCGTCGCTCAGCTCGCCCCCGGGACCACATTCCCCGTCGCTCCGCTCGCCCAGTCTTGCACCTACCGTTGACGGCATGGACGCCACCACCGCCATCAACGACTACCTGAAGCTGGGCCTGAGGTTCGACCGGATCGAGGAGGGCTACGTCGACTCCTTCACCGGCGACCCGACACTGCGCGCCCAGGTGGCCGACGAACCCGCCCCCGACCCCGCCGCACTCGCCCGCGAGGCACGTCGACTGCTGACCGAGCTGCCGCACGTCGAGGGCCTCGAAGCCGAACGCCGCGACTACCTCTCGGCCCACCTGATCGCCCTGGAGTGCGCGGGCCGCAAGTTCGCGGGGGAGGAGGTCGGCTTCGTCGACGAGGTGCGCGCCTACTTCGACGTCGACATCGCCAAGGGCGACACCGACCGCTACCGCGACGCGCACCGCAAGCTCGACGAGGCGATCGGCGGCACCGGCCCGCTGGCCGACCGCATGCAGGCCCACCGGACGTCGGAGGAGATCCCGCCCGCCCGGCTCGAGGAGTGCATTCACGCGTTCTCCAGCGCGCTGCGCGACCGCGTCCGCGCGCAGTTCCCGCTGCCGGAGCGCGAGACCATCAACTACGAGGTGGTCACCGACAAGCCGTGGTCGGGGTTCAACTACTACGAGGGCGACTACCGGTCGACCGTCGCGGTGAACGCCGACCTCAAGCAGCAGATGTCGAACCTGCCGCGCCTCGTCGCCCACGAGTCCTACCCCGGGCACCACACCGAGCACTGCCGCAAGGAAGCCGGCCTGGTCGCCCGCGACGGGCAGGTCGAGCAGACGATCTTCCTGGTGAACACGCCGCAGTGCCTGATGGCCGAGGGCCTGGCCGACCTCGCGCTGCACGCCGCGGTCGGACCGGACTGGGGATCCTGGGCCACCGAGATATACGCCGACCTGGGGCTGCGCTTCGACGGCGCACGCGCCGAGGCGATCTCCGAGGCGTCCGCGGCCCTGGCCGACGTCCGGCAGGATGCGGCGCTGATGCTGCACGACGAACACCGCGACGTCGACGAGGTCGTGGCCTTCCTGCAGCGCTGGTTGCTCACCAGCGAGGAGCGGGCCAGGCAGTCGATCCGGTTCCTCGCATCGCCGCTGTGGCGCGCCTACACCAGCACCTACGTGGAGGGGTATCGCCTGCTGCGCGGCTGGCTCGACGCGCGCCCGGAGGACGAGCCGCTCGCGGTGCGCTTCGGCCGATTGCTCGACGAGCCGCTGATCCCGTCGAGTCTGCGCGCGGCCTGACGGCCGTCGTCGCCGCGAGATCTACACCAGCGTCGTCGCGAGTCGCCCCGCGGCGACCGTGGGGTAGATCTCGCGAACGCGGGGGCAGGTGTCAGTCGACCGCCCAGCGCGTCCAGGCTGATCTCTACGGCGCCCGGCTGGGGATTAGGCTGGCAGGCATGACCCTGGACTCTGGGACCTCCGTGACCTCTGCAAGCGCGACCCAGTCCGGCCTTGGCGCCGAGTACGCCGTGACCGCGAGCGCCGCCTACCGATCGGCCCTGGAGGTCATCGAGCAGGTGGAGCCGCGGATCGCCGCCGCGACCCGTCAGGAACTGGCCGATCAGCGCGATTCGCTCAAGCTGATCGCCAGCGAGAACTACGCGTCGCCGGCCGTGCTGCTGACGATGGGCACCTGGTTCTCGGACAAGTACGCCGAGGGCACCGTCGGCCACCGCTTCTACGCGGCATGCCAGAACGTCGACACCGTAGAGGCGCTGGCCGCCGAGCACGCCCGCGAATTGTTCGGCGCGCCATACGCCTACGCGCAGCCGCACTCCGGGATCGACGCCAACCTGGTGGCGTTCTGGGCCATTCTGCAGACCCGCATCGAGGCGCCCGGTCTGGCCGAACTCGGTGCCAAGAACGTCAACGACCTCACCGAGGCCGACTGGGAGGCGCTGCGCGCCAAGCTGGGCAACCAGCGGCTGATGGGCATGTCCCTGGACGCGGGCGGCCACCTCACCCACGGTTTCCGGCCCAACATCTCCGGCAAGATGTTCTACCAGCGCAGCTACGGCACCGACCCGGAAACCGGTCTGCTCGACTACTCCGCGGTCGCCGCGGCCGTTCGCGAGTTCAAGCCGCTGGTCCTGGTGGCGGGTTACTCGGCCTACCCGCGCCGGGTGAACTTCGCGAAGATGCGCGAGATCGCCGACGAGGTGGGCGCCACCTTCATGGTCGACATGGCGCACTTCGCCGGGCTGGTGGCGGGCAAGGTCTTCACCGGCGACGAGGATCCGGTGCCGCACGCCCACGTCACGACGACCACGACGCACAAGTCGCTGCGCGGTCCGCGCGGCGGCCTGGTCCTGGCCACCGAGGAGTACTCGGCGGCCGTCGACAAGGGCTGCCCGATGGTGCTCGGCGGCCCGATGGCGCACGTGATGGCGGCCAAGGCCGTGGCGCTGGCCGAGGCGCGTCAGCCCGCGTTCCGCGATTACGCCCAGAACGTCGCCGACAACGCCAAGTCCCTCGCCGATGGCTTCCTCAAGCGCGGCGCGCGGCTCGTGACCGGCGGCACCGACAACCACATCGTGCTGCTCGACGTGACGTCGTTCGGGTTGACCGGCCGCCAGGCCGAGTCGGCGCTGCTCGACGCCGGCATCGTCACCAACCGCAACTCGATCCCGAACGACCCCAACGGCGCCTGGTACTCCAGCGGCATCCGCTTCGGTACGCCTGCGCTGACGTCGCGCGGGTTCGGGGCCGACGACTTCGACCGGGTCGCCGACCTCGTCGTCGAGGTGTTGAAGAACACCGAGGTCGCCGCTGGCCCGAACGGTCCGTCGAAGGCGAAGTACGCGCTGGCCGACGGAACCGCCGCGCGGGTGCGTGCGGCGTCGGCCGAACTGCTGAACGCCAACCCCCTGTACCCGGGTCTGACGCTCTAGCCCTGCGCTGGTCAGGGGTGGCGGTGTGACACGCCGGACCCGATTTCAGAGAACGTGTGAATTCGGGTTACAGTTACTTTCATGGCACAGAAACCGGTTGCTAACGCGCTGACGCTGGAGCTCGAACCCGTCGTCGCCGAGAACATGAAGCGCCACCTCGCCACCGAGGAACTCTGGTTCGCCCACGACTTCGTCCCGTGGGACCAGGGCGAGAACTTCGCGTTCCTCGGCGGCCGGGACTGGGAGCCGTCGGACGTCACGCTGCCCAAGCACGTCACCGACGCACTCGAGATCCTGCTGATCACCAAGGACAACCTCGCCGGGTACCACCGCGAACTCGTCGAGCACTTCATCCTCGACGAGCAGTGGGGACGCTTCCTCGGTCGGTGGACCGCCGAAGAGCACCTGCACGCCGTCGCGCTGCGCAACTACCTGGTGGTCACCCGCGAGATCGACCCGTCGGCCAACGAGGACGTGCGTGTCCAGCACGTGATGAAGGGCTACCGCGCCGACACCTACAGCCAGATCGAGACGCTGGTGTTCATGGCGTTCTTCGAGCGCGAGCACGCCGTGTTCTGCCGCAACCTCGAGGCGCAGATCTCCGAGCCGGTGCTCAAGGACCTGATGGGGCGCATCGCCAAGGACGAGGAACGCCACGAGGAGTTCTTCTCGAACCTGGTGGCGCACTGCCTGACCACCAAGCGCGAGGAGACGGTGGCCGCGATCGCAGCGCGCGCAGCCGAGCTGCAGGCCGTCGGCGGCGACATCGACGCCTACCAGGACAAGGTCGCCCACGTCGCCGAGGTCGGGATCTTCGACGCCGACGCGCTGCGTGCGGCCAAGGCCGATCGCATCACCGCGTGGGGTCTCGCGGACGAGCCCGCACTTCGGGAATTCGTAACGCAGTAGTCACGTTCCGGTCACGGCGTGCCGTAGAGCGGGGTCGCCACGGCGGGAGTAGCGTCGCAAGGGATGGCTAGCGACATGCTCTGCTGTCCGGGCGGTACCCGTCGTTTCGACGAGAACGGGACCGGCCCCGGTCCTAGTACCGCGGTGTCCACCGACATGGACGTGCGGGGCTGCACGGTCCTAGGAGCGCCACGTGACTGATTGCGTCGTCGGGACCTCGAAGAGGACCTATGTGCTCGACACCTCCGTGCTGCTGTCCGATCCATGGGCATGCACGAGGTTCGCCGAGCACGAAGTCATCGTTCCCCTGGTGGTCATCAGCGAACTGGAGGCCAAACGACACCACCACGAACTGGGGTGGTTCGCCCGCGAGGCATTGCGGATGTTCGACGACCTCCGGCTCGAGCATGGCCGGCTGGATCTGCCGATACCCGTTGGCACGCAAGGCGGGACACTGCAGGTCGAGTTGAACCACAGCGATCCCCGGGTCTTGCCCGCCGGCTTCCGCACCGACACCAACGATGCGCGGATCCTGACCTGCGCGGCCAACCTCGCCGCGGAGGGCAAGCAGGTCACGCTGATCAGCAAGGACATCCCGCTGCGGGTCAAGGCCGGCGCGGTGGGCCTGCCCGCCGACGAGTACCACGCCCAGGACGTCATCACGTCGGGCTGGACCGGGATGGCCGAGGTGGACGTCGCGGGCGAGGACGTCGCAACCCTGTTCGCCGAGGGGGAGATCGACCTCGAAGAGGCGCGAAACCTGCCCTGCCACACCGGTGTTCGGCTGCTCGGCGGAAACTCCCACGCGCTCGGCAGGGTCAACGCCGAAAAGCGCGTACAGCTGGTGCGAGGCGACAGGGAGGTGTTCGGCCTCCGGGGAAGGTCGGCCGAACAGCGCGTCGCCCTCGACTTGCTGCTCGACGAGTCGGTCGGCATCGTCTCACTCGGCGGCAAGGCGGGCACCGGCAAGTCGGCGCTGGCCCTGTGCGCCGGTCTGGAGGCCGTGCTCGAGCGTCGCACCCAGCGCAAGGTCGTCGTGTTCCGGCCGCTCTACGCCGTCGGCGGCCAGGAACTGGGCTACCTGCCCGGCAGCGAGAGCGAGAAGATGGGCCCCTGGGCCCAGGCCGTCTTCGACACCCTGGAAGGGCTCGCCAGCCCTGCGGTGCTCGAAGAGGTGCAGTCCCGCGGGATGCTCGAAGTCCTTCCGCTGACCCACATCCGGGGACGGTCGCTGCACGACTCGTTCGTGATCGTCGACGAGGCACAGTCGCTGGAACGCAACGTCCTGCTGACCGTGCTCTCGCGCCTCGGCACCGGTTCGCGGGTGGTGCTCACCCACGACGTGGCCCAGCGCGACAACCTGCGCGTCGGCAGGCACGACGGCGTCGCAGCGGTGATCGAGAAGCTCAAGGGTCACCCGCTGTTCGCGCACATCACGCTCCTGCGCAGCGAGCGCTCGCCGATCGCGGCACTGGTCACCGAGATGCTGGAGGAGATCAGCCCCGGCGCCCTGCCGTGACGACCGCGTTGAGATAGCGCTCACGGCGCGTGCAACTCGCACTTTCCCACCTTGGGCGCTATCTCAACGACGGCCGGTAGGCTGCCACCCGTGCGCACGCGGCCCGACACTCCATTCGATGGTCGCTCGGACGAGCCTCGCTCCGACGCCTGGTCGTATCTGCGCATGGTGGCCGGGGTCTGCGCGGGCGTGGCGATCGTGGTCGTGGGCGGCTTCACCGGCCACGTCCGGGTGGCCAAGGCCGACGTCGTGGACTGCCGCCAGGTCAAGTGCGTGGCGCTGACGTTCGACGACGGACCGAGCCCGTACACCGACCGCCTGCTCCAGGTGCTGAACGACGACAATGCCCACGCGACGTTCTTCCTGATCGGCAACAAGGTCGCGGCCAACCCGGCGGGGGCCAAGCGCATCGCCGACGCGGGCATGGAGATCGGCAGCCACACCTGGGAACACCCGAACATGACGACCATTCCGCCTGAAGAGATCCCGGCCCAGTTCTCGCGCGCCGACGACGCGATCGAGGCGGCGACCGGCCGACGCCCCACGCTGGTGCGCACTGCCGGCGGACTCGTCGACGACCGGGTGCTCGCCGAGGCAGGCAGGCAGGGTCTCGCCGACGTCAACTGGGACGTCATTCCGTTCGACTGGGCCAACGACGCCAACACCGACGCCACCCGCGCGCTGCTGATGAGCCAGATCAGGCCGAACTCCGTCGTGCTGTTCCACGACACCTACTCCTCGACGGTCGACCTGGTCTACCAGTTTCTTCCGGTGCTGCGGGCCAACGGCTATCACGTCGTCACGGTCAGCCAGATGCTCGGCCCGCTGGCGCCGGGCACGTCGTATGGCAGCCGGGAGAACGGGCCACCGGTCAACGACCTGCGCGACTTGCCGCCGGCGGACGTGCCCGCCCTGCCGGACACGCCGTCGCCGCCGCCGATGCCCAACCTGCCCATCACCGACATTCCGAACCAGAACTCCGGCGGCCCCAACAACGGCGCCTGACGGCCGCCTGCGATCGACATGGCCACCGAGACCGCGTTCGTCCTGACTCTGCTGGTCCTCTGCTACGCCGTCGTGTCGGGCGTGGTGAAGCGTTGGTACGTGGCGCCCGCCCTGATCTTCGTGCTCGTCGGAATGGCATTGGGCCCGTTCGGCTTCGACCTGATCGAAGGCGGCCCGGACACCTCGACGTTCACGGTGCTCGCACAGCTGGCGTTGACGCTGATCCTGTTCAATCAAGCGGCCGAACTGGACCTTTCGGCAGTGCTGCGCCGCCGCGAGGTGACGTTCCGGCTGCTGGCAGTCGGCATCCCGCTGGCCATCGCGCTCGGCGTGATCACCGCGGTGCTGGTGCTGCCCGTGATGCCGCTGTGGGAGGCCGTGTGCCTGGCCGCGATCGTCGCGCCCACCGAGGTCGCGCTGATCCACGCGTTGCTCGCCGACCGCCGCATCCCCGAGCGGATCCGCCAGGCGCTGTCGACCGAGAGCGGCTTCTACGACGGCTTCGCCCTGGCCGCACTGCTGGCCGCGCTGGCGCTGGCGTCCGAGCGCACCGCCCCCCAGGCCGAACACTGGGGGTGGTTCCTGATCCGCACCGAATTGGTCTCCGCGGGGGTCGGTGTCGCCGTCGGAGTCGCGGGTGGCTGGGTGATCGGCCAGTCGCGGCGGCGCGACTGGATGGGTGACACGTGGGCCCAGCTGGCCACCGTCGCCATCGCGCTGGTCTGCTTCCAGGTGGGTGAGCACCTGCACGGCAGCGGCTTCGTCGCGGCGTTCGCGGGCGGACTGGCGTTCGCCTTCGCGAGCCGCCGGGTGGGGCACCACCCCGACATGCACGTCTCCGACGCCGCCGCACAACTGCTCGAACTCCTGGTGTTCGCGCTCTTCGGCGGATACGCCGTGATCGTCGGCTGGCGCGAAGCCAGTTGGCACGTGGTCCTGTTCGCGGTCGTCGCGCTGCTGCTCGTCCGGGTGGCCGCGGTGTCGGTGGCGCTGCTGCGCAGTGACGTGCCCATGCGCGACCGCCTGTTCATCGGGTGGTTCGGACCGCGCGGCATCAGCACCCTGGTGCTGGGTCTACTGGTCGTGGAACGGGGTGACCTGGTGCAGCAGTCGCTGATCGTTCAGGTGGTCGTCGTGACCGTCACGCTGAGCCTGGTGCTGCACAGCCTCAGCGCATGGCCGGGAATCAGGTGGTTGTTCACCACTGACAGCCCGGCCACGCGCGAGAACGTCTAGTCGCCGTCCTTCACCTTCGCCATGGCCAGCACGTCGAGGCGCTTGTCGAGTTCCTCCTCGGAGAGCTTTTCGCCGATCAGGCCGCGGTCGATGACCGTCTGCCGAATCGTCTTGCGCTCCTTGAGTGCTTCCTTGGCGACCTTCGCGGCCTCCTCGTAGCCGATCGCCGAGTTCAGCGGCGTGACGATCGACGGTGACGACTCGGCCAGCTCGCGCAGCCGGTCCTCGTTGGCGATCAGCCCGTCGATGCACTTGGTCGCGAACAGGCGGGACACGTTGGCCAGCAGCGTGAACGACTCCAGTACGTTGCGGGCCATCATCGGGATGTAGACGTTCAGCTCGAACGCGCCCGAGAGGCCGCCGACGGTGACGGCTGCGTCGTTGCCGATGACCTGCGCGGCGACCTGCGTAACCGCCTCGGGCAGAACGGGATTGACCTTGCCCGGCATGATCGAGCTACCCGGCTGCAGGTCGGGGAGCTGCAGCTCGCCCAGACCGGTCAGCGGGCCGGAGCCCATCCAGCGCACGTCGTTGGCGATCTTGGTCAGCGACGCGGCGATGGTCTTGAGCGCACCGGATGCCTCGACCAGTCCGTCACGGGCGGCCTGCGCCTCGAACGAGTCCTTGGCCGTGCGCAGTTCGCCGATACCGGTCTGCTCCACCAGGACCTCGACGACCTTGGCGCCGAACTCGTCGGGAGCGTTGAGGCCGGTGCCGACCGCGGTGCCGCCGATGGCGAGTTCACCGAGCCGCGGCAGGGTCGCCTTGACCCGCTCGATGCCCGCCTCGATCTGGCGGGCGTAGCCGCCGAACTCCTGGCCGAGAGTCACCGGGACGGCGTCCATCAGGTGGGTGCGGCCCGACTTCACGACGGTCCGCCACTGACGCGCCTTGCCCGCCAGCGACTCGTGCAGCACCTCGAGTGCGGGAATCAGATGGCGCACAGCGGCTTCGGTGGCCGCGATGTGCGTGGCGGTGGGGAAGGTGTCGTTCGACGACTGCGACATGTTGACGTGGTCGTTCGGGTGCACCGTCACGCCGTTGCGTGCCGCGATCGAGGCGATGACCTCGTTGGCGTTCATGTTCGAGCTGGTGCCCGAGCCGGTCTGGAACACGTCGATCGGGAACTGGTCGTCGTGCAGCCCGTCGGCGATCTCAGCCGCTGCGGCGACGATGGCGTCGGCCTTCTCCGGATCGAGCAGGCCGAGGTCCTTGTTCACCTGCGCGCACGCACCCTTGAGCAGGCCGAGCGCACGGATCTGGGTGCGCTCGAGGCCGCGGAACGAGATCGGGAAGTTCTCGACCGCACGCTGGGTCTGCGCCCGCCAGAGCGCGTCCTTGGGCACGCGGACCTCGCCCATCGTGTCGTGCTCGATGCGGTACTCGGTGTCGTCTGCTTTGACAGCGCTGTCGGCAGTCATGTGTTCCCTGTTCTGTATCGGAAGTGAATGTCGGATCAAGGCAAGGGGTATGCGGCGGACTTGTCGCCCGTGAAGTCGACCGCGGAGTACTCGTTGAGCTTGGCGAGGCGGTGGTAGGCCTCGATCATCCGCACGGTGCCGGACTTGGAACGCATGACGATCGACTGCGTGGTGCAGCCACCGCCGGAGTAGCGGACGCCCTGGAGCAGGTCGCCGTCGGTGACGCCGGTGGCGGAGAAGAAGACGTTCTCACCCGACACCAGGTCCTCGGTGTGCAGCACGCGGTCCAGGTCGTGGCCGGCGTCGATGGCCTTCTGGCGTTCCGCGTCGTCGGTCGGCGCGAGGACGGCCTGGATGGCGCCGCCCATGCAGCGGATCGCGGCCGCGGTGATGATGCCCTCGGGGGTGCCGCCGATGCCTGCGAGCAGGTCGGTGCCGGAGTTGGGCCGACAGGCCGAGATCGCGCCCGCGACGTCACCGTCGGAGATGAGCCGGATGCGGGCACCCGCGTCGCGGACGTCGGCGATCAGCTGCGCGTGGCGCGGGCGGTCCAGCACGCACACGGTGAGGTCGGCGACGCTGGAGTTCTTCGCCTTGGCCACCTTGCGGATGTTCTCGCCGATCGGCGCGGTGATGTCGATGACGTCGACGGCGTCCGGGCCGACGGCGATCTTGTTCATGTAGAACACCGCCGACGGGTCGAACATCGCTCCGCGCTCGGCCACCGCGAGAACCGAGATCGCGTTCGGCATGCCCTTGCTCATCAGAGTGGTGCCGTCGACCGGGTCGACCGCGAAGTCGCAGTCCGGCCCGTCGCCGTTGCCAACCTCTTCGCCGTTGTAGAGCATTGGGGCGTTGTCCTTCTCGCCCTCGCCGATGACCACGACGCCGCGCATCGACACCGAGTTCACCAACTCGCGCATCGCGTCGACGGCCGCGCCGTCGCCACCCTCCTTGTCGCCGCGCCCGACCCAGCGGCCGGCGGCCATGGCGCCCGCCTCCGTGACTCGGACCAGTTCGAGGGCGAGGTTGCGGTCGGGTGCTTCCCGGCGCGAGGCCGATGCCGAAGGCGTCATGCGCCAGATTGTCCCATTAGCCGTTCCCACTTTGGGAGCTGGGATACTGGTAAATGTGACCGTCCCGCCGATCAGCCAGCCCGCGCAGCCACCCGGCCCGAAACCGGCCAAGTCGCGGCTGCGCCAGGACGGCCGGGACATGTTCTGGTCGATGATGCCGCTGATCGTCGGCTGCATCGTGCTGGCGGGTCTGCTCGGCATGTGTTCGTTCGCGCCCAACGGTCCCGGCGAGGGCGCTCCGCCGCCGTACGACGCCCCGGCCGCGCTGCAAGCCGACGCCGACGCGCTGCGCATCCCGATCCGGCTGCCCGATCTGCCGCAGGGGTGGCAGGCCAACTCGGGCGGGCGCGCGAGCATCGAAGGTGGCCGCACCGAACCCGACGGCAAGGTCGTCCGCGCGCTGACCTCGCGGGTGGGCTACCTGGCGCCGACCGGGATGTTCATCAGCCTGACGCAGAGCAACGCCGACGAGGAGAAGCTGGTCCAGTCGATCGAGACCAGCGTGGTGCCGACCGGAACCCAGGACGTCGCAGGCGTGAACTGGATCGTCTACGAGGGCTCCGAGGACGTCCGCCCGGTGTGGACGACGACGCTTCCCGGCCCGACCGGTCCGGTTCGACTTGCGCTGACCGGCGCCGCGGGTACCGCCGAGTACCGTACGCTGGCCGAGGCGACGCAGACCCAGCCGCCACTGCCCTTCCGCTAGGAGCATGCGATGACGTCACCCGAATCGGATCTCACCGGATGGGTGGCAACCCCGTTCACCGCAGCGGGCCAGACCCACGACGTCTACCGCAAGGGTGAGGGACCGGGCGTCGTCCTGATCCCCGAGATGCCTGGGCTGCATCCCGGCGTGCTCGCGCTGGGCGATCACCTCGTCGACAACGGGTTCACCGTCGCCGCGCCGTCGCTGTTCGGCACACCCGGCGCGCCCGCGCTCGGACCGGGTGCGGTGCCCGTGCTGCTCAAGGGCTGCATCACCAAGGAGTTCGCGGCCTTCGCGACCAATGCCGACCGGCCGGTCGCGCACTACCTGCGGGCGCTGGCCCGTGACCTGAACGCCTCGACGCCGGGCAAGGGCGTCGGCGTCATCGGCCAGTGCTTCACCGGCGGCTTCGCCCTCGCCGCCGCGGTCGACGACAGCGTGCTCGCCCCGGTGATGAGCCAGCCGTCGCTGCCGTTGCCACTCACGCCGCGGCAGCGTCGCGATCCCGGGCTCTCGGAGGCCGAGCTGAAGGTCATCGAGCGCCGCGCCGCCGACGAGGGTCTCTGCGCGCTTGGGCTTCGGTTCAGCGAGGACCCGTTGTCCCCGGGTGAGCGGTTCACGACACTCAAGGCGCGCCTCGGCGACGCATTCGAGGTCATCGAGATCGATTCCGGCAAGGGCAATTCCGACGGCCTCGGCCGCATGGCCCACTCGGTGCTGACCGATCAGGTTCGCGAGGTCGATGGTCACCCGGCGTACGAGGCGCGCAAGCGGGTCGTCGCGTTCCTGACCGAGCGGCTCGCCGCGACCTAGGGCAACTCGCGAGAACTACACCAGCGTCGTGGTGGGCACCCGATCCACGACGCTGGTGTAGACGTCGCGAGGTGTGCAGGCCGCGACCCCAGCGCCGCGACCCCAGCGCCGCGACCCGAGCGACGCGACCCTAGGGTTCCGACGCGACCGAGGCCTGCTTGGCCTTCAACCGCTCCGCGCTGCGATCGGCGCCCAGCCGCGCCCGCGCCCGCAGGATCAGCGCGCGCAGCCTGCTCGGCTTCTCGGGTTCGTCGTCGTCGTCTTCGAGGATCGGGACGCCCTTGAAGACGGCGAGGTAGACGCTGATGGTCGTGACGATGACGATCATCAGCACCGGGCCGATGACGATGCCCAGGAAGCCGAACATGCCGATGCCCGCGAACACCGCGAGCAGCATGAGCGCCGAGTCCAGCCGGGCCTGGCGGGGGACCAGGATGGGGCGCAGCACGTTGTCGATGTTGGTGACCACGATGACGTGCCAGACGATGACGAAGACGCCGCCCCAGACGTTGCCGAACAGCATCATGCCGATCCCGAAAGGGATGCTGATGACGCCGCCGCCCAGCGGGATCACCGACATCGCCGTCAGCAGGATCGCGAAGATGAAGAACCCCTGGTGGAATCCGGCCAGATAGATCGACACGGCGCCGGCGAGGCCCTGTGCCAGCGCGATCACGAACTGGCCAAACACCGCGCCTCGCACCATGGCGCCCATCTTCTCCAGGTAGAGGTCGGTGACCTCCTCGCCGAGCGGGTTCAGCTTGCGGATCAACAGCTGAACGCGCTCGCGGTTGGTCAGCAGCGAGACGAACACGTAGATGAACAGGACGGCTGCGGTCAGTCCGCCCGCCAGCCCGCCCACCGCGCCCTGCAGGAAGGTCAGGGCGGACTCACCGGCATGCTGCGCGACGGTCGCGAGCCGCTCGCGGACCATGTCCGCTGTGATCTCGACGTCGGCGAGGAACGGCACCCGGTGCACGGTGTCGTTGGCCAGTGCCAGGGCCTTCTCGCCGAGCGTGGTGGGATCCGTCCGCCCGACCCACTGCGAGACGCTGCGGATCATGGTGCTGATCTGCACGACGGCGAGCAACACCAGCAGGCTGAGCGGGATGATGAGCGCGAACAGCGCCGACAGCACTGTCAGCGTCACCGACAGCCCTCGGCCCATCCGCCGGCCGAACCAGTCGAACAGCGGGTTGAACAGGTAGGCCGCGACGGCAGCGACGACCACGACCATGGAGTACGAACTGAGGAAGTACGCGCCGAAACCGACGGCGAGGACGGTCGCGATGGCCAGCGCCCGCTTCTGCGTCGCGGTGAACTCGGTCGTCATGGCCGTGCGCTGCTCACTGGGTGACGCGGTCGGGCCCCGGGTCGCCCCACTTGGCGCGGATGGCGCCCCACGGGTCGGCCCACTGTCCCGGGTGGTCGCGGTACGCCGACTGCCGGCGCAGCATGAAGCCGACGGCCGGTGCGACCGTGCGCAGTGGGTAGCGCTTCCAGCCGGCCTTGTCCGCGGTCTCGGTGAGGATGTCCGGGAACGAAACGTGTTGGAAGCGAAGCACTTCCTGCGCCCGGTAGGTGTCCATCCAGTCGGTGGCGAACCAGTCGTCGTCGCTGTCGGGGTTGCCGCGCCGACCGATCGGCAGGGCGCCGACGAGTCCCATCGCCGCGGCGGTCGCGGGACCGATGTCACCCTGGGTGAGTCGGTGGGTGGCGTCGTCGCCGCCGATGAGGAGGATCTCGCCGACGCAGTCCGCGATGGTCGCCGCGGCGAAGGCCCGTGCGACGTCACGGACGTCCACGGTCTGGATGCGGCCGTCGGTGGGCAGGGCGCTTTCGAAGAAGAGGAATTCCGGCTTCATGTCGAAGCTGATGTCGGTGGTCAGCACGCCACCGAGGCGCAGCACCACCCAGTCCAGCGCCGACGACCGGACGAGTTCCTCGGCCTCGGCCTTGTGCGTGCCGTAGAGATCCGTCGGGTGCATCGGGGTCTCGGCGGACAGCAGATCGGTGATGCGGTGCGGGTTGCGCGCGCCGTAGACCGCGACGCTGGACGCCTGGACGAACCGCGGAGGGGTGTCCTGGGCCAGCGCGGCGTGGACGAGGTAGCCCGTGGCATCGACACTGACCTTGCGCGCCAACGCCGCTCGCGCATAGCAGAACGGGGCGATGATCGCCGCGAGGTGGATGATCGCGGCGGGCTGGACGGCGCCGAGCAATCCGGCGACCTCCGCCGGGTCGGTCAGATCGGCCCACCGCACCTCGACACCCGGCGGCAGGTCGCCTGCGGCCTTGCGGTTCTCCGGCACGTCGAGGTCGGTCGCCACGACGTTGCGTCCATCGGCTGCGAGCCGCTTCACCGTGGCCGACCCGACGAGGCCGAAAGCCCCCGTCACCAGCACTGCGTCCGACATGACCCTCCCTAGACCGGCTTACCACCTCGCACTCTAGAGGGATGTGCGGGCGCCTTTCGGCAACTCCCCGCCGTCGAGGCACTTCATTCTTCCGGCACCGAGTCGATATCTCGCCGCGACCGCGTCCGCCATGGTTCGGGCCATGCGTGGGTTACGCTCGGACGGTCGCGAGCTACTCGCGTGGTCAAGCAATCGGCCACCGTTTGCGACTGCTCGGCTACCTGGATGGGAGCACCGTCCATGGTGTCGACACGTCCCCCGGACAAGACTTCTTCTCGACTGGCGTTCTGCGAGCGGTCTACGACCCGCGGCGGCGTCGACGGCGTGTGGTGGCCCAATAGCGCCGACCTGCGAACCGAACTGCCCGATCTGATGTCGATCCTCGGATCGATGATCGGCGAGGTCAGACGCGTGGTGTACGACCCAAGAGCCTGGCGCACGGCGCCCTCCCGGGTGATCAGACGCGGTGTGGCGGTGTGCGTCGACCCGTACTCGCTGGTCTCCCCGGGCATGATCTACCTCGTCGGAAGCCACTCGCGCGATGCGGTGTTGAGCATCGTTCCGGCCTCTTGCGCCACCAGCGTCGGCGACCGCGTGCTGGCCGCCGTGACCGCGTCGACGGTGCCGATGACGGCGTCGGTGGTCGTGCACCTCCTCGGCTCGTTCGCCGACGCCGAAGGCAAGACCGCGTGAGCCGCTTCTGCGACGCGATGTACGCGAACGCCAAGACGAGTACGTGCGGTTTCGTCACCGGTGAGCCCCATGCACCGCTGCGGCAGAGCTGGGCCGAGGTGCACGAACGCGCCAGGCGCATCGCCGGCGGTCTCGCCGCCGCGGGTGTCGGTCCCGGAGACGCCGTCGCCGTGCTGGCGGGCGAACCGGTCGAGATCGCCCCGACCGCTCAGGCCACCTGGATGCGTGGCGCGAGCGTGACGATGCTGCACCAGCCCACGCCGCGAACCAATCTGCTGGCCTGGGCCGAGGAGACCCGACGGGTGGTCGACACGCTCGGCTCCACGACGGTCGTGGTGTCGGAGCCGTTCATGGCCGCCGCGCCCGTGCTCGTCGAGAGTGGCGTCTCCGTTCTGGTGATCGCCGACCTGCTGACGGCCGAGCCCATCGACCCGCTCGACGTCGACGAGGAGTCCGTCGGGCTGCTGCAGCTGACGTCCGGCTCGACGGGGCCCCCCAAGGCCGTGCGGATCACCCACCGCAACCTCGTCTCCAATGCCGAGGCGATGTTCGTCGGCGCGGAGTTCGACATCGACACCGACGTCATCGTGAGCTGGCTGCCCCTGTTCCACGACATGGGCATGACCGGATTCCTGGTCGTCCCAATGTACTTCGGCGCCGAGCTGGTCAAGATCACCCCAATGGACTTCCTGCGTGACGTACTGCTGTGGGCCAGGCTCATCGACCAGTACAAGGGCACGATGACCGCGGCCCCCAACTTCGCGTACGCGCTGCTGGCCAAGCGGTTGCGGAACCAGGCGCAGCCCAACCAGTTCGACCTCAGTTCGCTGCGGTGGGCGCTCTCGGGCGCCGAGCAGGTGGAACCCGAGGTCGTCGAGGACCTGTGCGATGCCGGCAAGCCGTTCGGACTGCGGCCAGAGGCGATCGTGCCGGCGTACGGCATGGCCGAAACCACTGTGGCGGTGTCGTTCTCGATGAGCGGCTCGGGCTTGATGACCGATCGGGTCGACGCCGACATGCTCGCCGTCCTGCACCGTGCGGTGCCCGCGACCACGGGCAACGTCCGTCGGCTCGCGACGCTCGGACCCGCGCTGGCGGGGCTGCAGGTGCGCGTCATCGATCACGACGCCAACGTGCTACCGGTGCGCGGCGTCGGTGTGATCCAGGTTCGCGGAGAACCGCTTTCGCCGGGGTACACCACCGTCGGCGGATTCGTCTCCACGCAGGACGACCAAGGTTGGTACGACACCGGCGATCTGGGCTACCTGACCGAGGAGTCGCACATCGTCGTGTGCGGACGCGTCAAGGACGTCATCATCATGGGCGGGCGCAACGTCTACCCGACCGATGTCGAGCGAGCGTCGGGGCGGGTCGAGGGAGTGCGTTCGGGTTGCTCGGTAGCCGTCCGCCTGCACGGCGAGCGATCGCGGGAGACCTTCGCGGTGGCCGTCGAGTCGGCCGCGTTCGAGGATCGCGCCGAGGTCCGTCGCATCCAACGCGCCGTCGCCCACGAGGTGTTCGGTGAGGTCGACGTCCGGCCGTGCAAGGTCGTGGTGCTGGCACCCGGCAGCATCCCGAAGACGCCGTCGGGCAAGCTACGACGCGCGCACGCCCTGTCGCTGGTGCAGTAGCGGCGGTCAGGCGGTGGCGTGGGCCGCCTGCCCGGCGGCCTTCATCGACGCATACAGGTCGGTGTAGTACGGCAGGCAGTCGGCCATGGCCTGTTCGGTGGTGAACAGCGGTTCGTAGCCGAGGTCGCGCTTGGCCTTGTCGATCGAGAAGTAGTTGTCGAGCGTGATGCGCTCGATGGCAAGGGGTTCCAGCAGCGGCTTCGGCAGGCCGAAGCGGAAGTGCAGGAACTGCCACGCCGTCATCGCGAGCCAGACCAGGCGTCCCGGCACCCGGAACGTCGGGAACGGTTCACCGCAGGCCGCCACGACGGGCCGGGAGAACTCGAACATGTTGATCGGCTCGCCGTCGTTGACGAAGTACGCCTGCCCAGGTGCGGTGCCGCCCGGCACGAGGTGTTCGGCGGCCAGGATGAAACCGTGAATCAGGTTGTGCACGTAAGAGTTGTCGAGTTTGACGTCCTTGTTGCCGACCAGCACCTTGACATGGCCGGCGAGCACGCTCTCGAACACCTTGCGGAACATGGTCTGGTCACCGCGGCCCCAGATGCCGCTGGGCCGAATCGAACACGTCAGCATGCCCTCCACGCCGTTGGCGGCGAGCACGAACTTCTCGGCGACGACCTTGGTCTCGGTGTAGAGGTCGTTGAATCGCTCGGTGTAGGGCAGCGTCTCGTCGCCACCCGAGATGGCCTGTCCACCCATGACCACGCTGTTGGACGCGGTGTAGACGAACCGCTTCACCCCGGCCGCCGCCGCGGCGCGCACCAGCTTCTCGGTGCCACCGACGTTGACCGCGAAGCTGCGGTTGCGGTACTCCTCGGTCACCGAGGCGCCGCCCATCAGGTCGATGATGGCTGCGGTATGGATGACGGTGTCGACGCCGGCGACCGCGCTGGCGACGTCGCCGGGATCGGTGATGTCGCCGACGACCGTCTCGAGCGCGGGATGGTCGGCCAGCCGGGACGGTGCGCGGTCGAAGGAGCGCACGCGCAGGCCGCGGCTGAGGAGTTCGGTCACGAGGTTGGCTCCGACGAAGCCGGAACCCCCGGTGACGAGCACGTGGCCGAGATCGGTGGTCAGCGTTGGGTCACCCATGGCCGGGAAGCATAACTGAAACGTGTTCCAGTTTCGAGCCTACCGCTCGCCACTGGTTGCCATCTCAACCTTCGTCGTCGTCGTTCGCGGCGAGTGCCTTCTCGACCTTCTGACGGGCGCCCTCCAGATGCTGTTCGCACCGTTTGGCCAGCTCCTCGCCCCTTTCCCAGAGCTGCAGCGACTCGTCGAGGCTGAGTCCGCCCTGCTCGAGGCGGCGCACCACCTCGGTCAGCTCGTCGCGGGCCTCTTCGTAGCCGAGTTGACTAATGGGCTTCATCTTCCCCCTCGCTCACGGCCCCGACGGCGCCGTCGGACACTCGAATCCTCAACCGGCTCCCGGCCGGTGCGTCGGCCACCGTGCGCAACACCGTGGTCGTGCCGTCGCTCGCCACCGCCTGCACGACGGCGTAACCACGCGCCAGGGTCGCGGCGGGGCCCAGCGTGGTCAGCCGCGCCGACATGTGGCCGATCCGGTCGGATTCCGCGGAGATCATCCGGGTCACGTCGCGGCGGGCGGCGGCCCGGGCGCGGTGCACCTCGTCGGCGCGGGCGTCGATCGCGGCCAGCGGACGTGCCAGCACCGGCCGGCTCCGCAGCTGGGTCAGGTGGTGGTGCTCGCGCCGGACCCAGTTCCGCAGCGCCTGCGCGCTGCGGCGGCGGCAGTCGTCGACCATCGCCTGCTCGGCCGCTGCGTCGGGAACGATGCGCTTGGCGGCGTCGGTGGGCGTCGCGGCGCGGACGTCGGCGACGAGGTCGCACAGCGGATTGTCGGGTTCGTGGCCGATGGCGGTGACCACCGGCGTGGTGCACCGGCCGATCTCCCGGCACAGCGTCTCGTCGGAGAACGGCAGCAGGTCCTCGAAGCTGCCGCCGCCGCGCGCGACGACGATGACGTCGACCTCGGGGTCCGCATCCAGTTCCCGCAGCGCCTGGACCACCTGGGGCACGGTGTTGGGTCCCTGCACGACGGGGTTGCGGATCGCGAAGCGCACCGCGGGCCAGCGCGCCGTCGCCACCGAGACGACGTCGCTCTCGGCGTGGCTGGCGCGGCCGGTGATCAGCCCGATCGTGCCGGGCAGGAACGGAATGGGCCGCTTCAACCGCGGGTCGAACAGGCCCTCGGCGTCGAGCAGGCGGCGCAGCCGGTCGATGCGGGCCAGCAGCTCACCGATGCCAACCGCGCGAATCTGGTTGACGCGCAACGAGAACGAACCACGGCCGACGAAGAAGCTGGGCCGCCCGTGCATCACGACGCGGGTGCCCTCGGCGAGCTTGACCGGGGCGTTGTGCACCAGATCGCGCGGACACGTGATCTGCAGCGACATGTCGGCCGACGGGTCGCGCAGCGTGATCCACGCCGTGCTGGAATTGGGCCGCACGGTCATCTGGGCGATCTGCCCTTCGACCCACACCGTGCCCAGCCGGTCGATCCAGTCCTTGACCATCATCGAGACCGAACGGACCGGGTACGGGTTCTCCGGGGACTTGCCCGGCTTGTCCGCGGGCTGGTCCTGTTCGGTCATGCTCGGGCGAGCGCAGCGACGGGGAAGGTCATTTGGCGGTCGCGCGGGTGATCCTGTTGGCCAGCAGCGTCTGATAGGGAGCGCGCGCCTTCGTCGACTCCTCGTAGGCGAGCAGCGCCTCGAGGTCGTCGACCTTCAGCGAGGGCAGCCGCGCCCGCAGCTGGGCCAGCGTCAGGGTCTGGTAGTCCAACTCGGCGACGATCTCGGGCGCCTCCGCCGGTGCGTCCTCGGTGGTGACGGGGTTCACCGTCTCGGGCTCGCCGGTGCTGTAGAGCGCAAAGCGTCCCTCGGTCAGCCGCTCGCCGTCGCCGGCGCGGGCACCGTCGTCGTCGGAGTCGTCCTCGTCGTCGCCGAGGTCCTCGTCGAACGTCGCCCACTCGGCCTGCTCGTCCTTCGGCGGGAACAGGTTCTCCAGGGTCTCGTCGCCCCTGTTCACGAGGTCGGCGACGTCCTGCTGGACCTTCATGACCATCTGAGCCACCTGGCTCACCATCGTCATCGGGTAGGTGAGGATGGTCTGCGGTAGCCGACGGGTTTCCTCCAGCGCCGTCACCGCCGCGCCGACCAGCAGACGGACTCCATAGGGTGCAGTAGCCATGCGTGCAGCCTACGGCTGGCAGGTAGGGGGCGCGGGTAAGTACCCTGGTGGCATGCCACCGACGATCAACATGGGCATCCCGGGTGCCGCCAGCACGGTCGTCGAACGGACGACTGGAAAGCGCGTCCTGCTTGCCGAGCCACGCGGGTACTGCGCGGGCGTCGACCGAGCCGTCGAAACCGTGGAACGCGCCCTCGAGAAGCACGGTGCCCCGGTGTACGTCCGGCACGAGATCGTGCACAACCGGTACGTCGTCGAGACCCTGGCCAAGGCCGGTGCGGTGTTCGTCGAGCGGACCGACGAGGTGCCCGAGGGTGCCATCGTCGTCTTCTCCGCCCACGGGGTCGCCCCGACCGTCCACGTCGAGGCCGCCGAGCGCAATCTGAAGACCATCGACGCGACCTGCCCGCTGGTCACCAAGGTGCACAACGAGGCCAAACGGTTCGCCCGCGACGACTTCGACATCCTGCTCGTCGGCCACGAAGGGCACGAAGAGGTCGTCGGCACCGCAGGCGAGGCACCCGACCACGTGCAGGTCGTCGACAACCCCGACGCGGTCGACAAGGTCGTCGTGCGCGACCCGAACAAGGTGATCTGGTTGTCGCAGACCACGCTGAGCGTCGACGAGACGATGGAGACGGTCCGCCGGCTGCGGGAGAAGTTCCCGACGCTGCAGGACCCGCCCAGCGACGACATCTGCTACGCCACGCAGAACCGCCAGGTGGCGGTCAAGGCGATGGCGCCCGAGTGCGACCTGGTGATAGTGGTCGGCTCCCGCAACTCGTCGAACTCGGTGCGGCTGGTGGAGGTGGCGTTGGGCGCCGGTTCCACGGCCGCCTACCTGGTCGACTACGCCGAGGACGTCGACCCCGCCTGGCTCGAGGGCGTGACGACCGTCGGCGTGACGTCGGGCGCCTCGGTCCCCGAGGTGCTGGTGCGTGGCGTGCTGGACCGGCTGGCCGAATACGGCTACGACACGGTGCAGCCCGTCACCACGGCCAACGAGACTTTGGTCTTCGCCCTGCCCAGGGAGATCCGGGCGGCGCGCTCCTGACGGACCCTCGGGTCAGTCCTCGTAGTCCCAGGCGTCGCGACTGCGTCGCGGCCGGGTGCGGTGCTCGACGCGCGGATCGTCGTCGTCGGAGCCGCGGTAGCGAACCCGTGACACCGGGTGGTGCGTGCTGTCAGCGTGGCTGCGGCCATTGCTCGACGGCGTGCCGTTGACCGGTCCCTCGAAGGGGTCGTAGGAGTCGCGGGACTCGTAGGAATCGCGGTAGGACCGACGTTCGGAACGACCCTCGGGCCGCTCGTAGCGCTCCGACCGATCCCGCCGCACGGGCCGTTCGCTGCGCGCCGCCCGTTCGCTGCGATCACCGGTGCTGCGACGCGCGACCGGCGGCGCATCGCGTCGCTCCCTCGCGTCATCGCTGCGGGGCCGACGACGCGGCTCCGACTCGGGGTCGACCGGCGGACGGGTACGGCGCGGACGCGGCGGCACCGCGTCGATGATCTCGGTCTCCGGCGGGCGGGTATGGCGGGACCGCGACGCACTGCCCGCCGGGCGGGCCTTGCGGGGCCGTGGCGAGTCGTCGTCGGCTGGGCCGTCACGGTCGATTGAGTGCCTGCGGCTGCGCCGGCCGTCAGACGTCCTGTCGGGCCTGTCGCCCCGTTCGGCCCTGGGTGCTCTGGCGGGCTTGGGCGACTTGACGGGCGGGTCCTCGTCGGCGTCGTCCACCACGGTGGTTCGCCTGCTGCGGCGCTTGCTGGGGGCCTCGTCCGCAACGTCGTCGGCGACGTCCTGGGGGGCATGTCGCTGCGCCGTGCGGTGCAGGTACCAGCGCGCAACACCGATCGCGAGCACCGTCACCGCCGTGAAGAACATCAGCGGGAACCGCTCGATCAACGGGTAGCCGCAGTTGATCAGGATGTCCTTCATGCCCTTGATCTCGCTGCTGTGCATGAGGAAGTACGCACTCGGCACGGCGACGAAGAGCAGGAGCGGCGGCTGGATCACCGTGGTGAAGAGGCTCGACTGACGCACCGCGAGCACTGCGAGGACGCAGCCAGTGACGTAGCACACGACGAAGGTGCCGCTGAGCGACTTGGTGCCCGAACCGGCGTCGATGGCGAAGCCGATCGCGGAGGCGATCACCGCCAGCAGCACCGCCCCCCACCAGGGCAGACCGGGGACGAGGGGCAGCACCGATCGCTGGTCGGCGGGGACCGCCGAGCGCGCACGCTGTCCTGACACACGTCGACCGTACCGGCTGCGACGCAGGAAGCGCTGCCAGCGGACACCGGCGTGCCAAGGCGCGTCTCATAGACTTCGCACCCGTGAGCCTCAACCTCGGAATCGTCGGGCTGCCGAACGTGGGCAAGTCGACGTTGTTCAACGCGCTGACGCGTAACGACGTCCTCGCCGCCAACTACCCCTTCGCGACGATCGAGCCCAACGAGGGTGTGGTCGCCCTGCCGGACCCGCGTCTGGACAAGCTGGCCGAGATGTTCTCGTCGGAGAAGACCGTGCCCGCGCCGGTCACGTTCGTCGACATCGCCGGAATCGTGAAGGGGGCGTCGGAGGGCGCCGGGCTGGGCAACAAGTTCCTGGCGAACATCCGCGAGTGCGATGCCATCTGTCAGGTGGTGCGCGTCTTCGCCGACGACGACGTCGTGCACGTCGACGGCAAGGTCGATCCGAAGTCGGACATCGAGGTGATCGAGACCGAGCTGATCCTCGCCGACATGCAGACGTTGGAGAAGGCGATCCCGCGGCTGGAGAAGGAAGCCCGCAACAACAAGGACCGCAAGCCCGTGCACGAGGCCGCGGTCGCCGCGCAGGACGTCCTCAACGGCGGTACCACCCTCTTCGCTGCCGGGACCGACGTCACGGTGCTGCGCGAGCTGAACCTGATGACCACCAAGCCGTTCCTCTACGTGTTCAACGCCGACGAGACGATCCTCACCGACGACGCGCGCAAGGCCGAACTGCGCGAGATGGTCGCGCCCGCCGATGCCGTCTTCCTCGACGCGAAGATCGAGTCGGAGCTGATCGAACTCGACGAGGAATCGGCCGCCGAACTGCTCGAGTCGATCGGCCAGTCCGAGCGCGGCCTGGATGCGTTGGCTAGGGCCGGCTTTCACACCCTGAACCTGCAGACCTACCTGACCGCCGGACCGAAGGAGTCCCGCGCGTGGACGATCCACCGCGGCGACACCGCACCAAAGGCCGCAGGCGTCATCCACACCGACTTCGAGAAGGGCTTCATCAAGGCCGAGATCGTGTCGTTCGACGACCTCGTCGCCGCCGGATCGATGGCCGCCGCGAAGGCCGCGGGCAAGGTGCGCATGGAGGGCAAGGACTACGTGATGGCCGACGGGGACGTCGTGGAGTTCCGGTTCAACGTGTAGATCGACACACGACGGGGTGTGTCACTTCCTTAACAGCAGTACCGTGGTGCTCAGCAGTTCACACCGTCACAACAGGAGACTCATCGTGATCACTCGGCGGTTGGTTCAAGTCGTCTCGTCCGCGTTGGTCGCCGGGGCGGCCGCCCTCGGGGCCGGCCTGACGGCCGCCGCGCCCGCATGGGCTGACGTGACGCCCCAGGATCAGCAGTTCCTGGACGTCGTGAAGCAACTCGAAGTTCCGGTGAACTCCGACGAGGACGCGATCAAGATCGGGCGTGAGGTCTGCCAGTCGATGGACGCCGGGCGGGTCGAACCCGTCCGCACCGTTCGCGGGCTGGTGACCGGGCTGCAGAATCAGGGCCTCGACAAGGGGAAGGCAGCGAACCTCGTCCGGGGCGCCGTCGCCACCTACTGCCCGCAGTACGGCTCGCTGGTCGGCCGCTGAGCCGTCGCGGCGGGGCGTAGCGTTCCAGTCGGAGGTGATCCGATGTCCGCTCCGGACGGGAACTCTGGCTCGGCCGACCGACATCGGCTGGAGGCCGAACTCGACGACTGCCGGCGGGATCTGGAGAAGGCGCGCGCCAACCGCCACGACCAAGAGTATCTAGCCGACGAACGCGACCGCGTAGCCGACCAACGCGATCACATCGCCGACGAACGCGAAGCAGTCGCCGACGAGCGGGAGCGGCTCGCCGACGTCCGCGAGGGGTCGCCCGAGGAGCGCGAACGCAAGCGCGTGCAGCGCGCCGAGGCGTCCGAGCAGCGCCGCCAAGCCGAAGCGCGCCGCGAACAGGCCGAGATCTCGCGCCAGTCGACCGACACCGAACGCCGACATTGACCCAGGCACGACGATGGCCGCCCTGCTGATGCAGAGCGGCCATCCTCGAGTGCGTCAGGCCACGAACGGGATGAACCGGTCGACCCACCAGATGCCCCACGCCAAGGCGTCGGGGTTGTAGACCACTGGCTGCGGCTCGAAGATGCCGAGGTCGAACCAGTTGACCGGGCGCCAGGTCGGGGGCAGTCCGGCGTAGCCGGGGTCGCCCCAGTGGCCGGGCGGCACGCCCGTCAGGCCGGGAACGTACGGATTGCCGTTCTTGACCTGCCCCGGCGGGCCGATCGGATTCTGGCCCGGCGCATCGCCCGGCAGCCAGTACGGGCCGGGGCCGCTGGGTCCCGGCGGACCGGGTGCGGGGTCGTTCGGCTTGGCGAGTGTTACGCCGCTACCGGCGCCGAGCACTCCGAAGCCGAGGGCCGCCGTGGCCACTGCACCTGCTGCGATCTTCTTGATACGCATCGTGAACTCCTCGTCCGCCACTGCCGTGTCCGGCAGCGGCACATCGACCGTTGTTCACGACCCATGCCGCAAAGCGGCGGGGGTCGCACGCGACCCCCCGACGCAACGCCTGTACCCGCCGTCGTCGCCCTACGAAACGTGTCTGGTCGTTCGAGGCGCCGAACCCGCAGGTAGCGGGTGGATGGCGGACGCGGCAGTCATACTCGAGACATGCGCGTCGCCGCGGTGAGGCCCGGTCGGGCAGTGGCGTGCGCCGCAGTCTTGATGGCCGTCGGTGGGTGCAGTCGCGGACCAGAGGTGGAGACGACGTTGGTCTTCGACGGCGAGCGTGGAGCCATCAGGACCGACGACGTGTCGTGTACGCGCGGCGACGGCGTCGTCGTGATCTTCGTCAACGGGCCCGGCAAGCAGATGTTCCGTGCGGTCGTGATCGAACGTGGCCGGCTGATCGCCGAACGGGTGGCATTGCGCTACGACGACGTCGCGGGATTCATCGCCGACCCGGCGGAGGTCGAGGTGAGCAGGGTCGACGAGACGTACCGGTTTCGCGGACGGATGCCGCCCGATGTCGGGGAGGCGACGTGGCACACGTTCCAGATCGAGACGAAGTGTCCGACGGCCGATGATGGAGAACCGGCGAGCCGTGCTCGGGGAGAGTGATTCGGTCCGTCGACCTCGGGGATGAACATCGACGGACCGAATCATGCGTGATAACGCATATGTCGTCGGTTTTATTCGGTGAGTCTCCTGGGTCACACCCGCAGCGGTGTCGCACCGCGGTCAGAGCACGACGGGAATCTCGTCGCCGAGCCGATATCCCTCCGTCAGCGGCAGCTCGTCACCGCTCCAGAACTTGCCCGGATCGAACCAGTTGTGGTGCTTCTCAGTCGTGAGCAGACCCATCTCCTCGTAGGTGATGGCGACCGTCTCCGCGCAGTAGGCCGTCTGCAATCCGACCTTGAGCCGTTCCCGCTTCTTCCGCTCGGCCGACTCCCGGACCAGACGGTGCACGAACGGGAGGCCTCGGGTGAAGTCGCTGACGATCGGCAGCCTGCCGCGGATCCACCGTCCGGTCAGACGCGCGGTCGTCGGGAACGCGGTGCCATCCATCCGCGCGATCACGCGCAGCATCGCGTCCTCCTGCGCGCGGTCGGCGTACGGCGTGAGCTGTCGCAACCAGCACTGCTGGCCGTACTCGTTCTGCCACTGCTCGACGGCCTGTCGCGCGTCGTTGAGCTGGACGCCGCGGTGGTGGGTGCCGGTCCACACGTCGAGCAGCTTCGCGCCCAGTTCGGCATGCCACATCAGCGGCGGCAGATCGTCGATCGCCACCGTCATCCCGACGTGGTTGACCGGCGCGTTGGTCATCGTCTGAATGGCCCGGTCGGGGCCGGAATCGCCGCGAAACAGCCACACGTCACCCGTCCGCGTCTCGGCCAGCGCCCGCTCCAACGTCACGGTGTTCGCATTCACCAGCGCAGCTTAGGCAGAATCCCTGTGATGCGAGGGATCTGGAAGTGGGTCGGGTTGGCGGGCGTCGCCGGCGTGGTGGCAGGTGGCGCGCTGGTCGCCCGCGACCAACGCAAGCGCAACGCCTACACACCGGACGACGTCCGCGCGCGGCTGCAGCAGCGCCTGGCCGAGGTGTCACCGCCGCCGGAGGACGCCTAGGACTCGACGGCGTAGAGCCGGTGGGTGCCGCTGAAGCCCTTGAGTTCCACCTCGCGGCCAGCGTCGAATTCGATGTCGTCGAGGGCGCTCACCGCGTCCCGGACGGGTTCGCTCACCAGGATCTCGCCGCCGTCGGCTGCCGCGGCCACCCGGGCCGCCATCGCGACGTTGCGGCCGAACAGGTCGTCGCCGCGGCGCACCGACTTGCCGACGTGGATGCCGATGCGGACCCGAATCCCGTTCGGCCGCTTGCTGAGTGCGTGTTGCATGCCGATGCTGCACCGCACCGCGTCCTCTGACTCGGCGAAGGCGATCATGAAGCCGTCGCCCTGGCTCTTGACGACGTGACCGTTGTGGCGCTTGACGTGGCGGCTAACCATCTTGTCGTGGCGGCCGATCAGGCGGACCCACGCCCGGTCGCCGATCCGCTCGTTGAGCGCCGTCGACTCCTCGATGTCGGAGAACAGGATCGCGATGCGGCCGTTCGGTGCGAGCCGCGCGAGGTCCGGCCGTTCCACCTCCGCCCAGTCGGCGAGGTCCTCGATGGAGGTACGCACCGCGGCGCCGAGGCCCTCCTTGCGGATGATGTTGGCCGTCTGCCAGACCTGCTTGACCGCTTCGCGCCCGCCGGACAGGAGGTTCGCACGGGTGTTCAGTCGACGGGTCAGCGCGTCGATCTCCTCGTCGCGCGCCCGCAGTCGCAGGGACAGCACGACGAGCGCGACGCCCTCGGCGACCGCCAGGGCGGCGAGGACGTAGACCACGATCATGGCTCCCGACACGGGGTCAAGTATTCAATGCCGCGTCCACACCCGGTGGGCTAGGTCGGTTCGCGGGGTACCTCCTCCGGCGAGCGTGCGTGTCTGCGGGCGACATGCCGGGTGGAAACCCGAGTTCGCGCACGCTCGCGCAGGACGTCAGACGCCGGTCGAGGAACCCGGCCGCACGATCATCAGCACCGTGACCGTCACCCACAGCAGATTGAAGACGCCGGTCGTCATCGCCAGCCTGCCGAAGCCCGCACCGGCCAGGGCAGTGCGCTGCGCCGGGAGGATGCTCGCCACCAGCACGATCGCCGCCGCGACCGTCAGCCCGATCGACACCAATACCCACGCGTCGGTGAGCACGCCCATCGACGCCGCGGTTGCAATTCCGAACAGCGGCACCGCGATGCCGACGGCCGCGTACGTCACGCAGATCCGGTGCAGCACCGATGCGACGGCGGGGTTGTCGGCGTAGCGAGGAAAGACGCTGGCCGCCACGGTGATCGGGCCGATGGCGAGGATCGCGAGGATCACGTGGGCGCTGAGCAGTATCGCGGACATCGCCACCGACGGTAGGGCACCCGTCGTCGCGCCACCGCTGCCAATCAGGCCACGCTGCGCCGGAATTCGGACACGAGCGTGCGTGAACTCGCTCCGGAGAGCGGCGTGTCGCCCGCAGACACGCACGCTCGCCGGATGAACTTGACGGCCCTACCAGCCTTCGGTGAGGACGCGGTCGAGGGTGTCGACGTAGAAGTCCGCGCCGGCGAGGTCGATGCACAACGGGGGCTTGGTCTTCAGGATGTTCTGGTGGTCGCCGGTCGGCTGGATCACGACGCCGAGGTCGAGCATCCGGTTGCAGATCGCCGTCGTCTCCTCGGGGGCGGGCTCGAGCGTCTCGGGGTCGCGGACCATCTCCACGCCCAGGTACAGGCCCATGCCGTGCACCGTGCCGATGATGGGGTGCCGGTCGCGCAACCCGAGCAGGCGCTCCTTGAGGTGGGTGCCGACGCGCTTGGCGTTGCCCTGCAGGGCCTCGTCGGCGAGCACGTCGAGCACGGTCAGCCCGATCACGCACGACAGCGGGCTGCCACCCGTGGACGAGAAGAAGTAGCCCTGCGAGGAAAAGGCATCGGCCACCGCGCGGCTGGTGATGACGGCGCCCAGCGGGTAGCCGTTGCCCGTCGACTTCGCCACCGACACGATGTCGGGCACCACCTGCTGCTGGTGGAAGCCCCAGAACCATTCGCCCAGACGGCCGTAACCGACCTGGACCTCGTCGGCGATCGCGTACCCGCCGGCGGCGCGGACCGCCGCGTAGACGTCGGCGAGGTAGCCGTCGGGAAGCGTCATGCCACCGGCGTTGCCGTACACCGTCTCGCAGATGAACCCGGCCGCCGGCCTGCCCTCGGCGGCCAGGTCGGTGATGCAGCGCACGGCATCTTCGGCGTACCGGGGAACGTCCGCGCCGCGGTACTTGCCGCGGAAGCTGTTCGGCGACTCGACGGTGTGCACCCAATCCGGCCGGGTGGACAGCGCGTTCGGGTTGTCGGCCGTCGACGTCGACACCGCGTCGGTGCCGTAGGTCCAGCCGTGGTAGGCCTCGCGCACCGCCACCACGTCGCGCCTGCCCGTTGCCGCGGTGGCCAGCCGGATCGCGAGATCGCTTGCCTCCGAACCGGAATTGACCAGGAACACCGTGTCCAACTGCTCGGGCAGGGTGGCCGCCAGGCGCTCGCTGTACTCCACCACCGCCTCGTAGTTGAAGCGCGAGTTCGTGTTCAGGCGCCGCAGCTGCCGCGCCGCCGCGTCGGCCACCCGCGGATGGGCGTGGCCCAGCACCGCCACGTTGTTGACCATGTCGAGGTATACCCGGCCCGACGTCGACATCAGGTGGTGCCGCCAGCCCCGCTCGATCTGCGGGGGATCGGCGTAGTAGTGCTCCTGCACCTTGGCGAAGCTGTCGTCCCTGCGCGCCAACAGGTCTCGGTCCGCCGAGTAGGACGCGGCGGGCAGGCCCAGCAGCGGCGCAGGATCGCGGGCCAGCGCCAGCCAGCCCGGCGCGAGTTCGGCAGTGGTGAAGGCGGGCGCCGGCGGCGCGCCGACGGGCTTGGCGGCGACGGCGAACCACTGTCCTGGTGCCGCGGTCGCCAGCGGTGTCCCGGCGTCGACGGGACCCGTCGCGGCCAACTCGACGCCCGCGACGGAGATCTCGAGATCGGTCGAATGCAGGACGAAACCGTTGTCGACGCGCTCGACCTCGCCCGACCACGGTGCGGTGATCGTGACTTCACGGCCGGGCCACAGCGCGATGCCGGTGGGCACGACGGCGGGACTGCTCTGGCTCAACGCAGGCGCGCGGGTCAGACGTGGGCGGCCGAACCCCGTGGCGACCAAGGCGGCACCGGCGCGCACGGCCTCGTCGGCGAAGCGGTTCTCGACGCCGGCCGGCAGCCAGCCGCCCGGCTCGAACGCGTCGTCGAACAGGTCGGAGGTGGAGGAGAGGTCGAGTACGGCGATGGTGTCGGCGGACACGTCGGCCACCAGGGGGAGCCCGGCCAGCGCCGCGGGCGGGTCGACCAGACCCAGGGCGTGCCGGATGACGCCGGGCATCACGTCGATCGGCAGCGAGGTCGCCAGCTCGAACATCCGCGCCTCGGCGTCGGACTGCTCGGTGAGGTAGGCGTTGTCGGGATCGAGCGTGGCCTGCTGCGCACCACTGGCGATCAGCACCGTGGCGCGCAGCACCACCAGCGGCCACACCGCGTCCGCCTCGGCGCGGGACAGCGGCCGGATCGCGTGAAAGGCCCTGACGCCGGGCAGGATCGAGGTCGGCGACGCGCCGGGATGTCCGAGCACCGACGACAGCCCGACGGCGAGTTCGGACACCGCCCAGGTGTCGGAGAGATCACCGAAGTCGATGATGCCGTCGGGCAATCCCGTCTCTGCGGACGCGATCACGTTGGCGTCGGTGAGGTCCAGGTGCACCGCTTGGCGCGGCAGGTGGTCGGCCAGTGCCGCGACCCGTTCCCCGGCCAGCGTCGCCGCGACGGTCAGGCGGTCGCGCACGTCCGGATCGGCGACGTGACCGGCCAGCGCGTGCACCACGTCGGCCCCGAACCGCAGATCCCACTGCAGCGCCCGGTCGAGCCCCGGATGGGTGAAGTCCCGCAGCGCCCGGCTCACCCGGCCCGTGAGAGTGCCCATCGCCGAGACGATCTCAGGGGAGAGGTACCCGGTGTCGACGTACGTCCCGCCGTCGACGAACGGCAGCAGACGCACGTGCGCCGGGCCGTCGAGCAGACCGTGGACCGTCGTCGACCGCGCACCCGCGAGGTTGGGCCGGGGTACCGCGACGCGCAGCGTCGGCTCGGCGTTGGCGATGAGCCCGGCGGCCTCGTCCTGAGCGTCGAGTTCGGTCGCGGTGAAGGCCGGGTTCGCCACCTTCAGCACCCCGAGCGTGACACCGTCGGCCCCGCGCAGCAGGAAGTTCTTGTCCTGTTGACTGCCAAGCGATTCCGCGCGCGCCGCGATGCCGTAGTGCTCGGCGAGCAGCTGTTCGGCCTGAGCCTCGCTGACCTGGGGTGCGGGGAGTTCGGGCTGCTCGAGAAACGTGAAGCCGGCGCTCACGGGTTGACGAACCGAACCACGACGTCGGTGAAGGCGTCGTTGTCGTCACCCGCTGCGGTGTGCCCGGCGTCGGACAGTTCGACGAACTCGGCCGCGGGCACCTTGGCCAGGAAGTCCTCGACGCCCTCGGTGCTGACGACGTCGGACAGCTTGCCGCGGATCAGCAGCAGCGGGATCTCGAGGTTCATCGCCGCCTGCTCGAGTTTCTCGACCCGCACGAAGGGATCGTCCTCGGGCTTGGTGAGGAACGCCGGGTCCCAGTGCCAATACCACCGGCCGTCGCGTAGCCGCAGATTCTTCTTCAACCCCTCGACGTTGCGCGGCTTGTCGCGGTGCGGAAGGTAGGCGGCCACGGCGTCGGCGGCGTCGTCCAGCGAGTCGAAGCCATGGACGTGGCTGAACATGAAGTCGCGGATGCGGGCGCTGCCGTCCTTCTCGAAGCGCGGCACCACGTCGACGAGGACCAGCTTGGTGACCAACTCGGGCCCCGCCTCGTGCGCGGCGGCGATGCCGGTCAGCCCGCCCATGCTGGCGCCGATCAGGACGACGGGCCTGCCGATCTGATAGAGCACCGCGAGCGTGTCGCTGCACAGTGCCTCGACCGTGTACGTGGCCGTCGGCGAGCGGTCGCTGTCGCCGTGTCCGCGGCTGTCCAGGGCGACGACGTGGAAGCCGGCGTCGGCCAGGATCTGCCCGGTGTTCTTCCAGGAGTACCGGTTCTGGCCACCGCCGTGCAGCATGACGATGGTCGGCCGATCGGCTGCCGAGGGGGCGTCGCGGTTCCACTCGTCGGCGACCAGGTTCAAGTCGTCGACGCCGCGAAACGACACGGTCTGTACTGCGCCCACGTTGGTCACGGCCATGTACTCCGTCTTCTGTCCTCGCCAGCGCTCATCGCCGGCGACCTCACGTTACTAATGCGGCTGCCCCGACCGGAGCCGACCCGGGAAGTCCGCGATGAGTTTCGCAGCCCGCGCCGGTCGGTACGGCATGCCCAACATCACTCCTTCACTCTGGTTCGACGGCGACCTCGAGGCCGCTGCCGCGTTCTACACCTCGGTGTTCCCCAACTCGTCGATCGAGGGATTCGTCCGTGCCACCGAGGCCTGGCCGAACGACGCGGGCGCCGTCGTCTACGGAACGTTCGTCCTCGACGGTCAGCGCTTCCTCGGCATCAACGGCGGCCCGCAGTTCCCCTTCACCGAGGCCGTGTCCTTCGAAGTGCTCTGCGCCGACCAGGACGAGGTCGACTACTACTGGTCGGCGCTGGTCGACGGCGGCGAGGAATCGCAGTGCGGCTGGCTCAAGGACCGGTTCGGACTGAGCTGGCAGATCGTGCCCAAGCGGCTCTACGAGCTGACCGAGGACCCCGACACGGCGCGGTCCGACGCAGCGGTCACGGCCATGATGGGCATGCGCAAGATCGTGATCGCCGACCTGGAGGCCGCCGCGGACGGAGTCTGATCCCCGCGAGTCGCCGCACCAGACGCTCCGACGGGCACGTACTTTGGACCGGACCCACACGCGTACACGCGGGCCGCCCCGGTTCGCAGCGCCACGGAGGAGCACACATGGCAGACGACGATGCTGCCCCGACGGCCGAGGTGACCGGCGCCGATCAGCCGACCGCGGACGGCGAACCGACCGAGGCCGCCGAGGCCACCGAAGCGTCCGACACCGCAACCGCGTCGGAGCCGGCTCCGGCGGCACCGACGTCGCACGTGCAGCTGGCCCTCATCGCCGGGCTGGTGCTCATGCTGGCACTGAGTGGGCTCACCGGGTGGCTTGCGTTCCGCGCCCATCAGTCGAGCGAACTCGCCGACCAGCGGGAAGTGTTCCTGCAGGTGGGCAAGCAGGGTGCCATCAACCTGACCACCATCGACTACACCCGGGTCGACGCGGACGTGCAACGCATCCTCGACTCGGCCACCGGTGCGTTCTACGACGACTTCCAGCGGCGCGCCCAACCGTTCGCGGAGGTGGTCAAGCAGGTGAAGTCGAAGTCCGTCGGCTCGGTGACCGAGGCCGGCATCAAGGACCAGACCGCCGACGGTGCCAAGGTCGTCCTCGCGGTCACCGTCGACACCGCGGTCGAGGGTCAGCCCCCGCAGACGCCGCGATCCTGGCGCATGCTCATCTCGGTGCAGCAGGTCGGGGCCGATGCAAAGGTGTCCAACGTGGAGTTCGTGGCATGACGGATCGCACGGTTCCAGGCGACGACGAGACCGCCGCCGTGGAGCCCGAGAGCACGGCGATCGAGGCCGACACCACGCCGGAGACGGCACACACCCCACCCGCCGTCGGGACGGCCACCACCCACGCGACCCCAGGGACCGACTGGACCCGCGTGCTCGCCTACGGAATCCTGCCGGGACTGGTGCTGCTGCTCGCGCTCGCCGCGGCGTACCTGAAGTTCGTCGACGACTCGGTGCGCACCGACGACGAAGTGCGCACCGAGACGGTCCAGGCCGCCAGCGACAGCACCGTCAAGCTGCTGTCCTACACGCCCGATCAGGTGGAGCAGCAGCTCGGCGACGCCCGCAACCTGATCACCGGCCCGTTCCTGGACACCTACACCGCGCTGATCAACGACGTCGTGATCCCCGGCGCCAAGGAGAAGCAGATCGCGGCGACCGCGAGCGTGCCGCAGGCCGCGGCGGTCTCGGCCGGCCCGGATCGGGCCGTCGTGCTGGTGTTCGTCAACCAGAGCGTGGTCGTGGGTAATGCCGCTCCGGCGAACACCGCATCGAGCGTCCGGGTGACCATGGACAAGGTGGACGACCGGTGGCTGATCTCGGGCTTCGATCCGGTGTGATGGCATGACCGATCCGCGAATCCTCGACGTATCGACGCCCGCCGTCGACGTGAAGGCGCTGGTGTGGGGACCCGAAGACGGCCCGATTGCCCTGTGCCTGCACGGTTTTCCCGATACCGCGCACGGGTGGCGCAAGGTGGCCCCTGCGCTGGTGGCGGCCGGCTACCGCGTCGTCGCCCCGTTCCTGCGCGGCTACGCGCCGTCGTCGCTGGCATCGGACGGCAGCTACCACGTCGGCGCCCTGATGGACGACGCGCTGCGCGTGCGCGACGCCGCGGGCGGCACCGACCGGGACGTCCTCATCGGGCACGACTGGGGTGCGATCGCCGCCACCGGGCTCGCAGCCATGCCCGGCAGCCCGTTCACCAAGGCCGTCATCATGTCGGTGCCTCCCTCGGCGTCGTTCCGGGGCAAGGTGCCCGACGTCGGCAGGTTGCTCGCGGGGATCCCGCGCCAGCTGATGCGCAGCTGGTACATCGCCTATCACCAATTGCCCTATCTGCCGGACCGTTCCGCGTCGTGGCTGATCCCGCGGCTGTGGCGGCAATGGTCGCCGGGCTACGACGCCACCGAGGACGTCGCCCTGGTCAAGGCGGCCATCGGGTCGCCGGACAACTGGCGCGCCGCGCTGGCGTACTACCGGCAGACCGTCCGCGCGAGCAAGCCGCCCGCGAGTTATGCCGAGCTGCACCGGCATTGGCTGTCGCAGCCTGCGCTGCCGACGCTGTACCTGCACGGGACCGACGACGGCTGCGCGTCGGCGGACTACACCCGTTGGGTGACGCGTGCACTGCCCGACGGCAGTCGGACCGCACTGGTCGACGACGCCGGGCACTTCCTGCAGCTCGAACAGCCCGACGTGGTCGCCCGGCTGATAGTCGAGTTCGTCGAACGCTAGCGCTTCTTCAGCGACGGATGGCTGCGCGCCAGGATCGGCAGCAGCAGCTTGCGTGGGAGCGCCTGGTACGCAGCAGCGCCGATGCGGTTGAACACGCCGGGCACGATGACGGTGCGGCCGGCGTCCAGGCCGTCGATCGCGGTCCTGGCGACTTCGGCCGCGTCGACCCACATGACCTTCGGCAGCGATGCCTCGGCGTCGGCGTCCGAAATGCCTGCCGCCGCACCGAAACCGGTCTTTACCGGTCCCGGACACAGCGTGGCCGACGTGACGCCGGTACCGTGCAGCTCCTGACCGAGCGCCTGGGTGTAGGACAGCACGAAGGCCTTGGCGGCGCCGTAGGCCGCCTGCCCGGGCAGCGGGCCGAACGCGCCGACCGAGGCCACGTTGAGCACCGCGCCGCGTCCCCTCGCCACCATGCCGGGGACGAACCTGCTGCACAGGTCGACCACAGCGCAGACGTCGACCTCGACGAGGTTCAGTTCGGCTGCGGGATCGGATTCGGCCACCGGACCCGACGTGCTGAGCCCGGCGTTGTTGACCAGGACGTCGACCACCAGGCCGAGGTCGGCGACGCGCCGGGGGAGTGCCGCGCGGTCCTCGGCGCTGGACAGGTCGGCAGGCAGCACATGCGCCGACGAGCCGAGCGCGTCGGCGAGGGCCTGCAGCTTCTCGGCGCGCCGCGCTACCAGGATCACCGTGCGTCCGCGCCTGACGAAGTCGCGCGCCAGTTCGTCGCCGATGCCCGACGACGCGCCGGTCACGAGCACCGCGCCGTCGTCACTTGCCGCTGGAAGCATCGCTGCAGCCTAGCCTTGGTCCATGACCGCCCGGCCACTCGCGCCCGCCGATGCGCAGACGCTGTGGCTGGCGGAGAAGATCCCGAGCGATCAGGTGCTGATCTACGGGTTCGACGGGGTGCCCGGCGACCTGCCGGACGCTCTCGCGACCGTCGCCCGACGCGCGCGGGCGTGTGGCGACCTCGCGGTGCGGGTCGAGAACCGAAGTCGCGGAGGGTATCCCGCGTGGATCGGCTCGGGCGTCGACGACCGGTTGGTCGTGCACGAGCCATCGGACGCGCGCTGGGCCGGCTGCCTCGCAGCGGCCGTCGCGCTCAGCGAGGCGCCGTTGAACCCATACGTCGCGCCGTGGCGACTGCACGTGTTTCCCGGCGTCGACGGGATACCCGGGTCGACCGGGCCGGGCACCGTGGCCGCATTCCACGCCGTCCACGCGCTCGGCGACGGCACCCGGTTGGCTGCGCTGGCGGCCACGCTGTTCGGGCGCCGGGGTCCGATACCCCAGGCCCGCCCACCCCGAGGCGGACCCGCCGCGATGCCCTGGCGCGGTGTGCGCGCCGCCCTCGCGCACCGAGAGATGGTCCGCGACGAGCGGTCGGGCGTCGTGCCGCCGCCCGCCCAGCAGTACCCGCTGCGGCGGACCAACGAGTGGTCGGCGGGCACGACGCTGTTGCGCACGGTCGTCCGCAGGCGCGACGAGTGGCGCGAGGGTCCGGTGACCGTGACCGCGCTGGCAGCGGTGTCAGAGGCGCTCGCCTGGCTGCTGCGCGAGTTCGGCGACGACCCCGTTCCGCTCGGCGCCGAGGTACCGATGGCCCACCGCGGCCCGCGCCTGGCCCACAACCACTACGGCAACGTCGCGGTCGACCTGCATCCAGACGTGCCGCTCGCAACCCGGGCAGCCCGCATCGCCGCCGACCTCGATGCCCGCAGGCGCCGTGCCGAGCATCCCGCGAACCGCGCGGGCGACCTGGCCTTCGCGGCGATGCCGGCGCCACTGTTGCGCTGGGGGGTGGGGAAGTTCGACCCGGCCGCGCGGTCGTCGAGCGTCACCGGCAACACCGTGGTGACCAGCGTCGACCGCGGCGCCGCGGACCTCGAGTTCGGCGGCGCACCCGTCGTCGTCACCTCGGACGTACCGGCGCTGTCGCCGATGATGGGGCTCGTCCACGGCGTGCACGGCATCGGCGACGCGATCTCGGTGAGCGTGCACGCCCGCGAGTCCGCGATCGGCGGCGAGGCAGGTCTGGACGGCTACTTCGAGCGGCTGGCGGCGGCACTCGGACCGTCGGGGGCTTGACCGCCCGCGTAACAGATGCCCTAGATTCTGTTACGTGGAAGCCTACGATTTCGCACTTCTGGTGCTGCGCGTCGTGCTCGGTCTGACGATGGCCGCGCACGGTTACAACAAGTTCTTCGGGGGCGGCCGGATCCCCGGCACCGCCGGATGGTTCGACAGCATCGGCATGAAGCCCGGCATGTTCCACGCCCGGGTGGCGGCCACCACCGAGGTCGCCGCAGGCCTGGGCCTGGCGGTCGGCCTGCTGACGCCGATCCCCGCGGCGGGCTTCGTGGCGCTGATGCTCGTCGCGGCGTGGACGGTGCACCGCAACAACGGCTTCTTCATCGTCAAGGAGGGCTGGGAGTACAACCTCATCCTGGCCGTCGCCGCGGTGGCGATCGCAGGCCTCGGCGCGGGCAAGCTCAGCCTGGACTACCTGCTGTTCCGCGATACCGGCCTGTGGGACTTCGTCCAGGGTTGGGGTGGCCTGGCGATCGCGCTGGTGCTCGGCCTCGCCGGCGGCATCGGGCAGTTGGCAATCTTCTTCCGGCCGCCCGCGCAGAAGGACGCCTAGCCCGCGAGCAGACGCAAAAGCCCCTCATCCGCCGGGAATGAGGGGCTTTCGTGTCTGCTCGCGAGGGAAAGTGGTTCTGCAAAACGAGAACACGTTCTAGTCTTGCCCGCATGGGTTTTCTCAAGCAGACCACCCCCGAGATCGACTTCGAGGAATGGAGCAAGGGCAGCCGCTCCGAGAAGATCGTGCCCATGGCCCGGCACTGGGCCGAGGTCGGCTTCGGCACCCCCGTCGCGCTGCACCTGTTCTACGTCGTCAAGATCCTGCTCTACGTCCTGTTCGCGTGGCTGGTGGTCCTGACGACCACCGGCGTCGACGGGTTCACCAACGTCGGGCAGTGGTACGACGAACCCATCGTGTTCCAGAAGGTCGTGCTGTACACGATGCTGTTCGAGGTCGTGGGGCTCGGCTGCGGGTTCGGCCCGCTGAACAACCGGTTCTCCCCGCCGATGGGCTCGATCCTCTACTGGCTGCGTCCCGGCACCATCCGGCTGCCCCCATGGCCCAACCGCATCCCGCTCACCCGCGGTGACGCCCGCACGCCGTTCGACGCGCTCGTCTACGGCGCGCTGCTGGTGGCGCTGCTCGTCGCGATCTTCTCCGACGGCTCCGGCCCGATTCCCGCGCTGGGCACCGAGGTCGGCGTCCTGCCGGTGTGGCAGACGGCGACGATCCTCGGCCTGCTCGCCGTGATCGGGCTGCGCGACAAGGTGATCTTCCTGGCCGCCCGCGGCGAGGTCTACGCGTCGCTGGCGCTGTGCTTCCTCTTCAGCGGCCCCGACATGATCATCGCGGCGAAGCTCATCTGCCTGACCATCTGGATCGGGGCGGCGACGTCCAAGCTGAACAAGCACTTCCCGTTCGTCATCTCCACGATGATGAGCAACAATCCCGTGTTCCGACCGAAGTGGATCAAGCGGGCGTTCTTCGAGCACTTCCCCGACGACCTGCGGCCGGGCAGGCCATCCCGGGTGCTCGCGCACATCAGTACCGCGATCGAGATGCTGGTGCCGCTGGTGCTGTTTTTCAGCCACGGCGGGTGGCCGACGGCGATCGCCGCATTCGTGATGCTGTGCTTCCACTTCGGCATCCTGTCGTCGATCCCGATGGGCGTGCCGCTGGAGTGGAACGTCTTCATGATGTTCAGCGTGCTGGCGCTGTTCGTCGGCCACGCGGACATCGGCCTGAGCGACCTGCAGAGCCCGTGGCCGATCGTGCTGCTCGCCGTGTCCGCCGGAATCGTGGTGCTGGGCAATCTCTTTCCGCGCAAGGTCTCGTTCCTGCCCGGCATGCGGTACTACGCAGGCAACTGGGACACCTCGCTGTGGTGCGTCAAGCCCTCGGCGTCGGCGAAGATCGAGGCGAACGTCGTCTCCATCGCGAGCATGCCCCAGGCCCAGATGGAGAAGTTCTACGGCAGCCCGGAGACGGCGCAGATGTACCTCTACATGGGATATGCGTTCCGCTCGTTCAACACCCACGGCCGCGCGATGTTCACCCTCGCCCATCGGGCGATGGCCGGCCACGACGAGGACGACTACGTGCTGACCGACGGCGAGCGCATCGTGTCCACCGCGATCGGCTGGAACTTCGGCGACGGCCACATGAGCAACGAACAGCTCGTCGCGGCGCTACAGCAGCGCTGTCACTTCGAACCCGGCGAGGTGCGCATCGTGATGCTCGACGCGCAGCCCATCCATCGGCAGCGCCAGGAGTACCGCCTCGTCGATGCGGCGACCGGTGAGTTCGAGCGGGGCGTCGTCGAGGTCGCCGACATGGTGACCCGGCAGCCGTGGGACGACACGGTGCCGGTTCAGGTCACCTGGTCGAAGTCGGTCACTGCTTGAGACGTCACAGCTCGAGACGTCACTGCATGACGTCGCGGACCTTGATGTTCTCGAATCCCTCGAGCAGCAGCTCGCGTGCTGTGTCGAGGTGCTTGCGCCAGTGCGCCTCCGCGGCGGCGCCGTCGCCGGCCCGCAGCAGCGTGAGCAGACGGCGGTAGGACCGCAGGAGCTTGTCGTACTCCGCCTTGGACACCTCGCGGTGCTCCTTGATGGCGAAGGCGGTGTGCCGCACGGTGATCTCCTGCAGCATGCCCGCGATGATGGTCAGGGTGGAGTTGCCCGACATCTCGACCATGCGGAGGTGGAAGTCGCCGGTGGCCTCGGCCAATCGGCCCGACTGCCAGCCCGCCGGGATGTGCTCCGCGAGCATCGACTCGAGTTCTTCGAGCGCCTCCGGGGTGGCGTTCTCGGCGAGCAGTCGGGCCGCCATCGGCTCGATGCCCGACCGGGCGACGAGGACGTCGGCGATGGTGGCGCCGGACAGTTCGAGCAGCAGACCCGCGGGGCGGGCGACGATCTCGGGGCCCGGCACCCGTACCCGGGCGCCGGTGCGCGATCCGCGTCGCACCTCGACCAGCCGCTCGGACTCGAGGACGCGGACCGCCTCGCGCAGCGTGGGCCTGCTGACGCCGAAGTGGGTCATCAGCTCGGCCTCGTTGGGCAGGAAGTCGCCTTCCTTGAGCTGACCGTCGACGACCATGCGGCGTAGCGTCCCTGCGACGAGTTCGGCGGTCTTGGGGGAGCGCACGGGTGCACCGCTGAGCGACGCCACCGACTCCGGCCCGATCATGGGCGCGAGTGGGGTGTTGCGGGCCAACGCGCCTCCTCGAATACGACCGTGGCCGGGTTGCCAGCAGGTCAACTCAGTAAAACATGTGAGCGACGACCGGGCAGCCAACGGCCGCCGCCAAGGTCTACCAACCAGTAGGTTGACCTAGTAAACCTACTCCTTTACCGTCGATGAGGATCATTCTGGCGCGCCCGAGCGTCGTCACCCCACGTCGAAGGAGAATTCCATGGCCGAAGCCGTCATCGTCGAGGCGGTTCGCTCGCCTGTCGGAAAGCGCAACGGCGGACTGTCCGGCGTACACCCGGGCGAACTCTCCGCGCAGGTCCTCAATGGCCTCGTCCAGCGCGCGGGCATCGACCCCGCCCTCGTCGACGACGTCATCTGGGGCTGCGTCATGCAGGCCGGCGAGCAGGCGCTCGACATCGCGCGCACCGCGGTGCTCGCAGCTGGATGGCCCGAGAGCGTGCCCGGCGTGACCGTCGACCGGCAGTGCGGATCGAGCCAGCAGTCGGTGCACTTCGCCGCCGCAGGCGTGGTCGCAGGACACTACGACGTCGTCGTCGCCGGTGGCGTCGAGTCCATGTCGCGCACCCCGATGGGCTCGTCACTGGCCAACGGCGGCCACCCGTACCCGGAGGCCTTCCGCAGCCGCTACAGCCAGACCCCGAACCAGGGCACCGGCGCCGAGATGATCGCCGAACAGTGGGGCTTCGACCGCACCGCGCTCGACCAGTTCTCCCTCAGCTCGCACGAGAAGGCCGCGGCCGCGCAGGACGCGGGTGCGTTCGACGACCAGATCGTCGGCATCAAGGTCACCGGTGAGGACGGCGAGTCCGTCGTGCTCAAGGACGAGGGCATCCGTCGCGGCGGAACCATCGAGAAGATGGCAGGAATCAAGCCGGCCTTCAAGGAGGACGGTGTCATCCACGCGGGCAACGCCTCTCAGATCTCCGACGGCTCCGCCGCACTGCTGTTCATGTCCGCCGAGAAGGCGAAGAGCCTCGGCCTCAAGCCGCTGGCCAAGGTGCACACCGCGGTGCTGGCCGGTGCCGACCCGGTGATCATGCTGACCGCGCCGATCCCGGCAACGCAGAAGGCACTCAAGCGCTCCGGACTCTCGCTCGACGAGATCGGCGTGTTCGAGGTCAACGAGGCGTTCGCGCCGGTTCCGCTGGCCTGGCTCTCCGACATCGGCGCCGACGAGAAGCGGCTCAACCCCAACGGCGGGGCCATCGCGCTGGGTCACCCGCTCGGCGGCTCCGGCGCCCGCATCATGACCACGATGCTGTACCACATGCGCGACAACGGAATTCAGTACGGCCTGCAGACCATGTGCGAAGGCGGCGGGCAGGCCAACGCCACCATCCTCGAGCTGCTGTGACGGCGGAGACCGAGACGGCTGCACCCGGCGCTCTCACCGAGCGCCGGGGCAACGTCCTGCTGATCACGCTCAACCGGCCCGAGGCGCGCAATGCGATCAACGCATCGGTGAGCATCGCCGTCGGCGACGCGCTGGACGAGGCGCAGCACGACCCCGAGGTGCGGGCCGTCGTCATCACCGGCGCCGGTCAGACCTTCTGTGCCGGTGCGGATCTCAAGGCCATCGCACGGCGGGAGAACCTGTACCACCCCGAACACGGCGAGTGGGGTTTCGCAGGCTACGTCCAGCACCTGATCGACAAGCCGACCATCGCCGCGGTCAACGGCACCGCGCTCGGCGGCGGCACCGAGCTGGCGCTCGCCAGTGACCTGGTGGTGGCCGAGGAGCGGACGACGTTCGGTCTGCCCGAGGTGAAGCGGGGTCTGATCGCCGCGGCGGGCGGAGTGTTCCGCATCGTCGACCATCTGCCCCGCAAGGTTGCGATGGAGATGATCTTCACCGGCGAGCCGATGACGTCGGCCGATGCCCTCAAGTGGGGTCTGATCAACCAGGTGGTGCCCGACGGCACCGTGGTCGACGCCGCTCTGGCGCTGGCCGAGCGGATCACCGTCAACGCACCGCTGGCGGTGTGGGCGAGCAAGCGCGTAGCCCTTGGCGTCGACGAGGGCGCCATCACCGGCGAGCAGGCGGGCTGGACCAGGACGATGCGCGAAATGGGCGCCGTCCTGCGCTCGGCGGACGCCAAGGAAGGGCCGATGGCCTTCGCCGAAAAGCGCCCACCGGTCTGGCAAGCGAAGTAGGAAGGGCACACCCATGAAGAGACTCGTCTTCGAAGAAGAGCACGAGCAATTGCGGCAGACCGCGCGTCAGTTTCTCGAGAAGGAGTGCGCGCCGTACGCCGAGAAGTGGGAGAGCGAGCGCCTCGTCGACCGCGAATCCTACGTCGCCGCAGGCAAGTACGGCCTGATCGGCTTCAACCTGCCGGAGAAGTTCGGCGGCGGTGGCGTCGAGGACTTCCGGTTCAACGCCGTGATCGTCGAGGAGTTCGCCCGCTACGGGGCGGCGACCCCGGGGCTGAGCCTGCAGAACGACATCGTCGGTCCGTACTTCGCGAACCTCGCCAACGACGAGCAGCAGGCGCGGTGGCTGCCCGGCTACATCACCGGCGAACTCATCGGTGCGGTCGCGATGACCGAGCCCGGCGCGGGCAGCGACCTGGCCGGCATCAAGACCACTGCGGTGCGCGACGGCGACGACTGGATCCTCAACGGCTCCAAGACGTTCATCTCCGCGGGCATCAACTCCGACCTGGTCGTGGTGGTGGCGCGCACCAATCCCGACGCAGGCCACAAGGGCTTCTCGCTGCTGGTCGTCGAACGCGACATGCCGGGCTTCACCCGCGGGCGCAAGCTCGACAAGATGGGGCTGCACTTCGCCGACACCGCCGAACTGCACTTCGAGAACGTGCGCGTGCCCGATGCGAACCTGCTCGGCGAGGAGGGCAAGGGCTTCTACCACCTGATGACGAACCTGCCGTCCGAGCGGCTGTCGATCGGGATCGCGGCCATCGCGGGCGCGCGTGCCACGTTCGACGACACGCTGCAGTACGTGAAGGATCGCAAGGCGTTCGGCAAGCCGATCGGCAGCTTCCAGCACAGCCGCTTCGTGATGGCCGAGCTGGACACGGAACTGGAGATCGGCGAGCAGTACATCGACCGTTGCCTGCGCGCCGCGGTCGACGGCGAGCTGACGGCCGTGCAGGCGTCCAAGGCCAAGTGGTGGTGCACCGAGCTGAACAAGCGCGTCGTCGACGCCTGCGTCCAGCTGCACGGCGGCTACGGCTACATGAACGAGTACAAGGTGGCCCGCGACTACGTCGACGTCCGCATCCAGACGATCTACGGCGGCACCACCGAGATCATGAAGGAGATCATCGGCAAGGACCTCGGCCTCTAGTACGGCCTCTGGTACGGCCCCCACGAACGAGAACGGCCCGGGACAACGTGGTCCCGGGCCGTTCTTTCGTGGTGTGTCAGCCGACGGCGGGCGCCACGCTGGAGGTCGTGGTGGCCGACGACGTCGGGGTGAGCGGCTTGCCGGTGTTGTCGAAGGACGTCTTCGGCGTCAGCGGCGCGGGCGGCGCGGCCGGATCGAGCACCGTGTCGATGATGTAGATCCGTGCGTTGGCTGCCTGGATGCCGCCGCAGATCACCTTGGCGGTGTCGTTGACCTTGATGTCGCCGTCCTTGCCGGTGACCAGCACCTCTTCACCCTGCTGGGTGGGCCGCTGGCCCGCCACGTCGCCGGGGTTCAGCAGGCCGAGGAAGACGTGGTAGTAGTCCAGCTTGCTCAGCGCGGCCGGATCGGTCCGCAGCGCCTCGAGCTGCGCCGGATCGAGCTTGGCGAAGGCGTCGTTGGTCGGGGCGAAGACGACGTAGGGGCCGTTCTCCAGCACCGGGACGATGTTCACCTCGGGGTTCAGTCCGCCCGAGATGGCCGACGAGAACGTGCTCAGCGACGGGATGCCCGCGATGACCTGGCCGACGGGCTTGGTCGCCAGGTTGGCGAGGCTGGTGCCCGCGGTGGACAGCTCGCTGCGCACCGGGTCGCAGTTGCCCTGCGGATCGGCGGGCGGCTTGACGGTGGTGGTCTCGGTGGGCGTCGGCTCGGCCTGAGCGGTGATCGCCATCGGCAGCGACACTGCGAGAGCGGCGATCGCCGCCGTCATTCCCAGGGCCTTGCTGGTTTGAGTCTTCACGTTCGGCTCCTCAGCTCGTGCGACGTGTCGGTCGTTGAATGGGGCGAAGAAACTGCATCCCCCGACGCATCGCCCCACGAATGGTATGTGGACGGTCACGCCATCCGCCAAATCGGAGTGACCTGGGCCACGAGGTCACACCGGGGTGCGCGACGCCGGTGCGCGCACGCCCAGGCACAGCAGCACGGCGACGGCACACAGTCCGGCGGCCAGATAGAAGGCGAGGTCGTAGTCGCCCTGGAGGTCCCGCAGCCAGCCCGCGCCCGCGGCGGCGACGGCGGCGCCGATCTGGTGGGAGGCGAACACCCAGCCGAAGACCACGGGGGTGCGCGCACCGAAGTAGGTGCGGCACAGGGCGATCGTCGGTGGCACGGTGGCCACCCAGTCCAGCCCGTAGAAGATGATGAAGACCCAGGTGCCCGGGTTGGCGTGCGGTGAGAGCAGGGCGGGCAGGCACAGCAGCGAGAGGCCGCGGCCCGCGTAGTAGACGACGAGCAGCAGTCGGGGGTCGACGCGGTCGGTCAGCCAGCCGGAGAACACGGTGCCCGCGACGTCGAGGATCCCGACGGTCGCCAATAGTCCCGCCGCGACGGTGGTCGGCATGCCGTGGTCGTTGGCCGCGGGGATGAAGTGGGTGCCGATCAGCCCGTTGGTGGTCATGCCGCAGATCGCGAAGCTCGACGCCAGCAGCCAGAAGGCGGGAACGCGGGCGCCGATGCGCAGACCGTCGAAGGCCGCGCGGAAGCTGCCCGTGGGAACGACGGCAGGCGGGGAGGCCTCGGTGGCGCCGTAGGCCGTGAGGCCGCGGTCGGAGGGATGGTTGCGCATGAACACCAGGACCAGGGGGACGACCGCCAGCGCCGCGGCGGCCACAATCAACGACGCCCAGCGCCAGCCGTGTCGGGTGGTCACCTCGGCGACGACCGGCAGGAACACCAGCTGTCCCGTCGCGCCTGCCGCGGTGAGCACGCCCGTCACCAGCCCGCGCCGTTCCTCGAACCACCGCGTGGCGATGGTCGCCACGAAACCCATCGAGATCGACCCCGTGCCCATGCCGACCAGCACGCCCCAGAACAGCACCAGCTGCCAGCTCGCCGTCATCGTCACCGACAGCGCCGATCCGGCCGTGATGAGCAGCAGCGCCGCGCACAGCACGGGCCGGACGCCGAAGCGGTCCATCAGCGCCGCCGCGAAGGGCGCGGTGAGCCCGAACAACGTCATGTTGACCGACATCGCCAGGCCGACGGTGCCGTGCGACCACCCGAATTCGTCGTGCAGCGGCATCATCATCACGCCGGGCACCGAGCGGAAGCCCGCCGCGCCGAGGATCGCGACGAAGCCGACCGCCGCCACCACCCACGCCCAGTGCACGCGCGGACCCGGCCGCCGCGTCTCCGCCTCGAGGTCGGCCGTCTCAGGACCAGTCATAGCCACCCGAACACTCTGATCGGTGATCGAGTCACCCGCTAGTGGCATGAATGCCAGCAGTCGTCAAGAACGTGCCAAGATGGTGGCATGCCGCATCGCGTCGTGGTCCTCCTGCTCGCGCCGGTCGTCGGTTTCGACGCCGCGATCGCGCCGATGCTGTTCGGGTCCGCCGAGGACGACGCGGGCGAAGGCCTCTACGACGTCATCACCTGTGGGCTGGACCGTCAGCCGGTGCCCGGCACGTCGGGCTTCGACGTCGTCCCGGCGGCAGGCCCGGAAGCGCTCGCGACCGCCGACACCGTGGTGATACCGGGCACGCGCTACCCCGAGGCGCGCACCCAGGGCGTGCTCCCGGACCGGCTGCGGGAGGCGCTGGCCTCGGTGCGGCCCGGGACCCGGATGGTGTCGATCTGCACGGGGGCGTTCGTGCTGGCCGCCGCAGGCCTGCTCGACGGTCGGCGCGCGACCACCCACTGGAAGTTCGCCGCCGATCTGCAACGCATGCACCCGCTCGTCGACGTCGACGAGAACGTTTTGTTCGTCGACGAGGGTGACGTGCTGACGTCCGCCGGTCTGGCCGCGGGAATCGACCTGTGCCTGCACCTGATTCGCGCCGATCACGGCGTGCAGGTGGCCAACCGCGTGGCGCGGCACTGCGTGGTGCCGCCGTGGCGCGAGGGCGGTCAGGCGCAGTTCATCGACCATCAGATCCCGGTGGCCGACGATGCGTCGACGGCTGCCATCCGACAGTGGGCGCTGCGGCACCTCGACGGCGAACTGACCGTGGAGCTGCTCGCCCGGCGCGCACACATGAGCCCACGCACGTTCAACCGGCGCTTCCGGGAGGAGACCGGCCAGGCTCCCGGCGTGTGGATCCGCCAGCGCCGCCTCGACCTGGCCCGCGAACTCCTCGAGACGCGCGACCTCGGAATCGACGAGGTGGCACGGCTGTCGGGGCTGGGGACCGCGGGCAACCTGCGCCACCATCTCCGGCGCGGCGTGGGCATGTCGCCGGCGAGGTACCGCAGGGTCTACCAGGGCGCGTGACCGGCGCCACGCCGGCGGTGCCTACGATCGCGGCATGCCAGAGCCTCTGATCCTGACCGTCAACGGCCACTCGCCCCAGCTGCACGCCGACGCGTGGGTGGCGCCGAACGCCGCCCTCGTCGGACGAATCTCGTTGGGGGCCAAGGCCAGCATCTGGTACGGCGCCACGCTGCGCGCGGAGATCGAGCCGATCGAGATCGGGGACGGCTCCAACGTCCAGGACAACGTGACCATCCACGTCGACCCCGGCTTCCCCGCGACGATCGGCGCGGACGTCAGCGTCGGCCACAACGCCGTGCTGCACGGGTGCACCATCGAGGACGGCTGCCTGATCGGCATGGGCGCAGTGGTGCTCAACGGCGCGCGCATCGGCCGCGGCTCGCTGGTCGCGGCGGGTGCGGTCGTGGCCCAGGGCGTCGAGATCCCGCCCGGCTCGCTGGTCGCGGGCGTTCCCGGCAAGGTCCGCCGCGAACTCGGTGAGGACGAGGTCACCAACAATCGCAACAACGCGCTGCTCTACACGCACCTGATCGACATGCACCGGGGCGCGGGCGGCTAGCCCGCAGGCGGCGGATTGAGCCGCGCGAAGCCCTCCTGCCGGTAATACGGGAAGTACGGGTAGGGCGCCTCGGTCCGGCTCACCGCGTGCAGCCGATCCAACTGGTCGCCGGTCAACCGCCAGCCGACCGCGCCCAGGTTCTCGGCCAGCTGCCGCTCGTCGCGTGCGCCGACGATCACCGACGCCACCGTCGGTCGGGTCAGCAGCCAGTTCAAGGCGATCTGCGGCACGGATTTGCCCGTCTCCGAAGCGATCTCGTCGAGCACGTCAACGATCGCGAACAGCCGCTCGTCGTCGATCGGCGGACCGGCGTCCGCGGTGGCGTGCAGGCGGCTGCGCTCGGGTAGCGGCGTGCCGCGACGGATCTTCCCGGTCAGCCGCCCCCAGCCCAGCGGGCTCCACGCGATCGCGCCGACGCCCTCGGCCGCGGCCAGCGGCATGAGTTCCCACTCGTAGTCCCGCCCGGCCAGCGAGTAGTAGACCTGATGCGCGACGTAGCGGGGGCGATGGGTGGCGTCGGCGAGCGCGAGGGACTTCATCAGCTGCCAGCCGGAGAAGTTCGACGCCCCGACGTAGCGGATCTTGCCCGCAGTGACGAGGACGTCGAGTGTCTGCAGCACTTCGTCGATGGGGGTGCGGGCGTCGTAGCCGTGCAGTTGGAACAGGTCGATCCGATCGGTCTGCAACCGGCGCAGCGCGTCGTCGACGGAGCGCAAGAGCCTGGTGCGCGAGGTTCCCCAGTCATCGGGTCCCATCGGCAGCCCGGCCTTGGTCGAGACGACCACCTCGTCGCGCCTGCCCCGCAGGGCAGCGCCCAGAACCTCCTCGGAGGCGCCCGCGGAGTACACGTCGGCGGTGTCGAACAGGGTGACGCCGGCCTCGAGGCACGCCTCGACGATCCGGCGGGCGGCTTCGACGTCGGTGTCACCCCAGGCGCCGAAGAAGTCGCCGACGCCGCCGAAGGTTGCGGCGCCGAAACCCAGTTCCGACACCACGAGCCCGGAGTCGCCCACTCGTCGTTGGTCCACGTTCACTCCTTATAGAGAATTGATTCCCGTTAACGGTCATGGGGTGCAACTCCGGCGCAATGGGAATCCATTCCCGTTAACGTGGAACCCGTGACGACCACGCCCGCCCGTCGGCCCGGCGGCCGCACCGCCGCCGTCCGCACGGCCGTGCTCGACGCGGTGGCCGACCTGCTGGTCGAGTCCGGCCTCGCCGGTGTCGAACTCACCGCCGTCGCCGATCGCGCCGGGGTCGGCAAGAGCACCGTCTACCGGCGGTGGGGGACCATCGGCGCCCTGGTGGCCGACCTCCTGCACGACATGGCCGAGACCTCGGTCCCGCGGGCGGACACCGGCTCGCTCCGAAGCGACCTACGCGCCAACGCCGACCTGGTCCGTCGCACGCTCTCCGACCCGCGCAGCGGCGGACTGTTCTCGTCGATCATCGCCGCAGCCACCTTCGACGCGGACACCGCCGACGCGCTGGCGATGTTCTACGGTCGCCGCATCGCGCAGTGGGCCGCCTGCGTCGACGACGGCGTCGAACGGGGTGAGGCTCCCGCGGGCACCGATGGCGCCGCGGTCATCCGCGCCGTTTCCGCCCCGCTGTACTACCAGTGGCTGATCCTGCGGACGCCGCTGACCAGGCGCGACGCCGTACGCGCCGCCGACGCGGCGCTCGCCGCCGTCGACGCCGGGGTGTTCACGGTGCGAAGCCGACCACACCACGGTTCCCCGCGAGCCGGCCCGGGTACATCGGTATCGTGAAACCCATGCGAGCGCTTGTCACGGGCGCTACCGGCTACGTCGGTTCCAGGCTCGTCACCGCACTGCTCGCCGAAGGCCACGACGTCATCGTCGGATCCCGCAATCTCGCGAAACTCGGAATGTTCGGATGGATCGACGACGTCAAGGCGGCCTACCTCGACGCCGACGACCCCGACTCCGCGACCAGCGCGTTCAAGCTCGCCGGTGACGTCGACGTCGTCTACTACCTGCTGCACGGCATCGGCCAACCCGGCTTCCGCGAGGCGGACAACCTCGCCGCGGCCAACGTCGCGAGGGCCGCGAAGGCCGCGGGCGTCAAGCGAATCGTCTACCTCGGCGGGTTCGTACCCACCGACGGCGAACTGTCCGAGCACCTCGCCAGCCGGGCCGAGGTGGCCGAAGCGCTCACCATCGAGGGTGGGCCCGAGGTGGTCTGGCTGGGCGCCGCCATCATCATCGGCGCGGGCTCGACGTCGTTCGAGATGCTGCGCTACGTGGCCGACCGCTTCCTGGTCATCCCGCTGCCGTCGTGGGCGAGCAATCCGCTGGACCCGATCTCGATCAGCGACGCGCTCTACTACCTGGTCGCCGCCGCCGATCCCGACCGCGTGCCACCGGGCTCCTACGACATTCACGGCCCGGAGACCACGACCTACGGCGAACTGCTGCTGAGCTACGCGCGGGTGGCGGGCCTGTGGCGCCCGGGCCTCCCGCTGTTCGGCATCGACACCTCACTCGTGTCCGCGGTGACCGGGCTGATCCTGCCGGTACCCGGCGGCCTGTCCGGCGACCTCGTCGAATCGCTCGACCACCCGATGAAGGCGTCGTCGAGAGGGCTGACCCACCTCGTGCCCGACCCGCCCGGCGGGCTCGTCGACACCGACGACGCAATAGCCCGGTCGCTGGAACGGCAGCGGCCACTGCCCGTGAACGAACTCAGCGACCCGCACCACCTCGCCGACACCGACCCGCGGTGGGCGGGCGGTGACACGTTCCGGATTCGCGGCCTGGCGTCGCGCGTCACGCCATCGGCGGCCAAGCCTGCGCTGTGCCTCATCGACAACGTGCCCGGCCCGGTGGCGGCCTGGGTGCGCACCGGATTGGATGTCATGATCGGACTCGTGCCCCGGGGAGCTAGCTCTTGAACCTCTTCAGCGAATTCGGCGACATCGTCGGCTCGCGGGCCGCTCCCTACCAGGAAACCGAGAAGCTGGTTCGTCGCAGACGGATCATCGTCGGCGTCGTCCTCGTCATCGGCGCAGTGCTGCTCGGCTTCTCCCTGACCCGCGAACCCGGCGATGCGTCGTTCTACGGCCTGACCCTGGCGCTGGCCGGCGTGTGGGCGGCGGGCGCGCGGCTGTCTGGGCCCGTGCACTTCGGCCACGTGGAGTTCCGGTCGAAGAACCGTCGACCGATCCTCACCGGAACGATCATCGGGCTGTCGCTCGGTGCGGCGTTCATCGTCGGTGGGTTGGTGGCACGCGAGATCCCGCCGGTGCGCGACTACATCGTGCGGGTCCTCGAGTACACCAACTACGGACCGATCTTCCTCGTCACCTTCATCACCCTGATCAACGGCCTCGCCGAGGAGATGTTCTTCCGCGGCGCGCTCTACAGCGCGCTCGGCAAGTTCCGGCCCGTGCTGATCTCGACGATCGTCTACGCGATCGCGGTGTCGGCCGCAGGCAACCCGATGCTGGGCTTCGCCGGCCTGATCCTCGGCTACGTCTGCGCCTACGAGCGCCGCATGACCGGAGGAGTGCTCGCACCGATGCTCACCCACTTCTTCTGGGGGCTGGTCATGGTGCTCGCACTACCTCCGATCTTCGGCGTATAGACCCTCACCGCAGCGGGTTGGCGATCTCGTCGCGCGGCATCCGTGCGGCCGTGACCGCCACCGCCGCGAGCATCACCGGGACGATGCCCGCGGCGGCGAAGATCGTCTCCATCGAGACCACCTTCGACAGCGGGCCGACGATCGCGAACGACACCGGCATGAACGCCAGCGACACGAAGAAGTCCAGGCTCGACACCCGGCCCAGCATCGACCGGGGCACGCGCCGCTGCAGCAGCGTTCCCCAGATCACCATCCCCGCACCGTCGGTGACCCCGACGACGAACGTGGCCGCCGCCATCAACGGGAACGACGACGTCACGCCCACCACGATCAGCGGTAGGGAGCCCAGGCCCCACATCGTCATCATCACCGAGAGGTAGCGCCGCGGCAGTCGCACCGACGACACCGCCAGCGCGCCGATCGCACTGCCCACGCCGAAGAACGCCAGGATGAACCCGTAGGCGCGGGCGCCGTCGGCGAACCGGTCCGCGGCGATGAACGGCAGCAGCACCTCGATCGGGCCGAGCACCACCAGCACGAACATGCTCGCGAACAGCAGCGTCCACAGCAGCCATGGGGTACGCACCATGAACGCGAAACCCTCACGCAGATCACGCATCACGTGCGGACGCTCCGCCTCCGGCGACGGGTCGTCACGCACCGGTCGTGTGGTGACCAGCAGGACCAGGCCCAGCGCGAACAGCCCGGCGACCACGTACGCGCCCACGGCCGGGAACGTCGCGCCGACCAGCACGCCCGCCACCGCGGGCCCCACCGCGCGCTGGAACACCGGCCGCACGACGCCCTCGACGCCGTTGGCCGCCAGCAACTGCTCAGCGGGCAGGATCCGGGGCAGCAGTGCGCTGTAGGCGGGGAAGAAGAACGCCGCGGCGATGCCCAGCACGCCCGCTGCCACCGCCATGTGCCAAATGCGCAGTGCGCCAACCGTTCCGAGCACGGCGATGAAGACTACCGCGACGACGTTGACGCACTCGACGACGATGATGATCGCGCGCTGGTCGACGCGGTCGGCGACGATGCCGCCGACGAGCACGAAGGCCACCAGTCCCGCCCCGAGGCAGGTCGCCACCAGTGACAGCGACGTGGGATCGTCGTCGAGTTCGATCACCTGCAGTGCCATCACCACGGCCCACATGCCCTCGGCGAAGATCGACAGGGACACCGCCGCGATCAGCAGGCGGAACTCGCGGATCCGAAACGGTGCGAGCACGCGCCAACCGCCGGGGGACACCGGCTCGGTCTCGACGTGCGTACTCATGCAGACGATGGTCGTCTACGAGCAGCCCTGCCGTCGAATGGTTTTCGCCGGGGCCGGCATGGGGTGCGACGCTAGTGATCGCCGAAGTTCGGAGCCCGACGCTCCTGGAACGCCCTGGTGCCCTCGCGGAAGTCGTGGCGATCGAGCAGGTCCAGCTGACCCTCGGTCTCGCGCCCGAAGGCGCCGTCGAGTTCGGTCAGCGTCGCTTCGTTGATGGCCTGCTTGGTCTTTCGCAGTGCCACGGCAGGGCCGGACTTCAGCGTCGTGAGCACCGTATCGACCTGCCCGTCGAGTTCGTCTGCGGGGTAGACCCCGCTGACCAGGCCTGCGGCCAGCGCGTCGGCCGCCGTCAGTCGCTCGGCCAGCAGCGCCATCCGCATCGCCCGCGTACGGCCGATGGAGGCGGCCACCAGCGCCGAGGCGCCACCGTCGGGCATCAGCCCAATCTTGGTAAAGGCCAACAGGAAGTAGGCCTTCTCCGAGGCGAGGATCACGTCTGCGGCGATGGCCAGCGAGACGCCGACGCCTGCGGCGGGCCCGTGTACGACCGATACCACCGGTTTCGGCAGGCCGACGATGGCCGCGATGGCCCGGTTGGCTGCGGCCAGCACGTCGGCGGGCGTGCCGCTCGCGCCCGGGTTGGCGTGGTCCTCTGCGCTGATGCCGGCCCCGCTGCTGAACCCGCGGCCCGCGCCGCCGAGGCGGACCACCTTGACCTCCGGGTCGGTCGCCGCGCGGTCCAGCGAGTCGCCGATGGTGTGCAACATCGCGGCGGTCAGGGAGTTCAGGCTGTCGGGGCGATTGAGCGTCAGTGCGAGCACGCCGTCGTCGAGCGACACCGTGAGCTCGTCGATTGCGGCATAGGGCGTCGGATCGGATGCAGTGGTGGTCATGTGCCTCGCCTCGCGTCGGGGCGAGCTCGGAAGGCCCGCAGCGGATCGACTTGGTTATACAAGTAAGCTTTGTCGGCGGTCAACCTAGGTCTATTGGTGGAGGCATTGCGATGGCGGGACCACTGCAGGGATTGCGAGTCGTTGAACTGGCCGGCATCGGCCCCGGACCCCACGCGGCGATGATCCTCGGTGATCTCGGCGCGGACGTCGTCCGGATCGAGCGACCGAAGAAGGGCGCGGGCGTCCAAATGCCCAGCCGCGATTCGATGTTGCGCAACAGGCGGTCGGTGGCGGCCGACCTCAAGAGCGACGAGGGCCGGGAGCTGGTGCTCAAGCTGATCGCCAAGGCCGACGTGCTGATCGAGGGCTACCGCCCCGGCGTCACCGAGCGCCTGGGACTCGGTCCGCAGGACTGCGCGAAGGTCAACGAACGGCTGATCTACGGCCGGATGACCGGCTGGGGACAGGACGGGCCGCGCGCGCTGCAGGCTGGCCACGACATCAACTACATCTCCCTCAACGGTCTGCTGCACGCCGTCGGCCGCAAGGACGAGCGGCCGGTCCCGCCGTTGAACCTCGCCGGTGACTTCGGTGGCGGCTCGATGTTCCTGCTCGTCGGCATCCTCGCCGCGCTGTGGGAGCGACAGACCTCCGGCAAAGGCCAGGTCGTCGACGCCGCGATGGTCGACGGGTCCAGCGTGCTGATGCAGATGATGTGGAGCTTCCGCGCCACGGGCATGTGGAGTGACGTCCGCGGCACCAACATGCTCGACACCGGTGCGCCGTACTACGACACCTACGAGACGGCCGACGGGCGCTACGTCGCGGTCGGCGCCATCGAGCCGCAGTTCTACGCGCTGCTCCTGCACGGGCTGGGACTCGACACCGCGGACCTGCCGGACCAGAACGACATGGCCCGCTGGCCCGAACTGCGCGAGGCCTTCACCAAGGCGTTCGCCGAGCACGACCGCGACCACTGGGCCGGGGTGTTCAACGGCACCGACGCGTGCGTGACGCCGGTGCTGAGCTTCGCCGAGGTCGAGACCGAAGCCCACATCACCGACCGCGGCACGTTCTACCGGGACGTCTCCGACGCCGGGGAGCACCTGCAGCCCATGCCGGCCCCGCGGTTCTCCCGGAGCGCACCCGAACAGCCGCGGCCACCCGTCGTGCCGGGTGCCGACACCGAAACCGTCCTCAACGAGTGGGTATAGTCCCAACCAACCAGTAGGTCGGCCCTGGGTCGACATCACGAAAGGAATGCATCTGTGCTGATCAAGGACGCCGTTGCCGTCGTCACCGGTGGCGCATCCGGCCTGGGCCTCGCCACGACCAAGCGGCTGCTCGACGCCGGCGCCAGCGTGGTCGTCATCGACCTGCGTGAAGGCGACGAGCTGGCGAAGCTGGGGGACCGGGTGCGGTTCGCCTCCGCCGACGTGACCGACGAGGCCGCCGTCACCCAGGCCCTCGACCTCGCCGAGTCGCTCGGCCCTCTGCGCATCAACGTCAACTGTGCGGGCATCGGCAGCGCGATGAAGACGCTGAGCAAGAACGGTCCGTTCCCGCTCGACGTGTTCAGCAAGACCATCCAGGTGAACCTGATCGGCACCTTCAACGTGCTGCGGCTGTCAGCCGAGCGCATCGCCAAGACCGAGCCGGTCGGCGAGGAGCGCGGCGTCATCATCAACACCGCATCGGTCGCGGCGTTCGAGGGTCAGATCGGCCAGGCTGCGTACTCGGCGTCCAAGGGCGGCGTCGTCGGCATGACCCTGCCGATCGCGCGCGACCTCTCGCGTGAGCTGATCCGCGTCTGCACGATCGCCCCCGGCCTGTTCAAGACGCCGCTGCTGGGGTCATTGCCCGAAGAGGCGCAGCGCTCGCTCGGTCAGCAGGTGCCGCACCCCGCCCGCCTCGGCGATCCCGACGAGTACGGCGCGCTGGCCGTGCACATCGTGGAGAACCCGATGCTCAACGGCGAGGTCATTCGCCTCGACGGCGCGATCCGCATGGCTCCGCGGTAGTCGGGGGTCGAACAGATGGCCATCAAGACGAAGTTCACCGAGGTCTTCGGGGTCGAGCACCCCATCGCCCAGGGTGGCATGCAGTGGGTCGGGCGCGCGGAGCTGGTGGCAGCCGTCGCCAACGCCGGCGGCCTGGGCTTCATCACCGCGCTGACCCAGCCCACCCCTGCCGATCTGGCCCGCGAGATCGCCAAGACCCGTGAGCTGACCGACAAGCCGTTCGGCGTGAACCTCACGATCCTGCCGTCGATCAACCCACCGCCCTATGACGAGTACCGCCAGGTGATCGTCGACGAGGGCGTGAAGATCGTCGAGACGGCGGGCTCCAACCCGGCGCCGCACCTGCCGATGTTCCACGACAACGGCATCAAGGTGCTGCACAAGTGCACGTCGGTGCGCCACGGCGTGAAGGCACAGAGCCTCGGCGTCGACGGCATCAGCATCGACGGCTTCGAGTGCGCCGGCCACCCCGGCGAGGACGACGTACCCGGCCTGGTCCTGATTCCCGCCGCTGCCAAGCAGATCGAGATCCCGATGATCGCCTCGGGCGGCTTCGGTGACGCGCGTGGCCTTGTCGCCGCGCTGGCCCTGGGTGCCGACGGCATCAACATGGGCACGCGGTTCATGTGCACGCAGGAGTCGTGCATCCATCCCAACGTCAAGGATGCGATCGTCGCCGGCGACGAACGCGGCACCGAGCTGATCTTCCGGACGCTGCGCAACACCGCGCGGGTGGCGAGCAACACCGTCTCGCGCGAGGTCGTCGAGATCCTCAATCGCGGCGGTGAGTTCTCCGACGTCAAGGACTTGGTCGCCGGCGTACGTGGCCGTCGGGTGTTCGACGACGGCGACCTCGACGCGGGCATCTGGACCGTCGGGACCGTCATGGGTCTGATCGACGACATCCCGTCGTGCGACGAGCTGATCTCGCGCATCGTGCGGGAGGCCGAGGACATCATCACCGGGCGGCTCGGCAGCATGGTGTCGGCGGCGGCGGCAGTCAGCGCCTAGCCCGGATCAGCACCGGACTTCGAGACGGAGAAAGCCGCCGACCATGGGTCGGCGGCTTTCTTCACGTTCAACTCGATCGGGCGTCGAGGATCCCGGCGCACAGGTGTCGGACCTGGGTGCCGACTACTGGATCAGACTGCGGCGGCGAGATCCGGGAACTGCTCCGCGGTGTCACCCTCGAAGAGGATGTCGCCGTGGTAGAGCGCTTCGAAATCAACCTTGATGACGTTGTCACTGCTGTCGTCGATCCACATGTACTGAACAGTAACCACGGGGATTGAGAGAACTCTGAGCCCATCTTCTGAAATTGGTGGCAGTTCTTACCGCTGAGTAGGTTGGCGCTCCGGCAAAGCGCCCGGGACCCCGGGAACACCCTGAAACGCGAGGAGCCGCCGACGTCACACGTCGGCGGCTCGCGTCGTTCTCCAAACGGCACTCGTGGCGCCTCAGGGCACCCGATCGTCGTCGCGCAACGCACACTCGCGCTGCAACGGAACGGTCAGACCGAGCGGGCAGGCCCGCTTCGGTCAGACGGCGGCAGCGAGGTCGGGGAACTGCTCGGAGGTGTCACCCTCGACCAGGACGTCCCCGTGATAGAGGGCCTCGAAGTCGACCTTGATGACATCGGCACTGGTGTCGTCGATCCACATGTACTGGACAGTAACCATCACCATTAAGAGGACTTTGAGTCACGATTCTGAAAACCATGGCAATTCTTACCCGCGGGTAGGTTCGACCGGCGGGCAAAGGTGCGACAGCGCGGGACGAAGCCATTGACCGCCCTTGGTTACCGCTGTTAAGTTAACGCGGATTTCTCAGGGGGAAGGGACCACCGTGCTGCGCCGAATCGCCCTACTTGCCATCCGTGCGCCCAGACGGGTGCTGGCCGCCGCCGCGGTCGCGATGGTGGCCGCGGCGGTGTTCGGCATCCCCGTCGCCAAGAGCCTGTCCGCAGGGGGCTTCGCCGACCCCGCCTCGGAGTCATCTCAGGCGACGCAGCTGCTCACCGACAAGTTCGACCAGGGTGACATGCAGATGCTCGTCGCCATCACCGCACCCGACGGCGTCGACAGCCCGGCGGCCAAGGCGGCGGCCGCCGACATCGTCGGAGCGATCGAGCAGTCGCCACACACGTCCACCGTCACGTCGGCCTGGACCGCGCCGCCCGAGGTCGCCGCCGGGCTGACGAGCCGCGACGGCAAGTCGGGTCTCATCGTCGCCGGCATGACCGGTGGCGAGAACATGGCCCAGAAGTACGCCAAGGCACTCGCCGACGAGGTCGTCCACGACCGGGACGGCGTCACCGTGCGCGCTGGTGGTGTCGCGATGGTCTACGCGCAGATCAGCGCGCAATCCGAGCGCGATCTGCTGCTGATGGAGGCGATCGCGATCCCGCTCAGCTTCCTGGTGCTGGTCTGGGTGTTCGGCGGACTGATCGCCGCCGCGCTACCCATGATGATCGGCGCGTTCGCGATCGTCGGCACCATGTCGGTGCTGCGGTTGATCACATTCGGCACCGACGTGTCCATCTTCGCGCTCAACCTCTCGACGGCCATGGGCCTGGCGCTCGCGATCGACTACACGCTGCTGATCATCAGTCGCTACCGCGACGAACTCGCCGACGGCGTGCCGCGCGAACGGGCGCTGATCCGCACCATGTCGACCGCGGGACGCACGGTGCTGTTCTCCGCCGTGACCGTCGCCCTGTCGATGGCGGCGATGCTGCTGTTCCCGATGTACTTCCTCAAGTCGTTCGCCTACGCGGGCGTCGCCACGGTGGCGTTCGCGGCGTTCGCGGCGGTGGTCATCACCCCCGCCGCCATCTGGATACTCGGCGAGCGGCTGGATTCGCTGGACGTGCGAAAGCCGTTGCGGCGCCTATTCGGTCGCGGAGAACCGGCGCCGAAGCCCGTGGAGCGGCTGTTCTGGTACCGGTCGACCAAGATGGTCACGCGGCGTGCCCTGCCGATCGGTCTGGCCGTGGTGGTGTTGCTGCTCGCCCTCGGCGCGCCGTTCCTGTCGGTGAAGTGGGGGTTCCCCGACGATCGCGTGCTGCCGAAGTCGGCGTCCGCGCACGTGGTCGGCGACGAGCTGCGCAACGACTACGCCGAGGACTCGGCCACCGCGGTCTCCGTGGTCATCCCCAACGCGGACGGATTGACGCCCAACGTCATCGAGCGCTACGCCGCGGACCTGTCGCGCGTCGCGGACGTGGCGGCGGTCTCGGCGCCGACCGGCACGTTCGTGGGAGGGAACCGGGTCGGCCCGCCGAGTGCTGCGACCGGCGTCGCCGAGGGCAGCGCATTCCTCACGATCAGCAGCAAGGCACCGCTGTTCTCCGACGGCTCCGACGCTCAACTCGACGCGTTGCACGCGGTCGCGGGCCCGGACGGGCGGGCCGTGCAGTTCGCCGGCGTGGCCCAGATCAACAGGGACAGCGTCGATGCCATCACCGAGCGCCTGCCGCTGGTGCTCGGTCTGATCGCGGTCATCACCTTCGGGCTGCTGTTCCTCCTGACCGGCAGCGTGGTGCTGCCGTTGAAGGCGATCGTGCTCAACGTCCTGTCACTGGCGGCGGCGTTCGGTGCGCTGGTGTGGATCTTCCAGGAGGGACATCTGAGCGCATTCGGCACGACGCCCACGGGAACCCTGGTGGCGAACATGCCGGTGCTGCTGTTCTGCATCGCGTTCGGGCTGTCGATGGACTACGAAGTGTTCCTCGTCGCGCGGATCCGGGAGTACTGGCTGAAGATGCGCGCCGACGGGCCCGCGACGCTGACGCGCGCCGAGGCCCGCGCGGTCAACGACGAAGCCGTCGCGATGGGTCTGGCCCGGACCGGCCGCGTCATCACCGCAGCCGCACTCGTCATGTCGATTTCGTTCGCCGCGCTCATCGCCGCGCAGGTGTCGTTCATGCGGATGTTCGGCGTCGGCCTGACCCTCGCCATCCTCGTCGACGCGACGCTGGTGCGCATGCTGCTGGTGCCGTCGTTCATGCACCTCATGGGTGGCTGGAACTGGTGGGCGCCGAAGCCGCTGACCCGGCTACACCAGCGCATCGGGATCAGCGAATCCGGACCCGAGGTCGTCGCGGGGCGCCATCGGCTGGTCGATGCCACCGAAGGTCGCGGGACGTGACCGTCGAACACCTCAGGCGACGGCGCGCGCCACGCGGGTCGGGAGACCAACTGCGCGAGGAGATCCTCGACGCGACCACCGACCTCCTGCTGGAGACCGGGCACGCCAAGGCCGTCTCGATCCGCGCGGTCGCCCACCGGGTGGGCGTCACGCCGCCGTCGATCTACCTGCACTTCGCCGACAAGGACGCCCTGCTCGATGCCGTGTGCGCGCGGTACTTCGAACGACTCGACGTGGTGATGCAGCAGCTCGCCGCCGACCAGCCGACCACCATCGAGCGTCTCCGCGCACAGGGCATGGCCTATGTGCGCTTCGCGCTGGACAATCCGGAGCTGTACCGCATCGCCACGATGGGCGATCCGATGCCGGGCAGCGACGTCGACGCGACGCTGAACAGCTCGGCCTTCGTGCACCTGCGGGATACGGTGCAGGCCCTCGTCGACGAAGGCATCTACCCGCCAGGGGACGCCACGGTCATGGGGCTCGAGCTGCTGACGGTCGCCCACGGGGTGGCCGCGCTGCTGATCGCGCGCCCGCACATGCCGTTCGGCGACGCCGAGGAGTTCGCCGACCGGGTGCTGCGCTCGGCGTGCTTCGGGCGGATCCTGTTGGGGACGGTCGGCACCGACACCGAGCCGCAACAGGCCGTCGAATTCCTGAAGGGGCTGGCCGATGACTGATCCGGACACCGTTGACAACCCGTTCTTCGCCAAGATGTGGGCGCGCATGTCCACGCGCGAACCCGAGTCGATCGTGCGGCTGCGCCGGGAGAACCTCCTCGGCCTGACCGGGCGCGTCCTGGAGGTCGGTGCCGGGACGGGCACCAACTTCGCGTTCTATCCGACGACGGTCACCGAGGTGGTCGCCGTCGAACCCGAGGTGCGGCTCGCCGCCCTGGCCCGCGAGGCCGCGGCCACGGCGCCGGTGCCCGTCACCGTCTCCACCGAGACGGTCGAACGGTATGCGGGCGCCGAGCCGTTCGACGCCGTGGTGTGCTCGCTGGTCCTGTGCTCGGTGGCCGACCCCGATGCGGTTCTGCGGCAATTGTTCTCGATGCTGCGGCCGGGAGGCGAGCTGCGCTACCTCGAGCACGTCGCGGGCACGGGCATGCGAGCGCGGTTGCAGCGCGTGGCCGACGCGACGGTGTGGCCCCGCCTGCTCGGCAACTGCCACACCCACCGGCACACCGAACGGTCGATCGTGACCGCAGGGTTCGAGGTGGCCGACGCCCGCCGCGAGTGGGTGCTGCCGTCGTGGGTGCCCGCGCCGGTATCGGAGGCGGCCATCGGCCGCGCGGTCAGGCCGGCGTGAGCGTCAGCCGAGGAGTGCGGGCAGGCGCTGCAGCAGCGTCGGCAGTGCCGTGGCAGCGGTCTCGCGCAGGCTGAGGGTGGCAGACGCCGACAGCGCGGTGGCCTCGGGGTTCACCTCGATCACCGGGACGCCGTTGGCCAGCGCCATCTCCGGCAGGCCCGCAGCGGGGTAGACGACCGCCGACGTCCCGACCACGATCGCCACGTCGGCGTTGGCGACGGCCTCCACCGACCGGTCCCACGCCTCCGACGGCAGCGCCTCGCCGAACCAGACGACGTTCGGCCGGATCATGCCGCCGCACGCGCACCTGGGTGGGTTGACGGTCTCGACCGGCTCCGGCATGGCGGGAAGGTCGCCGTCGTAGGCGGCGTCGCAACGGGCGCAACGGAATTCGAAGAGGCTGCCGTGCAGGTGGTGCACCCGCTGACTGCCCGCGCGTTCGTGCAGGTCGTCGACGTTCTGGGTCACGACGTGCACCTCGGCGTAGTCCTGCCAGGCCGCGACGGCGCGATGGCCGTCGTTGGGCGCGACCGCCTTCATCATGTAGTGGCGCCACAGATACCAGGCCCACACCTTCTCCGGATGACGCTGCCAGCCCTCGGTGCTGGAGATTTCGTACGGGTCGACTTTCGCCCACAGTCCGGTCTCGACGTCGCGGAACGTCGGCACGCCACTCTCGGCTGAAATGCCTGCTCCGCTGAGCACGGTCACTTGCACGTTCACCAAAGTAGCCGTTCTTGGCCATACTGTGCAGGTGACCGATTTGGGGGAATGGGTTCGCGTCGATCCGCAGGCTGCGAGACCTCTGTTCGATCAATTGCGGGTGCAGATCATCGAGGGCATTCGGGAGGGCAGGCTGACGCCGGGGACGCGGCTGCCCACCGTGCGCGAACTCGCCACGCAATTGTCGATGGCGGTGAACACCGTCGCGCGGGCCTACCGGGAGCTGGAGTCCGCAGGCATCGTCGAGACCAGGGGGAGGTTCGGCACGTTCGTGGCCAGGGCCGATCCCGCCGACTCGGCGATGGCGAGCGCAGCTCACGCCTACGCGGCCGCCGCCCGCTCCCTCGGCGTGGACAAGGCCGCGGCGCTCAAGTACGTCGAAGCGGCGTTCGGTTAGCCGAATTCGAGCAGGGTGAACGCCGGCCGCACGGGGTCGAACAGCGGTATCCGCTGGATCGCCCACAGTGCTGCGTTGAACACCCGGCCGCGGCCCGCAGGCAGCGCCACGTCGTGCACGGCCCGGACGCCGGGTACCACGTCGACGAGTTTGGCGGCCTCGGACGCCGACATGCTGAACGGCATCGGGGGCACCTTGTAGCGCATCGACGTCCGCATGCCGCGGCGAGCGATCCAGGCGAACCACGACGGCGGCAGGTCGAACATCATGGCACCGCCGGGGAAGCGCTTCGCGCATTCGGTGATCAGCGCCATCGCCTCGGTCGGCTGCAGGTACATCAGCAGGCCCTCCGCCGTGATGAACACGCCGTCGGTCGGGTCGACGCGGTCCATCCAGCCGTAGTCGAGCGCCGACTGGGCGGCGACCTCGACGCGATCGGACTGTGGCAGCAGCTTGTTGCGCAGTTCGACGATGGGCGGCAGGTCGACGGTGAGCCAGCGGAACTTCCCGCCGGCGTGGGTCGAAAGCCGCCAGAAACTCGTCTGCAGACCCTCGGCCAGCGCCACGACGGTGGCCGCCGGGTGGTCGCGCAGATACGTGCGGGTCGCGTCGTCGAATGCGAGCGCTCGAATAGCCATGTCCTGGCGGCGGGCGTACCCGAACTTCGCGAAGTCGTAGTCGATCTTGTCGACGAGCGTGACTGCCATCGGATCGTCGATGATCGCGTCGGGCCTGCGGGCCTCGCTGGCGCGGACCTGCAACGTCAGCAGCGCGGTCTCCGAAACGCCGGACAGGACGGCGTCGACCTTGGATTCCGGGCGGGGTGTCGAAGTCACCTTCGCGAATGTACCGAAGGCCGGGAAACGGTCCGGTTCGTCAGCGGAACTCGAGCAGCGTGATGCTGGGCCGCGCCCGGCGTATCGGTCCGACGTGGTCGAGCCCAGGCCACGCCTTGAACAGCCCGCGTCCCGACGGGTAGGCGACGTCGCGAGCGGCTGCCACCCCGGGGATGCGGCCCGCCAGTCCTAGGGCCTCGTCGGCGCTCTGACCGAGCGGCATCGGGGGTGTGACGTAGCGGTCGGAGAGCTTGAAGCCCTTGAGCGTCCGCCTGCTGAACCAGCGCGGAATCGAGTCGAACATCATCCGACCGCCCGGGAACCTGGCCGCGCACTCGCGGATCAGTCCGATCGCACCGTCGGGGTCGAGGTACATCAGCAGACCCTCGGCGGTGATGAAGGCCCCGTGCGTCGAGTCGACCCGGTCCATCCACGAGGTGTCCAGCGCGGACTGTGCGAGCTCGACGATCCTGTCGTCGCGGGGGAGCAGACGCCTGCGCAGCTCCATCACCGGTGGCAGATCGATGGAGTACCAGCGTGATTCGCCAAGGACGCCCTCCCGGTCGAGGCGCCAGAAGCTGGTCTGTAGTCCCTCGGCCAGTGCGACGACGGCTGCCTTGGGATGGGTGGTCAGGTAGTCGCGTGCTGCGGCGTCGAACGCAACGGCGCGCAGGCCGTGCGACTGGTTGGGCTTACCGAACTTGAGGTAGTCGTAGGAGATCGTGTCGAACAGCGTCACCGCCCACGGGTCGCGGATCACGCCGTCGGACCGCTTGGCCTCGGAGGCGCGGTTGTGCAGGGTCCACAGGGTGGTTGCCGACACGCCCTCCAAGCCGTTGCCGTCGATCGCGCTCATGCCAGTCATCGTAGGTACCGTCGCGAAAACGAGGTCGGCTCCGTTGCATGCGGTCGTAGGCTGGCGTCATGACCCGTCACGTGATCGACGACAAGCTCCTGGCAGTGATCGCCAACAACTCGCTGGGAGTGCTCGCGACCATCAAGCGCGACGGTCGGCCCCAGTTGTCGAACGTGTCCTACCACTTCGATTCGCGCGAGGTGGCCATCAAGGTGTCGGTCACCGAGCCGCGGGCCAAGACGCGCAATCTCCGCCGCGACCCGCGGGCGTCGATCCACGTGGCCTCCGACGACGGCTGGTCCTACGCGGTCGCGGAGGGTGATGCCACGCTGACACCCCCCGCTGCGGCACCCGACGACGACACCGTCGAGGCGCTGATCGCGTTGTACCGCAACATCTCCGGCGAACACCCCGACTGGGACGACTACCGGCGGGCCATGGTCGACGACCGGCGAGTGGTGCTCACGCTGCCGGTCGCGCACCTCTACGGACTGCCGCCCGGGATCCGCTGACCGGCCGCTCGGGAAAAGGTCGCGCCGACGTAGCGTCCGGCAGGCTACTGTTCGTCCATGGCCGATGAACCCGAGGACGACAACAAGCGCAAGTTCCGCGAGGCGCTCGAGCGCAAGAAGGCCAACTCCGGGAACGGGTCGACGCCCACCGCGGGTGGGAACAAGCAACCACGTTCGCACGGCCCCGCCGAGAGTCGACGCGAGTTCCGCCGCAAGAGCGGCTAGCGAACCGAGGCCCGCACCGACGCCTTGCCGCCGAGGCGATGCACAGGCGGCCGAGGGGTTCTCGGGCCTAGGTAGAACCACTCAATTCGCGGCGGGGACCCGCCTGCCCGCTCGTTCCTGCCACAGGATCGCGGCCAGGCAGAGTGCCGAGAGCACCGCGACCGCGATCGCGAACGTGATGCCCGCGGTGCGCAGCCCCCAGTGCTCCGCGGCGACGCCCGCGCCGACGACGGGCAGCGAGATCGCCACGTAGGCCACCACGAAGTACGTCGAGCTGACCTCGGCGCGGCGCTCGGCAGGAGTGCCCTCCACGACGGCGGCCAGCCCGCGACTGAAGCTGATGCCTTGCCCGACGCCCGCGATCACGGCCGCCGCGATCAGCGTGGGCAGCGACGAGAAGTGCAGCGCGAGAGCCAACGTCGCCATGCCGAGCACGAGGATGCCGCACCCGACGGCGACTGCACGCTGGGCGTTGGTCCGTCGCGCGCAGATCTGGGCGATCGCCGAGGCGACGAAGATCGTGCTGGCCACCAGTCCGGCGACGGCGTGGTTGCCGATTCCGATCACGGTCGACAGGAACGACGGCGCGACGGCCATGAACAGTCCCGTCACCGTGAAACCCGCGAAGGCAGCCGTGGCCGCGGTGATGAACACCGGGCGCACCACCGGGGGAATCGACAGGCGCTGCAGGCCGATTCGGCCCGAGCGGGGCGCCGTCTCCGGCACCAGCAGCACTGCGACAGCCGCCACGAGCATCGCGGCGATGTGCACGACGAACGGGAGGATCAGGGGGTGCGGTGCGTACTGGACGAGTAGTCCCGCGACCACCGGGCCGAGGCTCAGCCCGCCGATGTTCGCGATGGTGGCCACGACGGCCGCGAACTCGCGGCGGGACTCCGGGGCGGCTTCGACGATCGCGGCGGTCGCGGTCCCTGTGGCGATGCCCGCGGAGAACCCCGAAAGCAGCCGCCCAATCAGCAGCACCGGGACGGTGTCGGCGAACAGGAACACCACCGCGCTGGCGACGGCGAAGCCGACGGCCGCCAGCAGCATCGGGCGCCGGCCGATCGCATCGGACCACCTGCCGAACACCAACAGAGCGGTGAGCACGCCGACCGCGTAGGTCGAGAAGATCACCGTCGTGGTCAGCACGTCGAAGTGCATGCGCTCGGCGTACAGCGCATAGATCGGCGTGGGCAGCGTGGTGCCCATCATTGCGGCGGCGAACAGGTAGGCCAGCAGCGCCAACCCGTAGCGCCGGGTAGCGGTCGGAGACGTCACACGTCGAGTGTCGAGCACGAACCCACACAACGCTGGCCGGGGGCGTGGCCTTCCCGGGTCATCCGGCAGCCCCCAGACGCCGAGATAGCGCTGACGGCGGTGAACTGCGAGTGGCAGTGGCCGTCAGCGCTATCTCGATGCGACCGCTAGTGCGAGATGGCCTTCTCCGCGCCGATGCCGGTCAGCGAGCGGACCTCCATCTCGGCCGCCACCTTGGGGTCCTCGTTGTCCGGGGAGGTCAGCGTGCCGACGATGCCGAGGATGAACGCCAGCGGGATCGACACGATGCCGGGGTTGGCCAGCGGGAACCAGGCGATGTCGACGCCGGGGATCATCGCGGTCTTCGATCCGGTCACGGCCGGGGAGAAGACGATGAGCACGATCGTCGAGATCAGGCCGCCGTACATGCTCCACAGCGCACCGCGGGTGTTGAACCGCCGCCAGTACAGCGAGTAGATGATCGTCGGCAGGTTGGCCGCCGCGGCGACGGCGAACGCCAGCGCCACCAGGAACGCGATGTTCTGGCCGTTGGCGAGGATGCCGAGGCCGATCGCCAGGATGCCGAGCACCACCGCGGTGATCCGGGAGACGCGCACCTGCTCGTCCTCGGTCACCTGGCCACGCTTGATCACGCTGGCGTACACGTCGTGGGCGAACGACGCCGACGCCGTGATGGTCAGCCCGGCCACCACCGCGAGGATGGTCGCGAACGCGACCGCGGAGATGATGCCGAGCAGGATGACCCCGCCGAGTTCGAACGCGAGCAGCGGTGCCGCGGAGTTGACCCCGCCCGGTGCGCCGAGGATGCGGTCGGGCCCGACGATTGCGGCGGCGCCGTAGCCGAGCGCGAGGGTGAACAGGTAGAACGCGCCGATCAGCGCGATCGCCCACACCACCGAGCGACGGGCTTCCTTGGCCGTGGGCACGGTGTAGAAGCGCATCAGGACGTGCGGGAGGCCCGCGGTGCCCAGCACCAGCGCCAGCGCCAGGGAGATGAAGTTGATCTGCGAGGTCAGCGATCCGCCGTACTGAGCACCGGGCGCCAGCACGTCGCGGTTGGCGACGCCTTCGGTGGTGGCGCTGGAGATCGCGGCCTGTGCGGAACCGAGGATCTCGGAGAAGTTCAGGCCGAACTTCGCCAGCACCATGATCGTCATGACCGCGGCGCCGGTGATCAGCAGTACCGCCTTGATGATCTGCACCCAGGTGGTGCCCTTCATGCCGCCGACGAGCACGTACACGATCATCAGCACGCCGACGACGGCGATCACGACCGCCTGGCCGGACTTGCTGGTGATGTCGAGCAGCAGGGCGACCAGGCCACCCGCACCGGCCATCTGGGCCAGCAGGTAGAACAGCGACACCATCAGCGTCGTGGTGGCGGCGGCCATCCGGACCGGACGCTGCTTGAGCCGGAAGCTCAGGACGTCGGCCATGGTGAACTTGCCGGTGTTGCGCAGCAATTCGGCCACCAGCAGCAGCGCGACGAGCCACGCGACGAGGAACCCGATCGAGTACAGAAAGCCGTCGTAGCCGTACACGGCGATGGCGCCCGCGATGCCGAGGAAGCTGGCGGCCGACAGGTAGTCGCCCGCGATGGCGATGCCGTTCTGCGGTCCGGAGAAGCCGCGCCCGCCGGTGAAGAACTCGTCGGCGGTGGCGTTCTTCTTGCTGGCCCGGATCACCACGATCATCGTGACGACCACGAACAGCGAGAAGATGCCGATGTTGGCTACGGGGTTGCCGACGGTCTCGGCGGCGAGGTAGGTCACTTGACCCGTCCTTCCAGCTCGGCCTCGAGGTCACCGCGGATGGCCGAGGCCCGTGGATCGAGGTTGCGGTTGGCGAAGCGGACGTAGATGCCGGTGATGATGAACGTCGTGAGGAACTGACCGAGGCCGATCAGCAGTCCGACGTTGACGTTGCCGAACACCTGGGTGGCCATGAAGTCGTGGGCGAAGGCGCCCAGCAGCACGTACAGGCCGTACCAGATCAGGAAGAACGCGGTCATCGGGAACACGAAGCGGCGCAGTCTGCTTCGCAGTTCTTGGAATTCGGGGCTGGCTTGCACTTCCAGATACCGCTCGCCGCTGATCGCGGCCGCGGGATCGGAAGGGATGGTCTCGGGCACCGCATGACTCCTGACGACGTGTGTGATTCCGAACTGAGGACTGAGCCTATTGAGACTCACGTCACATGTGGTGGCTTTCCCCCGGGTCGACGCCGAAACCGGGTGGACGTGCGCCGAGCGGTGCCTGCCCGGCGATGAGCGGTCAGCCGCGGGGGAGGCGCTCGACGCCCATGCCCAGGCGCTCGGGCAGATGCATGCGCGCGAAGATCCGGGCGACCTCGGGTGGGCGTGTCGACGCGGTGAGCCTGCTGACCACCACCATCGTGAGGAACGCCAGCGGCACGGTCACTGCGGCCGGATAGCCGACGATCGCTGCCGGCCAGCCGCCGAGTAGGTCCTCGTCGAGCCCACCGGTGACCGCGAGCGTCGTCGCCAGGCCCGAGGCGATGCCGCCGACCACCAGTCCGACGGCTGCGCCCGCGGCCGTCAGCCCGCGCCACCAGATCCCGAGGACCAGCAGCGGGCAGAGTGTCGACGCGGCGACGGCGAACGCCAGCCCGACGCTGCGCGACAGCTCGAGGGAAGACGCCAGCAGCGCAAGGGGAATGGGGATGACGCCGCCGACCAGGGCCGCGATGCGGAAGTCGCGGACCCGCCCGCGCAGGACGTCGGTCGACAGCGCGCCCGCGATGCTGACCAGCAGGCCCGACGACGTGGCGAGGAACGCGGCGATGGCCCCGGCGGCGACCAGTGCGGCCAGGACGGCGCCTGCCACCCCACCCACCGCGGCGCTGGGGAGCAGCAGCACCGCGGCGTCGGCCGTGCCGGTGATGAGTAGCTGCGGCACGAACTGGCGCGCGAACACCCCGAGCAGCGTGGGGAACAGATAGAACAGCGACAGCAGCGCGATGACGGCCAGTGCCGTGCGCCGGGCCGCCCTGCCGTCGGGGTTCGTATAGAACCGCACCAGCACGTGCGGCAGGCCCATGGTGCCCAGGAACGTCGCGACGATGATCGACAGCACCTGATACGTCGGGTGGCTGCCGCCGAGGCCCCCGCCCGAGGCCATCCAGTCGTCCCCGGCGCCGGGCGCCCCGGCGACCACCGGTGTCGCCGAACCGGCCGCCAGCGTCAACGTGGTGCCCGCTCGCAGGGTGTACTCGCCCGGCGCGGTGAACGGCGCGTCGGCGACCGGTGCGCCGTTCACCGTTCCGGTCACCGAGATGCCTTGCGGCGCAGCCACCTGGACCACGACGTCGGTCTCGACGGTGACGGTGGTCTGCTCGCCGATCAGCGGCGGCAGGGCCCCACCGAGATCGGTGCCGTCCCGCATGACCAGCGTCAGCAGCGCCAGCGCCGGGACGGCGATGGCGGTCAGCTTGAGCCAGTACTGGAAGGCCTGCACGAACGTGATCGAGCGCATACCGCCGCCGACGACGTTGACGATCACGATGGCGCCCACGGCCACCGGCCCCACCCAGACCGGCAGTCCGAGCAGCGTCTTGAGCGCCAGGCCTGCGCCCTGGTACTGGGGGACCAGGTAGAACACGCACACCACGACGACGACGAGCATCGCGACCTTGCGCAGCCGCGGCGAGCCGAGGCGGAACTCCGCGAAGTCGGGCACCGTGTAGGCCCCCGAGCGCCGCAGCGGCGCGGCCACGAAGAGCAGCAGGCCCAGGTATCCCGCGGTGAACCCGACCGGGTACCACAGCGCGTCGGCGCCGTACTTCGCGATCAGGCCAGCGACCCCGAGAAACGATGCGGCGGAGAGGTACTCACCCGACACCGCGGCGGCGTTCCACTGCGGGCCGATGCTGCGCGACGCGACGAGGAAGTCGGACGTCGTGCGGGACAGCCTGATTCCGTAGAAGCCGATGACGATGGTGGCCAGCGCCGAGATCGAGAGCGCGGCGGCCGTCAGTGGCGCTGCAATCATCGTGGGCCGGTCACGGTTCGCCGTCGACGACGCGGACGAAGTCGCGCTCACCCTGTTCGGCCAGTCGCACGTACAGGCGGCCCACCCCGTAGAGGACCGGGTAGACCAGTACGGCGAGGACGAGCCAGTTGAGCCGGATGCCGCCGACCCGGACCTCGGAGAGTTCCGGGAACGCCCCGATCAGCAGCGGCACGGCGGCGACCGTGAACACGACGACGGTCGCCAGGCGCAGTGCCAGGCCGAGTTGGGCGCGTACCAGCCCGCGCACCAGCGCGTCGCCGACCTGGGTCTGCTCCTGCACCTCCACGCGTGTCCTGATCACCCGCGCGCCGCGCCGCTGCGACAACACGACCCGCTCGCGGTGCGGTCTGGTCACGAGTCCTCGCCAGGCCGCAGGTTGCGCATCGGGTCGCGGACCAACCGGTCCCGCAGTTCCTTGGCCTGCCTGCGGCTCACCGGTAGCTCCACCGCAGGCGATGCACCGTTGGCGCGCAACCGGACCAGCACCGAACCCTCCGTGCTGCGCAGACCGGTGACCTGCCGCAGTGCCACCAGGTACGAGCGGTGGATGCGCTGGAAACCCCGCTCCCGCCAACGAGATTCAAGCGTGCTGAGCGGGATCCGGACCAGGTGTGCGCCTGACGCCGAGTGCAGTCGCGCGTAGTCGCCCTCGGCCTCCACCCAGCCGATGCTGTCCCGCGGCACGAGGTGCGTGATGCCGCCCAGTTCGGCGGGGATGACGTCGGCGTCGGCCTCCGCCAGGTCGGCGGGCGGTTCGCCGTCGCCGGTGTCGCGCCGCGCCTCCGTCGCCGCGGTCTGCACGCGTCGCACCGCCTCGTCGAGGCGGCTCTGCCGGATCGGCTTGAGCAGGTAGTCGACCGCGCCCACGTCGAACGCCTCGACCGCCTTGTCGTCGTGCGCGGTGACGAACACGACCGCGGGCCGGTCGGAGAAGTTGGCCAGCACGCCTGCCAGTTCCAAGCCGCTGAGGCCGGGCATGTTGATGTCGAGGAACACCGCGTCGAACGGTCGGGCGTTGAGTTCGCGCAGTGCCGAGGTGGCGTCGGCGGCCGTGACCACCTCGTCGATGCACGGGTGTTCGCCGAGCAGGTAGGCCAGTTCGTCGAGGGCGGGTGCCTCGTCGTCGACGGCCAGCACGGCGAGATGGCTCTTCACGTCATGCACCTCCGCCGGCTCGGACGCCCGAACGGAACTTCGGCACCCGCATGATGACCTTCGTGCCCGCCCCCATGGCCGTCTCGACCACCAGACCGTAGTCGTTTCCGAACGCCGCGCGCAGGCGATGGTCCACATTGGTCAGCCCGACGTGTGCCGAATGCCCAGCGGAGGCGTCAGCACCGTCGGCCAGGGCGTCGGCGGGCCCGGACCGCAGGGCCTCGGGGTCCATGCCCGCGCCGTCGTCCTCCACGGTCACGACGCAGTCGGTGCCCTCGTCGAGTGCGACGATCTCCACCGTCCCACCCCCGCGGCCGGCCAACCCGTGGCGAACGGCGTTCTCCACCAACGGTTGCAGGGCCAGGAACGGCACCACGACGTTGAGCATCTCGGGGGCCACCCGAAGCCTGACCGTGAGCGCCTCGCCGAACCTGGCGCGTTCCAGGGTCAGGTATCGGTCGATGTTGCGCAGCTCGTCGGACAGCGTGGTGTACTGCCCGGCGGCGCGGAACGAGTAGCGGGTGAAGTCGGCGAATTCGAGGATCAGCTCGCGCGCGCGGGCGGGGTCGGTGCGCACGAACGACGCGATCGTGTTCAGCGCGTTGTAGATGAAGTGCGGGCTGATCTGGGCGCGCAGCGCGAGCACCTCGGCGCGGTCGAGGCGCGCCCGCGATGCATCGAGGTCGGCGAGTTCGAGTTGGCTCGCGGCGTAGCGGGCCACCTCGCCGATCGCGCCGAGCGTGCCGGGGCCGGGTTCCCGGGCGGTCACGACCACCAGGACGCCGAGCGTGTCGCCGCCATCGGTCACCAGCGGCTGGGCGATCATGGCGCCCGCCCGATGCGTCGCCATCGTCCTGCGCTGCCCGGACAGCGCGCCTGCCGCGGCGGTGTCGGCGGCGGCGAGCGCGTCGGGTGGCCAGGCGTCGGTGTCCGGCGGGTCGTGGGCGAGCCGCTGGCCCGCCTCGTCGGCGACGACGACGGCGTCGGCACCGGTGAGCCGCCGCAGGAAGGGTGCCGCACGCTGGGCCGAGTCGGCGTTCAGGCCGTCGCGCAGCGCGTGGGCGGCCAGCGACGCGGTGTGCAGGGCCTCGTGGGTCGCGCGTTCGGTCGGCGTGGCCACCACCCGTCGGGTCCGCACGACGACGACGGCCGCGACCACGGTGGCCAGGATCAGCGCTGCTGCGAGCGCCGACGCGATCTCGCCAGGCATGTCACCTCGCACGGTCGTGTCTGGGCTGGTCAGGGTGACCGGGGCTCACCTTAGACTGGCGGCGTGGCCGACTCCCAGCGTGCGGCTGGTGCGATGCGCGTTGATCCCTACTGAACGGGGCAGGCGTACTTCCTGGCCACGTCCATCACGCGCTCCTGCGCTCCCGGGCCGATGACCCCTTGAGCGGCCATCTCCAAGCCGATGTATCCCGGTATGCCGCCGACACACGCCTGGTGAGCAACGCGCCACGCTGTGTCTGGATTCAGGTGGTAGCCATTGCGTTCCAGGCCTTGCATGTACTCGTTGAATGCCGGCGTGCCCTGGTCTGGCACCGCGTGGGCCGCGCTGGCCAGGGCAATCGCGGTCCCGACCGCTGCGACGAGGGGTGCGATCACCCGTCTCATGTCCGCCTCCTCGGGGCGTATCCACCAGTTGTCGGCTCAACGATTGCACATCCCAGCGAAGAAGAGACCGGAACGGACCCGATCGGTTTCGTCGGGCTCGTCCTAAACTGTGCGGATGCCCAAGCTGCAGCTCGTGCAAGATCCGGCCGCCGATGCGCTGCTGGAGTCGAACCCGTTCGCGTTGCTGGTCGGCATGCTGCTCGATCAGCAGATCCCGATGGAAGTGGCGTTCGCCGGCCCGCGCAAGATCGCCGACCGCATGGGTGACCTGGACGCCAGGGAGATCGCCGACTACGACCCGGAGAAGTTCATCGCCCTGGTCTCCGAACGACCTGCCGTGCACCGCTTTCCGGGGTCGATGGGCAAGCGGGTGCAGGACCTCGCCCGGGTCATCGTCGACGACTATGACGGCAATGCCGCCGCGCTGTGGACCGCCGGTGACCCCGACGGCCCCGAGGTGCTGCGCAGGCTCAAGGCGCTGCCAGGCTTCGGCGACCAGAAGGCCCGCATCTTCCTTGCCCTGCTCGGCAAGCAGTACGGCGTGACGCCCGCGGGCTGGCGCGAGGCCGCGGGTGACTACGGCAAGCAGGGCACGCACATGTCGGTGGCCGACGTCGTCGATGCGGGGTCGCTGGACAAGGTGCGGGCGTTCAAGAAGGCAACCAAGGCCGCAGCGAAGGCCGCCAAGGCCTGACCCGTACGCGCCGAGCCTGCTGGGAGATAGCGTATGCAGCTGATTTCGCGATCCGTCCGCAGTCTCGGCGGCGGGGGTAGGGCCGCTCGTGGGATCGTGAATGCATGGCGAAGACACACTTGAACTGCCCGTGCGGCGAGGCGATCACCGGCTCGGACGAGAACGATCTGGTGGAGAAGGCGCAAACGCACCTTGCAGAAGCACATCCCGGTCGCGAGTACGACCGGGAGATGATCCTGTTCATGGCCTACTAGTCGAGACCCAGAACCGAACCAAGAGCCGCGAGCGTGCGCGTCCCGCCGGTGAATCAGGCCGGCGTCAGGGGTGGGCGCGCACGCTCGCGGATTGGGACGGTGGCGTTCAGGGCACCACCGTCGAGCCAATGGTCGGCATGAACTGGCACTGCTTCTCGGTCGTCGTGACCTGACCGAAGATCGTGGACATGATGCTGCCGGAGCCGGTGTTGGCGATCGCCGTCAACGTGGTGGGGCCCTCGGGGTTGATGTCGGCCTGCGGCTTGAGCGTCGCCGACCCCGATTCGCCCGTGGTCAGGTTGACCCAGGTGACGTTCAGCGGCAGCTTCTGCTCGGCCGCCGGGCCGGGTGTGCCGACCGCGGTGAAGACGTACGCGGTCTGACCCGCGGCCGGTCCCGGGGCGGGGATCTTCGCCGGGCCCGCGACCGAGATGGCCGTCGCGAGAACGTTTCCGCCGTCCTTGGTGCACCCGTTGCTGATCGACGGGTACATGAAGTCCTGCGTGACGGGGGCGTCGGGGCCGAAGGCCGGGTTGGCGCCCGGCGCGGGCGCCGGAGCGGGGGTGGCGGCCGGCGCGGGTGCCGGAGCGGGGGTGGCGGCGGGGGCGGGTGCCGGAGCAGCGGCCTCGGGTGCAGGTGCAGGTGCGGGCGCGGCCAGCGGTGCCGCCTCGGGTGCGGGCGGCGCCGGGACGGGCGGGGCGTCGGGCGCGGGAGCCGGTGCTGGCGCGGCTGCGGGTGCCGCTACCGCCGCGGCCTCCGGCGCAGGTGCGCCCTCGGGGACCGGGATCGGTCCGACGACGTGTTCCGGGTTGACGCCTGCGGGCAGGTGCACGTCGGCAGTCGGCGCCGCCTGCGCCGCCGGCGCGTGTGCCACCGGGGCTGCCGCGGGATCGGCCACGAACTGGTTGACCGCCGCCGCCACGTTCTTCGAGTCGGTCGGCGCCGCGGAATTGCCCGCGAACGCCGCCGCGGCGGCCATGAGCATCGATGCGGCGTTGGTCGGGTCGGCGGCCGCCTGCTGAATGGCGGGCCCCAGACTCTCCATCGCCGGCAGGCCCGGTGCCTGCAGGCCGTTGATCGGCGCGGGCACCGGCTGCACGGGTTCGGCGTGGGCGGGCGCAGCGATGGCTTGGCCTCCCAACGTCAGTGCGGCCGACGCGCCCAGCGCGACGAACAGCGTCCTCATCGATGTCATGACTCTCCCGGGATAGATAGCGGTAAGCGGCTAGTCAGCGGTCGATCAGGGCAACGCGGAAGTCGGGAAGACCAGTGGCGCAAGGCCTTCCAGGCTCTGGACCGGACCGGCGGCAGCCGGAGCGGCCGCAGCCGGAGCAGCAGCCGCGGCGGGAGCGGCCGCTGCGGGCGCAGTTGCGACCGGAGCCGGCGACTTCGGCAGGAGGTTCGCCAGGGGGGTGCCCGCCGGCATCAGCGACGCCAGGTCACCGGGGAACGCGACCTGCTGCGGCAGGGGCGTCGTACCGCCGGGCAGTTGCGGCAGGTTGACCTCTGCCGACGGCAGCAGGCCCTGTGCGGGTGCAGCGGCGGCGGCCGCGGGTGCTGCGGCAGCGGTGGCGGGCAGGTTCAGCGGTCCCTGACCTGCGGGGAGGCTGACCGACGCCGTCGCGGCGGCGGGTGCTGCCGGGGCAGCTGCTGCCGCTGCGGGGGCGGCTCCACCGCCGGACAGTGCCGAGGCGAGGCCCTGCAGCATCATCGGCGCGTTGGCCGGGTTGAGGAAGTTCTGCAGTCCCGGGATCGCAGGCATGGCGGGCGCGGGAGCCGGGGCGGGTGCGGGCTCGGCGACGGCCGGCGCGCTGAAGGCCAGCGCGGCACCGATCGTGCTCGCTGCAGCAATCATGCTGGTAGCGAAGAGTTTTCTGGCGAAATGCATGAATCTTCCAATCCGTTGGCGGCAGGTCTGTCACCGAAGCTACGGAGTTACTGGAGTTACTCAAGTGACACGTGTGGCATTTATGCAACCGTTACGCATACGACGGCACATGGTGACCGATCGCTAGAGTCGTGCGGATAGACGAGCACTCCCCGGCCCCGCCGGTAGCGACGACGGCACCGGCCCGCCTGGCTCGGTTGGCGCCGTGGCTGCTCGCGCTCAGCGTGGCCGCCCGGCTCGCGTGGACCTACCTGGTGCCCAACGGCGCGAACTTCGTCGACCTGCACGTCTACGTCGGCGGCGCGGCGACCATCGGCACCGGGCGCTCGCTGTACGACTTCGTCTACGCCGAGCAGACGCCGGACTTCCCGCTGCCCTTCACCTATCCGCCGTTCGCCGCAGTGCTGTTTCAGCCGCTGCACCTGGTGCCGTTCGGCGTGTTGTCGTTTGCGTGGCAGTTCGGCATCATCGCCGCGCTCTACGGCGTGGTGTGGGTAACGCTGCGACTGCTCGGCCGCGCCGAACACCGGCTGGCCATGCTGTGGACCGCCGTCGGCATCTGGACCGAACCGCTGCGCAGCACGTTCGACTACGGGCAGGTCAACGTCATCCTGGTACTGGCGGTGCTGTTCGCCGTGCTCAGCTCGAGATGGTGGCTGTCGGGCCTGCTGGTCGGGCTGGCCGCGGGCATCAAGCTCACGCCCGCAGTGTCCGGGCTGTACTTCGTCGGGGTCAGGCGCTGGGGGGCCGCACTGTTCTCGGGCGTCGTCTTCTTCGGCACCATCGGCGTGTCGCTGCTGGTGCTCGGCGATCAGGCCCGGTTCTACTTCACCGACCTGCTCGGCGACGCCGACCGGATCGGCCCCATCGGCACGTCGTTCAATCAATCCTGGCGCGGCGGCATCTCCCGCATCCTCGGCCACGACGCCGGCTACGGCCCGGTGGTGGTCGCCGCACTCGTCGTCACCGCCGTCCTCGCCGTGCTGGCGTGGCGGGCCGTCGATGCACGATCCGACCGCCTCGGCGGCATCCTCGTCGTGCAGCTGTTCGGGCTACTGCTCTCGCCGATCTCGTGGACACACCACTGGGTGTGGCTCGTCCCGCTGATCGTGTGGCTGCTGCACGGGCCGAAGCGGGAGCGGCGCGGCGCCCGGGTGCTCGGCTGGGGCTGGCTGATCCTGATCCTGATCGGCGTGCCGTGGTTGCTGAGCTTCGCCCAGCCGACCATCTGGGAGATCGGCAGACCCTGGTATCTCGCCTGGGCCGGCCTGATCTACATCGTCGCCACGCTGGCGACGCTCGGATGGATCGCGGCTACCGGCCGACGATCCCGTTGATGTCGCGCGCCATGTCGACGTCCTTGGCGGTGATCCCACCCTCGGAGTGCGTGACGAGCGCGAACGTCACTGTCCGCCAACGGATGTCGATGTCCGGATGGTGATCCTTGGCCTCTGCGTGCTCCCCGACGCGACGGACGGCGTCGATGCCGTCGAGGAAGGCGCCGAACTCGATCGAGCGGCGCAGCGCCCCGTCGGCGCGTTCCCATCCGTCGAGATCGGCTAGTGCGGCATCCACCTGATCATCGGTCAGCACGGCCATGAATCGACGGTATACCGTCGATGCGTGCCGAACCAGATCGTCGTCGCGGGCGCACTGATCGACGGAGCGACGCTGCTGGTGGCCCAGCGCGAGCGACCGGCGGAACTGGCCGGATTGTGGGAGCTGCCCGGCGGCAAGGTGGCGGCGGGGGAGAGCGACGCCGAGGCACTCGCACGCGAACTCGACGAGGAGCTCGGCGCGGTGGTGACCGTCGGCGCGCGGCTGGGCGCCGACGTGGCACTGGGTGGCGGAATGACGCTGCGCGCGTATCTCGTCGAGCACGTGAGCGGCACGATTCGAGCGCGCGATCACCGCGCGTTGCGCTGGGTGACCGCAGACCAACTCGGCGATGTGGCATGGGTGCCCGCCGACCGCGGCTGGGTGCCCGACCTCGCTGCCGCGCTCGGCTCCCGCTAGTTCGGGCAAACGGCTTCCGCCGCAACGGCTTACGTGCCGTCGCGCTGTGGCGCACCGGGCCTCGCGAGGGGCGGTCAGTACCGCAGTCGGTCGCCCACCACGCGTACCCGTGACGGGTCGCCGTGGTGGCGCGCCGCGTACATCGGGTGCAGCAGCGCGGGGTGGCGACAATGTGGGCACGAGGCCGGTGCCTGGTTCACCGACGAACTGGTCAGGTGGTGACATGCGGCACACCGCACGACGTAGAACCCGCCCATCCAGTTGAGCATGCCGAGGTAGATGGCCGCGGTCGCGGCGCCTGCGAGCACGACCACCAGCGCGATGGTCGCCGCTTCGAAAACCGTCATAGTCGTTACCTCCAACCAGCGACGGACACCTCCACGGTACGCCGACATAAGGCGAGGTAGTCAGGCTTTTCTGGCGCGTTTGAACACCTTCTCCAGGTCCTTGCCGCGGACGCCGGCCAGCTCCGCCTTGTGCACCTTGTGCAGCACCAGCGGACACCGCTTGCAGCGGGGCTTGGAACGGCAACACTTCTTCTTGGCCTTCGCCTGGGCGAACTCCGTGTGCTTCACGTGGCCTTCCGTCGATGTTCGTCGTTTTCGTGTTTGGTCCCTGCGCTGCGACAATCGGGGACGTGGATTTGCCCCAAGACTTTCGTAACGTAGCCATCGTCGCGCACGTGGATCATGGCAAGACGACCCTCGTGGACGCGATGTTGCGGCAATCCGGCGCACTCAGCCACCGCGGCGACGACGCCATCGAACGCCTGATGGACTCCGGTGACCTGGAGAAGGAAAAGGGCATCACCATCCTGGCCAAGAACACGGCCGTGCACCGGCACAACGCCGACGGCACCATGACCGTGATCAACGTCATCGACACCCCGGGCCACGCCGACTTCGGCGGCGAGGTCGAGCGCGGTCTCTCGATGGTCGACGGCGTCCTGCTGCTGGTCGATGCGTCGGAGGGCCCCCTGCCCCAGACTCGCTTCGTGCTGCGCAAGGCGCTGACTGCGCACCTGCCGGTGATCGTGTGCGTCAACAAGACCGACCGCCCCGATGCCCGCATCGCAGAGGTGGTCTCCGAGAGCCACGACCTGCTGCTCGACGTCGCCTCCGACCTCGACGAGGAAGCGCAGAAGGCGGCGGAGTTCGCGCTCGGCCTGCCGACGCTGTACGCCTCGGGCCGCGCGGGCATCGCCAGCACGACCGAACCCGCCAACGGCGAGAACCCCGACGGCGAGAACCTCGATCCGCTGTTCGACGTCCTGATGGAGCACATCCCGCCGCCGCAGGGTGACCCCGAGGCCCCGCTGCAGGCGCTGGTGACGAACCTCGACGCGTCGGCGTTCCTCGGCAGGCTCGCGCTGGTCCGCATCTACAAGGGCAAGCTGCGCAAGGGCCAGCAGGTCGCCTGGATGCGCGAGGTCGACGGACACCCCGTCATCACCAACGCGAAGATCACCGAACTCCTCGCCACCGAGGGCGTCGAGCGGACCAGCACCGACGAGGCCGTCGCCGGTGACATCGTCGCCGTCGCAGGCATGCCGGAGATCATGATCGGCGACACCCTCGCCGACACCGAACACGCCCATGCGCTGCCGCGCATCACGGTCGACGAGCCCGCCATCTCGGTCACCATCGGCACCAACACCTCGCCGCTGGCGGGCAAGGTCTCCGGACACAAGCTGACCGCCCGCATGGTGAAGGCGCGCCTGGATTCCGAACTCGTCGGCAACGTGTCCATCAAGGTCGTCGACATCGACCGCCCGGATGCATGGGAGGTGCAGGGCCGAGGCGAGTTGGCGCTGGCCATCCTCGTCGAGCAGATGCGCCGCGAAGGGTTCGAACTCACCGTGGGCAAGCCGCAGGTGGTCACTCGGACCGTCGACGGCAAGCTGCACGAGCCCTACGAGGCGATGACCATCGACTGTCCCGAGGAGTTCGTCGGCGCGGTCACGCAGCTGATGGCCGGCCGCAAGGGCCGCATGGAGGAGATGGCCAACCACGCCGCGGGCTGGGTGCGGATGGACTTCATCGTGCCCTCGCGCGGGCTCATCGGCTTCCGCACCGACTTCCTGACCCTGACCCGTGGCACCGGCATCGCCAACGCGGTGTTCGAGGGGTACCGCCCGTGGGCCGGCGAGATCCGCGCCCGCCACACCGGGTCGCTGGTGTCCGACCGCACCGGCAAGATCACGCCGTTCGCGATGACGCAGCTGTCCGACCGCGGGCAGTTCTTCGTCGAGCCGGGCGACGACACCTATGAAGGCCAGGTCGTGGGCATCAACCCGCGCGCCGAGGACCTCGACGTCAACGTCACGCGCGAGAAGAAGCTCACCAACATGCGCTCCTCGACCGCCGACGTCTTCGAGACGCTTGCCCGTCCGATGGAGCTGGGTCTGGAGCAGGCCATGGAGTTCTGCGCCGAGGACGAGTGCGTCGAGGTGACCCCCGAGGTGGTGCGCGTGCGCAAGGTGGAGCTCAACGCGTCGCTGCGTGCGCGCGCCAAGTCCCGTGCGAAGGCGCGCGGCTGACGCGGCTGAGCGCACGGGTTGCACTTCGTTAACCTGAACAACGTGCCGACGCCCCTGCCACGATTCCGTCGCGTCGTCGGCTCATCGTTCACCGCCATCGTGTGCGCACTGGTGGTCGCGGGCTGCACGGTCAGCCCGCCCCCGGCGCCGCAGAGCACCGACACCTCGCAGTCGACGCCACCGCCGCCGATGAAGGCGTCGCAGATCATCGTGGCGATCGACTCGATCGGCGCGGGGTTCAATCCGCACCTGATGTCGGACCAGTCGCCGGTCAACGCCGCGATCTCGTCACTGGTGCTGCCCAGCTCGTTCCGGCCCATCGCGGACCCGGCGACGCCGACCGGGTCGCGGTGGGAACTCGACACCTCCCTGCTGGAATCGGCTGAGGTCACCGGCGAGAACCCGTTCACCGTCACCTACCGGATCCGCCCGGAGGCGTCGTGGACGGACAACGCCCCGATCGCGGCCGACGACTACTGGTACCTGTGGCGGCAGATGGTGGGCGAGCCCGGCGTCGTCGACCCCGCCGGCTACGACCTGATCACCGGCGTGCAGTCGGTGGAGGGCGGCAAGACCGCGGTCGTCACGTTCTCCCAGCCGTATCCGGCGTGGCGCGAGCTGTTCAACGACATCCTGCCCGCGCACATCGTCAAGGACGTGCCCGGCGGGTTCTCGGCCGGCCTCGCCCGTGCGATGCCGGTGACCGGCGGGCAGTTCCGCGTCGAGAGCATCGACCCGCAGCGCGACGAGATCCTGCTGGCGCGCAACGACCGGTACTGGGCCGAGCCCGCCAAGCCGGACCTCGTCCTGTTCCGCCGCGGCGGTGCGCCTGCCGCGCTGGCCGACTCGATCCGCAACGGCGACACTCAGGTCGCGCAGGTGCACGGGGGACAGGCGGCGTTCGCACAACTCAGCGCCATCCCCGACGTCCGGACGGCCCGCATCGTCACCCCGCGGGTCATGCAGCTGACGCTGCGGGCGCAGCAGCCGATGCTGACCGATCCCCAGGTGCGCAAGGCGATACTCGGGTTGATCGACGTCGACCTGCTCGCCGCCGTCGGCGCGGGCAGCGACAACACCGTCACCCTCGCCCAGGCGCAGGTGCGGTCGCCGTCGGATCCGGGCTACGTGCCGACGGCGCCGCCGGCGATGACGCGGGAGGCCGCGCTCGCGCTGCTGGGCGGGGCGGGTTACCAGGTGCAGCCGATCCAGCCCGCGCCGCCGTCGACGCCGGGGACGCCCGCGCCCGCCGACGACCGCGGCAGGATCACCAAGGACGGTCAGCCGCTGGCGTTGGCCCTCGGCGTGGCGTCCAACGACCCGACGTCGGTCGCGGTCGCCAACACCGCGGCCGATCAACTGCGCAGCGTGGGCATCGCGGCGTCGGTGATCGCGCTCGACCCGCCCGTCCTCTACGGCGACGCGCTCGCCGACGACCGCGTCGACGCGATCATCGGGTGGCATCAGGCGGGTGGCGATCTCGCGACCGCGCTCGCGTCGCGCTACGGCTGTCCGGCGCTGGAGGCGACCGCGGTGCCGACGGCTCCGCCGAGCGGCCTGCCATCGACACCAGTGACCACCACGTCACCGGCGCGCGATGCCCCGCCTTCGAGCAAGCCGCCCACCACCACGATGACGACCACCACGCCGACCGCGACCACGACGGGCACGAACTCGGCACCCGCTCCCGGTGGCGATCAACTGATCCAGGCGCCGAGCAACCTGACCGGGATCTGCGATCGCAGCATCCAGCCCAGGATTGAGGCCGCACTCGACGGCAGCGAGAACATCGCCGAGGTCCTCACCGCCGTCGAACCGCGGTTGTGGAACATGTCGACGGTGATGCCGATCCTGCAGGACACCACGATCGTCGCCGCCGGCCCCAGCGTGCGGAACGTGAGCCTGACGGGCGCGGTGCCGGTGGGCATCGTCGGTGACGCCGGACGCTGGATCAAGACGCCGCAGTAGCGCGAATCTGGTTGCGCAGTCTGGCATTCTCGATCAGATGGGCGGTGTAGGCGGCGACCGCGAACACGGCGAACAGCCACAGCGGCGGCCGCGCGAGTTCCCACACGAACAGCGCAGCCCACAGCGGGGCGCGCTGCGTGATCGCCAGCACGCCTGCCGCGCACGTCAACGAGACCGCCGCGACGTGCAGATCGGTGCCTGCCCACTGGTTGAGCGCCAACGTCACCAGCGAGCCCGCCGCCGCGCCGGTCGCCAGCGCAGGTGTGATCATTCCGCCGACCGCCCCCGCCCGCAGGAACAGCGCCGTCGATGCGGGTTTGAGGATGAGGAGCACCGCGGCGCCGCCGATGGTCAGGCCCGCGTCCACGCTGACGGTGAGGATGCTGCGTCCGTTGCCGGGCAGTTCCGGCCACCAGATGGAACAGACGCCCATCACGAGACCGGCAGCGGCGATCGCGGGAATCAATGTCCACGAACGCATCTGAGGCCGCGGTCGCGCAGCCGTCATCACCCGGTCGAACGCCAGGCCCACGGCCACCGACAACGGGGCGATCGCCAGCCCCAGAAACAGCAGCAGGTAGGACGACTGCACGTCGGGCCACACCAGCGAGTGCTCGAGGTGGGTCACGGGCGCGGCGACGGCCACGGCCAGGCTCGAGGTGATGAGTGCGGTACCGAGTGCCCGAGGATGCCAAGTGCGCAACATGATTCGGGTGGCGAACAGTGCGCCGCCGAGCGGGACGCCGTACACGGCGCCGAGACCCGCGCCCGCGGCGCACGCCAGCAGGATCTCCCGATCCCTCGGCGTCAGGGACAGCCGCGACATGCCGAGATCGCCGAACGCCGCGGAGATCTGACGAGGCGCGCCCTCGCGCCCGAGTGAGGCGCCCGAGCCGACCAACAGCACCTGCAGTACCGCGTCGATCGACATCCGCCACCGCGAGATCGGGCGATGGTCGCTGATCGTCGCCGACAGGCTGGGCACGTCGCCGCCGCGCCGCAGCGCCCACCAGCCGAGGCCCGCCAGCGCGCCACCGACCATGGGCCCGACTGCGCGGCGGACCGGGCTGCTGTCGCCGACGCCGGTCAGCAGGCTGCCGAACGAGTAGTGGTAGGTCAGGTGCTCGACGGCGTGCAGCAGCAGAGTGGTGGCCGCGCCCGCAGCACCGGCGAGGAGGCCGACGATCACGATGGCGCACGAATACTCCGCGGTGCGCCGAGACACCGGCTGAATCTATCTTGTCGGGATGGACGTTCCACGGTTTCTGTTCGTGCACGCACATCCCGACGACGAGACGCTGACCACCGGCGCCACGATTGCGCACTACGCGAGCCAGGGCGCCCAGGTGCACGTGGTGACCTGCACGCTCGGTGAGGAGGGCGAGGTGATCGGCGACCGGTGGGCCCGGCTTGCGGTCGACCACGCCGACCAGCTCGGCGGCTACCGGATCGGCGAACTCACTCGCGCGCTGCACCATCTCGGCGTGGCGCAACCGTGGTTCCTCGGCGGTGCGGGGAGGTGGCGCGACTCGGGGATGGCGGAGACGCCGGGGCTGGACCGGCACCGCTTCACCGACGCCGGACTCGACGAACCGGTCGCCGCGCTCGTCGACGTGATCCACGAGGTGCGGCCGCACGTCGTGGTCACCTACGACCCGAACGGCGGATACGGCCATCCCGACCACATCCGGGCCCACGAGGTGACGATGGCCGCCGTGGCCGCCGCCGCACCGACGTGGCAGGTGCCGAAGGTCTACTGGACGGTGTTGGCGCGCTCGGCCGTCGACGCGGCCTTGGGCGGGCTGGCCGGCGTGGAGTTGCCGCCGCACTGGACGTCGATCCCGTTGTCGGACTTGCCGTTCTGCTACGACGACGACCAGATCGATGCCGTGGTCGACGCGCCCGAGAGCCGGCAAGCGAAGGTCGCGGCGATGCGGGCCCACGCCACGCAGGTGAGCGTCACGCCAGGAGGCGAGGCGTTCGCGCTGTCCAACGACATCGTGCTGCCACTGCTGCACACCGAGCACTTCGTGCTGGTCGCCGGCGCGTCGGGCGAGCGCGACGACCGCGGCTGGGAAACGGATTTGCTGTCCGGGCTGAACCTGGGATAGCCGGGGCGCGAGGGGGTAAGCTCCGATCGAACCACCGGCCCGATGGAGGGATGGCGATGGACCCGGATCTGGATCCCAACCTGCAGCACTGGCAGGACCGCCTGGACAGTCTTCAATGGGTGGAGGGTTCGCTGATCGCGTTGCTCGACAGCATCCCGACCTGACTGCCGACGCCCCCGACTGGCAGCGGCCAGTCCTGCTCGGTGTGCTCGCGTTCGACGGTGTCCTCTCGGCTCTCGTCGGTGCGTTCTTCCTTCCGATCTACCTCGGGAGCGTGCCGTTCCCGATCAGCGGGCTGCTCAGCGGTCTGGTGAATCTCGCCCTGGTGTGGGCGGCATCGCAGTGGACGACGACGCCCCGGTTGGCGGCGCTCCCGGTGTGGACGTGGCTCGCGACGGTACTCGTGCTGGCCTTCGCCGGTCCGGGGAAGGACATCGTGTTCGGCGGCACCGGCATCATGCAGCTGGGCCCGATCGTCCTGCTGGTCCTCGGCGCTGCACCGCCGGTCTGGTTCGTGTTCCGCCGAACGCAGCTACCCGTCTAGTTCGGCTGGTCACCGGATGGCCGCGATGCCGGCCAGGATCAGGTCGATGCCTGCGCGGAACTGCTCCCTGTCGTCGTGCTCTCGCAGTTCGTCGGCGATCTGCTGGACGAACGGGTACTGATCGGGTTCGTCCTGGGTCCAGCGCGCGACGACGTCGGTGAGGAAGCCCGTCCGGCTCGTCTTCCGTGCGACGAGGCGGGCGCCTGCGGCGTATTGCGCCGCGAGTCCCAGCATGTAGCTCACCAATGCCGACGCGGAATCGAACTGCGCTCGCTCTGGCACGCCGAGTGCCTGCAACTGTTGGCCGAGTCCCTCGAAGATGCGCCTCGTTCCCGATTGCCAAGGCTCGCGCGAGATCTGGGTGCCCACCCAGGGTCGGGCGTGGATCGCGTCGAACACGGCGAGGGCTATCGCACGGATCGCGTCGTCCGGTGCCGCATCGACGCGCGCGCCGGTCATCGCCTGGGCGATGACGTGGTCGGTGGTCGCCGCGAGGAGGTCGTCCTTGTTCGCGACGTGCCAGTAGATCGCTCCGCTGCCGGTCGTGAGCCGCGTCGCCAACGCGCGGAAGGTGAGGGCGCCCTCGCCGTCGGTGTCGAGGACGTCGATCGCCGCGGCGATGATCCGCTCCTTCGAGAGGGCGTCCGACCGTCGCTCGGTCCGTCGGGGTTTCGGGGGCACGGGGACATCTTGACACGACTGGAACGGCGTTCCACGATGGACACACCACTGGAACGGTGTTCCATTTTCATGGACGGAGCGGTCTGACGATCACGATCATCGGTGCGGGGCTGGGCGGCCTGACGCTCGCACGGGTACTGCACGTCCACGGAATCGAGTCGACCATCTACGAGGCCGAGGCCTCGGCGGACGCCCGCACGCAGGGCGGTCAGCTCGACATCCACGAGTACAACGGTCAGCTCGCGCTGCGCGCCGCTGGACTGTTCGACGAGTTCCTCGGCCTCATCCACCACGGCGGGCAGGCGGCGCGCGTGCTCGACCGGCACGCGACCGTGCTCCTCGACGAACCCGACGATGGCACCGGCGGCCGGCCGGAGGTGCTCCGCGGCGACCTGCGCCGACTCCTGCTCGACTCGCTGCCGGCGGGAACCGTCCAGTGGGGCCGCAAGCTGACCGGGGTGTCGGCACTCGGCGCGGGTCGGCACGAGTTGACGTTCGCCGACGGGTCGGTCGTTCCGACCGACCTCCTCGTCGGCGCGGACGGCGCCTGGTCAAGGGTCCGGCCGCTGCTCTCCGATGCACGGCCCGAGTACGTCGGCACGTCGTTCGTCGAGACGTACCTGTTCGACGCCGATCGGCGGCATCCCGCCGCGGCCGCGGCGGTCGGGGACGGGGCGATGCACGCGCTCGCACCGGGCAGGGGCATCCTCGCGCACCGCGAACCGAACGGTGTCCTGCACGGCTACGTCGCGCTGAACCGTCCCGTGGAGTGGATCGCCGACATCGACTTCGACGACCCCGCCGCCGCGACCGCGCGGGTGGCGGCCGAATTCGAGGAGTGGGCACCCGAACTGACCGCGTTGATCACCGACGGCGACACACCCCCGACGCCCCGGACGGTCTTCAAGCTGCCGGTGGGGCTGCGCTGGGACCGCGTGCGGGGCGTGACGCTGGTCGGCGACGCCGCGCACCTGATGTCACCGTTCGCCGGTGAGGGCGCGAACCTGGCGATGTTCGACGGGTCCGAGCTGGGACTCGCGATCGCCGCTCGACCCGGAGACGTCGAGGCGGCGCTGGTCGCCTACGAGGAACCGATGTTCACGCGCGCCGAGCAGGCTGCCGCCGAGTCGCACCGCAACCACGGCTTCTTCTTCGACGACCGCGCCCCGGCCGGTCTGCTCGAATTCCTCGCGAGCGCGCTCGCTGGCGAGCGCGGCTAGTCGTCGGCGTCGTTCGCGGCGTCAGGCGCGTCCTTCGCGTCAGGCGCGTCCGGTGCTGCGGCATCGGGCGCGGCGGGTTGCCCCGCCTGCTCGTCACCGGGATCGGTGGTCTCATCGCCGGTGTTCTCGTCGCCGGTGGTGGTGGCGTCGGTATCCGTCGAGGACGTCGGATCCTTCGGGTCCGTTGGGTCCGTGACGCTGCCGCGGACCTCGCCCTGGGCCTGCACCGTGCCGGACGTCGTCGTCGTGGGTGCGTCCTCGACGGCGGGCTCGATGTCGGTCCCGGTGGTGGAGTCGGTGTTGGTCTCGGGCTCCGTGGTGGTTTCGGGCTCCGTCTCGGCGGCCGGGCTGACGGCCGGGGCGGCGGGCTCCTCGGCGGGCGCGTCGACCGGTTCCAGCGACTCGGCGGGCTCCTCGGCCGCGGTGGTCAGCGACATCTCGGCCACCTCGGTCGTCTCCGTCGTCGCGAACGGGATGGGCGGTATCGGCGGGATCAGCCAGCCGAGGAAGTAGTTCAACTCCGCGATGCCGAGATTGATGAACGACGCCACGGTCGTCGCGGCCACGGCCCCGATGCCGTTGACGTACGACCAGATGTTCAACGGATCGTTGACCACCGGGTCGATGAGGTCGTAGACCACGCTGTCGGCGATCGGAACGACGAGGTCGTAGTAGACGATCCCCACCTGATCGCCGATGAGGTAGCCGTACGGGATGAACTGCAGCACGTACTGCGTGAGTTCGACGCCGTAGTTCACCCAGCCCTGCAGCCACTGGTAGGCCGCATTGATGCCGTCGGACGCCGCATTGAGCGGCACCGGATCGGCCGGTGGCGCGGGTATCAGCGCGGCGGCCTCGGGGTCCAGCCGTTCGATGGCGTCGCGTGCGACCGCGACCCGATCGGGGCGCAGCGGCTCGAGGACGATCGGCCGGACCGACGAGGCCAGGTCGACGCTGCGCGTCACCGCGTCCGGGCCCGTGTCTCGGACCGGTACGGCCACTGTCGACAGGGCCACCGCCGACACCGCGAGAGCGGCCATGCCCGCCGCCAGTTGAGAACGCAGATCACCGATCATGAACAAGGCCTCTCGCCAAGTGGTGCGACGATGCAGAACTTACGCGGTCGTCGGCCCTGTGCAGGCGGTTCTCGACCAGATGGCCCGCCACCGTCTCGCGCCGCTGCGGCTACTGTGGCCGGTATGCCGGGGCCAGTGTTTTCGTATGGTGAGACGCCGTGGATGAAACTCGCCGACTGCGGGGTTACACGGGAGTGGCTCTGAACCCCCAGCATGGCACATCCCTGCCCAGCCCGGTGGTCCCGCCGAAGCCCCTCGCGGGGCCGGAGCAGGGCGATTCGACTCTTCAGCCGAGTGCCGCCGCCATGAGACGCGTCCTGCGCCGAGCCCGTGACGGCGTCGCGCTGAACGTCGACGAAGCCGCGATCGCGATGACCGCCCGCGGCGACGACCTTGCCGATCTGTGCGCCAGTGCCGCCCGGGTCAGGGACGCCGGACTCGAGGCGGCAGGCCTGCGCGGAGCGACGGGCAAGCTGCCGGTGAGCTATTCGCGCAAGGTGTTCATCCCGGTGACGCATCTGTGCCGCGACAAGTGCCACTACTGCACGTTCGTGACGGTGCCCGGCAAGCTGCGCGCCGAGGGCAAGGGCATGTTCATGGAGCCCGACGAGATCCTCGACGTCGCGCGTCGCGGCGCGGAATTGGGCTGCAAGGAAGCGCTGTTCACCCTGGGCGATCGGCCCGAGACCCGCTGGGACGAAGCCCGCCAGTGGCTCGACGAGCGCGGTTACGACTCGACGCTCGACTACGTGCGCGCCATGGCCATCAGGGTGCTCGAGGAGACCGGGCTGCTGCCGCACCTCAACCCGGGTGTGATGAGCTGGTCGGAGCTGTCGCGGCTCAAGCCGGTCGCGCCGTCGATGGGCATGATGCTCGAGACCACGTCGCGGCGGCTGTTCGAGACGAAGGGGCTCGCGCACTACGGCAGCCCCGACAAGGACCCCACGGTGCGGCTGCGCACCCTCGACGACGCGGGTCGGCTGTCGGTTCCGTTCACCACCGGTCTGCTGGTGGGCATCGGGGAGACGCTGACCGAGCGGGCCGAGACCGTGCACGCGATTCGTCGCTCGCACAAGGAGTTCGGTCACGTGCAGGAAGTGATCGTGCAGAACTTCCGCGCCAAGGAGCACACCGTGATGGCGGGGGTTCCGGACACCGGGATCGACGACTTCATCGCGACGGTGGCCGTCACCCGTCTGGTGATGGGGCCGAAGATGCGCATTCAGGCGCCGCCCAACCTGGTGTCGCGCGAGGAGTGCCTCGCGCTGATCGGTGCCGGCGTCGACGACTGGGGTGGCGTGTCGCCGCTGACCCCGGATCATGTCAACCCGGAGCGGCCGTGGCCCGCACTCGACGAGCTGGCCGCGGTGACCGCCGAAGCCGGTTACGACCTGGTGCAGCGCCTCACCGCCCAGCCGCAGTACGTGCAGGCCGGCGCCGCCTGGATCGACCCGCGCGTGCAGGGTCACGTCGCTGCGCTGGCCGACCCCGAGACCGGGCTCGCGCGCGACGTCAACCCGGTGGGCAGGCCGTGGCAGGAACCGGACGAGGCCGCCGAGTCGCTCGGCCGCACCGACCTGAACACCGCGATCGACTCCGAGGGCCGCCGCACCGAGACCCGCAGCGACCTGGGCAGCGCGTTCGGCGACTGGGAGTCGATCAGGGCCAAGGTCGAAGAACTCGCCGCCCGCGCGCCGGAACGCATCGACACCGACGTGCTGGCCGCGTTGCGGTCGGCCGAGCGTAACCCGGCCGGGTGCAGCGACGACGAGTACCTGGCGCTGGCGACCGCGGAGGGCCCGGCGATGGACGCCGTTGCCGCGCTTGCGGATTCGTTGCGCCGCGACGTGGTGGGTGACGACGTGACCTACGTCGTGAACCGGAACATCAACTTCACCAACATCTGCTACACGGGCTGCCGGTTCTGCGCGTTCGCCCAACGCAAGGGTGACGCGGACGCGTTCTCGCTGTCGACCGACGAGGTCGCCAACCGCGCGTGGGAGGCGCACGTCGCGGGCGCCACGGAGGTCTGCATGCAGGGGGGCATCGACCCCGAGCTGCCCGTCACCGGCTACGCCGACATCGTCCGCGCGGTCAAGGCGCGGGTGCCGTCGATGCACGTACATGCGTTCTCGCCCATGGAGATCGCCAACGGCGTGACCCGCGGCGGCACGTCGATCCGGGAGTGGTTGACGAGCTTGCGCGAGGCCGGTCTGGACTCGATTCCGGGTACGGCCGCGGAGATCCTCGACGACGAGGTGCGGTGGGTGCTCACCAAGGGCAAGCTGCCGACGTCGATGTGGATCGAGGTCGTCACCACGGCGCACGAGGTCGGGCTGAAGTCGTCGTCGACGATGATGTACGGCCACGTCGATCAGCCGCGGCACTGGGTCGGGCACCTCAACGTGCTGCGCGACATCCAGGACCGCACAGGTGGATTCACCGAGTTCGTGCCGCTGCCGTTCGTGCACCAGTCCTCGCCGCTGTACCTGGCAGGCGGAGCGCGCCCCGGGCCGACGCACCGCGACAACCGGGCCGTGCACGCACTGGGCCGGATCATGCTGCACGGCAGGATCGACAACATCCAGACCAGCTGGGTGAAGCTGGGCGTCGAGCGCACCCAGGTGATGCTCAACGGTGGTGCCAACGACCTCGGCGGCACGCTGATGGAGGAGACCATCTCGCGGATGGCCGGCTCGGAGAACGGGTCCGCCAAGTCGGTCGCCGAACTCACGGCGATCGCCGAGGGCATCGGCCGTCCGGCCCGCCAGCGCACGACGACCTACACCCCCCTCGCCGCCTGACCCACCCCGCCTTCTCGAGGTGCCCCTTGAAGTGGGTCAACTTTTTCGGCGAGCGTGCGTGTCTGCGGGCGACACGCCGGGTTCGAACCCGAGTTCACGCACGCTCGCGCGGGGTCGGTCAGCTCAGCTGTTCGGCCTTGACGAGGCAGTTGACGTCCTGACCGTCATTGGCGACGCCCGAGTCGACGAGCACGTCGGCCTGGATCTCGCACGACAACGTCGCGGCGGCGCCGATCGCCGGGTCGGCCCCGACCCACCACGTGGGATCCCCGGCAGACTGCGGAAACTCGGCGTGACCGCCGCAGCGGTTGGTGACCTGCGTGGTGGTCGGATCGGAGTCGACCGGAACCGTGATGTCGATGCAGTCGGCACCGGTCCAGTCGACCACCGTGACGAGGCTGCCGGCGCCCGCAAGGGGAGTGGGCGCAACGGGAGCGGCGGTCGTCGAGGTGGACGGCGCGGCAGGCACGAACGGTGCCGGCGCGTAGACGGGCGCGCCGCCGCTGCCGCCGCTCTCGCAGGCCACACCGTCGCCGTCGCGGTCGAGCTTGCGGCTGTAGCCCGGCTGTCCGGCGTACAAAGGCGCAGCCCCCGCCGCCCTCGCCTCGGCGCAGCTGCCGTACGCACCTGCGACTGGCGACGTGATCAGCGCGGTGAGTGGAATCGCCAGTGCGCTGCACGCGGCGTACACGACGGTCTTCTTCATTCGAGCCCCCCAGGACCTTGTTTGACACGGTGGCCGAACGAGCCACCGGGAACAGATCGGAACCGTCGACAAGATCGTTACGCGCCGGCGGAATGAAATCGGACTGCGGTCCGTTTGAATCGACGACGGTGTCGGAGAGTCCGGCGCCCCAGTCCAAGGAGATTGACATGACCGCAGCAGTTGCCGCCGACCTGACCGCCGGAACCTGGGCCATCGACCCCGTCCACTCGTCCATCGGCTTCTCCGTACGCCACCTCGTCGTGAGCAAGGTGCGCGGCACGTTCGGGAACTTCTCCGGCGCGATCACGGTCGCCGAGGACGGCACCCCCTCGGTCACGGCCGAGATCGCCGTCGACTCCGTGAACACCGGCAACGAGCAGCGCGACGCGCACCTCAAGGCCGCAGACTTCTTCGACGTCGAGAACCACCCGACCGCCACGTTCGTCTCGACGGGCGTGCGCCAGGACGGCAGCGACTACGTGCTCGACGGCGACTTCACGCTCAAGGGCGTCACCAAGCCGATCCAGCTGAAGCTCGAGTACAACGGCGTCAACCCGGGCATGGGCCACGGTCAGGTCGCCGGCTTCGAGGCGTCAGTCGTGATCAACCGCAAGGACTTCGGCATCGACATCGACATGCCGTTGGAGACCGGCGGCGCGGTGGTGGGCGACAAGATCACCATCACCCTCGAGATCGAGGCACTCAAGCAGGCCTGACCTCCGCTGCGCGAGCGTGCGTGAACTCGGGTTCTTGCGCGGCGTGTCGCCCGCAGACACGCACGCTCGCGGGATGGCTCGCGTGAGGGCTGTGCAATGCCGCCGCGACACCCCGCGAAGTACTTGGCGGGTTTTATCTGCAACGTCTAGTATCAGTAACCGCGCGCCACCCCTCGGGGCGGCGCGCGAAGTTAGGGCACACTGAGACAGGCGTCCAAGTATCGGCAACGCATACTTGCTCCGGCTTCCTCAGGAGCCCTGAGAACAACCCCGACCAGCGGCCCACTGGACAGGAGAGACACCCGTGACGTACACCATTGCCGAACCCTGTGTCGACGTGAAAGACAAGGCATGTATCGAAGAGTGCCCCGTCGACTGCATCTATGAGGGTGCTCGGATGCTGTACATCCACCCCGACGAGTGCGTGGACTGCGGCGCTTGCGAGCCGGTCTGCCCGGTCGAGGCGATCTACTACGAGGACGACGTCCCCGACCAGTGGAGTGCCTACACCCAGCACAACGCCGACTTCTTCAGCGAACTCGGCTCGCCGGGTGGTGCGTCCAAGGTCGGCCAGACGGACAACGATCCGGCGGCCGTGAAGGAACTGGCTCCTCAGGGCGAGGGCTGACGCCCGCGTTCTCGATGCCCCGCCGCGTCTCGGCGTCCCTACCGGTCTTCCCGTGGGACACGCTCGCCGACGTGACGGCGGTGGCACGCGCACACCCCGACGGCATCGTCGATCTGTCGGTGGGTACCCCCGTGGACCCGGTCGCCCCGGTGATTCGGGATGCCCTGGCTGCGGCGAGTTCGGCGCCCGGCTACCCGACGACGGCCGGCACGGCCGCGCTGCGGACGGCGATGGCCAGGGCGCTCGAGCGTCGGTACGGCATCACGGATCTCGCCGACGATGCCGTGCTGCCGGTGATCGGCACCAAGGAACTCATCGCGTGGCTTCCCACGCTGATCGGGCTGGGCCCCGATGACACGGTCGTGGTGCCGGAGCTGGCCTACCCGACCTACGACGTCGGCGCGCGGTTGACCAACGCCCAGGTCGTGCGCGCGGACTCGCTGACCCAGATCGGCCCCCGGACGCCCGCGCTGGTCTTCCTCAACTCGCCGAGCAACCCGACGGGTGCCGTGCTCGGCGTCGACCATCTCCGCAAGGTGGTCGGCTGGGCCCGCGAACGCGGAGTGCTGGTGGCCTCCGACGAGTGCTACCTCGGCCTGGGCTGGGAAGCCGAACCGGTGTCGATATTGCACCCGTCGGTGAGCGACGGCGACCACACGGGTCTGCTGGCGGTGCACTCGCTGTCCAAGACGTCCTCGCTGGCGGGCTACCGCGCCGGCTTCGTCGCGGGCGACCCGGCCGTCGTCGCCGAACTGCTGGCCGTACGCAAGCACGCCGGGATGATGGTGCCCACCCCCGTGCAGGCCGCGATGGTCGCCGCGCTCGACGACGACGACCACGAAGCCGAGCAGCGCAAGCGCTACGCCCACCGTCGGACCGGCCTGCTGCGCGCGGTGCGCGACGCGGGCTTCACCGTCGACCACTCCGAGGCCGGGCTCTACCTGTGGGCGACACGCGACGAGCCATGCCGGGAGACCCTGGCCTGGTTCGCAGACCGCGGCATCCTGGTGGCGCCCGGCGAGTTCTACGGCCCGAGGGGCGGCCGCCACGTGCGCATCGCGCTCACGGCGACCGACGAACGCATCGACGCTGCCGTCGCTCGCCTCGCCGCCTGACTGCGCCGAACCGGACAGTCACGTCGCGATTTCGCCGTGCGAACGACGTGACGCTCCAGTTCGGCGGAAGACCCTCAGCGAGCCGTCGCCCGCAGGCTGAGCGAAAGCACCAGGCGCACATCGGGGTCGGCGAGCGACGTGCCCAGCTTCTCCTCGACGCGCCGGATGCGGTAGCGCACGGTGTTGGGGTGAACGTGCAGCCAGTGCGCGGCCGCCGCCACGTCGCCGAAGGCGTCGAGATAGGCGCGCAGCGTCTCCGCCAGCGCTGGGTCGTCGTCGCGCAGCGCGCGGATGCGCGGATCGATCAGGCGCTCGTCGGCTGCGACCATCGTGACGATCTCGTCGAGGACGACGGTGGTGCGCGCCTCGTCGAGCGTCGTCACCTGGCCGAGGGTGCCGGGGTGGCGGACGGCGCTGTCGAGCACGCGGTCGACCTCGCCGCGGGCCGCCGCTACTCCGGCCAGCCCAGCACTCGGCGAGGCGATTACGGCGCGCAGTTCGATGCCCAGCTCTGCGTGCAGCGCACCGATCGTGCCGCGGATCCACGAAGGCACCGACGCCCGGCCGGTGTCCGGGAACAGGACGTACACCCGCGACCCGCCCGACGCGACCTGCGCGTCGGGGCGAAATGCACTGGCGCTCAGCGACAACGCGTTCGCCAGACGAGCCGCCTGGGGTTGCGCGCCGTCGAAGCCGATCACCGCGGGCCGACCGTCGGTGGCGATGCCGAGATTCCGCGCCAGGTCGCCGACGCCGCCGTTCGCGTTGCGCAGACCGAGGAGCTCCTGCACCAGCGCGGCATGGGTCGACGGCGCGGCGGCCAGCCGGGCCACGATGCGCCCGGCCAGCACGGCCGCACCCCGCAGCACCTCGTCGACGTCCTCGGCGAGCGGCCGCGAGCCCTCCTGGAGCCAGATGGTGCCCGCGAACCTCGGCGCGCGGTCGTCGGTGGTTCGACGGTGGATGCCGACCGCCCGGCGCGGCCGCAGCCCCAGCTCGGGGCGCGCCTCGACACGGACCACGTCGCCGGCGCGCACCGCGTCGAACACGCCCCACTGGCTCAGCCAGGCGAGGTGATCCGGTGGTCCAGCCCGCCCGAGGATCGACAGCCTGCGTAGTTCGTCGGCCTCGTCGTTGGACGCCGAGTACGCCAGCACGTGCGAGCCCTCGTCCTCGATGCTCACCATGCCGTGGGTGCGGTCGGCGATCGACTGCGCCAGGCCGAACAGGTCGGTTCCGCTGTCGTGCAACGGGTCTGCGCGGTCACCGTGGTGTTCGAAGACGTGGTCGACGAGCCGGTACAGCCGTTCCCAGCGGGCTCGCGGCTCGACGGCCACCACCGCCGTCCCCGCGGCGATGGCGCGGGCGGTCACGGCGTCCGACGGTTGCTTGACGAAGATCGCGGCGGGCACCCGGGGCGCGGCCTGCCGCACCAACCAGGCCAGCACCTCGTCGTCCCCGACGCCGAGCAGCAGGAACACGTCGGCCGACACCGACGCCGCGGCCACACCGAGGCGCACGTCGTCGGAGTCGATCAGCGCCGCGGAGGCCACCGGCAGGTCCAGACCGCGCGGCGCCTCCACCAGCGTCACCATCGTGGCGTCGAGCGCGAGCACCAGCTGGCCCAGGCTGACCCCGGTCTTCACCATGTTGTCCGATGCTACCGGCGAAGCGGCCAACCATTGTCCGATCGGCCAATCATCCGAAGGCGACGATGCGCGATGGTGTGAGCATGACCACATTCACCGCCATCACCGACGTCCCGATGCCGGTCAACGAGCCCGTGCGCGACTACGCCCCCGGCAGTCCCGAACGGGACCGTCTCACCGCAGCACTCGCCGACCTCGCCACCGCCCCCATCGACCTGCCCCACGTCATCGGCGGCCGCCACGTCATGAGCAATGGCGAACGCTTCGACGTGGTGCAGCCGCACCGCCACTCGAAGGTCCTCGGCACCCTGACCAACGCCGGCCACGCGGAGGCCACCGCCGCCGTCGACGCCGCCATCGCCGCGAAGGACTCGTGGGCGGCCACGCCGTTCGACGAACGCGCTGCTGTCTTCCTGCGCGCCGCCGACCTGCTGGCGGGGCCCTGGCGCGAGAAGCTCGCCGCCGCCACCATGCTCGGCCAGTCGAAGTCGGCCTACCAGGCGGAGATCGACGCCTCCTGCGAGCTGGTCGACTTCTGGCGGTTCAACGTGGGGTTCGCCCGGCAGATCCTGGCGCAGCAGCCCATCAGCGCGAGCGGCGTGTGGAACCGCACCGACTACCGACCGCTCGAGGGGTTCGTCTACGCGATCACCCCGTTCAACTTCACGGCCATCGCAGGCAACCTGCCGACCGCACCGGCCCTGATGGGCAACACCGTGGTGTGGAAACCGTCTGTCACGCAGACGTTCTCGGCCTACCAGACCATGCAGCTGCTCGAGGCCGCGGGCCTGCCGCCTGGTGTGATCAACCTCGTCGCAGGTGACGGGTACGCGGTGTCCGACGTCGTGCTCACCGACCCTCGGCTGGCGGGCATTCACTTCACCGGCTCGACCGCGACGTTCCAGCACCTGTGGCGCGAGGTGGGGACCCACGTCGACCGCTACCGCACCTACCCCCGCCTGGTCGGGGAGACCGGCGGCAAGGACTTCGTCGTGGCCCACGCGAGCGCGCAGCCCGACGTCCTGCGCACCGCCCTCATCCGCGGCGCGTTCGACTACCAGGGGCAGAAGTGCTCGGCCGCGTCCCGGGCGTTCGTGCCACGGTCGGTGTGGGCACGCATGGGTGACGACTTCCTCGGCGCCACCGAACAACTCAGCTACGGCGACGTCACCGATCTCTCCCACTACGGCGGTGCGCTGATCGACCGGCGGGCCTACGACAAGAACGTCGAAGCCATCGAGCGCGCGAAGACCGCGCACGTCACCATCGCCGCGGGCGGCGGTTACGACGACTCGGAGGGCTTCTTCGTCCGGCCGACCGTCCTGCTGTCCGACGACCCGACCGACGACGCGTTCAGCCGCGAGTACTTCGGGCCGATCCTGGCCGTGCACGTGTACGACGACGACGCATGGGACGACGTGCTCGACCTCGTCGACGGCGGGTCGACGTACGGGCTCACGGGTGCGGTCATCGCCGACGACCGCGCTGCGGTGCTCGACGCGCAGAGCCGATTGCGTTATGCGGCAGGCAACTTCTACGTCAACGACAAGCCCACCGGTGCCGTCGTCGGGCAGCAGCCGTTCGGCGGATCGCGGTCGTCGGGAACCAACGACAAGGCCGGGTCGCCGCAGAACCTGCTGCGCTGGACGTCGGCGCGGTCGATCAAGGAGACGTTCGTCCCGGCCACCGACCACGTCTACCCCCACATGGCGGTGAAGTGATGTCGGGCGTATTCGGCAAGGTGGCCAGGCCCGCGATTCTGGCGGCCAGTCGTTCAACGGGGCTGCGTCGAGTGGCCGAGCGCCTGCCGGTCACGCGCGACGTCGTGCACCGCTTCGTCCCCGGGGAGTCGACGGGGGACGTGCTCGAATCGGTTGCGACGCTGCGTGCTTCACGACGTCTGGTCAGCGTCGACTACCTGGGCGAGGACGTCACCGATGCCGAGGCGGCCGACGCCACCGTGCGGGCCTACCTCGAGCTGCTCGACGCGTTCGGCAAGCGGGACGAGGCGGGGACCGGTCCGCGGCCGCTGGAGGTGTCGCTGAAGCTGTCGGCCCTGGGTCAGGCGCTGCCGCGCGACGGCGAGAAGATCGCCTACGAGAACGCCCACGTCGTCTGCGCCAAGGCCCGCGAGGTCGGGGCGTGGGTCACCGTCGACGCCGAGGACCACACCACCACCGACTCGACCCTGTCGATCGTCCGCGACCTCCGTACGGACTTCGAGTGGCTCGGCACCGTCCTGCAGGCCTACCTCAAGCGCACCGAGGCCGACTGCCGCGAGTTCGCCGCCTCGGGTGCGCGAATCCGGCTGTGCAAGGGCGCATACGACGAACCGGCGACGGTCGCGTTCCGGGACCGCGCCGAGGTCACCGACTCCTACCTGCGGTGCCTGCGCGTTCTGATGGCCGGCAACGGCTACCCGATGATCGCGTCGCACGACCCGGAGATCGTCGCGGCGGTACCGGCGATGACCACTGAGTTCGGCCGCGGCGTCGACGACTTCGAGTACCAGATGCTCTATGGCATCCGGGATTCCGAACAGCGCAGGCTAGCCGAGGAAGGCAACCACGTCCGGGTGTACGTGCCGTTCGGCAGCGAGTGGTACGGCTACCTGGTGCGCCGCCTGGCCGAGCGGCCCGCCAACCTGACGTTCTTCCTACGGGCACTGGTCGACTGACGCGGCTGTCAGACCACCGAGGTCAACTCAGCATCGGGAACGAGTGGTGTTCGTGCGCGATCAGCCACTCGCCATCCACCCGTCGCAACCCCATGGTCACCCGTAACCGGTTGTCGGGATTCCTCTCGAAGTCCTCGGGAGTACCGCACCGCAGCAGGCCGTAGGCGAAGGCGACGTCGGAGCCCGCCGTCACCGTGAGTTCGACCAACTCGAACGTGCCGTTCCCGGTGGCCTGCCACTCGAAGAACGGTCCCCAGCAGTCGCGGTAGTCGGCGATGCCCCGGATGCCGCCATACGGCGGCGGCACGTCGAACATCACGACGTCCTCGGTGTGGTGCGCGACGACACCGTCGAGGTCGCGCCGGGCGACGGCGTCGACCCAGCCGGTGACCACGGCGCGAACTTCGGCCTCGGCGCTCATGTCTGCTCCTCTCGTCTCCCATGCAGACCACCGCGGCCGCCCGAAGTCATCGCTAGGAGCACTGCGCGTACACGTGTCCCGCGGCGCCCGCAGGCACCAGATCGCGGTCCCGCAGGATGGTCAGCGGGGCGCGGTCCGGCGCATCGCACACGGCGTCGAACGACTCGGGCAGGTTGTCGGCGTACTCGATCTGCAGGACGTGCGGGCCGTAGGCGTCGGCATAGGCGGCGCATTCGTCGTACGCCGCGCACTCCTCGACGACGGCGAAGTCGAAGCCGAGTTCCCGGCGCCCGGCGCCTGCCCACTCGGCGGCGTTCTTCTGGCCGATCGCCAGGCCGTTCCGATGGGCCAGCGCGACGTACGCGCGAGCGAGGTCGAACGCGCCGGACCGGTCGACCCCACCGAACCGGGTGAACGTGTCCAGGTTGTCGATCTCGACCGCGTCGAAACCCGAAGCGGCGCAACCCTCCACCACCGGGCCCAGCACGTCGAGGATCGCCGCACGCTGCTGCGGTGTCGACGGGTCCAGGACGTACTCGTCGGGCCAGTCGGGGTCGACGACCGGTGACCCGGAGGCGTCCCGCAGCACCGCGTCGCCATGTCGCGCCAGCCACTCGTCACCGTCGCCGGGCTGGGTCTGAAACCCGTTGACGTAGCAGATGCCGTAGGCATCCGGCTGGGGGCGCTGCGAGGCGTCGCGCGCGACCACCGCCAAGCCCGGCACGTCGGACGCGCCACCGAGCTGGTAGTCGAACGCCCCGGTCTCCGGCGGCAGCCGCACGGCATCGGCCGTCGCGCTGGCGCAGCCCGCCAGCACCGCGATCGCGGCCACAGCGGGCCAGAGCCGGTTCACGCCCGGTCTCGCTCCGCGAGCCGCAGCAGCGTCCACGCGGCGAGGGTTTGAGCGTCGGTGATCTCCCCGGACAGCATCATCGCCTCGATCTGCGCCGTCGTGAACCAGGCGCTGCGCATGTCCTGCTCCTCGTGTTCGCGTTCGTGCTCGCCTTCGGTGAGGCCCGTGGCGAGCCACACCCAGCCCCGCTGGCTGCTCATCCCCGGAGCGACGTCGAGCTGGCCGAGCACGACCATCGAGTCGGCCCGCAAGCCGGTCTCCTCCCGCAGTTCCGCGGCGGCCAGGTCCGCGGCGGCCGGTTCGTTCCCGTCGAGCGAACCCGGCGCGGTGCCCTGCGGAAACTCCCACCGGCGCAACCCGATCGGATAGCGAAACTGTTCGACCAGGCGAAATCGGTCTCCGTCCCGGGCGACGACGAGGGCGTAGGTCGGCTTGTCGACCACGCCGTAGATGCCGGGGGAGCCGTCGGGGCGGCGGACGTCGTCCTCGCGCACGACCATCCAGGGATTGCGGTAGACCTCGCGCGTGGCGAGGCACTCGATGGGATCCACCCGATCAGTATCTCGTCCGGCATCGGATCCGGCGTAGCCTGCACACGTGCTGCTCACTTCGCTGAACCCCGCGGCCGTCGCCGGAGGGGCCGACGTCGACGACGCCGTGCGCATCGGAGGCGCCACGCTGAGCCGCAGCGACCTCGTCGGCGGCGCCACCTCGGTGGCCGAGCGCGTCGCCAGCCAGGTCGGTGCCGCACAGCGCGTCGCCATCCTCGCCACGCCCACCGCGACCACGGTGCTGGCCGTCACGGGATGCCTGATCGCCGGCGTCCCCTTCGTGCCAGTGCCCGCCGACGTCGGGGCCGCCGAGCGCCGCCACATCCTCGCCGACTCCGGCGCCCAGGCATGGCTCGGCGAGCTGCCCGCGGAGTCGGAGGGATTGCCGCACATCCCGGTCCGGTTGCACGCCCGGTCGTGGCACCGGTACGCCGAACCGCCACCGGAGGCGCCCGCAATGGTGATGTACACCTCGGGCACGACGGGTCTGCCCAAGGGCGTGGTGATCAGCAGACGGGCCATCGCCGCGGACGTCGACGCGCTGGCCGAGGCCTGGCAGTGGACGCCCGACGACACCCTGGTGCACGGCCTGCCGCTGTTCCACGTCCACGGCCTCGTCCTCGGCCTGCTCGGCTCGTTGCGCGTCGGCAACCGCTTCGTGCACACCGGGAAGCCGACGCCCGCCGCGTACGCCGAGGCCAACGGCACGTTGTACTTCGGGGTTCCGACGGTGTGGTCGCGGATCGTCGGCGACCCCGATGCCGCCCGCGCCCTGTCGTCGGCGCGGCTGCTGGTCTCGGGTAGCGCCGCACTCCCCGTGCCGGTGTACGACGGCCTGGTCGCCCTCACCGGTCACGCGCCGGTCGAGCGGTACGGCGCCACCGAAGCCCTCATCACGTTGAGCACGCGCGCCGACGGCGAGCGCCGCCCGGGCTGGGTCGGTACCCCGCTGGCCGGCGTGTCCACCCGGCTGGTCGACGACGACGGTGCCGAGGTGCCACACGACGGGGAGAGCATCGGGCGACTCGAACTCACCGGCCCGACACTGTTCGACGGCTACCTGAACCGTCCCGACGCGACCGCCGAGGTGCTCACCCCGGACGGCTGGTACCGCACCGGTGACGTCGCCGTGATCGACGCCGGTGGCATGCACCGCATCGTCGGCAGGGAATCGGTCGACCTGATCAAGTCCGGCGGGTACCGCATCGGTGCCGGCGAGATCGAGACGGTACTGCTCGGCCATCCCGACGTGACCGAGGCGGCCGTGGTGGGGCTGCCCGACGACGACCTCGGTCAGCGGATCGTGGCGTTCGTGGTCGGTGCCGCCGAGCCGCAGGCGCTCATCGACTTCGTCGCGGCAGAACTGTCGGTGCACAAGCGGCCGCGCGAGGTGCGCATCGTCGATCGTCTGCCGCGCAACGCGATGGGCAAGGTGCTCAAGAAGGAGTTGTCGTGACGCTTCGATTCAGCGACGTGTGCATCGACGCCCGCGACGTGCGAGCGCTCGCGTCGTGGTGGGCGGCGGTGCTGGGCTGGCCCGCCGAGGACACCGATGACGGGGACGTCGTGCTCCGGTCCCCGGAGGGCGCGCCGGACTGGCTGTTCCTCGAGGTGCCCGAGGACAAGACGGGCAAGAACCGCATCCACTTCGACCTCACGCCCGACGACCAGCAGGCGGAGGTGGACCGGGTACTCGGACTCGGCGCCCGTCACGTGGACGTCGGCCAGGGCGACGAGTCATGGGTCGTCCTGGCCGATCCCGAGGGCAACGAGTTCTGCATCCTCTCTGCGCAGGACTAGAGGTCCGAGCGACGTCCGCCCTCGACGAACAGGCAGGTGGGCCAGAGGTCGCCCGGCCCGCTCTGGCCGAGAAGCCAACTGCTGCCGCAGCTTCCGTAGGCGCTGTCGGAGTCCATGGCCACCGTGGTCGCGTAGTTCGCCTCCGTTCCCGGGCCGTCCGGGGTGACGACGATCCTGGCTGTCGCGCCATCGCCGAATTCCCCGCCGTCGAGGGAGAACTCGAAGCTGTCTTCGCCGACGAAGCCTTGCTTGGGCGTGTAGGTGAACGACCCGTCCAGGTTGATGCGAACCGTGCCGTGGCTCGGCTTCACGTACAGCCGTGCCTTCCCGTACTCCGCGTACTGCGTGTTGGAGAGCAAGCCGAGTGAGGCCGACACCGTGATCGTCTTGTTCTTCCCGACGGTGTACTGCTTGTCGAGTTCGCTTGGTGTGCCGCCGTCGTCGGGCAGCGCCGTCACGGTAATGGCGACGCTTGCGTAGGCTTGCCTGCCGCTCGGATCGCTGATGACGTAGTTCAGGTAATCCGTGCCGACCCAGCCGGGCGCGGGGGTGTAGACGAGCTTGCCGTTCTCGACTCGCACGGTGCCGTAGTCGGGGCTGCCGTATGTCTCCAACGTCAGTGGGTCTCCGTCGGGATCTCGGTCGTTGGCGAGAACGTCGATGGTGACTGGTGTGTTGATCTGAGTCCTTTCGGCGTCGTCGGTTGCCACCGGCGCCTGGTTCGGCGGCAGGATCGTCACGGTGACGGTCGCGGTGCTGACGTTGCCCGCGCTGTCGGTGATGGTGTACGTGAACGAGTCGGTGCCGACGAAGTCGGCGTCGGGCGTGTATTCGATGGCGCCGCCGCGGGCTCCGCCGGTGTCTCCGTTCCGCGGTGTGCCGTAGTCCGAGACGTACACGTAGTCGCCGTCGGGATCGACGTCGTTGGCGAGTACGTCGATGAGGACCTGTTGGCCCCACGGCACCGTGATGGTGTCGTTCTGCGCAATCGGTGCCTGGTTGCCGACGACGATGGTGATGGTGACGGTGGCGTTGGCGGTGCGAGTGCCGTCCGTTATCTGATAGACGAACTGGTCGGTCCCGACGAAGCCCGTGGACGGTGTGTAGGTGAAGACGCCGTCCGCGCCGACCACGACGGAGCCGGACGCCGGCTTGGTGACGATCCCGACGACCGCGATGGTGTTCTCGGGGTTGAAGTCGTTCAGCGTCGGATCGAACTGAAGTGGTTGATCGCGATCGCCGGTGAAGACGTCGTCCGTGGCTACCAAGGGTGCTACCGCGGTCACCTGGACGGTGATGGTGCCGGTGGCTTGGGTCTGTGGTCCGTCGGCGATGGTGTACGTGAACTCGTCGATCCCGACGTATCCCTCGTCGGGGGTGTAGACGAAGGCGCCGTCCGCGGTGAACGTGACCGTCCCGTGCTGCGGGGGGCCGACTGACACGACGCCGATGTCGTCGCCGTCGAGGTCGCCGTCGTTCGCCAGCAGTCCGCGGTCGGGCGTCACCGTCAGTGTCGAGTCTTGCGGAACGACGTAGTCGTCGTCGATCGCGTATGGGGCTTGGTTGACGACGTTCACCGTCACGGTGCCGACGGCCGTCTGGCCGTCGGCGGCGGTGATGGAGTAGGTAAACGTCACGCTGCCAACGAAGTTCGTCGCAGGTGTGTAGACGAACGTGCGGCCGTTGAGCAATTCGACGGTGCCCGAACTGGGAGCGGCGACCAGGGTCGCGGACAGTGTGTCGGTGACGGCGCCCGAATCGTTGGCGAGCACGTCTATCGCGATTGGCACGTTGGGTCGAGTTTGCCTCACGTCGTCGATCGCGACGGGGGGTGCCTTGGTGACCGTGATCGTGACGGTGGCCGTCGCGCTCTGCTGGCGATGATCGACGATGGTGTAGTCGAAGGAGTCCGTTCCCGAAAAACCGGCTGCCGGTGTGTACGAGAAGACGCCCGAGGAGTTCATGGTCAGCGTGCCGTGCGCTGGCTGTGTGTGGTCGACGACGGTAATCCCCTCGTCTTCCGGGTCGCCGTCGTTGGCGGTGACGTACTCCTGCAAGGTCCCGTTCGATGGCACGACGTAGGCATCGTCGAGGGCAACCGGCGGCAGATTGGGCGCGAGCACGGCGATGCTCACCGAGGTCTCATAGGTGGTCCCGCTCTGGTCGCGAACGGTGTAGGAGAACTCGTCGGAACCGACGTATCCACTGGTCGGCGCATAGGTGAAGTCGCCGTTGTCGTCGAGTCGGACCGTACCGTGCGTGGGTTCGGTATGTGACACGATGACGAGCGAATCGCCGTCCACCACAGTGTCATTCGCGAGAATGTTGCCCGTGACCGGGGTGTCGACGAGTGTCGAGTAGAGGTCGTTCCATGCTCCGTTGACCACCCCGGGCGACGCCGCGCTGGTTGCCTCGTCGGCTTCCCTGCGGGTCCACGCCAGCACTGCCCACAGCAACGGCGACGCGGCGGGTGTCGCCGGACCCGGTAGCACGAAGGGGGCGATCGCCGCCGCGAGCAGCGTCGCCACCGCTGGGGGCTTATCGGCAACGGGGGGAGTGGGCTGGGTCGCCGCGACCGGCTCGGGCGTGCTGATGGTTGCCGAAACCGGCTGTGCGACATGGGTATCGTCAGCTGGCTCCGCAATGGCGGGTACCGGGTCGTGATCGACGACGGGTGCGGCCTCGTGCGCCGTGGCCTGGTGGGGCGTCGTCGGTGTCGGTGCGGAGTGGTTCGAATCGCTCTTCGGACGCTCGTCGGGGTCTGGCTCCGAGTGCTCGGTGGCGTCGGTGGCCGGCTCGGTCTCAAGGACTTCGTCGCCCTCGGTGTCGGATTCCGGCTCGGCACCGGCGGTGTGCGCGCCGCCCGAGTTGCTGAAGTTCATGTCCGGCACGTTGGGCTGCCCGGAGTCGGTGGTCGTCGACTCTGACGGAGTCGACGACGGCGCGTCACCGGCGGTGGTCGGGTCGGTGGACGTCGGGGCACCGTCACTCGACGCGTCCGACGCCGACGGCTGCGACGCCGACTCCGATGAGTCGGATGTCCCGTCGTCGGCGCGTGCGAGACCCGCGCCACTCGTCGTCGCAACGGCCGCACCGATGCCAAGCGCGACCGCGAGCGCGCCGATTCGGCCCACGTACCGCGCGTACGTGCCGGCCATCGGGTCCGGCGTGGTAGCTGGGTAGGCGACCGTCAGACGGTCGGCGCGATGGCGGCCGCCGGAGGCCCGGTGGCGGGCCTTCGTCGAGACCGCTCGATTCTTGGCTGCAGCGTGCACGACGGTTCCGCCTCTCGGGCGGGTCTGAGCAGGTGGCCCGCGTGAGGCAGAACTTACGGCAAGGACAATTGGTGTGCTCGGCAAACGCAGAAAGTTTCCTTCGACAACATATTTGCGTTGGCTGCCGTGTCATCGGCGGCAAGGCCGAGTCGACCTCATGCTGTCTCAACAGGTAAATGAGGCCAATGGTACGAATATTGAAGCAACCGCCCAGCTTGTCGCACTGAGACATTGTGCAGGCATGGCAAACCGTTTGCCAGGCTAGGCAAACGCACGGTATGTGGCACGTCGGAGCCTGGTGGGATGGAACGTAAAGCCGTTGCGGGCGATTGCGTCGTCGACCGTGACGCTGGAGTCACCCCGGCACGCCACTGCGACTCCAGCGTCACGTTCGACGCGATAGGAGGGGCCCCGCGCGGACTCAGTTGGCGTGCAGGGCCTCGTTGAGCGTGATGCCGGTGCCATCGCGCTTGACGACCTCGACCGCCCCGGACAACGAGTTGCGCCGGAACAGCAGGTTGTTGGCGCCGGACAGCTCGTTGGCCTTGACCGTCTCGCCGTCGGCGGTCGTCACCTTGGTGCCGCCGGTCACGTACAGGCCGGCCTCCACGACGCAGTCGTCGCCGAGCGAGATGCCGAGGCCGGAGTTCGCGCCCAGCAGGCAACGCTGGCCGACCTTGATGACTTCCTTGCCGCCGCCCGACAGCGTGCCCATGATCGACGCGCCGCCGCCGACGTCGGAGCCGTTGCCGACTACGACGCCCGCGGAGATGCGACCCTCCACCATCGACGTGCCCAGCGTTCCTGCGTTGTAGTTCACGAAGCCCTCGTGCATGACGGTCGTGCCCTCGGCGAGGTGTGCGCCGAGCCGGACGCGATCGGCGTCGGCGATCCGAACGCCCTTGGGCAACACGTAATCGACCATGCGCGGGAACTTGTCGACCCCGTACACCGCGACGGTGCCGCGCTTGCGCAGCCGGGCGCGGGTCAGCTCGAACCCGTCCACCGAGCAGGGGCCCTGGCTGGTCCACACGACGTTGGCGAGCAGGCCGAAGATGCCGTCGAGGTTGGCGCCGTGCGGCGCGACGAGCCGGTGCGAGAGCAGGTGCAGCCGCAGGTACGCGTCGTAGGCGTCGACCGGCTTGTCGTCGAGCGACGCGATCGCGGTGCGCACGAGCACGACGTCGACGTCACGATCCTCGTCGCGACCGGCCAGCGCGGCCAGGTCCTCGGGCACCTCGGCCACGGACAGGCCCGACGTGCCCGTCACCTCGTCGTCGGACAGTTCCGGGGCGGGGAACCACGTGTCGAGAACCGTTCCGTCGGCCGCGATGGTCGCCACGCCGACGCCTGATGCGCTAGTCACGCTGTCAGAGGCTACTGGAGTGAGACACTCCCCGGTCGCTTCGCTCCTGCCCGCGGGAAACATTCCCCAGTCGCTTCGCTTCTGCCCGCCGGACTACCTTTGGATCCCGTGGCCCTGGAACTCCGTGCCGATCCCATCGCACTGACCGCCGCGCTGGTGGACATCCCCAGCGAGTCGCGGCACGAGCAGCGCATCGCCGACGAGATCGAGGCTGCGCTGCGCGACCAGGCACCGGGCTACGAAGTGATCCGCAACGGCGACGCCGTGCTCGCCCGCACCAACCTCGGCCGGCCCTCGCGGGTGCTGCTGGCGGGACACACCGACACCGTCCCTGCCGCCGACAACGTGCCGAGCCGCCTCGACGGCGATCTGCTGTACGGGTGCGGCACGTCGGACATGAAGTCGGGCGACGCCGTCTTCCTGCACCTCGCCGCGACCATCGCCGAGCCCGCTCATGACATCACGCTGGTCATGTACGACTGCGAGGAGATCGAGTCCTCGGCCAACGGGCTGGGCCGCATCGAGCGCGAGCTGCCCGACTGGTTGCAGGCCGACGTGGCGATCCTCGGCGAGCCGTCTGGCGGCTTCATCGAGGCAGGCTGCCAGGGGACGATCCGCGTCGTCGTCCGCGCGTCGGGTACTCGGGCGCATTCCGCGCGATCGTGGTTGGGCGACAACGCGATTCACAAACTCGGCGACGTCATGGTTAGGCTGTCGTCGTATGAGGCCCGCAACGTCGACATCGACGGCTGCACCTACCGCGAGGGACTGTCCGCCGTGCGCGTCGATGGTGGCATCGCAGGCAACGTCATCCCCGATGCAGCGTCGTTGACCGTCAACTTCCGCTTCGCTCCCGACCGCACCGTCGACGACGCGGTCGGTCACGTGCGCGACGTATTCGCCGGACTCGACGTCGAACTCGAACTCACCGACTCGGCCGCGGGTGCGCTCCCCGGGCTGACCAAACCGGCCGCCGCAGCCCTGGTGGCGGCCGCCGGTGGCCAGGTGCGCGCCAAGTACGGATGGACCGACGTGGCGCGCTTTGCCGCACTCGGGATCCCGGCCGTCAACTACGGGCCCGGTGACCCCAACCTCGCGCACCGCTCTGACGAGAACGTCGACACCGCGCAGATCACCGCGGCCACCGACATGCTGAGGAAATATTTGCTTGCGTGACATCGCTACCCTGTATGGGTAAGCGCCGTCGAGTCAGAGGTGGGCCGCAATCGTGCTGGGAGACGACATCTCCGGGTGATCCCGGAGTACGTCATGCGTCGCTGATCCCTGCCCTGTCCAAGGGCCGCACGAAAGACCCCCGACTTGTCTCCCATCGTCGTATCCAACCTGTCCTTTTCCTGGCCCGACGACACCGTGGTGTTCTCCGGCCTGTCGTTCACCGTGCCCGAGGGCCGCACCGGGCTCGTCGCGCCCAACGGCGCAGGCAAGAGCACGCTGCTACGCCTCATCGCCGGCGAGCACCGCCCTCTCGGCGGCACCATCACCGTCGATGGCACGCTCGGCTATCTGCCGCAGACCCTGCCGTTCGAGGGTCGTCTCACCGTCGCGGAGGTGCTCGGCGTGCAGGCCGCCATCGACGCGCTCGACGCGCTGGCCGCCGGAGACTCCTCGGAGTCGGTGTTCACCGCGATCGGCGACGACTGGGACGTCGAGGAGCGCTCACGCGCGCAGCTCGCCCGTCTCGGACTCGGGCACGTCGCGCTGGACCGCGGACTGTCGACGCTCAGTGGCGGCGAGGTCATCTCGGTGGGGCTGGCCGCCCGGCTGTTGGCGCGCCCCGACGTGCTGCTGCTCGACGAGCCGACCAACAACCTCGATCACGCGGCGCGGCAGCGACTGTACGACGCGCTCGACGCATTCGGTGGCACCCTGCTCATCGTGAGCCATGACCGGGTGCTGCTCGACCGGATGGACCGCATCGCCGAACTCCGCGATAACGAAATCCATTTCCATGGAGGGAACTTCACCGCCTACGCCGAGGCGATCGAAGCCGCCCAGTCCTCGGCAGAGGCGGACGTGCGCAATGCCGAACAGCTACTCAAACGCGAGAAGCGGCAGATGCAACAGGCCCGCGAACGCGCAGCGCGCCGTTCGGGCACCGCGGCGCGCAACCTCAAGGACGCAGGCCTGCCGAAGATCGTTGCGGGCAAGCTCAAGCGGGACGCACAGGAGTCAGCAGCCCGCGCGGACGACGTGCACGCCAAGCGCGTCGACGACGCCCGGCAGCGCCTCGACGACGCCGAGCGGGCGATCCGCGACGACGATGCCCTCGCTCTGGACCTCCCGGAGACCGAAGTCCCAGCGGGCCGAACCTTGCTCACCGTGCGCGGGGTTGACGTCGCCAGGTCCGGGCGAAAGGTGTTCGGCGACAATGGTGTCGACCTCGACGTGCGTGGGCCGGAGCGCATCGCGCTGACCGGACCGAACGGTGCGGGCAAGTCGACGCTAATGCGCGTCATCAACGGCGATCTCGAACCCGAGCGGGGTGCGGTGCACCGGGCCGACGGTCGAGTCGCCTACCTATCGCAGCGACTGGACGTGTTGCAGCCGGAACAGACCGTCGCCGAGAGTCTGGCCGCGTTCGCGCCCACGTTGGGGCACACCCGGCGCATGCACCTGCTGGCGCAGTTCTTGTTCCGGGGCGGACGCATCCACCGGCCGGTGTCGGCGCTCTCGGGCGGTGAGCGGCTGAGGGCCACGCTGCTTTGCGTGCTGTACGCCGAACCCGCTCCGCAACTGCTGCTGCTGGACGAGCCGACGAACAACCTGGACCTCGTCAGCGTCGCGCAGCTCGAGTCGGCGCTGAACGCCTACCGCGGCGCGATGATCGTCGTCAGCCACGACGAACGCTTCCTCGACGCAATCGGCATCGACCGCCGCCTGGAACTGGCCGACGGACGGCTCACGCCGCGACGGTGACTACTGCGGCCGGGTCTGAGCCGGTTCCGCCTTCTGGTCGGGGACGGCACCGACGGGCGGGCGGCCCGGGCCTGCCCCCTCGCCGATCGTCTTGGCATCCGGAACCGCGCCGGTGGGCGGCTTTCCCGCTGCGGCGCCCTCCTTTTCGCGGTCCTCGCGCCGTTCGTCGCGGTCGTCGTCCGTGTCCTTCTCGGGCACGATGCCGGTCGGCGGCTTGTCGCCAGACCGTCCGGCACCGCCGGCCGCGGCGCCACCCACACCGCCGGCCACGCCGCCAGCGGCGCCGGTGGCCGATTGCACGATGCCCTGCACGCCCTGCATCACCTGCTGAGGGAGTTGGGAAAGGCCTTGGGCGAGACCCGTGACGGCCTGTCCGACGGACGACGCGGCTTGGCCCACCTGCTGACCGATCTGGCTCACCATCTGACCGGCCATGTCGCCGCCGCCAGCGGGAGCCGGGACCGCAGCGGCGCCACGCGCGGCACCTCCACCTGCACCACCGGCCGCCGCACCGCCGGGAGCGCCACCTGGCGCGCCGCCACCCTGGCTTGCCATGGTCTCGGCTGCGGCCTTGAGCTTGTCGGCACTGGCCATGTCTCCCTTGACGTACAAGGCCTGCGCCTGCTTGAGCAGGTCGGCGATCGTCTCGCTGGAACTCTTGGTCGCGCCGATCGTTCCGGTGCGGCTCTGCAACACTCCGTCGAGGGCGTTGTTGACGCTGAACGCGATGTTGCCGAAGGACTGCGCGACCTCGGCGGCCTGCGGCGCGCCCGCACCCGTCAGCTGCGACAGCCCGCCGGCCACCTGAGCGTGGATCTCCGAGAGCGGCGAGAGACCGGTGTCGTCGAGGTAGAACTGGCCCGACATGTGATCCTCCCCGTGCTGTCGTGGTCGCTGGCTACTGATTCTATGGGCGTTCAGTGGGAGTGTGGGTCGCGAATTCCGCCTAGCCGGATGCTGCGGGCCATCCGGGTATCGGATCCCCGTGTGGTGGCGGTGCGTCGTGGAAGCCCGTAGCCATGGCGCGCCGGTTCGCAGCGTCGTCGGGCATGGCGGCCTCGCATTGCTGGCGGAGTTCTGGGGTGTCGATGTTCTCCCCTCGGCCGGGCCGACCCCATAAGCCCTGCGAACTTCCGGTGATAAACCACCTGCCGAAGACATCGTTCAGAGGTGCAGGCAATGGCCCGGCCTGGGGGGTGCCCTGTGGTGCGAGCGGGTTGACGACACGAGGATCCTCCTCGCTTAGTTCGACCCGCCAGAACTGGATGTCACTGTCGTCGCGAAGCATTTGACCGGTTGTCTCGTCCGCAGCAGTCGAGAAGTACTTGCTGTGGTCTGCGTCGTCACTGCGGTACACGGAGTAGGCCCCTAGGCAAATCGTGGCTCGATAGCCATTGCCAAGAGGTGCGAGGTCCAGGATGTGCGTCGGCTGGTAGCCGAATACTTGACGGTCGATGTACCTCAGCCCGTTGGCTTCGTATTGAGCGCGTGTCTTCGGTCGGATGGACCGGACTTGAAAGGGGGCGTCCTCGCTTGTCCCCGGTTCTATGTTCTCCGGCGTCGCACGCATGAAACCCGGGTAGGTGACAGAAGAGTCCCCGCCCGCGAACGCGGCGAGACGCATCGATTCGAGGTACGCCCTGACGACCACGGCGGGGCCGGTCTCGAGCGCGATGCCGGGAGCCGCAGACCAGTGGTACCGGAAGTCGTTGGCCTGCGGCGGGTAGTTCGTAAAATCCGCGGGCGGCAATGCGGGAGTCGACTCGGGTGGCGGCGCGTTGTCCTTGGTTCCACCGCATGCGACAGTCACAAACTGCGCAAGCGCCAGAAGGATGATTGCGGTTCTCACCCCGCGGTTATGAGAGAACATCACGGTAGGACCGTTCGTACTCGTTGAGTGGTTCTGTGACGGTTTCGCCCATGTTGTTGAAGTAATTCTGCACGTAGTTGCTGAACAAATCGCGCTGCGGGTCGTACAGGTCGTCGGACGGTACATCGAGTATCCCGTCCTTATCCGTGTCGAACTCCGCTCTCAAGGCGGCGATGTTCGCGGGATCGCCGATGTTGTTGTCAATGAAGGTTTGGGCTAGGACGCTGCGCATTCCAAGTGAACTCTCGATGGGAGTCTTTGTGGGCTCAACGCCTTGGGGCTGTGGGCCCAGGATGGCGTCTTGCATCAACTTCGACTGCAGTTCGAGCGCAGGCCCGGCGTACGGGATCCCACCCGCCAAACCAAATGCTGCGTCGTAATTGGTCTTCATCCGTTCGTAGGCTTCTTGGCGCGCCGTCGCGGCGTCGGACTCCGTGTCCCGAACCGACATGTAGGCACCTTCGTCCCAGATACCCTTTAATCGGCCAGCTGCCTCCATTGCAGACGAATTCGACGACTGTCCGTTGCTGTCGACCACCGAGCCGGCGAACTCGTTGATGTAGGCCCCCTGCACGGACGCGGCCCGCGCATCCAAAACCGCTGCGGCTGCGGAGTCCGTGCCCAATACGCCCAAGACCTGGGCAGCATGGGGGTAGGCAAGGTTGGCTTCGCCGTCCTTGGCCGTCCATCCTGTGCTGGTGTCGAGCGGCCTACCCGCCATCTCGTCGACATACGGACTCATGGCATTGGCGAGGCTCTGCGTTAGCTCCGGATTCATCTGTCCGAGAGACATGTTCGGCTGTGACCCGGTGGTGTTATTCATGAAAGTGTCCTTGTTGGCGGGGTCGCCGAGGTAATCCGCAATCGCGCTTGCGGTTTGGCCGGCGCGCTCGTTCACGGCTGCATCCGTCGAATAGGCGTCGCGCGAGATCCAATCCGTCAGCGTGCTTGCAGAATCACCGTTGTCCTGCCACTCATGGGTCATCACGTCCTGCAGGAAGCCCTTGTCGGACGTAAGCATGTCGTGGTTGACCACGGTGTCACGTCCCGCAGTGTCGAAGACCCGCTCGACGACCTCGTCACCCCAGTGCTCCTGCTTCGTGCCGTCTGGCGACTCCTGCGCGGCGAGCCATTCCTTCGCGTTCGACATCATTTCGCGGTCTAGCGCCGTGCCCTGCTGGAAGCGTTGGTCGCCGTCGCCGACGATGTCTGCAAGGTTCTTCATGTTGTCGGCCGCGCGCTGACGTTCTGCTCCCTCGTAGTCCGTCTGCGTGCCCGGGTACCCGGCGGAAGGATTCGGTGGCCCGTTGAAGTCACCTCGTTCATTGAGAACTTGCTGCACCCCATCAGGCAGCGCCCCGGTGTCGCCCGGCAGCACCCCGTCGTTCGGAAGAGGGCCACCGGGAGTCGACGGCACGACCTGGGTGCCGCCCTTGTCGTGCCTTGGGTACTCGACATTCGGATTGCTCATCACCTGCATCGCATTGGTGAGCACGCCCCGTTCATCACCGAGCCGGTCGCGCGCCGCATTCACATCGGCCATAGACATGTCTGACATCTGCGCCTGCATCTGTCCGACGAGTTCCGCCTGCACGGGATCGAGGGGGTGATCCTTGGCGTTGGGACCCAGTTGCTGATCATCGATGCCCTGCAGGATTTCATCGACCTTGGCCGCTGCCTGTTGGTCTCCTTCGAGTGTCTTGCGTGCTAGCTCCTCCATGTCCTCCGGCTGGAGTTCCTCGCTGCCTTCACCGTCAACCTTCTGGGGGTCTCCCTCGCCGTCCTTCTCGCCCGGCTCCTGGCCCTCCTTGAGCGCTTGCCATCCCTTGTTGATGTCGCCGATCTCGCCACCGATGCGCGCGAGATCTGCATTCGACTTGGCCACTATTTCCGTCACCTGTCCGAGCCCGTTCTTCACGATGGGCACCAGCATCTGTTCGCGCGTCTTGCCCTGCGGGACGGTCGCCGCGGCGTCGTACACCCATTGCCGGACGGTGTCGAGGTTCTGCCGACCGGTCTGGACGATCTGTGCCGATTCGGTGATCTTGGCGTTCAGTCGCTGGTCGAGCACGGCCATCTCGCCGAACCGTTGCCCGTGCTTGGTGTTCTTGGCGTCGTAAGCGCTCGCGGCGCTGCCGGTCCACTTGGAACCTGGGGCTGCCGACTCGACCGTCGTCTGCATTGCTCGCAATTGACTGCTTTGGTCGAATCGCTCGCCCGTCTCGGGGGCACCCTCGCCGAACGTCTCACGGGCCTTCGACCACGTCGCATCAAACCCGTCGAGCACACCCACCGCACACACCCCCCGGGGCCCAGAGAACTCCTCAGCAAGCAATCCTAAGGCCGCTAATCGGCCGAGCGATGCACCAATACTCTGCGCGCTACTAGTCTCCAATCCATGTGGTCGACCGTCGCTGGGATCGCGCTAATCGCCTTCATCGTCTTAGCCGTCGTGGCCATCTCGACCGTGTTCATCCGCAACTCGCGCGCGAAGGGCTTCCCGACGATCGAGTGGTCGAGTCATTACGACCAAGCCAGGGGCGCAATGCCGCCGATGCCGAGACCCGAGTGGGCTGACGACGTCGAGCCGGACCGGCCGAACACCGACTACCGCTGACCCGCCGCCTCCGCCTGCCTCGCCGCATCGGCCGCAACGCCGTGCATGCCGATACCCGCGAACGCCGCCGAGGCCGCCGACAACCCGGACGCGTCGCGGGCGGTCAGCGCCCGGCCGTAGTCGAGCGCCAGCCGGCCCACCACGCAGTCGACACCCAGGCGGGCGATGCCGTCGCCGGCTCGAACGTCGCCCAGCCGTACCGCATCCAGCAGCGCCCGCAGCGCGACGGCCGACTGTCCGCCCCGCTCGGCGGCACGGGCTGCCTCGCGCGCGGCATCGATCGCGCCGTGCACGTCCCGGCGCGCGGCGGCGGTCCAGGCCTTCGCCAGTGACAGTTCGGGCGCGAAGAGCATCGACTTGAGGCCGTGGCGCGCCTCGGCCCGTGCGAGCATCCGGCCGGCGTCGGCGGTCCGGCCGAGCTGACCGAGGCCGTACGCCAACGACATCCAGGCCAACGGCCCCCACGAGTAGCCCGTCGGGGCCAGCGTCGCGGCAGCGCCCTCCAGCAGACCCACGGCACCGTCGGCATCGCCGCGCCACAGCAACACGTCGGCTACCAGGACTTCGCCGATCGCACGACTCGGCCCGGGATCGGCCGCGCGGACCAGTCCGTCGGCCAACTCCTGCGCCCTGCCCAGATCGCCGCCAAGGACCGCCGCCGTCGTCTGCCCGAACGCACCCGTGAACCGCAGCAGTCCGGGGTGGCCGGCGGCGACGGCGCGCATCGCCAGGTCGTCGACGTCGCCAAACGAACCCATCCGCGCGTGGCACAGGGCTGCCGCCGCGGCCGCCCAGCCGACGGCCTGATCGTCGGCGTCGGGGGAGGCGAGCACCCGACCCGAGATCTCCATCGCCCGCGCTGGGCTGCCGGCGTTCATCGCGAACGTGCCCAGCAGGGCGTCGATCGTCGCACCGGCGGGTGCCGTCGCGACACGGGCGCGGGTGGCGCGCAGGAACGCCGTTGCCCGCTCCGGCTCGTCGAGCATCCAGAACTGGTTGGCCGCGCGCGGCAAGGCCCACGACAGCAGATCGGTCTCGTTCAGCGTCGACGGATCCACCTCGGCGAGCACGGCGTCGGCGTCGCGTCCGCGGCCCTGCCATGCCAGCGCCTGAGCCAGAACGAGCCGCGCGGACAGTGGGTTTCCGTCGGTGAGGGCGGCGCGGCCGAGTTCTTCGGCCGACTCCAGATCGCCACGGTCCAACGCGTCGGATGCCGCGGCGATTCGATCGACCACGGCCGAAGTGTAGGACCGCCCGGCTTCCCGCCGTGGCCGTTCACCGCCCTTGCCCCGGCCGTGTGCGCGGCCGGTAGGTTGCTCTTGTGGCCGACCACTCGAAGACCTGGGCCGTCTGCGTCTACTGCGCGTCCGGACCCCGACATCCCGAACTGCTGGCGCTCGCCACCAGTGTCGGCACCGGCATCGCGACCCGAGGATGGTCTCTGGTGTCCGGCGGCGGCAACGTCTCGGCGATGGGCGCGGTGGCCGACTCGGCGCGGGCCAACGGCGGGCACACCATCGGCGTCATCCCCAAGGCGCTCGTCCACCGCGAGGTGGCCGACGTCAACGCCGACGAACTCGTCGTCACCGACACGATGCGGGAACGCAAGCAGGTGATGGAGGACCGCGCCGACGCCTTCATCGTGCTGCCCGGCGGGATCGGCACGCTCGAGGAGTTCTTCGAGGCGTGGACGGCCGGCTATCTCGGCATGCACGACAAGCCGCTGGTGATGCTCGATCCGTTCGGTCATTACGACGGTCTGCTGGCGTGGCTACGGGGCCTCGCCGACACCGGTTACGTGGGTCCGCGCGCGCTGGATCGGCTCATCGTGGTCGACGACGTCGAGGAAGCGCTGGCCGCGTGCGCACCGGCCGCGTGATCACCGTCACCCCGATCGCTAGGGTGATCACATGAGCGACCAGAACTCGAAGACTCGCAGCAACGTCGGCCTGCTCGACATCGCCCCCCGCCTCCCGGGGCTCCTGATGGATACGCCGGCCATCGTGCGTGGCGCTGTCACCGGCTTCCTCGCACGGCCGTCGGCGAAGACGTCCATCGGCAAGGTGTTCCAGGACCGTGCCGCCAAGTACGGCGACAACGTGTTCATCCGCTTCGGCGACGAGGCGATCACCTACCGCCAGGCCAACGAGACGGTGAACCGCTACGCCGCGGTGCTGGCGTCCCGGGGCGTCGGGCACGGCGACGTCGTCGGCGTGATGCTGCGCAACTCACCGCAATCGGTGCTGATCATGCTGGCCGCCGTGAAGTGTGGTGCCGTCGCCGGGATGCTCAACTACCACCAGCGCGGCAAGGTCCTCGCGCACAGCTTCGGACTGCTCGACGCCCGCGCCGTCATCGCCGAGACGGATCTCATCGAGCCCATCACCGAGTGTGGCGCCGAGCCCAACGGGCTGATGACCGTCGACGACCTGTTGCAGCTCGCCTCCACCGCGCCGACGACCAACCCGGCCGCAACGGCCGCCGTGCAGGCCAAGGACAAGGCGTTCTACATCTTCACCTCCGGCACCACGGGCATGCCGAAGGCCAGCGTGATGACCCACTACCGCTGGCTGCGCGCGCTCGCCGGCTTCGGCGGCCTGGGCATGCGGCTCACCAGTGACGACACGCTCTACTGCTGCCTGCCGCTCTATCACAACAACGCGCTGACGGTGGCGACGTCGTCGGTGCTGAACGCCGGTGCGACGCTCGCGCTCGGCAAGTCGTTCTCTGCGTCGAAGTTCTGGGACGAAGTAATCCATTACGACGCAACGGCTTTCGTGTACATTGGCGAGATCTGCACGTACCTGCTCAACCAGCCGCCAAAGCCCACCGACCGCAAGCATCGCGTCCGGGTGATCGCGGGCAACGGTCTGCGCCCCGCCATCTGGGACGACTTCACCAAGCGCTTCGGCATCAAGCGGGTGTGCGAGTTCTATGCGGCCAGCGAGGGCAACACCGCATTCCTGAACGTCTTCAACATCGACAAGACGACCGGCATCTGCCCGTCGCCGATCGCGTTCGTGGAGTACGACGGCGAGTCCGGCGAACCGCTGCGCGACGACAACGGGCGGGTGAAGAAGGTCAAGTCCGGCCAGCCCGGTCTGCTGCTCTCCAAGGTCAGCAACTTCCAGCCGTTCGACGGGTACACCGACAAGGACGCGACCGAGAAGAAGCTGATTCGCGACGCGTTCAAGGACGGCGACGTCTGGTTCAACACCGGCGACCTCATGCGGTCCCAAGGCTTCGGGCACGCGGCGTTCACCGACCGGCTCGGCGACACCTTCCGGTGGAAGGGCGAGAACGTCGCGACCACCGAGGTGGAGGCCGCCGTCTCCCTCGACCCGCAGATCGAGGAGGCCACGGTGTTCGGCGTCGAGGTGCCCGGTGCGGGTGGCCGCGCGGGCATGGTCGCGATCCAGCTGAAGGACGGCGAGGACTTCGACGGCAAGGCCCTGGCCAAGGCCGCCTACGAGCACCTGCCCGGGTACGCCATCCCGCTGTTCGTCCGCGTCGTCTCCGAACTCGCGCACACCTCGACGTTCAAGAGCCAGAAGGTCGACCTGCGCAAGGAGGGCTACGGCGGCAACTCCGGTGAGGGCGACGAGGACGCCGGCGAGATCGAGGATCCGATCTACGTGCTGGCCGGCCGCGAGGAGGGCTACGTCGAGTACTACGACGACTTCGTCCAGGAAGTCGTCGACGGGAAGCGCCCGAAGAACTAGTCGTCTCTTGCGCCGAACTGGACAGTCACGTCGTGAATCGCCCACGCCAGCGACGTGACTCTCCAGTTCGGCGCAGAGGCCCCAGGCGGAGCCCCCCACGGCGAGCGAGGGCCTGCCCAACCAGCCAGTGGCTAGCCTGGGAGCGTGCAGTACACCTCGACGGGCACGTTCCTGGGACGCCCCGTCGCGGGCGACCGGGCGATGATCATGGCGATCGTCAATCGGACGCCCGACTCCTTCTACGACCGCGGCGCCAACTTCACCGACGAGGCAGCGATGGCCGCCGTCCACCGCGTCATCGCCGAGGGTGCCGACGTCATCGACGTCGGGGGCGTCAAGGCCGGGCCGGGCGAGACCGTCGACGTCGAGGCCGAGGTCGCCCGCGTCGTCCCGTTCATCGAGTGGCTGCGTAGCGCCTACCCCGATCAGCTGATCAGCGTCGACACCTGGCGCGCTGCGGTGGCCAAGCAGGCCTGCGCGGCGGGCGCCGACATCATCAACGACACCTGGGGCGGCGTCGACCCGGGCCTGGCCGAGGTGGCCGCCGAGTTCGGCGCAGGCCTGGTCTGCTCTCACACCGGGGGAGCCGTTCCGCGCACCAGGCCGTTCCGGGTCGAGTACGGGATCACCGAACGTGGGGTGGTCGACGACGTCATCGCCGAGGTGACCGCGGCCGCCGAACGGGCCGTCGCAGCGGGTGTCGCGCGGGACGCGGTGCTCATCGATCCGACCCATGATTTCGGCAAGAACACTCATCACGGTCTTACTTTGTTGCGGCACGTGGAAGACCTTGTAAAAACTGGATGGCCTGTCCTGATGGCGCTGAGCAACAAGGATTTCGTCGGGGAGACTCTGGGCGTGGGATTGACCGAACGCCTGGAGGGCACCCTCGCGGCAACTGCGCTCGCTGCGAACGCGGGCGCCGCGATGTTCCGGGTTCACGAGGTCGGTTCCACTCGACGCGTACTGGAGATGGTGGCGTCGATTCGAGGCGTGCGTACACCGGCGCGGACCGTAAGGGGACTGGCATGAGCTTGACACCTGAACTCACCGATGCCGTCGCGGGTCACCGCTGGCTGTCCGATCACAGTTTCATCCGACCTACGTGGACGGTGAGCGAGCTGGAGGCCGCCAAACGCGGTCGCACGATTTCGGTCGTCCTTCCTGCGCTCAACGAGGAGGAGACGGTCGCTTCGGTGATCGACACCATCAGCCCCCTGCTGGGCGGCCTCGTCGACGAGCTGATCGTGCTGGACTCCGGGTCCACCGACGAGACCGAGATCCGTGCGATCGCCGCCGGTGCTCGCGTGATCAGCCGCGAGACGGCGCTTCCCGAGGTCGCGCCGCAGCCGGGCAAGGGCGAGGTGCTGTGGCGCTCACTGGCCGCGACGACCGGTGACATCGTGGCGTTCGTCGACTCCGACCTGATCGACCCCGACCCCATGTTCGTGCCCAAGCTGCTCGGCCCGCTGCTGACCACCGACGGCGTGCACCTGGTCAAGGGCTTCTACCGCAGGCCGCTGAAGGTGAGCGGCAGCGAGGACGCCAACGGCGGCGGACGCGTCACCGAACTCGTCGCCCGTCCGCTGCTGGCTGCCCTGCGCCCCGAACTCACCTGCCTGCTGCAGCCCCTCGGCGGTGAGTACGCAGGCACGCGTGAGCTGCTGACGGCGCTGCCGTTCGCGCCTGGCTACGGCGTGGAGATCGGCCTGCTCGTCGACGCCTACGACCGGCTGGGACTCGACGCCATCGCGCAGGTGAACCTCGGCGTGCGTACCCACCGCAACCGGCCGTTGACCGAGCTGGCCGCGATGAGCCGGCAGGTGATCGCCACGCTGCTGACCAAGTGCGGCATCCCCGACTCGGGCGTGGGACTCACCCAGTTCTTCGCCGACGGGGACGACTTCGGCTCTCGCACGTCGACGGTGTCACTGGTCGACCGGCCGCCGATGAACACGCTGCGCCCCTGAAACCCCGACCGGGGTCACGCTCGCGTCGGACGACTCAGGCACTATCGATGCCGTGACGCTGATCCTGCTGTATTTGGTCGTCCTGATCCTGGTGGCCGTCGTGCTGTTCGGGCTCGGCACCGTGCTGTTCGGCCGCGGCGAGCGGCTGCCGCCGCTACCCCGTGACACCACGGCGACCGTGCTGCCCGCCTCGGGCGTGACGGGCGCCGACGTCGAGGCCGTCAAGTTCACTCAGGCGCTGCGCGGTTACAAGACCAGCGAGGTCGACTGGGTGCTCGACCGGCTGGGGCAGGAACTCGACCTGGTGCGCGGGGAACTCGACGCGGTCCGGGCAGCGCACGGCATCGGCAGCCCGCAGGACGGCTTCGAGTCCGACGTGCCGGACGTCGACGATCTAGACGGGGCCGACGACCTCGACACGGCCGACGACCCCGACTCCGACGCCGGCCTGCACGCCGCTCGCGCGGGTGGCGAGCACGCCGTCGAGGAGCGATGAGCGCACCGGCCACCGACGACGGCCGCACCCGCTGCGGCTGGGCCGACTTCTCCGGGGACCGCTGGTCCCTGCCCGACTCCGTGCTGTACCGCGAGTATCACGACACGGAGTGGGGCGTCCCACTGCGCGGCACCCGTGACCTCTTCGAGCGCATGTCGCTCGAGGCCTTCCAGAGCGGGCTGTCGTGGCTCATCATCCTGCGCAAGCGGGAGAACTTCCGCCTGGCGTTCGACGGCTTCGACCCCGAGCGGGTCGCGTCCTATACCGAGGTGGACGTCGAGCGGCTGATGGCCGACCCGGGCATCGTGCGCAACCGGGCCAAGGTGGTGGCCACCATCGCCAACGCCAAGGCGGTCGCCGAGCTGGCGAGCCAGGGCGTCGACCTCGGCGAGCTGCTGTGGTCGTTCGCACCGCCGCCGCGCACGCGTCCAGCGACGATGGCCGACGTACCGGCCGTGACGCCCGAGTCCACGGCCATGGCAAGGGAACTCAAGCGGCGAGGCTTCAGGTTCGTCGGTCCTACCACGGCGTACGCGCTCATGCAGGCGACCGGCATGGTGGACGATCACCTGGCATCCTGTTTCGTGCGCAAGGACTCGTGAATGAGGCGTTCAGCCGCCGCGCGAAGGCGCTTCGCCGGGTCTTTGCACACTGAACGGCCGGAATAGGGAACAATGTAGGAAGTTCAGTTGCAGTTCAGAGCCGGGAGCTTCAACGCGTGGGCGGTCCCGGCCCGACCGGTCCGCTACCGCGGGTCGGCACATGCGGAGGAGGCACTCGATGGCGGCGATGAAGCCCCGGACCGGCGACGGTCCACTGGAAGCAACCAAAGAGGGGCGGGGCATCGTGATGCGGGTACCACTGGAAGGTGGTGGACGACTCGTCGTCGAATTGACCCCCGACGAGGCCGCGGCCCTCGGCGACGAACTCAAGGGCGTCACCAGCTAGCAGCTTGGTCGTGACCGGTCGCATCGGCGGCCGGTCACGCTGCTGTGGCTAGGCGGCTGTACTCAAGCGCCGACCGCGCGGTACACGTCGAGTGTCTGCTCGGCGATGCGCGCCCAGGAGAACTCGTCGATGCACCGCTGCCGTCCCGCGCGTCCGTAATTCGCGGCCCGCTCGGGGTCGGCGACCAGGTTGTTGACGGCGTCGGCGAGATCGGCCTCGAACGTCGCGGTGTCGGACTTGTCGTAGTGCACGAGTTCGCCCGTCTCACCCGGCACCACCACCTCGGGGATGCCGCCGACGTCGGAGGCCACCACCGCCGTCGAGCACGCCATGGCCTCGAGGTTGACGATGCCCAGCGGTTCGTACACCGACGGGCACACGAACACCGTTGCCGCGCTGAGGATTTCGCGGATCTTCGGGGTCGGCAACATCTCGCGCACCCAGAACACCCCGGATCGCGCGGCAGCCAGCTCGGTCACGGCGCCGCCCACCTCGGCGGCGATCTCGGGGGTGTCCGGCGCTCCCGCGCACAGCACCAGCTGCACCTCGGGCGAGAACCGGTGGGCGGCCGCGACGAGGTGCGCAACGCCCTTCTGGCGCGTGATGCGCCCGACGAACGCCACGATCGGGCGGCTCGGGTCGACGCCGAGTTCGGCGAGTACTGATCCCTCGGCGGGATACCAGGCGTCGGTGTCGATGCCGTTGCGCACCACGTGTACGCGATTGGCGTCCAGGGCGGGGTAGGTGTCCAGTACGTCGTTGCGCATGCCGGAACTCACCGCAATCACCGCGTCGGCGGCCTCCACGGCGGTGCGCTCCACCCAGGACGACACCTGGTAGCCGCCGCCGAGCTGCTCGGCCTTCCACGGCCGCATCGGCTCGAGCGAGTGTGCGGTCAGGACGTGCGGAACCCCGTACAGCAGCCCCGCGATGTGCCCCGCCATCCCGGCGTACCAGGTGTGGGAGTGCACGACGTCGACGCCCGCCGCGGCGTTGACCATCACGAGGTCGGCCGACAGCGTCGACAGGGCGGGATTGGCCCCTGCGAGCGCGGGATCGGGTTTCGCGACGAACGCGCCGGGCCGATCGGCGCCCATGCAGTGCACGTCGACCTCGCACAGATGTCGCAGCTGCGCGACGAGTTCGGTCACGTGCACGCCGGCTCCGCCATACACCTCGGGCGGATATTCTCTGGTCATCATCGCCACCCGCATGACACTGACGGTAACGGCCGAGCTGTCTCACCGCACCAATTGTCTTGACTTGCAATCCGACAGACTCGCCGCCAATAGTGCGAATGGCTGGCCTCTGCCGGTGGCGGCCGATAGGTTTGTGTCATGAGGGAAGCCCCACACGTCCTCGGCATCGTCCTGGCCGGCGGTGAGGGCAAGCGCCTGTACCCCCTGACCGCGGATCGCGCCAAGCCGGCCGTCCCCTTCGGCGGCGCCTATCGGCTCATCGACTTCGTCCTCTCGAACCTCGTCAACGCGCGGTACCTGAAGATCTGCGTTCTGACGCAATACAAGTCGCATTCGCTGGACAGGCACATCTCGCAGAACTGGCGGCTTTCAGGGCTTGCCGGCGAGTACATCACCCCGGTGCCCGCGCAGCAACGCCTCGGCCCGCGGTGGTACACGGGCTCGGCCGACGCGATCCTCCAGTCCCTGAACCTGGTCTACGACGAGGATCCCGATTACGTCGTCGTGTTCGGCGCCGACCACATCTACCGGATGGACCCGGAGCAGATGCTCCAGTTCCACATCGAGAGCGGCGCGGGAGTCACTGTCGCAGGCATTCGGGTGCCGCGCGCCGAGGCGACTGCGTTCGGGGTCATCGACGCCGACGAGTCGGGCCGCATCCGCGAGTTCCTCGAGAAGCCCGCCGACCCGCCGGGAACCCCCGACGATCCCGAGCAGACGTTCGCGTCCATGGGCAACTACATCTTCAGCACCAAGGTGCTCATCGACGCCATCAAGGCCGACGCCGACGAGGACCGCTCCGATCACGACATGGGCGGCGACATCATCCCGCGTCTGGTCGCCGACGGGAAGGCCGCCGTCTACGACTTCAAGGACAACGAGGTACCGGGGTCCACCGAACGTGACCACGGGTACTGGCGCGACGTCGGGACGCTCGACGCGTTCTACGACGCCCACATGGACCTGGTATCGGTGCACCCGGTCTTCAACCTCTACAACCGCCGCTGGCCGATCATGGGCGAGTCGGCGAACCTCGCGCCCGCGAAGTTCGTCAACGGCGGCTCCGCGCAGGAGTCGGTCGTCGGTGCCGGCAGCATCGTCTCGGCCGCCTCGGTGCGGAATTCGGTGTTGTCGTCCAACGTGGTCGTCGAGGACGGTGCAATCGTGGAGGGGAGCGTGCTGATGCCCGGTGTGCGGATCGGCCGCGGTGCGGTCGTGCGCCACGCCATCCTCGACAAGAACGTCATGGTGGGCCCAGGCGAGATGGTCGGCGTCGACCTGGACAAGGACCGTGACCGGTTCTCCATCAGTGCAGGCGGCGTCGTCGCCGTCGGCAAGGGCGTCTGGGTCTAGTTCGGGGTCGCGGGACGCCTGCGGCTGCGTCGCCGTCTCAGGACGGTGAACGCGGCCCACGCGATGACACCGACGACCACCAGCACCAGAACCGGCAGCAGGATCGCGACGAACACCAGGCCGACGCTCGTCACGTCCTCGACGGTGCTCAACACCGGTGCGGCCATGCCCGCCGTGGACGCGTTCGCGACCGGCCGCACCGCGGTCTTCGTCAGATGCACGACGAGCGCGATCGCAATGCCGAGCACCACCGGTATCCACTGACCCGAGCCGGCGAAGGCGCCGGGATCGGTGACGGCCTCGGTCTGCGCGGCGGTGCCGGACCCGAACACGATGCCCCCGGCGGTCGGCCGCACGAACGTCTGCACGACGTCGTTGACGCTGTCGAGCGCTGGCACCTTGTCGGCGACGACCTCCACGGTCAGCAGCACCGCGACGATCGCCATGACCCAGCCGTTCTCGAGCCAACTCCAGCCCGACGGCAGTGTGACCAGGTCGGTGAACCGCGCCAGCAGACCCAGCGCGAGCAGCGGAATGTAGGCGTTCAGCCCCGCCGCCGTCGCCAGGCCGAACCCGGTCAGCAGTTCCATGGGATCAGTATGCGGCGGGTGACAGTCGTTTCTGGCGGTAAGGTCAGACGATCGTCGGCGACGAATTGAGAGGTCCGACATGAGCGAGATGACACCCGAACTGCAGAGCGAGATCGAAGGCATCCTGCAGACGAGCCAGAAGCGCCACGGGGTCGTCTACCGCGAGATGACCGACGGTCTGGGGCACGAAGAGATGGCTACCCGGCACGGCAAGACGCCGGCCCACATGAAGCGGTTCGTCACCAGCGTCCGGCACATCCTGGACGGGACCATGCCCTCGACGTCGCTGGTGCTGACGAATTCCTACGGCTACCGCGAACTGCTGAACTACCAACCGACACACGACCTCTACGAGCACGTGACGTCGTGGCTCACGCGGCTGCGGCAGGTCAAGCCAGAGGTGAGCTTCGAGCCGCTGGACGGCCACGCCCTCCCCGAGGTCGCGAAGGCCAAGGGCCGGGCCGAGGTGGTCGAGAAGGTGTGCCCGCAGTGCTACATGGTGCACCCCGGCGAGTGCTACTGACCGTCGGTCACGACCCGGTCCGTCGCCCCGGCCGTTCGTGCGGAGGGACTTTCGGAGTGTCCCGGATCGACCGGCGCTTGCCCGCCACGGTCGGCAACCGCCGCCTGCAGCGGGGGCAGATCGGCCGGCCCTCGATGTCGACCGTCCAGTCCTTCCCACCACCGGGGCACGGCTTCTCCGGCGTGGTCACGGCTGGTCGCCGTCCGCGGGTGTCCTGCGATCGACGGAGCGGGCATCGAGTTTCACGCGTCAAGTATGCGACGACCGGCCGTCACCAGACGCCAGGCATGAGACGCTTCCGCACGCGCGACGCGTATTCGGGGTAGCCGGGCAACTCTTGGCGCAGCATCTTCTCCTCGTCGAGGATGCGCGCGGCCAGGACCGGGAGCGCGACCGCCACCACCGCGAGTCCCCACAGCGAGTCCAGCGCCGGTGGCATGCCGACCATCATGATCAGCGCGCCGAGATACATCGGGTGCCGCACCACGCCGTACAGCCCGGTGGACACCAGCGGCTGATCCGCCTCGACGGTGATGGTGGCGGCGGCGTAGGAGTTCTGCACGACGACCAGTTGCGACAGGACGAGGCCGCCCACGACGAGGACGTCGCCGGCGATGATGAGCCACAGCGGGACCGACGACCAGCCGAACCGGTGGTCGAGGGCCGAGACCACCAGCGCGGCGATGACCAGCAGCACGGTCGCCGACATGATGATCCGCTGTGCCGGCCGTGTCTCCGCCGTGGGGCCTGCCTTCATCCTGCGGGCCAGGGCAGCCGGATTGCGAACGGCCAGATAGGCGCTCGGCACCATCGTCGCGGTGAGGAACACCGCGATGAACACCCAGGCCTGCCAATAGTCGACCGTGCCCGCCGGGACGAACAGCGCCACGCCGAAGAACACGACGCTGAACGCCATGGCGGCCACCGTCCGGAGTACGAGTTTCATGGGTTCACACCGCATCCCGGCGCCGGTAGAGCCACCCGGCGACGCCTGCCAGTAGTCCGGCGACGACCGTCATCACGACCAGCGCGACGACGGGCACGTCGGTCGGGACGGTGGTCCGTCCCACGGGCGACAGGTCGATCAGCCACTGTGGCAGGCGCAGCAGCGCGCCCAGGTACAGCGATGCGACGACGAACGTCACTGCGAGCCAACCGATCCACGCATGCCGCAGCGCGACGCCCAGTGCCGCGACACCGGCCAGCACGGCCAGCGCGGGGACGAACGCCACGCCCGCCAGGGTCAGTCGGACCACGTTGCCGGGTTCGCCGAGCGTGATGCCTGCCCCCAGACCGTTGCCGAGGCCGGCGAAGAACATCAGTACCGCAGCGCCGACGATTGCCGAGACGACGGCCGTCAGCAGCCAGCGCCACCGCGAAACCGCCCCTGCGAGAACGGTTTCTCCGAGCCCGGACTGCTCGTCGCCGTACACCCGCAGCACCGCGGACACGACGTAGGCGCTCGCAGCCGCAGCCAGGAACTGCGTCATCGTCGTGTAGACGCCGTCGGTGCCCTGCGCGGCGAGGACCCGGGCCAGCAGTTCGTTGGTCACTGCCGCATCGAGCAGAGACTTCGTCATCGAGCCGAAGGCAAGGCCCGCCGCGAACAGTCCCACCGACCAGCCGATCGTCTGCCCCCGCGCCAGCACCAGGTGCAGGCCGAGCACGCCATGGATCCGGCGCGCGGTGGGACGTTCTCCGCTGGAGGCGACGGTGCCGTCGTCGTACTGGCGCCGTGCCTCGAGTCCTGCCGCGACGGCGACCAGACCGGCGGTGAGGGCGAACAGCAGGGCCAGGGGCCACCACCGGAGTTCGACGAAGGGGCGCATCTGCTGGGCCCAGGCGATCGGGGAGAGCCAGCTGACCGCGCTGCCGGAATTGTCGATCACGTCGCCGATCCCGCGGAGCAGTGCCGCAAGCGCGAGCGTGGCCATCGCCGCCCCGGTCGCGGTGCGGGCCTGCCGCCACATCTGCGCCGTGACGGCGGCGACGGCGCCGAACGCCATGGCCACCGCGGTGACGCCGATGCACATCGCCGCGGTGTCGACGACGTCGAATCCGGTGGCCGACATGGCCGCCGTCATGGTCACGGCCAGCACCACGTTCACCGCTGCGACGACGACGAGCGCTGCGGTGGTGCGGGCGTAGCGTCCGACGACCGACGCGAGGACGAGTTCCGCTGCGCCGCTTTCTTCCTCGGCACGGGTATGGCGGATCACGGTGAGGATGGTGAGGATCGAGGTCGCGACGATCAGCGTGAGCATCAACTCGTTCGCCATCATCGCGCCGAGATCGGTCTCGTTGCCGCCGAACATGGGGCCGCCCAGCATCATCCCGGCAGGGGTCTTGAGCAGGTTGACCCGGGCGAGCCGCGACGCCTCGTCGGGGTAGGCCAGTTCGATGGCATTGGGTGAGTAGGCCATGGTCAGCGTGAGGACCGCGATCCACACCGAGAGTCGAATTCGGTCCCGCCGCAACGCGTGCCGGATGAGGCGCGCCGTGCCGGTCCAGGGTGATCCGGCGGGGGAGGCCTCGTGCCGTCCGTGACGTGTGGCCGTCGACGCGGCCGTCGTCGGCGCGGTCATCGGTCGGCGCCCTGATACTCGCGCAGGAACATGTCCTCGAGCGAGGCCGGTGCGACGGTCAGTTCGTCGATGCCGAGGTCGGTGAGCCGATTCATCGCCCGGTCGAGGTCACCGCGGTCGACCGCGAAGCGCAGCAGGCCGTCGTCGTCCCGAAGGTCGTGCACGTACGGTTCGCCGTCGAGCCCACGTCCGTCGCCGCGGACGCGGGCGGTGACCGTGGTCCGCATCAGGTGGCGCAGTTCTTCGAGCGAGCCGGACCTGACGGTGCGTCCGGCGCGGACGATCGTGACCGTGTCGCAGAGCTTCTCGACCTCCGCCAGGATGTGGCTGGACAGCAGGACGGCGGCGCCCTGGTCGGCGACCTCTCGCACGCACTGCTGGAACGCCTGCTCCATGAGCGGGTCCAGGCCCGACGTCGGCTCGTCGAGGACGAACAGTTTGGCGCGCGTACTGAATGCGGCGACGATCGCCACCTTCTGCCGGTTGCCCTTGGAGTAGGTGCGGGCCTTCTTGTGCGGATCGAGTTCGAAGCGCTCGATCAGTTGGTCACGTCGCTTCTCGTCGACCGCGTCGGTGCCGCGCAGGCCGGCGAGGAAGTCGATGGCCTGCATGCCGGTGAGGTTGGGCCACAACGTGACGTCGCCCGGCACGTAGGCGATCCTGCGGTGCAGGGCCACCGCGTCGTGCCACGGGTCGCCGCCGAGGAGCCGGACCGTTCCGCCGTCGGCGCGCAGCAGCCCGAGCAGCACCCGGATGGTGGTCGACTTGCCCGCCCCGTTCGGTCCGAGGAAGCCGGTGACGTCACCGGGTGCGACGGTGAGGTCGAGTCCGTCGAGCGCGCGTGTTCGACCGAACGACTTGGACAGTCCGCTGATCTCGACCGCGGGTCGATTGACGTTGTCACTCATCATCTTTCTTCTCTCCGGGGATCAAGGGGGAACCCTGCTCGCGCTGAGCGCGGAAGGCGTCGTACATCGTCGCGTCGGCCATCAACCCGTTGGTGTAGATCTCGAGTGCGGGCAGGAGCATGTCCTCGCCGTAGTCGTGCAGGACGGCGCGCAGGTTCGTGGGATCGTCGTGCATCTGCAGATAGAGCAGGAAGCACCCGCCCCCGGCCATGGCCAGGAAGCGCGCGCGGCCCCTCGGGTCCGGGCTCGGCTTGACGGTGCCTGCCCGCACACCCTCTTCGATGTACCGCTCGGCGTTGTCGATCATCCTGCGCCACAGTGCCTTTGCGAGATCGCCGCCGGTCTGCAGACTGCGCATCAGGTACGCCATCATCGGCGCGTAGGCCTCGATCTCGGCGAGCTGGGCGAACCACGTCGCCGGGTCCGAGGTCTGCATCGCCTCGCTCTTGCTGCCGTACACGCTCTCGGCGACGTAGTCGTCGCACGCCTTGCGCAGGCCCTCCTTGGAGCCGAAGTGGTGGATGACGAGGCCCGGGCTCACTCCAGCGGCCGTCGCGATGGCGCGTACGCCGACGGTGAACCCGTCGCGGCCGAACAGGTCGATGGCCGCGTCGCGGATGCGGGCCGTTGCCGTGAAGTCGTCGACTGAACGCACGTTTAGTAGATTAAACGTGCGTTCAGCCGCCGGTCAAGAGTGTGGCACCAAGGGGCTTGGGTGGTGGCCGCGAGCGTGCGTGAACTCGGGTTTCAAGGCGGCGTGTCGCCCGCAGACACGCACGCTCGCCGAAGAAGGGGAGGGCTAGCTGAAGAAGGGGAGAGCTAGTCGCGGGCGGCGGCGAGCAGGCCGTCGCCGAGCGGGATCAGCACCGGGGTGAGGCGCTCGTCCTCGGCGATGAGCCGCGCGGCCTCGCGTACCGCGGCGACCTCCTTGTCGGCGGCGTTCGCGTCACCGGCACGGCCACCGAGGGCCGCGCGGTGCACGACGATCGCCCCACCGGCACGCAGCAGCCGCACGCCCTCGGCGACGAACTGCGGCTGATCGATCGGGTCGGCGTCGATGAACACCAGGTCGTACGAATCGTCGGCCAGGCGCGTGAGCACCTCCTGGGCGCGCCCGCCGATGAGCCGGGTCCGCGACGGCCCGACGCCCGCCTCGGCGAAGGCCTGCTTCGCCAGGCGCTGGTGTTCGGGTTCGACGTCGATGGTCGTGAGCACGCCGTCCTCGCGCATGCCCGCCAGCAACCAGAGGCCGCTGACCCCCGCTCCGGTGCCGACCTCGACGACGGCCTTCGCACCGGCGAGCCGCGCCAGCACGCTCAGTAGCGCCCCGACCGCGGGCGTCACGGCACCCGCTCCGCTGTCGTCGGAGCGCTCCCGCGCGGCAGCGGTGATCGCGTCCTCGGTGATCGACTGTTCGGCGTGAGTGAGAAGCGACTCCGAGCGACTCGGCCGCGTCTGAGCGTCATCGGAGCTGGCCATGCCCGCAGCGTAGAGGCCGACCGATCGGCGGCTCACCCGACACGCCCGTGTGGCGACGCCGAGATGAACGCATTTCGAGGCGGTTTGTGCACTTCGCGGCATGGGTAGCCCGCATTCTCAGGAAAAGTTCAGTTTGCTCATATGCCAACCTCACCAGGGTCGGGAACGGTAAGCCCCATGACACACGGCGCAGTCCCGCAGCACGGCCACGATCGCGGGAATTCTCGCGCCGGGGAAGTCGTTGTTCGGCACGTGGCAAAGACGCCGGACATTGGCGTCCGCAAGAGTGATCTGGAGGATCCGACGACCACCACAAGCACGTCCCCCGTGTTCATGGCTCACCTCGAGCAGGCAGGCGCTGACGCCGGCCAGTCGGGTTGGGTCGAGCCCGCCGACGAGTTGACCGGCACCGCGGTGTTCGACGCGACCGGCGACCAATCCTCGATGCCGTCCTGGGACGAGCTGGTGCGCCAGCACGCAGACCGCGTCTACCGCCTGGCCTACCGGTTGTCCGGCAACCAGCACGACGCCGAGGACCTCACCCAGGAGACCTTCATCCGGGTGTTCCGCTCGGTGCAGAACTACCAGCCGGGCACGTTCGAGGGCTGGCTGCACCGCATCACCACGAACCTGTTCCTGGACATGGTCCGTCGCCGCAGCCGCATCCGCATGGAGGCGCTGCCCGAGGACTACGACCGCGTTCCCGCCGACGACCCGAACCCCGAGCAGATCTACCACGACTCGCGGCTCGGACCGGACCTGCAGGCCGCGCTGGACTCGCTGCCTCCGGAGTTCCGTGCCGCGGTCGTGTTGTGCGACATCGAGGGTCTGAGCTACGAGGAGATCGGCGCCACGCTCGGCGTCAAGCTCGGCACGGTCCGCAGCCGCATCCACCGCGGTCGCCAGGCGCTGCGCGACTACCTCGCCGCGCACTCGAGCGCCGAGGACGGTTACGCCAGTCATCAGGTCCGTTCGGCCTGACCGACCGGGCGCCATCGGGTGCCCGAACGGTGCTGATGGGTGTTTCGCGGCGCCGCTCGCGCTACATTCGAATAGTGCGCGCCGCGCAGTAGCAGCCACTGGAGAGGAGCGTGAGCGATGGCCGACCCGGGGCACGTTTTCCGTCGGGCGTTCTCCTGGCTTCCCACGCAGTTCGCGTCGCAGAGCACCGATCCCGTGGGGCCGCGCCAGTTCGGCTCCACCGAGCACCTGTCGACCGAGGCCATCGCCGCGTTCGTGGACGGCGAGCTGAGCATGAAGGGCCACCTGCGCGCCGCGGGGCACATGTCGCAATGCCCAGAGTGCGCGTCGGCCGTCGACGCCCAGGGGCAGGCGCGCACGGCGTTGCGCGAGTCCCATCCGATCGCCGTCCCGACCGCACTTCTCGGTGCGTTGTCGCAGATCCCGCACAGTCCCCATCCCGACCCGCACCTCGACGACGAGGAGCATGGATTTGCTGACGACGTTCTGCGTGACCGCCGCAAGCGCCGGTAGGCTGGACCCCGAGTACGACCCCTGCGTGCGCCTGCCGATCATCTCGCCGGCGGGCGCCCCGACCGAGAGTGAACACGGGTGACCAATCAGGACCAGTCCGGCAATACCCCCCGCCTGACACCGCGCCCGGTGACCCGTCCGCCGGTCGACCCGGCGGCGACCCGCGCCTTCGGCAGGCCCGCGGGATTCACCGGCTCGTTCCTCGGCGCCGACAAGCAGCAGGACCAGGGGGAGTACGCCCCCAAGAACCAACCGCCGGACCCCGTGCTGGCCGAGGCGTTCGGCAGGCACGGCTCCGGCGAGTCGCTGCAGCGCCACCCCGCCGACACCGGTGCCCTCGAGGCCGAGCGCGACAAGAGCGCCGATACGCCCCCCGACCCGTGGCGTGACCCGTCGGCGGTGCCGTCACTCGGCACGCCTGCGGTCGCCCAGACCGCGCCGACCGCCACGGCTGCGCCCGCGGGCAAGCTCGGCGTGCGCGACGTGCTCTTCGGCCGCCGCGTGTCGTGGACCGCACTGGCGCTGTTGGCCATCTTCGCGCTGGTGATCGGGTTCAGCGGCGGCTGGGTCGGACGCAAGACCGCCGAGGTCGTCGAGGCGTTCACCACCTCCAAGGTCACGCTCGAGACCGACGACAACCCCGAAGGCCCCCCGGGCCGGTTCGCCACCGTCGCCAAGGCCGTCGCCGACTCCGTCGTGACGATCGAGGCCACCAGCAAGAACGAGGGCTCGCAGGGCTCGGGCGTCGTCGTCGACGGCCGCGGCTACATCGTCACCAACAACCACGTGATCTCCGAGGCCGCGAAGAACCCGGCCGACTACAAGCTCACCGTCGTCTTCAACGACGGCAAGGAAGTGCCGGCCAACCTCGTCGGCCGCGACCCCAAGACCGACCTCGCGGTGCTCAAGGTCGACAACGTCGACAACCTCAGCGTGGCCCGGCTCGGCGACTCGGAGAAGATCACCGTCGGCGAGGAGGTCATCGCGGCAGGCGCTCCGCTCGGCCTGCGCAGCACCGTCACCAGCGGCATCATCAGCGCGCTGCACCGTCCGGTGCCACTGTCGGGCGACGGCTCGGACACCGAGACCGTCATCGACGGCGTGCAGACCGACGCATCGATCAACCACGGCAACTCCGGCGGCCCGCTGATCAACATGAACTCCGAGGTCATCGGCATCAACACCGCCGGGAAGTCGTTGTCGGACAGCGCAAGTGGCCTGGGCTTCGCGATCCCGGTCAACGAGGTCAAGGACGTCGTCGACGCCCTGATCAGGGACGGCAAGATCGCCCACCCGTCGCTCGGCCTCACCGCCCGCTCGGTCAGCAACTCCGTCGCCTCCGGTGCGCAGGTCGCCAACGTCACCGTCGGTGGCCCCGCCGAGAAGGCCGGCCTGCTCGAGAACGACGTCGTCGTCAAGGTCGGGGACCGCAAGGTGGCCGACGCCGACGAGATGATCGTCGCGGTGCGTCAGCTCAAGATCGGCCAGGAGTCGCCCATCGAGGTGATGCGCGACGGCCGCCCCGTCACGCTGATGATCACCCCCGGCTCCGACGCAGACCAGCCCGCCCAGTAGCGCCGTGTTCGCCAACGTCGGGTGGGGCGAGATGCTCGTCCTGGTGATCGCCGGTCTCGTCATCCTCGGCCCCGAGCGGCTGCCCGGTGCGATCCGCTGGGCGTCGAACGCGGTGCGCCAGGCCCGTGAGTACCTGTCCGGGGCGACGAGTCAGCTGCGCCAGGACCTCGGCCCGGAGTTCGACGATCTGCGCGAACCGCTGTCCGAACTGCAGAAGCTGCGCGGCATGACGCCGCGGGCCGCGCTCACCAAGCACCTGCTCGACGGCGACGACTCGATCTTCACCGGGAAGTTCGACACCCCCGGCAGTGGCTCACCGAGCAACGGCTCCGACACGCCCACCGAGAAGCCGGTGTCCGCGCCGACGTTGGGCACGCCACCGGCCAAGCCCGCCGGGCCATCTGGTGGCCCGACGCGGTTCGACACCGACGCGACCTAACGCGTTTCCCCGTCGCCCTAGCGGCCCGCGGGGTCCAGTCCGAGCGACATGCCCGCGAGGCCGCGCTTGCGCGACGACAGGGCGTCGGCGACCTTGCGCAATTCCTTGCCGGCCGGTGAATCCGGCGCACTGAGCACCAGCGGCGTCCCCGAGTCACCCGCCGAGACGAGCGCGGGATCGATCGGTACCTGGCCCAGCAGCGGCACGTCGGCGCCGACGGCCAGGGACAGGCGCTCGGCCACCTTCTGTCCGCCGCCCTCCCCGAACAGCGCCATGGTGGTGCCGTCGGGCATCAGCAGACCGGACATGTTCTCGACCACGCCTGCGATGCGCTGACGGGTCTGCAGCGCGATCGCGCCCGCCCGCTCGGCGACCTCGGCTGCTGCCAGCTGCGGCGTGGTGACCACCAGGATCTCGGCGCCGGGGATCAACTGCGACACCGAGATGGCGATGTCACCGGTGCCGGGCGGCAGGTCGAGCAGCAGCACGTCCAGGTCGCCCCAGTACACGTCGGCGAGGAACTGCTGCAGCGCACGGTGCAGCATCGGACCGCGCCACACCACGGGCGTGTTGCCCTGGGTGAACATCGCGATCGAGATGACCTTCACGTCGTGCGCCACGGGCGGCAGGATCATCGAGTCGACCTGGGTGGGACGCTCGTCGGTGCCGATCATGCGGGGCACCGAGTGGCCGTAGATGTCGGCGTCGAGCACGCCGACCGCCAGCCCACGGGCTGCCATCGCAGCGGCGAGGTTCACGGTGACGCTGGACTTGCCGACCCCGCCCTTGCCAGAGGCGACGGCATACACGCGCGTCAGGGATCCGGGCTGAGCGAACGGGATCACGGGTTCACGCGAATCGCCGCGCAACAGCTTGCGCAGTTCGGTGCGCTGCTCGTCGTTCATCACGTCGAGGGTGACCTTCACCGCGCCGGTGCCGGGCACGTCGGAGACGGCGCTGGTCACTCGGTCGGTGATCTCGGTCTTCTTGGGGCAGGCCGACGTGGTCAGGAAGATCTCGACGTGCACGCCCGACGAATCGTCGACGGTGACGTTCTTGACCATCCCGACCTCGGTGATCGGACGCCGCAGTTCGGGGTCGATCACCTTGTTGAGGGCGGCGCGCACCGCCGTTTCGAGTTCGCTGGGTGTAGAGGACATCACCTGCGAGTCTAGGCCGCGTCGGCGACCGCTCCGGCAGAGGTCAGGCCGGGGGCGGTCCGGGCTGCTGCCCGAGGGGACCCGGCGACACCACCGGCGCGGCTTCGGCGGGGAGTCCACCGGGCGCGGGGGGAGGTGGCGGCGGGGCGAACGGAGCCGCGGGAACCGGGTTCGGGGGCCCGAACAGCGGCGGCGCGAACGGGGCAGGAGCGGGCGGTGGGACGGCGGCCGGCGGCGGTGCCGGGGTGCCCTGGATGCAGAACACCTGGCAGTTCTGCTGCGGTGCTGCCGGCGCGGGCGCACCACCGGGTGCGACGGCACCGGGGTTCAGCGGTCCGGGCGCGGCGGCGGGTGCGCCGATCGTGCCCGCGGCGTTGGTGCCGCCGATGTCGAACAGCGGGGTGACGGCCAGCGGATCGGTCGCGGGCAGGCCGGTCGCGTTGGGCGGCAGGCCCGGGCCGAGGCCTTGACCGCGGGTCGTCGTGAGGTGGACGTCGGAGATCGGTGGCGGCGGGCCGCCGATGACCGGCAGATCGACCGGTTCGACACCGGTCTGGTAGGCGGCTGCCCAGCCAAGTACGTTGCGCGCGTAGGCCATCGAGTTGTTGTAGCGCAGGATCGCGGCGAGCACCTGCGACTGGTCGCGCAGGTTGAGGTTGCCGCTGCACAGATAGCGGGCGGCGGCCAGCGTCGAGTCGAACAGATTCTGCACGTCGGCCTTGCCGTCGTTGTCGCCGTCGGAGGCGTAGCGCGCCCAGGTGCCCGGCAGGAACTGCATCGGCCCCATGGCGCGGGCGTAGGTGACCCGGCCGGACTGCACGCTCTGCACGATCACTTCGTTGCCCGCCAGCGTCCCGTCCAGGGTCGGGCCGTAGATGGGCTGGATCGGCGTGCCGCGTGCGTCGGTGGCTCCGCCGTTGGCGTGTAGCGATTCGATGCGGCCGATGCCCGCCAACAGATTCCAGCTGACGCCGCACCCGGGGTAGGCCGAGGCCATCATCCGCTCGGCGTTGCGGTAGGCGTTGAGCGCCATCACCGGGATGCGCATGTTGCCCATCGTGCTGAACACGATCGGCGGTGGCGGCGGCGACGGGTTGGCCGCGGCGATCCGCAATGGCTTGATCGGCTTGGCGGCCGCGATCACCCGGACGCCTGAGTCGTCGGCACCGCGCGCGACGGCGGCGAGTGGCATGTAACCGTCGGCGCTGACCGTGTGCTTGGGCGCGGGTGCGGCCGCACCGACCGCACCGATGAGCACTGCGGGGGCGATGACGATCACGCCGAAAGCTGGTGTGCGGACCACTCGGGCCGCGCGACGACGCACCGTTGCGATGACGTCGCGTCCGCCAATGTGCACTAAGACCGTCCTACCCAAGCCGAACACCGTGTGAACCAGGTCACCATACCGACTTCGGTTTCATACGTTGCAGCAATCCCCACAATGGCTTTCAACACCCTCGTTGGCGAGATCGCAAATCACGGGTTCGAGGGTCCGACGCGCCCGTCACCGCGCGAGGCCGACTTGCCCTTCTTGTCCGACTTCGACTTGGCCCCACCCTCCTTGGGCGGCTGCAGCTCGTTGAGCAGATCGCGCAGGTCCTCGAGTTCGCGGCGCAGGTAGTCGCGGGTCACGACCTCGCCCACTGCGATTCGCAGTGCGGCCAGCTCGCGGGCGAGGTACTCGGTGTCCGCCTTGGTCTGCTGGGCCCTCCGCCGGTCCTCTTCGAGCGCCACCCGGTCGCGGTTCTCCTGGCGGTTCTGTGCCAGCAGGATCAGCGGCGCGGCGTAGGCGGCCTGCGTCGAGAACGCCAGGTTCAGCAGGATGAACGGGTACGGATCCCACTGCAGCCCAACGGCAAACAGGTTCAGCAGGATCCAGACGATGACGAACACCGTCTGGATGGCCAGGTATCGCCCGGTGCCCAGGAATCGGGCGAACCTCTCGCCGAAGCGGCCGGCGGCCTCCACGTCGAACTGCGGGGTGAGGCGTCGGGACGTACGGGGTGTGTCGAGGCGCTGACGCGCCGTCGCTTCACTCATGACGGCCTAGCGGGGCCCGCGGCCGTGACGTCGGCTACCGGCAGTTCGGGCTCGTCGACGTTGACACGCCAATCGTGCGGTAGGAGGTGGTCGAGCACGTCGTCGACGGTGACGGCGCCCAGCAGGTGGTTCTCCTCGTCCACCACCGGCCCGCAGAGCAGGTTGTAGGCGGCGAAGTAGCGGGTGACCGCGGCCAGCGAGGTGTCGGGGGTCAGGTTGGGCAGGTCGGTGTCGACGATGCCGCTGACCAGGGTGGCGGGCGGCTCGCGCAGCAGCCGCTGCAGGTGTACGCAGCCCAGGTAGCGCCCGGTCGGCGTCGCGGTCGGCGGGCGCACGACGAACGCCAGAGACGCCAGTGCCGGGGTCAGGTCGGGATCGCGGACGCGGGCCAGCGCCTCTGCGACCGTGGTGTCGGGGGCGAGCACGACGGGTCCCGACGTCATCAGACCGCCTGCGGTGTCGGGGGAGTGCTTGAGCAGCCGCCGCACCGGTTCGGAGTCCTCGGGATCCATCCGGGCCAGCAGCACCTCGGCGCGCGAGGCACCCAGTTCGCCGAGCAGGTCGGCGGCGTCGTCGGGATCCATCTCCTCCAGCACGTCGGCGGCGCGCTCGGTGTCGAGCTGTTCGAGCAGATCGACCTGCTCGCTCTCGGGCAGCTCCTGCAGGATGTCGGCGAGGCGCTCGTCGCCGAGGGCGTTGATCACCTCGTAGCGCCGTTTGGACGGCAGTTCCCGGATCGCGTCGGCGACCTCGATCGGGCGCTGCCCCTCGAACTGCGCGAGCAGCTGTGCGACGCCTTGGCCGGGCAGCGCGAGCGCCGACGGCGTCAAGCCCACGACGTTCTGCCATTCGACGGCGTGCACCGACGTGCGTCTGCCCAGGCGACGGTGGTTCCGCACCGCCACGCGGGTGACGACCCAATCGCGGGAACGCACTTGCTCCATGGCGAGGTCGACCACCACGACGTCGACGCCCGCGAGCTGCGGCAGCTCGGGATCGTCCACGCGGACGCGGGTGTCGAGCACCTGGCCCAGCACGAGGACCTCACCGGGCCGCTGGGCGAATCGGCGCAGCGACACGTTGCCGGTGGTCAGCGTGACCGCACTCGGCTCGATGGCGGTGACGCGCAGGATCGGCACGAAGATCCTTCTGCGCGTGAGCAATTCGACGACCAAGCCCAGTACTCTGGGCTGCTGCTTGACGATGCTGATGCTGATCACGACGTCGCGAACGCGCCCGATGGACTCGCCATCGGGACCGAGCACCACCATCCCCGCTAGCCGGGCCGCATAGACCCTGTTCACCGCCGCCATGCCACAAAGGGTAGAGAGTGTTGGCGTGTCCAACCCGTATCGCCCCCGTCGAACCGTTTTGTCGGTCCCTGGTAGTAGCGACAAGATGATCGCCAAGGGCAAACAGCTGCCCGCCGACGAGGTGTTCCTCGACCTCGAGGACGCCGTCGCCCCGGACGCCAAGGGCGCTGCACGCGCCCGGGTGGCCGCCGCGCTCGCCGAACCCGGCTGGGCCGGTCAGCTGCGCGGCGTCCGGGTCAACGACTGGACGACGCCGTGGACCCACGCCGACGTCATCGAGGTCGTGGCGACGGCAGGCGAACACCTGGACCTGGTGGTGCTGCCGAAGGTCGTGGATGTCTCGCACGTTCAGGCGCTGGACTTGTTGCTCACCCAGCTCGAGCACACGCACGGACTTCCGGTGGGCCAGATCGGGATCGAGGCGCAGATCGAGAACGCCGCGGGCCTGTCAAACGTCGACGCGATCGCCGCGGCACCGCGGGTGCAGTCGTTGGTGCTGGGGCCGGCGGACATGATGGCGAGCCTCAACATGCGCACCCTGGTCGTCGGCGAGCAGCCCGAGGGCTACGACGTGGGCGACGCCCACCACTACGTCCTGATGCGCATCCTCGTCGCCGCGCGCACGCACGGCATCAACGCGATCGACGGGCCCTACCTGAAGGTGCGCGACACCGACGCCTTCCGCAGGGTCGCCGGTCGCTCGGCGGCGCTCGGCTACGACGGCAAGTGGGTGCTGCACCCCGACCAGATCGACGCGGGCAACGAGATCTTCAGTCCCCGCCAGGACGACTATGACCACGCCGAGCTGATCCTCGAAGCCTACGAGTGGCACACGTCGCAGGCGGGCGGGGCGCGCGGTGCGGTGATGCTGGGCGACGAGATGATCGACGAGGCGAGCCGCAAGATGGCGCTGGTGATCGCGGGCAAGGGCAGGGCGGCCGGGATGGCGCGCACGACGGCGAAGTTCGAACCGCCCGCGTAGCGCTAGACGACGAACCTCAGGTGACGGCGTAACCGCTGGCGAACATACCGACGATCAGCAGCACGTACAGGATCATGCCCGCGGTGATCAGGCCGCCGACGATGACGCCCGCGAGCGCCAGACCCCACCCGTCCTGCCCGGTGCGACGGGTCTCGCGCATGGCGATGATCCCGAGGACGACGCCGACGACCGCGGGCAGGCCGCAGAGCAGTCCGGTCAGTGCGCAGACCAGCGCCGCGATCGCCTTGCCGTTGGTGCCCGCGGGCTGAGCCGCTCGGTAGGGGTCGTACGGGTAGCCGCCGGCGTACGGCGGATAGGGCGGCGGGTAGCCGGGCTGCTGGTAACCCGGGGCCGGGTACCCGGGCGGCGGGTATCCGCCCGGTTGCGACCACCCGTCGGGGTGGACAGGCGGCGGCAGCCCGGGGTTGGCGGGGTAGTCCAGCGGCTGCGTCGAACCGTCGGGTGCCGGGAACTCGGGGCCGCGGTAAGGCTGCTCGGGACCGTTGGTCATCAAGCCGCCGCGACGAGGACGAGCCAGAGCATGCTGAACAGCAGCGTCACGGCGCCGACGATGATCCCCGCGAGGGCCAGGCCCCGGCCGGACTCGCCGCTCACCTTGATCTGGTTGATCGCGACGACGCCGAGGATGATGCCCGCGATCGAGCCGATGCCGCAGAGCGACACCACGGACGCGACCAGTGAGGCAATGGCCAACGCGTTCGTCTTCGTGGGCTGCGCGCCGTAGGCGGGATAGCTGGGAGCGCCGTAACCCGGAGCCCCGTAACCGGGTGCGCCATAGCCTGGCGCGCCATAGCCGGGCGGCGGATACCCGGGCGGCGGACCGTAACCGGGGGCGGCGCCGTAGGGCGGGGGAGGCGGGTAGTTGCCCGGGGTGCCGTACTGCGGCGGCGCCTGCTGGCCGAACTGCGACTGGCCGAACTGCGGTTGGCCGTACTGCGGTTGGTCGTACGAGGGCTGCTCGTAGGAGGGCTGGTCGTAGCGAGGCTGCTCATACGACGGCGGCTCGTAGGAGTTCGCGTACGCAGGCGCCGAGTCGCCGGAGTCCTGCTCGTCCGGTCGCGGGGTGTCCTCGATGGGGGGCGATTCGTAGCCCTGGGGAGCCGGTTCCGACCCTCCGGCGCCCGAGTCGGGTGACGACGTCTGACCTGGGTTCGAGTCCTCACTCGTCATGGATCCAAACCTAGCGCACCGCCGATACCGAGTGTTCGACGCGCTTTCGGGGCACGATGAGCCATGCCGGTGCGTTGTCGTGAGAGACGCGAACTCACTTCTTCTCGAGGAGACGAACATGACCAGCCCGCTTCAACCAGGACAGAAGCAGGGACGTGGAATGCCCCCAGCACTACCGACCCCGCCGAAGGGATGGCCGATCGGGTCGTACCCCACCTACGCCGAAGCGCAACGGGCAGTCGACTACCTGTCGGACCAGCAGTTTCCCGTGCAGCAGGTCACCATCGTCGGCGTCGACCTCATGCAGGTGGAACGGGTCACGGGCAGGTTGACGTGGCCGCGCGTGCTCGGCGGCGGTGCGCTGACCGGCGCCTGGCTGGGTCTGTTCATCGGTCTGGTGCTCGGCTTCTTCAGCCCGAGCCCGTGGGGGTCGCTGATCGCGGGCCTGGTCGCCGGTGTGTTCTTCGGCTTGATCACCTCGGGCCTACAGTACGCAATGGCGCGCGGCACAAGGGATTTCAGCTCGACGATGCAGCTCGTCGCCGGACGCTACGACGTCCTGTGTGACCCGCAGGCCGCCGAGCAGGGGCGGGATCTGCTGGCGCGCTTGACTATCTGACGGGTGTCGCGGCGGTCGCCGCGCGCCAAGTCTCAGGTCACGATTAGGCCCGATATCGGCCGTACGCGGCGGGGAGTGTTGCACATCACGCCCGAATCGCTCTACGGTTTGCGCGCGGGAGGTTTCCCCGCCCGCCGTCGCGCCAGCGGCGACGTGAAGCGACGGAGCTGCCTCGGCGGCCCGTCGGACGCGGATGGAGGCGGGTCGTGCGCGCTCGGCGGCTATGCGCTGCGGCTGTAGCTGCGCTGACGATGACCTCGGTGGCGTCGTTGACGGCGTGCAGCTCCGGCGGTGGCGGGAACGTCATCAACTTCTACACACCGGCCAACGAGATGGCGACGTTCACCGCGGTGGCGAAGCGTTGCAACGAGGAACTCGGCGGCCGGTTCACCATTCAACAGGTCAGCCTGCCCAAGGGTGCCGACGACCAGCGGCTGCAGCTGGCTCGTCGACTCACCGGCAACGACAAGACCCTCGACGTCATGGCACTCGACGTGGTCTGGACCGCGGAGTTCGCCGAAGCCGGTTGGGCGTTGCCGCTTTCGGACGACCCGGCAGGCCAGGCGGAGGCCGATGCCCGCGAGGACACCCTGCCCGGCCCGCTGAAGACGGCCGAGTGGCAGGACCGGCTGTACGCGGCGCCCGTCACCACCAACACCCAATTGCTCTGGTACCGAGCCGATCTCGTACCCGAACCGCCCCGGGACTGGGACGCCATGGTGGCCGACGCCACCCGCCTGCACGCCGCCGGTGAGCCGAGTTGGATTGCCGTGCAGGCCAAGCAGTACGAGGGCCTCATGGTGTGGTTCAACACGTTGCTGGCCAGCGCCGGGGGACAGATTCTCTCCGAGGACGGCGAGACCGTCACGCTGACCGACACCCCGGAGCACCGCGCCGCGACGGTCAAGGCCCTGCAGATCATCAAGTCCGTCGCCACCGCCCCGGGTGCCGACCCGTCGATCACTCAGACCGACGAGGGCACCGCACGCCTGGCGCTCGAACAGGGCAAGGCCGCGCTCGAGGTGAACTGGCCGTTCGTGCTGCCGTCGCTGCTGGAGAACGCGGTCAAGGGGGGCGTCTCCTTCCTGCCGCTCGATCAGCAGCCCGACCTCGCGAGCGCCATCAACGACGAGGGGACGTTCTCGCCGTCCGACGAGCAGTTCACCTCGGCGTACGAGGCGAGCAAGAAGGTGTTCGGCTTCGCCGAGTTCCCGGGTGTCGTGCCCGGGCAGCCCGCGAAGGTGACGCTCGGTGGCCTGAACCTGGCGGTGGGCAAGAACACTCAGCGCAAGGCCGAGGCCTTCGAGGCGATCCGCTGCCTGCGCAACGCGGAGAACCAGCGCTACACCTCGGTCGAGGGCGGCCTGCCTGCCGTGCGGGCGTCGCTGTACGACGACCCCGCCTTCCAGACCAAGTACCCGCAGTACGACGTCATCCGTCGTCAGCTCGTCGACGCCGCCGTGCGTCCCGCGACCCCGGTGTATCAGGCGGTGTCGACCCGTATCTCGGCAACGTTGGCGCCCATCACCGAGATCGACCCGGAGCGCACGGCCGACGAACTCGCCGAACAGGTGCAGAAGGCCATCGACGGTAAGGGGCTGATCCCGTGACCGCGGTACCCACGGAGTCGACGCCTGCCGTCGCCGCCACCGACGACGAGCGGTCCGAGCGCAAGCTCGCCTTCCTGTTGATCAGTCCCGCGGTGCTGCTGATGATCGCGGTGACGGCGTACCCGATCGCCTACGCGGTGTGGCTCAGCCTGCAGCGCTACAACCTCGCCGCGCCGGACGACACCGAGTTCGTCGGACTGAGCAACTACGTCACGATCCTCACCGACGGCTACTGGTGGACGGCGTTCGCGGTGACGCTGGCGATCACCGTGGTGTCGGTGGCCATCGAGTTCGTACTCGGCATGGCGCTCGCACTGGTCATGCACCGGACCATCTTCGGCAAGGGCGTGGTGCGGACCGCGATCCTGGTGCCGTACGGCATCGTGACGGTCGCCGCGTCCTACAGCTGGTACTACGCATGGACGCCGGGCACCGGCTATCTGGCCAACCTGCTGCCCGAGGGCAGTGCGCCTCTGACCGAACAGTTCCCGTCCTTGGCGATTGTCGTGCTGGCCGAGGTGTGGAAGACGACGCCGTTCATGGCGCTGCTGCTGCTCGCCGGGCTGGCGCTGGTGCCGCAGGATCTGCTGAACGCGGCCCAGGTCGACGGCGCCGGTTCGTGGACGCGGTTGGTCAGGATCATCCTGCCGCTGATGAAGCCGGCGATCCTGGTGGCGCTGCTGTTCCGCACGCTCGACGCGTTCCGCATCTTCGACAACATCTACGTGCTGACCGCCGGGGCCAACGACACCGGATCGGTCTCGATCCTCGGTTACGACAACCTGTTCAAGGCGTTCAACCTCGGCCTTGGCTCGGCGATCAGCGTCCTGGTGTTCCTGTCGGTCGCGGTGATCGCGTTCATCTACGTGAAGATCTTCGGCGCCGCGGCCCCGGGCAGTGACGACGTGGGGGGACGCCGATGAACGAACGAGCTGGCGCCGGTCGCGCCACGGGCTGGGTCGTCGTCAACGTCCTGGTCGTGCTGTACGCCCTGATCCCCGTGCTGTGGATCCTGTCGTTGTCGCTCAAGCCGACGTCGAGTGTCAAGGACGGCAAGCTCATTCCCGCCGAGGTGACGTTCGACAACTACACCGCGATCTTCCAGGGCAACGTGTTCAGTTCGGCGCTGGTCAACTCGATCGGCATCGGACTGATCACCACCGTGATCGCCGTCGTCATCGGCGGGATGGCCGCCTACGCGATCGCGCGGCTGGCGTTCCCCGGCAAGAAACTGCTCGTCGGCGTGGCGCTGCTGATCGCGATGTTCCCCCAGATCTCGCTGGTGACACCGATCTTCAACATCGAGCGCGCCGTGGGCCTGTTCGACACGTGGCCCGGCCTGATCATCCCCTACATCACGTTCGCGCTGCCGCTGGCGATCTACACCATGTCGGCGTTCTTCAAGGAGATCCCATGGGATCTGGAGAAGGCCGCCAAGATGGACGGGGCCACGCCCGCGCAGGCCTTCCGCAAGGTGATCGCACCGCTGGCGGCGCCGGGCATCGTGACCGCGGCGATCCTGGTCTTCATCTTCGCGTGGAACGACCTGCTGCTGGCGCTGTCGCTGACCGCGACCGAGCGGGCTATCACCGCGCCGGTGGCGATCGCGAACTTCACGGGCAGTTCGCAATTCGAGGAGCCGACGGGGTCGATCGCGGCCGGTGCCATGGTGATCACCGTGCCGATCATCATCTTCGTGCTCATCTTCCAAAGACGTATCGTCGCCGGGCTCACGTCCGGTGCGGTGAAGGGGTAGTCATGGCCGAGATCGTGTTGGACCGGGTGTCGAAGAGCTACCCTAATGGCGCGACGGCGGTGAAGGAACTGTCGCTGACGATCGCCGACGGCGAGTTCATCATCCTGGTCGGTCCGTCGGGTTGCGGTAAGTCGACCACGCTGAACATGATCGCCGGGCTCGAGGACATCAGCTCCGGCGAGTTGACGATCGGTGGCGAGCGGGTCAACGAGAAGGCGCCCAAGGACCGCGACATCGCGATGGTGTTCCAGTCCTACGCGCTGTACCCGCACATGACGGTGCGGCAGAACATCGCCTTCCCGCTGACCCTGGCCAAGGCGTCGAAGGCCGACATCGCCGCCAAGGTGGAGGAGACCGCCAAGACGCTGGACCTGACCGAGTTGCTGGACCGCAAGCCCGGGGAGTTGTCCGGCGGTCAGCGGCAGCGGGTCGCGATGGGGCGCGCAATCGTGCGCAACCCCAAGGCATTCCTGATGGACGAGCCACTGTCGAACCTCGACGCCAAGCTGCGCGTGCAGATGCGCTCGGAGATCGCCCGGCTGCAGAACCGCCTGAACACGACCACCGTCTACGTCACGCACGATCAGACCGAGGCGATGACGCTCGGTGACCGCGTGGTCGTGATGCTGGCAGGCGTCGCGCAGCAGATCGGCACGCCCGAGGAGCTGTACAACCGGCCCGCGAACCTGTTCGTCGCAGGGTTCATCGGCAGTCCGGCGATGAACTTCTTCCCCGCCACCCTGACCGACGTCGGCGTGCGGCTGCCCTTCGGCGAGGTGACGCTCACCCAGGAGGCGTCCGACCTGCTGCGCAAGCACCCCAAGCCGGCCAACGTGATCGCGGGCCTGCGGCCGGAGCACCTCGACGATTCATCGCTCATGGACACCTACGCGCGCATCCGAGCGCTGACGTTCGAGGTGACCGTCGACCTCGTCGAGTCGCTCGGCGCGGAGAAGTACGTGCACTTCCACACCGAGGGCGAAGGCGCCCGGGCCAGCCAGCTCGCCGAGCTGGCGGTCGAATCCGGCGGTGCCGACAACGAATTCACCGCCCGGGTGTCGACCGAGTCGAAGCTCGTGGCACGGCAGACGGCGGAGTTGGCGTTCGACACCTCGCGGCTGGTGCTCTTCGACGCCGACTCGGGCGTGAACCTGTCGATCCCGCCGGCAGCGTGAGCGACGTTCTCACAGCGGTTCGGGCGCGACTGCGCGAACACTTCGCCGCCGCGGGCGTGACGGGCGACCCCGTCGGGGCGAACGTGACGTTCCTGGGCGCGGAGCCGATGGAGGTGCTGAGGTTCGGCGCCGACTCGGACGGCGTCTATCACTATGTCTCCGTTGGCTGTTCGCGGCACCCGATGATGGATCCGATGGAGTTCGTTGCGGACACGTCGACCGGCCCGCGCGCCGAGGTGGTGCTCTCCCAGCGCGGGCCCACCCCGGCCGGGTTGGCCAAGTCGATCGCCGTGGTGGCGTCCACGCCATCGATCGAGGGGGTGATCCTGGTCGAGGATGCGTTGATCGACCTGGAGACGCCGCTGTGGGAGGGCGCCCCGTTCACCGCGGTGCTGTTGGGGCGCAGCGACATCGACGACGTAGACGTCGACGGGGATCATCCGGTGACGGTGCTGTCGGCGACGCCGATCACCGCGACCGAGGCGGCGTGGGTGCGGCTCAAGGGAGCCGAGGCGATGCGCGAGGCGTGGCTCACCGACGGCGTGGACGTGCGCGATCCGCGACGCCGCGCCGCCAGCCCCAGCTGACCAGTTGCCGAACGTCGGTTACCGCCACGGTTTTCGCGCCGCAGCGTGACACAATCCAACACTCGGCGAGAGCCGCCTACAGCCAGTGGTTGCGCCGGAAGGTGAAATACAGCGTGGTGCACACGGTCAACATCAGCAAGAGCACCGCCGGATAGCCCCATACCTGTTTGAGTTCCGGCATGTGTTCGAAGTTCATCCCGTATATGCCCGCGATCGCGGTCGGGACGGCGGCGATCGCGACCCACGCCGAGATCTTGCGCATGTCGGTGTTCTGCTGCATCGAGACCTTGCCGACCGCTGCCTGCACCAGTGAGCTGAGCACCTCGTCGTAGCTGGCGATGCGGTCGGACGCCTTCATGGTGTGGTCGAGCACGTCGCGCATGTACCGCCGGACCTCCTTGGAGACGAGGTCGTTGTAGTCGGTGCCCATGCGCTCGAGGTCCTTGGCCAGTGGGCTGACCGCGCGGCGCAGTTCCACGACCTCGCGCTTCATCAGGTAGATGTGCTCGATGTCGGTGGCGCTGTCGGGGGAGAAGACGTTCTCCTCCATCGCGTCGATGTCGTTCTCGACCAGGTCGGTGACGTCGAGGTAGGAGTCGACGACGTGGTCGGCGATCGCGTGCATCACCGCGTACGGGCCCAGCCGACAGTTCGAGGGCGCGCTGTCCATGTGCTTGCGGACGCTCGCGAGGCCGCCGTGGTCGCCGTGGCGGACCGTGACGACGAAGTCGCGGCCGACGAAGATCATGATCTCACCGGTCTCGACGATCTCGCGCACCTTGGCCATCGACTCGTGCTCGACGTAGTTCACGGTCTTGAGGACCAGGAACAGCGTGTCGTCGTAGCGTTCGAGCTTCGGCCGCTGATGGGCGTGCACGGCGTCCTCGACGGCGAGCTCGTGCAGGTCGAAGACGTCGGCCACCGCCTGCATCTGATGGTCGTCGGGCTCGTGCAAACCGATCCACACGAAGGCAGGCACACCCGAGGCCTCCAGTTCGCGGACCTTCGCCAGAGCACCGCCGTGGGTGTACTTGCCCGGCAGCCGTGCCCCGTCGGCGTACACGCCGCAGTCGACCATCGCGCGGGCGACCGGCACGTGGATGGAGTGGAAGTCGGCTTCAGCGGGACGGCGGGCGGACGCCTTGAGCACCGAGGGCTGCAGCGCGCGGAACGACGGCATCGCCAGGTCCCCTCTCCGTGGTGTGCGCCCCTGGTCGGGCGCCGAAATGATACGCCTGTCAGCTGGCAGTGGCGTGCTCACGAGCCGGGAGAGCACCGGGGTGAGATGTCAGGGTGCAGTAACCTGACGCGGGTGTCCAACAGTGCTGTTGATTCGTCGAGTGATACGCCGTCCGCTGCTCGTACGCCGCAAGTCGTCATCGACGACGCCGAGATCTTCGCAGCGCACGAGGGCGGCAAGCTCTCGATCGATCTGAGGGAGCCACTCGACACGCAGCGCGCCCTGTCGATCGCCTACACCCCGGGCGTCGCCCAGGTGAGTCGCGCGATCGCCGCCGACCCCGCCCTCGCCGCCAAGTACACCTGGGCCAACCGCCTCGTCGCGGTCGTCAGTGACGGCAGCGCCGTCCTCGGACTCGGTGACATCGGCCCGTCGGCGTCGCTGCCGGTGATGGAGGGCAAGAGCGCGCTGTTCAAGACGTTCGGCGGTCTCGACTCGATCCCGATCGTGCTGGCCACCAAGGACCCCGACGAGATCATCGAGACGCTGATCCGGCTGCGGCCGACGTTCGGCGCGGTGAACCTCGAGGACATCTCGGCGCCGCGCTGCTTCGAGATCGAGCGCCGCGCCATCGAGGCCCTCGACTGCCCGGTGATGCACGACGATCAGCACGGCACCGCGATCGTCGTCCTCGGCGCGCTGCTCGGTGCGGCCAAGGTCCTCGACCGCGACATGACCACGCTCAAGGTCGTCGTCTCCGGTGCGGGTGCGGCAGGCGTGGCGTGCACGAACATTCTGCTCGCCAGTGGGATTCGCGACATCACGGTGCTCGACAGCAAGGGCATCGTGCACTCCGGCCGCGACGACCTCAATTCGTTCAAGGCCGAGCTGGCCGCTCGGACCAACCCGCGTGCGCTGACCGGCGGCGTGGCCGAGGCGCTCGACGGTGCGGACATGTTCCTCGGGTTGTCGGCAGGACTGGTGCCCGAGCACCTGATCGCGACGATGGCCCCTTGCGGCATCGTGTTCGCGCTGTCCAACCCGGACCCCGAGATCCACCCCGACGCCGCACGCAAGTACGCGTCCGTGGTGGCGACCGGCCGCAGCGACTTCCCGAACCAGATCAACAACGTGCTGGCCTTCCCGGGCGTCTTCCGCGGTGCGCTCGACGCAGGCGCCCGCCGCATCACCGAGGCGATGAAGGTCGCGGCGGCTCATGCGATCTTCTCGGTGGTCGGCGACGATCTCGCGGCCGACCACATCGTGCCCAGCGCGCTGGACCCGCGCGTCGGCCCGGCGGTGGCTGCGGCGGTCGCGGAAGCCTCGGGAGTCTGAGCCCTTGACTCGCCGGCTGGTCGTCGCGCTCGTCGCGCTGCTGATCGCCGGATGCAGCGGCGGGTCGGCGCCCCCGTCGATCGCGGTCGGCGCGACCGACGACCCCCAGTCCGCACTGCTGGCCCAGCTCTACGCCGCGGCGCTGCGCTACTACGGCAGCCCCGCACACGTGGAGACCAGCGACGACCCGGTGGGCGACCTCGACACCCGTGACGTGCTAGTGGCCCCCGGGCTGACCGGCCGGCTGTTGACGCGCTTCGACCCGAACTCCACCGCCCGCGCGCCCGAGCAGGTGTACCGGGCGATGATCGGCGCGCTGCCCGAGGGCATCGCGGCAGGCGACTACGCCCAGTCCGCCGACGACGGACCGGCCGTCGCGGTCACCGAGCAGACGGCCGAGGCGTGGGGTGGCAGTGACGTCACGGCGTTGGCCAGGACGTGCGGGCGCCCAAATGCCGGCGCGGTCGTCGGCGCCGTCACGCCGCGCGCGGTCGGGTCCTGCCGGCTGCCCGAGCCGCGCGAATTCCGTGATCAGACAGCACTGTTCGCTGCGCTCCAGTCCGGCCGCATCGACCTGGCGTGGACGTCCACGGCGGCCGCGGACGTCCCGGACTGGGCGGTGGTGCTCACCGACCGCACCTCGCTGATCCGGGCGGAGAACGTCGTGCCGCTGTACCGGCGCAACGAACTGACCGAGCAGCAGGTGCTAGCGCTCAACCAGATCGCAGGCGAACTCGACAACGGAGCACTGGCCGACATGCTGCGTCAGGTGGGCGACGGCAAGGACCCGGCCGCGCTGGCCGGAGACTGGCTGTCGTCACACCCGCTGGGCCACTGACCCTCCGGGCGGCTTCGGGTCAGTGCGAGTTGGGCAGCGCCTTGGCGATGACGCCGGCGAACAGCTTCTGGTAGCCGGAGCCGGTCAGGCGCACGATGAGGTCGAGTGCCTTGGCGTCGTTGCCGATCAGGACCCGCGCCTTGTTCTTGCGGACGCCGTCCATGATGATCTGCGCGGCCTTCTCCGGTGACGTGCTGGCCAGCTTCTTGTCGAACGTCTTCGCGAGTTCGTCGACGTCGATGCCCTCGGCGGCCGTCATGTTGCGCGCGATGCCGGTCTTGATGCCGCCCGGGTGGATGGTGGTGACCTTGACCGGATGCTTGGCCAGCGCCATCTCCTGGCGCAGCGCCTCGGTGAACCCGCGGACGGCGAACTTGGCCGCGTTGTACGCCGCCTGGCCGGGCACCGAGAAGATGCCGAAGATGCTCGACACGTTGATCACGTGCCCGTCGCCGGACTCGATGAGGTGGGGGAGGAACACCTTGGTCCCGTTGACGACACCCCAGAAGTCGACGTCCATGACGCGCTCGATGTCCTTGAAGCCGCTGACCTCGACGTCGCCCGCGAACGCGATGCCGGCGTTGTTGTAGATCTGGTTGACCTTGCCGAAGTGGGCCTTGACGGCGTCGGCGTACAACTCGAAGGCCTCGCGCTCGGTGACGTCGAGCCGGTCGGCCTTCACCGGGGCGCCGATCGCCTTGATGCGCTCCTCGGTGACGGCGAGGCCCTCGATGTTGACGTCGCTGATCGCGACCTTGGCGCCCGACCGTGCCAACTCGATGGCCAGGGCCTGGCCGATACCCGATCCGGCGCCCGTGACGACCGCGACCTTGCCCGCGAAGCCCTCCATGCGTACTCCCTCGTCTCGCTTATTCGACTCGTGTCGAGCATAGACAGTACCGGCGGTATCGCCGAAAGCGGGTAACGGATCCGCGCCGGGGTGCGAAGGACAGTCCATGAAGCGCATCCCCAAGGCGACGACAGCGTCGCTGGCAGTGTCCGCAGGTCTGATCGCGGGCGCGACGTTCCTGGCCACCCCGGCGCACGCCGATCCGGGGGCCGATGCCTTCGTAGGAGCGCTCAGTTCGGCCGGTCTCGGTGGCATCGATCCGGCCACCGCAGTGTCGGTTGGCCAGTCCGTCTGCCCGATGCTGTCGGAACCAGGTCAGCAGATGGCCGACGTCGCGGCCGGCGTCTCGGACGCACTGGGCCGACCGCTCGGCCCCGCGACCATGTTCACCGGCATCGCCATCTCGATGTTCTGCCCGGCCGCCGTGACCTCGCTGGCCAACGGGCAAAACCCCATCCCGTTCGGGCTTGCGGGGTTCTGACACACCGAATTTCTGCGTGAGGGTCGCCGGACCCGGCAGGCTGGCGACCCTCACGCAGCATCAACTCACTTGGCGAACGCCTCGTCGATGATCTCCTGCTGCTCGACGGCGTGCACCTTCGACGACCCGGACGACGGCGCCGACATCGCACGGCGCGAGATGCGCTTGATCCCGGTCAGGTGATCGGGCAGCAACTCCGGCATCGATAGCCCGAACGTGGGCCACGCGCCCTGGTTGGCCGGCTCCTCCTGCACCCAGAAGAACTGCTCGGCGTTCGGGTACTCGTCGATGGTCGCCGCGAGGCGCTTGCGGGGCAGCGGGTAGAGCTGCTCGACGCGCAGGATCGCGACGTCGTCGCGGCCCTCCTTGGCCTTGCGGGCAGCGAGGTCGTAGTAGATCTTGCCGCTGGTCAACAGGATTCGCTTGGCCTTCGACCGGTCGCCGACGCCGTCGGTGTACGTCGGCTCCTCCATGATCGAGCGGAACTTCTGCTCGGTGAAGTCGCGGATGTCGCTGACGACGGCCTTGTTGCGCAGCATCGACTTCGGCGTGAACACGATCAGCGGACGGTGAATGCCGTCCATGCCGTGCCGACGCAGTAGGTGGAAGTAGTTCGCAGGCGTCGACGGCATCGCGACCGTCATCGACCCCTCGGCGCACACCTGCAGGAACCGCTCGATGCGACCCGAGGTGTGGTCGGGGCCCTGACCCTCGTGACCGTGCGGCAACAGCAGCACGACGTCGGACAGCTGGCCCCACTTGGCCTCGCCCGAGCTGATGAACTCGTCGATGATCGTCTGCGCGCCGTTGACGAAGTCGCCGAACTGCGCCTCCCACAGCACCATCGCGTCGGGGTTGCCGACCGAGTAGCCGTACTCGAAGCCGACTGCCGCGAACTCCGACAGCGCCGAATCGTAGACCATGAACTTGCCGCCCGACGGCGTGCCGTCGGTGTTGGTCGCCAGCAGCTGCAGCGGCGTGAACTCCGCTCCGGTCTTGCGGTCGATGATCACCGAGTGGCGCTGGGTGAACGTGCCGCGGCGGGTGTCCTGGCCGGACAGCCGGACCAGCTTGCCCTCCGAGACCAGGGTGCCCAGGGCCAACAGTTCGCCGAACGCCCAGTCGACCTTGCCCTCGTAGGCCATCTCGCGCCGCTTCTCGAGCACCGGCTTGACGCGCGGGTGCACCGCGAACTCCTCGGGGAAGGACAGGTGCGCGTCGCCGATGCGCGCCAGTAGCGACTTGTCCACTGCCGTACTGAGTTTCGCGGGCAGCACCTGGTCGGACTCCACCGACTCGCTGGGTTCGATGTCGTGCTTCTCGAGGTCGCGGACCTCGTTGAAGACACGCTCGAGCTGACCCTGGTAGTCGCGCAGGGCGTCCTCGGCTTCCTTCATCGAGATGTCGCCACGACCGATGAGGGCCTCGGTGTAGGTCTTGCGGACGCCCCGCTTGGTGTCGATGACGTCGTACATGTACGGCTGCGTCATCGACGGGTCGTCGCCCTCGTTGTGCCCGCGGCGGCGGTAGCACAGCATGTCGATGATGACGTCCTTCTTGAACTTCTGCCGGAAGTCGATCGCCAGCCGGGCCACCCACTGAGCGGCTTCGGGATCGTCGCCGTTGACGTGGAAGATCGGCGCGCCGATCATCTTCGCCACGTCCGTGCAGTACTCGCTGGAGCGCGAATTCTGCGGTGAGGTGGTGAACCCGATCTGGTTGTTGACCACGATGTGGATGGTGCCGCCGGTGCGGTAGCCGCGCAGCAGCGCCAGGTTCAGCGTCTCCGCCACCACGCCCTGTCCGGCGAACGCCGCGTCGCCGTGCAGCATCATCGGCACGATCGTGAAGCCATCGGGTCCGTCGCCCTTGTCCACCAGGTCCTGCTTGGCGCGCACCAGTCCCTCGAGGACTGGGTCGACGGCCTCGAGGTGGCTCGGGTTGGCCACCAGCGATACCTCGATGTCGTTCTCGCCGAACATCTGGATGTAGGTGCCGGTGGCGCCGAGGTGGTACTTCACGTCACCGGAGCCGTGGGCCTGGGACGGGTTCAGGTTGCCCTCGAACTCGCTGAAGATCTGCGAATAGGGCTTGCCGACGATGTTGGCCAGCACGTTGAGCCGGCCGCGGTGCGGCATGCCGATCACGACCTCGTCGAGACCGTGCTCGGCGGCCTGGTCGATCGCGGCGTCCATCATCGGGATGACGGTCTCGGCGCCTTCGAGCGAGAAGCGCTTCTGCCCCACGTACTTGGTCTGCAGGAACGTTTCGAACGCCTCGGCGGCGTTGAGCTTGCTCAGGATGTACTTCTGCTCGGCGACGGTCGGCTTGTCGTGCTTGACCTCGACGCGGTCCCGGATCCACTTCTGCTGCTCGGGTTCCAGGATGTGGGTGTACTCCACGCCGACGTGACGGCAGTACGCGTCGCGCAGCACCGACAGCACGTCGCGCAGCTTCTTGTACTCGGCGCCTGCGAACCCGTCGACCTTGAACACGCGGTCGAGGTCCCACAGCGTCAGGCCGTGGGTCAGGACGTCGAGGTCGGGGTGGCTGCGGAACCGGGTCTTGTCCAGGCGCAGCGGGTCGACGTCGGCCATCAGATGGCCGCGGTTGCGGTAGGCCGCGATCAGCTCGATGATCCGGGCGTTCTTGTCGGTGATCGCGTCGGGGTTGTCGGTGCGCCACCGCACCGGCTCGTACGGGATGCCGAGTTCGCGGAAGATCTCGTCGAAGAACTCGTCGTCGAGCAGCAGCTGGTGGATGGTGCGCAGGAAGTCGCCCGACTCCGCGCCCTGGATGATGCGGTGGTCGTAGGTGGAGGTCAGCGTGATCAGCTTGCCGACGCCGATCTCGTTGATGCGCTCCTCGCTGGCGCCCTGGAACTCGGCGGGGTACTCCATGGCGCCCGCACCGATGATCGCGCCCTGGTTGCGCATCAGGCGCGGCACCGAGTGCACGGTGCCGATGGTGCCGGGGTTGGTCAGCGAGATGGTGACGCCGGAGAAGTCCTCGGCGGTCAGCTTGCCGTCGCGGGCGCGCCGCACGATGTCCTCGTAGGCGGCGATGAACTGGCCGAAGCGCATGGTCTCGCACCGCTTGATGGCGGCGACGACGAGTTGACGCTTGCCGTCCTTGCCCTGCAGGTCGATCGCCAGGCCCAGGTTGGTGTGGGCCGGGGTGATGACGTTGGGCTTCCCGTCGACCTCGGCGAAGTGCCGGTTCATGTTCGGGAACTTCTTGACGGCCTGCACGATCGCGTAGCCCAGCAGGTGGGTGAAGCTGATCTTGCCGCCGCGCGTGCGCTTGAGGTGGTTGTTGATGACGACGCGGTTGTCGATCATCAGCTTCGCCGGGATGGCGCGGACGCTGGTGGCGGTCGGCACCTCTAGCGAGGCGTTCATGTTCTTGACCACCGCTGCTGCGGCACCGCGCAGGACCGCGGCCTCGTCGTCCTCGGCCGGCGGCGGACCCGCGGGGCTCTTCGGCTTCGCGGGCTCGGGGTTGGCCGCAGTCGCCGACGTGGCGGGCTTGGTCGCGGGCGCGGCGGGCTTCTCCGACGTCGAGGTCTTGTCGGCAGGCTTGCTCTCGGCTGCTGCGGGCTTCGCGGGCGCCTTGTCAGCAGCCTTCTCGGCGGGCTTGGCGGAACTCTTCTCCGGGGCCTTCGGCGCGGTCTTGGAGCCGTTCGACGACGAGCCGTTGGCGGGCGGCGGAGCCGGCGCCGGGATGGGTGGGGAGGAGGGACCGGTCTTGGCGGTCGCGCCGCTCTTGCCGTTCGCCGGTGCCGAGGCCGCCGTGGTCGGTTCCGGTGAGTAGTCGACGAGGAACTCGTGCCAACTCGGGTCCACCGAGGTGGGATCCTCCCGGAACTTGCGGTACATCTCCTCGACCAGCCATTCGTTCTGCCCGAATGGTGAAGGTGAACTGCTCACGGCAGCTGTCGCCTCGATTCCTCTGCCATTGCAATCGAGCACGTGCCCGCTTGCGTCTGTATGCGGTATGGCCCACCCTTGCGCCGCCTTCCAGGCTATCCCTCGCACACCTGGCAGACCACGGCAACGGTCTTATGGTCGTTGTGGTCTCCGACGGACGGCCCGTGCGCGGGTTGTCACTGCTTCGGTGCGGGCAGCACGTGCAGCGTCGACTGCCAGCGCGGCGGCGGTGCGCCGAACGCGACACGGGCGTTGTCGACGATCTTCTTGCCCATCATTCGGTTGCCGACACCACCGACCACAGCGCCCACCCCGACCGGCAGCATCTTGCCGAACGCGATCGCTCCACGCTTGAGCGTGTAGCGCTTGACGAAGTACTTCAGCAGCCGGGAGTTCAGCTGCGACACCGCGGGCAGCGGGAGCTGCGCGGCGCCGTCGGCCAGCCAGGCGCCCTTGGTGCGTCCCGGGCCGACCAGGTCCATCACGGCGTGCCTGCCGTCCTCGCCCACCAGCACCGCCAGGACCAGTGCGCGCCGCCGCTCGCGGTGCTCGGCGGGGATGCCGTGCACCTCGGCGACCGCGAGCACGAAGACGGCGGTGGCCTCCAGGAACACCACGGTCTCGCCGGCGACGGCGGACATGGCGACGAGCGTGCCGACGCCGGGGAACGCCGCGGCGGAACCGACTGCGGCGCCGCTGGCCATCACGGCCGCGAGGTAGTGCTTCTCGAGCCTGGCCACGATCTGGTCGGGCGTCGACTCCGGATCGGCATCACGCAGGCGTTGGACGTAGGCCCGCACCGCGGGAGCCTGCACCCGTGCGCCGCGTTCGATGATCGCCGAGAGGGCCTTGACGGCCGCGCTCGGATCGTCGTCGTTCTCGTGGCCGGTGGCTGGCAGCTGCCGGCCCTTGGCGCGGAATCCAGCACCCATGCTCATCGCCTCCTGTGTGCGATCGCGGAATCCTCAGGTTAACGAACGGCACCCCGCCCAGCGTGCCCGGTGGTGACGGCGGTCACTTTGGGCAGGCTCGGGAAGAAATGAGTCGTGCGCGTTGCTAAAGAGTTCCATGGCCTCTTCCCCGGACGTAGACCTCGGCAGCGGCGTAGACGTGGCACCCGATGGCACCCAGGCACCGGGTCGAACCCGGATGATCCTGGTGCTCGGCCTGCTCGTCGCGCTCGGTCCGCTCACCATCGACATGTACCTGCCCGCACTGCCACGCATCGCCGAGGAACTGTCGGTGTCGTCGTCGGTGGCGCAGTTGACACTGACCGGCACGCTGGCGGGTCTGGCGATCGGGCAGCTCGTCATCGGCCCGCTGTCGGATTCGCTGGGACGTCGCCGTCCGCTGATGGCGGGCATCGTCCTGCACATGGTCGCGTCGCTGATCTGCCTGCTGGCGCCGAACATCACCGTGCTCGGCCTGGCGCGTGGCCTGCAGGGCATGGGCGCTGCCGCGACCATGGTCGTATCCATCGCGATCGTCGGCGACCTGTTCAAGGGCAACGCCGCCGCCACGGTGATGTCGCGGTTGATGCTGGTGCTCGGCGTCGCCCCGGTGCTCGCGCCGTCGCTGGGCGCGGCGGTACTGCTGCAAGGGTCGTGGCACTGGGTGTTCGCCGTGCTCGTCGTCCTGGCGGGCGCACTGCTCCTTATGGCCGCGTTGGCGCTGCCGGAGACGCTGCCCACCGCACATCGCAGGCCGCTGCGGGTCCGCGGGATCCTCAGCACGTACGGCCAACTGTTCGGTGACGCGCGGTTCGTGATCCTGGTCCTCGTCGCCGCGCTGGGCATGTCGGGCCTGTTCGCCTACATCGCCGGTGCGTCGTTCGTCCTGCAGGGCCGCTACGGACTCGACCAGCAGTCCTTCGCGCTGGTGTTCGGCGCAGGCGCGGTGGCTCTCATCGGCTCGACGCAGTTCAACGTCGTGCTGCTGCGCCGGTTCACCCCGCAGGCCATCGTCGTGTGGGCGCTCGCGGCGTCCTCGCTCTTCGGTGTGGTCTTCATCGGGTTGGCCGTAGCCGGCGTCGGCGGGCTGGCCGCGTTCGTCGTGCCCGTGTGGCTGATCCTGGGCGCGATGGGGTTCGTCATCCCCAACGCCCCGGCGTTGGCACTGTCGCGGCACCCCGAGGCCTCGGGTACGTCGGCGGCACTGCTCGGCGCCGCGCAGTTCGGCCTCGGTGCCGCGGTGGCACCCCTGGTCGGGGTGCTCGGCAACGACGAAATCGCGCTCGCCGTGGTGATGACCGCCGGTGCCGTGATCGCGCTGGGCGCGTTGCTGGCCGCGCGCGTCGGCGCAGAGTCCACGTCCGATGACGAGGAGTTCGTCGGCGCGGCCATCGCGGAACCGGTATAGCCGAGCCGGTCCAGCCAGGCCGGGCACCCCGGAGTCGACCCGACGACGAGGCGTCCGTAGCGTCGTCGGGATAGTTCGACAGGCGTGATCGGGTAGGGGCGTTCGGCATCCCACCGGAGTCCGCTGGGCCCAGCCCCCGCGAGCCCGGCTCACCCGCGCGCACTCACGGAAGACACGAGCGTGACCGCAGTACTAGACGCCCTGCACCGGATGCGGGCCACCCACCCGCAATCGGCGAACCCATGGCGCGTCCTGTGGGCCATGATGGTCGGCTTCTTCATGATCCTGGTCGACGCGACCATCGTGTCGGTCGCCAACCCGTCGATCATGGACGGCCTCCGCGCCGACTACGACGCGGTGATCTGGGTGACCAGCGCCTACCTGCTGGCGTACGCCGTGCCGCTGCTGGTGGCCGGCCGGTTGGGGGACCGGTACGGCCCGAAGAACCTCTACCTGATTGGTTTGGGGATCTTCACCGCCGCCTCGCTGTGGTGCGGTCTCGCCGACACCATCGAGATGTTGATCGCCGCCCGCGTCGTGCAGGGCGTCGGGGCGGCGCTGCTGACCCCGCAGACCCTGTCGGCGATCACCCGGATCTTCCCGCCGGACCGCCGCGGCGTCGCGCTCAGCATCTGGGGCGCGACGGCCGGTGTCGCGACGCTCGTCGGCCCGCTCGCCGGCGGCGTCCTCGTCGATGGTCTCGGCTGGCACTGGATCTTCATCGTCAACGTCCCGGTCGGCGTCATCGGCCTCGCGCTGGCGTACTGGTTCGTGCCCTCGCTGCCGACCGAGAAGAAGGGGTTCGACCTCCTGGGCGTCCTGCTCTCGGGAGCGGGCATGTTCCTGGTCGTGTTCGCCCTGCAGGAGGGCGAGTCGCACGACTGGGCGCCGTGGATCTGGGGCATGGTCGTCGCGGGTCTCGGGTTCGTCGCGGCGTTCGTCTACTGGCAGTCGGTCAACCCCGGGGACCCGCTGATCCCGCTGCGGATCTTCCGCGACAGGGACTTCAGCCTGTCGAACCTGGGCATCTCGGTCATCGGCTTCGCGGTGACGGCGATGATCCTGCCGCTGATGTTCTACGCCCAAGCGGTGGCCGGCCTTTCGCCGACGCGGGCCGCGCTGCTGACGGCCCCGATGGCGATCTCGTCCGGCGTGCTGGCGCCGTTCGTCGGCAAGCTCGTCGACCGCCATGCGCCGACGCCCATCGTCGGATTCGGCTTCTCGGCGCTGGCGATCGGGCTGACCTGGCTGTCGGTCGAGATGACCGACACGACGCCCATCTGGCGCCTCGTGCTGCCGCTGATCGTGATGGGCGTCGGGATGGCGTTCATCTGGTCACCGCTGGCCGCGACGGCCACCCGGCACCTGCCGCCCGACCTGGCCGGAGCCGGTTCCGGGGTGTACAACACCACGCGACAGATCGGTGGCGTCCTCGGCAGTGCGGGCATGGCCGCGTTCATGACGTCGCGGATCGGCGCGGAGATGCCCGGCGGCGGCGAGCGTCCGCCCGGTGCCGAGGCCGGCATCACGGAGCTGCCCGACTTCCTGCAGGTGCCGTTCTCGGCGGCGCTGTCCCAGGCCCTGCTGCTACCCGCGTTCGTCGCGTTGCTCGGTGTCGTCGCTGCGCTGTTCCTGCGCGGGCCGGGTGACCACGGGCCCGCTCCGGTGCGGCCACCCGTGGGCGGACGGACCGTGCCCGACGACGCGGATTACTTCCCCGACGACGACGAGTACGTCGAGTACACGGTGGACTGGGACGAGCCGGAATCGGCGCCGCTGCAGGCGGTCCGATCGCGTGTGGACGCCCCCGTGTCCCCTCCGGTCGACGATAGCGTGACGACCCCGTTCGACGTGCACGTCGAACCCCCGTTGCCCGCCCCCGCCGACGAGTGGCGAGGCGGTCCCGTCGAAGCGTGGCAGCACCTGTTCGTCGACGACGAGCCGGCGGCGGTCACCGACGTGCAACCCGTGTCGGCGCCAGCCGCGGACGTCGCTCGAAATGGCCACGCGCACAACGGTCATCACGTCGACGGACCTGTCGGGGGACTGGACCGGTTCGAGGTGCCCTCGCGTTCGGCGGCGGGCAGGCACAGCCGCCGCGACGAGGAGGAGACCTCGGGCGAGGATGCCGGGACCTACGGTCGGCACTCGATGCGCTTCCGCGACTAGCGGTCAGCCGAACAGCACCGCGCGGTTGAGATAGCCGTCGGGGTCGAACGCCGTCTTGAGCGCGTGCATCGCCGCGATGTCCTCGGGGGTGCGCGACATCCGAAGGTAGTCGCGCTTGCGGCTGCCCACCCCGTGCTCGGAACTGACGTTGCCGCGGTGGTCGGCGATCAGCGTCATCATCGCCGAGTACAGCGCGCGCTCGGCGTCGCCGTCGAGCGCGCAGCGCACCAGGTTCAGATGCAGGTTGCCCTCCCCGACGTGGCCGAACAGCACCGGGATCGCGTCGGGTGCGTGGTCGGCGATCAGGGCCGTCGCGGCGGCGGCGAAGCCGGGGACGTTCGCCAGCGGCAGTGAGACGTCGAACTTCAGCGGCGGCCCGTACCGTCCGAGCACGTCGGCCACCGATTCGCGCACGGACCACAGGCGTTGTGCGGCAGCGGAATCCACTCCAACGGCCGGCTCGCCCACCAGGTCGGCCCGGCCGAGCGCGTCGGCCAGCCGCTCGGTCTGGTCGGTGTCACCCGCCAGTTCCACCAGCAGCTGCCACGCGCCGTCGACGGGTGCGGCGACGCCGAGGTGCTCGGCGGTCAGCGCGCTCGCCCGCGCATCGATCAGCTCCAGCGCGGCGATGCCGTCGGCGTCGCGCAACTCGCGACCCAGCGCGATCAGCGCACCCAGGTCGTCGAACCCGACGACCGCCGTCACCCGGTGGGCAGGCGTCGGGTGCAGTCGCACGTCGAGCGCGGTGATGACGCCGATGGTGCCCTCCGCGCCGACGAACAGCGACGTCAGGTCGTAGCCCGTGTTGTCGCGCCGAACCTCGCTGTGCCTGCGCACGATCGAGCCGTCGGGCAGGGCAACGTCGAGGCCGAGGATCTGTTCGGCCATGTTCCCGTACCGCACGGTGCGCAGGCCGCCGGCGTTCGTCGAGGCCATCCCGCCGATGGTCGCGGTATCGCGTGAGGCCAGGTCCACCCCGAACACCAAACCCGTTGCGGCCGCGGCCTTCTGCAGCGCCGCCGCGGTCACGCCCGCGCCCACCCGCACGCGGCGCTCCACCGCGTCGATCGGACCGATGTCGGTCAGCCGCTCGGTCGACAGCAGCACGTCGTCGTGCTCGGGCACGGTTCCGGCGACCAGTGAGGTTCGGCCGCCCTGCACCGTCACGTTCGCGCCCGCGTCGCGGCAGGTCCGCAACACCCCCGCCACCTCGTCGGCGTCGCCGGGCCGCACCAGCGCGCGGGCGTGCCCCCGGTAGCGGCCGGTGTAGTCGACGCAGCGGCCGACCAGCACGTCGGGATCGGTGCTGACGTGGCGCGCGCCGACGATCTCGGCGAGGCGGTCGATCAGCACGTCGGTCACTGTGCGGGTGTATCACAGGCGTCGGTCAGCGCGAGGAACGCGCCGAGACCGATCAACCCGTCGGGCGTGGACGGCAGGTAGTCGGTGAGGTGGAGCGACCGGACGATCACCGCAGCGTACTTCGCCCGGCTGATCGCGACGTTGAGCCGATTCCGGTTGAGCAGGAACGATATTCCGCGCGGGACGTCGTCGGCCGAGGACGCCGTCATCGAGACGAACACGACCGGCGCCTGCCTGCCCTGGAACTTGTCGACCGTGCCCACCTCGACGTCGGCCAGGCCTGCGGCGTCGAGGCGGCGGCGCAGCATCTGCACCTGGGCGTTGTACGGGGTGACGACCAGGACGTGCCGCTGGGCGAGCGCCGTGGGGCCGCCCTCGTCGGTCCACGTCGAGCCGAGCAGCCGTTCGATCTCGCCGACGATCGCGTCGGCCTCCTCCGGGCTCTCGGTGGAGTTGCCGTCGTGGTTCACCGCCAGCACGCGCACCCCGGGCACGACGCCGTCGAGGCGGCGGGCAGCGCTGACGTCCTCCCGCGAGTGCAGGCGGCCGTCGTAGGACAGCCGTGACACCGGCGCGCACACCGCCGGATGCATCCGGTACGAGAGGTCGAGGAAGTAGCCGCGCTCCGGCGGGAGCGTGTGCTCGCCGTCGACGAGCCATCCGAGCGCGGAGTGGTCGACCGGCTCCGGGTGGGTGCCCTGGCTGACCTGTGGTAGCTGCTGCGGGTCGCCGAGCAGCAGCAGGTTCGTCGCCGCGGCCGCCACGGCGATCGTGTTGGCGAGGCAGAACTGGCCCGCCTCCTCGACGACGAGCAGGTCCAGGCTGCCCCTGGGGACGCGTCCGTCGTTGGCGAAATCCCATGCCGTGCCGCCGATCACGCAACCGTCGTGGTCGGCGATGAACCCGGGGTAGTCCTTCTCGTCGACGTCCTGCCACGGTCCGCCGGGGCTCTTCTTCTTGCCGACGCGCTGCGGGTCGACGCCCGCCTCGATCACGCACCCGAGCAGGTTCTCGACCACGGCGTGCGACTGCGCGACCACGCCCACGCGCCACCCGCGGGCGACGAGTCGCGCGATGACGTGGGCCGAGGTGTAGGTCTTGCCCGTGCCAGGCGGACCGTGCACGGCGAGATACGACGAGTCGAGGTCGAGCAGCGCCGCGGTGATGTCGTCGACGGTTTGACCGGTGCGGGGGAGCCCGCCGCCGCTGACGGTGCGCGGCGGGCGCCGCAGCAGGATGTCGGTGACGGCGTCGGCGGGCAGGTTCGGCAGGATGGCGCCGATCAACGTCGCCGCCGACTCGATCGCGGTCTGCAGCGGCTTCTTGCCGATCGGCGGGCCGGGTGTCAGGGCGAACGGTGTCTCGTCGAAGCAGCCGCCGTCCTTCGGTTCGCGCTCCATGATGACGACCTCGGTCGGCATCGACGGATCGTCGCAGTCCACCGGTGTGGCCGAACCCCACACCCGTCGGTCGGGGTCGCCGGCGAGGCCCGCCGGACCCGGCGGCGCGTACAGCGCATACAGCTCTCTGCCGAGTTCGCCGGAGGCGAGTTCGCCGGTGACCCGGAGCTGGCGCTGCTGCTTGCGGGCCTTGGCAGGCTTGTGCCAGTCGGCGACGACCTCGGCGCTGTCCACCATGAACACCCCGCCGTCGTCGGCCCATTCGTCGACCGGGTTGTTGATGCGGTCGAAGTGCGCCCACCAGAACGGCTTGTCCTCGCGCTGGTGGTAACCGCGCGCTGCCGAGACCATCGCGACGGCGGTCTGTTCGGGGGTGCGCTCCTCGGTGCCGTCGCCTGCGAACTTCAGCAGCCTGCGTTCGAGGTCGTCGGCGATCTCCACCGTCGCGGCGGCGGCCTCGTCGCGGACCTGCTGTGGTCCGCGCGGAGGCACCCCGGAATCGATCGCGCGGGCCATCAGCCAGTCGCGCAGCCTGCGCGTCGACCGGCAGTCGTAGCGGTTGTAGTCCTCGATCTGCTTGAGCACGACGGCCGCGTCGTCGGCGCGTCCGGCGTCGCGCAGCGCCGTGAACTCGGCGTACTGCGTGATCGAGTCGGTGGCCGTGGTGACTTCGCCGTCACGCAGCTCGTTGCCCATGTACAGCGGCTCGAGGTACTTGATGCTGTAGCTCTCGGTGCCGACCCGAATGCTCTTGCGCACCAACGGATAGAGGTCGACGAGGGTACCGCTGCGGAGCAGGTCGTCGACCTCGTTCTCGCCGACGCCGTAGCGGCCTGCCAGCCGCAGCAGCGTGCTCTTCTCGTAGGCCGCGTAGTGGTAGACGTGCATGCCGGGGTAGCGCTTGCGCCGCTTGCGCACGAACGCGAGGAAGTCGACGAGCGCCTGACGTTCACTGGCCCTGTCGTGCGCCCAGAACGGGGTGAATTCGTCGGTCACGCTCAAGACGCCCCACAGGTACTCCAGGCCCCACTCGCGGCCGTCGACGGTCCACAGCGGGTCGCCCTCGAAGTCGAAGAACAGGTCGCCCTTGTTCGCGTCGGGCAGCGCCATCAGGGGTTGGGCGTCGATGACCTCGTACGGCGGCTTGCCGTCCACCCGGTCGGCCACCTGCAGTCGCGCCTGAGCAGTGAGCGCCGCGACCGTGCGCGCGGCGAGTTCGTCGACGGCGCCGTCGTGGTCGGCCAGCTCGCGCACGGTCGTGATGCCCGCATCGAGCAGACGCGCGCGCTGGCTCACCCGCATGCCCGCGACGAGCACGAGGTCGTCGTGGGCGCGCACCTGGACCTCGCACTCCGGGCAGCGGAAGCACGCCCGGACCGACTCGTCCTCCCAGGTGACCGGCGCGTCGCCGGCCAGGTGGTCGTCGAGCAGGCGCTGCAGCGCGGCCCGCCGCGGCAGGTACACGGGGAGCAGCTCGTCGATCCGGTAGCGGGCGATGGCGCCGTCGCCGAGCACCAGTTCGACCTCGGGCGCCACCGGCACGCCGCTGCGCTGCAACGTGTCGGCGTAGGCGGCGAGCTGCAGCAGCGCCTCCACCTTCACCGAGCGGGCCAGCTTGGTGTCGCGCAGCCGGTACTGGCCGCCGTCGTCGGTGGGTTCGAGGATCAGGAAGTCGGCGAACCCGACGAACCGACCGTCGAACATGGCGGCCTGGTAGATGGCGGGGGCACGGTGCTCGACGGCGGCCCGGGTGGCCTCGGCGGCAGCGGTCAGCCCGGCGACGGTGTAGGTCGGCTTGCCGATGACCACCGCGTTGCCGTCGAGTTCGTCGCGGAGCTGGTCGAGGTGACGCTGCTCGTGCTCGTCGCCGAGCTGGGCGGTGCGGGCGAGCAGCGCATCGTCGGTCGTGATCCGCGGGCTCCGCCCGAGCTGACCGTCGAACGACCGCAGCAGGGCGTACTCGCAGCGCGCGGCCGCAGCGAGATCCGAAGCGCTGTAGACGACTTGGCGGTCGGCGCCTCCGGTCAGGAACATCCTGGCCACTCTAGGCCAGCGGTCCGACACGGGGCCGGGATCGGCCGCGGCGCTGCTAGCCCGTGTTGCCGATCAGCTCGACGCCGTTGCCGTTCCAGCGGAACCGCACCACGCTCTTGAGTCCCGTCGAGCCGCTCGAGTACATCAGCGCCACCGTGTCGCCGGTGGTCGCGGTGTCGTCGATGCCGTTGAATCCATAGGTGTCGGGCACACCGGTCGGGATGAACTTGCCGAGGTGGAACAGCACCGCGCGGGTGTTCGGGTTGTCGGCGTTGGTGTTGGCTTTGATGACCACCGCCGACAGCTGCGCGCACTCGTTGTAGTTGCCCGCGAGCGGCTCGGGACTCCAGGGCTGATTGCTCCGCGGATCGCGGGGCAGTTCGGAGACCGCCTTCGCGATCTCGGGTGCCGCGAGGTTCACCGCGCACGGATCTGCGGGCGGGGGCGTCGCGGTCGGTCCCGCGGCGATCGTCGGTTCCACGGGCGGTGGTGCGCTCATGGCGGTCGGCGCGACGGACGCGCTGCCCTCCGGGGTCTTGGAGACGGTCGAATCGCTGGAACCACAGCCGGCGAGCAGCACGGCCGCCAGCACTGCGGGACCCAGAACCCGTCGCTTCGCCCGCACGAGGCTGATTTCCCGTCGCTTCGCTCGCCCCAGGCCGATTTCCCGTCGCTTCGCTCGCCCCAGGCGTCTCACATCACCGCACGGTACCCGTCGTCTTGTGTGCGAGGCGGTTGGCGGTCGCGAGAACCCGTAGACTCTTCACTCGATGACGTCGCCTGATTCGGATGCCTCGAGCACCGAGACCACCTTTGCCGACCTGCAGATACACCCCGAGGTGCTGCGGGCCGTCGCCGACGTCGGCTATGAAACGCCGTCGCCGATCCAAGCCGCAACCATTCCCGCGATGCTGGCGGGCTCCGACGTGGTCGGGCTCGCCCAGACCGGGACGGGCAAGACCGCAGCGTTCGCGATCCCGATCCTGTCGAAGATCGACACCAACAGCCGCATCACGCAGGCGCTGGTACTGGCCCCGACCCGCGAACTCGCCCTGCAGGTCGCAGAGGCATTCAGCCGCTACGGCGCCCACCTGCGGGTCAATGTCCTGCCGGTGTACGGCGGCTCCTCGTACGGCCCGCAGCTGGCAGGTCTCAAGCGCGGCGCGCAGATCGTGGTGGGCACGCCAGGCCGCGTGATCGACCACCTGGACAAGGGCAGCCTGGACCTCTCGCATCTGGACTACCTGGTGCTCGACGAGGCCGACGAGATGCTGCAGATGGGCTTCGCCGAGGACGTCGAACGCATCCTCGAGGGCACCCCGGAGTACAAGCAGGTGGCGCTGTTCTCGGCCACCATGCCCCCGGGCATCCGCAAGATCACCAGCAAGTACCTACACGACCCGGTGCAGGTGAAGGTCGAGTCGAAGACCGCGACCGCCGACAACATCACCCAGCGCTACATCCAGGTCGCGGGCCCGCGGAAGATGGACGCGCTGACCCGCCTGCTCGAGGTCGAGCCGTTCGAGGCGATGATCGTCTTCGTCCGCACCAAGCAGGCCACCGAAGAGGTCGCCGAAAAGCTGCGCGCCCGCGGGTTCTCCGCCGCGGCCATCAACGGCGACATCGCCCAGGCCGTGCGCGAGCGGACCATCGCGCAGCTCAAGGACGGGTCGATCGACATCCTCGTCGCGACCGACGTCGCCGCCCGTGGCCTCGACGTCGAGCGCATCTCGCACGTGCTGAACTACGACATCCCGCACGACCCCGAGTCCTACGTGCACCGGATCGGCCGCACCGGCCGCGCCGGACGATCGGGCACCGCGCTGCTCTTCGTGTCGCCGCGGGAGCGGCACCTGCTCAACTCCATCGAGCGGGTCACGCGGCAGAAGCTCGTCGAGTCGCAGCTGCCGTCGGTCGACGACGTCAACGCCCAGCGCGTGGAGAAGTTCCGCGACTCGATCACCAACGGCCTGAGCAACCCGGGCATCGACCTGTTCCGCAAGCTGATCGAGGCCTACGAGCGCGATCACGACGTGCCGATGGCCGACATCGCCGCGGCCCTGGCGCTGCAGAGCCACGACGGTGGCGAGTTCTTGATGACCGAACCGCCGCCGGAGAAGCGTCGCGAGCGTCCGGATCGCGACGACGGCCCCCCGCGCAAGCGGCGCGACACTCGCGACGACCTCGCCACCTACCGCATCGCGGTCGGCAAGCGGCACAAGGTGATGCCTGGCGCCATCGTCGGGGCGATCGCGAACGAGGGCGGCCTGCATCGCAGCGACTTCGGACACATCGCGATCCGGCCGGACTACTCGCTCGTCGAGCTGCCCAGGAAGTTGTCGCACGAGACGCTCAAGAAGCTCGAGCACACCAAGATCCAGGGTGTGCCGATCAACTTGACGCTCGATCGCGGCCCCAAGCCTTATCGAGGCAACAAGCCGAAGTGACCGGGGCGAGCGAAGCGACGGGAAATTGACCGGGGCGAGCGAAGCGACGGGAAATTGACCCGGGGCGAGCGGACGGTGTTTCGGCCGGATACGGCCGAGGGTGGCCTGGAGTCGGCGGGCCGCAGTCGGGTCGACTCCCTCACGGGCATTCGCGCCGTCGCGGCGATCCTGGTCGTCCTCACCCACGCGGCGTACACCACGGGCAAGTACACCCACGGCTACCTCGGGCTGGTCTACTCGCGCATGGAGATCGGCGTGCCGATCTTCTTCGTCCTGTCGGGATTCCTGTTGTTCAGCCCGTGGGTGCGTGCTGCCGCCCGCGGCGGCGCGTCGCCGTCGGTGTCGCGCTACGCCTGGCACCGCGTGCGGCGCATCATGCCTGCCTACGTCGTCACGGTGTTGGTGGCCTACGCGCTGTACCACTTCCGCATGGCGGGCCCCAATCCCGGGCACACGTGGGTGGGTCTGTTTCGCAACCTCACGCTGACGCAGATCTACACCGACCACTACTGGATCACGTTCCTGCACCAGGGATTGACGCAGATGTGGAGCCTGGCCGTGGAGGCTGCGTTCTACGTGGCGCTGCCAGCGTTGGCGTACCTGCTGCTGGTGGTGCTGTGCCGCAGGCAGTGGCGGCCCGGCATGTTGCTCGGCGGTCTGCTGGCACTCGGGTTGATCACGCCGGCGTGGCTGGTGCTGGTGCACACCACCGACTTCCTGCCCGACGGCGCAAAGCTTTGGCTCCCGGCCTATCTGGCGTGGTTCGTGGGCGGCATGATCCTGGCGGCACTGCGCGAGATGGGCGTCAACGGCTACGCGTTGTTGTGCATCCCGTTGGCGCTGGTGTGCTACTTCATCGCATCGACGCCGATCGCGGGGGCGCCGACGACCGCGCCGTCCGAACTGCGCGAGGGGCTGGCCAAAGCGCTGTTCTACGCCGTCATCGCCACGCTGATCGTGGCGCCGCTGGCGCTGTCCAATCGCGGGCTGTATGCCCGCGCGATGGCGAGTCGGCCGATGGTCTTCCTGGGTGAGATCTCCTACGAGATCTTCCTGATCCACCTCGTCACCATGGAGTTGGCGATGGTCGAGATCCTGCACTTCGGCATCTACACCGGGTCGATGTTCTGGTTGTTCGTCGCGACGATGGTCGTCACGGTGCCGCTGGCGTGGCTGCTGCACCGATTCACGCGCGTGCGTTCGTAGATCAAGATCACACTCTGCGAGAAAGGCCTGCGGACCTGCGTGACGGGCCCGTAGGCTGAATGCCTCGTACTCCAGCGACGGGGTCGAGATCGCCTCCGCGGCGATCACTTCGGCGAGCGGACACCACCGTGAGTTCAACCGATTCGCCGGTGGTCCGGCGCGACATCCTGCCGATTCCCGACGTCGAGCACGTCGGGCTGACCACGTACGACGCCAAGGACCCGGACACCAGCTACCCGCCGATCAAGGACGTGCGCCCGCCTGAGGGCGCCCCCAACGTGCTCGTCATCCTCATCGACGACGTCGGGTTCGGCGCCAGCAGCGCGTTCGGCGGGCCGTGCCAGACGCCCAACTTCGAGAGACTGGCCGACGGGGGACTGCGGTACAACCGGTTCCACACGACGGCGCTGTGCTCACCGACCCGCCAGGCGCTGCTGACCGGTCGCAACCACCATTCGGTCGGCATGGGCAACATCACCGAGACGGCAACTGCCGCACCCGGATACACCTCGGTGCTGCCGAACACGAAGGCGCCGCTGGCGTTGACGCTGAAGCTCAACGGCTACGCGACGGCCCAGTTCGGCAAGTGCCACGAGGTGCCCGTGTGGCAGACCAGCCCGGCCGGTCCCTTCACCGCATGGCCGACCGGCGGTGGCGGCTTCGAATACTTCTACGGCTTCATCGGTGGTGAGAACAACCAGTGGGACCCGGCGCTGTACGAGGGCACGGTCCCGATCGAACCGCCGAAGACGGCTGCCGAGGGCTACCACCTGACCGAGGACCTGACCGACAAGGCGATCACCTGGGTGCGTCAGCAGAAGGCGTTGCTGCCGGACAAGCCCTTCTTCATGTACTTCGCCCCGGGTGCCACGCACGCGCCACACCACGTGCCGAAGGAATGGATCGAGAAGTATCGGGGCAAGTTCGCCCACGGCTGGGATCGTCAACGAGAGATCACCTTCGAGCGACAGAAGGAGCTCGGCGTCATTCCGCCGGACGCCGTGCTGACTCCGCGTGACGCGGAGATCCCGGCCTGGGACGACATGGATCCCGCGCTGAAGCCGGCGCTCGAGCGGCAGATGGAGGTGTACGCCGCCTTCATGGAGCACACCGATCACCACGTGGGCCGATTGCTCGACTCGCTGGGGCCGCTGCTCGACGACACGCTCGTCTACCTCATCGTCGGCGACAACGGGGCATCGGCGGAGGGCACGCTGCAGGGTGCCTTCAACGAGATGGCGAACTTCAATGGCATGGCCGACATCGAGACCCCCGAGTTCCTGGCGTCGAAGATCGACGAATTCGGTGGCGAGGGTTCCTACGGTCACTACGCGGTCGGCTGGGCGTGGGCGATGGATTCGCCGTATCAGTGGACCAAGCAGGTGGCGTCGCACTGGGGCGGAACTCGAAACGGCACGATCGTGCACTGGCCCAACGGAATCGAGGACAAGGGGGGACATCGCAACCAGTTCGCCCACGTCATAGACGTCGCGCCGACAGTGCTAGAGGCGGCTGGGATTCCCGCGCCGACGATGGTCAACGGTGTGATGCAGAGTCCCATCGAGGGGACGAGCATGTTGTACAGCTTCGCCGACGCCGACGCCCCGGAGCGCCATCAGACGCAGTACTTCGAGATGTTCTGCAACCGCGGCATCTACCACAAGGGGTGGAGCGCGGTCACCAAGCACCGCACGCCGTGGGCGATGGGTGGCGCGGTGATGCCGGCGTTCGACGACGACGTCTGGGAACTCTACGACGGCAACTCGGACTGGACGCAGGCGAATGACCTGTCGAAGGAGCACCCCGACAAGCTCCACGAGCTGCAGCGGCTGTGGCTCATCGAGGCGGTCAAGTACAACGTGCTCCCGCTCGACGACCGCCAGATTGAGCGGATCAACCCGGCAACGGCCGGCCGCCCGTCACTGATCAAGGGCAACAGTCAGATGCTCTTCGCCGGCATGGGCCGGCTGTCGGAGAACAGCGTGGTCGACATCAAGAACAAGTCGTTCGCCGTCACCTCGGAGGTGGACGTGCCTGCCGGCGGCGCCGACGGCGTGATCATCGCCCAGGGCGGCAGATTCGGCGGGTGGAGCCTCTATGCCAAGGATGGCCGGGCCAAGTTCCACTACAACGTGCTCGGCATCAAGTCCTTCGAGATCGTGGCGGTCGAGCCCATTCCCACCGGCACCAGCCAGGTGCGGATAGAGTTCGGCTACGACGGCGGCGGCATGGGCAGGGGCGGCGACGTCACGCTCTACTACGACGGCAGGGAAGTGGGCAGCGGCCGCGTCGAGCAGACCCAGGGCTTCATCTTCTCGGCCGACGAGACGACCGACGTCGGCTACGAGTCCGGTACCACCGTCAGCCCCGACTACACGCACCACACCAGCAGGTTCAGCGGCAGGATCGAATGGGTCCGAATCGATCTCGGCGAGGACGCCCGAGACGCCGACCACTACATCGACCCCGAGGAGCGCTTCCGGGTGGCCATGGCCAGGCAGTGATCAGCGGGCGCGCTGGTCGGTGACCGTCAGTAGTGGTAGCACGAACTGCTCGAGCATCGCTCGCTCCTCGTCGTCGTCGCGGCCGGGGAAGACGAGCAGGGAGATCATCACGCGGACGAGCCATCGTGCGCGGCTCTCGACGTCGTCGACGCCGAGCGACGCGAGGAACGACTCCGTCAGCGCCTTGATGACGTCCGAGCGTTCGGCCATCTCGCCGCCGATGGGCCGCTGCGTGCTCGCGAACCACGACGAGAGCGCCGGGCTCTCGCGCACGCTGCGCAGCGCGATCAGCACGCCCTCGAGGAGACGCTCGCGGGGATCGGCGATGCCCGAGATGCGCTGTGCCAGTTCACCAAACACCCGGTGGGTCTCCCGGTGCACGTAGGCGGTGTGCAGCGCGTCGCGGTTCTCGAAGTACCGGTACAGCGTGGCCCTCGAACATCCCGCGGCACTGGCGATCTGGTTCATGCCGACCGTCGCGGCGTCATGACGGACGAAGAGTCGTTCGGCCGCGTCGAGGATCTTCTCCGCCGCGACGTCGCCGCGCCGCTCGGACAGCCAGTCGCTCATGGTGTGGTGAACGGAACCGACAGTGGCCGCCGCACGTAACTGCCGCCCGCCCAGACGATTCGATCCTCGTCGACCTCGAAGGCGGGAATGCGGGTCAGCAGTTCCTCGAGTGCGACCCGGGACTGCATGCGGGCCGCGGCAGCGCCGAGGCAGTGGTGCGCGCCGTGACCGAAGGTCAGGATGTTGCGCGGTTTGCGCGTCACGTCGAGATCGGCGGCGTCGTCACCGTACTGGCGCTCGTCGCGGTTGGCCGAGCCGTAGAGGAACATCACGCGGCGACCCGCGGGGATCGTGGTGTCGCCGATGGTCACGTCGCGGGTGGCCGTGCGGCCGAGCATCTGCACCGGCGAGGTGAGCCGCAGGAATTCGTCGACGGCGTCGCCGATCAGCTCCGGGTGGCCGGCCAGCAGTGCGCGCTGATCGGGCCGCTGGTGCAGCAATTGCACTGTGCCGCCCAGCATCCCGGTCGTCGTGTCATTGCCGCCGGTCACCATCGTGAAGGTGAATGCGAGGATCGACAGCACGCCGGCGATGTCGCCGTCGGCGCCGACGCCCGCGGCGACCAGGTGTGAGACGGTGTCGTCCTCTGGTTCGGCGCGCCGGCGTTCGATCAGGGCAGTGAAGTAGGCCATCATGCCGCCCAGGGCATCGCCGAGGGTCGCCAGCGCGCCCCCGACGCCCCCTTCAGAGGTGTTGGCCGCCACGATGGCCTCGGTCCACCCGTCGAACTGGTCGCGGTCCTCCTCGGGCACGCCGAGATAGTGCGCCACCACCATCGACGGCAGCGGTTTGAACAGCTCGGCGACGATGTCGCCGCCGCCGTCGGTGCGCAGGCGTTCGATGCGCCGCACGACGAACTCGCGGACCTTGGGCTCGACGGCCTCGACCTGCCGTGGCGTGAATCCGCGGGACACCAGCTTGCGGAACTCGGTGTGCACTGGCGGGTCCTGCATGACCATCGGCGGGTTGTCGGCCAACCCGATGAGGTCGAGTTCGCCGTAGTTGACCGTCAGGCCTTGGGCGGACGAGAAGGTCTGGTGGTCGCGAGCCGCCGCGAAGACGTCGGCGTGCCGGGAGAGCACGTAGTAGTCGCGTTCTGGATCGTCGTCGGGCACGACGTGGTGGACGGGGTCGTGGTCGCGTAGTGCGCGGTACATGGGCCACGGGTCCGGCCACGTCGCGGGCGTCGCCAGGTGGAAGGCGGCAGACGCGCCGTGAGACAAATCCGTCGACATGTCTCATGACTACGACAACACGGGCGAGATGTCAATGGTTGGTCATGGCCCGCCCATCTGAAAAGCTGGTAAGGCTACCCTTAGTGCTGCGGACGAGGCCGTCGTCGAAGGCCCCGCCGCGGGGAGGAGGCACCCGATGGCACGCGGACTGCAAGGCGTGATGATGCGCGGCTTCGGAGCACGCGACCACGAGATGACGGTGCTCGGATCCGAACCGCTCGCGCCGAACTTCCTGCGGATCCATCTGGTCTCCCCGACGGTGTTCTCCGACGCCGAGGCCGAACCCACGTCGTGGCTGCGGTTCTGGTTCCCCGATCCCGACGGCTCCGACACGGAGTTCCAGCGGGCGTACACCATCTCCAGCGCCGACACCGAGACCGGTCACTTCTCCATCGACGTGGTGCTGCACGAACCGGCGGGGCCCGCGTCGGCCTGGGCGCGGCGAGCAGAGCCGGGAACGACGATCTCGGTGATGTCGATGGGGTCGAGGGGCTTCTCGGTCCCCGACGACCCCGTCGACCGGCCCGCCGGGTACCTGGTCATCGGCGACCCGGCATCGACGCCCGCGATCAACGGGATCATCGGCGCGGTACCCCACGACATCCCGATCGAGGTCTACCTCGAGCAGCACCACGACGACGACGCGCTCATCCCGCTCGCCGAACACCCCCGCCTCACCGTGCACCGCGTGCCCCGGCAGGGCCCGACGTCGCTCGCCGCGGCGATCGAGGCCAGGGACTGGTCGAACTGGCACGCTTGGGCCGGCCCAGAGGCGGGAGCGCTCAAGCACGTTCGGACGCGGTTGCGCGACGAGTTCGGCTTCCCCAAGCAGGAGATCCACGCCCAGGCGTATTGGACCGAGGGCCGCGCGATGGGCACCAAGCGCGGTGACGAGCAGCCCACCCCGGCGCCCGCGGCCGGATCCGCGCCGGCGCCCGCGGCAAAACCCGCCCCGGCACCGGCCGGGCCCGCCCGCGGGAGTTGGCGCGCGCAGGCGGCGGGCAGGCTGCTCGCACCGCTACGGACGCCGCTCGTGGTCTCCGGCCTCCTGCAGGCGCTGATCACGCTGATCGAACTCGCGCCGTTCGTCCTCCTCGTCGAACTGGCCCGGCTGCTGCTGACCGGTGCCGGTGAGGCCCGACTGTGGACGCTCGGCGTCACAGCGCTGGTGCTCCTGGGCGTCGGCACGACCCTGTCCGCCGGGCTGACGCTGTGGCTGCACCGCATCGACGCACGCTTCGCCCACGACCTGCGCGTCCGCCTGCTCACCAAGATGTCGCGAGTGCCGTTGGGCTGGTTCACCGCTCGCGGGTCGGGCTCGGTCAAGCAACTGGTGTCCGACGACACCCTGTCGCTGCACTACCTCGTCACCCACGCCATCCCGGACGCGGTCGCCGCGGTCGTCGCGCCGGTGGCCGTGCTGGTCTACCTATTCGTCGTCGACTGGCGGATCGCGCTGGCGCTGCTCGGGCCGGTGCTGGTGTACCTGGTGCTGATGTCGGCGATGACCATCCAATCCGGCAACCGCATCACCCAGGCGCCGCGCTGGGCGGAGCGGATGAACGGCGAGGCAGGCGCCTATCTCGAAGGCCAGCCCGTCGTGCGGGTGTTCGGTGGCGCCGCGGCGTCGAGCTTCCGTCGCAGACTCGACGACTACATCGCGTTCCTGGTGGCGTGGCAGCGTCCGTTCGTCGGCAAGAAGACGCTGATGGATCTAGTGACCCGGCCCGCGACGTTCCTCTGGCTCATCATGGTCGTCGGTACGCCCCTGGTGGTCGCGGGCCGGATGGACCCGGTCGACCTGCTGCCGTTCTTGTTGCTGGGCACCACGTTCGGGGCCCGTCTACTCGGCATCGGCTACGGCCTCGGCGGAATCCAGGGCGGGATGCTGGCCGCCCGGCGCGTGCAGACGGTGCTCGACGAACAGGAACTGGCCGTGGGAGCCGATGGCGATTCGGGCGGGTCGGCAGGCGGCGGGACGGTCGAGTTCGACCGCGTCACGTTCGGCTACCGGCCCGAGGTCCCGGTGATCGACGACGTCACGCTGACGCTGCGCCCGGGCACGGTGACCGCGCTCGTCGGCCCCTCCGGATCGGGCAAGTCCACGCTTGCGGCCCTGGCCGCACGGTTCCACGACGTGCAGCGCGGAGCGATCCGCGTCGACGGCAGGGACGTGCGCAACCTGTCGGCCGACGACCTGTATCGCAGTGTCGGATTCGTGCTGCAGGACGCGCAATTGGTGCACGGCACGGTGGCGGAGAACATCGCGCTCGCCGAGCCCGGCGCCGATGCCGAACGCATCGAGAGGGCAGCCCGCGACGCCAGGATCCACGACCGGATCATGCGCATGCCCGACGGTTACGACACCGTGCTCGGGGCAGCCTCGGGTCTGTCCGGCGGCGAACGACAGCGCCTCACCATCGCCCGGGCGATGCTCGCCGACACCCCGGTGCTGATCCTCGACGAGGCAACGGCATTCGCCGACCCGGAATCGGAATACCTGGTCCAGCAGGCGCTCAACCGGCTCACCCGGGACCGCACGGTGTTGGTGATCGCCCACCGATTGCACACCATCACCCACGCCGACCAGATCGTCGTACTCGACCACGGCAGGGTTGCCGAGATCGGCACCCACGACGAACTCATCGCCAAGGGCGGTCGCTATCGTGCCCTGTGGGAATCCGGCCGACCCGTCGCGGCGGGCGCCGGGCGGGAGGCGGGCCGATGATCCGCACCCTGCTGGGACTGATGCCGACCGACCGCAGGGGCAGGGTCGGCGGCTACGCCACGCTGGCAGTCCTGTCGGTCCTCCTGCGCGCCGCGGGCACCGTCCTGCTGGTGCCACTGGTCGCCGCGCTGTTCAGCGACGCGCCGCAGCGCGCCTGGACGTGGTTCGGCTGGCTCTCGGCCGTCACCGTGATCGGTTGGATCGTCGACTACGTCACCGCCCGAACGGCCTTCGACCTCGGCTTCGCGGTCCTCGACAGCACGCAGCACGACATGGCCGACCGACTGCCGAACATTCGACTGGACTGGCTCACCAACGACAACACCGCGACGACGCGGCAGGCAATAGCCGCCACCGGCCCCGAACTCGTCGGCTTGGTCGTGAATCTGCTGACCCCGCTCATCGGCGCCGTGCTGCTGCCCGCCGCGATCGCCGTTGCCCTGCTCGCGATCTCGCCAACACTCGGCTTGGCCGCGTTGGCCGGTGTGGTGGTCCTGCTGGGTGCGCTGTGGCTGTCTGGACGGCTCAGCCGCAAGGCCGACCAGGTCGCCGCCGAGACCAACACGGCGTTCACCGAACGCATCATCGAGTTCGCCCGCACCCAGCAGGCGTTGCGCGCCGCCCGTCGCGTCGAACCCGCACGCAGTTCCGTCGGCGCGGCGCTCGAGGCGCAGCACGGCGCGACCCTGCGCCTGCTCGGCATGCAGATCCCGGGCCAGCTGCTATTCAGTCTCGCCAGTCAGGCGGCGCTGATCGGCCTCGCGGGCATGACGACACTTCTGACGGTGCGCGGCGAGCTTGGCGTGCCGGAGGCCATCGCGCTGATCGTGGTGATCGCGCGCTATCTCGAACCGTTCGCCGCGCTCGGTGAACTGGCGCCCGCCCTGGAGTCGACGCGCGCCACGCTCGGCCGGATCCAGACCGTGCTCGACGCGCCGACGTTGTCCGCCGGTGTCGCGACGGCCGCCGACCCGGCCGCACCGCCCCGCATCGAGTTCGAGGGCGTCACCTTCGGCTACGGCGGCGAGGTGGTCCTCGACCGGGTGAGCTTCGTGCTCGAGCCCGGTGCGACCACCGCGATCGTCGGGCCCTCCGGGTCGGGCAAGAGCACGGTGCTCGCGCTGATCGCCGGTCTGCACCAGCCCACCAGCGGCCGGGTGCTGTTCGACGGCGTCGACCTGGCGCTGCTCGACGACGCCGCCCGCCGGGCCGCAGTGAGCGTCGTGTTCCAGCACCCGTACCTGTTCGACGGCAGCATCCGGGACAACGTGCTCGTCGGCGATCCCGGCGCCGATGCGGAGACCGTGGCTGGTGCGATGCGACTGGCCCGGGTCGACGAATTGACCGGCCAGCTGCCCGATGGCGATCAGACCGTGGTGGGGGAGGCGGGCTCGGCGCTGTCCGGTGGTGAGCGTCAACGGGTCAGCATCGCCCGCGCTCTGCTCAAGCCGGCGCCGGTGCTCCTGGTCGACGAGGCCACGAGCGCACTGGACACCGAGAACGAGGCGGCGGTGGTCGAGGCCCTGACCGCCGACCTGCGCCCACGAACCCGGGTGATCGTCGCGCACCGGCTCGCGAGCATCCGGCACGCCGATCGCGTGCTGTTCCTCGAGGCCGGGCGCGTCGTCGAGGACGGCAGCATCGACGCGCTGCTCGCCGAAGACGGCCCGCACCACCGCTTCCGGGAGTTCTGGACCCAGCAGCGCGACGCCGCCGACTGGCAGATCGCCGCGCGCGGGTAGCGGCGGAAAGGGCTAGAGCCCGGCGCCGGGGTTGAGGATGTCGTCGGGGTCGAGCGCGACCTTGATGCGGCGGTTCAGTTCCATCGCCTCGGGGCCGAGGTACCCGGCCAGCCACGGCCGCTTCAACCGGCCGACGCCGTGCTCGCCGGTGATGGTGCCGCCCAAACCGACTGCCAGGTCCATGATCTCGCCGAATGCCGTATGCGCGCGTTCGGTCATCGCGGCGTCGGACGGGTCGAACACGATCAGCGGGTGGGTGTTGCCGTCGCCGGCGTGGGCGATCACCGAGATCATCAGCCCGTGCTGCTCGGCAAGTTTCTCGACGCCACTGACCAGGTCGGCCAGTGCGGGCAGCGGCACGCCGACGTCTTCGAGCAGGAGCGAGCCCTTTGCCTCGACCGCGGGGATCGCGTAGCGACGGGCCGCCACGAACGCCTCGCCCTCGTCGGGGTCGGCGGTGGTGAACACCTCCGTTGCGCCGTGCTCGGTGAACACCGACGCCATGTACTCGGTGTCCTCGACGCCTGCGGGTCCGCGATCGTCGGAGGCGGCGACCATCATCGCCGCGGCGTTGCGGTCCAGACCCATCTTGAGCTTGTCCTCGACCGCGTTGATCGCGACGGCGTCCATGAACTCGAGCATCGACGGGCGGATGCGTCCGGTGATCTCGACGACGGCGTCCGCGGCGGCGGCGACGGAGTCGAACGACGCCACGACCGTGCATCCGCGGTGTTGGGCGGGAAGCAGTTTCAGCGTCGCCTCGGTGACGATGCCGAGCGTGCCCTCGCTGCCGACGAACAGCTTCACCAGGCTCAACCCGGCGACGTCCTTCAAGCGGGGACCGCCCAGGCGGACCGCCGTGCCATCGGCCAGCACCACCTGCACGCCAAGCACGTAGTCGGTCGTCACGCCGTACTTCACGCAGCACAGCCCGCCCGCGTTCGTGGCGATGTTCCCGCCGATGCTGCAGATCTCGTAGGACGACGGGTCCGGTGGGTACCACAGGCCGTACTCGGCGACAGCCTTCTTGACCTCGGCGTTGAACAGCCCCGGCTGCGTGACGGCGGTCCGGGTCACGGGGTCGATGGCGATGTCGCGCATCAGTTCCGTCGACAGCACCAGGCCACCGTCGAGTGCCGTCGCGCCGCCCGACAGCCCGGTCCCGGCGCCACGGGGGACCACGGGCACGTGGTGCGCCGTCGCCCACCGCATGACGGTCTGCACCTCCTCGGTGCGACGGGGTCGCACGACCGCCAGCGGTGTCCCCGCGTCGGGGTCGGCGGCGCGATCCTGGCGGTAGGACCCCAGGATGTCGGGGTCGGTGACGACGGTGCCCTGGGGCAGTTCGGCGATCAAGGCGCTCAGCGCTGAGTCCATCACCCGATCGTAGGCGTCATGCCGAGAGCGCCGCGTCGAACTGCACACCGTCGACGAAGGTGTCCTTGCGTGCCACCTTCCAGTCCGCGGTGACGGTGACCAGGTCGAGGCAAACGCACCGCGCGGGCCGGCCGGATGGCGCGGTGCAGGTCAGCGTCCAGTCGAGAACCCAGTGGCGCGGACCGAACTCGGTGCGGTGCACCTCGAATCCGAAGTCCGGCAGCGCGGCGAACATCCCGGCGAACGCCTCGCGCAGGGCGGTCCGGCCGGTGATCGCCTCCCGGCCGTGGTGCAGCCAGAACGTGGTCTGCTCGGCGTGCAGCGCGACGATGGCGTCGGGGTCGCGGGCAGCCCACGCTTCGACGTAGCGGTCGTAGAGTCCGGCGAGCGACGTCGGGGGCCCCATCAAAGCGCTCATCGGTGCTGTCTCCTCTTCGCGCAAGCGCTCATCGGACCGCGAACACGCGATAGTGCACCTCCGACAACGACACCTGATTGATCGCGACCGTGTGCACGGCATTGATCCAGCGGTACCGCTCGTCGTCGGTGTCGAACAGCGGGCTGGATCGGGCGACCATCTCGTCGTGGCGGATCAGTTCGCCCGCGGCGTACCGCGCTGCCGCCTCCGGTCCCATGTGGACGCGACCGGTGTTCGTGATGTGGACGTATGCGCCGTCGTCGGTGCGCAGTGTGCCCCGCACGTCGAGCCGGGCGACGCGGTCGGTGCCGAACAGGATCCAGTCACCGCCGCCGGGCAGGATGTCGCCTGCGATGCGCGGGCCCTCGCACCGCCCATGCCGCACGACGTAGGTGAAGCGGGTGCCCACCGGTGTCTCGAAGATCTGCACCGGGTCGAAGGCGATCCGGATGTCGAGCAGGTGCTCGAGGGTGGGGCTGGCGTCGATGTCGACGAGACTGGTTGTCATGGCTGACCTTTCAGAGAGGGCGGATGGCGGACGTCAGCGATGGTGCGAGGCGGGCGGGGTCGAGTACGTCGATCCGGGGGTCGGTGACGTCGATGCGCCGCAGCATCAGCCGGGCGATGGCGTCGTCGGAGCCCGCGATGCGGCACTCGCGGGCGGCGCCTGCACCGCGCCGCCACCGCGAGCCGGTCCAGGTGATCGACATCGCCGCCGAGGGTGCCGCGAGGGAGAGGGTGACGGCGTCGCTCTCCAGCGGCTGGGCCTGCATCAGCAGGTACAGCTCACCGAAGCCGAAGAGGGCGGCGACGGTGGCGCTCGAGAGCAGCGGCTGCCGGCTGCCTGCGGCGATCGCGAGATCGTCGGTGTGGACGCCGAATTCGATGATCAGGCAGCGCAGCGCGTCGGCCACGGGATAGCGGCCGAACGGCAGTGGGACGACGATGCTCGGGTCCGACGGCAGGGTGCGGACGGCGCCCGAGAGATGGTCCGCTGCGCTGCGGATGACCGCGGGTAGGGCGACGGAGCCGTCGAGGTCGAGGTCGGCAGGGGGAACGGTCGAGCCGACCCGCGCGCGGTGGAACGCCTCGGCGTCCCGGAACAGGCCGGCGGCCACGTGTGCCGCGAGGTCGGCGATGGTCCATTCGGTGCACGGCGTCGGCGCGGCGAGCTGATCCAGAGTCAGTTGGCCGAGGAGATCGGCGAAGGCGAGCGCCTGCGAGATGGCGGCGCCGGCGAGCGTGGTGAGTGCCATACGCGACGCTAACTCGTGCTACTTGGAAAAAACAAGTAGTCGGTTGGATAATCCAATCAGGCGCTAACATCGGGGCGTGGCCTCCCGTTCCTATGGTCAGCACTGTGCCGTCGCGAAGAGCCTCGACCTCGTCGGCGACCGCTGGACGCTGCTCGTCGTCCGGGAGCTGCTCGACGGGCCCCGCCGCTACGGCGACCTGCTGACCGCGCTCACGCCGATCGCCACCGACATGCTGGCGAGCCGACTGCGCGATCTCGAGGCCAACGGCCTGGTGTGCAAGCGCGCGATGCCCCGACCCGCGACCGGTGCCACCTACGAACTCACCGACGACGGACACGCGCTCGAGGACGTCGTGCACGCCTACGCCCGGTGGGGACGCCACCTGATGAGCCGCCGGGCGGCCAGCGACGTCGTCCGACCCGAATGGCTGGTGCGCGCGGTGCGGGCCTACGTGCGCGACGACCGCGGCGGGCGCCCGGTCACCTTCCGGCTCGACATGCCCGAGGGCAGCGTGACGATCCGCATCGACGCCGACGGTGTCGACACCGTCGACGACGACGAACCGGTCGACGTCACCCTCAGCGGGCACGCCGAAACCCTGGCCACGGCAATGGATCCGGCGCAGGTGGCCGATCTGGTGGCGGCCGGGCGGCTGCGGGTCGATGGCGACCCCGACGCCACCCGCAGGCTGGCGTCGATGTTCGCGCCGCCGAGGCGCAGGGCGGGTTAGGCCCGGTCGAGTTCGCGCAGCGCAGGCAGGAACAGCGCCGCGAGACCCAGCACCAGCATCGGGATCGACAGGGCCAGGAACGTCACGTGCAGCCCCGCGGTGTCGGCGAGCGGGCCGGCGACGATCAGGCCCAGCGGACCGGCCGCGTAGGCCAACGAGCCCATCACGCCGACCACCCGGCCGCGCAGGTGCGGCGGCGCCTGGGTCTGCATGACGTAGTTGTAGATCGGCGCGATCGGGCCGTAGACCAGACCGACGATCGCCGAGAGCACCAGGATCACCGGCAGCGGCGGCAGGAACGCGATCACCGTCATCGCCACGCCGAGCACGAGCAGCGCGACGAGCATGACCGTCCGCCGCGCGGTGTACTTGGACAGCACGGCGTAGCCCAGCGCGCCGATGACACCGCCAATGGCGAGTGACATCAACACCCAACCCAGCTGTGCGGGCTGGTCCTTGTCGGTGAAGTACTTCGGGAACAGCACGCTCTCCATCGGCATGTACAGACCCGTCGCGGTCAGGTCGACGACGGCCAGCGTGCGCAGGACGCGGTTGTGCCACACGAACTTCAGGCCCTCGACGATGCCTGCCCATACCTGCGGCAGCTCGTCGCGGTTGGGCGTGCCTGCACCCTCCAGTCGCAGCACGGCGATCGCCGCGATCGACAGCACGAACGCGCCTGCGGTCACCCACATCGTGTCGATGCCACCCACGGTGGCGATCAGCAGACCGCCGATGCCTGGGCCGACGATGTAGGACAGGTTGAAGATGGCCTCGTACGCGCTGTTCGACCGGTCGAGCGTCCAGCCCGCCCGCTGCGCTGCCTCGGGCAGCATCGTCTCGCGCGCCGTCATCCCGGCGGGGTCGAAGAACGCCCCGAGCGCGGCCAGCCCGGCGAGCACCGCCACGTTGATCGCGTCGACGCCGAAGACCAGTGCGATCACCGGCACTGCAGCGACCGACAGCGCGGACAGCAGGTCGGAGATCATCGACACCACGCGCCTGCCGAGGTAGTCGACTGCCGCGCCCGCGATCAGCGTCGCGACCAGCAGCGGCAGCGTGCCCGCCATCGCCACGATCGAGGCTTCGACCGCAGAACCGTTGCGCTGCAACACCAGCCACGGGAATGCCACCAGCGAGATGCCGTTGCCCGCTCCGGCGGTGAGCGCTGCGAAGAAGATCAGGTACAGCGGCCCGTACTTGGTTTTGATCATGGGGTATCGCCGGTGAATGTAGCAGCGGGGGAGTCCCGGTAGCGATCGGTTTTCCCGCCGCGGGCACAGTGGTGGTGTGCTGTTGCCCCACCCCCGCACGGGCGAGATGTTCGCCTCGCCCGTTCCCCCAGGCGCCGGCTGGCCGGGGGACCCTGCCCGGCCCGACACGCGCGTGGCGAAGAGCCCTGCGGGCGTGCGGGCGTTGGCGAAGCGGATGACCGACGTGGCCGACGTCGACGCCGCGGTAAGCGTCTGCCGCGCCTGTCCACGGCTGGTCAGGTGGCGCGAGGACGTCGCACTCACCAAGCGCCGCTCGTACGCGACCGAGCCGTACTGGGGCCGTCCGGCGCCCGGGTTCGGTTCGGCAACGCCGTCGGTCCTGCTGCTCGGTCTGGCCCCGGCCGCGCACGGCGCCAACCGGACCGGCCGGGTGTTCACCGGCGACCGCAGCGGCGACTTCCTATTCGCGGCAATGCACCGCGCAGGCCTGGCGACGTCCGGGGTGAGCGTCGACGCCGCCGATGGCCTCGAACTCGTCGACACCCGGGTGGTCGCGGCCGTGCGGTGCGCGCCGCCGGACAACGCGCCGCTGCCCGAGGAGCGCGCAGCCTGTGCGCCGTGGCTGGACGCCGAGTGGCGCCTGATCGCGCCGACCGTGCGGGTGATCGTCGTGCTGGGCGGCTTCGCCTGGCGCGGGGCGCTCGACATGCTGCGCACCGCGGGCGTCGCGGTGCCCAGCCCGCTGCCGAAGTTCGGCCACCTCGCGGCCGCGCGCATCGGTGACGTCACGCTGCTCGGCTGCTACCACCCCAGCCAGCAGAACACCTTCACCGGTCGACTGACCCCGGCGATGCTCGACGAGGTGTTCGTCACCGCCAAGACCCTCGCCCTCGGGTGATTCGTGCACGCCGAGGCGCGCTGACCGCGCCCGAGCGTGCACGAATCGCACGAGGTGGGGAACGGACCGGCCGCCGGGCGCGTTGAACCACAAATGCGACTCTCGGTACTCGACCTCGTTCCCGTCCGCAGCGACCAGACCACGTCGGACGCCCTGGCCGCCACCGTCGGCGTGGCGAAGAAGGCCGACGACCTCGGCTTCACCCGCTACTGGCTGGCCGAACACCACAACATGCCCGCCGTCGCGGCCACCAGCCCGCCGGTGCTGATCGCCTACCTGGCTGCGCAGACGGCCCGCATCCGGCTCGGCTCGGGCGGCGTGATGCTGCCCAATCACGCACCGCTCGCGGTTGCCGAGCAGTTCGCGCTGCTGGAGGCTGCCGCGCCGGGGCGCATCGATCTGGGGATCGGCCGCGCGCCGGGCAGCGACCCCGTCACCTCGATGATGCTGCGCGGTCCCGCGGGCCGCAGCGACGAGGACATCCAGAAGTTCCCGCAGTACCTCGACGACGTGACCGCGCTGATGGGCGCACACGGCGTCGGCGTGACGATGCAGGGCCGCAACCTGATGGACCAGAACTACGTGCTCAAGGCGACGCCCGCGGCCACCAGCGAGCCGCGGCTGTGGCTGCTGGGCTCGTCGCTGTACTCGGCGCACCTGGCCGCCGCCAAGGGCCTGCCGTACGTGTTCGCCCACCACTTCGCGGGGCAGGGCACCGAGGAGGCGCTCGCCGTCTACCGCGAGGAGTTCCGCCCCAGCGAGAACCTCGAGCAGCCCACCACGTTCATGACGGTCAACGCCTCGGTCGCGGCCACCCGCGAAGAGGCCGAGGACCTGATGCTGCCGAACCTGCACATGATGGCGCTGCTGCGCACCGGTCAGCCGCTGCGCGCTCTCGACCTCGTCGAGGACGCCCGCGAGATCGGGCTGACGCCGCAGCAGCGGGCCGTGGTCGAATCGGGCCGTCGGCAGGCGATCGTCGGCAACCCCGCCGACGCGGCCGAGCGGGTGCGCGGCATCGCCGAGCACTTCGGCGTCGACGAGGTCATGGTCAACCCGGTGGCCTCGGCCTACCGCGGCGTCGACCCGGCCACCGCGCCTGCCCGTGAGGACACGCTCGAACTGCTCGCCAAGGAACTGTTCTAGCCCTCAGCTCGGCGTCAGCGCGATGATCGGAATGGTCCGGCTCGTCCGCTTCTGATAGGCCTCGTAGCGGTGAGAGTTGTTCTCGTTGACGACCTTCCACAGCCGCGCGTAGTCCGGATCGTCGTCGCTGATGATTCGCGCCGCGGCGGGCATGCGCTTGGAGCCGACGTTGATCTCCACCTGCGGGTCGGCTTTGACGTTGAAGTACCAGCCCGGCGCCTTCCGGTCGCCGCCGTTCGAGGCGACGACGAGGTACGCGTCGCCGTCGCGGGCGTAGCTCAGCGTGTTGGTGCGTGCGATCCCGGTCTTGGCCCCGACGGTGTGCAGCAGCAGCGACGGTGGCGCGCCGGGGATGCGGTGGCCGATCCTGCCGTCGGTCTTGCGGTAGATCGCGTCGTGCACGCGCAGCAGCGGAATGCCGAGGTAGCGCTCCCACAGGGGCATGTCAGTCATGCCCGCCAGTGTGGCAGGCGCGCCGTCAGTCCGGCAGTCCCGCGAGTGCGTCGCGCAGGATGCGGCCGGTCTCTTCGCGGTCGGGGTCGCGCCGCACCACCAGGCCCTTGGCGAAGGACAGCTTGTCGCCGCTGTGCCGGGGCGCCACGTGCAGGTGGATGTGGAACACGCTCTGGAACGCGGCCTTGCCGTCGTTGATGGCGATGTTGTTGCCGTCGGCCTTCAGCTCCGACGCCCGGGCGGCGAGCCCGATGCGCTGACCGATGCGGACCAGGCCGGCGATTGTCTCGGCCGGTGTGTCGGTCAGGTCGACGGTGTGGCGCTTGGGCACCACCAGCGTGTGCCCGCGCACGATCGGACGGATGTCGAGGATGGCGAGGTAGTCGTCGTCCTCGTAGACCCTGATGCCGGGCGCCTCGCCGGAGACGATGGCGCAGAACACGCATGACATCCCGCCACCGTAGCGAGTGGGGTCAGACGTTCTGCTCCGCCCACGCGGCGAGCCTGCGGTCGCGCTCGGCGGCGTCGACCTCCTCGACGCGCGTCATGACGGCCCAGCGCTGCCCGAACGGGTCGACGATCGAGGCGAACCGGTCGCCGGTGACGAACGTCTGGATGGGTTCGCGCACCGTCGCGCCTGCAGCCTGGGCCTTCTCGACGACCGCGTCGGCGTCGGCGCAGTACAGCACGATCGAGTGGGTCACCGTCTCGGTGCGTGGGACGGCGGCAAGACCGTACTCGGGGTTCGGGTCCGACAGTTGCAGACGGCCATGGGCGAACTCGAGTTCCGCGTGCGCCACCCTGCCGTTCGAGCCGTCCATCTTCTCGAGCACCGTCGCGCCGAACACCGAGACGTAGAACTCGATGGCCTCGGCTGCGCCGTCGACGACGAGGAACGGGGTGAGGCTGGTGTAGCCCTGGGGAATCGGTGCGACGTTCATGCCGCGAGCCTGCCGCAGGCCCGGGGGCGTGGGCTTGGAAAAACGCGTCACACGCGGACGTGCTACCGTGTCTGTAACGATCCTTACAGACAGGAATGCCGTGGCAGTGTCGAGGACCAGGCGTCAGCAGCAGGGGGAGAGTTCACGCGAACTCATCCTCGACGCCACTGAGCGGCTGATGGCCACCCGTGGCTATGCCGCCACGTCCATCAGCGACATCCGCTCCGCCTGCGGGCTGCCCGCCAGTTCCATCTATTGGCACTTCGGCTCGAAGGAAGGCGTCCTGGCCGCGGTGATGGAACGCGGTGCCGACCGGTTCTTCGCCGCGATCCCCGGCCACGGCACAGACGGGCCGGGTCCGACCGACGTGGCAGCGCAACTCGCCGTCACGGCAGGGCTTCTCGCCCAGCACCCCGACTTCCTTCGGTTGTTCTTCGTGCTCTCGCTCGAACGCAGCGACGACCCAGCTGTCACCGCGGTCGTGCGCCGCGTGCGCGACACCGCCATCGCGGGGTTCCGCGCCGTCATCGCCTCGGTGATGCCCAGTGATGCCCCACCGGACCGGGCCGACGAGGTGGTCGACGAACTCACGGCGCTGGCAGTAGCGCTGTCGGACGGCGTGTTCTTCGCCGATCACCTCGAACCCAATTCGACCGACGTCGACCGGATGTACCGGCGGCTGTTCCAAGCCGTCACCGCACTCATCCCGATCCTGCTGGAGGAACGATGAACGACCGCACCGTGATCATCACCGGCGCCAACGCGGGGCTGGGCCTCGAGTGTGCGCGCAGCATCCTGGAGCGCGACGAATCGTGGCACGTCGTCCTCGCGGTGCGCGACCCGCGCCGCGGCGAGGCGGCGGTCACCGAACTCGGTGCAACTCAACGGTGCACGGTGATGCGGTGCGATCTCGGCTCGCTGGCCTCGGTCGGGGAGTTCGTCGAGGCGTTCGCCGCCGCTGGCCTGCCACCTCTGCACGCCGTCGTGTGCAATGCCGGTCTGCAGGTCGTGGACGGCACCCAACGCACGGCCGACGGCGTCGAGATGACGTTCGGCGTCAACCATCTCGGGCACTTCGCGCTGGTTCGCGGCCTGCTCGAGCACCTCGAGGCGCCAGCCCGCATCGTCGTCGTGAGCAGCGGGACCCACGACCCGGCGAAGTTCACCGGCATGCCGAAGCCGGTGTACACCTCCGCCGAGGACCTGGCGCACCCATCCACTCCCGGCGAGGGACGCCGCCTCTACACGACGTCGAAGCTGTGCAACGTGCTCTTCGCCTACGAGCTGGACCGCCGGCTCGAACAGGGCGCCCGAGGAATCACGGTCACCGCCTTCGATCCCGGTCTCATGCCGGGGTCCGGGCTCGCGCGCGAGTACGGGCCGCTGTTGAAGTTCGTCTGGGACTACGTCTTTCCGGTGTTGCGCGTGCTGCCCAACGTGAACAGCGCCCGCGGATCGGGTCGGCGTCTGGCTGCGCTCGCCGTCGACACGTCGTTCGAGGGCGTCACCGGCGCCTACTTCGAGGGCGCCAAGGCCATCCGCTCGTCGGAGGACTCCTACGACGCCACCAAGGCCCTGGATCTGTGGACCACCAGCGAGCAGCTGGTCGGCTCGTAGGCTCGGTGGGTGCCTGCCGAACCCACCGCCGCCCCGCAGCTCGGCGTCGTGGGGCGTGCGGCCACCGCGTCGACGTTCGACCTCGACCGCTGGGCGCCGTCCGACGAGGCGGCGCGGTGGGTCGAGCACTTCTGGTCGGTCACGTGGGACCGCACAGGCGGCGAGCCATTCGAGAGCATGGTCATCACCTTTCCGAGCATGCATCTCACCCACGAGTGGGGGACCGACGGCACCCGGCACGGCCACCGGCTGCCCGCCACGCTGATCCACGGCGTCGTGGACACGGTGTTCACCACGACGCTGACCGGGCGCGGCGCCGTCGTGGGCGTGCGGTTCCGGCCGGGTGGGTTCGCCGCCCGCTTCGACCGTGATGCCGCCACGTATACCGGCCGGACGGTGCGTCTCGACGACGAGATCTTCGGCAACGCACTAGGTCTCGCCGACGACCGCGATGCGGCTGCAGCAGCGCTCGACGAGGCGATCGCCCGTCACCACCCGGTGCCCGATCCGACCTACGACGCACTCACCGGGCTGATGAACCGGATGCGCGACGACGGCGGACTGCACCGCGTCGAACAGGTCATGGCGGTCTCGCCGTGGAGTGCGCGCACCACCCAGCGGGTGTTCCGCCGCTACGTGGGCGTGCCGGTGAAGTGGGTGCTGTGCCGCTACCGGTTGCAGCAGGCGGCGCTGGCGATCGAGACCGACCCGGCGCTCGACTTCGCCGACCTTGCCGTCGGCCACGGCTGGTACGACCAGGCGCACTTCATCAACGACTTCCGGTCGATGCTCGGCTGCACTCCCGGCGAGTACGCCGCGCGGCACCGCTAGCGGACGCCGAGCGTGCTCTGGATGTCGGGCAGCATCTGCTGCAACTGCTGACCCCAGTACGGCCACGAGTGGGTGCCGTTGGGCGGGAAGTTGAACGTGCCGTTGGCGCCACCCGCGGCGAGGTAGGCGTTCTGGTAGTCGCGATTCGACCCGAGGGTGAAGCTCTCGAGGAACTGCTGCGGCAGGCCCGCCACTGCACCCGGCAGATCGCTGGGCGTGCCGTTGCCGCAGTACACCCAGATGCGGGCGCCGGTGGCCACCAGCTTCGCGACGTTCACGGTCGGGTCGTTGCGCGCCCACGCCGGATCGCTGGGCGGACCCCACATGGCGTCGGCCTTGAAGCCGCCTGCGTCGTTCATCGCCAGGCCGACGAGCGTCGGCCAGAACCCGTCGGAGAGGTGCAGGAAGCCCGACAGCGATGCGGCGAACCGGAACTGGTCGGGGTAGTAGGTCGCGAGGTTCAGTGCGGTGCCGCCGCTCATCGACAGGCCGACGACGGCGTTGCCGGTCCGCGAGACGCCGCGGTTGGCTTCGAGCCAGGCGGGAAGTTCCTGGGTCAGGAACGTCTCCCACCGGTAGGTCTGGGTGGTGCCGTTGCCGACGGCCGGCTGGTACCAGTCGACGTAGAAGCTCGACATGCCGCCGACCGGCATCACGGTCGACAGGCCCGAGTCGAGGAACCACTCGAACGCGGGGGTCTCGATGTCCCAGCCGCTGTTGTCGTCGCGCGCCCGCAGGCCGTCGAGCAGGTACACCGCGTGCGGGCCACCGCCCTGGAATTCGACGCGGATGTTGCGGCCCATCGCCGCCGACGGCACGTCGAGGTACTCGACCGGAAGACCGGGGCGCGAGAACGCCTGCGCAGGTGCCGGACTCGTGATGCCGACGAGTCCGGCCGTGACGACGAACGCCAGGCCGATGCCCAGCATTTTCTTGACGAGGCTGGTTATGAATCCGTTTTACTCGCCGAGGCCGATCGACGGAACCCCTCGGCACTACCAAGGTGCTGTCAGGCCAGCCCCCGCCACTGCGCGAGCTTGGCGTCGAACGCCATGGTCGCCGCCGGGCTGCTCGACGGGACGCGTACGGCGGGCACGTCCACCCGTACGTGACGTTCGAACAACTCCAGCGCGGCCGACCCGTTGACGACGATCCGGTCGATGCCGGGGTGGTCGGCCAGCAGCGCCCCAATGTCGTTGACCACGGCCGTATTTCGATCGATGCGGGCGTCGAGACTGCCGGCCCGGCGGCAGCTGTGCAACACGTCCCACAGCGCCACGCCGTGCTCGGTGGCGGCCGCGATCCTGGCGTCGTACGGCGCCTCGGCGTCGAAGCCGAGCACCGCGCCGAGCAGTCGCCAGAACTGGTTGCGCGGGTTGGCGTAGTAGCGACCCGTCGCCAACGACTGCTCGCTGGGGAACGAGCCGAGCACCAGCACTCGGGGATGCGGCCCGACGATGGGCGGCAACCCCACGCGCATCGGCTCCGGGGAGTCCGTCATCTCACGAGGGTAGATGAGCCAGGATGTCGGGCATGGCACTCTTTGGCGGCTCCGACGACGACCTTCAGCGCCGGGTCGACGCACTCGAGCAGCGCGTCGTGGCGCTCGAACGCGCGCTCTCCCATGCCGGCATCGACCGCACGGTGCCGACGCCGGCGGGGGAGTTCCACGACGGGTGGATCAGCGCCGAGGTCCGGGCGCTCGTCACCGCGGGCAAGAAGCTGGAGGCCATCAAGCTGCTGCGCGAGCAGACCGGCATCGGGCTCAAGGAGGCGAAGGACGCCGTCGACCGCCTCTGAACGTGCGATTTCGGCGCGCTCACCCGCGCTGATCGCGGACGAGCGCGCCGAAATCACCTGGTCAGCTGAGGTGGTGGACCTCCTGCAACCCGTAGACGGGTGTGGGGATGCCCTCGTGGCGAGCCTTCAGCTGCAGCGCGAGGTACAGCGAGTAGTGCCGGGACTGGTGCAGGTTGCCGCCGTGGAACCACAGGTTTTCCTGCTGGGTCGGCTTCCACATGTTGCGCTGCTCGCCCTCCCAGGGGCCGGGGTCCTTCGTGGTGCCAGACCCCAGGCCCCAGACCTTGCCGACCTTGTCGGCGACGTCCTGGCCGATGAGGTCGGCGGCCCAGCCGTTCATCGAGCCGTAGCCGGTGGCGTAGACGACGACGTCGGCGGGCAGCACCGTGCCGTCGGCGAGCACCACGGCGTCCTCGGTGAGGTGGTCGACCTGGCCGTGGGCGAGCTTGATGGTGCCGTCGGCGATCAGGTCGGAGGCGCCGACGTCGATGTAGTAGCCCGACCCGCGGCGCAGGTACTTCATGAACAGGCCCGACCCGTCGTCACCCCAGTCGAGGTCGAAGCCGGCGGCGGTCAGCCGGTCGTAGAAGTCCTTGTCCCGCTCGCGGATCGCGTCGTAGATCGGGGTCTGGAACTCGTGCATGATCCGGTACGGCAGCGACGCGAACGTCAGATCGGCCTTCTCGGTGGTCATGCCCGACTCGACGGCGCGTTCGGAGTAGAGGTCGCCGAGGCCGAGTTCCATCAGCGAGTCGGACTTCACGATGTGCGTCGAGGACCGTTGCACCATCGTGGTGTCGATGCCGTTCTCCACCAACGCCTTGCAGATGTCGTGCGCCGAGTTGTTGGAGCCGATGACCACGGCGCGCTTGCCGACGTAGCCGTCCGGCCCGGGGTGCGCGCTGGAGTGGTGCTGATCGCCGCGGAAGACGTCCTGGCCGGGAAGCGTTGGGACGTTGGGCTTGCCCGACATGCCGGTGGCCAGCACGAGGTGCTCGGGTCGCAGGGTCACGCGTTCGCCGTCGCGGTCGACCTCGACGGTCCAGCGCTTCTCGGCCTCGTCATAGGACGCCGACAGGCACGACGTCTTCGACCAGTACGGCACCTCCATGACGCGGGTGTAGAACTCGAGCCAGTCGCCGATCTTGTCCTTGGGCGCGAACACCGGCCAGTTCTGCGGGAACGGCAGGTACGGCAGGTGGTCGTACCAGACCGGGTCGTGTAGGCACAGCGACTTGTAGCGGTTGCGCCACTGGTCGCCGGGCCGTTCGTGGCGGTCGAGGACGATCGCGGGCACGCCGAGTTGCCGCAGTCGCGCACCGAGCGCGATGCCACCCTGACCGCCACCCACTACGACGACGTAGGGCTGGTCGGTATAGCCCAGTGCGGCGAGTTCGTCCTCGCGCTTCTGTGCCCACGACCGGGTGTCCTCGTCGCTGCCGTGCACCGCGCCGAGCACGCGGGAGGCGCCCTTGCGTTCCTCGTGCCCCTTGAGTTCCTGGAGCGCGGTGAGGAAGGTCCACGCCTGATCACCCTTGAGCCGCAGGTGTCCGGTGCCGCGGCCGACGGCGGTGTCGAACTCGATGAACGCCGAGGTAATGCCGTCGCCGTCGTCGCTGGCGGGTTCGCGGGTGCGGAAGTTCGTCGCGTCGGTCGCGGCAGCGCGCTCGCCGATGAGGTCCGCAATCGCATCGCGGCCCTCGACGGTCTTGAGGTTCCAGGTGAAGGACACCAGGTCACGCCAGTACGAGTCGAGGGCGAACTTGGCCGCGGCACGTTCGACGTCGCGCGACGCCAGGGCCAGCTCGAAGTCGCGCAGCCAGGCGTCGATGCGCTCCTGCGCCGTGAGGTCGGTGGTGGTCTCGAGCGTTGATGTCATGTGAGCCAGGACACACCGTGGGAGCCAACCTCCACAAGGGCTGCAACCCCCTGCAACTCTTACGGCTGTGCGCCAGGTCACATAGAAACGACGGCATGAGAGCAGCTGTGTACTACGGACCGAACAAGCTCGAGGTCGAGGACGTGCCCGAACCCGAACCCACGGCGGGCACCGTCAAGGTCCGGGTCGGATTCAACGGGATCTGCGGCACCGACCTGCACGAGTACTACGCGGGCCCGATCTTCGTGCCCACCGAGCCGCACCCGCTCACCGGACAGCAGATGCCGCTGACGATGGGCCATGAGTTCTCCGGGACGATCACCGCGGTCGGGTCGGGTGTCACCGATTGGGCCGAGGGCGACCGGGTGGCGATCATGCCGCTGTACCGCTGCGGGCACTGTCCTGCCTGCCGGGCGGGCAACTACAACATCTGCGCCCAGATCGGGTTTCACGGACTGATGTCCGACGGCGGCATGGCGGAGTACACCGTCGTCCCGACCGACATGCTGCACTGCCTGCCGGACAACGTGTCGCTCGAATTGGGCGCGCTCGTCGAGCCGATGTCGGTGGCGTATCACGCCGCCACCCTCGGCGAGCCGAACGCCGACGGCACCTCGATGGTGTTCGGCGCGGGCCCGATCGGCATCGGGCTGTGGTTCGCGTTGCGCGGCAAGGGAGTAGAGGACGTGTTCGTGGTCGAGCCGTCGGCGACGCGGCGCGCGGCGGTCGAGGCTCTCGGTGCGCGGACGCTCGATCCGACCGGCCTGGACGTGTCGGCCTTCATCGCCGAACACACCGGCGGTCGAGGCGCCGACGCGGTGTACGACGCGGCCGGGGTCGCGCCCGCGGTCGAGACGGCGCTGGCGTGCGTGGGCGCCCGCCGGGCGATGGTCAGCGTCGCGATCTACGAGAAGCCACTCACCACACCGCTGCTCAACCTGGTGATGAACGAATCCCGCATCCAGGGGTCGCTCTGCTACACCGCGCCCGACTTCGCCGCGGTCATCGATCTGATGTCGCGCGGCGTATACGACACGACGGGGTGGGTGACGCCGATCGCCATCGACGACGTCATCGACGAGGGCTTCGAGGCCCTGCACGCCGGAACGAAGATGAAGGTCCTCGTCGACCCGTCCGCCTGAGTTCACCACCCACCGAAGGGGTCTGTCATGACACGAACCATCGAAGTGCCGCTCGTCGACACCGTCGCCCTGGTCACGGGTGCGGGCCGCGGGATCGGGCGCGGCATCGCGCTGGACCTCGCTCGCCACGGGGCCGACGTCGCGTTGGTCGACGTCCACCCGGACGGGATCGACGCCGTCGCCGCCGAGGTCGCCGCACTCGGGTCGAAGGCGACCACCTTCGTCGCCGACGTGTCCGACCGTGCGCAGGTGTTCGCCGCCGTCGACCACGCCGCGTCCGCACTCGGCGGGTTCGACGTGATGGTGAACAACGCGGGCATCGCCCTCGTCGGTCCCATCGCGGAGGTGACGCCGGAAGACTTGGCGCGGCTGTGGGCGATCAACGTCGACGGGGTGCTGTGGGGCATCCAGGCCGCGGTCGCGAAGTTCGCGGAACTCCAAGACCAGCGCCGGGGGAGGATCGGCAAGATCGTCAACGCGTCGTCGATCGCCGGCCACGAGGGGTTCGCGATGCTGGGTCCCTACAGCGCGACGAAGTTCGCCGTGCGCGCGCTGACCCAGGCCGCGGCCAAGGAACACGCCGCCGACGGCATCACCGTCAACGCGTACTGCCCAGGTGTCGTGGGCACCGACATGTGGGTCGACATCGACAGGCGCTTCGCGGAACTGACCGGCGCGGCCGAGGGCGAGACGTTCGAGAAGTTCTCCGCCACGATCGCGCTCGGACGGTCCGAGACACCCGAGGACGTGGCGGGGTTCGTGACCTACCTGGCCGGCCCGGGCGCCGACTACATGACGGGCCAGGCTGGGCTGATCGACGGCGGCATGGTCTATCGATGACGGCTTGGCGGACCGGGTGTGACAGCGAGTGTGACGTGGCGCACAATCGAGGGCGATGCCTTCCTCATCGGTGACGCCGGAACCCGCCGTGGCCGCGGGTGACGACCCGCGCAGTTACGCCATGCTGCTGTCCGAGGTCTACGACGCCACGATGGCGGGGCATCGGTCACCCGCCCGGCCGCGCGGGGTGATCGCCGATTCCTGGAACAGGTTGCTGAACAAGGGAATCGACCCCGATCACCACCACCCGCCGGACGTCGACAGCAGCGGCCTGGACGCGCTGCGCCATGCCTCGGGGCTATTCGCGGTGCTCGACGACGTCTCCCGCGGGCTCGACTCCGTGATCGACGGCGGTGACAACATCCTCGTCGTCGCCGATGCCCGCGGCCGGGTGCTGTGGCGCTACGGCTCGCCGCGGGTGCTGACCAACGCCGACCGGCTGGGCTTCGTCGAGGGCGCCCAGTGGAGCGAGAGCGCCGTCGGCACCAACGCCATCGGCACCGCACTCGCCTCGCACCGGGCGGTACAGGTGTTCTCCGCCGAGCACTTCCTGCGTAGCCATCACGCCTGGACCTGTGCGGGCGCCCCGATCAAGGACCCCCGCACGGGTCAGGTGGTCGGCATCGTCGACGTCTCGGGCCCCGCGGCGACGGTGCACCCGACGACGGTGGCGCTCGTCGACCTCGTCGCCCGCCTCGCAGAGTCGCAGTTGCGCGAGGTGCACGACCGGACGCTGAACCGGTTGCGCACCGTCGCCGCCCCGATCCTGGCCCGCGTCGGGCGACCCGCGCTGGCGGTGGACACCGACGGCTGGGTCGCCGCGGTCGACTCGCTGCCCCCGCACAACCGGATCCCGTTGCCGCGCAGCGTCACTCCCGGACGCGCCTGGATACCGTCGCTGGGCGCGTGCGATCTCGAGTCGCTGCCCGGCGGCTGGCTGGTCCGCCTCGCCGAGACCGACGGCGACGAGGCCGCCGTGCCCTCGCGGGTGACGCTCGATCTGCGCGACGGCGCCGCGCCGGTCCTCGACGTGGTCGGCCAGTTCGGCACGTGGCGGCGGGACATCTCGCCGCGGCACGCCGAGATCCTGCACGTGCTCGCGACGCACCGCGCAGGCCGTTCGGCGCCCGAGTTGGCCGACGACCTCTACGGCGACCGGTCGCGGGTGGTGACCGTGCGCGCCGAGATGTCGCGACTGCGCAGGCAGTACGTCGGGCTGGTGCTCGGCAAGCCCTACCGCTTCCCGGAGTCCGCGGTCGTCGACCTCGTCTACCCCGACGACATGGCGACGGTGCTGCCCGCGTCGACCGCTCCGGCCATTCGCGCGGTCCGCGGTATACGTTGACCCCGTGACGGCCGACTTCGACATCGACTCCTTCGACGTCGAGGCGTCCGGATTGCTCGACGGGCTCGAGGGCAAGGCTCGCCAGGAGCGTGCCGAACTCATCCCCTGGCTGTTGAGCAAGGGGGTGACCGTCGAGCAGATCCGCGACGCCTATCAGCCGATGCTGCTCGCGTCGCGACGCATCCTCGGCGACGACGGTCACCTGGTCTCCTCCCGGGAGATCAGCGAGCGGACCGGGATGGATCTCGAGCTGCTGCAACGCCTGCAACGCGCCAGCGGGCTGCCGCGGGTGGACGACCCCGACGCCGAGGTGCAGATGCGCATCGACGGCGATGCGCTGTCGTATGCGCAGCAGTTCGTCGAGCTGGGGTTCACGCCCGACCAGATCGTGCTCGTCGTCCAGGTGCTCACCGAGGGCCTGTCCCGCGCCGCCGACGTCATGCGCTACGCGGCGCTGCAGGCGGTGAGCCAACCCGGGACCACCGAGCTGGACGTCGCCCAGCGCACCGAGTCGCTGCTGCTCAAGGTGGCGCCGCTGCTGGGCCCGATGATCGCCGACATGCTCCGACTGCAGCTGCTGCATCTGATGGAGACCGAGGCGGTCAGCGCGGGTGAGCGCGCCGAGGGGATCCCGCTGCCCGGCGCGCGCGAGGTGACGATCGCGTTCGCCGACCTCGTCGGCTTCACCCGGCTTGGCGAGGTGGTGCCGCCGGAGGACCTCGAGCAGCTCGCGCACCGGTTGACCGACGTCGCCCGTGAGGTGGCCGAGCCGCCGGTGCGGTACGTCAAGAGCATCGGCGACGAGGTGATGCTGGTGAGCACCGACCCGGCGGCGATGCTCGACGCGATGCTCTCACTCGTCGAGGCCACCGAAGCCATCGAGGACTTCCCGCGCCTGCGCACGGGTCTGGCGACGGGGCTGGCGGTCAGCCGCGCGGGGGATTGGTTCGGCGGGTCGGTCAACCTCGCGGCGCGCGTGACGACCGCGGCGCGGCCGGGCGCGATCCTGGTCGACGAGGCGACGCGCGAGGCGATCGGCGACGACCCGCGCTTCAATTGGTCGTTCGCCGGTGCGCGCAAGCTCAAGCACATCAAGGACGACGTGAAGCTGTTCCGCGCCAGGCGGGCCGCACAGTCATGAACATACTCGACGATGGGAGCAGGTATGCGTGACCGCAGAGCAAGCCCCGCGGACTTCCTTGCCGCGCGGCCGGTTACGCGGGAGAAGGTGTTCGCCGAGCCGAGCCCCGTACCCGAGGAACCGGGTGTCCAGGGCTGGTGGTTCCGGACCATCCCGGGAGCCATCGACACGTCCGGTTGCGAGCAGCGCGACGGCCTGACGCTGCTCTACGTGGGGATCAGCCCCACGCGGCCGCCGACCAACGGGAAGCCGCCGAGCAAGCAGGATCTGCGCAAGCGCATCCGCTACCACTACGGCGCAGGCAACGCGGACGCCGAGGGATCGACGTTGCGCAAGACGCTCGGCGTCCTACTCGGTGACGAGTTGGGTTTCCGGTTGCGCCGCATCGGCTCGGGTACCCGCCGCAGCTTCGCCGGTGGGGAGGCGGTCCTCACCCATTGGATGGCCGAGAACGCCCTCGTATCGTGGGTGGTCCACGAAGAGCCGTGGCTCCTCGAGGAGCAGTTGGTCGCGACGCTCGACCTGCCGCTGAACCTGCAACCGGAGAACAAGGACAACGCCTTCTTCCCAGAACTCAAGCGGCTGCGGCGGCAAGCGGAAGTGACAGCCAACAAGCAACGCATCCTCAAGGAGTGGTGACGCCGGCTACCTCGCCGGATTTTCTCCCCGTCGCTTCGCTCGCCCTGGCGTGAACCGGCGCAGCCGCAGGCTGTTGGTGACGACGAACACCGAGCTGAATGCCATTGCGGCGCTAGCGATCATCGGGTTCAACAACCCGAACGCCGCCAGTGGGATGGCCGCCACGTTGTAGGCGAACGCCCAGAACAGGTTGCCCTTGATGGTCCGCAGGGTGGCCCGCGACAGACGAATCGCATCGGGGACCGCGCGCAGGTCGCCGGTGACCAGGGTCAGGTCCGATGCCTCGATCGCCACGTCGGTGCCCGTGCCCATGGCGAGCCCGAGGTCGGCCTGGGCCAGCGCAGCGGCATCGTTGACGCCGTCGCCGACCATCGCGACCACCTTGCCGTCGGCCTGCAATCTCTTGACGTGGTCGACCTTGTCGGCGGGCAGCACCTCGGCGATGACGTCGTCGATGCCGACCGAGGCGGCGACCGTGCGCGCCGCGCGCTCGTTGTCGCCGGTCAGCAGGATCGGGGTCAGGCCAAGGTCGCGCAGGCTCGAGATGGCTTGCGCCGCAGACTCCTTGACGGCGTCGGCGACGACGAAGACGGCGCTGATCGTGTCGTCGACGGCCAGCCACACCGGTGTCTGGCCGCGTTGCTCGGCGTCCTCGGCTGCCTGCTGCAGATCCGGTGGTGCGCTCAGCCCGTGCGCGTCGCGCAGCCAGGTCGACCGGCCGACCACCAGGCGTCGGCCCGACACGGTGCCCGTGACGCCCATCCCGCCGTGGCTGGCGAAGTCGGTAACCCCGGACAGCGGTCCGACGGCATTGGCGGCGTGTGCAGCGATGGCGCGTGCGATCGGATGCTCCGACGCGCTCTCCAGGGCGCCCGCCAATTCGAGCAGCTCGGGGTCGGCGGGGTACGCCGCGACGACCGTCATGCGACCCGTGGTGATCGTGCCGGTCTTGTCGAGCACTACGGTGTCGATGCGACGGGTCGACTCGAGGACCTGCGGGCCCTTGATCAGGATGCCGAGCTGGGCGCCGCGGCCGGTGCCGACGAGCAGGGCCGTCGGCGTCGCCAGGCCAAGCGCGCACGGGCACGCGATGATCAGGACTGCGACGGCGGCGGTGAAGGCCGCGCTCGCCGAACCGCCCACCACCAGCCATCCGACGAGCGTCAGCGCCGAGAGGCCGATCACCACGGGCACGAACACCGCCGACACCCGGTCGGCCAGCCGCTGGACGTCGGCCTTGCCGCTCTGCGCCTCGGCGACGAGGCGGGCCATCTGGGCCAGCGCGGTGTCGGTGCCGACGCGGGTGGCGCGCACCCGCAACAAGCCCGCGACGTTCACGGTGGCGCCGACGACGTCGTCGCCGGGTTCGACCTCGACCGGCACGGACTCACCGGTGAGCAGCGCGGCGTCCACCGCGGACGTCCCGCTGACCACGACGCCGTCGGTCGCGATCTTCTCCCCGGGGCGCACCAGGAACTCGTCACCCACCGCGAGGGCCGATATGGGCACTCGGGTCTCGACGCCGTCGGAGACGACCGCGACGTCCTTGGCGCCCATGTCGAGCAGCGCCCGCAGCGCAGCACCGGATTGCCGCTTCGCGCGTGACTCGAAGAACCGCCCCGTCAGCACCAGCGTCGTGACGACGGCGGCGACCTCGAGGTAGAGGTGCGGGTGATGGGACCCGGCGGTGACCAGCTCCCACGTCGACCACAGGTAGGCCGCGAGCACCCCGACCGAGATCAGGGTGTCCATGGTGGCCGAACCGTGGCGCAGGTTCGTCCAGGTCGCGCGGTGGAACGGAAGCGCACCCCAGGCGACGACGGGCGTGGTGAGCGCGAACGCGACCCAGGCCCAGTTCGTGAACTGCAGTGCAGGCACCATCGACAGCAGGAGCACGGGGACGCTGAGGGCCGTCGACACCGCCAGGCGGGGTAGGTACGACTCGTCGGTACCGGGCTCGACGTCCTCGGTGGTCGGCAGCGTGGCGGTGTAGCCGGTGGCCTGCACCGCGGCGACCAGGTCGTCGGGTGTCACGGTGTCGGGGAACCGAACCGCAGCCTGTTCGGTGGCGAAGTTGACGCTTGCCTCCACGCCGTCGATCTTGTTGAGCCGCTTCTCTATTCGAGCGGCACACGACGAGCAGGTCATCCCGCCGACGTCGAGCGTGACGCTGGACGTGCTCATGCCGCGACGTCGTATCCGGCGTCCTCGATCGCGGCGGTGACGGCACCCGCGTCGGGCGTACCCTCGATCCGCACCGAACCCGCCTGGAGGTCGACGTCGACTCCCGTGACGCCGGGCAGCGCCGATACCGCTGACGTGATCGCCGAGACGCAGTGGCCGCACGTCATGCCGCTCACTTCGATAACCATGCTCATGGCTCGAGTGTATACCCATAGGGGGTATGGGTAGAGCCTACCTGGTGAGCCCGTCGACGAGCAGTCGCAGGCGCTCCGCTTCATGGCCGGGGCGTAGTCGCCCGGCACGGGTGAGGGTGACCAGGCCGTGCAACCCGGCCCAGAACACCTCGGACCGGTCGTCCGCGTTGCGGTCGTCGGCGCCCGCGGTCACGCCCTGGCGGAACTCGGCGAATGCCTCGACCAGCGGCGGCGGCGTGTCCTCCGCGGCGAAGCTCAGGGCGGTGGCCCGGGTGAACATCGCGTCGTAGACGGCTGGGTTGTCGCGGGCGAAGTCGAGGTACGCCCGACCGAGTGCGAGGGGCACGTCTACCGGTGCGTCTGCTCCGGTACGGGCGGCCCGCAGCGCTTCCGCGAGTTCGGCGAAGCCGTCGAGGGCCACCGCCTCCGCGACGCGGTCCATGCCGCTGAAGTGCTTGTAGAGCACGGGCTGGCTGTACTCGATCTCGGTCGAGAGTCGCCGCGTGGTGACGGCGTCCCATCCCTCGGCCTCGGCCAGCGTGCGGGCCGTCGTGACGATCAACCGCCTGCGGGCAGCCCGTTCGCGCTCGCGGCGCTCGTCGATCGGCATGCCACACAATAGCACCGCTAGAAGTGCTAGCGCTGCTATTGACGACGCAGATGCGAAGGGTTAGCGTTGCTAACACCTCGACCGAAGGAGTCCGACATGGACTGGGAAATCACCATTCGCGCCGCCGCGCTGATCGCGGTGCTGGCCACCGCGGTGGTCTACGGCACCGACGTGTTCTGCGCGATCGTGCTACGACCGGCACTCGCCGCGGTCGACGACCGCGCGCTGGTCGCGGTGATGGGACGCGTGCATCGGTACGGCGACCGGCGCATGCCCGCACCGGGTGCGCTCGGAATCCTCGCCACCGCAGCGGCCGTAGGGGCCGCCGTCGTGTCCGCGCACTGGGCACAGGCGATCGCTGCCGCCACCGCCTTGGTCCTGCTGTTGGTGTGGATCGCGCTCTACGCCACGGTGAGCGCACCCATCAACCGGCGACTGACGGCAGCTGCGGAGACGGGGGATGCGCTGCCGAACGGCCGTGCGCTGCAGCATGACTGGGACCGGATCATCGGCCTGCGTGCCGCACTGCAAGGTCTCGCAGTGGCGGCGCTGTGCGCGGCGCTGATCGTCTAACGAGAAGGGACATCGGATGTTTCAGTTCAGGACCTACACGCTGCGATCGCCCGACGCGCTGCACCGGTACGCGACCGTGCACTGGGCACGCCACCTCGAGACGTTCGCCGCGTTCGGGGTCACCACCCATGGCGTGTGGACCGAGCGACACGGCAACGCTAACCGGCTCGTCGCGCTGATTAGCTATCCGACCGGGGTCGATCCCGATCTACTCACGCGCCAGATCATGGCCAGCCCGGAGTTCGGCGCCGACATGGCCGGCTTCGATCCCGCGGACATCGTCGACGTCGCGACGGTGCTGCTCGACCCAACGTCCTTCTCACCCATCCACTGACGACCCTGGAGCCACCGACATGACCATCACCACCATCGCCTACGTGCTCGCCGGACTCATCGGCGCGGCCATCGTCTTCATCGGCGCACGCTTCGTCGTGGCGCCCGACACCGCCGCTGCCGGTTACGGCGTTCGACTGGATCTGGCCGAGCCGGCGGCGCGTGCCTACGCGAGCGTGAAGGGCGTCCGCGACATCGCATCGGGGTTGTTCGTCTTCATCCTGATGGCCTCGGGTGCGACGCACCTACTCGGCTGGGTCGTGTTGGCTGCCACCATCATTCCACTCGCCGACACGGCCATCGTGCTCCGCGGCGGCGGCTCGAGGTCGATCGCCTGGGGCGTCCACGGCGTCACCGCCGCCGTCATGCTGGTGACCGCCGCGCTGCTGCTCATCCCCTGAGACCCAAAGCCCTGAGCGTCCTCACATGCCGAACTCGCGCACCAACCTCTTCTTGTCGACCTTCTCGCCTGCCAGCGTGGGCAACGGCTCGGAGCGGATCTCCCACCGCGTCGGTATCGCGAAGTAGGACAGGGTGCCGGTCACGTGCGCGGCCAGGGCATCGGGCGTGGGCGCACCGGTGTCGGGTCGGTGCACGACGACGGCCACCAGCTCCTCGCCCAGATCCGGGTGCGGCACGCCGAGGGCAGCGACCTCCACGACCGCGGGATGGGTGGCGATGGCGGCCTCGACGTGCGGGCACGCGATGTTCTCGCCGCCGCGGATGACGACGTCCTTCGCGCGGCCGTCGATGAAGAGGTAGCCGTCCTCGGTGAGGTGGCCGAGATCGCCTGTGCGCAGCCACCCTTCGGCGTCGACTGTGTCGTCGTCGGGCAGGCCCGCGTAGCCGTTCATGACGGTGGGTGATCGCGCGAGCACCTCGCCGACGCCCTTGGCGTCCGGATCGGCGATGCGCAATTCGACGACGCCATAGGGTCGCCCGACGGTCCCCGGGTGCGCGGCCAGGTCGCGGGCGTCGGCAGCGGTCAGGAAGCCGCCCGCCTCGGTCATGCCCCACGTGTTGCTGAGCCCTCGCGACCGCAGATTCGGCAGCCTCTCCCGGATGCGGTCGAGCAGGTCGGTCGACACCGGTGCGCCACCCAGCGGCCACGACTTCAGGCTGCTCAGGTCGAAGGAGTCGAAGTCGGGATGCGCGAGCAGTCGAACGGCCATGGTGGGCACCGCACCCCAGATCTGAATGCGCTCGCGTTCGATGAGCCCGAGGATCTGGCCCGCGTCGAATCGCCCCTGCATCATCACGATTCGGCCGCCGGTGAGCGTGTGGGTCAGCAGGCTGGACAGACCACCGACGTGGAACATCGGCGTCGTCGCGAGGCTGACGGCCTGTGGGGAGTCACCGTCGAGGAGGTGGGGGAACCGCCGGTTGCGGGCCAAGATGTTGTGCTGGTTGGCGATCACCGCGCGTCGCGACAGTTCGACCGCCTTTGGCATCCCCGAACTGCCCGACGTGAACAGCACCAGCGCGGTGGCGTCGGGGTCGGTGTGGGGCACCGATGCCGCGTCGATCGCGGGCTCGTCGAACGCTGCCGTCAGGTCGGACAGTGGGCTCGTTGGCACGGCAACGTCGAGCGAGGTGTCGGTCAGGACGTGCGCGGGCGCCAGCAGCGTGACGGCGTGCTCGATCTCGGCGGGGCTCCACCACCGGTTGGCCAACACGGGCACGGCCCCGGCCAGCCAGGTGGCCCACAGCGCGACGACCCACTCCGGGGAGTTGTAGCCGAACACCATGACGCGGTCACCGACACCGACGCCGCGTGACGTCAGGATCGATCGGCAGGCCCGCACGGCATCGCGGAACTCCGCGAACGACACCCGGCGCTCGCCGTGCACCAGGAAGGTGCGGTCGGTCCACACCTCGGTGCCCGCGAGAAGGCCGTCGAACGTCGACGGGCCGCTCTCGTACACGATGCCGTCGTGCCCGCCGTAGGAGCCGGCGCGGGCCTCGGAACTCCAGACTCCGTCCGCCATGGACTACTGCACCGGGATCTGGATGCCCTCGGACGGCTGAACGATCACGAAGCCCTGGCCGTGGAACGAGACTTGCAGTGCCTCACCAGAACCGCGGCCGATCAGTGCGCCGGCCTTGAACGTCGTCTTGAGTTGGGTCTGCAGGTTGGCCGACCATGCGACGACGGCGTTGGTGTCGGCGAACGTCGGCGCTTCGGCGGCATCGAGCACCACCGGCGGACCGTCGGTCGTGATCGCCACCCATCCGGTGCCGCGCAGCGTCGTGTTGAACAGGCCGCCGGTGGCGATGCTGCCGCCCTTCACTCGCTCGATGTTCCAGTCCAGGCTCGAGGAGAACGCCAGGACGTTCTTGCCGCTGACCGACAGTCCGGAGTTGTTCAGGTTCAGCAGGTGCACGTCGTAGGCGCGTTCGGCGAGGAAGACGTCGCCCTGGCCCTGGCAGCGCATGAGTGGTAGCCCCTCACCGGTCAGCGCCTTCTTGAGGAACTTCCCGGCGCCGCCGCCCTCGAACGCGAAGTCGACGTTGCCCTGGTAGGCGACCATCGAGCCCTGCCGCGCCATGAACGGTTCACCGAGCCGCACCCGCAGCAGCTTGGTGTTCTGGTTGGCGATCGCCTTGGCTTCCTTCTCGCTGAAGCGGCCGTCGACCAGATCGCCGGTGATGCCTGCGAAGCCATCGCCCTGGGCCGTCGCCTGCGGCATGGCCTGCGGCTCGGGGCGCTCGTGCTGCCCTCCCTGGTGAGCGGCGGGCTGTCCGCCGTGCTGTTCGGCACCCTGCTGGCCCGCGGGTGCGCCGCCGCCCAGCGGAGCGGTGCCGCTACGGCCCTGGTGTGACACCTGGTCGGTCCAATTCCGGCCGTCCCACCAGCGGTAATCGAAACGACCCTCGGGGTCGGGTTGCCAACTGCCTGCTCCGGGTCCAGTCACCGGTCTCTCCTCGAAGATTGATTGCGGTGGATCGAACGTGCCTCCTGCGCACTGATCTAGAACATTAGGGCAACCCGTCGCGACGGTGTGGCTCCCGGAGGTCTTCGCGCCCGGTAGCACCACGTCAGCTGGCATGCTGCTGGCATGCCGAACGAAATCGATCCGACCCGCGCCAAGGGTGCTCTCGCGGTCGTCAAGCAACACCCCGGAATGGTGCTCTTCCTGACGACACCGGCGCTGCTCCTGGCCGGCGTCGTGTGGGTGCTCGCCGGCCCCGGCTGGGCGGCGTTGGTACTGGTCGCGCTGGTGCTCGGCGGCGGCGCGGCGCTGTACGCGGGCCTCAAGCGGCGCTGATCGAACCCGTTACGCCCACGGGTGAACGACGCCCTGTTGCACGTGTAACGGTGTAATCATGTAAGCATGAGAACGCACAGTCACCGCGGCCGCTCCGGCGGCTGGCAGCAAGCACAACAGCCCGACGCGTCGTCCGCGCCCGACTGGATCGCAGGACGCCTGCCCGACGGCTGGTTCAGCGGGGATCCCACCGTGACAGTCGACCGGGAAGAGATCACGGTCGTCGGCCGTCTCCCCGACGCCGAGGGGGAGGAGAGCGAGGCCAGGGCATCGGGCCGCGCCGCCCGCTTCCGCGAGGAGACCCGCTCGGAGCGGATGCGCATCGCCGACGAGGCCGAGGCCCGTTACGGGCGCAAGGTGGCGTGGGGCGTAGAGATCGGGGTAGTGGGCTCCAATGCCGTCGAACGAATCCTGTTCACCAACATCGCCGTACCGGTGATGACACGGCTACGGCAGCCCGAACGCCAGGTTCTCGACACACTCGTCGACGCCGGGGTCGCCAGGTCGCGCTCCGATGCGCTGGTCTGGTCGGTGCGCCTGGTCGGCCAGCACGCCGACGAATGGCTCGGTCAGCTGCGCGAGGCGATGTCGACGGTCGACGACCTGCGCGCCGAGGGGCCGAAGCTCTAACCCAGGCGCTCGACCCGCACGTACGTCGCGCTGAGCGTCGACGTCTGCGACAGCGGATCCATGCCTTCGGCGTCGACCAGCAGGTTGCGGTTGACGCCGAAGGACTGCGCTGCCGCGCCGCCGCGGGGGTCGAAGATCCGCGACCCCCATCCGTGGTCCACCACCACCAGACCCCGCCGCAGTCGCGGCGACAGGCGGGCGTCGAGTTCGATCGACCCCACGGGCGAGGACACCCGAACCCGTTCGCCGTCAGCGACGTCGAGCGTCGCCGCGTCGTCGGGATGCATCAGGACCTCGTTGCCCTTGCCCGCCGGGTGCAGGCCCGGCAGTTCGTTGAGCCAGGAGTTCATCGAGTGCCGATTGCGGCGGTTGCCGAGCTGCAACGGGTAACCCGGAGGGGCTGACGGCGCAGGCCGCCCGAGCAGTTCCCGCGCCCTCGCGACGAACTCGGGCGGCGCGGCGTGCACCCGCTTGTCGTCGGTGCGCAGCGCGTCGCGGAAGTGCCCGAACTCGCGCGGCCCGAGGACCAGTCCGTGCGGGTTGCCGACCACGTCGCGCCACTTGAGCTTGCGACCGTTCACCTTTCGCGACGTGGCGATCAGCAGCCGGTTGATCCAGTGCGGGGTGAACTCCAGGCCGGGCCGCCGCGTGAGTGCCGCGGCCCGCCGGGTCGCCGCCACGAAGCCGTTGACGCCCTTGGCCCCGAACAGCGGCCGCCGCATCGCTAGCGCGAGGTCCACCCAGATCCGCCACTCCTCGCGGGCGCCCGGAGGCGGTTCGACGGCCTTGGCGCCGTACTGGACGAACGGTTCGTCGTGCATGCTGCTGGTGAACGCGGGCAGGTCGTTTCGTTCCAACCAGTGCACGGCGGGTAGCAGCCAGTGCGCGTGACGGTGGCTCTCCCGCTGGACGAAGTCGACGGCCACCAGCAGGTCCAGCGACTCGAGCGCGGCATCGAGTTTCGCACCGTCGGGACCCGATACGACCGGATTGCCGCTGTTGATCACCAGCGCCTTGATCTGCCCGCGGCCGGGCGTGGTGATCTCGTCGGGGAGTTCGGCGAGCGCGTGTGCGCCTGCGATCATCTCGCGGCCGCGCAGTCGGCTGTAGTGCGGCTCGACCTTCGCCAGCTCGAACATCCGCAGCGCGTCGACGTAGCCGCGCTCGAACCGTCGACCGCCGGGCCGGTCCATGCGCCCGGTGACGACGTTCAGCACGTGGCCCAGCCACTCGGCGACCGTCCCTGCCTCGTGCAGCGAGACCCCGGTGCGGGTCACGACCATCGCCCCGGCAGCGGTCGCGAAACCCCGTGCGACGGACTCGATGTGGTCGCGGGGGATCTCGCAGCGAGCCGCGAGGTCGTCGAGGTCGGCATCGGCGACCAGCGCCCGTAGTTCCGGTACGCCGGTGGCGAGATCGGCGCAGTCCTCCCGGTGCTCCAGTCCCTCGTCGAGGATCACCTTCACCATCGCCAGCAGCAGCGCCCAGTCCTGGCCCGGCTTGACGGCGAGGTGGACGTCGGCCTTCTGCGCCGACTCGGTGGCCACCGGGTCGACGACGACGATGGTCGCGCCGGCCTTCTGCCGGTCGAGCGCGCGGCGCCAGCCGCCCGGCACGGTCTCCAGCCAGTTCCAGGCGCTGACAGCCGGGTTGGTGCCGACCAGCAGGAAGTAGTCGCATGCGTCGATGTCGGAGACCGGTGACATCAGCTGCGAGCCGTACATCGCCTCGGACACCACGTGCATGGCGTTCTGGTCCACGGACCCCACGAAGTAGCGGCTCTTGGTTCCGATGGCGTCGAGCCAGCCGTTCATGAAGATGATGTTCGACGACGAGAAGCCGGCCGGGTTGCCGTAGTAGACGCCGATCGCGTCGGGACCGTCCGCGTCGATCAGCCCGTTCATTCGGGCAGCGATGTCGGTCAGCGCCTCGTCCCACGTGGTCTCGACGTACGACTCTCCGACGCGGCGCATCGGGTTGACGATGCGGCGCGGGTGTTCGACGAGCTGGTTGGCGGTGCGGCCCTTCGCGCAGAAGTCGTGCCAACTGTGGGCGTTGAGCTTGTCCGGCGCGATCTTGGTGACGCGATTGCCTTCGACGGTCACGTCGATGCCGCACGCTGCCAGGCAGTACCGGCAGAAGGTGTGCACCGTACGGACGTCGGATGCCGTCGCGACGGTCGGCCGGGTGGTCATGGTGGCATCCTGCCGGGCGAATCCGCGCCGCACCGGTGAACGCGAATGAGCGCACCGCTTGTTTCGCGCTCCCCTTGCTCGCGAGATCTACACCAGCGTCGTGGGTGACGCGCGGAGCACGACCGTGGTGTAGACCTCGCGAGGATTCCGGGCTCAGGCCCTCGTCATCGCCCAGTACTCGCCGTGGCGGGCCAGCAGGTCGTCGTGGGTGCCGCTCTCCACGATGCGGCCCGCCTCCATCACCAGGATCACGTCGGCGTCGCGGATCGTCGAAAGCCGGTGCGCGATGATGAAACTCGTCCGGTCGCGGCGCAGTTCGGCGGTCGCCTGCTGGATCAACACCTCGGTGCGGGTGTCCACCGAGCTGGTGGCCTCGTCGAGGATCAGCAGGTGCGGGCGCGCGAGGATAGCCCGCGCGATCGTGATCAACTGCTTCTCGCCCGCGCTGACGTTGCCGCCGTCGTCGTTGACCCGGGTGGCGTAGCCGTCGGGCAGCGTGTGCACGAACCGGTCGACGTGGGCAGCCGTCGCGGCGGCGATCACCTCGTCCTCGGTCGCGTCGGGCCTGCCGTAGGCGATGTTGTCGTAGATGGTGCCGCCGAACAGCCAGGTGTCTTGCAGCACCATGCCGATCCGGGACCGCACGTCGTGACGGCTCATCGTGGTGATGTCGACGCCGTCGATCAGGATGCGGCCCGAGTCCACCTCGTAGAACCGCATCAGGAGGTTCACCAGCGTCGTCTTGCCCGCACCGGTCGGGCCGACGATCGCCACGGTGCTGCCCGGCTCGGCGACCAGGGACAGGTCCGAGATCACCGGCGTGCCCGGCCGGTAGCCGAAGTGGACGTGCTCGAACTCGACGCGGCCCGCGGCCCGGTCGGGGACCCGGGCGGGCACCGGCGGATCGGGCACCTGCTCGTCGGCGTCGAGCAGGTCGAACACGCGCTCCGCGCTGGCGATCCCGGACTGCATCGTGTTGTACATCGACGCCACCTGCGTCAGCGGCTGATTGAACTGCCGGACGTACTGGATGAAGGCCTGGATGCCGCCGAGGGTGATCTGACCCGTGGCGACCTGCAGGCCGCCGACCACGGCGACGGCCACGTAGCTGATGTTGCCGATGAACGTCGTCACCGGACCCACCAGGCCGGAGAGGAACTGAGCGCCGACGCTCGCCTCGTACACGTCGTCGTTGAGGTCGCGGAACCGGTCTTCGGCGTGCGCCCGGTGCCCGAAGGTCTTGACGACGGTGAACCCGCTGTAGGTCTCCTCGATGTGGGCGTTGAGCCTGCCGGTGTTGCGCCACTGCGCGACGAACAGCTTCTGCGACCGCCGTGCGATGGTGCGGGTCGCCCACAGCGACAGCGGCACGACGACCACGGTGATCCCGGTCAGCAGCGGCGAGATGGTGAGCATCATCGCGAGCACCGCGACGACGGTCAGGATCGACGTCAGGAGTTGGGCGATCGTCATCGACAGCGACGACTGGATGTTGTCGACGTCGTTGGTGACCCGGCTCAGCACCTCGCCGCGCTGCCGGGTGTCGAAGTAGGACAGCGGAAGTCGATGCACCTTGGCCTCGACGTCGGCGCGCATCGCGACCATGGTGCGCTGCACGACGACGTTGAGCAGGCGCGCCTGCAACCAGATCAGCAGGGCGGCAACCAGGTACAGGCCGAGCGCGAGCAGCAGTGTCCGGCCCACGGCATCGAAGTCGACGCCACGGCCTGGCACGACGTCCATGCCGGACAGCAGGTCGGCGAACGTCGTGTCGCCACGGGCCCGCGCTTGCTCGACGGCCTCGGCCTTGCTGAGCCCGGCGGGCAACTCGCGGCCGATCACGCCGTTGAACAGCAGGTCGGTGGCGTGTCCGAGGATGCGCGGCCCGACGACGCCGAGCGCGATGCCGCCGATGCCGAGCAGCAGCACGGTCGCGGTCAGACCACGCTGCGGCACCAGGCGCCGCAGCAGGCGCGTCGCGCTGCCCTTGAAGTCGCGGGTGCGCTCGGCAGGCGGCTCCATCATGGGCCGCAGGGGCCGGGTCACCGGGTCACGCTCTGGGAGTCCGCGAACTCCGCGTATGGCGGACAGTCCTGCAGCAGGGCGGCGTGCGACCCGACGCCGACGACCAAGCCGTCGTCGACGACGACGATCTGGTCGGCCTCGGCGATCGTCGAGATGCGTTGCGACACGACGATCACCGTCGCGCCGGCGGAGACGTCGCGCAGCGCGGCGCGCACCCGCGCGTCGGTGCGCACGTCGAGGGCGGAGAACGCGTCGTCGAACAGGTAGACCGAGGGCCGCCGGATGACCGCCCGCGCGATGGCGATTCGCTGCCGCTGCCCGCCGGACAGGTTGGCGCCGCCCTGGGCGACGGGCATCGCCAGGCCCTCGGGGTGCGCCGAGACGAAGTCGTCGGCCGCTGCGACGCGCAGCGCCTCCCACATCTCCTCGTCGGTCGCGCCGTCCCTGCCGTAGCGCAGGTTGTCGGCGACGGTTCCGGAGAACAGATAGCCGCGCTGGGGCACCAGCCCGATCCCGGACCACAGCACCTCGGTGTCGTACTCCCGGACGTCGACGCCGTCGAACCGCACCGCGCCATCGGTGACGTCGTAGAGCCGGCAGATCAGCGACAGCAGCGTCGACTTGCCCGCTCCCGTCGAGCCGACCACGGCGGTGGTGGTACCAGGCCGTGCGGTGAACGAGACGTCCTGCACCACGGGCTGTTCCGCACCGGGGTGGCGGAACGTCACGCCGTCGAGGACGATCTCGCCGGTGCGCTTCGACGGCGCGCGCGGGTGCTCGGGGCTCGCGATGGCCGCGGGCGTGTCGAGCACCTCGCTGATCCGCTCGGCGCACACCGACGCCCGCGGCAGGATGACGAGCACGAAGGTCACGAGCAGCACCGACATCAGGATCTGCATGAAGTAGGACAGGAAGGCGATCAACGCCCCGACCTGCATCTGACCGGCGTCGATGCGCATGCCGCCGTACCAGATCAACGCGACGCTGGAGACGTTGATCACCAGCGTCGTCACCGGCAGCATCAGCGCCTGCCACCGGCCCACGGTCAGCGCGGTGTCCGAGAGCGCCTGGTTGGCCGCAGCGAACCGGGCCTTCTCGATCGGTTCGCGAGCGAAGGCCCGCACCACCCGCAGCCCCGAGAGCTGCTCGCGCAGAACGCGGTTGATGCCATCGATCAAACCCTGCATCGACCGGAACAGCGGCAGCAGGCGGGACACGATCCAGTAGTTCGACAGAGCCAGGATCGGCACGCTGACGAGCAGCAACCACGACAGCCCCGCATCGAGGTGCAGCGCCATCGCGATGCCGCCGATGCTCATGATCGGCGCGGTGACGAACATCGTGCAGGTCATCTGGACGAGCACCTGGATCTGCTGGACGTCGTTGGTGGTGCGGGTCAGCAGCGACGCGGTGCCGAAGCGTGACGTCTCCTCGGCCGAGAGCCCCGTGACGTGGTGGAAGATCGCCGAGCGCAGATCGCGACCGAAGCCCATGCCTGCGCGCGATCCGAAGAACACCGCCCCGATGGCGCACAGCACCTGCATACCGGTCACGCCCAGCATCAGCAGGCCCAGCTCCACGATGACGCCGGTCTGGCCCTGGGCCACGCCGTCGTCGATGATGGCCGCGTTGATCGTCGGCAGGTAGAGCGACGCCAGCGTGCTGATCACCTGCAGGACGGACACGATGACGAGCAGGCCGCGGTACGGCCGCACGTACCGCCGCAGCAGCGCCCAGAGCATCCCGTAACTGTCGCATACGCTCCGGTTGGGTCCCTGATCGCCCATTTCCAGCGCGAAACGCCGAAAAGTGCTGGTCAATCGGTCCGCTGGTGGTTGCCGATCTGCGCTGCCGCTACAGTTGCGGGCGTGATGGGACGACGGGGCGACCACCAGAACGGGACACGTGGCCGACGCGACGCGAAGGCTCCAGCGGTCAGGCTGGCCGCCGGGATCCTCGCGGTCACCTCGGTGCTCTCGGCGTGCTCGGGCTCCGACGATCCCGCGAGCCCGGACGTGCCGTCGGGCCCCGCACCGGCGGCCGACGTCAAGCACGGGCCGTTCTTCCCGGAGTGCGGCGGGGTCACCGACCAAGCCATGGGCGAACTCACCCAGGTGCCCGGTCTGGTCAACACGGCCAAGACCTCGGTGGGCTGCCAGTGGCTCGCCGGCGGTGGCGTGCTCGGTCCGCACTTCTCGTTCTCGTGGTTCCGCGGCAGCCCCATCGGCCGCGAACGCAAGACCGAGGAACTCTCCAGGACCAGCGTCGAGGACATCAACATCGAAGGACACGACGGCTTCATCGCCCTCAACGACGATCCGACGCTGGGCGTGAGCCTGTGCGAGATCGGCATCCAGTTCGACGACGACTTCATCGAATGGTCGATCAGCTTCGCCCAGAAGCCCTTCCCCGACGCGTGCGAGGTCGCCAAGGAAGTCACCCGCCAGTCGATCGTGAACTCGAAGTGAGCGCCCGCATGCCTCTGCGTCGCATCCTGACGACGATCGGCGCCATGCTCGCGGCGCTGACGGTGCTGCTCGGCGTGCAGGGCTGCACCCGCTCGGTGGAGGGTGCCGCCGTCCGCGCCGGGTCCGGGGAGAACGCGCGCAACGACGACTCCGAGCGTCAGTACCCGAACCTCCTCAAGGAGTGCGACGTCCTGACCCAGGACATCCTCGCCGAGACCGTCGGCGCGGATCCGCTGGACATCCAAAGCACCTTCGTCGGTGCGGTCTGCCGGTGGCAGGCATTGAACCCGTCGGGCCTGATCGACATCACCCGCTTCTGGTTCGAGCAGGGCAGCCTCGACAACGAGCGGTCGGTCGCCGAACAGCTGCAGTATCAGATCGAGAGCCGGTCGGTGGCAGGCGTGCCGTCGATCGTGATGAAGCCCAACGACCCCAACGGTGCGTGCGGCGTCGCCAGTGACGCGGCCGGCGTGGTCGGGTGGTGGGTCAACCCGCAGGCGCCCGGCATCGACGCGTGCGGCATGGCGATCAAGCTGATGGAACTCACGCTCAACACCAACAACTGACCCGACTATCGCGCCACGTGGAAGGCGACCAGTGTCGCCCCGCCCAACTCCAGATCGGCCCACCTGATGTCGGTGTGCAGCACCGCGATCGCCGAGGTGGGGAACTTCGCGGCGATCTCGGCGGCGGCGTCGGGATCACCGCCGGGGCCAGCCAACCCGAGCGCGAGGCTCGACGTCGTGGGTTCGTGGCCGACCACCAGGAGCGTCCGGACGTCGTCTCCGACGCCGTTGATGGCCGCGAGAACGGTTCCCGGCGTGGCGTCGTACAACTCGTCGAGGAATTCGGTCGGCGCCTCGATGCCCGTCTTGGCCAGCGTCTGCCTTGTGCGGGTGGCGGTCGAGCACAGCACGGCCTCGACCTCGGGTGCGTGCGCGCGGATCCACTCCCCGGCCAGCGGCGCCTCGCGGTTGCCGCGGTCGGCCAGCGGCCTGTCGTGGTCGGCGACGCCGTCGGGGTAGCCCGACTTGGCGTGCCGCATCAACAACAGCGTCCGGCTCTGGTTCGTCGCACTCACGATCCCAACCTAGGCCGTCGGCGATAGGCTGCCGCGATGAGCACCGCCCGATCCGACGCCGCGCGGCTGCGCGGATCGTTGGTGGGCGCCACCTCGGCGACGGCCACGGTGGCCGCGCACGGTCTCGGTGGGGCGCCGCTGCCCGCGACGTCGGCGGTCCTGCTGCTGGTGGCGATCTCGGCGATGGTGGGGGCGGTCGCGTCCTCGTCGGCTGACGCCCAGCGGCGTCTGCCCGTGATCGCCTCGTTCCTCGGGGTGGGCCAGTTGATCGGCCACTACACACTGGCGTTCGCCTCCGGGCATCACCACGGCGCGCACTGGTCGACGGAGATGCTCCTCGCGCACGCAGCCGCGGCGCTCCTGGTGGCGGCGTTGATCCACTCGGCGGAACGGTCCTTTGCCGCGGTGACCGCGGCGTTGTGGCGGCTGGTGCTCGTCCTCATGGCGTTGCTTGGCGAGCCGTCGGGCCGTCGCCCTCGCACCGTGTGGTGGGGCCCGGAACTGGCGGACCGGATCCTCGCGGGCTCCGGGCACGTCACCCGCGGACCACCTTCGTTGACTGCCGCCTGAGCGCGGCTTTTCGAATACCGGACACGCGCGCGTCGCGGTCCGGTTCTCCACCGTGCCCGGCACGGAACTCATTCTCGGACAACGAAGGACCCATCATGTCTACCCCTGGATCGACGTCTACTCCACGATCTGAGCCCGAACGGGCTCTCAACCCACCGGCGGTCACCGCAGGACCGTCGCCGAACAGCGGACTCGCCCTGGTTCGGCGGCTGCACTTCTACGCAGGCGTCCTGGTGGCGCCGTTCATCCTGATCGCGGCAATCACCGGCGCCCTGTACGCCGTCGCGCCCACGCTCGAACGCGTCGTCTACCGCGACATCCTGGTCGTCGATCCCGGCGAGCAGGCCCTGCCACTCACCGAGCAGGCGGCAGCCGCACAGGCCGCCCACCCCGGTCTCGCCATGGCGGGCATGCGGCCCGCAGCCGATCCCGGGGACTCGACCCGGGTGCTGTTCGCCGACCCGGCGCTGGGGCCCGATAGGCAGCTGGCCGTGTTCGTCGACCCCTACGCCGGTCGGGTGTTGGGCGCCGAGCCGGTGTGGTTCGGTGACCTGCCACTCAGCACGTGGCTCGACGGCCTGCACCGGCATCTGCAGCTCGGCGAACCGGGGCGGCTCTACAGCGAACTCGCCGCGTCCTGGCTGTGGGTGGTGGCGCTCGGCGGGCTGGCCCTGTGGTGGACCAGGCGCCGGTCGCAGCGCCGCCGCGGCGAGCGTGCACGGCTGCTGACGCCGAGCCCCGGCACCGGACGCAGCCGGACGCTGAATTGGCATGCGACGGTTGGCGTGTGGATCCTGCCCATGTTGCTGTTCCTGTCCGCGACCGGCATCACGTGGTCGACGTACGCAGGTGCCACGGTGTCGGAGGTCCGGGCGCACTTCGCCTGGGAGCGGCCCGCGCTCGTCACGGCGCTCGGGGACTCCGCAACGGGAACCCGCGGCGACGCGCACGACGGACACGCCGGGCACGGCGGGCCGTTGCAGATGACCTCAGCGCCCGTCGACTTGGACGGGGTGGTCGCGGCGGCGGCGTCCGCGGGGGTTCGGCTGCCGCTGGAGCTGACTCTGCCCGCCGAACCGGGCGAGGCCGTCGGGGTGATCGAGGTCGACGAGCCGTATCGGCTGACCACCAACGCGGCAGCCGTCGACCCGGTGACGTTGCGGGTGACCAGCTCGGTCGACTACGCCAACGACTACTCGACGATCGCCAAGCTCGCCGACTGGGGCATCCGGATGCACATGGGGTTCCTGTTCGGCGTGCTCAATCAACTGGTGCTGTTCGTCGTGGCCGTGGGACTGGTCACGGTGATCGTGCGCGGGTATCGGATGTGGTGGCAGCGCAGGCCCACCCGTGCATCGGATCGGCTGGTCGGCCGCCCACCCGCGCGCGGCGCACTGCGCCGCACGCATCCCGGTGTCGTCGCCGCCGTCGTCGTCGTCGCGATCGCGGTGGGGTGGTTCCTGCCGCTGCTGGGCGTCAGCCTGGTGGCGTTCCTGGTGGCCGACGTCGCGATCGGTCGGGTGCAGGCGCTTCGACGCCGGTGATCCGACGCCGCTGAACCGTCGCCGCGTAGGCCGGTCGCCCACATGCCGATCGAGGTCCGTCGACTTGTCGGCGGCCGGCCATACACTCGCCTGGCGTCCCGAGATCACGGGGACTCACGACCAGACGAGAGGGGGCGATGGGATGCGATTCCTGCATACCGCCGACTGGCAACTCGGCATGACCCGCCACTTCCTGAACGACGAGGCGCAACCGCGTTATTCGGCTGCCCGCCGTGACGTCGTCGCCGCCATGGGGCCGATCGCCAAGGAGGTGGGCGCCGAGTTCGTCGTCGTCGCGGGCGACGTGTTCGAGGACAACCACCTCGCACCGCGCGTCATCAGCCAATCGCTGGAGGCCATGCGTCGCATCGAGGTGCCCGTGTACCTGCTGCCCGGCAACCACGATCCGCTCGACGCCGGCTCGGTGTACACCAGCGCCCTGTTCACCGAGGAGCGGCCCGACAACGTGGTGGTGCTGGACCGCGCGGGCGTGCACGAAGTACGGCCCGGTCTCGAGATCGTCGCTGCGCCATGGCGTTCGAAGGCTCCGACCACCGACCTGGTCGGCGACGTCCTCGCCGGCCTGACCGACGACGGCGTGACCCGCATCGTCGTCGGGCACGGCGGAGTCGACGTGTTCCAGGCCGACAGGGACAAGCCGTCCTTCATCCGGCTCGCCGCGGTCGAGGACGCCCTGGCCCGCGGCGCCGTGCACTACGTGGCGCTGGGAGACAAGCACTCTCGGACCAAGGTCGGCGACAGCGGCCGGGTGTGGTACTCCGGGGCGCCGGAAGTCACCAACTACGACCACGTCGAGAGCGATCCCGGCCACGTGCTGGTGGTCGACGTCGACGAATCCGACCCCGCCCGCCGCGTCGAGGTCGAGGCCCGGCGTGTGGGGACGTGGCGCTTCGTCTCGCTGTGCCGAACCGTCGACACCAGCCGCGACGTGACCGATCTCGACCTCAACCTCGACCTGCTCACCGACAAGGACCGCACCGTCGTGCAGGTGGGTCTGAACGGATCGTTGACGGTCACCGACAAGGCGGCGCTCGACGCGTGCCTGGACAAGTACGTGCGCCGCTTCGCCGCACTCTCGCTGTGGGACAGTCAGACCGACATCGTGGTGTTGCCTGCCGACGGCGAGTTCGACGATCTCGGCATCGGCGGGTTCGCCGCGGCCGCCGTCGACGAACTGGTGGCCACGGCCAAGACCGACGGTGAGGAGTCCGACGACGCGCGCGCGGCGCTGGCGTTGTTGCTTCGCCTGGTCGATCGGGGTGCGGCGTGAAACTGCACCGGCTGACACTGCGCAACTACCGCGGCATCGCCTTCCGCGACGTCGAGTTCCCCGACCGCGGCGTCGTCGTGGTGTGCGGCGCCAACGAGATCGGCAAGTCGTCGATGATCGAGGCGCTCGACCTCCTGCTGGAGGCCAAGGACCGCTCCAGCAAGAAGGAGGTGAAGCAGGTCAAGCCCACGCACGTCGACGAGGGCGCCGAGGTCAAGGCCGAGATCTCCACCGGCCCATACCGATTCACCTACTTCAAGCGCTACCACAAGCGTCCGGTCACCGAGTTGACCGTCACCGCACCCGTCCGCGAACAGCTCACGGGTGACGAAGCGCACGAACGGGTGCAGGCCATCCTCAACGAGACCGTCGACGTCCAACTGTGGCAGGCCCAGCGGGTGCTGCAGACGTCGTCGACGTCACCGGTCGACCTCTCGGGCTGCGATGCGCTGTCCCGGGCGCTCGACGTGGCGGCAGGTCAAGCGGTGACGCTGTCGGGAAGCGAACCGCTGCTCATCGATCGCATCGACGAGGAGTTCCGGCGCTACTTCACCCAGACCGGCAAGCCGACGGGGGAGTGGGCCGCAGCGATCAAGCGCCGTCAGGCCGCCGCAGCGGCGGTCGCCGAATGTCGTTCGGCAGTAGCCGAGATCGAGGAGGCGGTGGGGAGGCACGACGTCCTCACCGCCGAACTCGCCGAACTCGATGCGGAGCGGTCCGTGGTCGGGCCCCGCCTCGAGGCCGCACGCGCTGCCGCCGACACCGTCAGCAAGGTCGCCGAACGCTTGACCCAGGCGAAGGTCGTCGCGGACGCCGCACGGTCGACACAGGTCGCGGCCACGGCCGCGCTCACCGAACGTCGCAGGCTCCGAACGGAACTCGAGCAGGAGACCTCCGGTGTCGAGACGCTCGCAGCCGCGTTGGCCCAGGCGACGCTCGAGGAGACCGAGGCACGTGAGGCGCACGCCGAGGCCACCGCCGCGATGCTGGCGGCGACCGCCGACGCCGAGGCCTGGCAGGCGAAGGTCGACGCGGCACGCACCGTGGTCGAGCAGATCGCCAGGCACGACGAGGCAGGCCGGATCGCGCTGCGACTGAGCAAGATCGACGCCGCCGACGCGCGCCTGCGCGACGTCGAGGCCATGCTCGCCGAGATTCCGCTCACCGACAAGACGATGCGTCTGGTCGAGGCGGCGTCGGCCGCGGTCGACGTGGCTGCGGCCGCGGCGGAAGCGGCATCGGCACGCATCGAACTCGTTGCGACGGAATCCATGTCGGTCACCGTCGCGGGCGAGGTCGTGACCCTCGACGCGGGTGCGGTGTGGTCGACCAGTGCGACCGCACCGACCGACGTCGAAATGCCCGGACTGCTGACCGTGCGGGTGGTGCCCGGCACGCCGGCCGCCCACACCGGCGACGAGTTGGACACCAAGGCGCGGGTCCTCGCGCAGGTGCTGCACGACGTGGGTGTCGCCGACGTCGAGGCCGCGCGTGCCCTCGACGAGCGGCGGCGCGATCTGACGGCGACCCGCCAGCAGCTGCGCGCCACGCGTGACGCGCAGGCCGCCGACGACGACGTCGACGCGCTGCGGCGCAGGCTCGCGGCCCTGCGAACCGACCTGCCCGCTGACCGCCCCGACGCCGACGCCGCGCGCACCGAACTCGAGACCGCGGCGGCCGCGCACCGGCAGGCACTCACCACCTGCGCCGCACTGCGCGACGCGGCGTCGGCAGCATCGACGCTCGTCAACGAGAAGGCCTCGGCCGCAACGGTTCTGCGCAGCAGGATCGACGCCGGCCAGGAGCGCGCGCAGAAGCTCGCCGAGCGGCTGGAGCAGGGGCGGGCGTCGATCACCGACGACGATCTCGTGCTGCGAGCCGATGCCGCCGCCGAACGGCTCGGCGATGCTGCCACCAGGGTCGAGGCGCTGCAGATCGAACTCGACGGCGCCCAGCCCGCCGTGGTCGCGGCCGAACTGACCGAAGCGAATGCGCTCGCAGACCGCCTGGGCCGCCGCCACCGCGACGTCGCCGCGCAGTTGGTCGCCACCACGGCGCAGCTCGGCGTCTACGGCACCGAGGGCCGCCACGGTCGGCTCGACGCCGCCGAGATGGAGTGCGCGCACGCCGAGGCCGACTGGGCGCGGCTGCGGCGGCGGGCGAACGCCGTCATGCTGCTGCGGTCGACGATGACGCGCCACCGCGACGACGCGCGGCAGCGTTACGTGGACCCGTTCCGCGTCGAGGTGGAACGACTGGGCCGCATCGTGTTCGGCCCCGACTTCGAGGTCGGCATCGACGCCGAGCTGCGCATCCAGACCCGGACACTCGACGGCTGCACGGTGCCGTACGACTCCCTGTCCGGCGGTGCGAAGGAACAGCTCGGCATCGTGGCGCGGTTGGCGGGCGCGGCGCTGGTCGCGAAGGAGGACGGCGTGCCGGTCGTCATCGACGACGCACTCGGGTTCACCGACTCGAATCGCCTGGTCAAGATGGCGGAGGTCTTCGACGCCGTGGGCGGTGACGGTCAGGTGATCGTGCTGACGTGCAGCCCGGAGCGGTACGCCGGGGTCATCGGGGCGCAGCGCATCGAGCTGACCTCGGCGGTTTGACTGAAAAGCGCAGCGACGCCTCCTACACTCACGCGACGTGAAGGCTGATTACGTCGTCGTGGGAACTGGGTCAGCCGGATCGGTCGTGGCCAACCGGCTCAGCGCCGTCCCGGGCGTGCGGGTGGCCGTCGTCGAGGCGGGGCCGCCCGACAAGGACAAGTTCGTCCACATCCCCGCGGCGTTCTCCAAGCTGTTCCGCGGACCGCTGGACTGGAACTACCTGACCGAACCGCAGAAGGAACTCGACGGTCGGCAGATCTACTGGCCCCGGGGCAAGGTCTTCGGTGGGTCGTCCTCGATGAACGCGATGATGTGGGTGCGCGGTTTCGCGGCCGACTACGACGAGTGGGCGCAGCATGCCGGCCCAGAGTGGTCGTGGGCCAAGCTCGTCGGCTACTACGACCGCATCGAGCGGGGACCACTGCACGTCTCCGATCAGCGCAGCCCGCGCAGCGCGACCGCGGCGTGGCTCGCGGCCGCCGGGGAATGCGGCTTCACCGTCGATTCGACCGATGACGAAACCCCCGACGGGTTTCGCCAGACGCGGGTCACGCAACGCCGCGGCGCGCGGTGGAGTGCTGCCGACGCCTATCTCAAGCCTGCGATGCGCAACCCGAACCTCAAGGTGTTCGCCGAATCCGTCGTCACGCGCGTCCTGTTCGACGGCAGGCGCGCCGTCGGCGTCGAGTTCGACTCCGGCGGCAAGCGCGAGGTGGTCGAGGCCCGCCGAGAGGTGGTGCTGTGCGGTGGCGCCGTCAACACTCCGCAACTCCTCATGCTCTCGGGCATCGGAGACCGGGATCGGCTCGCGGAGTTCGGCATCGACACCGTTGCGCACTCGCCGGGGGTGGGGCAGAACCTGCTCGACCACCTCGTGGTGCCGGTGGGTTTCGAGGTGGAGCGCGACTCGCTGCAGACCGCGGAGAAGCCGCTCGAGCTGATCGCCTACCTGCTGCGCAGGCGCGGCATGCTGACGTCCAACGTCGGCGAGGCGTACGGCTTCGTCCGCAGCGAGCCCGGGCTCGACCTGCCCGACCTCGAGCTGATCTTCGCTCCGGCACCGTTCTTCGACGAGGGCATCGGCGAGCCGCACCAGAGTCACGCGATCGTCATGGGCCCAATCCTGGTCAAGCCCAAGAGCACTGGCACCGTCACCCTTGCCTCCGCAGACCCGCTGATCAAGCCGCTCGTCGACCCCGGGTACCTGACCGACCCTGACGGCGCCGACCGGCGCGCGCTGATGGCGGGCCTGCGGATGACGGCCCAGATCGCCGAGGCGCCGTCGATGCGCGGCCTGCTCGGGGCCATCCTGCGACCCAGCGGGGCGACCGACCTGTCCGACGAGACCCTCGAGCGCGCGCTGAACACGTGCTCGCACACCCTCTATCACCCCGTCGGTACCTGCCGGATGGGTACCGACGCCGACAGCGTGGTCGACCCGCAGTTGCGGGTGCGCGGCGTCGACGGGCTACGAATCGCCGATGCGTCGGTGATGCCGACGATCATCCGCGGCCACACCCACGCGCCGTCGGTGCTGATCGGCGAGAAGGCGTCGGACCTGATCAAGTCCGCGTCGACCTGAGCGAACGCCTCAGAAGTAGGCGTTCGCGGGCAGCGGCGTGCCGTGCAGCAGGTGCTCGCCGATGGCCCGCGCCTTGTAGCCCACCGGGTTGTGCAGCGTGATGGTCCTGATGTTGCGCCAGTGCCTGTCCAGGTTGCGCTGCCTGCTGGCCGCGCTGGCACCGCCCAGTTCGAGCAGCCGGGTGGCGGCCTGGGGTGCCACGTCGTCGAGGTGCACCTTGACCTTCGCCGCGCGCAGCTGCGCCTCCGCAGCGAGGCCCGCGTCGGGCACGCCGTCGACCTCCGAGGCGGTGGCCGCAGCGATGGCTTCGGCAGCGTCGAGGACCACGGCCCGCGCGATCGATGCGGTGGAGGCGAGTTCGCCCAGCTGACGCTGCAGCAGCGGGTCGTCGGCGGGCCGCTCGGCAACGGCATGGCTGAAGCTGCGGTCAGGCGAGCGCAGCAGTGCGATCCCGTCGTCGACGACGTTCGCCAGGATCCCGGCGACGACGGCATGGATGAACAACTGCAGCGACGCGTACTGCACCGTCGGGACGGGCTCGGCGTCGTACGGGGAGTCCGACAACACCTCGTCGGCCGACACGGCAACGCCGGTGAACGTGGTGGTGCCCGTGCCGGTGCGGCGTTGACCGAAACCGTCCCAGTCGTCGACCAGCTGCACGCCCGCGCGATCGGCGGGCACCACCACGGTCGCGACCGAGTCGTGGTCGGTGGTGGCCGTGACCGTCAGGTAGTCGGAGAACAGGGTGCCGGTGCTGTAGAACTTCTGACCGTCGAGCCGGAAGCCGCCGGAGCCGTCGGGCAGCAGCCGCGTGTTGAACACCAGGCTGCCGACGGCGTTGCTGCCCTTCTCACTGAACGCGTTGCCGAACACCCGGCCCGCGGCGACCTCGGCCAGCCACTGCCGTGAGCCCTCGGACTCCCGTTCCAATCCCCGGTCGCTGCGCTCCTGCCCTCCGAGGGTACGCAACCGCTCCTCGACGAACCAGAAGTGCGTCCGAAAGATGTGCGCGACGATCGGATCCGCGCGCGCCACGTCGATCACGGCCGAGAAGAGTTGCGGCACGGTCAATCCCGCACCGCCGAGCGCCTCGGGCAGCCGAAGCGTGCCGAAACCGGCGCGCTTGAGTGCGGTGACCTGATCGAACGGGTTCTGGTCCTCCAGATCTCGGTTCTTGGCCCCCGAGCCGATGTCGGCCAGCAGGGTGGTCCACTCGTTCGATCCCGGCAGGATTCTGTTCACGCCTTCGACGGTTGTCATGAGCACCGTTGTACCGACGGGCTGCCGCGCCGGGCACGGCTTTGAATCACCGGGAACCGAAGCGCACACCGCGAGGGGCACAATGAAGTGCGATGACCGGGCAAGTGCGATGACGATGAACGCCAAGCGCAGGCGCGCGCACGACAAGCTCGCCGCGCTGCCTGGCGTCCGCTCGGTCCGCAGGCCGATCGGCGACGGACGCGAGTTCGACCTCTTCTACGTGCGCACCGGGCCTCCGTCCGAGCATCCGCTGCTCGTCGTTCCCGGCGGCCCCGGTGCCGCGTCGGTGGCGTTGTACCGGGGCACGAGACGGCGCTTCGCCGAGGCGGGTCTGGACGTCATCATGGTGGAGCACCGGGGTGTCGGGCTGTCTCGGCACGACGACGCGGGTGCCGACCTGCCGCCCGGGTCACTCGTGATCGACGCGGTGGTCGACGACCTCGCCGCGGTCCTCGACGACGCGGGGGTGTCGTCCGCCGTCGTCTACGGCACCTCGTACGGCACGTATCTCGCTGCCGGGCTCGGTGTCCGCCATCCCGAACGGGTGCACGCGATGGTGCTCGACTCCCCGCTGCTGTCGGCCGACGACATCGACGAGGTGCGCGCCGCCACCCGACGCGCGCTGTGGGACGGCGACGACCTGGACACCTCCGAGCTGGCCGCGAAGATGCGCCGACTGGTCGCCGACGGCGTGCTGACGCCCGCCGCCACCCAGATGGCGGCGGGGCTGTACGGCTACGCCGGTCCCGCCATCCTCCGGCGGCAGCTCGACTTGCTGCTCACCGGACACGACTGGCTGTGGGGTGCAGTCGGTCTCGGCACGAAGTTCGTCTTCGAGCGCAAGACGCCCTACCACCACGAACCCGACCTCGTCGGCAGGATCGGCTATCGCGAGCTGAATTACGGGGCGGTGCCGGACGGCTCGCCGCTGGACCCGGCGGTTGCGCTGCGCGACATGGCCGTCGGCGATCCCGACTTCGTCGCCGAGCCCTACGACCTGATCGCCGCGATGCCGGGATTCACCTGGCCCACCGTCGTCGTCGCGGGCGGTCGCGACCTGACCACGCCACCGTCGATCGCGGCCCGCATCGCCTCGCTGATTCCGGATGCCGTGCTGGTGGAGCTGCCCACTGCGGGGCACAGCGTGCTCGACGCCAAGGAGCGGGCCGCACTCGAGATCGCCGCGGCCGTCGTCGGGGGCAGTGCCGGCGATCTACCCGGGCGCGCAGCGGAACTCGACGCCGCGCCGTCGCCCATCGGGTTCCGCCTGCTGGTGTGGGGCCTCGGCGCCGCTGCTGCTGCCGAGTCGGTGGTGCCACCAGTCGTGCAGCGGGCCGTCCGCAGCGTCACTACTTCATGAAGCCGATCGCGGTGTAGTCGACGTCGGCCAGCCCCGCTGCGCCGAAGTTCGCGAGATTGGACCGCACTGCGACGTTTCCGGGCGATTGGGTCAACGGCAGGCTGAAGCCTTCGGCCCAGATCAGCTCGTCGAGTTCGTTGGCCAGGACGCGGGCCTTGGCCGGGTCGAGTTCCTCGAGCGTCTGCTCGATCTTCGCGTCGATCTCCGGGCTGCCGATCTTGCCGAAGTTGCTCTCCCCGGTGGACAGGTAGATCTGGGTCAGTCCGGAGAGCGGGAAGGCGTCGGCGACCCAGCTGAACTGGCCCAGGTCGAAGTTGCCGACGGTGATGTACTGGCTGAAGAATCCGTTGCCGCCCTTGGCCTGTAGGTCGAGTTTCACCCCGATCTGCGCCAGGTTGTTCTGTGCGATCTGCGCGACCTGCCGGGTGCTGGCCGCGTCGTAGAAGATGTCCCGAATGACGAGCTGCTTGCCGTCCTTCTCGCGGAACTGGCCGTTCATGGTCCAGCCCAGTGCGTCGAGTTCACGCTTGGCTGCCTCGGGGTCGAACGCGACGACACCGCTGTTGTCCTGGTAGCCCTCCTGACCCGCAACGTAGACGTGATTGTTGAGCGGCACCGGGTTGTCGACCAGGCCACGCTGGGTGACGCTGGCGATCGTCTGCCGGTCGATGCCCTTCGAGATGGCGACGCGCAGCGCCTTGTCGGCCAGGATCGACCCCGGCGCGCCGTTCATCGTGAAGTGGTACCAGCCCAGACCGGGCGCCCGGCGGATCGAGATGCCCGCCGTCCGGCGGGCGATCTCCAGCTCGTCGAGGCTGGCCAAGCCGGTCGCGTCCAGCGCGTTGCTCTGCAGTGCCGGGATGCGGGCGGCGTCATCGAGCACCGAGTAGGTGATGGTGTCCAGGCGCGGGGTGGCGCCCCACCACTTGGGGTTGCGGGTCAACGTGATTCGCTGCGCGGTCCGGTCGATGTTGGTGATCTCGAACGGCCCCGCCGACGGGCCGGGCTGGCTCAGCTGCGCCTTGTTGAACGCCTCGGGGGTGGCGGTCACGCTCTTGGGCAGCAGCATCGTGTTGCCCGCGAGCATGCCGCGCCACTCGGAGTACGGCTTGGCGAACGTCATGACCGCCTGGCGGTCGTCGACGCCGCGGGTGACCGAGGCGACGCGCTCGCTGCCGTTCGGGCTGGCGATCGCGAACTCCTTGTTCTTGCCGCTGGTGGCGTCGATCTGGGACTTGATGTCCTCCCACGTGATCGGCGCGCCGTCGCTCCAGGTCGCCTTGGGATTGATCGTGTAGGTGACCACCTGCGGATCGGTGCTCGTGAGTTCGACGTTGGTGAAGTAGTCCTGGTTGACCGTCGCGGTGCCGTCGGGAGCGATGCGGAACGCCCGCGGCATCGTCGCGCGCATCATCGCCCCGGCGTCGGCCACGTTGCCGTCGATGTGCAGGGTGTTGAAGTTCTCCGGGAAGCCCGACAGAGCCAGGCGCAGCGCCCCGCCCTCCTGCAGGCTGGTCGGGTCCTGCGGGTTCATGTCGCTGGTGCTGCCGACCTCGGCGTCGCCGCCAGCCGGGGGTGGCGTCTGATCGCCGCTGGAGCAGGCCGTGAGGGTCAATCCCGCCACCACGAGGAGGCTGGCGATGCGTCGGAACGTCATGCCGACCGACTTTAGTGGTCTGCTACCTATTACCTCCGGAAGCCCGCGCCTGTCCGTACCCTGAAACCCCCAGCCCGCGGCCTCGCGAGCCGTCTCGGAGAGGGTGCGCAGTGGACCAGGGCACCGGGGTGTTCGTCACCGACGGCGGCATCGAGACCGACTTGATCTTCCGCCGCGGCGTGGACCTGCCCCACTTCGCGGCCTTCGTGCTGCTGGACACGGCCGAGGGCCGGTCGGCGCTGCGCGACTACTACGCGGGATATGCCGCCATCGCGTCGGCCAGTGGGCGCCCGCTGCTGCTGGAGAGCCCCACCTGGCGCGCCAACCCGGACTGGGGCCGACTCCTCGGCTACGACGCCCGCGATCTCGAGCGGGTGAACTCGGCGGCAATCGAGTTCATGGCCGACCTGCGCCGCGACCACGTCGACGCAGTCGGAGTCATCCGCATCAGCGGGAGCATCGGGCCGCGTCACGACGGGTACGCCGCGTCCTCGGAACCGCATCCGGACACCGCGTTCGACTATCACCGCCCGCAAGTGGCCGCGTTCGCCGACGGTGCTGCCGACCTGGCCACCGCCTACACCATCACTCACGTCGGTGAGGCCATCGGCATCGTGCGCGCCGCCCGAGCCGAACGGGTGCCGATCGCGGTGTCGTTCACGGTCGACGCCGACGGACGTCTGCTGAGTGGCATCGGCTTGGCGGAGGCGATCACGGCGGTAGACGAGGCCGCACCGCCGGACTACTTCCTGGTCAACTGCGCGCATCCGAGCCACATCGCAATCGCGATCGGGCCCGAGCCGGCCGAGTGGAACCGCCGCATTGCCGGCATACGCGCGAACGCCTCGACCGCAGGCCACGCGGAGCTGGACGCTGCCATCGAACGCGACGACGGCACGCCAGGCGAATTCGCCACGGCCCAAGCCGATCTCCTTGACCGGCTCCCGGACCTGTCCATCCTGGGCGGCTGCTGCGGTACCGACGAGCGCCACGTCGACGCGATGGTGCGCGAGATCGCGCGTCGCGCGGGGGAGTCATGAGCACCGCTCGAGCCACCGTCGCGATCGACGACCCACGCATCAGAGTCACCACGTGGACGTTCGACCAGGCGGGCGACGCCACCGGGCCGCACCGGCACGAGTACGACTACGTCGTCATACCCGTCACCGGCGGGACGTTCACCGTCACGGACGCCGACGGCAGCACCCGGCAGATGACGCAACGCGCAGGGTCGCCGTACCAAGGCGCCGCAGGCACCGACCACGACGTCGCGAGTTCCTCGGACGCCACCGCGATCTTCGTCGAAGTGGAACTCAAGGGCTGACCGGCCGGACGCCGGCTACACCGTGGGCACTGCGGCCAGCAGCCGCCGGGTGTACTCGTCCTGCGGGTCGGCGAATACGCTCTCGGCGCTGCCCGCCTCGACGACGACGCCGCGGTGCATCACCGCCACCTGGTCGGCGAGATGCTTGACCACCGACAGGTCGTGCGACACGAACAGATAGGACAGGCCGAACCGAAGCTGCAGATCGAGCAGCAGGTTGATGACCCCCGCCTGGATCGACACGTCGAGCGCCGACACCGGCTCGTCGAGCGCAAGGATCTTCGGCTGCAGCGCCAACGCCCGCGCGATGCCGATCCGCTGCTTCTGACCGCCGGAGAACTCGGCGGGGTAGCGGCCGGCGTCCTCGCGCCTCATCCCCACCAGGGTCAGCAGCTCGGCGACCCGTTCGTCGATGCGGGACGTGTCGAAACCGTTGGCGGACAACGGCTCCGACAGCACCTCGAATACCGGTAGCCGCGGATCGAGTGACGCCACCGGATCCTGGAACACCACCTGGAGGTCGCCGCGCAAGTCGCGGCGGCCCCGCCGGTCCAGCGCCGCCACGTCGCGACCGAGCACCTCGATCGAACCGCCCTGGGGCGGCGTCAGTTCGAGGACCTGGTGCAGCGTGGTGGACTTGCCCGAGCCGGATTCGCCGACGATGCCCAGCGTGTGGCCCTGCCGCAGCTCGAAGCTGACGCCGTCGACCGCGCGCACCTCGCCGATCCGGCGCCGGAACAAAACGCCCTTGGTCAGGTCGTAGGTCTTGACCAGGTCGCGCACCCGAAGCACCACGGGCGCGTCGGGATCCCGCGCGGCATCGGGAGGTGCGGTCGACACGCCGTACACGTCGGCAGCCGAGCGCCCCTTGACGTGCTCGACGCGAATGCACGCCGCTGCGTGGTCGGGGCCGACCGGCAGCAGGGCCGGTTCCTCGGCCAGGCAGTCGTCGATCGCCAGCGGACACCGGGGCGCGAACGGGCATCCCGGCGGCAGCGCCTCCATCGTCGGCGGGGCGCCGGGGATCGGGACCAGGCGCGCGCCCTGCGGCGCGTCGAGGCGCGGCACCGACCCGAGCAGTCCCACGGTGTAGGGCATCACGCGGTCGGCGACGATGACGTCGACGGACGCCGTCTCCACCGTGCGGCCTGCGTACATGACCATCGCGCGGTCGGCGAACTCGTTCACCACGCCGAGGTCGTGGGTGATGATCAGCACGCCCGCACCGGTGACGTCGCGCGCGGTTCGCAGCACGTCGAGGATCTGTGCCTGCACGGTGACGTCCAGCGCGGTGGTCGGCTCGTCGCAGATGATCAGGTCCGGGTCGTTGGCGATCGCGATCGCGATGACCACGCGCTGCCTCTCACCGCCGGACAGTTCGTGCGGGAACGCCCTTGCGCGCCGGTCGGGTTGGTTGATGCCGACGAGTTCGAGCAGCTCGACGGCTCGCGTCTTCGCCGCCGCGCGGCCGAGGTCGCGCTGATGCACGCGCAGGGCCTCGGCGATCTGGTCACCCACCGTGTACACCGGCGTGAGCGCCGACATCGGGTCCTGGAACACCGTGCCGATCGTGCGGCCGCGGACGCGGGACATCCCTGCGTCGTCGAGACCGATCAGCTCCTCGCCGTGCAGCCGGACCGAACCCGTCACGTCGGCGTACTCCGGAAGCAGGCCCACCACGGCCATTGCGGTTGCGGACTTTCCCGCGCCGGATTCGCCGACCAGTGCGACGACCTCCCGCGGTCGGACGTCGAACGACATGCCGCGTACCGCGGCCACCTCGGCGGTGTCGGTGGGGAAGGTGACGGTCAGGTCGGTCACCGAGAGCAGTTCCGTCACTTGCGCCGCCCTCTGCTCTTCGCGCAAGCGCTCATCGCCGCCGCCGAAGCGTCCGCGCACCCGGATCCAGCGCATCACGCAGCCCGTCGCCGATCACGTTGGCGCACACGACGATGAGGACCAGCACCCCGGCCGGGAACAGGAACAGCCACGGGAACGTCAACGCCGACGCCGTCCCGTCGCTGATCAACGTGCCCAGGGAGACGTCCGGCGGCTGGATGCCGAATCCCAGGAAGCTCAACCCGGTCTCGGCGAGGATCGCCACGCCGACGTTGAGCGCGGTGTCGATGATGAGGATCGACGCCACGTTCGGCAGCACGTGGCGCACGATGATCTTCCGGTTCGACACGCCCATGTACCGGGCGGCCGTGACGAATTCGCGCTCGCGCAGACTCATCGTCAGCCCGCGCACGATGCGGGCGCTGATCATCCAGCTGAACGCCGCGAGCAGCAGGATCAGCCAGATCACCGTGTCGGCACCCCTGGTGCGCGGGGTGATGATCAGGATCAGGATGAAGCTCGGGATGACCAACAGCAGATCCACCACCCACATGAGGGCGCGGTCGCGCCAGCCGCCGAAGTAACCGGCAATGGCCCCCACGGTGGCGGCGATGACGGTCGAGACGAAGGCGACGCAGACACCGATCAGTAGCGACTTCTGCATGCCGCGCAGCGTCTGGGCGAGCACGTCCTGGCCGAGCGCGTTGGTACCGAACCAGTGGCTGGGGCTCGGCGGCTGCTGCAGGGCGAAGTAGTCCAGGTCGGTGTACTTCCACGGCAGCAGCGGGGGCAGCGCGTAGCAGCCGACGAACAGCACCATCAGGACCACCAGCGCGGCGACCGCGAGCCGGCTGCGCAGGAAGCGGCGCAGCGTCAGCGTGCGACGGGATGCGAAGGCGCTCTCGGTGGTCACGAAACCCTCACCCTCGGATCGAGTGCGGCGTAGATGACGTCGGACAGCAGCCCGGCGAGCAGCACGGTGGCGCCGGTGAACAGCGTGATGGCGGCGACGATGTTGGTGTCCTGGTTCGCGATTCCCTGCACGGCCCACTCGCCCATGCCGTGCCAGCCGAAGATCTTCTCCACGAACACCGCCCCGGTGACGAGTCCTCCGACGCTGTAGGCGAACAGCGTCGCCATCGGAATCAGGGCCGTGCGCAACCCGTGCCGCAGCAGGGCCTGCCGCCGGGTCAGTCCCTTGGCCCGCGCGGTGCGGATGAAGTCCTGACCCAGCACGTCGAGCATCGCGTTGCGCTGGTATCTGCTGTATCCCGCGATCGCGAACAGTGCCAGCGTCAACGTCGGCAGCACCAGGTGTTGCAACCGGTCGACGACGCCGTTCCAGAACCCGGGCGCCGTCGTCGTCGACGTCTCGCCGATGTACTGGAACAGCTCGAATCCGAGCGCGGAGTTGACGGTGTTGGCGGGCAGCATGAGCAGCGGGGCGAGCACGAACGTCGGGGTGCTGATCAACAGCAGCGACACGATCGTGATGACCCGGTCCGACACCCGGTATTGCCGCACCGCGCCCCACGCGCCCACGACGACGCCGATCAACGTGCCGAGCACCGACCCGATGATCACCAGCCGCAGGCTGACCCCGATGCGCCGACCGAGTTCGTCGGCCACGGGCTGGCCAGTGATCGTGGTCCCGAAGTCACCGCGGACGGCGTGGGTCACCCAGGTGGCGTACCGCTGCACCACCGGATCGTTGAGGTGCAGCGCGTCCGCGCGGGCATCGATGACCGCCTGCGGCGGGCGGGGGTTGCGGCTCTCCAAGCTCTCGAGCGGATTGAACGCCCACGCGGTGAGACAGAACGTCAGGAAGGACGCCAGAACCAAGAGCACCGCGTAGTTGAACAGGCGGCGAGCGAGGAACCGCGTCACGTCGCGCTCTCGGCTACCCGCATTCGGACAGGGTAGGAGATAGCTGGCGATGCGGCTGCGAACGGCCCTCGCGACCCGGCGTTTCGCCCCGCCCGAGGGGGAGCCAACTCGTGGCGAGGGCACAGCGTTCGTCCAGTTTCAGCGCGTTCACTCGGAGGTGCAGTCGCACCCCGCAGGGCGGACGTGCGGCGGGATCACGACGACCGGGAAACACCATGACGAACCGCAACGGCAAATACCAGTTCCTCGCAGCGATCATCGGGGCAGGCGCGGTGGTGACCATCGGCGCGCTCAGCGCCACCGTCACCGCGCCGACCGATCACACCGATCTGGCCAAGAGCACGACGATGTCGATCGGCGCCACCAGCACCGAGACCACGCCACCCACCGCACCGGCGGTCGCGGTCGCGAAGCCCGTGATGAAGGGCCCTGCGCCGTTGCCATCGGTGGAGGAGGCGGCCAAGTAGCGGCGCGCACACTCGCGTTTCACGATCGATCACCGTGGTTACACGACCCGTGAAGGGTCCATGGCGGCCCCTTTGTGTCCCCACGAAGTCGAATAGATCGATTTGGAGAGATCCACGTGAAGACCAAGGTGAAGTTGTTGACCGCAACCGTCGGGACCGGCGCGCTACTGACGATGGGTGGCGTCACGATCGCCACCAGCGCCGCCGAGGAACCCGCTCCAGTGCCGCCGGGCCCGGTGTCGCCGAGCATCACTACCTCAGAGGTGACGACCGGTGAGACCAGCACCGAGGCGACCGCACCGCCGGTGCCCGAGACGAGTGTTGCCGAGCCGCCCGTGACCGCGACCACGCCGTCGGGCTTCGCCGAACCGCACTAGTCGCGCTGCGTCACAGCTGACGCATAGGTTCGGCACAGGTTCGGCCCATCGCCGTGGCGAATACTGGTAGTCATGACCACCGCGCAGGACAACGGCTCCGGCCGCGTCGTCATGCGGCGCGCTGACGGCAGCCCCATCAACGTCCTGGTGGTGGACGACGAACCGGTGCTCGCCGAACTCGTGTCGATGGCCCTGCGCTACGAGGGCTGGGACATCACCACCGCCGGTGACGGCGCATCGGCGATCGCGGCGGCACGCCAGACGCCGCCGGACGTGGTGGTCCTCGACGTCATGCTGCCGGACATGAGCGGGCTCGACGTCTTGCACGAGTTGCGCAATCAGATACCGGGGCTGCCGCTGCTGCTGCTGACCGCGAAGGACTCCGTCGAGGACCGCATCGCCGGACTCACCGCGGGCGGCGACGACTACGTGACGAAGCCGTTCAGCATCGAAGAGGTGGTGCTGCGGCTGCGCGCGCTGCTGCGGCGCACCGGTGTCGCCGACGAATCCGGTGGCGCGCAGATCGTCGTCGGCGACCTGGTCCTCGACGAGGACAGCCACGAGGTAACCCGTGGTGGTGAGCCGATCTCGTTGACCGCCACGGAGTTCGAGTTGCTGCGGTTCATGATGCGCAACGCCAAACGAGTATTGAGCAAGGCCCAGATCCTCGACCGGGTGTGGAGCTATGACTTCGGCGGCCGATCCAACATCGTCGAGCTGTACGTCAGCTATCTGCGCAAGAAGATCGACAGCGGACGCGAGCCGATGATCCACACCCTGCGGGGGGCCGGGTATGTCCTCAAGCCCGCCCGCTAGCGGCGGGCCGGGGACCCGCGTCTTCTCGCCGCGCACCTGGTCGCTGCGAGTCCGGCTGCTCGTCACGCAGATCGTGCTGCTCGCCACGGTCTGCGCCGCCATCGGCGTCGCCACGGAGTTCGCCTTGCAGCGCTTCCTGATGCACCAGCTCGACGAGCAGGTGCTCGAAGCGGGCAGGCGGTCGACGGCGATCTTCGACATGCCGCTTCCGCCGGGAGTCTTCGGACGCGGTGGGGGACGGGAATTCGACGCACCCGGGCCACCCGGGCCACCTGGGCCACCCGGACCGCCCGGGTCGATCGCGCCGCCGGAACCACCGCGCATCGTGCTCTTCCCGGCTCCGCCCGACTTCCCCTTGCGGCAGCGGTTCGATCCAGAGACCGGGCCCGGTCCAGGCTTCCTCAACGCGCCGGGTCAGGCTGCCCGCACGGTCGGCGCGGTCGTCGGGCGCGACGGTGAGGTCGATGCCGGGGTCATCACCTCCGACGGTGGCCGGTCGGCTGTCAGCGCGGCGGCCACCGGACAACTCGGCGCGGTGCCGCCCGACCGCCAACCGGAAACCGTCGACCTCGACGGGCTGGGCCGTTACCGCGTCATCGGCATGCAGTCCCGCCACGGCGGCCAGACGATCGTCACGGGGTTGCCTACGGCGGTGGTCGACGACACCCTGCTGTGGGTGCTCGGCATGTTCTGCGTCGTGGCGATCACCGCGCTCCTGGCCGCCACGATCGCCGGAATCCTGGTCATCAGAAGGCAACTCGCACCGCTGTCGCGGGTCTCGGCTGCTGCGCGCGCGGTCGCCGACCTCGAACTGGACCGCGGTGAAGTGAGCCTCCCGACGCCCATCGTGCGCGTCGACCCGGCGGGCGCGCACACCGAGATCGGTCAGCTCGGCTCGTCGCTCAACCGCATGCTCGACCGGATCTCGGGAGCGCTGTCGGCGCGGCACGCGAGCGAGACCAGGGTCCGCCAGTTCGTCGCCGACGCCAGCCACGAGTTGCGCACGCCGCTGGCCGCGATCCGCGGCTATACCGAACTGGCGCAACGCAAACGCGCGGAGCTGCCCGACGACGTCGCCCACGCGATGAGCCGCGTGGAATCCGAGACGCATCGCATGACCCAGCTCGTCGAGGACATGCTGCTGCTGGCCCGCCTCGATGCGGGCCGCGGACTGATCCGCGAGGGCGTGGACCTCTCGCGGCTCGTCGTGGACGCGGTCAGCGACGCGCACGTCGCGGGCCCGGACCACGCCTGGTCGCTCCACCTGCCGGAGGATCCGGTGGTCGTGGTCGGCGACGAGGCCCGGCTGCACCAGGTGCTGGCGAATCTGTTGGCCAACGCCAGGACCCACACCCCGGCGGGCACCACCGTCACGACGTCGCTGGCGCCTGGGCCCGGCAGCGTGGTGCTGACGGTGGCCGACGACGGACCGGGCATCCCCCCGGCGCTGCGGCCCGAGGTCTTCGAGCGGTTCGCCCGCGGCGACTCGTCGCGCTCGCGGCGCGACGGCGGCACCGGTCTCGGTCTGGCGATCGTCGCCGCCGTCGTCAAGGCCCACGACGGCACGATCGACGTCCACAGCGCACGCGGCGACACCCGGTTCGTCGTGACGTTGCCCGACGGTTCACAGCCCAGCCACAGCTCGGACCAATCGGACGCCTAGCGCCGCGCCCGAGAATCGAACGGGTGATCGCTGTACTGCCGCGCGCGGCGAACCCGCAGGACCCTTCGATCGACCGACCGCGGCGGGTGACCTGGGAGCGGGCCGGTTTCGGCGCGTTGACCGCGGTCACGGCAGTGCTCTACCTGTGGAACCTGTCGGCCAGCGGGTGGGCCAACGCGTTCTACTCGGCGGCCGCGCAGGCCGGCGCCTCCAACTGGACGGCCATGCTGTTCGGGTCGAGCGACGCGGGCAACGCCATCACGGTCGACAAGATCCCCGGGGCACTATGGGTGACGGATCTGTTGGTGCGGCTCTTCGGGCTGAACCCGTGGAGCGTGCTGGCGCCCCAGGCGGTGATGGGCGTGGCCGCCGTCGCGGTGCTCTACGCGGCCGTCCGCCGAGCGGCAGGGCCGCAGGCGGCGCTGCTGGCGGGCGCGGTCTTCGCGTTCACGCCCGCCGCCGCACTGATGTTCCGATTCAACAATCCCGACGCCCTGCTGGTCCTGATGCTCGTCGTCGGCGCCTACTGCGTGCAACGCGCGTGCGAGCCGGAGGCCGGCCGCTGGTGGCTCGTCGGCGCCGGCGTCGCCGTCGGCTGTGGCTTCCTGGCGAAGATGCTGCAGGCCTTCCTCGTCCTGCCCGCCTTCGGCGTCGCGTATCTGATGGCTGCTGCGGCGCCGCTGCGGACCCGGTTGTTCCGTCTCGCGGCGGGCACCGTCGCGCTGGTGGTGTCGGCGGGCTGGTACCTACTGCTGGTCGAGCTGTGGCCCGCGTCGTCGCGGCCATACATCGGTGGCTCCCAAAACGACAGCATCGTCGAACTGGCGTTGGGCTACAACGGGATCGGCCGCATCACCGGCGAGGAGGTCGGTGGCCTCGGCAACCTGGACTACGACGTCGGTTGGGGCCGGTTGCTCGGCGCGGGCATGGGTGCCTACACCGGCTGGCTGCTGCCAGCCGCGCTGGTCTGCCTGGCGGCCGGGCTCTGGCTCACCCGCCGCGCGCCGCGCACCGATCCCCGGCGTGCCGCGCTCGTGCTGTGGGGCGGGTGGCTGCTGACGACGGCCGTCGTGTTCAGCTTCGCCGGCGGCATCGTGCACTCGTATTACACCGTCGCGCTGGCCCCTGCGCTCGGCGCTGTGATCGGCATCGGGTCGGTCACGCTATGGCGCAATCGCTCCACGCGCTGGTGTGCTGCCGCGATGGCGTCGACCGTCGCCGTCACCGCCGTCCTCGCCGTGGTCCTGGCCGCCCGGCACGACGACTGGCTGCCGTGGTTGCGCGCGGTCGTCGCGGTCGTGGGGGTGGGTGCCGCCGTGTTGCTGCTGGTAGTGGCTCGGCTGCCGCATCGGGCGGCGGCCGCGGTCGCGGGACTGGCGCTCACCGCCTGTTTGATCGCGCCGACTGCCTACGCGATCGAGACGGCCGCCACGGCGCATACCGGCGCGATCCCGTCGGTCGGGCCGGCACGCGGATTCGGCGGCTTCGGCGGCATGGGCGGGGGACTGCTCGCGTCACCCGAACCCAGTGCCGGTCTGTCGGCGCTGCTGGCAGCCGACGCCGACCACTTCCGCTGGGCCGCAGCGGTGGTGGGCTCCAACAACGCCGCGGGCTATCAGCTGGGCAGCGGCGCACCGGTGATGGCGGTCGGCGGGTTCAACGGCACGGACCCGGCGCCGACCCTCGCGGAGTTCCAGCGCCTGGTGGCCGACGGCGACGTGCACTACTTCATCCGCAGCAGGATCATGGGGGGCTTCGGCAAGGCGCAGCGATCGGGGAGTCGCGAGGCCGCGAACATCGCCGAGTGGGTCGAGACGCACTACGCGCCGGTGATCGTCGATCGCGTGGCGGTCTACGACCTCACCGCGGCGCCCACGGCGTGATTCACAGCCGGCGCATAGCTCGCGCAGAAGGCCACCACACTGCGCGCGGCGACGATGAAGTCATGACGGACATCGACACGGGAACCGAGCGCATCGCGCGCTTCGCATCCCGACCCAATGCGGCCAGGGCCGCGGCCCTGGCCGGCGTACCGGTGCTGGACGTGGTGATCCCCGTCTACAACGAGGAGACCGCGCTGGCCGACTCGGTGCGCCGGGTGCACCGCCACCTGCGGGACACCTTCCCGTATCCCGTGCGCATCACGATCGCCGACAACGCCAGCATCGACGAAACCCCGCGCGTGGCACGGGAATTGGCGTCCGAACTCCCCGGCGTGCGCGTGGTGCGGTTGGAGCAGAAAGGTCGCGGTAGGGCGCTGCGGGAAGTCTGGTCGCACTCCGATGCGCAGGTGCTGGCATACATGGACGTCGACCTGTCGACCGACCTCACCGCGCTGGCCCCGCTCGTCGCTCCGTTGATCTCCGGGCACTCCGACCTCGCGATCGGCACCCGTCTGGGCCGGGGATCGCGGGTGGTGCGAGGGGCCAAGCGCGAATTCATCTCTCGCTGTTACAACTTGATCCTCAAGTCGACGCTCGCCGCCGGGTTCTCCGACGCACAGTGCGGGTTCAAGGCCATTCGCGCCGACGTCGCGCGCGAGCTGCTGCCGCACGTGTCCGACGCCGGATGGTTCTTCGATACCGAGCTGCTGGTCCTCGCCGAGCGCAGCGGCCTGCGCATCCACGAGGTGCCGGTCGACTGGGTCGACGACCCCGACAGCCGGGTCGACATCGTCGCGACCGCCGCTGCCGACCTCAAGGGCGTCGGACGGCTGCTCCGCGGCTTCGCCAACGGCTCCATCCCCGTCAATGCCATTGCAGCGCAACTAGAGCCGTCCCAGGCGGCACCGCGTTCACTGTTCCGGCAGGTGGTCCGCTTCGCCACGGTCGGGGTTGCGTCGACGGCCGCCTACCTGGTGCTGTTCATGCTGCTGCACGGCGTGATCGGTGCCCAGGCCGCCAACCTCGTCGCCCTGCTCGTCACCGCGATCGGCAACACCGCGGCCAACCGTCGGTTCACGTTCGGCGTCGCGGGCAACGCCGCGCGCCACCACGTCGAGGGGTTGATCGTCTTCGGCATCGCCTTGGCGATCACCAGCGGCGCGCTCGCCGGCCTGCACGCCGTCGTCGACCAACCGCACCGAATCCTCGAGATGTCCGTGCTGGTGCTCGCCAACCTGCTCGCCACCGCCGTCCGCTTCGTCCTGCTGCGCGGCTGGGTCTTCCACCCGCGGCGGCTCCGCTCGACTGCCAAGGGAACCCGTTCATGACCGTCACCGCCGACCATCGGACACCGGCGCTCGCCGACCGGACCGACACCGCTGAACCTCGCTGGGCCAGAACGGGTCTGCTGGCTCTGCTCACGGGTACCGCCGTGCTCTACCTCTGGGGTCTGGGGTCCTCGGGCTGGGCCAACAGCTACTACGCCGCGGCAGCGCAAGCCGGTACGCAGAGTTGGAAGGCGTGGCTGTTCGGCTCGCTCGATGCGGGCAACGCCATCACGGTCGACAAGCCGCCCGCCGCAATGTGGTTGATGGGCCTCTCCGGCAGGCTTTTCGGGTTCAGCGAGTTCACGATGCTGCTCCCGCAGGCGCTGATGGGCGTCGCGGCCGTCGCGGTGCTGTACTTCACGGTCAAGCGCACCAGCGGCCCGGGTGCCGCCCTGGTCGCGGGCACGGTGCTGGCGCTCACCCCGGTGGCCACGCTGATGTTCCGCTACAACAATCCCGATGCGCTGCTGGTGCTCCTGCTCGTCGTCGCGGCCTACACCACGGTGCGCGCGGTGGAGAACGGGAGTTACCGGTGGATGGCGCTCACGGGCGCCGTCGTCGGGTTCGCGTTCCTGACCAAGATGTTGCAGGCGTTCCTGCCGGTGCCGGGTTTCGCGCTGGCCTTTCTGGTGGCCGCCCCGATCTCGCCGTGGCGCCGGGTCGGTGGGCTCCTCGTCGCCGGTGCGGCGCTGGTCGTCTCCGCCGGTTGGTACGTCGCGCTGGTTAGCCTGTGGCCCGCCGGGTCGCGGCCGTACATCGCCGGGTCGACCGACGACAGCCTGCTGCAGCTCGCGCTGGGTTACAACGGGCTCGAGCGCATCGTCGGGGGTGGTGGTCCCGGTGGCGGTGGCGGCGATTTCGGCCCCGGCGGAGGTGAGGGCAGACCTCCCGGCAGCAACCTGTTCTTCGGCGGAGACCCAGGCATCGGCCGGATGTTCGGCCCGTCGTTCGGCACCGAGTCGTCGTGGCTGCTGCCGGTCGCGTTGATCGGAATGGTGGTGCTGGCGTGGCTGACGTGGCGGTCCGCCCGCACGGACCTGCGCCGTGCCGGTCTGCTGGTGTGGGGTGGCTGGCTCGTCGTCACCGCGTGCGTCTTCAGCTTCATGGACGGCACCGTGCACCCGTACTACGTGGTGGCCCTGGCACCCGCGATCGGCGCCCTGGTCGGCATGACGGTCTCCGAACTGTGGCAGCGCAGGGCGCTCCTCTGGTCGCGACTGGTGCTGGCGGCGCTGCTGGCAGGCACGGGGGTCTGGGCCTTCGTGCTGTTGGGCCGCACGCCGGAGTGGCTGCCCGCGCTGCGCTGGGTGCTGCTGATCGGATCGGCCGTGGTGGCCGTCGGACTCGCCGTCGGAGCGCAGCGCGGCGGTCGCGTGACGGTTGTCCTGGCGGCACTGGCCTGCGTGCTCGGTGTCGGCGCGGCGGCGGCGTACTCGGTCGAGACGGTGGCGCAGAACCATGGTGGCCCGATCGCGACGTCGGGGCCCGCCAAGGCGGAGGGCTTCGGCTTCGGCGGACGCTTCGGTCAGTCCGATAATGCACGGCTGCAGGCCCTGGTCTCCGACGCCGACACCCGTTGGGCCGCAGCGGCAATCGGGTCGATGCAGGTGAGTGACCTCGAGCTGAAGACGGGGGAGTCGCTCATGGCGATCGGTGGCTTCACCGGTGGCGACCCATCGCCGACGCTTGCGGAGTTCCAGCAGTACGTCGCCGACGGTCAGGTGCGGTACTTCATCGCCTCCGATCGTGGCGGCCCGCCGGGACGTCGTGGCGGCAGCGCGGGGGAGATCACCTCGTGGGTCGAGCAGACCTTCGCCAAGACCGATGTCGGCGGCACGACCGTCTACGACCTGAAATCACCGCGATCCTGAGGCGGTATGCCTGAGGCTCAGATGCCCGTGCACAGCGAGACGAACGGAATCGGCGCGCAGACGCCCACCGAGAAGCCGGGCGTCGGGTCGCCGTTCCACGGTGGTGGCGGTGGCGGTGGCGGAGGCGGTGGTGGCAGGGCTGCGGCGACGCAGCTGTTTGTCGGAGGATCGAATACCGTGCCCGCACCGCACTCCGCGGCGTTGCCGGCTGCCGGCGACACCACGGTGATGAATGCGAGCGGCGCGAACGTGGCCGCAATGACGATCGTCAATCGGCGCGCAATGGCTGCCATCGCCGGCTCCCTCTAGGTCCTTCCCCGACCTCTTGCTGCGGCCATTCTAGGACCGCCCTCGACCGGTGTCACACGTCCTGATCATTGGAAGTAGGGGCCGAAACGTTGACACTCGCGGCGCCCGCATCGTAGATTCCTGGGCATGATTGCAATTCTGGCTATCTCTACCAACTTAAAGAGGAAGTCATGACGGCCACCGAACTCGACCAGCCCGTCGGCAAGTACGAGTTGAGTCATCTGCGGGTGCTGGAGGCCGAGGCCATCCACATCATCCGCGAGGTGGCCGCGGAGTTCGAGAAGCCAGTGCTGCTCTTCTCCGGTGGCAAGGACTCGATCGTCATGCTGCACCTGGCGCTCAAGGCCTTTCGGCCGGGCAGGCTGCCGTTCCCGGTGATGCACGTCGACACCGGGCACAACTTCGACGAGGTGCTCGCCGTCCGCGACGAACTGGTCGCGCAGAGCGGCGTCCGCCTGGTCGTGGCCAAGGTGCAGGACGACATCGACGCGGGCCGCGTCGTCGAGACGATCCCGTCGCGCAACCCGATGCAGACGTTCACGCTGCTGCGCGCCATCCGGGAGCACAAGTTCGACGCCGCGTTCGGCGGCGCCCGCCGCGACGAGGAGAAGGCCCGCGCCAAGGAGCGCGTGTTCAGCTTCCGCGACGAGTTCGGCCAGTGGGACCCCAAGGCCCAGCGCCCCGAGCTGTGGAACCTCTACAACGGCCGCCACCACAAGGGCGAGCACATCCGCGCCTTCCCGATCTCGAACTGGACCGAGTTCGACATTTGGTCCTACATCGGCGCCGAGAAGATCACGCTGCCGTCCATCTACTACGCGCACCAGCGCAAGGTGTTCGAGCGCGACGGCATGCTGCTGGCCGTCCACAAGTACCTGCAGCCCCGCAAGGACGAGCCGATCATCGAGAAGACCGTACGGTTCCGCACCGTCGGCGACGTGACGTGCACGGGCTGCGTCGAGTCCAAGGCGTCGACCGTGGCCGAGGTGATCGCCGAGACGGCCATCTCGCGGCTGACTGAACGCGGTGCCACGCGCGCCGACGACCGGATCTCCGAGGCCGGCATGGAAGATCGCAAGCGAGAGGGCTACTTCTGATGAGCGCTCGCGCGAAGAAGAGAAGGAACAGCTGATGGCGACGTTGTTGCGCATTGCCACCGCGGGGTCCGTGGACGACGGCAAGTCGACCCTGATCGGACGACTGCTGTACGACTCCAAGGCCGTGATGGAGGACCAGCTCGCCGCCGTCGAGCGCACCTCGAAGGAGCGTGGCAACGACTACACCGATCTGGCGCTGGTGACCGACGGCCTGCGGGCCGAGCGGGAGCAGGGCATCACGATCGACGTCGCCTACCGCTACTTCGCTACGGCGAAGCGGAAGTTCATCATCGCCGACACCCCCGGGCACGTGCAGTACACCCGCAACATGGTGACCGGCACCTCGACCGCCCAGCTGGCCATCGTGCTCGTCGACGCCCGGCACGGTCTGCTCGAGCAGTCGCGTCGGCATGCGTTCCTGGCCTCGCTGCTCGGCATTCAGCACATCGTGCTGGCGGTCAACAAGATGGACCTCGTCGACTGGGATCAGGAGCGGTTCGACAAGATCCGCGACGACTTCCACGAGTTCGCCGCACGCCTCGACATCCACGACGTCACGACGATCCCGCTGTCGGCGCTCAACGGCGACAACGTGGTCACCAAGTCCGACGCGACGCCCTGGTACGACGGGCCCGCGCTGCTGAGCCACCTCGAAGACGTCTACATCGCCGGTGACCGCAACCTGATCGACGTCCGGTTCCCGGTGCAGTACGTGATCCGGCCGCAGACGCGCGAGCACGCCGACCACCGCAGCTATGCGGGTACCGTCGCGAGCGGCGTGCTCCGCCCGGGTGACGAGATCGTGGTGCTGCCAGCCGGATTGACAAGCCGCATCACCGAGATCGAAGGTCCCACGGGACCGGTCACCGAGGCGTTCCCGCCGATGGCGGTGTCGATCAGCCTGGCCGACGACATCGACATCTCGCGCGGCGACATGCTCGCCCGGGAGAACAACCAGCCGCACGTCACCCAGGAATTCGACGCGATGGTGTGCTGGATGGCCGACGGGGCGGCGCTCGAACCGGGCCGCGAGTACCTGGTCAAGCACACCAGCCGCACCACCAGGGCCAAGGTGACGGCACTGGACTACCGCCTCGACGTGAACACGCTGCACCGCGACAAGAGCGCAACGGCGCTGAAGCTCAACGAACTCGGGCGCATCACGCTGCGCACGCAGGCCCCGTTGCTGCTGGACGAGTACTCGCGCAACGCCGCGACGGGATCGTTCATCCTGATCGACCCCGACACCAACGGCACCGTCGCCGCGGGCATGGTCCGCGACACCACGCCGGCGTCCGCGCGCGCGGCGAGTCCCAATGCGATCAAGCACCAGAATCTCGTCACCGCCGAGGACCGGCTGTCACGTGGGTCGACGGTGTGGTTCACCGGTCTGTCGGGATCCGGCAAGTCGTCGGTGGCGATGCTCGTCGAGCAGAAGCTGCTCGAAAGTGGCCGTCCCGCCTATGTTCTCGACGGCGACAATCTGCGCCACGGGCTCAACGCCGACCTCGGCTTCTCGATGGCCGACCGCGCCGAGAACCTGCGTCGCCTTGCGCACATCGCGACGCTGCTCGCCGATTCCGGTCAGATCGTGCTCGTGCCCGCCATCAGCCCGCTCGAGGAACACCGGGAACTCGCACGCCGGGTGCACGCCGATCAGGGCTACGACTTCTTCGAGGTGTTCTGCGACACCCCGCTGGAGGACTGCGAGCGGCGCGATCCCAAGGGGCTGTACGCCAAGGCCCGGCGCGGCGAGATCACTCACTTCACCGGCATCGACAGCCCGTACCAGCGGCCGAAGAATCCCGATCTTCGCCTCACGCCGGACCAGGCGGTCGAGGATCTGGCCCAGGCCGTGATCGACATGATCGACGCCGAGCGGTGACCACCAACGACCACGAGGTCGCCGCGGCGCTGGCGACCCAGGCGGGCGAACTGCTGCTGCGCGTGCGCGTCGAGTACGCCGACGCCGACGCCAAGGAGCGGAAGTCGGCGGGGGACATGCGCTCGCACGACTTCCTGATGCAGGCCCTGGCAGCCGAGCGGCTTGGTGACGCCGTGCTGTCCGAGGAAGGTGCCGACGATCCGATCCGCCTGACCAGCGAGCGGGTCTGGATCGTCGACCCGCTCGACGGCACCCGGGAGTTCTCCGAACTCGGCCGGGAGGACTGGGCCGTGCACGTGGCGCTGTGGCAGGCCGGTGAACTCGTCGCAGGCGCGGTCGCGCTGCCCGCCCAGGGCGTCACGCTCGCCACGCCGGACGTCGCGCCACCGCCACCTGCGCCGGCCGCGCCGCGGATCGTGGTGTCCCGCACCCGGCCGCCCGAGGTGGCGCTCGCGGTGCGCGAGGCGCTCGGCGGCACGCTCGTGGAGATGGGTTCGGCCGGAGCCAAGGTCGCATCGGTGGTGCTGGGCATCGCCGACGTGTACGTGCACGCCGGCGGCCAGTACGAGTGGGACTCCGCCGCGCCCGTCGCCGTCGCCCGTGCGGCCGGGCTCTTCACGTCCCGCATCGACGGCTCACCGCTGCGCTACAACCAGCCCGACGTCCTGCTGCCCGACCTGATCGTGTGCAGGCCCGAACTGGCCGATGCGGTGTTGGCGGTCACGACGGCCCGCTGAGTACCCTCGCAGAGGTGACCCGTCCCACGCTGCGCGAACTGTCCGCCCTGCCCAGCCGCCCCGCCGCGCTGGCCGAGTCGGCGCTGGTGCTCATCGACTGCCAGAACACCTACACCCGCGGCGTGATGGAACTCGACGGCGTGTCCGCGGCACTCGACGAGGTCGCGACCCTGCTCGACCGGGCGCGGACGGCGGGCATACCGGTCATCCACGTCCAGCACGACGGCGGTGCGGGCTCGCCGTACGACCTCGGCGACGACATCGGCGCGATCGTTCCGCTCGTCGCACCGCGCGACGGCGAACCGGTGGTGGTCAAGCAGTACCCCGACTCGTTCGTCCAGACCGACCTCGACGAGCGGCTGAAGGCGGCCGGGGTGTCGAACCTGGTGCTGACGGGGTTCATGACGCACATGTGCGTGAACTCGACGGCACGGGGCGCCTTCAACCTTGGCTACGCCCCGTCCGTGGTTGCCAGCGCCACCGCGACGCGCAGCCTGCCGGGCGTGGACGGCGCCCCGCTGCCTGCTGCGGCGGTCCAGTCGGCAAGCCTGGCGGCCCTGTCCGATCTGTTTGCCATCGTCGTTCCCGACGCGGCGAGTATCACTGACGCGGAATAGATCTCGATCGTAGCCGTGTTGCCATTGAGTGGTGCATCTGCGCCACCACGCAGCACGAACGAGAGAGACAGCAGTGACAGTCGTTATGCAGCAACGCAACTGGACGAAGTCGATCCTGGCGTCCATCGGAGCCGGTGCCGTGTTGGCAGCAGCCGCGATGACGTACGGAGCAGCCGTGGACACCGACGTGTCGAACGGACTCTCCCAGGCGCCGTCGAGCGAATTCGGTGAGACCACCACGAAGTCGGCGACGCCGTCCAGCCCGGAGGTCCCTTCTGCAGCGCCATCGGTTCTCGCGCCACCGGCGCCCACGTCCGAACCCGGCTGAGATAATTCGGGTGCAGTCCTGGTCTGCGCCAGTTAGCATGACGCGCATGCCATCCCGGACTGACCTGTGACTCGGCCGCCGACTCGGGTGACCCGGCTCGGCGAGAAGCAGACTGCCTCGCGAGAGGCGTTGGACGCGCTGTTGGCCAGCACGCCGCTGGCCACGATCGGGCTCGTCCGCGACGGGCATCCCACCGTGTTCCCAACCGGATTCACCCGTGTGGGTGAGGATTTGGTGGTGCACGGCTCCACGGGTTCGCCATGGCTGCGGGCCTTGGCGTCCGGCGCGCCTGCCGCGGTGTCGGTGACGACACTAGACGGTGTCGTGGTGGCGCGCAGCGGTTTCGAGTCGTCGTTCCACTACCGCAGCGCGGTGCTGTTCGGTGTCTTCGAGCCGGTTCCCGAGGCCGAGAAGGTCCGGTACCTCGACGCGCTGACCGATGCGTTCATCCCGGGCCGGGTCGCCGAGTTGCGCCCGAGTACCCGCAAGGAGATCGCCGCGACACTCGCTCTGCGGATGGCGATCACGACCGACAACTGGTCGCTGAAAGTCAGTGCGGGATGGCCCGAGGATCCGGACTCCGACGTTGCCGGCGACGCCTGGGCGGGCGTGGTTCCCATGGCCACCGTCTACGGCGACCCGAGGCCTGCGCCGGACCTCACGGCCGGCATCGAGGTGCCGCAGTCGGTGCGCTCGATGACCGACCGCTCAGTCCAGTAGCGTCGTCCGGCGGTACAGGTCGGTTCGCCTGTCGCCGTGAACGTCGTTGTGCTGGTTGAACTTCTTGATCCGCGACTGCTCCAGGTCGACGTCCGCGGTGACGTTCCCCGCGTGCCCGTACTGGGCCATGGCCATCGGGTAGCCGTCGGCGTCGGTGATGACGCTGCCACCGATCCAGTCGACGTCACGCTCGGTCCCGGTGCGGTCGCACACCGCGATCGGCATCCGGTTCATCCCTGCGCCGGCCTGAACCCGCACCACCTCGGTCGGCCGCTCGCCGTCCGGCCGGGGGAGCAGGGGCCAGTTGACAGGTGCGCACAGCAGGTCGGCACCCTGCAGAGCGGCCGCCCGCACCCACTCCGGGAACTCGACGTCGTAGCAGACCATCACGCCGAGCCGGCCGTGTGCGGTGTCGACGACCAAGGGCAGGTCGTCAGACAGGTCGAAGACGTTGTTCTCGGTGTCCCACAGGTGCGTCTTGCGGTAGACCCCGAGCACCCCGCTGCGGTCGACGACGACGGCGCTGTTGTAGATTTTCTCGCCCGCGTCCTCGGGGAAGCCGCCGACGATGGTCAGATCGAAGGCCTCGGCCAGTCCGGCCCACTCCGCGACCGTCGGCCCGTCGCGCGTCTCCGCGAGCGACGCGAGTTCGGCCCGGTCGGCGAACACGTAGCCCGAGGAGGCGAGTTCCGGCAGGACGACGATCTGCGCGCCGTCGGCCGCGGCCTGCTCGACGGCGGCCTTGACGGTGGCCCGGTTGCCGGGGACGTCGCCGACCCGGAGGGGGATCTGACAGCACGTGACGCGGGTGGTCATCCTTCGATGCTCCCGCACGATGGCACAATCTGCGACATGCGGATGTCGGCGAAGGCGGAGTACGCCGTTCGAGCGATGGTCCAGCTGGCCACGGTCGACGACGGCGTCTTGGTCAAGACCGACGATCTGGCCAAGTCGCAGGGCATCCCCGCGCAGTTCCTGGTGGACATCCTGACCGCGCTGCGCACCGACCGGCTGGTGCGCAGCCACCGCGGTCGCGAGGGCGGCTACGAACTGGCCAGGCCGGCCGCCGAGATCAGCATCGCCGACGTCCTGCGCTGCATCGACGGCCCGCTGGCCAGCGTGCGCGACATCGGCCTCGGTGACCTGCCCTACTCGGGGCCGACGGCCAAGCTCACCGACGTGTGGCGTGCGTTGCGCGCCAGCATGCGCTCGGTGCTCGAGGAGACCAGCCTTGCCGACGTGGCATCGGGCTCGCTGCCCGACCACGTCGCCACGCTCGCGGGTGAGTACCTCGGTCAGGAGCAGGAGCGCGGCCACGGCTGAGTGCGCGCGTGCTCAGCCGCCCGAGCCGTACGGCGTCGTGATGATCTCGAGGTAGTGCCCCGACGGGTCCTGGAAGTACACGCCGCGGCCGCCGTCGTTGTGGTTGATCTCGCCAGGGTGCTGCCCGTGCGGGTCGGCCCAGTGCTGCAGGCCGCGCTCGCGGATGCGGCCGTAGATCTCGTCGAACTCGGGCTCGGACACCAGAAACGCGTAGTGCTGCGGATGGATCTCGGCGTCCGGGGGCACCTGCGCGTAGTCGAGGCTCGCGCCGTGGTCGATCGCGACCGCCAGGAACGGCCCGAACTCCCTGGCGTCCGGTAGTCCGAACATCTCGGTGAAGAAGGCGGCGGCTTCAGCGCGGTCGCGCGCCGCGACGATGGTGTGATTGAACGCAATGGCCATGTCAATCCAGTGAACCACCGCCCGTGGCCGGGAGGCAACGGTGCAGGATGTACCGATGAGCGGTTTCGATCTGCGATCGCTGGCGGCGCCGGTCATCGCCGCCCCCATGGCTGGTGGTCCGAGTACGCCCGAATTGGCCGCTGCCGCAACGAACGCCGGTGGGCTGGGTTTCCTCGCCGCCGGCTATCTGACTGCCGAGGCACTCGCCGACCGCATCGCCGCGGCGCGCGCGCTCACGTCGGGCCCCCTGGGCGTCAACCTCTTCGTCCCGCAGCCCAGCGCCGCGAGTCGTGATCCGCTGCACCGCTACGCCATCTCGCTGGAGGACGACGCCCGCCGGTACGGCGTGCGCATCGGCGAGCCCCGCTTCGACGACGACCAGTGGGCCGCCAAGCTCGAGGTGGTGCTCGACGCACGGCCCGAGGTGGTGTCGTTCACGTTCGGGCTGCCCGACGAAGCCGAGTGCGCGCGCTTCCGCGATGCCGGGATCACCACCGTCGCAACCGTCACGACGTTGGCCGAGGGCGAACTGGCAGTGGGCTGCGGCATCGACGCCATCACGGCACAGGGTCCGGGCGCAGGCGGGCACCGGGGCACCCTCGACCCCATCGCCAGCCCGGCCACGCAGCCGCTGGGGCAGCTGCTGCGGGCGACGACCGTCGGGCTGAAGGTGCCGGTCATCGCCGCGGGCGGTCTGATGGATGCCGTCGACGTCGCCGACGTGCTGGCGTTCGGCGCCGTCGCCGCGCAACTCGGCACCGCGTTCCTGCTCAGCGACGAGGCCGGGAGCAGCCCCGTGCACCGCGCAGCGCTTCAGGATCCCGACTTCACCGAGACCGTCGTGACGCGATGCTTCTCCGGTCGCTACGCGCGCGGGTTGCGCAACCGCTTCGTCGACGACCACGACGCCGACGCGCCGTTCGGGTATCCCGAGGTGCACTACATGACGAGCCCGTTGCGTGCGGCGGCCGTCAAGGCCGGGGACCCGCACGGCGTCAACGTGTGGGCGGGCACTGGATTCAAGAAGGCCAGGACGGGGCCGGTCGCGGACATCGTGTCAGCGCTGGTCTGACCGACCTACCGGAGGGACACCGCGAGGTCGCTCCGTCCGGCTTCGTCTCTGGCCGTCGCGGCGGGCAGCCGGATCGTGAACGTGGTGAAGCCGTCGGCGGACTCGGCGACGATCTCGCCGCCGTGTGCCTCGACGATCGACTGCGTGATGGCCAGGCCCAGACCGGAGTTGCCGTACTGCCGGGACCGTGAGCGGTCGGCGCGCACGAAGCGCTCGAACAGATGGGGCAGGAGGTCGGGTTCGATGCCCGGCCCGTCGTCGCGCACGGTCAGGCTGACCGATGCGCCGCCGTCGACGGCAGCGGTGACCGAGGTGCCCTCGGGTGTGTGGTCGCGCGCATTGGACAGCAGGTTGGCCACGGCCTGGTACAGCTTGGCGCGGTCGCCGCGGACCCACACGGGTGCGTCGGGGACGTGGGTCTGCCAGTGATGCGACGGTGCGGACACCGCCACGTCGTTGACCGCGTTGGCGACCAGGTCGGCGAGGTCGACGTCGGCGGTCTCGAAGTCCTCGCCCTCGTCGAGCCGCGCCAGCAGCAGCAGGTCCGACACCAGCGCGTTCATCCGTGCGGCCTCGGCCTCGATGCGCGCCAGCGAGTACTCCGTGGTCTCCGGCAGCACCGATGCGTCCTGCCGGGTGAGTTCGGCGTAGCCCTGGATGGCGGCCAGCGGGGTGCGCAGTTCGTGGCTGGCGTCGGTGATGAATTGCCGCATGCGGCGGTCCGATGCGGCCACCTCGGTCAGTGCCCGTTCCACGTGGGCCAGCAGGTGGTTGAGCGTGTCGCCGACGAGGCCCACCTCGGTGCGCGGATCGGTGTCGCGGTCGGGGACGCGCGGTGTGATGGCGTAGTGGTCGCGGCTCAGCGGCAGCGCGGTCACCTCGGCTGCGGTGGCCGCGACCCGGCTGAGCGGGCGTAGGGCGATCCGTACGAACGCGAGCGTGCCCGCGGCGGTCACGACCAGCGCCAGCGCGGTCAGTGCCGTCACGACGATCGTCTCGCGGGTGGCCGCGGCACTGGCCGCGCGCAGGGAGGCTGCGGTCAACAGCACTTCGCCGGGCCCACCGGGACGACTGGTCAACAGGTACATGCCGAGACCGGGCAGCCAGTCGTCCTCGGGTTCGTCGAGTCGGCCCGAGTGCTCGACGATCTCGGCAAGCGCCTCGGGGGGCGCAAGCGCGGCCTCGCCGTCACCGAACATCGCGGAGTCCACGACCCGACCGTCGCGAACGAGGACGACGATGTTGCCCGGTGCCTGCCCGATGAGTTGGGTCAGCGGCTTCATAGCGTCCGGCGCGGGCAGTTGGCCCGTCGGTAGCGGGGTTGCCCGGTACTTGGCCACGGCCTGGCCGAAACCGTCTGCGGCGGCGTTCAATTGGGTGTCGACGATGCCGGTCACCGAGGCGCGCAGCGTCAGCACCGACATCGTGCCGACGGTCGCCAGGACCACCATGACGACCGCGGAGACGCCCACCACCAACTGCCTGCGCAGCGGCCAGGTGCGCCAGCCCCGCGGTGCGCGCCCGCTCACTGCGCCGGCCGCAATGCGTAGCCCACGCCGCGCACGGTGTGGATCATGGGTTGTCGGCCGGTGTCGATCTTCTTGCGGAGGTAGGAGACGTACAGGTCGACGATGCTGGAGCGCCCGCCGAAGTCGTAGTTCCAGACCCGGCGCAGGATCTCCTGCCGGGTCAGTGCGCGCCCCGGATTGCGCATGAGGAAGCGCAGCAGCTCGAATTCGGTGGAGGTCAACGAGATCGACGCCTCGCCGCGGGTGACGGTGCGGCCCGCTCCGTCGAGTCGCAGGTCGCCGACGGTGAGCGTCTCGCTGTCCTCGGGGGTGAGGTACGCCGACCGCCGCAGCAGGCCGCGCAGGCGGGCGACGAGTTCCTCGAGGCTGAACGGCTTGGTCATGTAGTCGTCGCCGCCGGCGGTCAGACCGGTGACGCGGTCGCGCACCGAGTCGCGCGCGGTCAGGAACAGCACCGGGGTGTACTCGCCCGACCCCCGCAGTTGTTCCAGCACGCCGAGGCCGTCCATGTCGGGGAGCATGATGTCGAGCACCACGACGTCGGGTGGGTTGGCGCGGTACTTGGCGACGGCATCGGCCGCGTCGTGCGCGACGTCGACCTCCCAGCCCTCGTACTTGAGCGCCATCTGGACGAGGTGCGTCAGGGCCCGTTCGTCGTCGACGAGCAGCGTCCTGATGGGGGACCCGTCGGCGCGGTACATCCGCGGCAGCTGACCGAGCACGGCCTGCCGCGGCGCCGCGCCTCCGACCTGCGATGTCGCCATGAGTTCATTGTGCCCACCGACGCGCCGATGTCCGAGCGATTCATATGTCGTTCACACGTTCGCAGGTCGGGCCGGTCTTGGCGCTAGCGAGGCATCCGGTCGTGGCGCTCGGAGCCCAGCCGGTCGACGACGGCGGTCCCGTCGTCGGAGCGCACCGTGACCTCGGCGGCCGCGCGGTCGGGATCCTCGGTCTCGGAGACCCGCACCTGGGCGGAGTCGCCCGATGCCCGGACCAGGTAGGGCCCGGGGTCGGGCAGCAGGACGACGACGTCACCGGTGTTGCTCGAGGCGTCGACGGTCCTGGGCGCGGCGCCGAAGTCGACGGACACGTCGCCGTCGACGCTGTCGGCGAGGAAGGATTCGGTGACCGAGATGGGGTCACGCGTCACGATCTCGGCGTCCTGGGTGCGGACCTCGATGCGACGCGCGGATCCGCGTAGCACCACCGCGCCGTTCTCGTTGTTCGCGACGAGGGTGTCGACGTCGGCCTGCATCATCAGGACCCCGGCGCCCTGTTGGGTCGTCAGGGACAGGCGGCGCGCCATCTCGGGCGGCAGCGTCACGGTGACCTCGCCTGCTCGGCCCCAGCCGATCACCCCCGGCTGTGTCCCGGTGAGGGCGACGCGGGTGTCGGCCCCGTTGCGGGTCACCTCGAGTGAACGTTCGCCTGCACGCGAGGAGTTGATGAGCCGTGTGGAGATCCGCGGTTCGGTGGCGTCGCGGTCGGTGGTGATGCGCAGTGCCGCCGGAACGTCGCGGGTGTCGATGACGAGTGACCGCGTGTCACCGGGCAGCGACGTCTCGTCGGCGACGACGCGGAAGTTGCTGAGCCCCCAGGCGCTCACACCGAGCGCGACGAGTGAACCCACCACCACCACCGAGGCGGCGATGACGAGGAAGGCGCGGATGGCGGTGCGCCCGCCCGGCGAGAGCGGCGACGGGGTCGACGGTGTCGGAGCGGGCGGCGGGGGAGCGATGGTGGTCACGTTGATCCCTTTCAGCGGTTCAGGATTCGAGGTAGCGCAGGACCGCGAGCACGCGGCGGTTCTCGCCATCGTCGGGGGCCAGGCCGAGCTTGGTGAAGATGGAGGCGATGTGCTTCTCGGCCGAACCGACCGAGACGTTGAGCGACGTGGCGATGGCCGAGTTGGTGCGGCCCTCGGCCATCAGTTGCAGGACGTCGGTCTCGCGCGGGGTGAGTGCGTCGAGCGCCGAGCGCTGCCGCGAGCGGACGAGGATCTGGGAGACGACCTCGGGGTCGAGCACCGTGCCGCCCTTGCCGACGACCTCCACCGCGTCGACGAATGCCGGGACGTCGGCGACGCGGTCCTTGAGCAGGTAGCCGAAACCGCGGGTGTCCGAGGCGATCAGTTCGGCGGCGTAGCGCTCCTCGACGTAGTGCGAGAGCACCAGCACCGGTGACTCCGGATTCTGCGTGCGCAGCAGCGCGGCGGCGCGGATGCCCTCGTCGGTGAACGTCGGCGGCATCCGGACGTCGACGATGGCGAGGTCCGGCCGCAGTTCGTTGACGATGTGCAGCAGGTTCGTCGCGTCCGAGACGCCTGCCACCACCTCGTGGCCGAAGTCGGTGAGGATGCGCTCGATGCCGGCGCGCAGCAGTGTCGAGTCCTCGGCGATCACGATGCGCATGGCAGCACCGCCGTCACGATGGTGGGTCCGGTCGCGGGGCTCGAGACGGTGAAGGTGCCTCTCGCCGCGCGTACCCGGTCGGCGAGGCCGCGCAGGCCGGTCGCGTCGTCGGGGGCGGGTGCCTCGGCGCCGCCGACGCCGTCGTCGAACACCGACACGTACAACACCTCGGCGGAGTCGTCGAGTCGTACGGTGACGACCGCCTGACTCGCCTGAGCGTGCGTGGCGACGTTGGTCAATGCCTCGGCGACTACGAAGTAGGCGACCGACTCGACCTCCTCGGGCAGGCGGCGGGGGAGGTACACGTTGAGCGTGGTCGGGATGCCCGCGTTCTCGGTGCGCTGCACGACGGCCGAGAGTGCGGCGTCGAGACCGCGGTCGGACAGGATCGTCGGGGCGATGCCGCGCACCACGTTTCGCAGTTCGACCAGTGCGCTCTTGGCGTCGTCGTGCGCCTCAGCGATGAGCTTGCGTGCCTGGGGCGGGTCGGTGTCGAGTTTGGTCTGGGCCAGGCCGATGGTCATCGCCAGTGAGACGAGTCGGGGTTGCACGCCGTCGTGCAGGTCGCGTTCGATGCGGTGGCGTTCGGCCTGTGCGGAGGACACGGCGCCCTGCCGGGCGTCGCTCAGGGCGCTGACCTCGTGCTGCAGCGCGGCGGTGGGTGACGGCGGCAGCAGCCACCTGTCGATCTGGACGTCCAGGGCGGGAGCGAAGACCAGGATTGCGACGGCCGCCACCAGGGCCACCAGCGCCAGCAGCCACGCCAGCGGCGGCGAGAGGAAGGACAGGTCTGCGGCGTCGTCGCTGTTGTCGATTGCGGTGGCGATGGCGGGCCCGGCGAAGGCGAACACGATGAGCGCGAAGGCGATCGCCGTGGCGAGGATGTCGTAGGTCATGCGTAGGTAGTGGTGCCCGAACGACTTCCAGAACCGCACGCTGCTGACGTCGAGCCAGAGTTGATGCGCCCACCGCTGGAATCCGGTGTAGTGCGACAGCTTTCGCGGTGGTTCGGCGATACCCAACCCGAAGACGGCTTCGCTGCGCAGACGCTCGACGCGGTCGACGCCGCGGATGAGGTAGACGAAGACGACCGCCGCGAGGGCGAAGCCGATGATCGACGGGATGGACGAGACGCCGATGACCAGGAGTCCGAGCGGGATCCAGAACCAGACGAGGCCGATGGCGGCGCCGGTGATCATCGACGCCGAGGGGACCAGGCCGATGCGGCGAACGGGTCTCTCGGTCTCGTCGACGACCGGCGGGGCGGCGATCGGTTCGGTGGGCGTGGTGACTGCAACCATGCACTCAACCTATGGAGTCGTGGGCTCGCGCAACACGGCGATTGCCGGAGAACCTGGCGGGGGATATCCCCCAGTGCCGGTGCGATGACTTTTCGGTGCCGACCTGGTCTGCCCGGGTACGTGACCATCGACTCATCCAGGAGAGACACCATGAGCGTCATCGACGACACCAACAGCACGTCGGCCACCGCCCAGGCCCGGCGTTCGACCTCGCACAAGGTGGGCATCGGGATCAGCGCGCTGGTCGGCGCGTTCCTGGTGTTCGACGCGGTGGGCAAGTTGATGCGGCCGGAGCCGGTGCGCGAAGGCACCGCTGCGCTGGGCTTCCCGGTCGACCAGGCGTTGGTGATGGGCATCGTGCTGACGGTGTGCCTCGTCGCGTACCTGATTCCGCGCACGGCGGCGCTGGGTGCCCTTGGCATCACCGCCTACCTGGGCGGCGCGGTGACTGCGAACATGAGGGTTGAGTCGCCGCTGTTCACCCACACGCTGTCGGCCGTGTACGTGGGCGTGCTGTTGTGGATCGGATTGGCGCTGCGCCGGCCCGAGCTGTGGCGGGTCGCCGGATTCAAGCGCTGAGCTACTTGGGGGCGATGAGTTCCAGCGCGATGCCGTCCGGATCGCGGAACTCGAGGATGTACCCGTGGCCGATCTCCTTGACCGGCTCGCGCGTTGCGCCCAGGTCGTCGAGAAGTGCTGCGGCGTCGTTGAGCTCGGATCTGCTGCCGACGCGCAGGCACAGGTGGTCGAGGCCGGTGCGGTCTTCGTCGAAGCGATCGCGTGCGACGGGTCGCAAGCCGAGCAGGAAGTCGCCCGAGTCGTACAGCACGCCGCCGAACAGGAAGCCCAGCCGTTCCCGGGTGGCATCATCGGCGCCCTCGGGGATCTCTACGGCCACGGGCCAGCCGAACACCGACTCGTAGAACTGTCTGGATCGCGCTATGTCGGTGACGGTGAGCCGGATGTGCGCTACGGATCGTGCACTGATCGCCATGCGAGCATCGTGCCAGAGGCCAGGTTGGCCTCTTCCTCTGCTTCTGATTGGTTGAGCCGCCGGTCGTCGGTGATGCGTTGTGCGCGGTCTTGGGCGCGGGTGCGCTGGCGGCGGGGCATGGTGAGGCCGGGGTTGTGGTGTGGTGCTTTGGTTCTGGCCTCGTCGGTGATCGTGACTGGTGCGGTGGGCGCGCAGAGGCTCGGGAACAGCAGCTTGCTACCCGGCTCGGTGACGTAGGTCCGGCCGCTAGGTGAGGTCCAGATGATGGTCCCCTCTGGGAGTTGTCGGTCCCGCCAGCCGGTGGGTCCGCCCCAGAAGGTTTTGAGCAAGTGGTGTCGACGGCACAGGCATTTGAGATTCGACGCACAAGTGGGTCCGATCGGCCAGGCGATGGTGTGGTCGATGTCTGCTTCGGTGGCAGGTTGCGAGCAGCCAGGGAAGCGACAGGTGAGGTCTCGGCAGCGCACGAACTCCGCCAGACGGCGCGATGGGGTGTAGCGCGGTTCTGGTGGGCTGTCGCCGGGGTGGCAGACCTTGCGGACCTTGGCGGTGAGGGCGAAGCGGCGGGCCAGTGCGCCGGGCAGGAACGGGCCGCCGACGATGGCGCCGGGGCGGGTGGCGGGGGATTGGCGATGGGTGTTGGCGGGGCCGTTGGTGTTGGTGTCAGCCGCGGGCGCGGGATGGTCGCTGGTGTCTGCATCCTTGGCGCTCGCCTCGTCATTCGAGACATGCTCGGCCGGGTCATTCTTGGCTGACTCGTCTTGGTGCTTCGTATCTCCACCCGGCTTATCGGCGCCGTTATCGTTGCCGCCCAATTCATCCCAGGTGGTCATCTCCGACAGGGGCTTGTCAAACAGCGGGTCGGGGTCGCCGTCGAGCGCTGCATCCTGCGCGACGGCCGCATCACTGGTGTCGTCGAGGGTGTCCTCGTTCACCACGACATAGACCACGGCGTTGCCGGTGGGAGGCGTCTTGGGGCCGGGGCAGTCGTCGCCACCGCACAGGCACGGCAGGTAGTCGAGTGCATGGGTGATGGAGTGAACAGCATCGGCGCGACGCTGCTCAAGGGTCCGCGGGTCGCCCGGGCACACGGTGTGGGCCAGGAGGTTCAGGCGCTTCTCGAGGGCCTTGCCGTGGGTGGCTAATAGCGTGCCGAACATGGTGGCCATGCCGGAGCCGTCGTAGTCGAACTGGATGTTGCGGCCCTTGGCCACGAGCTTCGTGCGGTACACACCGTGGGGGTCGTGCTCGGCGACGATCGCGTCGATGGTGGTGTTCAGCTTCTCCTCGGACATCGGCGCCCAGCCGGACAACACCTCGGCGAAGGCCTTGTCGACTGCTTTCTGGGCGTCTCGGTCGCGCACCAACGCCGTCCGCGTCGTGATCGCCGACACGACCCGGTAGGACACCAACCCCTGCGCAAAGAGCTTGGCCACCTCGGGCAGCCGGTCGCGCAGTGCCGTGGCGATCAACAACTGATGAGAAGCGGCCCCTTGGGTGATGTTCTGCTCGGCGCCGATCTCCGCGGCGACCGCACCCCAGTTGTCCAAGTACCACTGCTCCCGGTCAGCCGACCCATCCGCGGCGTAGGCCCGATCCAAGAGCACGACCATCGCCGCGAGCCGCCGCGCGGTGGCTGCGGCCTCCACGCGCGCCCATTCCCCGACGGTGCCGGAGGCGTCGAAGGCGGTGACGAATCGATCGAACATACTTTCGATTATAGGGAGTTGGTCAGACACGCTCAGGCACCGAAAACCGACGGTGACCAGGTTGTTAATGAAAACAGCACTGGGGATGAATCGCCCGGACAGCGCCCAAAATGTCGGACCCCGGGTATAAGGCCCGAGCCGATCAAGCGCGCACCCGAAACTGTCGCGGCTCACCGCTCAAAGGCGGGCATCGAACCGGGACCACCCGCAACCGAGCCTGAATCCCATTGCGCCGTGCCAGAATCCCGGAGTGCAGATCGGGATGACGATGCCGGTAATGGAGCCCAACCTCGACGCGGCGATGCTGAAGTCGTGGGCGCGGGTGATCGACGACGGCCCCTTCTCGTCGCTGTGCTGGGGTGAGCGCATCTGCTTCGACAATCCCGAGACGCTGACGCTGCTGGGTGCGCTCTCGGCATGGACTGACCGCGTCCGGCTGGTGACGACGGTGATCGTCCCGCAGTTGCACGACCCCGTCATGCTCGCCAAGGCACTCGCGACCGGCGACATGCTCAGCGGTGGGCGCCTCACGGTGGGCCTCGGCGTGGGCGGTCGGCACGAGGACTACGAGTCCGTCGGCGCGGACACCGCCACGCAGACGATGCGCGGCATGGCCGAACGGGTCGCGATCATGAAGCGAGTGTGGGCGGGGGAGAAGGTGACCGACTCCGTGCTGCCGGTCGGCCCGCCCCCCGTACAGCAGTCAGGACCTCGGCTGGTCGTCGGCACGATCGGCCCGAAGACGATCCGTAGCGCGTCGGCCTGGGCCGACGGACTGGCCGGCACGACGCTCGACCTCGACGTCGACAGGGAGGCCGAACTGTTCGACGTGGCCAGGACGGCCTGGTCGGAGGCGGGCAAGCCGACCCCGCATCTGGCGACGTCGTTCTGGTTCGCCATCGGCGACGGCGACGCAGCCCGCCAGCAGGTGCACCGCCACCTGCTGCGCTACATGAACTGGATCCCGTCGGAGTTCGTCGACGCGATGGCACCGACCACCGGCTGGTCCGGGACGGAAGACGATCTCCTCGAGGTCCTGCGTCGCTTCGAGGACATCGGCGCCGACGAAGTGCATCTCATCCCGACCAGCTCGGACATCGATCAGCTCAAGCGCGTCGCCGAAGCGGTTGAGGTTTACGCCTAGAGGGAACAAGTCGACGCCCCGAAACGTTCGGTGGTGCGTGAGTAACGAAGCCGAACTGAGCCCCACCGACTGGGTGCGCGAGCAGACCCAACGCATTCTGGAGCAGGGAACCACCGACGGCGTCGAGGTGTTCGACCGCCCCGTCGTCCTGTTCACGACCACCGGCGCGCAGTCCGGTAAGAAGCGCTACGTGCCGCTGATGCGCGTCGAGGAGAACGGCAAGTACGCGATGGTCGCCTCCAAGGGCGGCGATCCGAAGCACCCAAGCTGGTACTTCAACGTCAAGGCCAACCCCGCCGTGAGCGTTCAGGACGGCGAGAAGGTCTTCGAGGCCACCGCCCGCGAGATCGAAGGCGAAGAGCGCGAGCACTGGTGGAAGCTCGCCGTCGAGGCCTACCCGCCCTACGCCGAGTACCAGACCAAGACGGACCGGCAGATCCCCGTCTTCGTCATCGAACCGAACTGATCCTCGCTTCACCGATGTGCTGAGCGCCGCGCCGCCGCACTGTGTAGAACCAAGGCGTGAGCTTTCGCCTTCCTCTCGCAGTCGCGGCGCTGGTGCTCGCCGCCGTCGTCTCGCCGCCTCCGGCGCTCGCCCAGCCGGTCCGCACCGTCGAGCCGACGGTCGTCGCCACGATTCCGCACGACGTCGGCGCCTACAGCGAGGGTCTGGTGGCCGACGGCGCCGCGCTGTACGAGGCGACAGGGGAGTTCGGGCGGTCCCAGTTGCGGCAAGTCGATCCCAACACCGGCGCGGTCATTCGTTCCGCCGACCTACCGCCCGCGTACTTCGGTGAGGGCATTGCCGTCGTCGGCGACCGGATCGTGCAACTGCTGTACCAAGACGACCTCGCCCTCGAATGGGACAAGTCGACGTTGAGGCTGATCCGCGAAGTGCCCGCCAAGCAGGGGTGGGGTCTCTGTTACGACGGCTCGCGCCTGATCAGCAGCGACGGGAGCGGTCAGTTGTACTTCCACGACGTGAACACGCTCGCGCTGACCTCGAGCGTCGCGGTGACCCGCGACGGGCAACCGACGACCGGCCTCAACGAACTGGAATGCGTCGACGGCCAGGTGTGGGCCGCTGCCTGGCCGAACGACGAGTTCGTGCGCATCGACCCTGCGACGGGGGCTGTGAACACCGTTCTCGACGTGAGCAGCCTGTGGCGATTCGGGACCCGCGACGCCCGGCAGGTCATCAGCAGCATCGCCCAGATCGACGGCGACGAATTCCTGATCACCGGCAAGGAGTGGCCCGAGAGTTTCCGGGTTCGGATACCCGAGTGAACGTGAGTGCCCCCGGCAGGAATCGAACCTGCGGCCTTCTGCTCCGGAGGCAGACGCTCTATCCCCTGAGCTACGGGGGCGCTGGGCTTCACCAGACTGCACTGAAGCTGCGCCGTTGGGCCTCGACAGCCTAACGCATCACCGGACCGAGGTTCACCCCCCGGCCGCAGGCCCGTCGGCCGTAAACCGATTCGGGTCGTGACCACCTCAGACCATAGGATGGTGCCCCGTGACCCCCGCCGATCTGGCCGAGCTGCTGAAGACCACTGCCGCGTCGGTACTGGCCGAGCGCGGCCTCGATGCCGCCGCTCTGCCCGAGACCGTGACGGTCGAACGTCCGCGCAACCCCGAGCACGGCGACTACGCCACCAACCTGGCGCTGCAGTTGGCCAAGAAGGTCGGTACCAACCCGCGTGAGTTCGCCGGCTGGCTCGCCGAGGCGCTGACGTCTGCGGATGGCATCGCTGCGGCCGACGTCGCGGGCCCCGGTTTCGTCAACCTGCGGATCGAGGCCTCGGCCCAAGGCGTCGTCATCGCCAACGTCCTCGCCGCCGGTGCCGGCTTCGGGCACTCGACCGCACTCGCCGGCAAGAGCGTCAACCTCGAGTTCGTCTCCGCCAACCCCACCGGGCCCATCCACATCGGCGGCACGCGCTGGGCCGCGGTCGGCGACGCCCTCGGCAGGCTGCTGAGCACCCAGGGCGCCAACGTGGTCCGCGAGTACTACTTCAACGACCACGGCGCGCAGATCGACCGCTTCGTCAACTCCCTGATCGCCGCCGCCACCGGCCAGCCGACCCCAGAGGACGGTTACGCGGGCGACTACATCGGCGACATCGCCGCGCAGGTGCTCGAGCAGGCGCCCGACGCGCTGAGCCTGTCCGACGAGCAGCAGCGCGAGACGTTCCGGGCCATCGGCGTCGACCTGATGTTCACCCACATCAAGGAATCGCTGCACGAATTCGGCACCGACTTCGACGTCTACACCCACGAAGACTCGATGCACACCTCCGGCCGCGTCGACCAGGCCATCGCGAAACTGCGCGAGACAGGCAGCATCTACGAGAAGGACGGCGCAACGTGGTTGCGCACCACTGAATTCGGCGACGACAAGGACCGCGTCGTCATCAAGAGCGACGGCAACCCCGCCTACATCGCCGGTGACCTCGCCTACTTCCTGGACAAGCGCCAGCGCGGTTTCGACCTGTGCATCTACATGCTCGGCGCAGACCACCACGGCTACATCGCCCGGCTCAAGGCCGCGGCATCGGCGCTCGGCGACGACCCGGACACCGTCGAGGTCCTCATCGGCCAGATGGTCAACCTCGTCCGCGACGGTCAGCCGGTGCGAATGAGCAAGCGGGCGGGCACCGTCATCACGCTCGACGACCTCGTCGACGCCATCGGGGTGGACGCCGCCCGGTACGTGTTGATCCGCAGCTCGGTCGACACGCCCATCGACATCGACCTGGCGCTGTGGTCGAGCGCGTCGAGCGAGAACCCGGTCTACTACGTGCAATACGCGCATGCCCGGCTCTCCGCCCTGGCGCGCAGTGCCGCCGACCTGAACATCGCCGCCGACACCGGCCACCTCGACCTGCTGAACCACGACCGCGAGGGCACGCTGATGCGCACCATCGGCGAGTTCCCGCGAATCCTCGAGACCGCCGTGTCCCTGCGCGAGCCGCACCGCGTGTGCCGCTACCTGGAAGACCTGGCCGGTGACTACCACCGGTTCTACGACTCCTGCCGCGTGCTGCCGCAGGGCGACGAGGAGCCCGGCGACCTGCACGCCGCGCGGCTGGCACTGTGCGCGGCGACGCGTCAGGTCATCGCCAACGGTCTGCAGATCCTTGGCGTGACCGCACCGGAGCGCATGTAATGGCACACCCCGCTGGACCGCGGCACGCGGAGGACAAGCATCACGGCGGCGCTCCGGCGCGCCCCACGTCGGTCGACGAGGTCATGCTGATCGCGCCACACGTGTGGCCGCGCAACGCCGTTCGCGGTGACGGCGGCGAGCTGTCCATCGCCGGCGTGCCCGTCAGCACGCTCGCCGCCGACTACGGCACACCGCTGTTCGTGATCGACGAGGACGACTTCCGCAGCCGGTGCCGTGACATCGCCGCGGCGTTCGGCGGCGGCGAGCACGTGCGCTACGCCGCAAAGGCCTTCCTGTGCACCGAGATCGCCCGCTGGATCGACCAGGAGGGGCTCTCGCTCGACGTCTGCAGCGGCGGCGAGATGGCCGTCGCGCTCAACGCGAACTTCCCACCCGAACGAATGGCGTTGCACGGCAACAACAAGTCGATCGGTGAGCTGACCACCGCCGTGAAGGTGGGCGTCGGTCACGTGGTCGTGGACTCGCTGCTCGAGATCGAGCGACTCGATGCGATCGCAGGCGACGCCGGTGTGGTGCAGGACGTCCTGGTCCGGGTGACCGTGGGCGTCGAAGCCCACACGCACGAGTTCATCTCGACCGCGCACGAGGATCAGAAGTTCGGGCTCTCGCTGGCCAGTGGCGCCGCGATGGACGCCGTCCGCCGCGTGTTCGCCGCCGACAACCTGCGACTGGTGGGCCTGCACAGCCACATCGGGTCGCAGATCTTCGACGTGGCCGGTTTCGAGATCGCCGCCAAGCGGGTCATCGGCATGCTGCGCGACGTGGTCGCGGAGTTCGGCGTCGAGAAGACCGCCCAGATCTCCACCGTCGACCTCGGCGGTGGCCTCGGCATCTCCTATCTCCCGCAGGACGATCCGCCGCCGATGGACGAGCTGGCGACCAAGCTATGGGAGATCGTCCGCAGCGAGTCCGCCGCCGTCGGTCTGCCGTCGCCGAAGCTCGTCGTCGAACCGGGCCGCGCCATCGCCGGTCCGGGCACCATCACGCTCTACGAGGTCGGCACCGTCAAGGACGTCGCCATCGCCGCCGACAGGACCCGGCGCTACGTCAGCGTCGACGGCGGCATGAGCGACAACATCCGCACCTCGCTGTACGACGCCGAATACGACGCCCGCCTGGTGTCGCGCACCAGCGACGCATCGCCCACACTCGCCCGCATCGTCGGAAAGCACTGCGAGAGCGGCGACATCGTCGTCCGCGACACGTGGGTGTCCGACGACGTGGGCCCCGGCGACCTCATCGGAGTCGCCGCGACCGGGGCGTACTGCTACTCGATGTCCAGCAGGTACAACCTGCTCGGACGACCCGCGGTGGTCGCCGTTCGAGACGGCGAGGCGCGGCTCGTGCTGCGCCGCGAGACCACCGACGATCTGCTCAGCCTGGAGGTATCGAAGTGATGACGGAATCCAACAAGCCCATCGGTTTGGCGGTTCTCGGACTCGGAAACGTCGGCAGCGAGGTGGTGCGCATCATCGAGGCCAGCGCCGCCGACCTCGCCGCGCGCATCGGTGCGCCGCTGGAACTGCGCGGGATCGGCGTGCGCCGTGTCGCCGACGACCGCGGCGTGCCGATCGATCTGCTCACCACCGACGTCGAGGCGCTTGCCGCCCGCGAGGACGTCGACATCGTGGTGGAACTGATGGGTCCGGTGGAGCCGGCGCGCAAGGCCATCCTCACCGCACTCGAACACGGCAAGTCCGTCGTCACCGCCAACAAGGCGCTGATGGCGCAGTCCACCGGCGAGCTGGCCCAAGCCGCCGAGAACGCCAAGGTGGACCTGTACTTCGAGGCCGCGGTGGCAGGCGCGATCCCCGTGATCCGCCCCCTCACCCAGTCGCTCGCCGGTGACTCGGTGCTCCGCGTGGCCGGCATCGTCAACGGCACCACGAACTACATCCTGTCGGCGATGAACGACACGGGGGCCTCCTACGAGGACGCCCTGGCCGACGCCAGCGCGCTGGGATACGCCGAGGCCGACCCCACCGCCGACGTCGAGGGTTACGACGCCGCAGCGAAGGCGGCGATCCTGGCGTCCATCGCGTTCCACACCCGGGTCACCGCGGACGACGTCTACCGCGAGGGCATCACCAAGGTCAGCGCCGAGGACTTCGCGTCCGCCAAGGCGCTCGGCTGCAACATCAAACTCCTCGCCATCTGCGAGCGACTCACCAATGACGAGGGCCAGCAACGCATCTCGGCCCGGGTCTACCCGGCGCTGGTGCCACTCGACCATCCACTCGCGTCGGTCAACGGGGCGTTCAACGCCGTCGTCGTCGAAGCCGAGGCGGCTGGCCGCCTGATGTTCTACGGTCAGGGCGCGGGCGGCGCCCCCACGGCGTCGGCGGTGATGGGAGACGTGGTCATGGCCGCACGCAACCGGGTGCAGGGCGGGCTCGGTCCGCGCGAGTCCAAGTACGCCCAACTGCCCATCTCGCCGATCGGCTTCATCCCCACCCGTTACTACGTGTCGATGAACGTGGCCGACCGCCCGGGCGTGTTGTCCGCCGTCGCAGCCGAGTTCGGCAAGCGCGAGGTGAGCATCGCCGAAGTCCGGCAGGAGGGCATGGTCGACGAGGGCGGTCAGCCCTGCGGCGCCCGGATCGTCGTCGTCACCCACCGCGCCACCGACGCCGCGCTGTCGGAGACCGTGGACGCACTGGCCGACCTCGACGTGGTGCAGAGCATCAACAGCGTGCTCCGCCTGGAAGGAACCCCCGAATGACCCCGTCCCGTACCGCTGTCCACAAGCCGTGGCCCGGCTTGATCGAGGCCTACCGCGACCGGTTGCCGATCGGTGACGACTGGGCGCCCGTCACGCTGCTCGAGGGCGGCACGCCGCTGATCCACGCCAAGCGGATCAGCGAGCTGACCGGGTGCACCGTGCACCTCAAGGTCGAGGGCCTCAACCCGACCGGCTCGTTCAAGGATCGCGGCATGACCGTCGCCGTCACCGATTCGGTGGCCCGCGGGCAGAAGGCCGTGCTCTGCGCATCCACCGGCAACACGTCGGCATCGGCAGCGGCGTATGCCGCGCAGGCGGGCATCACGTGCGCGGTGCTCATCCCGCAGGGCAAGATCGCGATGGGCAAGCTCGCCCAGGCGGTCATGCACGGAGCCAAGATCATTCAGATCGACGGGAACTTCGACGACTGCCTCGAGATGGTTCGCAAGATCACCGCGGACTTCCCGACCATCGCGCTGGTGAACTCGGTCAACCCGTACCGCATCGAGGGTCAGAAGACCGCTGCGTTCGAGATCGTCGACGCGCTCGGTACTGCACCCGACGTGCATGCGCTGCCGGTGGGCAACGCGGGCAACATCACCGCGTACTGGAAGGGCTACTCCGAGTACCACCGCGACGGATTGAGCGACCGGCTGCCGCGGATGCTCGGCACGCAGGCTGCAGGCGCCGCCCCGCTGGTTTCCGGTGCACCGGTCAAGAACCCCGAGACCATCGCGACCGCCATTCGCATCGGGGCGCCCGCGTCCTGGACCCAAGCCGTCGAGGCGCAGCAGGAGTCGGGCGGCAGGTTCCTGGCCGCCACCGACGAGGAGATCCTCGCGGCCTATCACCTGGTGGCCCGTGCCGAGGGTGTCTTCGTGGAGCCGGCGTCGGCCGCGAGCATCGCCGGTCTGCTGAAGTCCGTCGAGGACGGCTGGGTCGCCAAGGGGTCGACGGTGGTCTGCACCGTCACCGGCAACGGCCTCAAGGACCCCGATACGGCGCTGAAGGGCATGCCGCCCGTGACGCCGCTACCCGTCGACCCCGTCGCGGTGGTCGCCCAACTCGGGCTGGCCTAGCGAGTGCCGGAACACCTACCCGTCGGGTTGGCCGCCCGCGCCTCGGTTGCCGCGTCGAGCGCGAACCTGGGCCCTGGATTCGACAGCCTCGGGCTCGCACTGGACCTCTATGACGAAATCGACGTCGAAACAACCGAATCCGGCCTGACCATCGACGTGATGGGGGAGGGCGAGGGCCAGGTACCGCTCGACTCGTCGCACCTGGTCGTGCGCGCCATCGAGCACGGGCTGCGGGCGGCCGGGGTGTCGGCGCCGGGCCTGATCGTCCGCTGCCGCAACCGGATCCCGCACTCTCGCGGGCTCGGGTCCTCCGCGGCAGCGGTCGTCGGTGGGCTCGCGGCGGTCAACGGCCTTGTCGCGCAGACGGATTCGGCGACGTTGAGTCGCGACGAACTCGTCCAGCTGTCGTCGGAGTTCGAGGGGCATCCAGACAACGCGTCGGCAGCGGTGCTCGGTGGCGCGGTCGTGTCGTGGACCGAGGGTGAGGCCCCCTCGCCCAGGTACAGCGCCGCGCCGCTGCGGCTACATCCCGACATCCACCTGTTCCCCGGGATTCCGCAGATCCGCTCGTCCACGGCCGAGACCCGCGTACTGCTGGCGGACCGCGTCAGCCACGTCGACGCGCGGTTCAATCTCAGCCGCGCCGCGCTGCTCGTGGTGGCGCTGACCGAACGCCCGGATCTGTTGATGCAGGCGACCGAGGATCGGCTGCATCAGCCGCAGCGTGCGCCGGCGATGCCCGCGTCGGCGGAATACATCGCGATCCTGCGCCGTTACGATATTGCAGCGGTGCTTTCAGGGGCCGGACCAGCCGTTATCGCGCTGACTACCGAGCCTCGACTGCCGGCAGAAGCCCTCGAATTCGCCGCCGCCAATGGGTTCGCCGTGGAGGAGATGACCGTCGGACGGCCCGTCACTTGGGCGCCGATCGCATCGGTCTCCAACGACGGTCGGCTCGGCTGAGTCGACTCGGCCACACGCGGAGCAGGCAGCATTCTTGCTTCCGACTCCGAAGCGGGTTATTCTCGCAATCGTCCAGCAATCGCAGCGTCTGTGCCTGCGCCGAACCTCGGACGACCATTCTTCCCCTTGGTGTTCAACACTTGTACTGACGACTAGCCGCATCGCGGCGAATCCAGGCGATCACCGTTGCGACAGGCATCGGTGGGACCTCGACATTCAGCGGTTCGGCTGAATGCAGAACCCTCGCGTGATCCACATCAGCGAGGGAAGGAAAGGAAATCCGTGACCGATACGGACCTCATCACGGCTGGTGGAAGCAGCGACGACGTCGCCGCCCCCGAGACCGTGGCTTCAACCCCCTCCGAGACGGCGCCCACCGCTGATGTCGCCTCCGGCGACCCCGCGGGTTCCGCTACGTCCGGTGGCCGTTCGTCCGGTGGACGCGGCGCCTCGCTTACCGGGATGGTGCTGCCCGACCTCCGCGCGCTGGCCAATCAGCTTGGCGTCAAGGGCTCGTCCGGCATGCGCAAGAGCGAGCTGGTGGCTGCGATCCGCGAGCACCGCGGCGAGACCAACGGCGGTACCACCGCGTCGGCGCCGCAGGCCACTCAGGCCGCCCCCGCGCAACCCGATGCCCAAACTGCTTCGGAGACGGCGCAAGACGGCGCCGCCGACGCACCCGCACAGGCCGCGCCGGCGAAGCGCGAGCGCCGCAGCTCGTCGCGCAGGACCGGTGCCCCGGAGCGGGCAGCCGAGTCCGATGACGCCGCAGCCCCCGCCGCCGAGCAGAAGGCGAAGACCGACCAGGCCGTCGATGACGCCCCGGCCGTCGAGAACGACAGGGCAGACCGGTCCGCGAAGACCGAGAAGACTGCCGACAAGGCGCCGGAGAAGACCGAGAACTCGGGCTCGAAGGGCAGCGACGCCGAGCAGGCGAGCCCGGACGCCGATGACGCCGACGATTCACGTCGCCGCCGCGGAAACGACAACCGGAACCAGAACAACCGGAACCAGAACAACCAGAATCAGAACCGGGGCGACCAGAACCGGGGCGATCAGAACAACCGGGGCGATCAGAACCGGAACGACCAGAACAAGAACAACGCGTCGAACGACGGCGGCAACAACCGCAACCGCGCGAACGACGATGACGACGACGATGGCGACGGCCGCGGAGGTCGTCGCGGACGCCGGTTCCGTGACCGCAAGCGCCGCGAGCGCGGTGGCGGCGGCGAGGGTGGCGGCAACGACCGCGATACCGAACTCCGCGAGGACGACGTCGTCCAGCCGGTCGCAGGCATCCTCGACGTGCTCGACAACTACGCGTTCGTCCGCACCTCGGGATACCTGGCCGGACCCAACGACGTCTACGTGTCGATGAACATGGTCCGCAAGAACGGCCTGCGTCGCGGTGACGCCGTCACCGGCGCCGTCCGGGTGCCCCGCGAGGGCGAGAACACCGGCAACAGCAGCCAGAACCCGCGCCAGAAGTTCAACCCGCTGGTCCGTCTGGACACCGTCAACGGTGGCCCGGTGGAGAACGCGAGGAACCGGCCGGAGTTCCAGAAGCTGACGCCGCTCTACCCGAACCAGCGGCTGCGCCTCGAGACCACGCCCGATCGTCTGACGACCCGCGTCATCGACCTGATCATGCCGATCGGCAAGGGCCAGCGTGCCCTGATCGTGTCGCCGCCCAAGGCCGGTAAGACGACGATCATGCAGGACATCGCGAACGCGATCACGAAGAACAACCCGGAATGCCACCTGATGGTCGTGCTCGTCGACGAGCGCCCAGAAGAGGTCACCGACATGCAGCGCTCGGTCGTGGGCGAGGTCATCGCCTCGACGTTCGACCGGCCGCCGTCAGACCACACCCAGGCCGCGGAACTCGCGATCGAGCGGGCCAAGCGGCTCGTCGAGCAGGGCAAGGACGTCGTGGTCCTGCTGGACTCGATCACCCGTCTCGGCCGCGCGTACAACAACGCGTCGCCGGCATCGGGCCGCATCCTGTCCGGTGGCGTCGACTCGACCGCGCTGTACCCGCCGAAGCGGTTCCTCGGCGCGGCGCGCAACATCGAGTTCGGTGGGTCGCTGACCATCATCGCAACGGCGATGGTCGAGACCGGCTCGACCGGTGACACCGTGATCTTCGAGGAGTTCAAGGGCACCGGCAACGCCGAGCTGAAGCTCGACCGCAAGATCGCCGAGCGTCGGGTCTTCCCGGCGGTCGACGTGAACCCGTCGGGCACCCGCAAGGACGAGTTGCTGCTGTCCACCGACGAGTTCGGCGTCGTGCACAAGCTGCGCCGCGTTCTCTCGGGTCTCGACAGCCACCAGGCCATCGACCTGCTGATGAGCCAGCTGCGCAAGACGAAGACCAACTACGAGTTCCTGGTGCAGGTCTCCAAGACCACGCCGGGGAACATGGACAACGACTGACGAGTCGCCTGACACGACACGGCCCCGCACGCTCCGGCGTGCGGGGCCGCGTCGTTTCCCGAGTAGATACCCTCACTACTCAACGTTGAGTACCGTGGTGCCATGCCGACCACCACCATCCCGCTGCTGCCGTGCCTCGACGTCGACCGGACCGTGGACTTCTACGCCGCGCTCGGCTTCACGGTCACCCATCGGCAGGAGCGGCCCTACCTCTACCTGGCATTGACCCTCGCCGACGTGGAGTTGCACTTCAAGCAGCCACCGCCCGGCGTCGATCCGGCCGACGAGCTGACCGGCGGGTGCCTGGTCGTCGTCGACGACGTCGTGCCCTTTCATCGGCAGTTCGCCGCGGGTCTGCGGGCCCGCCACGGACGCGTCCTCGCGACGGGACGCCCGCGTCTCGCCCGGCTGCGGTTGGGGCAGAGCCGGTTCTGCGTGTTCGACCCGTCCGGCAACGTCGTGCTCTTCGTCGACCGCAACGAGCCCGACGTCGAGTACGGCGGCTCGACCGAACTGACGGGTCTGGCCAAGGCGCACGACAACGTCCGCATCTTCCGTGACTTCAAGAACGACGACGTGCTTGCAGCCAGGGCGCTCGATGCCGCGCTGAACCGGCACGGCGCCAACGGCTCTCGGATCGACGTGGCCCGGGCGCTTGCCGATCGCGCCGAACTGGCCGTGGCGCTGGGCGACGCGGCGACGGCCGACCGCGTGCGCCGGGAGCTGTCCGACATGCACCTGAGCGACGGGGAACGGGCCCAGATCGTCACCGAACTCACCGCGCTCGAGCAGATCGACGAGTGGATGGCGCACTGATGTCGACGGTCCGCCTGCTCGTCCTCGGTGTCGTCCGCCGCCACGGGTCGGCCCACGGCTACGCGGTGCACCGCGAGCTGATGTCGTGGCGGGTCGACACCTGGACCAGGGTGAAGCCGCCGTCGATCTATCACGCGATCAAGCAGCTGGATCGCGAAGGGCTGCTGGCCGGTTCGGCGCCGCAGGACAGTCCGCGCGGTCCCGCCCGGGTGGCCTACCGGATCACCGCGGCGGGCGAGCGCGCGTTCCTCGAGCTGCTCGAACAGGCATTGCAGAGTCCCGACGTCGAGGACTTCGGGGCCGGGTTCGCGTTCATGCGGTGCCTACCGCGGGCCCGCGTCGTCGACCTGCTCACCGTGCAGCTGGCCACGACGCGGACGATCGACGTCGAACTCGATTCGATGAAGTCGCAGTGGCCCGATGCGGGGGAGCCGCCGCACGCGGCCCACCTGCTCGACCTCTGGCGTGGCGCGTTCCAGTCGCATGCGACGTGGACCGCGGACATGCTCGACCGGATCACCCGGGGCGAGTTCCGCTTCGCCGACGACGGCTAGGCGTCCGGATCCGACCGCAGGCCCGGCATGACGTACCGCCTGACGTGCGCCAACACGGCAGCCGGGTCACCGACGTCGAAGTGCTCGCCGGGCACGGTGGTCAGGGACAGGATGGCCCGGGCGAGCCATTCCGACGCCTCGTCGACCCGCACTGCGGCGTGCACCTCACCGGCGTCGCGCGCCGCCACGAGGTAGCGCTTCCAGAACGCCGCGAGGTCGGGGACGAGGCCGTGCACCCCGGCGCCGGCGCAGGCCGCGAACTCCTCTGGCTCCTCGACCCGCAACTTCATCAGCAGCGCGCCAGGGTCGTCGTACGCGGACCTGCCATGGGTGATGCCCGCAGCGATCTGCCGGTCGAGGCCGTCGATTTCGGCGAGCAGGGCGTGCGACTCGGACCAGTAGGCGTCGTTGAGCCGCACGATGGCCGCGCCCAGCAGCGTCACCTTGTCGGGGAAGTGGCGGTACAGCCAGCCCCGTGACACTCCGGCCACCTCGGCAACCTCGGACACCGTCGTCGATCGGATGCCCTTGGCGCGCAGGCACACCTCGGCGGCGTCGATCAGGCGATCCCGCACGGTTGCGGCGTGGGCCCCCGAGAGGGCCGGGGTGCTGGTCAACGGCTAGCCCTTCGTCGGCACGTGCTTGGCGGGCCCATTTCGCCGCGCTGGAGATCGATTCGATGCATTCTGCCAATGGCCAGACGCTACCGTGTGGCGGCCCGGGGATGGTAGACACATTCGCAGATCTGTTCACTAGCAGCGAGGTGGCCAACGATGACCGACACGCTTCAGCAGTTGCTCCGCGAGCGGGCCGACGCCGACGCCACGGCCATCAAGTACGGCGACCGGACCTGGACGTGGCGGGAACACGTGGCCGAGGCCTCGGCGCAGGCCGCGTCGCTGGTGGCCATGGCCGCACCCGGCAGGCCGCTGCACGTCGGGGCCCTGCTGGGCAACACGCCGGACATGCTCACCGCGCTGGCCGCCGCCGCACTCGGCGGCTACGTGCTGTGCGGCGTCAACACCACCCGGCGCGGTGACGCGCTGGCCCGCGACGTGGCCAGGGTGGACGTCCAGATCCTGCTGACCGACGCGAACCATCGCCACCTGCTCGACGGTCTCGAACTCCCCGGCGTCACGGTGATCGACGTGTCCACCGACGAGTGGGCGGACCGGGTGGCGCACGCGCCGGAGTTGGTGCCGCACCGCGAGGTCGCCGCGGACGACACCTTCATGATGATCTTCACCTCCGGCACCAGCGGCGAGCCCAAGGCGGTCGAGGTACCGCACGCGATGGTGCTGTTCGCCGGCACCGCGCTGGTCGAGCGGTACGGGCTCGACGCGTCCGACGTCTGCTACCTCGCCATGCCGCTGTTCCACTCCAACGCGGTCTATGCCGGATGGAGCGTCGCGCTGGGTGCCGGTGCCGCGATGGCACCCGCCACCTTTTCGGCGTCGCGCTTCCTGCCCGACGTACGTCGTTACGGCGCCACCTACATGAACTACGTTGGCAAGCCGCTGGCCTACATCCTGGCCACCGCCGAGCAGTCCGACGACGTCGACAACCCGCTGCGCATCGCGTTCGGCAACGAGGCAGCCGACCGCGACATCGAGGAATTCGGCCGACGCTTCGGGTGCACGGTGTGGGACGGTTTCGGATCGACCGAGACGGCCGTCATCATCACCCGACCCGAGGACTGCCCGACCGGTTCGATCGGCAAGGGCTTCCCGGGCGTCGCGATCTACGACCCGGAAACCGTTCGGGAGTGCGAGGTGGCGAGGTTCGACGAGACCGGCGCACTGCTCAACGCCGACGCGGCGACGGGCGAGTTGGTCAACACTCAGGGCAGCGGCCTGTTCCGCGGCTACTACAACGACCAGGGCGCCACCGACCAGCGGATGCGGCACGGCATGTACTGGTCGGGCGACCTCGCCTACCGGGACGCCGACGGCTGGATCTACCTCGCCGGCCGCACCGCCGACTGGATGCGCGTCGACGGGGAGAACCTGACCACGGCGCCCATCGAGCGAATCCTGTTGCGACTGGCCGTGATCAGCCGGGTCGCGGTCTACCCGGTGCCCGACGAGTACGTGGGGGACCAGGTGATGGCCGCGGTCGTGCTGCGCGACGATGCAACGCTGTCGCCGCACGAATTCGCCGAGTTCCTCGCCGCTCAGCGCGATCTGTCGCCCAAGGCGTGGCCCCGCTTCGTGTGGCTGGCCGAGGACCTACCCAGCACGGCCACCAACAAGATCCTCAAGCGCGAACTCGTCGCACTCGGCACCGATGCCACGGGCAGGGTGCTGTGGAAGCGCGACGGCACGGCGTTTCACGTTCTAGAGGGCCTCGCGGTGCAGGAATAGCGGCCGGTCCGCGGGCGTTTATGACACTGGCGGCTGACCTGGCATAATGGGCCGTCGACCTCGGTTCCGGTTCACGTCTGACGTCTCCCAGGTCAGGGAGCAGGCGACCCGGCGGCCAACGACTGAAGAGGACTTGAGATGAAATCGGGTATTCACCCCACGTACAACGAGACCACCGTGGTCTGCGGCTGTGGCAACACCTTCCACACGCGCAGCACCAAGGACAACGGCCAGATCACGGTCGAGGTCTGCTCGCAGTGCCACCCGTTCTACACGGGCAAGCAGAAGATCCTCGACAGCGGTGGCCGCGTGGCGCGCTTCGAGAAGCGCTACGGCAAGCGCAAGGCCGGCAGCGATGCCGCTGGCGAGACCGCAAGCGCCGACAACTAGCTACGTCAACGGCGCCCGATCCGTCGCATCCGCGACGGGTACGGGCGCCGTTCTCGTTGTGATGGACGGTTAGGAAGGAGGCACCCGTGAGCGAGAACGCTCCCAAGATCGAGGCGCTGCTGGCCGAGCACGCCGACCTCGAACGGCAGCTCTCCGACCCCGCATTGCACGCCGACGCAGGCGCGGCCAGGCGGGTTGGGCGACGCTTCGCGCAACTCGCACCGATCGCGTCGACCTACCGCAAGCTCGAGACCGCCCGCGGTGACCTCGACACGGCGCGTGAATTCGCCGCCGACGACGACTCGTTCGCCGCCGAGGTGCTCGAACTCGAGGCGCGCGTCGCCGAACTCGACCGCCACCTCACCGACCTGCTCGCCCCACGTGATCCCCACGACGCCGACGACGTCGTGCTCGAGGTCAAGTCGGGCGAGGGCGGCGAGGAATCGGCACTGTTCGCCGCCGATCTCGCCCGGATGTACATCCGCTACGCCGAGCGGCACGGATGGACGGTCACCGTGCTCGACGAGACCACCTCGGACCTCGGCGGCTACAAGGACGCCACGCTCACCATCGCCAGCAAGGGCGATTCGGCCGACGGCGTGTGGGCGCGATTGAAGTTCGAAGGCGGCGTGCACCGCGTCCAGCGCGTCCCCGTCACCGAATCCCAGGGCCGCGTGCACACCTCGGCCGCCGGCGTACTCGTCTACCCCGAACCCGATGAGGTCGAGCAGGTGCAGATCGACGAGTCGGATCTGCGAATCGACGTGTACCGGTCGTCCGGCAAGGGCGGTCAGGGCGTCAACACCACCGACTCCGCGGTCCGCATCACCCATCTGCCGACCGGCATTGTGGTGACGTGCCAGAACGAACGATCGCAGCTGCAGAACAAGGCGCGCGCGATGCTGGTGCTGGCCGCGCGGCTGCAGGCGCTCGCCGAGGAGCAGGCGTCGGCCGACGCGTCGGCGGACCGCGCCAGCCAGATCCGCACGGTCGACCGCAGCGAGCGCATCCGGACGTACAACTACCCGGAGAACCGCATCGCCGACCACCGGATCAACTTCAAGGCCCACAACCTCGACCAGGTGCTCGACGGCGACCTGGACCCGCTCTTCGACGCGTTGGCCGCCGCCGACAAACAGGCGCGGTTGCAGGAAGCGTGAGTTCGATGCGGCACGCCGTCGCCGAGGCCGCGGACGTGCTCGCGGCGGCCGGAGTGGGCAGCGCCAGAGCCGACGCCGAACAGCTCGCGGCCCACGTCGCCGACGTCGATCGCGGGCGGCTCTTCCTGGTCGAACCCGCCGACGACTTCCACCCGAGGTTCCGGGAACTGGTGGACGCGAGGGCGCGGCGCATCCCGCTGCAGCACCTCGTCGGTTCCGCGGCGTTCGGACCCGTCACGCTCGGCGTCGGACCCGGGGTGTTCGTGCCGCGACCGGAGACCGAGTCACTGCTCGAATGGGCACTGGCGCAACCGCTGCCGGAAAGCCCCGTGATCGTCGACCTCTGCACCGGTTCCGGCGCACTCGCCGTCGCGCTGGCGCGGGCGCTGCCGAGCGCCACCGTCATCGCCGTCGACGACTCGCCCGAGGCACTCGCCTACGCGCGCCGCAACGTCGCCGACACCGGGGTCGAACTCGTCGCGGCCGACGTCACCGCCGACGGTTTGCTCGCCGGCCGCGACGGCGCGGTCGACCTGATCGTCGCCAACCCGCCCTACATCCCCGATGGGGCGGAGCTCGAGTCCGAGGTCGCCGACCACGACCCGCACCACGCGCTGTTCGGCGGTCCCGACGGCATGGCCGTCATCGAGCCGATCGTGGCGCACGCCGTGCGACTGCTGCGCCGCGGCGGACGGGTGGGCGTCGAACACGACGACACGACCTCCGCCGCGACTGCCGCGGTGTTCGACCGCAGCGGGGCCTTCACTGACGTCACGCCCCGGCGCGATCTGGCCGGACGGCCACGCTTCGTCACCGCGACGCTGGCCGGGTGAGAAGCTAGGACCCGACATGACGACGTTCGACTGCTCCGACCCCGACACCCGCGCGACCGGCATCGCGTCGGCGGTCAGCGCGCTGCGAGGCGGCCGCCTCGTCGTGCTGCCGACCGACACCGTCTACGGCATCGGCGCCGACGCCTTCAACGGATCGGCGGTCTCTGCGCTGCTCGCCGCCAAGGGCCGGGGCCGCGACATGCCCGTTCCCGTCCTGGTCGGCTCCTGGCACACCATCGACGGCCTGGTCTATTCGGTGCCAGGCGCGGCGCGCGAACTCATTCGCGCGTTCTGGCCGGGCGCACTGAGTCTGGTCGTGCGGCAGGCACCGTCGCTGCACTGGGATCTCGGCGACGCCGACGGCACCGTGATGCTGCGGATGCCGCTGCACCCGGTGGCGATCGAGTTGCTGCGCGAGGTGGGGCCGATGGCGGTCTCGAGCGCCAACATCTCGGGGCAACCCGCCGCCGTCACCGCCGCCGAGGCGCAGGAACAGCTCGGCGATCTGGTGGAGGTCTACCTCGAGGCGGGGACGTCCGCCCGGCAGGCCGCCTCGACGATCGTCGACCTCACCGGTGCGCGTCCGCGCATACTGCGGCAGGGTCCGATCACCGCGGATGCCATCGCAGGGGTGCTCGGCATCGAGGCCGAGTCGCTCACCGACGCGCCGGACTGAGCGAACCCGACGGGTTCGTCGCTCTCAGCGAGGTCGAGTACGGTTCAGTCCCGTGGAGGGCCTGCTCGCGTTGTCAGACCGTGGCGCGGGCGTACCGCTGCGGGAACTGGCGCTCGTCGGGCTGACCGCGGCCATCATCACCTACTTCGCGACCGGCTGGGTCCGCGCGCTCGCCACCCGGTGGGGTGCGGTCGCCTACCCGAGGGAACGCGACGTCCACCTGCAGCCGACACCGCGCATGGGCGGGCTCGCGATGTACATCGGGGTCGTCGTCGCCGTGCTGCTGGCATCGCAACTGCCCGCCCTGACACGGGGTTTCGTCTACTCGTCGGGGATGCCCGCCGTCGTCGTCGCGGGCGGGCTCATCATGGCCATCGGAGTCATCGACGACCGGTGGGGTCTCGACGCGCTGACCAAGTTCGCCGGCCAGATCACCGCGGCGAGCGTGCTCGTCACGATGGGCGTGGCCTGGAGCGTGCTCTACATCCCGATCGGCGGCGTCGGCACCATCGTCCTGGATCAGGTGACGTCGATCCTGCTCACGCTGGCGCTCACGGTCTCGATCGTCAATGCGATGAACTTCGTCGACGGCCTCGACGGGCTCGCGGCGGGACTCGGCCTCATCACCGCGGCAGCAATCTGCATCTTCTCGATCGGACTGCTGCGCGACCATGGCGGCGACGTGTTGTTCTACCCGCCCGCGGTCATCTCCGTCGTCCTCGCCGGCGCGTGTCTCGGATTCCTGCCGCACAACTTTCATCGCGCCCGGATCTTCATGGGCGACTCCGGCTCGATGCTGATCGGTCTGATGCTGGCGGCCGCGTCGACCACCGCGGCGGGGCCCATCTCACAGAACGCCTACGGCGCGCGTGACGTCTTCGCGCTGCTCTCGCCGTTCCTGCTCGTCGTGGCCGTCATGTTCGTCCCTGCGCTCGACATGTTGCTGGCGATCGTCCGCCGCACGCGCGCCGGCCGCAGCCCGTTCAGCCCCGACAAGATGCACCTGCACCACCGGCTGCTGCAGATCGGTCACTCCCACCGCCGGGTCGTCCTGCTGATCTACCTATGGGTCGGGATCGTCGCGCTGGGCGCCGCGAGCACCATCTTCTTCGACCCGCGGTACACCGGCGCGGTGATGCTCGCGGCGATCGTCGTAGCCATCGTGGCGACGCTCGTCCCGCTGCTCAAACGTGGGGGAGAAGCTCCCAGCGACTTCGCAGACTAGCTCCGCGAGGCTCCGCGTGGACCGCTGTACGACGTTTAGTAGTAGGCCTGTGTTTCGGGTCTCTACCTTGTGGTACGTTACTGCCAGAACCCGAAAGACCTCGCGGGTTGCCGGCCCGGCCCATCGGTCAGAAACACCGATCGGCGCCGACTTACGACCGACAAAGGGAGCTACCCCTTGGGTGATTCCAGCGCGCCGCATGCCCTCCGATACGCTCGTCGGGCACGGCACCGGAGCATCACTATTCAAAGGGGAATGGTCTCTCGTGAAAGCGGGATGGGGGTGACGCAGTGACGACGCCAGCGCAGGACGCGCCATTGGTGTTCCCGGCAGTGGCCTTCCGGCCTCTCCGTCTGCTCGTGGTCTGCGTGGCACTCACCGCGGTCGCCATCGCAGCGTCGGCATTCACCGGCAACTTCCTCTTCGGCGTCTTCTTCGGCGTGGGTCTGGGCCTCGGTTTGCTCAACGCGATGCTGGTGCGTCGCGCGGTCGAGGCCATCACCGCCGAGGATCACCCACTCAAGAAGAAGATGGCCGTCAACTCGGCGACCCGACTGCTGGTGATCACCGCGGTCGCACTGACTGTCGCATTCGTCTTCAAGGCACACGGCGGGATCGCGGTGCTCTTCGGTCTGGCGATCTTCCAGGCACTGCTGGTGATGAGCACCAGCATTCCGGTGCTCAGGAAGATTCGCGGCGAGGGGCTCAACGTGGTCGACACGGAATCGAAGGATTGATGACTGAGTTGATGAACCAAACCGTTCTCGCCGCCGAAGAGGGTGGCGCCGCCATCCACGTCGGGCACCACATCCTGGTGTTCGAACTGTTCGGCATGACGTTCAACGGCGACACGATCATCGCGACGGCGATCAGCGCGCTGGTCGTCATCGGGCTGGCCTTCTTCCTGAAGTCCAAGGTCACCTCGACCGGCGTTCCCGGTGGCGTGCAGCTCTTCTGGGAGGCGCTGACCATCCAGATGCGCCAGCAGATCGAAGGCTCGATTGGCATGAAGGTAGCGCCGTTCGTGCTGCCGCTCGCCGTGACGATCTTCGTCTTCATCCTCGTGTCGAACTGGCTCGCGGTGTTCCCGCTGCAGTACGGCGGGGCGGACGGCGCAGCGGCCGAGCTGTACAAGGCGCCCGCGTCGGACATCAACTTCGTGCTCGCGCTCGCACTGTTCGTGTTCATCTGCTACCACGCCGCAGGCGTGTGGCGCCGCGGCATCATCGGCCACCCGATCAAGGTGGTCAAGGGCCACGTCGCGTTCCTCGCCCCGATCAACATCGTCGAGGAATTGGCCAAGCCGATCTCGCTCGCCCTTCGACTCTTCGGCAACATCTTCGCCGGCGGCATCCTGGTCGCCCTGATCGCGATGTTCCCCTGGTACATCCAGTGGGCACCCAACGCGATCTGGAAGACGTTCGACCTCTTCGTCGGCCTGATCCAGGCCTTCATCTTCGCGCTGCTGACGATCCTGTACTTCAGCCAGTCGATGGAACTCGATCACGACGAGCACTGACCACACCGACCGAACGACGATCGAACGACCCGAACTCTGATGGCGCGGCCATCAGCTATCAAGGAGGAATAAGGAATGGATCCCAACGCCATCATCACGGCTGGCGCGCTGATCGGTGGCGGCCTGATCATGGGTGGCGGTGCCATCGGCGCCGGTATCGGTGACGGCATCGCCGGTAACGCACTGATCTCCGGCATCGCCCGGCAGCCCGAGGCCCAGGGCCGGCTGTTCACGCCGTTCTTCATCACCGTCGGTCTGGTCGAGGCCGCGTACTTCATCAACCTGGCGTTCATGGCGCTGTTCGTCTTCGCCACGCCGGGTCTGCAGTAGTCCGTCGGCATGGGTGAACTGACCGCAACGATTCTCGCCGCGGAAGAAGGCGGCGGGGGGACCAGCAACTTCCTGATCCCCAATGGCACCTTCTTCGCCGTCCTTCTCATCTTCTTGATCGTGCTCGGCGTGATCTCGAAGTGGGTCGTGCCGCCGGTCAGCAAGGTCCTCGCCGAACGTGAGGCCATGCTGGCCAAGACCGCGGCCGACAACCGCAAGTCGGCAGAGCAGGTGGCTGCCGCACAGGCCGACTACGAGAAGACGATGGCCGGCGCTCGGGGCGAGGCCTCGGCGATTCGCGACGAGGCCCGCAACGAAGGCCGACGCGTGGTCGACGAGAAGCGCGCCGAGGCCAGCAGCGAGGTCGCGGACACCGTCCGTGCCGCAGACGAGCAGTTGTCCCAACAGGGTTCGGCCGCACAGTCCGAACTCGAGTCGTCGGTCGACGGCCTGTCCGCCAAGTTGGCCAGCCGGATCCTCGGCATCGACGTCAAGCCGGACGTGAACACGAGCGGGAGCCGCTAGATGTCGATCTTCATCGGACAGCTGATTGGCTTCGCGGCCATCGCGTTCATCATCTACAAGTGGGTGGTGCCGCTGGTCCGCGACATGATGCGCAAGCAGCAGGAGGCCGTTCGCGCTGCGCTCGCCGAGAGCGAAGAGGCCAGCCGCAAGCTGGCCGACGCCGACGCGATGCACGCCAAGGCCCTCGAGGACGCCAAGGCTCAGTCGGCCAAGGTGACCGAAGAGGCCAAGCACGACTCGGAGCGCATCGCGGCTCAGCTGACCGAGCAGGCCGGTGCCGAGGCCGAGCGGATCAAGGCCCAGGGCGCACAGCAGGTGCAGTTCATGCGCCAGCAGCTCATTCGCCAGCTGCGCGCAGGTCTCGGTGACGAGGCCGTGCAGAAGGCGAGCGACCTGGTTCGGTCGCACGTGGCCGACCCGGAGGCGCAAGCCGCCACCGTCGACCGCTTCCTCGACGAACTCGACGAGATGGCACCGTCGAGCGCAACGATCGAGACCGGTGCATCGGCGCGCTTGCGCTCCGCCAGCCGGGACGCCTTCGCTGCCCTGAGCAACGAGTTCGACGGCGTGGCCGGTGGCCTCGACGCAGATGGCCTCACCACCCTGGCCGACGAATTGGCTTCGGTCGCAAGGCTGATGGTCGGCGAACCCACGCTCAAGAAGCACTTCGCCGAGCCGACGGACGACGAGTCCGCCAAGGTGCGGCTGGCCGAGCGGCTGCTCTCGGGCAAGGTCGGCGACCCGACCCTGAGCCTGGTGCGCACCGCCGTGTCACAGCGGTGGTCCGCCGAAGACGATCTGGTCGACGGCATCGAGCACACCGCTCGGCTGGCGCTACTCAAGCGGGCAGAGGCAGCAGGCGAGGTCGACGAGGTCGAGGATCAACTCTTCCGCTTCGGCCGGGTCCTGGACTCCGAGCCGCGGCTGTCGAGCATCCTGAGCGACTACACGGCTCCGGTCGACAGCCGAATCCAGTTGCTGGACAAGGTGCTCACCGGTGGCTCGGACGTGAACGCCACGGCCGCAGCGCTGCTCAAGCAGACCGTCGGCCTGCTGCGCGGCGAGCGCGCCGACGAGGCGGTCACCGACCTGGCGGAGCTGGCAGTCGCCCGTCGCGGCGAAGTGGTCGCGCAGGTCGTCGCCGCGGCCGAACTGTCGGATGCCCAGCGCACCCGGCTCACCGAGGTGCTCTCCCGCATCTACGGGCACCCGGTCGCCATTCAGCTGACCGTCGACCCCGACGTGCTCGGTGGTCTGTCGATCGCCGTCGGCGACGAGGTCATCGACGGGTCGATCGCATCCCGGTTGGCCGCCGCACAGACCCAGCTACCGGACTGACGAGCGCATGCGCGACGAACCGATGGCACCGACTCAGACGCTTCATCAAAGACAAAGGTAGGAAGACGAGAACATGGCAGAGTTGACAATCTCCGCTTCTGACATCGAAGGCGCCATCGAGGACTACGTATCCTCGTTCGCCGCCGACACCGAGCGTGAAGAGATCGGCACCGTGATCGACGCCGGTGACGGCATCGCCCACGTCGAAGGCCTGCCCTCGGTCATGACCCAGGAACTCCTCGAGTTCCCCGGTGGTGTCCTCGGCGTGGCGCTGAACCTCGACGAGCACAGCGTCGGCGCCGTGATCCTGGGCGACTTCGAGAAGATCGAACAGGGCCAGCAGGTCAAGCGGACCGGCGAGGTCCTGTCGGTTCCCGTCGGCGACGCCTTCCTCGGTCGCGTGGTCAACCCGCTGGGTCAGCCGCTCGACGGACAGGGCGACATCGCGTCGGACAAGCGTCGCGCGCTCGAGCTGCAGGCACCGTCGGTGGTGCAGCGCCAGGGCGTCGAAGAGCCGCTGCAGACCGGCATCAAGGCCATCGACTCGCAGACCCCGATCGGCCGTGGTCAGCGCCAGCTGATCATCGGCGACCGCAAGACCGGCAAGACCGCGGTCTGCGTCGACACGATCCTCAACCAGCGCGAGAACTGGGAGTCCGGCGATCCCAAGCAGCAGGTGCGCTGCGTGTACGTCGCGATCGGCCAGAAGGGCACCACGATCGCCAGCGTCAAGCGGGCGCTCGAAGAGGGTGGCGCGATGGAGTACACCACCATCGTGGCGGCCCCGGCGTCGGACCCCGCCGGCTTCAAGTGGCTTGCGCCGTACACCGGTTCGGCCATCGGCCAGGAGTGGATGTACGACGGCAAGCACGTCCTGATCGTGTTCGACGACCTCACCAAGCAGGCCGACGCCTACCGTGCGATCTCGCTGCTGCTGCGTCGCCCGCCGGGCCGCGAGGCCTTCCCCGGCGACGTCTTCTACCTGCACTCGCGTCTGCTCGAGCGCTGCGCGAAGCTGTCGGATGAGCTGGGTGGCGGATCGATGACCGGCCTGCCGGTGATCGAGACCAAGGCCAACGACATCTCGGCGTTCATCCCCACCAACGTCATCTCGATCACCGACGGCCAGTGCTTCCTGGAGTCCGACCTGTTCAACCAGGGCGTGCGACCGGCCATCAACGTCGGTGTCTCGGTGTCGCGCGTGGGTGGCGCGGCGCAGATCAAGGCGATGAAGGAGGTCGCGGGCTCGTTGCGCCTCGACCTGTCGCAGTACCGCGAGCTGGAGTCGTTCGCGGCCTTCGCCTCGGACCTCGACCCCACGTCGAAGGCTCAGCTCGAGCGCGGCGCCCGCCTCGTCGAGCTGCTCAAGCAGCCGCAGTACAGCCCGCTCCCGGTCGAGGAGCAGGTCGTCGCGATCTTCCTCGGCACCAAGGGGCACCTGGATTCGGTCCCGGTGGAGGACGTTCAGCGCTTCGAGACTGAGTTCCTCGAGCACATGCGCGGCTCGCACGACGACGCCCTGAAGCAGATCCGGGAGACCAAGAAGTTCCCCGAGGACGCGCAGGAAGCGCTGGAGAAGATCGTCAACGAGTTCAAGCAGGGCTTCTCGGCCACCGACGGCAGCTCGGTCGTGGTCAACGAGTCCGAGACCGAGGCCATGGACCCCGATGACGTCGAGAAGGAATCGGTCAAGGTTCGCAAGCCCGCTCCGAAGAAGAACTAGGACCGGAGAGGTCTGGAAGAGCTAGATGGCAGCCACACTGCGGGAGCTACGCGGACGCATCCGTTCCGCCGGGTCGATCAAGAAGATCACCAAGGCCCAGGAACTGATCGCCACGTCGCGGATCGCCAAGGCGCAGGCCCGAGTCGAAGCGGCTCGGCCCTACGCCGGCGAGATCACCAACATGCTCACCGAACTCGCGGGAGCCAGCGCGCTGGACCACCCGTTGCTCGTCGAGCGTGAATCACCCAAGCGCGCAGGCGTTCTGGTCGTGTCGTCCGACCGCGGGTTGTGCGGCGCCTACAACGCCAACGTGTTGCGGCGTTCCGAGGAACTGTTCTCGCTGCTGCGGGAAGAGGGCAAGGAACCCGTCGTTTACACGGTCGGTCGGAAGGCACTCGGGTACTACAACTTCCGGGGTCGCGACATCGTCGAGTCGTGGAGCGGCTTCTCGGAGCGTCCCACCTACGAGCAGGCCAGGGAGATCGCCGAGGTGCTCGTCTCGGCCTTCATGTCCGGGGCCGACGACGAGGGTGACGACGCCGGCGAAGACGGCATCCTCGGCGTGGACGAATTGCACATCGTCTTCACCGAATTCAAGTCGATGCTGTCGCAGTCGGCGGAGGCACGCCGGATCGCACCCATGGTCGTCGAGTACGTCGAGGACGCTCCCGACGAGGGTCCGCGAACGCTGTTCTCGTTCGAGCCCAGCGCCGAAACGCTGTTCGACGCACTCCTGCCCCGCTACGTGGCAACCCGCGTCTACTCAGCACTGCTCGAGGCCGCGGCGTCCGAATCCGCTTCGCGCCGCAGGGCGATGAAGTCGGCGAGCGACAACGCCGACGATCTGATCAAGGCTCTGACGTTGGAATCCAACCGCGAACGCCAGGCCCAGATCACCCAGGAAATCAGCGAGATCGTCGGTGGCGCCAATGCGCTCGCCGACTCCAGATAATTCTTAGAACCACGCCCCGTCAGGAAGCGAAGAAGAAAATGACTGCCACCGCAGAAGACACCAAGACCGCAGGTCGCGTGGTCCGCATCACCGGCCCGGTCGTCGACGTCGAGTTCCCGCGGGGTTCCGTGCCGGAACTGTTCAACGCGTTGCACGCCGACATCACCTACAAGGAGATGGCCAAGACGCTGACCCTCGAGGTCGCGCAGCATCTGGGCGACAGCCTGGTGCGCACCATCTCGATGCAGCCGACTGACGGACTGGTCCGTGGCGTCGAGGTCACCGACACCGGGCGCTCGATCTCGGTGCCCGTTGGCGACGGCGTCAAGGGCCACGTGTTCAACGCCCTCGGCAACTGCCTCGACGAGCCCGGCTACGGCGAGGACTTCGACCACTGGTCGATCCACCGCAAGCCGCCGTCCTTCGACTCCCTCGAGCCCCGTACCGAGATGCTCGAGACCGGCCTCAAGGTCGTCGACCTGCTGACCCCGTACGTCCGCGGCGGAAAGATCGCCCTGTTCGGCGGCGCCGGTGTCGGCAAGACGGTGCTCATCCAGGAGATGATCAACCGCATCGCCCGCAACTTCGGTGGCACCTCGGTGTTCGCCGGCGTCGGGGAGCGCACCCGTGAGGGCAACGACCTCTGGGTCGAGCTCGCGGACGCCAACGTGCTCAAGGACACCGCCCTGGTGTTCGGTCAGATGGACGAGCCGCCGGGCACGCGTATGCGCGTCGCCCTCTCGGCGCTGACCATGGCGGAGTACTTCCGCGACGAGGCCCAGCAGGACGTGCTGCTGTTCATCGACAACATCTTCCGGTTCACCCAGGCCGGTTCGGAGGTGTCGACGTTGCTCGGCCGCATGCCGTCCGCGGTGGGTTACCAGCCCACGCTGGCCGACGAGATGGGCGAGTTGCAGGAGCGCATCACCTCGACCCGTGGTCACTCGATCACCTCGATGCAGGCCGTCTACGTGCCCGCCGACGACTACACCGACCCGGCGCCTGCGACCACGTTCGCGCACCTCGACGCCACCACGGAACTCTCGCGTGCGGTGTTCTCGAAGGGCATCTTCCCGGCGGTGGACCCGCTGGCGTCGAGCTCGACGATCCTGCACCCCAGCGTCGTGGGCGACGAGCACTACCGCGTCGCGCAGGAGGTCATCCGAATCCTCCAGCGGTACAAGGACCTCCAGGACATCATCGCCATCCTCGGTGTCGACGAGCTGTCCGAGGAAGACAAGCAGCTGGTGTACCGCGCCCGCCGCATCGAGCGCTTCCTGAGCCAGAACATGATGGCTGCCGAGCAGTTCACCGGCCAGCCCGGCTCGACGGTGCCGCTCAAGGAGACCATCGAGGCGTTCGACAAGCTCACCAAGGGCGACTTCGACCACCTGCCCGAGCAGGCGTTCTTCCTCATCGGTGGGCTCGACGACCTGGCGAAGAAGGCCGAAAGCCTCGGCGCAAAGCTGTGATGAAGGCCGTTCAGGTCCTCCGGAAGGTGGTGTGACGTGGCTGAATTGCACGTCGAGATCGTGGCCGTGGAGCGCGAGCTGTGGTCGGGTGACGCGACGTTCGTGTTCACCCGCACCACGGCGGGCGAGATCGGCATCCTGCCGCGGCACATTCCGTTGGTGGCGCAGCTCGTCGACGACGCGATGGTTCGCGTCGAACGCGAGGGCGAGGACGATCTGCGCATCGCGGTCGACGGGGGATTCCTCTCCGTCACCGAGGAGGCCGTCCGCATCCTGGTCGAGAACGCTCAGATCGAGTCGGAGATCAACGCCGACGAGGCGAAGCAGGACTCCGAGTCCGACGACGAGCGCACCGCGGCGTGGGGACGCGCGCGTCTGCGCGCCGTAGGCCAACTCGACTAGCCGCCGATGAGCGCGTCCATGATGGTCATGGTCGCGCTGGTCGGTGTGTTGTTACTGGTCGTCGGCGTCCTCGGATACCGCCTGTGGAAGTTGCGGCAGGTGGGCGGGACGGCCGCGATCATGCGGGATCTGCCCGCGGTCGATGGGCATGGTTGGCGCCACGGTGTCATGCGCTACCGCGGCGGCGAGGCGGGTTTCTACCGGTTGTCGAGCATCCGCTGGTGGCCCGATCGGCGTCTGCCGCGGCGCGGCTTGGAACTGGTGTCGCGGCGCTCGCCGCGTGGCGACGAGTTCGACATCATGAGCCAGGAGATCGTCGTACTCGAGATCCGGGACACCAGCGTCGAACGTCTTCGCGGGTATGAGGTGGCACTCGACCGTGGCGCGCTGACGGCGTTCACGTCGTGGCTTGAGTCCCGCCCGTCGCCGCGCGCTCGCAGGCGGTCGAACTAGCTTCTGTCGCCACCCGGCTGCCAGAGCACGTCACCGTCGGGATTCGCCACGCGCGACAGGATGAACAGCAGGTCGGACAGCCTGTTCAGGTACTTGGCAGGCAGGACGTTCATCGTCTCGCCGTGCTGTTCGACCGCCCGCCACGCCGCTCGCTCCGCGCGACGCGTGACCGTGCGTGCGACGTGAAGGTGCGCCGACAGTGCCGTGCCCCCGGGGAGGATGAACGAGTTCAGCGCCGGTAGCGCGTCGTTGAACTCGTCGCACCAGGCCTCGAGCCGGTCGACGTAGTCCTGGCGCACGCGTAGGGGCGGGTACTGCGGGTTCTCCACCACCGGCGTCGACAGGTCGGCGCCGGCATCGAACAGGTCGTTCTGGATTTGGAGCAGCACCGCGAGCATCTTCTCGTCTGGTTGTCCCACCGAGACGGCGACGCCGATCGCGGCGTTGGCCTCGTCGCAGTCCGCATACGCCTCCAACCGCGCATCGTTCTTCGACACGCGGCTGAAATCGCTCAGCCCGGTCGTCCCGTCGTCGCCGGTACGGGTGTAGATGCGGGTCAGGTGCACTGCCATGGGGAAACCGTACCCGCGGACACGGGCCGTCCGGATCGTCGGTGGCCATCGGCATGGGCCGAGCTGATTTAAACTGACCGGCGTGAGCGAGCGATTCGTGGTGACCGGTGGCAACCGGTTGTCGGGCGAAGTAGCCGTCGGGGGCGCAAAGAACAGCGTGCTGAAGCTGATGGCCGCGGCTCTGCTCGCAGAGGGCGTCAGCACCATCACCAACTGTCCCGACATCCTGGACGTTCCGCTGATGGCCGAGGTGTTGCGCGGTCTGGGCGCCACCGTCGACCTCGACGGATCCACGGTGACGATCGACTCGCGGGACGAACTCAAGTACGACGCCGACTTCGCCGCGGTCCGCCAGTTCCGCGCGTCGGTCTGCGTGCTCGGTCCGCTGGTCGGGCGGTGCAAGAAGGCGAAGGTGGCGCTGCCGGGCGGCGACGCGATCGGCTCGCGCCCGCTGGACATGCACCAGGCCGGTCTGCGCCAGCTCGGCGCGAGGTGCAACATCGAGCACGGCTGCGTGGTCGCCGAGGCAGACCAGCTTCGCGGCGCCGAGATACAACTCGAGTTCCCGTCGGTGGGTGCCACCGAGAACATCTTGATGGCGGCGGTGCTGGCCGAGGGTGTGACGACGATCCACAACGCCGCGCGCGAGCCCGACGTCGTCGACCTCTGCGAGATGCTGAACCAGATGGGCGCCCAGATCACCGGCGCTGGCTCGCACACCATGGTCATCACGGGCGTCGACCGACTGCACCCGACCGAACACCGGGTGATCGGCGACCGCATCGTGGCCGCGACGTGGGGGATAGCCGCAGCGATGACGCGCGGCGACATCTCGGTGACGGGCGTCGATCCTCAACACCTGCAGTTGGTGTTGCACAAACTGCACGACGCCGGGGCGACGGTGACCCAGGACGACAACGGCTTCCGGATCGTCCAGTACGAACGACCCAAGGCCGTGAACGTCGCGACCCTGCCGTTCCCCGGTTTCCCGACCGACCTGCAGCCGATGGCGATCGGCCTCGCCTGCATCGCCGATGGCACTTCGATGATCACCGAGAACGTCTTCGAGGCGCGGTTCCGCTTCGTCGAGGAGATGATCCGGTTGGGCGCCGACGCCAGGACCGACGGACACCATGCCGTGGTGCGCGGTCTCCCGCAGCTGTCGAGTGCACCCGTGTGGGCGTCCGACATCCGTGCCGGGGCGGGTCTGGTTCTGGCCGGCTTGGTCGCCGACGGCGACACCGAAGTGCACGACGTGTTCCACATCGACCGCGGCTACCCGTTGTTCGTGGAGAACCTGGTGGCACTCGGTGCCGAGATCGAGCGCGTACCGTAGCCGTATTCCACTGTCTAGCTGTGGTTTTGGCGAACTGGCCTCGTGCATGTAAGGTTGTGTTCAAGCCCAGCGGCCCGGACCTAGCGGATCGGAAGTTGGGCCTTGACCTCACCGAGTTGGATGTTGTAGGCTGGCGGGGTTGCCTGAAAACCAGGTGTGTTGTTTGAGAACTCAATAGTGTGTTTGGTGGTTTTTGTTTGTTGTTTGGTCATGCCCCTTTTTTCTCGTTTGGGGGGTGTGATGTTTTTTTGGATGCCAGTTTTTGGTGTCTTTTGTCTGATCGGATTTCTCTGATTTGCACTGCACCTGGTTTTGCCGGGTTGTTTTTGTTTGGAGAGTTTGATTCTGGCTCAGGACGAACGCTGGCGGCGTGCTTAACACATGCAAGTCGAACGGAAAGGCCCTTCGGGGTACTCGAGTGGCGAACGGGTGAGTAACACGTGGGTGATCTGCCCTGCACTTTGGGATAAGCCTGGGAAACTGGGTCTAATACCGAATACACCTCGCTGGCCGCATGGTCTGGTGGGGGAAAGCTTTTGCGGTGTGGGATGGGCCCGCGGCCTATCAGCTTGTTGGTGGGGTGATGGCCTACCAAGGCGACGACGGGTAGCCGGCCTGAGAGGGTGACCGGCCACACTGGGACTGAGATACGGCCCAGACTCCTACGGGAGGCAGCAGTGGGGAATATTGCACAATGGGCGCAAGCCTGATGCAGCGACGCCGCGTGGGGGATGACGGCCTTCGGGTTGTAAACCCCTTTCAGCACAGACGAAGCGAAAGTGACGGTATGTGCAGAAGAAGGACCGGCCAACTACGTGCCAGCAGCCGCGGTAATACGTAGGGTCCGAGCGTTGTCCGGAATTACTGGGCGTAAAGAGCTCGTAGGTGGTTTGTCGCGTTGTTCGTGAAAACTCACAGCTCAACTGTGGGCGTGCGGGCGATACGGGCAGACTAGAGTACTGCAGGGGAGACTGGAATTCCTGGTGTAGCGGTGGAATGCGCAGATATCAGGAGGAACACCGGTGGCGAAGGCGGGTCTCTGGGCAGTAACTGACGCTGAGGAGCGAAAGCGTGGGGAGCGAACAGGATTAGATACCCTGGTAGTCCACGCCGTAAACGGTGGGTACTAGGTGTGGGTTTCCTTCCTTGGGATCCGTGCCGTAGCTAACGCATTAAGTACCCCGCCTGGGGAGTACGGCCGCAAGGCTAAAACTCAAAGAAATTGACGGGGGCCCGCACAAGCGGCGGAGCATGTGGATTAATTCGATGCAACGCGAAGAACCTTACCTGGGTTTGACATGCACAGGACGCTGGTAGAGATATCAGTTCCCTTGTGGCCTGTGTGCAGGTGGTGCATGGCTGTCGTCAGCTCGTGTCGTGAGATGTTGGGTTAAGTCCCGCAACGAGCGCAACCCCTATCTTATGTTGCCAGCGCGTCATGGCGGGGACTCGTAAGAGACTGCCGGGGTCAACTCGGAGGAAGGTGGGGATGACGTCAAGTCATCATGCCCCTTATGTCCAGGGCTTCACACATGCTACAATGGCCGGTACAAAGGGCTGCGAATCCGCGAGGTGGAGCGAATCCCTTGAAAGCCGGTCTCAGTTCGGATTGGGGTCTGCAACTCGACCCCATGAAGTCGGAGTCGCTAGTAATCGCAGATCAGCAACGCTGCGGTGAATACGTTCCCGGGCCTTGTACACACCGCCCGTCACGTCATGAAAGTCGGTAACACCCGTGGGAGGGAGCCGTCGAAGGTGGGATCGGCGATTGGGACGAAGTCGTAACAAGGTAGCCGTACCGGAAGGTGCGGCTGGATCACCTCCTTTCTAAGGAGCACCACGAGATTCAGGCCCGCCCACGACTGTGGGAGTTCGGTGTCCTGGACGATTCGTTGGATGGCCTCACACCTGTAGTGGGTGGGGGTCTGGTGCACATGGCAAACGTGCGGGTCGGTCGGGAAATGCCGGCTCGCGAGGAAATCATCAGACACGCTATTGGGCTTTGAGACAACAGGCCCGCGACTCGAGTGCATTGCTCCGAGGCGCCCCGTTGGGGGTGCTGGGGTGTGTGGGGGGGTCGGCCCGATTGGTTTCGGGTGGTGTTGTTGTTGCCCCGCTTGGTGGTGGGGTGTGGTGTTTGATTCGTGGATAGTGGTTGCGAGCATCAAGCTGGCATGCGTGTGGGCCCTTTGCCTTCGGGTTGGGGTCTGTGTGTGTGGTGGTTTGTTGTGGTGTGATTTTTCTTTGTTTAATGGTTTTGTGCTTTGTAAGTGTTTAAGGGCGCATGGTGGATGCCTTGGCATCAGAGGCCGATGAAGGACGTGGGAGGCTGCGATATGCCTCGGGGAGCTGCCAACCGAGCGTTGATCCGAGGGTGTCCGAATGGGGAAACCCAGCACGAGTGATGTCGTGTTACCCGTATCTGAATACATAGGGTGCGGGAGGTAACGCGGGGAAGTGAAACATCTCAGTACCCGTAGGAAGAGAAAACAACAGTGATTCCGTGAGTAGTGGCGAGCGAAAGCGGAGGATGGCTAAACCGCATGCATGTGATACCGGGTAGGGGTTGTGTGTGCGGGGTTGTGGGACCCATCTCATCGGGGCTACCTCCCTGGTGGGCAGTGAGAAAATGTCGTGGTTAGCGGAAGTGGTCTTGGGATGGCCTGCCGTAGACGGTGAGAGCCCGGTACGTGAAAACCCGATGTCTGCCTTGATGGTGTTTCCCGAGTAGCAGCGGGCCCGTGGAATCTGCTGTGAATCTGCCGGGACCACCCGGTAAGCCTGAATACCTTCTGATGACCGATAGCGGATTAGTACCGTGAGGGAATGGTGAAAAGTACCCCGGGAGGGGAGTGAAATAGTACCTGAAACCGTGTGCCTACAAGCCGTCAGAGCCCTCGTTCATGCGTGGGGTGATGGCGTGCCTTTTGAAGAATGAGCCTGCGAGTCAGGGACATGTCGCGAGGTTAACCCGTGTGGGGTAGCCGCAGCGAAAGCGAGTCTGAATAGGGCGTATCCAATCCAAGGGGGTTGGTGTAGTGGTGTGTTCTGGACCCGAAGCGGAGTGATCTACCCATGGCCAGGGTGAAGCGCGGGTAAGACCGCGTGGAGGCCCGAACCCACTTAGGTTGAAGACTGAGGGGATGAGTTGTGGGTAGGGGTGAAAGGCCAATCAAACTCCGTGATAGCTGGTTCTCCCCGAAATGCATTTAGGTGCAGCGTTGCATGGTTCTTGCCGGAGGTAGAGCTACTGGATGGCCGATGGGCCTCACAAGGTTACTGACGTCAGCCAAACTCCGAATGCCGGTAAGTCAACAGTGTGGCAGTGAGACGGCGGGGGGATAAGCTCCGTGCGTCGAGAGGGAAACAGCCCAGATCGCCGGCTAAGGCCCCTAAGCGTGTGCTAAGTGGAAAAGGATGTGCAGTCGCGAAGACAACCAGGAGGTTGGCTTAGAAGCAGCCACCCTTGAAAGAGTGCGTAATAGCTCACTGGTCAAGTGATTGTGCGCCGATAATGTAGCGGGGCTCAAGCACACCGCCGAAGCCGCGGCAACCAACACCTTTTAGGTGAGGTTGGGTAGGGAGCGTCCTGCACACCGGTGAAGCCACCTAGTGATGGTGTGGTGGAGGGTGTGGGAGTGAGAATGCAGGCATGAGTAGCGATAAGGCAAGTGAGAACCTTGCCCGCCGAAAGACCAAGGGTTCCTGGGCCAGGCCAGTCCGCCCAGGGTGAGTCGGGACCTAAGGCGAGGCCGACAGGCGTAGTCGATGGACAACGGGTTGATATTCCCGTACCCGTGTGTGCGCGTCCCTGATGAATCAGCGGTACTAACCGCCCAAATCCATGCTCACTTGATCCCTTCGGGGTGATGGGGTGTGGGCTGCGCGGGACCTTCGCTGGTAGTAGTCAAGCGATGGGGTGACGCAGGAAGGTAGCCGTACCAGTCAGTGGTAATACTGGGGCAAGCCCGTAGGACGACATCTAGGCAAATCCGGGTGTCACATGGTCCGAGAGGTGATGCATAGCCGAGTGAGGCGAATTCGGTGATCCTATGCTGCCAAGAAAAGCCTCTAGCGAGTGCTAACACGGCCCGTACCCCAAACCGACACAGGTGGTCAGGTAGAGAATACCAAGGCGTACGAGTGAACTATGGTTAAGGAACTCGGCAAAATACCCCCGTAACTTCGGGAGAAGGGGGACCCCCATATCGTCATGGCCTTCGCGGCCGGCAGCGGGAGGGGGTGGCACAAACCAGTGAGAAGCGACTGTTTACTAAAAACACAGGTCCGTGCGAAGTCGCAAGACGATGTATACGGACTGACGCCTGCCCGGTGCTGGAAGGTTAAGAGGACCGGTTAACTCCCTTCGGGGGGTGAAGCTGAGAATTTAAGCCCCAGTAAACGGCGGTGGTAACTATAACCATCCTAAGGTAGCGAAATTCCTTGTCGGGTAAGTTCCGACCTGCACGAATGGCGTAACGACTTCTCAACTGTCTCAACCATAGACTCGGCGAAATTGCACTACGAGTAAAGATGCTCGTTACGCGCGGCAGGACGAAAAGACCCGGACCTTCACTACAACTTGGTATTGGCGCTCGGTACGGTTTGTGTAGGATAGGTGGGAGACTGTGAAACCCGCACGCCAGTGTGGGTGGAGTCATCGTTGAAATACCACTCTGATCGTATTGGGCTTCTAACCTCGAACCGTATATCCGGTTCAGGAACAGTGCCTGGTGGGTAGTTTAACTGGGGCGGTTGCCTCCAAAAGAGTAACGGAGGCGCCCAAAGGTTCCCTCAACCTGGACGGCAATCAGGTGTTGAGTGTAAGTGCACAAGGGAGCTTGACTGCGAGACATACATGTCGAGCAGGGACGAAAGTCGGGACTAGTGATCCGGCACCCCCGAGTGGAAGGGGTGTCGCTCAACGGATAAAAGGTACCCCGGGGATAACAGGCTGATCTTCCCCAAGAGTCCATATCGACGGGATGGTTTGGCACCTCGATGTCGGCTCGTCGCATCCTGGGGCTGGAGCAGGTCCCAAGGGTTGGGCTGTTCGCCCATTAAAGCGGCACGCGAGCTGGGTTTAGAACGTCGTGAGACAGTTCGGTCTCTATCCGCCGCGCGCGTCAGAAGCTTGAGGAAACCTGTCCCTAGTACGAGAGGACCGGGACGGACGAACCTCTGGTCTACCAGTTGTCCCACCAGGGGCACCGCTGGATAGCTACGTTCGGACAGGATAACCGCTGAAAGCATCTAAGCGGGAAACCCCCTCCAAGACCAGGCTTCTCACCCATTTAGTGGGATAAGGCCCCCCGCAGACCACGGGATTGATAGACCAGACCTAGAAGACCAGTAATGGTCGTAGGGAACTGGCACTAACCGGCCGAAAACTTACACACAACCCATCAAGGGATAAATCGTGTAAGCACCACAACGCGTTCGCAACCACGCACATCCACGATATCGAACAGACCACACCCCACCACCAAAAACACCTGGGGCTGAAAAGAAAATAGAGTTACGGCGGTAATAGCGGCAGGGAAACGCCCGGACCCATCCCGAACCCGGAAGCTAAGCCTGCCAGCGCCGATGATACTGCCCTTCCGGGCGGAAAAGTAGGACACCGCCGAACACCCTTTAAGCCCAGTGGCCCCCAATCCAAGATTGGGGGCCACTGGCATTTCTACGTTCATGCGCCATTGTCGGAAATGGCCAGAATGGTCAGTCGAATAGCGTTGCCACCGGCGCGACTCGATTCTTCTCCACGTCGAGTAAATGCCTCTTGCGCGCCAGCCCTCCGCCATAACCGGTGAGGCTGCCATTCGCTCCGATGACGCGATGGCACGGCACGATGATGCCAATCGGATTGTGTCCATTGGCGAGGCCGACGGCACGCGAAGCGCCGGCGGAGCCGATGTCACGCGCGATTTCTCCATATGTGCGCGTCTCGCCGTAGGGAATCGTGAGCAGTTCCGCCCACACCTTCTTCTGGAAGTCAGAGCCCACCAAATCGAGTTCGAGGTCGAATTCCGTGAGGTCGCCGGCGAAGTAGGCGTCGAGTTGACGAACCACGTCGTCGAACGCACCGTCGTCGTCGACCCAGCCCTCGCGACTCGGCTCGTAGGTCTGGTCGACCATGCGCAGATGGCGAAGGCGTCCGTTCCGTCCCGCCAGCGTCAGTAGACCGACCGGACTGTCGACGGTGCGCGACTGCAGTGTCTCCATCACTTCTCCTTGGTCTTCGGGGGCCACACGTTGACGTCGTGGTCCAGCGCGGTCCACAGGTATTGCGTTGCGTAGGAACGCCATGGCCGCCACGCCGCGCTATGCCGAGTCAGCGCTCGAGCCTCCGCGGGCAGTCCGATCTGCTTGGCAGCGACGAGGACGCCGAGATCGCTGCCGGGAAAGGCATCGGGATCTCCGAGACCCCGCATGGCGATCATCTCGGTCGTCCACGGCCCGATCCCGGGCAGGGCCATCAGCTGGTCCCGGGCACTGTTCCAATCGCACCCAGGGTCGAGCACGACGTCGCCCTCGGCCAGTGCGCGGATCAGGCCGACCAGCGTGCGCTGGCGCGCCTTGGGAAACGCAAGGTGCACGGGGTCGATGTCCGCGAGCTGCGATACGTCGGGAAACACGTGGGTCAACCCGCCGTCCGGGTCGTCGATCACCGTGCCGTACGCCTCGACCAGCCGGCGGGCATGGGTGCGCGCCGCCTTGACCGACACCTGTTGGCCGAGCACGACGCGTACGGCCAGCTCGTTCTCGTCGACGGTGCGGGGGATGCGCTGGCCCGGCGCCTTGGCGACCAGTTCGCTGAAGTGCTCGTCGGCGCCCAGCACGTCCGTCACGGCTTCCGGGTCGGCGTCGAGGTCGAGCAGTCGGCGCGCCCGCGAGATGGCCGTGGACAGGTCGCGGAAGTCGTCGAGCGTCAGATGGCATTCCACGTGATCGACGTGGGGACGCAAGCTGATCACGCCGTTGCCGGACGGCAGCCGAAGGGTGCGTCGGTAGGCGCCGTCGCGGACCTCCTCCACGCCGGGGATGCCGCTGGCCCCCAGGTGGCCGAATAGCCCCTCGTAGGCGAACGGCGCACGCACCGGCAGCCGCAACGACAACGCACCGGCTCCCCGAGCGCGATCGCCACCGAATCTGGTGCGGGCCTGGGCGCGCAGCTCGGTCGGGCTCGTGGCGCAGACCAATCGCACGGTGTCGTTGAACTGCCGGATGCTCGAAAAGCCTGCGGCGAAGGCCACGTCGCTGAACGGCAACTCCGTCGTCTCGATCAATATGCGCGCGGTTTGCATGCGCTGCGCTCGGGCCAGCGCCAGGGGATTGGCGCCCACCTCGGCCTGGAGCAGGCGTTGCAACTGACGGGTGGTGTAGCCGACCCTGGCTGCCAGGCCGCTCACCCCCTCGCGGTCCACGGTGCCGTCGGAGATCAGGCGCATGGCGCGCGCCACTGCATCACCGCGGACGTTCCATTCAGGCGACCCAGGCGATGCGTCCGGCCGACAGCGCTTGCACGCGCGGAACCCGTCGCCCTGCGCAGCGGCCGCAGTGGGATAGAACCGGACGTTACGGGCGAACGGGGGACGCACCGGACAACTCGGACGGCAGTAGATCTTGGTGGTGCGCACCGCGGTGACGAACCACCCGTCGAACCGGGCGTCCTTGGATTGGACGGCCCGGTAGCAGCGGTCGAAGTCGTCGTGCACACCTCCACGCTTACACGTCGGCTCCGACAGCACTGGCGGAAATCGGACATCAACCTGAGACGGCGCGATGGCGACGCCCATCGCAGTCGTTAGCCAAGCTCAATTCCTCGCCGAATGCCTTATGCTCAACCGGGACGCCAGAACGACGGCGCATCGGAATCCGGGGGGCTTTCAGTGGTCGACACGCTTGCCGGCCACGACGGCGCCGATCTGCCACTGGCACCGAAGAATCCGCTGCCGTACCTCCAGCGTCTGCGCGCGGTCCGGTCGTTCCACACGGGCCCGGAGAAGCTACGCGACGCCGGCGGCCCGGTGACCCGATTCAGCATTGGGCCGCGCTGGCTCACCCCGACGATCGTCCTCGCCACGTCGCCTGCCGCGATCCGCGACGTGCTCGGCGTCAAGGACGGGTCGGCCGACAAGACGACGCTGGTGTTCGACGAGGTGCGGCGCATCCTCGGGGCGAACCTGGCGAATTTGCCGCACCAGGAATGGGTTCCGCGCCGTCGCACGATCCAGCCCGTGTTCACCAAGCAGCGGGTCCGGGAGTTCGGCGGGCACGTGGCCGACGCCGCAGAAGCGTTGGCGGACAGCTGGGGCGACGGCGCCGACATCGACCTCGACGTCGAGGCACGCACGCTCACGTTGCGCGCGCTCGGCCAATCGGTACTCGGCATCGACCTGGCCGAACGGGCCGATGACGTCGCCGAACCGCTCCGCATCGCCATGCAGTACGCGATGCGCCGCGCCACGTCCCCCGTCCGCGCACCGCGGTGGCTACCAACGCCTGCACGCAGCCGTGCCCGCGCGGCCAGCGCCAAGGTGCACCGGCTCGCCCTCGACATCCTCGACGCCTGCCGCTCCGATCCCACCCGTGAGGCGCCGCTCGTCCAGGCGCTCATCGCGGCGCGCGACCCCGAGACCGGCCGAACGCTCACCGACGAGGAGATCGCCGACGAGCTGATCGTGTTCATGTTCGCCGGATACGACACCACCGCAACGACGTTGGCGTACGCACTGTGGGCGCTGGGCAGGCACCCCGAGGTTCAGGCTCGCGTGGTGGCCGAGGTCGACGCCATCCCCGCGGGTCGGTTGACCCCGGACGACATCCCCCGCCTGGACTACACCGTCCAGGTGCTGCGCGAAGCGCTCCGGTTGTGTCCACCCGCCGCGACGGGCACCCGCAGAGCCGAACGGGACCTTCAGGTGGGCGGCTACCGAGTGAAGGCAGGGACGATGATGGTAGTCGGGCGCATGGCCGTGCAACGTGACCCCCAGCTGTGGGACGACCCGCTCACCTTCGACCCCGACCGGTTCAGCCCGGAGTGCTACAAGGAACTCGACCGCTGGCAATACCTTCCGTTCGGCGGGGGTCCGCGGTCGTGCATCGGCGATCACTTCGCGATGCTCGAGGCCAGCGTGGCCCTCGCCACCATCATGCGACGCGTCGAGGTGACGTCCGCCGAATCGTCGTTCCCGCTCGCCGTGCACTTCACGATGGTGGCCGGGGGACCCGTCCCGGCACGCGTGCGCCGACGGATCGCCACCCCTGCGTCCGACGGCGAGGCGTCGGCGTGACGGCCCTCGAGGACGAGAAGCGCTACGGCGTCCGGCTTCTCGATCCGTCGGACCCCGGTGACCATGGCGTCCTGGAGGAGCTGCGCGCCGACCCGCGCATCGAGTTCGTCGACCGGCTCGACGAGCAGCGCGAGACGCTGCGGCAGCTGCGTCCGGTCCCGAGCGCCGACGTCGTCGACGAAGGCCCGCGATTCGCCTACTACCCGTGGCGGCGCATGGTCGTCGGGGTACTGGGCCCGCGCGCCTTCCGGATGCTGCGGCTCGATCGCAACCGCAACGTCATCACGGTCGAGGAGCAGGAGCGGCTGGGCGCTCTGACGATCGGCGTGGTCGGGCTGAGCGTCGGACACGTCATCGCCCACACGCTGGCGACTGAAGGTCTGTGCGGCCGCCTGCGGCTGGCGGACTTCGACGAACTCGAACTGTCCAACCTCAACCGCGTCCCGGCGACCGTGCTGGACCTTGGACTGAACAAGGCCGTGGTCGCCGCCCGCCGGATCGCCGAGATCGATCCGTATCTCGACGTCGAGGTCTTCACCGGCGGGTTGACCGTCGACTGTCTCGAGGAGTTCTTCGACGGCCTCGACGTCGTCGTCGAGGAGTGCGACTCATTGGAGGCCAAGGCGCTCGCCAGGGAAGCCGCGCGCGACCGTGGACTGCCGGTGGTGATGGTCACCAGCGACCGGGGTCTGGTCGACGTCGAACGCTACGACCTCGAACCCGGCCGCCCGATACTGCACGGGTTGCTCGACGGCATGGACTCCGCCGGGCTGGCACAGCTGACGAGCCACGAGCGCATCCGCTACACGGTGCGGCACGCCGACCCGACGCAATCCTCGGCTCGCCTGACCGCGTCGCTTCTCGAAGTCGGGCGCACGGTGTCGACCTGGCCGCAACTGGTCGGCGAGGTCACACTCGGCGCCGCGGTCATCGCCGAGGCGGTGCGCCGGATCGGGTTGGGTGAGCCGCTCGCGTCCGGCCAGGCCCGCGTCGACGTGGCGGCCGCGCTGGGCGATCTCCGCGAACCGAGGACCGCCCCGGCCGAATCGCAGCGGGCGACAACGGAATCCGACGTCGTGGCGTCGGAGCCGACCTCGATCACCGGCAAGATCGCCGCGGCCGCCAACCGTGCGCCGTCGGGCGGCAACGCGCAACCGTGGCAGGTGGAGACGCGCTCGGACTCCGTGGCGATCCGGCTCGTCCCCGAACGCACGTCGTTGATGGACGTGAAGTTCCGCGGGAGTGCGGTCGCGGTGGGGGCGGCGTTGTTCAACGCCAGGGTCGCGGCCGCGGCTCACCAGGTCTTGGGACCGATCGAGGTGACCCAGGCCGACGCCGCTACGCCGCTGCTGGCGACGCTCCGGCTCGGGTCGGGCACGGACTCCCGGCTCGCCGAACTCCACGAGCCGATGTTGCAGCGGGAGACCAACCGGCACCGCGGCGAGCCCCACCCGATACCCGAATCGACGCTCGAGGCGTTGCGCGCCGCGGCAGAGAGCGAAGGCGGTCGTCTGACGCTGCTCACGGAACCGACCGTTCTGGACGACGTCGCGAAGATCTTCGCCGCGGGCGACCGCATCCGCTACCTCACGCCGGACCTGCATCGCGAGATGTTCGCCGAACTACGCTGGCCGGGGGATGAGCCGGCGGACACGGGGATCGACGTGCGCAGCCTGGAATTGGACCCGAGCGATCAGGCAGTGCTGGACCTTCTGCGCCGTCCGGACGTGATGGCCGAGTTGGCGCGGTGGGATGCCGGCTCGGCACTCGGCGAGGACGCGGCGGCGCGCATCCGCTCTTCGTCCGCGCTGGGCATCGTCTCGATGCGGGGGGACCAGCTCACCGACTTCGCCCGTGCCGGCGCAGCGGTCGAGGCGGCGTGGATAGCGGCGGGCCGGCTCGAGGTCGCGGTGCAGCCGCTATCGCCGGTGTTCCTGCACGCGCTCGACGCCGCCGAACTGGCGGACATGTCGCCGCCCTACGGTGCCGAACTCGAGCGGCTGAGAGTGGACTTCCGTCGCGTCGCCGGGATACCGGCCGACGAGTCACTGGCGCTCGTCATGCGGATGACCTCGCCCGCACCACCTCCCAGCGTGCGCAGTCGGCGTCGGTCTGCGTTCGCTGACGACGGGTAGCAACCCGGGGGTGCGGCCGACGGCGGCGATGGACAATACGGCCGTACCGTGAAACGATACGCCCGTATTGGAGTACTGAACCGCAAGCTGGGAGTTCGAGGGGTGCGCCTGGCATAGACCACCGATCAGCAACGACGCGTGGACCAAGGGTCTCCGGGGGGGCCTGACGGACGCGACGGCGAGCCCGGGTCGCTCAGTGCGGTGGCGAGTCCCGGAATTGCCCTCGGCGGATGAGCGCCGTGACGGCAGCGTCCCACCGTCGTAGCTGATCGGGTTCGGTGAGCGGCCCGGGCAGGTGACGCTCGATGTGGGTCCGCAGCACCATGGCACCCAGCCGGAGAATGAGCGGGTTCAGCGCCGCCCAATCCATGTCCTGGTCCGGCCACAGCAAGTCCTGCGCGTCGAACTGTTCCCGCTGGGCAGTACTCAGCGCCAGCAGGCCGTCGAAGATCTCCGCACCGAATTCGTCGCCTTCGATCAGGGCTCGGGCGAGGTAGTCGACCACGAATTCGTTCGCCGAGATCATCGCGGTGACGCGAACGCCTGCCTCGGTCAGTGGATCGCCGCTCGCCGTCGTCAGCGGGGTTGCGGCGACCGCATCACCGATGATCTTCAGCACGTGATCGTTGACCGACTCGACCAGGGCCGCCTTCGTCCCGAAGTGATGCTGCACCGATCCGACCGACACGCCTGCGGACTCCGCGACCGTACGAAGTGACGTCGCCGCAATGCCATTGGTGGCGAAGCACTCCAGCGCAGCGTCTCGAATGCGCCCCACGCTGGACGGCTCGGCCGTGGCGGGCCGGCGTGGAAATGGCATCGGGCGATCCATCGACGGCCACGCTACAGCGTCACGAGCCGTCGACGGGTCGAGCCGAGCGCAATTAGACGGCCCAGGGACCCGCACGCAAGGATGGGGTCATGAGCCTGCTCGATAAACCGGTCATCAGCGACTCCGACGTGGAGTGCGTCCTCTACCGCGCCGTCGGCATCATCAACCCACTGCTCGACCTGCTGGCTCAAGCCGACCCGCTGGGCCTGCGCGAGCGCACCGGCGATCTGAGCGCCGAGGGCGTCGTCGGTCACACGCTCGACATCGCGGCGTGGGTACTGAACGTCGCCGACGTCCCGGGGACCACGTCGTGGGAGGGCATGGACGTCGACGAGCGGATCGACTGGTGGGTGCAGCGGGTCGGGGCGCTGAACACGGTGGCGGTGGCGTTCCCGGGCTTCTTCGGCGTGATCGCCGACCGCCTGCCGCTGCAGGACTTCCTCGGCTTCGCGAGCCAGGCCATCGTGTTGTGCGCGGTGGCGCGCGAACTCGGCGTCACCGACCGCCGCATGCACGTGCGTCTGCTCGGCGTCGTCATGTGCGACCGGGACTTCGCGGGCCCGCCTTCGGTCGGTGACGACGTGACGGCCGCCGACGCGGTCACCGTGGAGTGGTCAGTGCCTGGCGTGGGCAAGGCGCTGTGGCAGCTCGTCGGGCTGATGCGTGCCATCGGCGACGAATTGGTCAAGCGCCCCAAGCCCCGTGGCATCTACCACTACCTCGGAATGCTGCCTGCGGCCGGCGCCGTCGCGGACTACTTCGGCGAATACGGTGCACTCAAGCGCGCCGCGAAGGAAGCCCGAACGTGGCTCGGAACCAACGCGCAGGTGGAGACGAGGCGTCAGCCCCGCTGAATGGGGCACGCCACGTCGACCGAGACCGGGGTCGTCGCAGTCGGATCCGGCGTCGGGGTGTCGGCATCGTGAATCTCGGTCACCACGCAGGTAGTGAGTAGCGCGGTGTCGCCGCTGGGCACGCCGTTGATCGTCACCGCATAACCCTCTTCCCGGAGCTGGTCGATGACCGCCGCCGCGGATTCGCCGTCGATGTCGGGATCCGCAGTGGCGCAAGGGGCCAAGCCGATGGCTCCGGCCATGGCCGCGACGGCCAGAGCCACTCCCAATCTTGGTGCGAACGACATGCGAGGCCCTCTCCGGGTGCTCAATGCACCTGGGCGGTGCCTGTGAGATCGCCCCGAGGCTAGCTTTTCGCGAGTTCTCCGCTCGAATGACGAACCGGCGTGGCGAGTCTCGTTGCCTCATCGTGACCGCGCAGTGTCACGGTCTTGCCCAACGTCCAACGCGCTCTTTCGTCGTCGCCTGCCGCTGCGACGGTCTCGGCCGACGCGACCAGATGCCCGTCGACGTCCTTGGAGAGTTCGCACAAGCGGGCCGCCTCGTTCACCGGCCCGCCGATCACCGTGTACTCGAACCGCTCCTTCGCCCCGACGTTGCCCGCGACCACCTGGCCGGAGGCCACCCCGATGCCTGCGTCGCATTCGGGAACCTCGGCGCAGATGCGTTCGGCCATCGCGCGCGCCGCCGAGAGCGCCTGGTCCTCGGCGTCGTCGAGTGCCACCGGGGCACCGAAGACGGCCAGCACCGCGTCGCCCTCGAACTTGTTGACCAGACCGTGGTGGCGGTCGACCTCGTCGACGATCACGGCGAAGAACCGGTTGAGCAGCTCGACGACCTCGACGGCGGGCCGGCTGGTGACCAACTGCGTCGACCCGATGATGTCGACGAAGATCACGGCGGCATGCCGTTCCTCGCCACCGAGTTTCGGCCGTTGCTTCTCCGCGAGCAACGCCACATCGCGACCCACGTGCCTGCCGAACAGATCGCGTACCCGCTCGCGCTCGCGCAGGCCGTGCACCATCCTGTTGAAACCTCGCTGCAGTTCTCCGAGTTCGGTGCCGTCGAAGACCACCAGGTTGGTGTCGAGGTCACCGCGCTCCACCCGGTCGAGCGCGTTGCGCACCGATCGCACGGGTGTGGCGGTGAGCCAGGACAGGATCCACATCAAGAGGAATCCGAACGCCAGCGCGAACACGGCAAGGATCATGACCGCGACGGTGAACTGCGTCGGTGACACGTTCTGCAGCGTCAGCGTGATGATGGCGGCCAACAGGATTCCGAGCACCGGCACACCCGATCCCACCGCCCACACGGTCAGCGTGCGGCCCATGATGCCGGGGGCGAAGCGGCGCGGCGGCGACCCCACTTCGAGTGCTTGCGCGGCGACGGGCCGCAGCGCGAACTCGGTGAACAGGTAACAGCTGGCGGATACCACGATCCCGGGAAAGCTGATGCCCAGCAACACCTTGGGGATGTAGTCGGTGTCCTGCAGTCCGTACAGCAGGGTCAGCACGATCGTGCCACCACCCCACAGCACCAGCAGCACGCGCGTCAGCCGCCAGGGTGCGAAGAACGTGTTGCGCTGATCCTGTTCGGTCGGTACCCGTTCCTCGATGGACCACCGGACGTTCTTGATGACGCGGTTGGTGGCCCAGAAGATGCCGACGATCAGTGCCGAGCCGACGTAGGCGGGCGCCACCGCGGCGGTAATCCACAGGACGTGCGAGTCGAAGACGCTGGGCACCGGGAAGGTGACGGTGACGACCAGCAGTGCGACGCAGATGCCGACGAGGTTCGCGATCACGACGAACGTCGTCAGGATCAACTGGATGCGGATGCGTCGACGCTGCGGACTCTCCGACACGCGGCCGAGGATCCAGGTCCCGTATTCCGAGGACGCCGGACCGTAGCTGCTCTGGCTGGTGAGCCGTGCGAGGAGCCGGCCCAGCCGCTGCGCGGTGCTCTTCTCGTGCCTCATGGTGGCGTCAGCCTAGTGACCGCGGAGCGGCAATCTATGGTGGTTCGGTGCGGCTCGTCATTGCTCAATGCACCGTCGACTACGTCGGACGGCTCACCGCCCACCTTCCCTCGGCGCGGCGGCTGCTGCTGTTCAAGGCCGACGGGTCGGTCAGCGTGCACGCCGACGACCGCGCGTACAAGCCGCTGAACTGGATGAGCCCGCCGTGCTGGGTCACCGAGGAGAGCGGCGACCCGCTGGTGTGGGTCGTGGAGAACAAGGCGGGCGAACAGCTGCGCATCACGGTCGAGGACGTCGAACACGACTCGTCGCACGAACTGGGCGTGGACCCGGGCCTGGTGAAGGACGGCGTCGAGGCGCACCTGCAGGAGCTGCTCGCCGAGCACGTAGAGCTGCTCGGCGTCGGCTACACGCTGGTGCGGCGCGAGTACATGACGGCGATCGGACCGGTGGACCTGATGTGTCGTGACGAGCTGGGCCGGTCGGTGGCCGTCGAGATCAAGCGGCGCGGCGAGATCGACGGCGTCGAGCAGCTCACCCGCTACCTCGACCTGCTCAACCGCGACACCCTGCTGGCGCCGGTGAGTGGCGTGTTCGCCGCCCAGCAGATCAAGCCGCAGGCCCGGACCCTGGCCGCTGATCGCGGGATTCGTTGCGTGACATTGGATTACGATGAGATGCGCGGGCTCGACAGTAGCGAGTTCCGGCTGTTCTGAGGGCTTACACTCGAGGGCATGCCCAGGCGTCGCCCTCCTCCGCGGCGCAGGCCGCCGTTGCCGCCCGCCGTGAGCCAGCGGCGCGTCGAGGTAGGGCCGGACGGATACGACTACGAGGTACGGCCGGTCGCGGGGAGCAGGGCGACGAAGACCTACCGGTGCCCGGGCTGCGACCACGAGATCAGAGCGGGCGTCGCGCACGTCGTCGTGTGGCCCGCAGACGCGGGGGAGTCGGCGGTCGACGACCGCAGGCACTGGCACACACCGTGCTGGGCCAACAGGATGACGCGCAACCCGACGCGAAAGTGGTCCTGAGGACTGGTGGGTCCGAAGGTCAGTGAACCTCGGCCGCTGCCGGCTCGACGAGTTCGACCAGCACGCCGCCCGCATCCTTGGGGTGGATGAAGTTGATGCGCGAGTTCAAGGTACCCCGGCGCGGCGCGTCGTAGAGCAACCGGATGCCCTGCTCGCGCAGCCGCTCGGTGAGCGCGTCGATGTCGCTGACGCGGTAGGCGAACTGCTGCAGGCCGGGGCCGCGCTTGTCGATGAACTTCGCGATGGTCGACGTCTCGTCGAGTGCCGCCATCAGCTGGACCTGGGAGCTGCCCTTGGGGGCGCCGCGCACTGCGAGCATCGCCTCCCGAATGCCCTGGTCCTCGTTGACCTCCTCGTGCAGGACGATCATGCCGAGGTGGTCGTGGTACCACTTGATCGCGGCGTCGAGGTCGGGGACCGCAATGCCGACGTGATCGATCGCCGTCACCAGCGCGCTCGCCAATGCTGGTCGGGCGTCTACGTGTTCGGTGGTCATGTCGTAACGGTAACCTTTACGGGAATGTTTGCGGAATGTGTGATAGGCCACACAGTTCCCATTCGAGTGTCTAGTCAAACGTCTCGTGGAGGTACTCAATGACGACATCGGTGATCGTTGCCGGAGCCCGTACTCCGGTCGGCAAGCTCATGGGATCGCTCAAGGACTTCTCCGGAAGTGATCTGGGTGCCGTCGCCATCAAGGGGGCGCTGCAGCGCGCGGGTGTGCCCGCGTCGGCCGTCGAGTACGTGATCATGGGTCAGGTGCTGACCGCCGGTGCAGGTCAGATGCCCGCCCGCCAGGCGGCCGTCGCCGCGGGCATCGGCTGGGACGTCCCGTCGCTGACCATCAACAAGATGTGCCTGTCGGGCATCGACGCGATCGCGCTGGCCGATCAGCTGATCCGCGCCGGTGAGTTCGACGTCGTCGTCGCCGGTGGCCAGGAGTCGATGAGCAAGGCCCCGCACCTGCTGATGGACAGCCGCTCGGGCTACAAGTACGGCGACGTGACGGTTCTCGACCACATGGCCTACGACGGCCTGCACGACGTGTTCACCGATCAGCCGATGGGCGCGCTCACCGAGCAGCGCAACGACGTCGACCAGTTCACCCGCGCCGAGCAGGACGAGTTCGCCGCGCGCTCGCACCGGCTGGCTGCAGCCGCGTGGAAGGACGGCGTGTTCGCCGACGAGGTCGTGCCGGTCTCGATCCCGCAGCGCAAGGGCGATCCGATCGAGTTCACCGAGGACGAGGGCATCCGCGCCAACACGACCGCCGAGTCGCTGGCGGGCCTGAAGCCGGCGTTCCGCAAGGACGGCACCATCACAGCGGGCTCGGCGTCGCAGATCTCCGACGGTGCCTGCGCCGTAGTCGTGATGAACAAGGCCAAGGCCGAGGAACTCGGGCTCGAGTGGCTCGTCGAGATCGGTGCACACGGCGTGGTCGCCGGTCCGGACTCCACGCTTCAGAGCCAGCCCGCCAACGCGATCAAGAAGGCGATCGCCAGGGAGGGCATCTCCGTCGACCAGCTCGACGTCATCGAGATCAACGAGGCGTTCGCCGCCGTGGGGCTGGCCTCGGCCCGCGAACTCGGCATCGACCCGGACCAGGCCAACACGAGCGGTGGGGCCATCGCCATCGGCCACCCGATCGGGATGTCCGGTGCCCGGATCACGCTGCACGCCGCGCTCGAACTGGCCCAGAAGGGCTCGGGTTACGCGGTGGCTGCACTGTGTGGCGCGGGCGGCCAGGGCGACGCGCTGATCCTGCGCAGGCCCTGACTCCGACGGGTCGCAAGACCCGGCCCGGCGAACGACAACGACGCCGTGTAGTAGCTGGCGTCGTCGTCGGGCACAATGGCGGCCATGGCAAACCAAGCCGGTGTTCGGCGCAGAACAGGCAAAGCCGCGAGCTGGTTCCGACTGATCGCGTTCGCGGAGGCGCTCAGCTGGGCGGGCCTGCTGATCGGGATGTACTTCAAGTATCTCGGGTCACCGCGTACCGAGATCGGCGTCAAGATCTTCGGTCCGATCCACGGTGGGGTGTTCGTCGCGTTCGTCGTGGCGGCCGTACTGGTCGGAATCGCGCACCGCTGGGGCGTGTGGACGTGGATCCTCGCATTGCTGGGCAGCATCGTCCCGCTGGGTAGTGTGATCTTCGTCATGTGGGCCGACCGCACGGGCAGGATGAGCCCCGTCGCGGGCACGAAGACCACGTCGGTCCCTCAATCGACCTGACGGGCGACGTGCCAGACTTGTACGCGTGACACGTCCACGACCTCCCATGGGGCCCGCACTGGCGGGCGCGATCGATCTCTCGGCGCTCAAGCAGCCACCCCCGTCGGCCGCCGCTCCGGCATCCGGGTCCGCGCCGGCGAGCGCCATCGAGGTGACCGAGGCGAACTTCGAAGCCGACGTCATCGCCAAGTCGAACCAGGTCCCCGTCGTCGTCCTGCTGTGGACGCCGCGTAGCCCGTCGAGTGTGCAACTCGGCGACGTGCTCGCCGCATTGGCCGCCGACGACGGCGGCAGGTGGTGGCTGGCAACGGTCAACGTCGACGTCGTCCCGCAGGTCGCCCAGGCGTTCGGCGTCCAAGGGGTGCCCACGGTCGTGGCAGTGGCTGCGGGACAACCACTGTCGAGCTTCCAAGGCTCGCAACCGCCCGAGCAGTTGAGGCGGTGGGTCGATTCGCTACTCGAGGCGACGGCGGGCAAGCTCGCAGGCGGTGCCGGTGAGGACGAGGTCGTCGATCCCGAGGTCGAGCAGGCCCGCGCCCACCTCGACGCCGGTGACTTCGACGCGGCGCTCGCCGCCTATCAGGCCGTCCTCGATGCCAAGCCCAATCACGAGGAGGCCCGCGGCGCGGTCCGGCAGATCGCCTTCCTGCAGCGCGCGACGACTCAGCCGCAAGACGCCGTGGCCCGCGCGCAGGCAGCGCCCGACGACCTCGACGCCGCATTCGCGGCCGCCGACGTCGAAGTGCTGCAGCAGGATCCGGCCGCTGCGTTCAATCGGCTCATCGCCTTGGTGAAGCGCACCGCGGGCGACGACCGAACGAAGGTACGCACCCGACTCGTCGAGCTGTTCGAACTCTTCGACCCGGCCGATCCCGACGTCATCGCGGGCAGGCGCAACCTCGCCAACGCGCTGTACTGAGCGGCCGGACTACCCGGCCGCTTCCGGCGGCGCTGGCTCGAACCACAGTGCTGCCAGGGGCGGCAGGACCATGAGGGCGGACGCCGGCCTGCCGTGCCATGACTCGTCGGTGGCCTCGACGGCGCCGTAGTTGCCGATGCCCGAGCCGTTGTAGTCGGAGGCGTCGGTGTTGAGTACCTCGCGCCACGTGCCGGTATGCGGCAGGCCCAGCCGGTAGCGGGAGTGCTCGGCGCCCGAGAAGTTGAACACGCAGGCCATCACCGAGCCGTCGTCGCCGTAGCGCAGGAAGCTCAGCACGTTGTTCGCCGAGTCGTTGGCGTCGATCCACGAGTAGCCCTCGTGGCTGGTGTCGCGCGACCACAGCGCGCGGCGGTTCTGATAGACGCCGTTCATGTCGCGGACCATCCGCTGCACGCCGTTCGAGAAGCCGTTCTCGTCGAGCTGGTACCAGTCGACGCCGCGCTCCTCGGACCACTCCGCGCGCTGGCCGAATTCCTGGCCCATGAACAGTAGTTGCTTGCCCGGGTGGGCCCACTGGTAGGCGAGCAGCCCGCGCAGACCGGCGGCCTTCATGTGGTCGTCACCCGGCAGGCGGCCCCACAGGGTGCCCTTGCCGTGCACGACCTCGTCGTGGCTGATCGGCAGCACGAAGTTCTCGCTGAAGGCGTACACCATCGAGAAGGTGATCTCGCCGTGGTGGTACCCGCGGTAAATGGGGTCGCGGGAGATGAACTCCAGGGTGTCGTTCATCCAGCCCATGTTCCACTTCATCGAGAAGCCAAGGCCGCCAAGGTTGGTCGGTCGCGTCACGCCGGGCCACGACGTCGACTCCTCGGCGATCGTGACGATGCCGGGGGTCACCTTGTGGACGGTGGCGTTCATCTCCTGCAGGAACTGCACCGCCTCCAGGTTCTCCCGTCCGCCGTAGACGTTCGGCGTCCAGCCGCCTTCGGGCCGCGAGTAGTCGAGGTACAGCATCGAGGCGACGGCATCCACCCGCAGACCATCGACGTGGTACTCCTGCAGCCAGTACAGCGCGTTGGCCACCAGAAAGTTGCGCACCTCGGCCCGGCCGAAGTCGAATACGTAGGTGCCCCAATCGAGTTGCTCACCGCGACGTGGGTCGGAGTGTTCGTAGAGGGGAGTGCCGTCGAACCGGCCGAGCGCCCAGGCGTCCTTGGGGAAGTGGGCGGGCACCCAGTCGACGATCACGCCGATGCCTGCCTGGTGCAGGGTGTCGATGAGGTACCGCAGGTCGTCGGGACTGCCGAGCTTCGGCATCGGCGCGTAGTACGAGGTGACCTGGTAGCCCCACGACCCACCGAAGGGGTGCGCAGCGACGGGCAGCATCTCGACGTGCGTGAAGCCGTTCTCGACGACGTACTCGGTGAGTTCGGTGGCCAGCTCCCGGTAGGTGAGGCCAGGCCGCCACGACGGCAGGTGCACCTCGAGCGTGCTCATCGGCTCGAAGACGGGATTCTTCAGCGCGCGCTGCGCCATCCAGTCGTCGTCGCTCCAGGTGTAGTCGCTGACGTGGACGCGCGACGCGGTGCTCGGCGGGACCTCGGCGGCGAACGCCATCGGGTCGGCTCGGTCGCTCACCGAACCGTCGGCCCCGTGCACGCGGAACTTGTACAGTGCGTCGAGCGGGAAGTCCGGCCAGAACAGCTCCCACACACCCGAGGATCCCAGGCTGCGCATCGGGGCGTCGTTGCCGCTCCAGTGGTTGAACTCGCCAATCAGCGTGACGCCCTTGGCATTCGGCGCCCAGACGGCGAACGACACGCCGTTGACGTCACCGTCGGCGGTGCGGTAGGTGTGCGGGTGTGCGCCCAGCACCTCCCACAGACGTTCGTGGCGGCCCTCGGCGAACAGGTGCAGGTCGATGTCGCCCAGCGTCGGCAGGAAGCGATACGGGTCGGCCACGGTGTGCACCGGGCCGTGGTCGTCGCCCGAGGGGTAGCGGATCTCCAGGCGGTAGTCGATGAGACCGGTGATCGGCACTGCGACCGCGAACAGCGCGTCGTCGACGTGGCTGAACGGGTAGCGCTCACCGCCGATGAGTGCGGTGACCTCCACGGCGTTGGGACGCAGCACCCTGATCACGGTGTGGTCCTCGTACTCGTGGGCACCGAGCACCGAGTGCGGATCGTGGTGTTCGCCGGCGAGCAGCCGACCGAGGTCGGAGTCGTTGGGGCGTAGATGTTGGCTGGTGAACGGGTTGGTGCGGGTCATGTCTGTCATTCCCTCCGCAGCAGGTTGAGGCGCCGATCGGCGGGGATCGACGGCATGTTCAAAACGTGGGCCACGGCTCTGGCCGGATCGAGGCGGACGTAGTTCGCCTGCCCCCACTGGTATTCGTCACCCGTTATCTCGTCGCGCACCCAGAATCGGTCGTGGTCTGACATGCCCAGTGCGGCCATGTCGAGCCAGACCGTCGATTCCTCGGCGCCGAACGGGTTCAGCGTCACGACGACCAGGACGCAGTCCCCGGAGACCGGATCGAACTTGCTGTAGGCAAGCAGTGCGTCGTTGTCCACCGCATGGAACTTGATGGTGCGCAGCTGACTGAGCGCGGGGTGGAGCCGGCGGATCTCGTTGAGCCGGGTGAGGAAGGGCTCCAGCGATTCGCCTCGGGCCACTGCGCCGTCGAAGTCGCGCGGACGCAATTCGTACTTCTCAGAGTTCAGGTACTCCTCACTACCCTCGCGCACCGCTTGGTGCTCGAAGAGTTCGTAACCGCTGTACACGCCCCACGTCGAACTCATCGTGGCTGCCATCACCGCACGAATGGCGAACATGCCCGGCCCGCCGTACTGCAAACTCTCGTGCAGGATGTCCGGCGTGTTGGGCCACAGGCTCTGCCGCGCATAGTCGGCGTGCTCGGCGATCTGCTCGCCGAACTCGATGAGTTCCCACTTGGCGGTTCGCCACGTGAAGTACGTGTACGACTGCGTGTACCCAAGTTTCGCCAGACCGAACAGGCGGGCCGGCCTGGTAAACGCCTCGGCCAGGAACAGCACGTCGGGATCTTCGTTCTTGACCTCGCCGATCAGCCATGCCCAGAAGTTCGGCGGCTTGGTGTGCGGGTTGTCGACGCGGAACACCTTCACCCCGTGTGACACCCAGAACCGCACCACGCGCAGCACCTCGGCGTAGATGCCCGCCGGGTCGTTGTCGAAGTTGATCGGATAGATGTCCTGGTACTTCTTCGGCGGGTTCTCGGCGTAGGCGATGGTGCCGTCTGGCAGCACGGTGAACCACTCTGGGTGGTCCCCGGCCCACGGGTGATCCGGCGCGCACTGCAGCGCGAGGTCGAGCGCGATTTCCAGGCCCTGGTCGCGGGCAGCCGCCACGAACGCGTCGAAGTCCTCGATCGTGCCCAGGTCGGGGTGCACGGCGTCGTGGCCGCCCGCGGCGCTGCCGATCGCCCACGGCGACCCGACGTCGTCCGGGCCCGCGGTCACGCTGTTGTTGCGGCCCTTGCGGTGCACCTCGCCGATCGGGTGGATCGGTGGGAGGTACACGATGTCGAAGCCCATCCTCGCGACCCGCGGCAGCGCATTCACCGCGGTCTTGAAGGTGCCGTGCACCGGGTTGCCATCGGCGTCCCAGCCGCCCGTCGAACGGGGGAAGAACTCGTACCAGGCACTGAACCTGGCCAGCGGGCGGTCGACCCAGACGCCGTACTGCTCGTCGCGGGTCACGAGTTCCCGCAGCGGGTAGCGGTCCAGCAGGGAGGTGACCTCCTCGGCAAGCGCCAACCCGGCACGCGTGAGCGGGTCGCCCGGCTCGCGCAGGCGGGTTGCCGCGTCGATCAACGGGAAGCGGTCCTGGCGGGGGAGACCGGTGGCCGCCCGTTCGAGCAGCTTCGCGCCGATCAGTAGATCGTTGTCGAGTTCGGCCTCACCCTGGCCGGCGTCGAGCTTGGCGACGACCGCCTTGCGCCAGGTGGCGATGGGGTCGCCCCACCCGTCGACGCGGAAGGTCCACAGGCCCACGGCGTCGGGCACGAACTGGCCGTAGAAGACGTCGGGCTCCTCACCCGTGCGCATCGGCAGGTTCTGCGGCTTGACCCTGGGTGCCGGGTTGACCACGTCTTCGATGGGGACGGGTTCGGCCTCGGTGGGCCGGATGCCTGCCGGCGGCGTGGCCAGCTGAGGGTAGGACGTGCCGTGGTAGCGGACGACGAGCGTGGCCGCGACGACGTCGTGCCCCTCCCGCCACACCGTGGCCCGAACCGGCACCACCTCTCCGACCACGGCCTTCGCCGGATACCGTCCACCCGAAACCACGGGCGCGACGTCATCGATCCCGATACGACCGGCCACCACCGAACTCCTCACATTGGCGCGACGCGTAATGGTCGCGCGGTGTCATCTGTTTCGTTTCAGCCTCGTCGCGCTCTATACCCACCGTAGTGTCCGACTCAACCCCTCGCGCGTGACGAGTAGTTCAGCCCACAGTGGCGAACGACGATCAGCAGTAAGGTGAGATCGCGTGAAAGCACTTCGTCGGTTCACCGTCCGTGCCCACCTCCCGCAGCGTCTCGAGGCGCTCGAGCGACTGTCGGTCAACCTGCGCTGGTCGTGGGACAAACCCACCCAGGATCTGTTCGCGAGCATCGATCCCGAACTCTGGGGCCACGTCGAAGCGGACCCCGTGGCGCTGTTGGGAGCGGTCAGTCCCAAGCGGCTCGACGAACTCGCGGTCGACGACTCGTTCCTGAGCCGACTCGACCACCTGGCGGCCGATCTCGACGACTACCTGCAGCGGCCCATGTGGTATCAGGAGCGGATCGCCGCCGGTGAGGAGCTACCGACCGGAATCGCCTACTTCTCCATGGAATTCGGCGTCGCGGAGGTGCTGCCGAACTACTCCGGCGGGCTCGGAATCCTGGCCGGCGACCATCTGAAGTCCGCGTCGGACCTCGGCCTGCCGCTCATCGCGGTCGGCCTGTACTACCGCTCCGGCTACTTCCGGCAGTCGCTGACCGCCGACGGTTGGCAGCACGAGAACTACCCGTCGCTGGATCCCCAGGGGTTGCCGCTGCGACTGCTCACCGACGAGGACGGGGAGCCGGTCCTGGTACGACTGGCGATGCCCGACTCGGCGGAACTCAACGCACGCGTGTGGGTCGCCCAGGTCGGCCGGATCCCGTTGCTGCTGCTGGATTCCGACACTCCCGAGACCGACCACGAGCTGCGTGGCGTCACCGACCGGCTCTACGGCGGTGACCAGGAGCACCGGATCCAGCAGGAGATCCTGGCCGGCATCGGCGGCGTCCGGGCGATCCGCGCGTTCACGCGGGTGGAGAGTCTGCCCGAACCGCAGGTGTTCCACATGAACGAGGGTCACGCCGGCTTCCTGGGCATCGAGCGGATCCGTGAGCTCGTCACCGACGGCGGCCTGGACTTCGACACCGCACTGGCCGTAGTGCGCTCCTCGACGGTGTTCACCACCCACACCCCCGTGCCCGCGGGCATCGACCGGTTCCCGGTGGACCTCGTGGAGCAGTACTTCGGTGCGCCTTCCGACGAGCCGTCGGGCGCGGATTCCGAACTGCTGCCTGGTCTTCCGCTGGAACGCATCGTCGCTTTCGGCGCGGAGGACGACCCGTCGAAGTTCAACATGGCCTACATGGGGTTGCGGCTGGCGCAACGCGCCAACGGCGTATCGCTGCTGCACGGCCGGGTCAGCCGGGGCATGTTCAATGAGCTCTGGAACGGCTTCGACACCGAGGAGGTACCGATCGGGTCGATCACCAACGGCGTGCACGCCCCCACGTGGGCGGCCCCGCAGTGGGTGCAACTGGGCCGTGAGCTGATCGGCAGCGACGATCTCGGATCGTTGAGCGAGCCCGACACGTGGCAGCGGCTGCAGCAGGTCGATCCCGGCCACCTGTGGTGGATCCGCTGCGAGCTGCGCAAGCTGCTCATCGACGACGTCCGCGCGCGGTTGCGCAAGTCCTGCCTGGAGCGCGGTGCCTCCGATGCCGAACTCGGTTGGATCGCAAAGGCATTCGATCCCGACGTGCTGACCATCGGGTTCGCCCGCCGGGTGCCGACCTACAAGCGCCTGACGCTCATGCTGCGCGACCCCGACCGACTCGAGCAGCTGTTGCTCGACGAGAAGCGGCCCGTCCAGCTGATCGTGGCGGGCAAGTCGCACCCGGCCGACGACGGCGGCAAGGCGCTGATCCAGCAGGTGGTGCGCTTCGCCGACCGGCCCGACGTGCGGCACCGGATCGCGTTCCTGCCCGACTACGACATGTCGATGGCGCGGCTCCTGTACTGGGGTTGCGACGTGTGGCTCAACAACCCGTTGCGCCCCTTGGAGGCCTGCGGCACCTCGGGCATGAAGAGCGCGCTCAACGGCGGCCTCAACCTGTCCATCCGCGACGGCTGGTGGGACGAGTGGTACGACGGCGAGAACGGTTGGGAGATCCCGACGGCCGACGGCCTGGCCGACGAGACGCGCCGCGACGACCTCGAGGCGGCCGCCCTGTACGACCTGATCGCCAACTCGGTCACCACCAAGTTCTACGACCGCGACGCCCAGGGCGTCCCCACCCGCTGGGTGGAGATGGTGCGGCACACGTTGCAGTCGCTCGGGCCCAAGGTGTTGGCGTCTCGCATGGTGCGGGACTACACCGAGCAGTACTACGCACCGGCGGCCCGGTCACTGCACCGGACGATCGAGGCGGTCGACGGCGTGCCGTTCGGCGCGGCCCGCGACCTAGCGGCGTACCGCCGCCGTGCCGAGGAGGCATGGCCGAGGATTCAGATCACCGACGTCGACAGCTACGGCCTGCCCGACACCCCGCTGCTCGGTTCGGAGTTGACGCTGACCGCGACGGTGGACCTCGCAGGCCTCGCACCCGACGAGGTGGTGGTCGAAGCGGTGATCGGCCGCGTGGACACCACCGACGCGCTGCTCGAGCCCACCACCGTCCAGATGGCGCACACCGGGTCCGGCGACGGAGGCAGCGAGACCTTCTCGACGACGACGCCGCTGCCCGTGGCAGGGCCGGTCGGCTACACGGTGCGGGTGCTGCCACACCACCCGCTGCTGGCGGCCGCCGACGAGCTGGGGCTCGTCACGCTCGCGTGAACAGCATCCTCGAGGTCCCCGTCGACGGCGGGCCGTACGCGCTGACCGCAGGCCCCGACGGTGCGATGTGGGTGACGCTGGTGCACGGCGGCGCAATCGCGCGGGTGGCGCCCGACGGCGACCTGCGCGTGCATCCCGTGGCCGACGGCAGCAGACCGTCGCTGATCACGCGCGGCACCGACGGTGCACTGTGGTTCACCCGCGCGGGCGACGACCGGATCGGGCGCATCACCACCGACGGCGAGCAGACGGCCGTCGAATTGACCAGCGGCAGTGCGCCATTCGGCATCACCGTGGGTCCCGACGGTGCGCTGTGGTTCACCACGATGACGGCGGGCACGGTCGGCAGGCTGGGCGACGACGGCACCGTCGACGAGTGGCCGGTGGGCGGCATGCCGTCGATGATCACGACCGGCCCCGACGGTGCGCTGTGGTTCACGATGAACCAGGCCAACTCCATCGGCAGGCTCGACACCGGCGGCACCCTGACCAAGCGCGAGGTGCCCACCCGCGGGTCCGGACCCGTCGGCATCACCGCCACCCACGACGACACGGTGTGGTTCACGGCGGTGCTGGCCGACAAGATCGGCCGCATCCCGATGGACGAGGCGATCCAGGAACTCGACCTGCCCGGCAAGCCGCACGCCGTGGTCGCCGACCCGATGGGCGGCGTCTGGGTCAGCCTGTGGGCCACCGACCAGGTCGCGCGGGTGAGTGCCGATGGCGAGGTCGTGACGATCGACCTGCCCGCAGACAGCGAGCCCCACGGCATGGCGATCGGCCCCGACGGTGCGCTGTGGGTCGCCCTCGAGGCCGGGTACGTCCTGCGGCTGCCCACCAACTGATTCGGTTTCCCCAACCCGGCACCGCGGAAGTGGCTAGGCGATATAAGTTCCGAAGGTCACCAAACATCAGGGGGTCCTTCGTGCTCTTTCGTCGTCTTGCCGTCGTGGCATCGGTCGCCGCGATCGGTGGGCTGAGCCTCCCGCTCGCCGGCGCCGAGCCGGGACCGGTCGTCGAGCCGGTCGGGGCCGAGGTGGCGCCACCGCCCGACGCGGGCCGGGTCGTCTCACCTCCACCGCAGGTGCTCGACACCCCCGACGGCTGGAAACTCGTGCTCGGGGCGAAGGACGAGACGCAGGTGATCAGCTCGCCGCTGACCACCGCCATCTCGTCCCGTGAGTACGTCGTCGGCGGCACCTACGAGGGGTCGCTCGAGGGACCCGACGACGGCGAGGGCACCCGGGGCACCATCGAGGTGGGCTACCAGATCGGGTGCGGCATCGACATGAGCACCTCCAACGGCGTCTCGCTCACCGGCACCGTGGGCTTGAACCCCTCCATCGGCATCCTCGGTACCGAGGTGGTCTCACCGCTCCCCGACGGCATCCTGCCGGGCATCGGCGGCAACATCGGCGGCGGCATCACCGTCGGCCTCAAGCCGGGCATCATCAACATCGTGCCCGTCACCAAGAAGGAGTTCGACGGCGCCAAGCCGTGGGTCATGATCAGCAACTTCCACGTCAAGATCGACGGCTGCGTGGGCCAGTCGTTCCTCCGGTCCTACGCCTTCCTCACGCGGTCGACGAAGGTGTCCGACGCAATCGTCGCCTACTACGGCGAGACCAAGACCGTCTAGCCGACGGCTAGTCGAAGCGCTTGAAGCAGCGGTCGGCGTCACCGAGCACGCCGACCCGGAACGCATCGATGCGGGAGAACCCCGACGGCACGGTGTCGCCGTTGACGTCGCTGGCGACCAGACCGTTCAACAGGATGCCCGACACCGCCTCGTCGACGTCGCCCGCCGTGATCGCAATGGTGTTGCCGTCGGGCGTGGTGACGCTATCGGTCATCTTCGCCGTCGCCACACCGGTCAGGCAGGCAGTGCGCAGCGCGGCCTCGGCGTCGTCGAGCGCCACACCGCCGTGCTCGCGCTGGACGGCCTGCATGTACCGCGACACCAGGATCGAGTACGCGGTGTTGTCACCGCTGGCCAGCCCGCTGCCGTCGTCTTCCTCCGACGGCATGCCGATCTCCGCCAACTGCGGAAGGTCGACGACGATCGTGTTGGACGACGGGCAGTAGGACACCGGGGGGTGCATTCGCGCGTCCGTGCAGTCGACGGCGTCGAAGGTCAGCGCAGGCGGGTCGCTGGGCGCGAACAGCGTGCCCATTGCGTCGACCACCGAACGCACCGAGTCCTCGGTCACCGGTAGCTCGCCGGTCTCGTCGCCGGGTAGGAGCACCGGGAGGTCGCCGCGGCGCTGCTCGATCTCCTCGGAGTCGATGCCCGCGCACGACGCCGGCCCGTCGGTGAAGCCGAACTGGAAGGCCGACACCCGCTCGAAGGCCGAGCCGTGCTCGTCGGCGCCGGCCTCCGGGTCGTCTTCGTTGAGCAGCGGGTCGCGGAACGCGATCATCGCGGCCAGCAGGTTGTTCAGGCCCTCGCTGGTGCTGAGCGTGAACCTCGGCGAGTTCCCCTCGGCGACCCAGCGCATGTACGAGCCCGCGAGGCAGTCGGCCTGCTGCTCGCCGACCAGCGTCGGGGTGGCCGGACCGACCAGGTCCGCCTGGTGCTGCACCGCGTGGCCGTACTCGTGGGCCAGCACCATCGCGACCGCCATGTCGCCGTTGGCGCTGTGCAGTGACGGCAGCAACTGACCGCGGTCCCAGCCGATGGTTTCGTCGTCGAAGCAGTAGCCGGCGTTGACCAGACCGAACGTCTCGGATCCGCAGAACGCGCCGTCGAATTCCTCGCTGTCCCAGGAGTGCACCTCCGAGACCGGGGTGAACTCGCCGCCGAAGGCGTCGCCGTAGGCCGACGCCCAGAACTCCTCGACGTCGCTGACCGCTTGGACGCCGAGTTCGTCGATCTCGCTGCCGTCGGTCCCCAGCACCTCGCGCGACGGGGCGGCCGCGTCGTCGCGCAGCCCGGTGGGACCGTCGGTGGCTGCCATGCCCGCCACGCTAAAGGGATCGCTGAACACCGACACGGGCCTGCCCTGCAGCGTCGTCGTCGCGCACCCGGAGACCAGCAGGGCCGCACACGCGATCACCGTCGTGGACAGCGGATGCCACCGGCTCATCGAGGCTGCCTTTCGCTTGCCTTGCGGCCGACGGCGCGCACGTGGAAGTCGATCGTGATGATAGTGATCGACTGCTCCGCTCACCGGGCGAATCCTCGGCGTCGGTCAGGACCGCAGGCGCTCCAGCGCCGCCCTGACCCGCGCGCCGTCCGTCGTCGACCAGAACGGCGGTAGCGACGCCCGTAGGTAGCCGGCGTAGCGGGCCGTGGCCATGCGCGAGTCGAGGACCGCGACCACGCCGCGGTCGTCGACGCTGCGCAGCAGCCGCCCGGCGCCCTGAGCCAGCAGCAGCGCGGCATGGCTCGCCGCCACCGCCATGAAGCCGTTGCCGCCGCGGGCGGCGACGGCGCGCTGCCGGGCCGTGATCAGCGGGTCGTCGGGCCTGGGGAACGGGATGCGGTCGATGATCACCAGCGTCAGCGACGAACCGGGTACGTCGACGCCCTGCCACAGCGACAGCGTGCCGAACAGCGAGGTCTCGTCGTCGGCGGCGAACCGTCGCACCAGCGCCGACGTCGTGTCCTCGCCCTGGCACAGCACCGGGGTGTCGAGCCGCTCGCGCATCACCTCGGCGGTGGCGCGCGCGGCGCGCATCGACGAGAACAGTCCGAGGGTGCGGCCACCCGCGGCCGCGACCAGTGCCTCGATCTCGTCGAGCTGTTCGGCCGATCCCACGCTGTCGCGGCCGGGCGGGGGAAGGTGCGCGGCGACGTAGAGGATCCCCGATTTCCCATGGGCGAACGGCGATCCCACGTCGAGCCCACGCCAGGGCGCACCCTCGTCGTCGTCGCCGAACTTCAGCCCCCAGGACCGGGCCATCGCATCGAACGTGCCGCCGACCGTCAGAGTCGCCGAGGTGAGGATCGCGGTCTGCTGGTCGAAGATCCGGTTGCGCAGCAGGCCCGCCACCGACAGCGGTGCCACCCGCAGCACGACGCGGGTGGTGCCCCGGACTTCTTCCCTATCCAGCCACACCACGTCCGTGCGGTCCGGGATGGCCGGGCCGTAGGACGTCAGGATCCGCGTCGCGGTGTCGCTGAGGTCGGTCAGGGCCGTCACCGCCTCGGTGCGCGCCGATGCGGCCTTGGGGTCGCTGGGCGCGGTGTCGATGGCCGAGCGCACCTTGTCGGCGGAGTCACGCAGCACCGTCAGGTAGGTCGCCATCTCCTCGTCGAGGCTGTCCTTGCGGCCCGGCTCCTCGTCGTGCAGTGCGGAGGTGAACGTGGCGATCGCCGCTTCGAGTCGTTGCGCCATCTCGGGTTCGACGAGGCGCGCAGCGCGCCGCAGTGCGATGCCGAGTGAGGTGGCCGAGAGTTCGGCGGTGGCCACGCTGGTCACCCGGTCGACGAGTTCGTGCGCCTCGTCGACGACGATCATGTCGTGCTCGGGCAGCACGTTCACCTCGGAGATCGCGTTGATCGCCAGCAGGGCGTGGTTGGTGACCACGACGTCGGCGGTGCCCGCTTTGGCGCGCGCCTTCTCGGCGAAGCATTCGGTGCCGTAGGTGCAACGGGTGGCGCCGATGCACTCGCGCGCCGAGACGCTCACCTGACTCCACGACCGGTCCGGGACGCCGGGCGCGAGTTCGTCGCGGTCCCCGGTCTCGGTGTCCGACGACCACTCGGCGAGGCGCTTGACGTCACGACCGAGCTGCGTCGACGCCACGGCGTCGAACAGTTCCTCCTGCGGCCGGTCATCCGGCTCGGCGGTGGATCCACCGTTTATCTTGTTGAGGCACAAGTAGTTGCCGCGACCCTTGAGCAATGCGAATTCGGGACGGCGCGGAAGTTCGGGGGCCAGCGCATCGGCCAGACGCGGCAGATCGCGATCGACGAGCTGGCGCTGCAGCGCAATCGTCGCGGTGGAGACGACGACCGGGTGGTTCGCGTCGAGCGCATGGGCGATGGCAGGCACGAGGTAGGCCAGCGACTTGCCGGTGCCGGTGCCGGCCTGAACCGCGAGGTGCTCGCCGGTGCTGAACGCGTGCTCGACCGCCTGGGCCATCTGGACCTGGCCGGTGCGCTCGGCGCCGCCCAGCGCGGTGACGGCCGCAGCGAGCAGTTCCGTCACGCGGCCCGAGTCGGAGCCCTTGGGCATCGGGGTCACGTGCCCTCGGGGGCGACCATGCGGGTCGGGATGGCCGGCTCGCCACCGGAGAGCTTCAGCCCGTCCCACGGCAGGCTCACCAGTCCTGCGGCGACCCGCGCGCGTGCGGCCTCCAGGGAGAAGTCCGCGACCGCGTCACCGCCGCGGACCATCGGCACCGCCAGTTCACGCGCTACCAGCCCCTCGGGTGCCGACGGCGCGCGCCCGGCGGGGTGGACGACCTCTTCGACGACGGTGCCCGACGGCTTGGCCAGCCGCAGCGCCTGCTTGCCGCCGCCGTGAGACTCCTTGTGGCTGCTGCGCTTGGCGACGGGGATGCCGTCGACCTCGACCAGCTTGTAGACCATGCCCGCCGTCGGCGCGCCCGAGCCGGTGACCACGGACGTGCCGACGCCGTAGGAATCGACAGGTTCGGCACGCAGCGCGGCGATCGCGAACTCGTCGAGGTCGCTGGAGACCACGATCTTCGTGCCCGTCGCGCCGAGCCCGTCGAGCTGGTCGCGGACCTGCCGGACCAGCACCCCGAGTTCGCCGGAGTCGATGCGGACGGCACCGAGTTCGGGACCGGCGACCGCGACCGCGTTGGCGACGCCGGTCGCGATGTCGTAGGTGTCGACCAGCAGCGTGGTGCCGACGCCGAGCGCGTCGACCTGGGCTGCGAACGCCGCCTTCTCGTCCGTTCCGCTCGCCGACGCGTGCAGGAGCGTGAAGGCGTGAGCACTGGTGCCCATCGTGGGAACGCCGTGGCGCTGCTCGGCCGCGAGGTTCGACGACCCGGAGAAACCGGCGAGGTAGGCGGCGCGGGCCGCCGCGACCGCGGCTTCCTCATGGGTGCGGCGCGACCCCATCTCGATCAGCGGCCTGCCCTCGGCGGCGCTCACCATGCGGGCCGCGGCCGAGGCGATGGCACTGTCGTGGTTGAGGATCGACAGGGCCAGCGTCTCGAGCAGGACGCACTCGGCGAAGGTGCCCCGCACCGACAGCACGGGGGAGCCCGGGAAGTACAGCTCGCCCTCGGGGTAGCCGTCGACGTCGCCGCCGAAGCGGTAGCCCTCGAGGTAGGCCAGCGTGTCGGGATCGAGGAAGTCGTCGAGCAGGCTCAGCGCGGCGGCGTCGAACGTGAACTGCGACAAGGCTTCCACCAGGCGTGCGGTGCCCGCGACGACGCCGTAACGGCGACCGTCGGGCAGCCTGCGGGCGAAGACCTCGAAGGTGGTCCGGCGATGCGCGGTCCCGTTGCGAAGTGCCGCGGCGAGCATCGTGAGTTCGTACTTGTCGGTGAACATCGCCGTCGACGAGGTAGCCACACGCCCAACCGTAGCCGCTGGTACTCCAGCGTCGATCAGCGCCGATCCAATCCCCGGGTCGCTGCGCTCCTGCCCGCCGGAACCCACTCGCTATCCTAGGCGGCATGGTTACCCCAGCACGGACCCGTCCGGGTACCCGTGAGGAGCGATCGGCCGACGCCGTCGCAGCCGAGGACACCGCCACCGACGCACCCTGGGTGACGATCGTGTGGGACGACCCGGTCAACCTGATGTCCTACGTCACCTACGTCTTCCAGAAGCTGTTCGGCTATAGCGAGCCGCACGCCAACAAGTTGATGATGCAGGTGCACGAGGAGGGCAAGGCGGTCGTGTCGGCGGGTAGCCGCGAATCGATGGAGGCAGACGTGTCCAAGTTGCATGCCGCGGGACTGTGGGCCTCCATGCAGCAGGACCGCTGAGGCCGGCGGGTGCGCAAGTGGAAACGGGTCGACACCGCTGAGGGCCCCCGGTACCGATCGTCGCTCGCGGCGCACGAGGCGGCGCTGGTGCGCAACCTCGTCTCGTCGTTGATCGAGATGCTCGCCGACCGCGAATCCGATTCGCCCACCGACGAACTCGAAGAACTCACCGGGATGAAGACGGGCAACTCGAAGCCGCCCGAGGACGACACGATGCGGCGGCTGCTGCCGGACTTCTACCGCCCCGCCACCGAGCATCCCGCGGGCTCGCGCACCGCGGAGAGCCTGAACGCGGCGCTGCGCAGCCTGCACGAGCCGGCGATCATCGACGCGAAACGCCAAGCAGCGCAGCGCCTGCTGGACACGCTGCCTTCCACGGGCGGGAAGTTCGAGCTGACCGAGGACGACGCGCACTGCTGGGCAAGCGCGGTCAACGACGTGCGGCTGGCGCTGGGAACGATGCTCGAGATCGGCGCCGACGGGCCCGACCGGCTGCCGGCCGAGCACCCGATGGCAGGGCACCTCGACGTCTACCAGTGGCTGACCGTGTTGCAGGAGTACCTGGTGCTGGGACTGATGAACTCGTCGCACCGATGAGCGACCCACGATGACCGGTTCGGGGTTCGGCTCGATCACCGACGTCGCGGGCATCATGGTCGGCCACCACCACCGGCTCGACGACGACGCCACGCTCGGCTCCGGCTGGGCCACCGGCACCACCGTGGTGCTCACTCCGCCGGGAACGGTCGGCGCCGTCGACGTGCGCGGCGGTGCGCCGGGCACGCGGGAGACCGATCTGCTCCACCCGTCCAACAGCGTGCGCTACGTGGACGCGGTGATGCTGACCGGCGGTAGCGCGTTCGGACTTGCCGCGGCCGACGGCCTCATGCAGTGGCTCGAGACCCGCGAGCGGGGTGTCGCACTCGACGGCGGTCTCGTGCCGATCGTGCCCGCGGCGGTGATCTTCGACCTGCCCGTCGGCGGCTGGCAGTGCAGGCCGACCGCCGAGTTCGGCGAGCGGGCCGCCGAGGCCGCGGGGCCGTCCGTCGCGGTCGGAACCGTAGGGGCCGGGGTCGGCGCCCGCGCAGGCGCGCTCAAGGGTGGTCTCGGCACGGCGTCGATGCGACTCGACGACATCGGCGTCACCGTCGGTGCGATCGTCGCAGTCAACTCGGCGGGCAACGTCGCCGATCCGCGCACGGGCCTGCCGTGGATGGTCGAGTACGCGCGGGAGTTCGGCCTCGTCCCGCCGCCGCCCGAGGAGGTCGACGCCTTCCGCGAGCGCGACGCCGAACTGTCGCCCTTCAACACCACGATCGCCGTCGTCGCGACCGACGCACTGCTCAGCCCCGCCGCATGTCACCGCATGGCCGTGGCCGCCCAGGACGGCCTCGCCCGCACGATCCGGCCGGTGCACACGCCACTCGACGGTGACTCGGTGTTCGCGCTGGCGACCGGCGCCATCGAGGTCGAGCCCGCGAGCGACACCCCGGCCGCGATGTCGCCGGAGACCAAGCTGACCGCCGCCGTCGGCGCCGCGGCGGCCGACTGTCTGGCCCGTGCGGTCATGGTCGGCGTGCTCGCCGCCGAGGCGGTGGCAGGAATACCCACCTACCGTGACATGTTGCCCGGAGCGTTCGGCGAGTGAAGGGGAAGTGACCGGTGCTGGTGATCCGTAGCGATCTGGTGGACGCCATGGTGGCCCATGCCCGCGCCGACCACCCCGACGAGGCCTGCGGCATCGTCGCCGGGCCGGACGGCTCGGACCGGCCGGAACGGTTCGTCGCCATGCTCAACGCCGAGCGGTCGCCCACCTTCTACCGCTTCGACTCCGCCGAGCAGCTCAAGGTGTGGCGCGCGATGGACGAGGCCGACGAGGTGCCCGTCGTCATCTACCACTCCCACACCGGCACCGAGGCGTACCCGAGCCGTACCGACATCTCGTTCGCCTCCGAACCCGACGCCCACTACGTGCTGATCTCCACTCGTGACCCCGAGGTTCACGAACTCCGCAGCTACCGCATCGTCGAGGGCGTCGTCACCGAAGAGCCGGTCACGGTCGTCGACCGGTACTGACTCTCCCGACTTCACCGAAACCGAACCGTCCAGTACGGCAACGAAAGGACCGAGCCCATGACCGTCAGCGTGTCGATCCCGACCATCCTGCGCACCCACACCGGCGGGGAGAAGCGCGTGAGCGCCTCCGGTGACACCCTCAAGGCCGTCATCGACGACCTCGAGGCCAACTACTCCGGCATCACCGAAAAGCTGGTCGACGCGGAAAGGCCCGGCAAGCTGCATCGCTTCGTCAACATCTACGTCAACGACGAGGACGTGCGCTTCTCTGGCGGTCTGGACACCACGATCTCCGACGGCGACTCGGTGACGATCCTGCCCGCCGTCGCGGGCGGGGCAGTCGGCGGCTGACCCGTGGCCCGGTTCGACTCACTGCTGCAGGCCCTCGGCAACACCCCGCTGGTCGGGCTGCAGCGGCTCTCCCCGCAGTGGGAGGACACCGACACCGCGCCGCACGTGCGGCTGTGGGCCAAGCTCGAGGACCGCAACCCCACCGGGTCCATCAAGGACCGGCCTGCACTGCGGATGATCGAGCGGGCCGAACGGGACGGGCTGCTACCCGCGGGCGCCACGATCCTCGAGCCGACGAGTGGCAACACCGGCATCTCGCTGGCGATGGCGTGCCTGCTGAAGGGCTACCACCTGATCTGCGTCATGCCCGAGAACACGTCGATCGAGCGGCGCCAGCTGCTCGAGCTGTACGGCGCGAAGATCATCTTCTCGCCCGCCGAGGGCGGCTCGAACACCGCGGTGGCGACCGCCAAGGAGCTGGCCGCCGAACACCCCGAGTGGGTGATGCTCTACCAGTACGGCAACCCCGCCAACGCCGAGGCGCACTACCACGGCACCGGTCCCGAACTGCTGGCCGACCTGCCCGAGATCACCCACTTCGTGGCGGGTCTCGGAACCACCGGGACGTTGATGGGGGCGGGGCGATTCCTGCGCGAGCGCGTCCCCGGCGTGCAGATCGTCGCGGCCGAGCCGCGCTACGGCGAAGGCGTGTACGCCCTGCGCAACATCGACGAGGGCTTCATCCCCGAGCTGTACGACCCGGACGTGCTGACCACCCGCTACTCCGTCGGTGCGTTCGAGGCCATTCGGCGCACCCGCGAGATCGTCGAGGTGGAGGGCATCTTCGCCGGCATCTCGACCGGCGCGATCCTGCACGCCGCGCTGGGGATGGCCGCGAAGGCGGTGAAGGCGGGCGAGCGGGCGGACATCGCGTTCACCGTCTGCGACGCCGGTTGGAAGTACCTGTCGACCGGTGCGTACGCCGGTAGCCTGGACGACGCCGAGGACGCGTTGGAAGGGCAGCTATGGGCATGACCGCACCGAATCCCGCAGCGCCGTCCGGTTCCGGCAGGCGCCCCGCCTGGGTGGTGGGCGCCGCGACGGTCGTGACGTTCGTCGCGCTGCTGTACCTCGTCGAGATTTGGGACAACCTCACCGGACACCGGTTGGACTACAACGGGATTCGGCCGCTCGAGACCGACGGCCTGTGGGGTGTCGTCTTCGCCCCGCTGCTGCACTCGAACTGGCAACACCTGGTCGCCAACACCGGTCCGGCCCTGGTGCTCGGCTTCCTGATGACGCTGGCAGGCATGTCGCGCTTCGTGTACGCCACGGCGATCATCTGGATTCTCGGCGGGCTCGGCACGTGGCTGATCGGGAACGTCGGTGCGCCTCCTGGAGTGGAGACCAACCACATCGGCGCCTCGGGCCTGATCTTCGGGTGGTTGACGTTTCTGATCGTCTTCGGCTTCTTCACGCGCAAGGCATGGGAGATCGTCGTCGGCGTCATCGTGCTGTTCGTCTACGGCGGTGTGTTGCTGGGCGTGCTGCCCGGCACGTTCGGGGTCTCGTGGCAGGGCCACCTGTGCGGAGCGATCGCGGGTGTGGTCGCGGCCTACGTGCTCTCCGGTCCCGAGCGGACGGCGCGGGAGCGGCGCAGGGGCGGCGTGGCACCCCAACTCGGCCGCTGATCACCGGCGGATCGCGCTTTGCTGAATTGAGGTGTGCGCCACACCTCGACCGGATCGCAGTCAGGGTCTCTCTCGGCGTCCTCCCAGGTGAGACGTCACACGGTGACGATTCGGTGAATCCGGACGCCCAAAGCGGTGATGTTTTCGTCACATGGGGACGGGGCATGGCAAGCTAGTGAGCGTGCGAATCACCGTTCTGGGATGCTCCGGGAGTGTGACGGGGCCTGATTCGCCTGCCTCGGGATATCTGTTGACCGCGCCCGACACGCCACCACTGGTCCTCGACTTCGGCGGCGGCGTCCTCGGCGCCCTGCAGCGGCACGCCGATCCCGGCACCGTCGGGGTCCTGCTCTCGCACCTGCACGCCGACCACTGCCTCGACCTTCCCGGCCTATTCGTGTGGCGGCGGTACCACCCGACCCCGCCGAAGGGGCGCGCGCTCATGTACGGGCCGGAGGCGACGTGGGCCCGCCTCGGCGCCGCATCGTCGCCCGAGGGCCGCGAGATCGACGACTTCACCGACGTGTTCGATCTCCGCCGGTGGACCGACGGCGAGCACGTCCAGATCGGCGCGCTCGACGTCCTACCCCGGCTGCTGTGCCACCCGACAGAGTCCTACGGCATGCGCTTCACCGACCCGTCCGGTGCCACGTTCGTCTACAGCGGCGACACCGGATACTGCGACGCGCTGATCGAACTGGCCAGCGGCGCGGACGTCTTCCTGTGCGAGGCGTCGTGGACCGATTCGCCCGACCGTCCGCCGAAGCTGCACCTCTCCGGCGCCGAGGCAGGCCGCGCCGCCGCCAAAGCCGGTGTCCGCGAACTGCTGTTGACCCACATCCCGCCGTGGACCTCGCGTGAGGACGTCATCGGCGAGGCGAAGGCCGAGTTCGACGGGCCGGTGCACGCCGTGGTGTGCGACGAGTCCTACGACGTCACGCGCTCCTGAGCCAACCTGCAATCGGTCGGACCCGGCCGTTAGGGTTGAGCCGTGTCCAGACGAGAAGACGGCCGCCTCGACGACGAGTTGCGCCCGGTGACGATCACCCGCGGTTTCACCAATCACCCCGCCGGGTCCGTGCTGGTGGAGTTCGGTCAGACCCGCGTCATGTGCACCGCCAGCGTCACCGACGGCGTGCCGCGATGGCGCAAGGGTTCGGGCCAGGGCTGGCTGACCGCCGAGTACGCGATGCTGCCCGCGGCCACCCACGACCGCTCGGACCGTGAGTCGGTCAAGGGTCGCGTCGGCGGCCGTACGCAGGAGATCAGCCGCCTCATCGGCCGGTCGCTGCGGGCGTGCATCGACCTCGGGGCGCTCGGCGAGAACACCATCGCCCTCGACTGCGACGTACTCCAGGCCGACGGCGGAACCCGGACCGCGGCGATCACCGGCGCCTACGTCGCTCTCTCCGACGCCGTGACCTACCTGGCCGCGGCTCAGAAGCTCTCCGACCCGCGGCCGCTGTCGTGCGCGATCGCGGCGGTGTCCGTCGGCGTCGTCGACGGCCGCGTGCGGGTCGACCTGCCGTACTCCGAGGATTCGCGCGCCGAGGTCGACATGAACGTCGTCGCGACCGACACCGGCACGCTGGTCGAGATCCAGGGCACGGGCGAAGGCGCCACGTTCCCCCGCTCCACGCTGGACAAGATGCTCGACGCGGCCATGGCCTCGTGCGAGCAGTTGTTCGCGGTGCAGAACGCCGCGCTGGAACTGCCGTACCCCGGTGTGCTCCCGGAGCCGACGGGCCCGACGAAGAAGGCCTTCGGAAGCTGACCCGGCGTGACTGATCTGCTGGTTGCCACGCGCAACGCCAAGAAGCTCGCCGAACTCCACCGCGTACTCGACGCCGCAGGCGTCACCGGCCTGCGGTTGCTGTCGCTGAACGACGTGCCTGCGTTCGACGAGGCACCCGAGACCGGGGCCACGTTCGAGGAGAACGCCCTGGCCAAGGCCCGGGATGCCTTCCGCGCCACCGGATTGCCGTCGGTCGCCGACGACTCCGGTATCGCGGTGGACGCGCTGAACGGGATGCCGGGCGTGTTGTCGGCACGGTGGTCGGGTGTGCACGGCGACGACGCGTCGAACACCACGCTCCTGCTAGGCCAGCTCAAGGACGTGCCCGTGGAACGGCGTGGTGCGGCGTTCGTGTCGGCGTGCGCGCTCGCGCACGCCGGCGGCGAGACCGTGGTGCGAGGCGAGTGGCCGGGTGCGGTCGCGTTCGAGCCGCGCGGCTCCGGCGGCTTCGGCTACGACCCGGTGTTCGTGCCGGAGGGGTCGTCGCGGTCGGCGGCCGAGCTGACCCCGGAGGAGAAGGACGCGGCGTCGCACCGCGGCAGGGCGCTGGCCCAACTGGTGCCCGCACTGCGCGCACTCGTCTGACGCCGCAGCAGCAAATTTTCGATAGCGTAGCTAACGTGTAGTGTGCGCAACGTGGGTCGCCGTCGTTCCAATAGCGCCGGGTCGTCGACTCGGCCTGCGCTCACCGCACGGCACCCGGCCATCCTGATCGCTGTCCTCTCGGTCGCCGGGATCAGCGTCTCCCTGATGCAGACGCTGATCATTCCGCTGATCCCCGAACTGCCGAAGCTGCTGGACGCCAGCCCATCCGACGCGTCCTGGGCCGTCACGGCAACGCTGCTCACCGCCGCGGTCGCCACGCCGGTGTTCGGCAGGCTGGGTGACATGTACGGCGCCAAGCCGATGCTGATCACCTGCGCGCTGATGCTGATCGGCGGTTCGCTGATCGCGGCCATGACGACGGCGCTGCTGCCGATGATCGTCGGGCGGGCGCTGCAAGGCTTCGGCATCCCGATCATCCCGCTCGGCATCAGCGTCCTGCGTGCCTGTGTCCCGGCCGAGAAAGTCGGCAGCGCAATGGGTTTGATGAGCGCCTCGCTCGGCGTCGGCGGTGCGCTCGGACTACCCCTGTCCGCGGTGATCGCGCAGCACTACGACTGGCACGTGCTGTTCTGGTTCGCCACGGCGCTCGGCGTCATGGCGCTGGTCATGTTCACGACACTCGTCCCGCACGTGCCGTCGCGCTCCGACGATCGCCTCGATCCGATCGGTGCCCTGCTGTTGGCCGCCGGGTTGGTGACGCTGCTGCTCGGCATCTCGAAGGGGCAGACCTGGGGGTGGACCAGCGGCCTGACGCTGGGCATGTTCGGTTCGTCGCTCGTCGTCTTCGCGGTCTTCGGGTGGTGGGAGCTACGCGTACCGTCGCCGACCGTCGACCTGCGGACCACGGTGCGCCGACCCGTGCTCGCCACCAACGTGGCGTCGGTCGCCGTGGCGTTCGGCATGTTCGGCCTCTCACTCGTCGCACCGCAGATCCTGGAGATGCCGCGCGAGACCGGCTTCGGACTGGGGCAGTCGATGCTCGCGACGGGGCTGTGGATGGCACCGGGCGGGCTCGCGATGATGGTCGCCTCACCCATCGCGGCGCGGATCGCCGCGGTGCGTGGGCCGCGCTTCACGCTGGTGGCCGGTGCCGCGATCATCTCCGGCTCCTATGCCGCGGGCGTCGCGCTCCTGGCCGCGCCGTGGCAAATCATGCTGCTCAACATCACGGTCTCGGTCGGCGTCGGGTTCGCCTACGCGTCGATGCCCGCGCTGATCAACGCGGCGGTCCCCATGTCGGAGACCGCCGCCGCCAACGGGATCAACGCGCTGGCGCGGTCACTGGGCACGTCGATCTCCAGTGCGGTGATCGGCGCGATCCTCGCCGGAATGACGGTGTCACACGCCGGCTCGCAGGTGCCGTCGCTGGCGGGGCTCCAGACGGCGCTGCTGGTCGCCGCGGCGGTCGCGGGGCTGGCGGCGGTGCTGGCGCTGCTCATCCCGATCGCACGGCCCGTCGAACCCGCGGCGGTGGAGGAGGCGGCGCTGGCCGACCTCAGACCCCGAACTGCGCCTTGATCTTCTTCGTCTGGAAGTGCTCGACGATGATGCCGAGCAGCGGTATGGTGCCCGCCAGCAGCACGCCGATGGTCTTGCCGATGGGCCAGCGCACCTTGACGGCCAGGTTCGCCGCGAAGATCAGGTAAATGAAGTACACCCACCCGTGGACGACGGCGATCCAGCTGAGCGAGTCGTCGCCGAACCCGTACTTCAGCACCATCTCGTAGCAGAGCGCGATGAGCCACACGCCCGTCACCCAGGCCAACACCCGATAGCCGGTCAACGCCTTGCGGATGGTGTCGTTCGGCGTCTGCGACGCGGGATCGGACGCCTGGGGGCGCTGCGCGGGTGCCTCGGGATCGGGTGAGGTCATGGAATGGTCCTGTCGTTCTCGGTCTGCTTGGATCGGGCGAGTTCGGCGAGGTAGGCGTTGTACTCCGCGAGCGTCGGATCGTCGTCCGGCAGTGCGGGCTTGGGCCGCTCGGGGAGCAGCCCCGCGGGAATCTCGGTCAGCTCGCCGCGGTTCGGCTTGACCGGCGGCGCCTCCTCGTAGCGGACGAACTTGTAGTACGCGTAGAAGCAGAACCCGGCGAACATCGGCCACTGCAGCGCGTAGCCGAGGTTCTGGAAGCTGCCCGACGTCGACTCGTATCTCGTCCACTGCCACCACGCCAGCGCGAGGCATCCGGCGGCGCCGAGGCACACCAGCAGGATGAGCGCCGGCCTCCTACGCCGTGTAGTGGACATGGGTCAACGGTACCGCGTTAGGATCGCGGCGTTGCGGGCGTGATGGAACGGCAGACATGCCGGCTTTAGGTGCCGGTGCTCGAGAGAGCGTGTGGGTTCGAATCCCACCGCCCGCACTCCACACCACTAGTCCTCGGCCGACGCGATCAGCGAACGCAGCTGCACCCCGGGGTTGTCGCGCTGGAAGCCCTCGAGCCGCCACGACGTCGAGAACAGAGCCAGCATCACGCCGTCGCTCCTGGTGAGCACCTCGGCGGACGGCTGCTTGTTGACGAACTCGGCGTCGGCGGGGTCGACGATCCGCGCCACCGAGTACGGCAGTGATTCCAGTGCGATCGGCGCGCTCAGCTCGGCGGCCATCCGGTGCTGGGCCACCTCGAACTGCATCGGCCCGACGGCGGCGAAGACCGGGGCCTGCTCGCCGCGGCGGTCCGAGCGCAGCACCTGCACTACACCCTCCTGGTCCAGCTGCTCGATCCCCTTGCGGAACTGCTTGTGCTTGCTGGGGTCGGTTCCGCGGGCCACTGAGAAGTACTCGGGAGAGAAGCTGGGGATCGGCGGATACTGAACGGGCACATCGCGATACAGCGTGTCCCCGGGGCGCAGCACCGCGGCGTTGGCCAGGCCGATCACGTCACCGGGCCAGGCGTCGTCCAGCGTGGAGCGCTGCTGGCCGAACACCGACTGCGCGTACTTCGTGACGAACGGCTTGCCGGTGCCGGCGTGGGTCAGCACGTCACCACGCTCGAAGGTGCCGGAGCACACCCGGGCGTAGGCGATGCGGTCGCGGTGCGAGGAATCCATTCCGGCCTGCACCTTGAACACGAACGCGCTGAACGGCGCTTCGACGGGACGGGCCCGTCCCTCCACGTCGACGATGGGCCCCGGCGAGGGCGCCAGTTCCACCAGCACGTCGAGTAGTTGGTTGACGCCGAAGTTCAGCGCCGCCGAGGTGAACAGCACCGGGGAGGACTCGCCGGTGCGGAACGTCTCAGGATCGAAGTCGGAGCCGTCCATCGACAGCAGCTCGGATTCCTCGACCGCGGTCTCCCAGTCGCTCCCGGCTGCGTCGGCAGCCTGGTCGGCGGGGATGTGCTCCTCGGGGGCGGCGGTCGCGCCACCGGCGGTGCGCGTGAACCGGATGTAGTGGCCCTTGCGGCGGTCCATCACGCCCTTGAAGTCCCCGGCGATGCCCACCGGCCAGGTCAGGGGAGTGGTGCGCAACCCGATGCGTTCGTGGATCTCGTCCATCAGCTCCAGCGCGTAGCGGCCAGGACGGTCCCACTTGTTGATCACCGTGATGATCGGGATGCCGCGGTGCTTGCACACCTGGAACAGCTTCAGGGTCTGCGGCTCAAGGCCTTTCGCGGCGTCGATGAGCATGACCGCGGCGTCGACGGCCGTCAGCACCCGGTAGGTGTCCTCGGAGAAGTCCGCGTGGCCGGGGGTGTCGAGCAGGTTGATGACGCAGTCCTGCCCGGCGGTCGAGTAGGGGAACTGCAGCGCCGTCGACGTAATGGAGATGCCGCGGGCCTTCTCCATCTCCATCCAGTCCGAGACGGTGGAGCGGCGTCCGGCCTTGCCGTGGATCGCGCCGGCCTCGGTGATCACCCTGGCGTGCAGCACGAGCGCTTCGGTCAGCGTCGACTTGCCGGCGTCGGGGTGGCTGATGACGGCGAAGGTGCGGCGGCGGGTGGCCTCGGCGGTGACGCGGGGTGCCGACGGCCCGCCTGTCGCAACGGTGGCATTGGGAGCGTTCATTCTCGGTCCATGGTATTGGGGGTGGCCGCCAAACCCGTAATCGTGACCGGGGGCGGGCGTCAGATCATGTCGTTGCGGGTCAGCCACCGCATCACCGGCCACCCGATGAACACCGGCAGCCAGCACGTCAGCACCCGGTAGAGGAGCACCGACGGCACTGCGACCGCCGCTGGGACTCCGAACGCGGCGAGCCCACCGATGAGCGCGGCCTCCACTGCGCCGACGCCGCCCGGGGTCGGCGCGGCCGAGGCCAGGGTTCCGCCGATCATCGTGACCACGGTCACGGTGACGAACGAGGTGTCGCCGCCGAACGCCTCGACGCTGGCCCAGAGTGCCAGTGCCGCACCGAGAGTGGACGTCGCGCAGCCGATCACGATGAGCGCGAGGCGCTTCGGTTCGCGTGCCAGCTCGGCGAGGTCGTGCGCGACCTCGCTCAGGCGTGGTCGTACCGCCGTCGCCAGCCACCTACGCGCCTTGGGGATGAACAGGAACGCGCCGACGACGCCGAGTGCGGCACCGCCGATCAGGTACAGCACCGTGGCCGAGGGTACGAAGCGCTCGAGATTCGCCGAGGCTCCCGCGAAGGCGGCGAAGAAGATCAGCAGCGTGACGTGGGTGATCACCTGCACCGACTGCTGCAGAGCGACGGCCGCGGTCGCGCGCAGGGTGCCGAGCCCCGACTTCTGCAGGAACCGGGTGCTCAACGCCAGGCCGCCGACGCCAGCGGGGGTGGTGGTCGCGGCGAAGGTGGCGGCCACCTGCATGATCGTCAGGTTGAGCAGGCTGACCTTCTCCAACGCGCAGGCCCACAGCGCCGACGCCGCGCCGACGTACCGCAGCGCGGACACCGCGAGGCCCAGTAGTGCCCACCACCAGTTGGCGCTGCTCAATTCGGCGAAGAACGCGGGCACCGTGCTGATGAACGGGTACGCGACGTAGACGAGGGCGACGAGCAGCACCAACTGGACGAGCTGACTGCGGCTGAACCGCGTCACGGTCTCGGCCTGGATCCGCTCGGCCCCGGTGTGGCGCTTCACCTCGTCACGCGCGGTCGACATCACGGCCTTGGCATCGCTGACGGATTTCCGAAGACGTTGCGGCATGGCTGATTTCGACAGCCGACGCGATGCGGTCAGTACGGTGTCCGCACCGAACGCGGCGCTGGCCGCCGCGACCGCGGCCTGGGCGCCGTGCAGCGCGGTGGTCGTCAGCAGCAGCTGCGCGACGTCGGACTGCAGCTGAGCATCCGATGCGCCGTACTCGGCGTGGCCGAATCCGCCGAACACCGCCTTGCCGTCGACGATGGTGATCGCACCGGCGCGCAGGTCGCCGTGCGAGATCTGATGGCCGTGCAGCGCGCGCAACGCCCGCCAGGGGACGTCGACGGGCACCGCGGCGGTCAACGGCTCGCCGTCGGCGTCGGTGTGGGCGTACAGCGTCCAGCCGCGGTCGAGCGCGGCCACGGCCATGGTCGTGGTGTTGGACAGTTCGAGATCGCCGATCGCAATAGCCATCAGCGCACGGTGTTCCACCGCCCGGCGCATCGAGGTCTGCAGGGGAGCGGTCTCGTCGTTGCGCAGGGTCAGGTACCGCCACAGCTGTCGGAGGGCGCCGCCGATGCGCTGGTTGGGGCCGTACATCTCGACGACGGCGGGCCCGTTGCCATCCGTGCAGAACGCCGACATCAGCAGCGGCCCCGGACCGGCGGGACGCACCACGCGGAGTTCGGAGACGGTGCAGCCGCGCCGGCCCAGTGCCCGAACGGCGGCGGCCAGGGGCACTTCCAGAGCCGGCGTCCCGACGACGAGCACGGTCAGCGCGCCGACGAACCAGCCCGCGGAGAGGCCGAGCAGGGAACGGGCCGGGACCACCGCACTCACGACGAGGTGGATGGGCACGAACGCCAGCAGCAGGGTCCACCACCATCGCCGCCACCGGGCGGGCACCCACGGGCCCGAGACGGTCAGCACCGCCGCCAGCATCGCGATCCACCGTGGATCGTCGAGGAACTGCGACAGCGTGGTGTTGAGCCGTTCGGACAGGTCGAGGTGCCACTGCGGCGCTGCGATCCCGTTGGACGTGATGGACAGCGCGAGGATGGCGATCAGCCCGGCTGCGGCGTAGGCGCCGAGCAGCTTGAACTGCCGGGTCGCGATGAGCCCGATGAGGATCACGAACGGCAGCGCGACGATCGCCAGGCCGTAGACCAGGTAGACCAGGTTGGACTGGGCAGGCGTGAGCACCCCGAGGATGTCGGAGATCGACTCCTCCAGCGCCACCCAGTCCTGCCGGGTGACGAGCGAACTCATCACGATGATCGCCAGGACGACGGTGGCGATCAGCAGCCGCAGGATGTCGTTGGTGCGCCGGTGCAGCGGCTGCAACAGGTCGCCCGAGACGGTGATGTCCCGGCCGTCGACGCGCATGGCCCTAGCTTCCCCGTACACGAGCGATGGGAGCGGGCGAAACGCCGCTCAGCCGCCTACCGCGGGGCGGAGGAAGTCGCCGGTGACCGTGATCGCGGGGGCGGAGGTGTTACCGCCGACGACGAGCGTCGCGAACGCGATGTCGTCGACGATCCCGGCGAACCAGCCGTGTGAGCTGGTGTTGTCGCCGAACTCGGCCGTTCCGGTCTTGCCGCCGAGGCCGACCACGTCACGCAGCTCAGTCGCGGTGCCGTCGGTGACGGTCTGGCGCATCATGGCGCGCAGGCTGTCCACGATCTCCGGCGGGATGGGCTGCGACTCCGTGTCGGCGGTGGTCTGCTCGCCGACGACGAGCGTCGGGGTGATGGTCGAGCCGTGCCCGAGGCTGGCCTCGGCGACCGCGAGGCCGAACGGGCTCACGGTCACCGTGCCCTGCCCTATGCCGTTCTCCACCTTCTGGGCAGGGGTGTCGGCGTTGGGCACGTTACCGGTGATGGTCGTGATGCCGGGGACGACGAAGTCGACCCCGATGCCGAACAGCTTGGCCATGTTCGGCAGTGCGTCGGCTGGGAGTCGGTCGGACAGTACGGCCATCGTGGTGTTGCAGCTGCGTGCGAACGCCGTGGTGAGCGGGACGGTGCCCAGGTCGAATTCGTCGTCGTTCGGGATCGTCCGGTTCTCGACGGTGACGCGTCCCGGACATGCCTGTGGGCTCTCGGGTGAGGCGATGCCTGCCTGCAGAGCCGCGGCGGTGGTGATGGTCTTGAAGGTGGAACCGGGTGGGTAGCTGCCCGACAGCGCGACCGGCCCCTGGGCGTTCGCGGCGGCGTTCTGCGCGACCGCGAGGATGCCGCCGGTGCTGGGGGAGATGGCGACCAGGACCGCGGGGCGCGGTTCCGCGGCGACGGCCTGCTGGGCGAGCAGTTGCAGCCGGCCGTCGAGAGTGGTGCGGATCGGCGGGCTGTCCTTGGGCGGCGTCGACGCGAGCTGGTCGGTGGGTTGGCCGTCGGCGCCGACGAGGGTGACCGACCACCCCGCGGCGGCATCGATCTTCTGCTGCCACACGTCGGCGAGCCCGCTGATCGCCGGTGAGGACAGGTCTCGGTTCGCGGTGAGCAGCGCACCCTGCTCGGAGACGGTGACGCCGGGTATCTGGGCCAGCTGATCGCGCACGACGGCCAGGTCCGGCTCGCGGAGCCGGACCACGGTGACGACGTCGTCCTGGGTGCCTGCGAACTGCTCGGCGATGCTCGCGTCGGTGATGGTGGGGGCGAACTGCTGCAGCAGCGGGGCCAGTGCCGCTGCCGACGCGGCCTGCTCGCGGGCCAGGGTCACCACGCCGACGGTCTGCCAGGTCATCAGCGGCAAGCCGTCGCGGTCGGTGACCGGGGTGAGGAAGTCCTTGTCGTCGCTGTACTGGAACGAGACGCCGTCGCGCAGCCGGGGGTGCAGTACGGCAGGCGCCCACTGCACGCGCCAGTCGTCACCGGACTGCGTGGCGGTGGCCTTGGCGTCGTAGTCGAACGTCCTGTCCGGCCCGAACGACCACCGGTAGGCCAACGTCGCCTGGTTCTCGTCGTCGCCCGGTTCGCCGGCCTCGACGGTCAGCGTGGCGTCGGTGGGCATGCCGTCGAACATCGACGTGATGACCGGCGTGGCCGCGGACGGGTCGGTGGTGACGGCTGCCGCGGCGCCCGCGTCCTTGCGCTGCAACGCCTCGGCGAAGGCACGGAACGCGTCGGCCGGGCCGGCTGACGAGAACAGCGAACACCCCGTCGATCCCAGCAGGAGGACACAGAGCACGAGCGATACGGCGCAACGTCGAGTCATGGCCTCTCGAGGGTAACGACCGCCTTTCGAGGGGTCGGGCGCTCAGTGGCGGTGTGTCGAGAGCCGTCGCGCCTGCCGGCGGTGTCGTCGCGCCTGCCGGCGATCGCGAAGCTGGTCACCGCCAGCACGCTGGTGCACACCATGACGATCGCGGCCGGGACGGCCGTGTCTTCACCGGCGATGCTCACCAGCGGCGATACCGCTGCGGCGACGCCGAACTGCAGTGCGCCCAGAACGGCCGACGCCATGCCCGCGGCGCGCGGGGCGGCGCCAAGGGCGAGTGCGGTGGTGTTCCCGAAGATCAGGCCCATGCTGCCGACGATCACCAGCAGGGGTAGCGCCAGCCAGCCGGCCGGTGCGGGGGACAGCGCCAGGGCCAGCAGCGCCACGGTCGCCGTCACGATCGACGCCATGCCGACCGCGGCCACCCTGCGGACCTCGACGCGCGCGATCAGGCGTGCCGACAGCGCGCTCGCGCCGAGCAGGGCGAGTGCATTGACGCCGAACATCGCGCCGTACTGCCCGGCGCTCAGTCCCATCATCGACTGGTAGATGAACGGCGACGCCGAGATGTAGGCCATCATCGTCGCGAACGCGCCGCAGAACGCGACGGCGTGGCCGAGGTAGACGCGCCTGAGCAGGTCGCGTAGTGGCGAGCCCAGCGTGGCGCGTGACTCTCGGAGCTGGGCGCGCCGGTGTTCGGTGTGGGTCTCGCGGACGACGAGGACGACGGCGAGCAGCATCAGCGTGGACAGGCCGAGGATGACGGCGAGTGCACCGCGCCAGCCGATCGGGCCGACCAGGAAACCGCCTGCGAGCGGTGCGATGACCGGGGCGACGCCACCGACGATCATCATCAGGCTGAATGCCCGTGCGGCCGCCTTGCCCGACGCCAGGTCGGCGATGATCGCCCTGCCGATCACCATGCCTGCCGCGCCTGCGACCCCCTGGGCGAACCTGGCGCCGATCAACACTTCGATGGTGGGCGCGAAAACGGTTGTGGCACTGGCGACGACGCACACGGCGGCACCGACCAGCAGCGGTCGCACGCGTCCGAACCGGTCCGAGAGGGGGCCGAACAGCAGCTGCCCGGCGGCCAGGCCGAGCAGGAACGCCGTGAGCGTCAATTGCACGGCTGTCGCCGAGGTGTGCAGGTCGTCGACCATCGTGGGGAACGCCGGCAGGTAGAGGTCGGTGGCGAACGGCGCCACCGCCGACAGCAGCGCCAGCGTGACGAGCAGGGCGGGCGTGATGGTCCCGGTGGGTTCGGGTCGGGTGTCTGGCGCCACGGCGCGACTCTCCTCAAGTAGTTATCAAGTGATACTTATCATATTACAACTATCACGGTAGGCTTGGCGAGATGAGCCGAAGCGACGATCGTCACACCGACACCCGGTACGCCGATCTAGCCGACGTCATCCTGGCGCTGGCCCGAATCATCAACGCCGACGCGCACTCCGACACCGGCGTGGTGGAGCTGACCGCCACCGAGGTCAACGTCATGCGCTGCGTCGACCGTCAGCCCGGCGCGTCGCCGAGTACGGTCGCCGCCGCCACCGGCCTGCAGCGCAGCAACCTCAGCCGTGCTCTGCGCGACCTCGAGTCGAAGGGCCTGATCGAGCGGGTCGCCGACGAGACCGACGGGAGGCAGGTGAGGTTGGTGCCCACCGCGCTCGCAGCACGCAATCTCCGTCGGCTCCGCGGGCACTGGTCGCGGCTGCTGTCAGCCGCCGGAGCCGACGACCACGATCTCGACGCCGTGCTGGCGACGCTGCGCGACCTCGAACTCGGATTGGCGCCGTCAGCGCAACGTAAAGCCGGCGTCCAACGGCCATGACGTGCCGGTGATGAACCTGCCGGCGTCGGAGACCAGCCAGACCACCGCGCCTGCGATCTCGTCCGGTGTCACCAACGTGATCGGCAGCGCGTTCTGCTGCGTCGCGAGCCACGGGTCGCCGGCCGCGGACAGGGCCATGGTCGAGGAGTTCAGGATCATGTCCGTGGCGACGCCGCTGGGGTGGATGGTGTTGACCCTGATCGAGTGCGGCGCCAGTTGCATGGCCCAGCCCTGCATCAACGCGACCAGCGCGCGCTTCGACGCGGCGTAGGCCTGCAACCCGGGACGCTCGGTGCCCGAGGCCTTGATGCCCTGGGTCGAACTGGTCAGCACGATCGAGCCGCCACGACCGCCCTCGACCAGCGCGGGGATGCTCGCGTCCACCGTGTTCCATACCCCGATGAGGTTGACGTCGACGATCTCCCGGAAGGTCCGGCGCCGGTCGTCGGTGTCGGTGACCCGGATGATGCCCGCGTTGGCGATCACGACGTCGAGGCGGCCGAACTCGGCCATGCCGTCGGCCACCGCCGCATCCACGGCGTCGCCGTCCCGAACGTCGGCCTGCAGCAGCAGGATTCGCCGACCCAGTGCCTCGACCAGTCCCGCGGTGGTGGCCAGGTCGTCGGCCGTCGCCCCCGGGTAGTCGGTGGAGTCGAACTCGGCGCAGACGTCGAGGGCGATCACGTCGGCGCCCTCGGTGGCGAGCCGCACCGCATGCGCCCGTCCCATGCCGCGGGCGGCGCCGGTGACGAAGGCGACCTTGCCGTCGAGTGTCCCCATGTCGGGAGGTTAGCCGCCGCTGTCGAGGACCCAGCGGATGCCGCCGACCAGCGTCCGCCCCGCGACGCGGACGGCGGTGGCCTCCACCGGCGGCAGGTAGGGCAACCGCAGCGGCGAGCGGGCCCAGCCCGGCAGCATCGCGACCGACGTCGCGGCGAGGATGCCGTACGGGGGTCGAGCCAGCAGCGGCAGCGGCGGGGTCAGCAGCAGGAACTTCGCAGCATCCCGCGCGGCTGCCGAGCCGGTCAACTCCGGCCGGTAGTCGGAGATGCGTTGCTTCAGTTCGGCTTCCGTGCGCGGCGGGTCGACGACCCCGAGTGCGGCGGCCACCCGAGCGGTGTCCGCGACGTAGTCGTCGCGGCCCTGCTGGTCGAGGGGCTTGGCGCCGTAGAGCTGGTGTGCGACGAGGAAGCTGTCGATCTCGGCGACGTGCACCCACTCCAGCAGGTGGGGGTCGGAGGCCTCGTAGGCCCGCCCGTCGGCTGCGGTCCCGCGTACCCGGCGATGAATGCCGCGGACCTTGTCGACGGCCCGCTGCGCGTCGTCAGCGGGACCGAACGTGGTCACGGCGAGGAAGGTGCTGGTGCGCTGCAGCCGTCCCCACGGATCGCCGCGGTAGTCGGAGTGCTCGGCCACGCCCGCCATCGCCAGCGGATGCAGCGACTGCAGCAGTAGGGCACGCAGCCCGCCGACGAACATCGACGCGTCGCCGTGCACCCGCCTGATCGGCCGGTCCTCACCGAACCACCGCGGGCCCGGGGTGTCGTGGATGCGGGCGCGATTGGCGGGGCCCTCCGGGCCGGCCACCATCCCGAACAGCCGCTGACCGATTTCGTCGCGCACACTGGTCAACCCGGGCAGCGTCACGTCCTCGACAGTACGCGCGGGAACCGACGGGTCAGCTCAAGCGGTCACGCTCAGTGCGAGCACCGCGGCGTCGTCCTCGACACCGGTACCCAAGCCGTCGAGGAGACCGTGGATGGCGGTCATGATCGCCGGGGCGGTGGTGGGGGAGTTCTCCCGAGCGAACGCCAGCAGCGCACCGGTGTCGTCGTAGCGCTCATACCCGCGTCCGGTGCTGGCCTCGGTCAATCCGTCGGTGTAGAGGACCAGCGTGTCGCCCGGTTCGAGCCGCAGCCGGGTCGACACGAAGTGCGGGTTCTTGGTCATGCCGACGGCCTGGCCACCGGTGGTGTCGGCGTAGTACGCGGTGCCGTCGGCGTACAGCACCAGTGGCGGCGGGTGGCCGCCGCTGGCCATCTCGGCGTCGAACCCGCCTTCGCTTGGCGTCAAGCGGCCGTAGATCAGCGTGCAGAACCGGGTTGCGTCGTTCCCGAGTGCCTGGGCGAGCACCGTGTCGAGGTTGCGGAGCACCACCACCGGCTCGTCGTCGATGGCCGCCGCCGCGCGCAGCGTGTAGCGGGTCAGGCCCGTGAGCACTGCTGCGTCCACCCCCTTGCCGGAGACGTCGCCGAGGAAGAAACCCCACGTCGAACGCGACAGCGGGAACAGGTCGTAGAAGTCACCGCCGATGTCATCCTCGGAGGCGGCGTAGTAGTAGTCGGCGGCCTCGAGACCGTCGGGCGGCGACAGCACCGGCGGCAGCAGCGATCGCCGCAGCGTCTCCGCGAAGACCTTGACCCGGGCGCCCTCGCGCTCGGCGCGTTGCCGCTCGTACAGCAGCTCGCGTTCGTAGGCGCGGCGATCGCTCGCGTCCTGCGCGGTGAGGCGGAGCAACGCGGGATCGCCGTCGGGCGAACGCTTCACGTTGGCGGTGAGGAACATCGGCAACCGCCTGCCGTCGGTCGCGACGAAGTCGAGGGTGACGCCCGTGAGGTCACCGCTCATGTGCAGGAGCGGGCCGAAATGGGTCTCGTAGTGGATCGCGCCGCCGATCGTCAGCAGATCCGTGACGAACCTGCCTCGCATCGCGTCGGGGGCGTGGCCCAACCAGCCGGCGAGCGTGGCGTTGACCATGACGATCCTGCCGTCGGGGGTCGCGACGATGTGTCCGCAGGGGGCGTTCTCCCAAAGGTCGTCGAAGTTCGGGTCGCTCATCCGGGCTGCACGAAGGCGGCGACGGCCCGGGCGGTCGAGTCCGGATCGGTCATGTGCGGACAATGCCCGGTGGTCGGCAGCGTCACCAGCTGGCTGTCGGGGATGTGGCGGTGGACGTATTCGCCGACCTCGCGGGGCGCGATCACGTCGTGCGCGCTCTCGATGATCAGGCTCGGCACGGGGATCCGCGGCAGGTCCGCGCGGTTGTCGGAGAGGAACGTGGTGCGGGCGAACACCTGCGAGCGCGCGGGGTCACTGCGGCAGAACGTCGTTGACCACTCCTCCTGCAGGTCGGCATGGTCGGGGCCGACGATGCTCGAGGCCATCGCGCGCGACCAGCCCAGGTAGTTGCTGTCCAGTGAGTCGAGCAGCTCGTCGATGTCGGCGCGCGAGAAGCCGCCCCGGTAGTCGGCGTCGTCGATGTAGCGCGGTGACGGCGTAATCAGGACCAGCTTCGCGAAGCGGTCGGGCTCTGCGATGACCGCGAGCGCCCCGATCATCGACGACACCGAGTGACCGACGAACGTGACGTCCGACAGGTCGAGTTCGGTCACGATGTCGACGACGTCGTCGGCGAATCCCTGCAGGGACGAGTACTTCACCGGGTCCCAGGCCGAGGCATCGGACCCGCCGAAGCCGACGTGATCGAACAGCACCAACCGGAAGTCGGACCGGAGTCGTTCGACGACGGCACGCCACATGTTCTGGTCGCACCCGAAGCCGTGGGACAGCAGCAGTGTCGGGCCGTCGTCGCCGACGACGGTGATCTTGTTTCTGACACGCACGTCCACGCCGGTCATTTTGTCACCCTCGAGGCGCTGGGCTTTACCGGTTCCGGTCAAACGCCGTATCGCCGTGCCAGCGCGCGCCGATGCGCGGACGGTGAGCCGTACAGCGAGCGGTTGAGCGCCGCCCGTTTGAGGTAGACGTGGATGCCGCTCTCCCACGTGTAGCCGATGCCTCCGTGCAGTTGCATCGCCTTGCCCGCCACGTCGACGGCCATCGAGGTGGCATGGGACTTGGCCATCGCCGACGACACCGCCGCCCCGTTGCCCGCGGCCACCTCGGCCACGGCCACCTCGACGACTTCGCGCGCCACCGCAATGTGCACGAGCATGTCCGCGCACGCGTGCTTGACGGCCTGAAACGAGCCGATGGGCCTGCCGAACTGATGTCGCACCTTGGCGTAGTCGACGGTGCGGGCGAGCATGGCCTCGGCGAGCCCGAGACTGTCGCACGCCACCGCCACCGCTGCGCGCTCGTGCAGCGCCTCGGCGTCGCCCTCGATCGGCCATGCGTTCAAGGGTGTCGCACGGTCGGCGGTCACCACGGCCAGCGCGCGCGTCTCGTCGACCACGGGTTGTGGCGTGACGGTGACCGCGGCGGTGGCGAGCACGTGGGCACCCTCGTCGTCGCGGGCCAGCAGGAGCAGGTGATCGGCGGCCGCGGCGTCGGGGACGAACTCGGCACGGCCGGAAAGCGTTCCGTCGCCGTGCATCTCGAAACCGGTGGCCAAGGCCGCGGTGTCGCCTGCGGCGATGCGGCTTGCCACGTCGTCGCGGGCGTCTGCCGCCGACGCGGCGTTCAGCGCCGCCACGGCCAGCGCGCAGCCGAGGTAGCCCGTGGTGGCCGCCGCTCTGCCGATCTCCTCGAGCACGATCGCGGTCTCGACGAAGGTCGCGCCGGCACCGCCCATTTCGTCGGCGACCTCGAGGCCGGGCCAGCCCGCATCGACGAGCTGTCGCCAGTCGACGGTCGGCCGATCGAGCACGTCACGCGCGACCGCGCGCAACTCGGCGTGGAGTTCGTCGAAATCGGTCACGACGCGACCGGGTCCCGCGGCAGCCCCAGTCCGCGCTCGGCGATGATGGTGCGCTGAATCTCGCTGGCACCACCGGGGATCGTCCATTCCCATGACCCGATGAAGTCGAGCACCCAGGCGCCCGACTCCCAGCCGCTCGACATCGGTTTGGTCAGCACGGTGTGCGCGTCGAGCCCGCCGATCTCGACGCCGAAGTCGCTGAGACGCTGGAGCAGTTCGCTGTAGAACAGCTTCACGATGGACGGATCGGCCGGACCGACCGCGTCGCCGTCGTGCCCCTCGACGACCCGGCGGCACAGGCCCCGCAGACCCGCGATCTCGGTCTCCAGTCGGGCGAGCCGGTCGCCGACCGCAGCGTCGTCGAGCGGACGGTGGCCGTCGGGCCGGGTTCGGGCCGCCTCGGCGACCAGCCAGCGGAAGCCCGCATTGCCGAGGCGCTCGGCGAGTTCGAGCATCGTCATGCCGCGCTCGGCGCCCAACGTCGCCTGCGCGACCTGCCATCCGGCGTTCTCGGCGCCGATCAGGTTGCGTTCCGGAATCGCCACGTCGTTGAGGAAGACCTCGCAGAAGTGCGAGTCGCCGACGGCGTTGCGGATGGGACGCACGTCGATGCCGGGGCTCGTCATGTCCATCAGGAAGTAGGAGATGCCCTTGCGCTTCGGGGCTTCTGGATCGGTGCGGGCCAGCAGCAGGCACCAGTCGGCGTGCATGCCGCCGCTGGCCCACAGCTTCTGCCCGTTGACGACGAACGCGTCGCCGTCGCGGCGGGCCGTGGTGCGCAGCGCCGCGAGGTCGGAACCGGCCTCCGGCTCGGAGAAGCCCTGCACCCAGATCTCGCCGTCGAGGATCGCGGGAAGGTGTTGCCTGCGTTGCTCTTCGGTGCCCGCGACCAGCAGGGTCGACGCCGCGTGGTGGATCCCGACGAAGGCCAGCACCAGGCGCGGCGCGTCGTGGGCGGCGAGTTCCTGGTAGAGCACGATCTGTTCGGCGACGGGCATGCCGCCGCCCCACTCCGCGGGCCAGTGCGGCACGGCGAAGCCTGCCGTGTGCAGTTGCGCGAACCAGGATTTCTGGAAGGCGACTAACTGCTCGTCACTCGCTCCGGTCTGTGCGGCGCGCCAATCGGTGGGGACGTGGTCGACGCACCATTGGCGAACGTGGTCGCGGAAGGCGTCGAGATCGCTCATCGCTGCGCGCCTGCGGGCCCAGGACTGAACAGACCGGTCAATCCGTGCCGGTCGAGTCGCGTGGTCAGCAGCTCGCGGGTGGCCGACGAGCCATGGGGGAGGCGGCGCAGCGGCTGGCTGTACCGCGACAGCCACGACAGCGTCGTCTCGTCGCAGAACCCGACCGCGCCGTGCAGCTGGTGGCAGACGCGGAACACGACTTCCGCTGCCTCGAGCGCCGCCATCCGCAGTGCGAGGGCGTCGTCGACCGCCTCGGGTCTGCCGCTGGAGACGCTCCACAGCGTGTACTTGGCGAGCACGTCGAGTCCCGAGCGTTCGACCTCGGCGTCGGTCAGTTGGAACTGGACGCTCTGGAAGCCCGAGAGGGGCTGGCCGAACTGCTGCCGCATGCCCACGTGTGCGACGGTGAGATCGATTGCGCGGTCCAGCATTCCGAGCAAGGTCCAACAGGGCAGGGTGAGTGCCAGCGCCACGTCGGCAGCACCGTCGGCGTCGACGGGGCGCAGGTCCAGGACGGTCGTGAACGCGGGTCCGGCTGTGCTGCTGCCTGCTACCCGGTACCGGCGGCCGTCGACGGTGGTGGCCGCCCAGCGCGCATCGACGCAGGCAACGGCCGCCGACGGCCGGTCGGACGCCACGACCACCAGTCCGTCGAAGTCGGTGCCTTCCGGCCTGGCGAGCCGTTCGGCCACGGGGTAGGGCAGCGCCCAGTACCCGGCACTGCGGCACAGTGCGGCGGCGGCCTCGGCGGAGTCGGCGTCCTCGCGCGGTTCGAGGTCCCACGCGCCGAGTTCGGCGAGCACCCCGCCCGCGATGTCGGCGCGGGCTGCCGGATCGGCCTCGGCACGTCGAACCAAGTGGTCACCGCCTGCGGCTTCGATCGCGCGACGGGCCTGCCTACCGAACTCCTCGGCCTCGTCGCTCAGGTCGATGTTCATCGGGTCGACACCAGCGTGCGGGCCAGCAGGATGCGCTGCATCTCGATGCTTCCCGAGGACACCGTGGACGCCTGGGAGTAGCGCCAGTGGTCCTCGACCTCCAGCCGGTAGGTCTCCGCAGCGGACGACGGGTCGGGCGGGATGGCCGCGACGATCTCCATCAGCACCTCCGCGCTGTCCTGGTCGAGTTTCGTCACCGCGATGCGGTAGGCCGCGGAGTCGGTCGGCTTGACCTCTCCGCTGGCCTGGAGAGCGACCACCCGGTAGGCGAGTAGCCGGGCCCTGCGGCAGTGCACGAGCATCCGCGCCCACCGGGCGCGCAGTTCGGCGGGCAGGGCGTCCCAGCGGTCGCCGAGTGCGTCGGGCGCCATGTGCAGGAGACGTTCACACCGCGCGTACCTGGCGATGCCGACGCGCTCGAAGGACAGGACGTTCTGCACGATCGACCAGCCGTCGTCCACGGTGCCGAGGACGTCGGCCTCGGTGACGCGCAGGTCGTCGAAGAACACCTCGTTGAGATGGTGCGGGCCCAGCATCGCGCCGATGGGCCGCACGGTGATCGCCGGATCGTCCATCGGCACCAGGAAGATGGTCAGGCCCCGCTGCTTCTTCTCGCCTCGCGACGTCCGCGCCAGTAGGAAGCACCACTGCGCCATCGTCGCGTAGGACGTCCAGATCTTCTGTCCGTTGATCCGCCAGCCGTCACCGTCGCGAGTTGCGGTGGTGCGCAACGACGCCAGATCCGAACCGGCCTCCGGCTCGCTGAACCCCTGACACCAGATGACCTCGCCGCTGGCGATCGGGGGAAGGTGCTTGCGTTGCTGTTCCGGCGTGCCGTGCCGCATGAGCGTGGGCCCGACCCAGTTGACGCCCATGTACTGCGCGCCGCGCGGTTCGTGGTGGGCCCACATCTCCTCGCGTACGACCGTCTGCTCCCAGGGCGTCGACCCTCGTCCACCGAACTCCGGCGGCCACGACATGCACAGCAGGCCGCGCTCAGCGAGCAGGCGGCAAAAGGCCTGTGCGGTCTCCAAATCCGCCGGGTCGGCGGTGAAGGCACCGAGGAAGTCGTCGCGCACGTGTTCGCGCACCAGGTCGCGAAGCTCGTGGCGGAGTGCGACGGCCTCCCCGCTCATCTCGAAGTCCACCCGTCGATCGTAGGGCAATCCTTATAAGGATTGCTAGTATTGGTTCGTGATTGGGCGGACCCCGCAGCAGCGCATCGCCGAGACGGTGGCCGCCGAGCTACGGCAGCGCATCCTCGTCGACCCGCATGCCGAGCGCCTACCCACCCAGGACCAACTGGTCAAGGAGTTCGGCGTCAGCCATCCCTCGGTGCGCGAGGCGTTGCGCATCCTGGAGACAGAGGGATTGGTGACGGTCCGCCGGGGCAGCGTGGGCGGCGCCGAGGTGCATCGGCCCGATCAGACGTCGGGCGCGTACCACCTGGGGCTGGTGCTGCAGGGCGCAGGCGTCACGCTGGGCGACCTGGCCGAGGGACTACTGCGGCTCGAACCGCTGGCGGCGGCGGAGGTGGCGCGCAGACCCGACCGGATGGCCGTGGTGATCCCCGCGCTGACCGCCAACGTCGACGCCTCGGCGGACGCGGTGTCCGACGGCATCGCGTTCACCCGCATCGCACGTGAATTCCACGACCTGGTCGTGGCATTCACGCCCAACGACACCATTCGCCACGTCGTGCGCAGCCTGGTCAAGCTGTGGTCGGCGCAAGAGCAGCAGTGGGCGGCCGCCGTCACCCGGCGTGGCGAGTACCCGTCACCGGCAGAGGCGCGCGGGGCCGTGCGCACGCACCGCAGGGTGGTCGACGAGATTGCAGCCGGCCGCGCCGACGAGGTGCACCGCATCGCGAAGCGCCATCTGGCGGCAACCCAGGCGGTGCTGCTGGAACGCTTCACCGGCGACGTCGTGAACGCCGGACCGGTGCGAGCGCCGCGCGCGGGGTCGCACTGACCCCACCGCAGCGATCAGTCGCTGGCGGGCAGTGGCTTGGCTTCCTTGATCGCCAGCGGCGTGGTGCCGACGCTCAGCGTGCCCTTGCCTGCCTTCGTGACGAGCACCTCGGCACCGGCGTCGTCGACGTAGCGCTTGCCCATGAGATTTCCGTCGGCCAGCGAGTCGTCGAGCGTCGAAGCCGAATCGGTGGGTTCGCCGATGGGAACCATCGGCGCGCCGCCTGCGCGGAGGTCGTCGAGGCTCTCGGAACTCCGCACCACGATCACCTGGGTGTCGCAGACCTGGCTCTGGAGGCGGGTGCCGTTCTTGATCATGCGGGCTCCTTGCTTGACGTGGCGTTCAGTTCGGCGACGAGTTCGCGACGCAGGATCTTGCCGGTCGCGTTGGCGGGCAGTTCACTTCGGAAGACCACGCGGTCGGGGGTGCGTGACCCACGCAGTCGCGTGCGCACGTATGCGCGCAGTTCCTCGACGTCGGGGTCGGTGTCCGGTCGCGGCACGACGACGGCGACGATGATCTGCCCCCACTCCGGATCCTCGGCACCCACGACGGCGCAGTCGCGCACGTGCGGATGCTCGACCAGGACGTCCTCGATCTCGGCGGGGGCGATGTTCTCGCCGCCGCGGATGATCGTGTCGTCCGAGCGACCACCGATGAACAGGTATCCGTCGGCGTCGAGGTAGGCCACGTCGCGCGTGGGGAACCAGCCCTGCTCGTCGAGTACCGAGCCGATGTCGGTGTAGCGACCCGAGACCTGCTCGCCGCGGACGAACAGCTCGCCGGGTTCACCCGGGCCGAGGACGCTGCCGTCCTCGCCGCGGATCTGCACCTCGATCCCGGGAACCGGCTGACCGACGGAGCCGAGCCGCCGGGCGGCGCCGTCGTCGGTCGAGGCGAGTGCGGTGCGGTGGTCGTCGGGGGTCAGCACGGCGATGGTCGAGCTGGTCTCGGTCAGGCCGTAGGCGTTGACGAAGCCGACCTCGGGCAGCAGCGACAACGCCTTGCGCACCAGGGGCAGAGCGACCTTGGAGCCGCCGTAGGCGAGCGTGCGCAGCGACGGCAGAGTCACCTTGTCGGCGTCGAGCACGGCGACGATCCGGTCGAGCATCGTGGGCACGACCGTCGCCGAGGTGACGTTCTCGGTGCCGACCAGACGGACCCACTCGTGCGCGTCGAAGTGCCGCAGGTACACCATCTTTCGGCCGGCGTACAGGTTCGACAGGGCGGCGCCCACACCAGCGATGTGGTACGGCGGCACGCAGATCAGAGCCGCGTCGCCGGGGTCGGCCGAGGCGAACTCGACGGTGCCGGTGACGTAGCTCGTCAGGTTGTTGTGGGTGAGTTCGACGGCCTTCGGCTTGCTCGTGGTACCCGAGGTGAACAGCACGACGGCGACGGCGTCGGGATCGGCGAACTCCGTCACCGGCTCGGCGGCGCGGGCCGCCTCGACGAACTCGGCCGAGTCCATCAGCCGGTAGCCCTCGCCGACCGCGTCGCGGTATTCGGCGTCCACCACCACCAGGGGGTCGGGCAGCCGATCGAGCAGCGCTCGCAGACCGTCGGTCGACAGCCGGTAGTTCAATGGGGTGACGGGAACCGCGGCGCGAGCCGAGGCGAACAGCAGCAGCGGCAGGATCGCGCCGCCGGTGCCGACGTAGGCGACGTGCCGGGCGCCGGATGCGGCCACGACGCCCGCTCCGCCGTCGGCGAGCGCACTCAATTCGCCAGTGCTGAGCCGGATGTCGTCGGACACGACGGCGGTCCGGTCGGGATCGCTGGACGCCATCTCCAGCAGCAGCGAGATACTCATGACTTGTCCAGGAAGATATCCCACATCGGGTCGTCACCACCGCCGTACCGCGAGAGGTCGGTGACGCCCTCGGCCGTCAGCACGTCCGCGTCCACGAACGTCCGTCCGTTCACCTCCGCGGCGGGCTTGGTCAGGATCGCGACCGCAGCGTCGGCCATGATGTCGCTGCTGCGCGACCTCCGGACGAGTTCGTTGCCGGAGGCCAGGTTCGTCACGGCCGACGTCGCGATGTAGGTCTGCGGCCACAGACAGCTGAACGCGATGCCTGCGTCGGCGTATTCGGCGGCCCAGCCCAGGGACAGCAGCGTCATCCCGTACTTGGACAGCGTGTAGGACGGGTGCGCGCCGAGCCAGTACGGGTTCATGTTCAGCGGCGGGGAGATCGTCATGACGTGAGCGGCCGGGGACTCGCGCAGGTGCGGGAGCGCTGCCTTGGTGAGCAGGAACGTGCCGCGCACGTTGATGTCCATCATCAGGTCGAACTTCTTGGCCGACAGATCCTCGGTGGGCTCGGTGGAGATCGCGCTGGCGTTGTTCACGACGACGTCGATGCCGCCGAAGTGTTCGACGGCCGCGTCCACCGCGCGCGCGACGTCCTCTTCCTTGCGGACGTCGCCCACGACGGCAAGGCCCTTGCCGCCCGCGGCTTCGACCTCGGCCACCGCGGTGTGCACGGTCCCGGGCAGCTTGGGATGCGGCTCGCCGGTCTTGGCGAGCAGGACGACGTTGGCGCCGAGCCGGGCCGCGCCCAGCGCGATGGCCAGTCCGATGCCGCGGCTGCCGCCCGACAGCACCAGTGTCCGATCGGCGAGCGGCCGCTGGTCGCTCATGATCGATACCGCCTCGGCGCTCGCTGGCTCGTCATGCGTCTCCTCGTCGTCGATGCCCCGATCGTAACCGACCGACAGTGGCATTCTCATTTTTCGCAAGTGTCATGCTCGCATGGCGGCCGACGGCCTGGCTAGGACTAACGGTGCGGGCGACCAGCGATGCGTTGACGTGCTGGAGGAGTCCGGCGGCGTGGGGTGTTTCCGTCCTGCGGTATTGGCATTCTCATTTTTTGCAAGTACGTTATCAACCGATGAGTGACCTCGTTCAGACCCCATCGGGCATCCCGCTCAACCCGGTGTACGGGCCCGCCGACCGCACGGAAGATCCGCCTGCGCCCGGCGAGTACCCGTTCACCCGGGGCAATTTCGCGTCCGGATACCGCGGCAAGACGTGGACCTTCCGGCAGTATTCGGGATTCGGCACCGCCGAGGAGTCGAACCAGCGTTATCGATACCTCCTGGGCCAGGGTGGCACCGGCTTGTCGGTCGCCCTCGACCTGCCGACCCAGTGCGGTTACGACTCCGACGACGAGGAGTACGGCGAGGAGGTCGGCCGCGTCGGCGTTGCCGTCGACACCCTCGCCGACGCCGAGATCTTGTTCGACGGCATCCCGTTGGACCAGATCAGCACCAGCTTCACGATCAACGGCACCGCGGCGATCCTGCTGGCGTTCTACGTCGCCGCTGCCGAGAAGAAGGGCGTGCCGCGGGAGAAGCTCACCGGCACGATCCAGAACGACATCCTCAAGGAGTACGCGTCGCGCGGCACCTGGATCTGGCCGCCGGAACCGTCGCTGCGGCTCATCGCCGACACCATCGAGTTCTGCGCGGCCGAGGTGCCACGGTTCAACGCGATCTCGGTGGCGGGCGCCCACTTCCGCGATGCCGGCGCCAACGCCGTCCAGGAGATGGCGTTCACCCTGGCCGACGGCGTCACCTACTGCGACACCGTCGTGGAGCGCGGCCGAATGAGCATCGACAAGTTCGCGCCGCAGATCTCGTTCTTCTTCTACACCCACGGCGACTTCTTCGAAGAGATCGCCAAGTACCGCGCCGGCCGCAGGCGGTGGGCCACGATCGTGCGCGAGCGCTACGGCTCCACCAGTGACAAGGCGTCGATGTTCCGGTTCGGCTGCGTGTCGGGCGGTGCGTCGCTGTACGCCCCCCAGGCGCAGAACAACCTGGTGCGGGTGGCGTACGAGTCCCTGGCCTCGGTGCTCGGCGGCGTGCAGTCGATGTTCACCGCCGCGTGGGACGAGCCGTTCGCCTTGCCCAGCGAGGAATCCGCGACGCTGGCGCTGCGGACCCAGCAGATCCTCGCCTACGAGACCGGCGTGGCGAAGGTCGCCGATCCGCTCGGTGGGTCGTACTTCGTGGAGGCGCTGACCGACGCCACCGAGGAGAAGATCATCGAGATCATGGCCGACCTCGAGCAGCACGGCGGCATGGTGCGCTGCATCGAGGACGGCTACCTGCAGGGTCTGATCGCCGACGAGGCCTACAAGATCCACAGGGAGGTCGAGTCGGGTGAGCGTCCGGTGGTCGGCGTCAACAAGTTCGTCGTCGACGAGCCCGCACCCGACCTGGCGACCTACGAGCTGGACGCCGAGGGTCGAGATCTGCAGCTCAAGCGGCTGGCCAGGGTCAAGGCCGACCGCGACGACGTGGCGGTCAAGGAAGCCCTTGCCGCACTGGCTCGTTCGGCCGAGGGCGACGACAACCTCATGCACCGGTTGATCGACTGCGCCAACGCCTACTGCACCGTCGGCGAGATGGTGACCACGCTCAAGGCGGTCTGGGGCGAATTCCAGCAGCCGGTGGTGTTCTAGTGGCACGCACCCGAGGAGCAAAGTGACGACCGATTCGGTGAGCATCCAGCCGGCGCGGGTGCTGGTGGCCAAACCCGGCCTCGACGGGCACGACCGCGGCGCCAAGATCGTTGCGCGCACGTTGCGCGACGCCGGGTTCGAGGTGATCTACACGGGCATCCGGCAGCGCATCGAGGACATCGTGTCGATCGCACTGCAGGAGGACGTCAGTCTCGTCGGCCTGTCGATCCTGTCCGGGGCACACGTGGCGCTGACCGCCCGGACCGTCGATGCGTTGCGGGCGGCCGACGCCGGCGACATCGCGGTCGTCGTGGGCGGCACGATCCCCGAGTCGGACGTGCAGAAGCTGCTCGATGCCGGTGCGGCAGCGGTCTTCCCGACCGGTACGCCGCTGGACACCCTGGTGCGCGACGTGCGGGCGTTGACCGAGAAGGCGGGGAGTGACTCGTGAGACTGGGCGTGATGATCGGGGCCGAGCGGGGCGACATGGCCCGCAAGGTCACGAAGTTGGTCGCCGACATCGAGTGGGCCGAGGCGGCGGGCATGGACACCGCGTGGATGCCACAGGTCCCCGACGACTTCGACTGTCTGACCATGGTGGCGCTGATGGCGGCGCACACCACTCGGATCGAGCTGGGCACGGCCGTCGTCCCACTGCAGGCGCAGCATCCCATAGCCCTTGCGCGTCAGGCGCTCTCGATACACGCCATGGCCGGCGGGCGGCTGGCGCTGGGCGTCGGACCGTCGCACCACTGGATCGTCCGGGACATGCTGGGCCTGCCGTATGAGAAGCCCGCGGCCTACACGCGCGACTACCTCGAGGTGTTGGCCGCAGCGACGGCGGGACCCGGGCCTGTCGACGTGGAGAACGGTTCGTTCACGGTGCACAACCCCACCGCGCTCGGCGCTGCCACGCCGATGCCGGTGCTGGTGGCGGCGCTCGGCCCGGTCATGTTGCAGATCGCCGGGGAACGCGCCGACGGAACCGTGCTGTGGATGGCCGACGAGAAGGCCATCGGCGATCACATCGCACCGAAGATCAACAAGGCTGCCGCCGAGGCAGGGCGACCCGCACCGCGCGTCGTCGCGGGCATCCCGGTCTGCCTGTGCGCCAACTCGGAGATCGACGCGGCGAAGGAGCGTGCCAACCGCATCCTGTCGGAGGCCGAGACGTCGCCGAACTACCAGCGTCTGCTCGACCGCGGTGACGCCCGCAACGTGGGTGACCTGTGCGCGGCAGGCGACGAGGAGTCGATCCTGAAGCGATTCAAGCAGTTCGCAGACGCGGGAGTGACCGATCTGTCGGTGCGGCTGCTGCCGATCGGCGACAACCGCGACGAACTCATCGCGTCGAAGTACCGGACGCGAGAGGTGATCGCGGAGCTGGCCAAGCAGGTGCGATGAGCGCTTGCGCGAAGAGCCGAGGGGCGCGATGAGCGCTCCGCTCGCGGGCATCCGGATCCTCGAGGTCGGCGTCATGCTCGCAGGCCCGTACGCCACGATGATGCTGGCCGACCTCGGCGCCGAGGTTATCAAGGTGGAGCCTCCGGGCGGGGAGATCTCGCGTCAGGTGAGCGACAGCTACTTCGCCAGCTTGAATCGCAACAAGCGCAGTGTCTGCCTGGATCTCGCCTCGGCGGCGGGACGGCAGCGGCTCGGTGAACTCGCCGCGGATTCGCATGCGCTGCTGGTGAACATGAAGCCGTCGGTGATCCGCAAGCTCGGGCTGACCTATGACGCCATGCGTGAGTTCAATCCGAAGTTGGTGTGCGTGGCGCTCACCGGCTACGGGCTCGACGGGGGAGACGATCCCGCGTTCGACTACGTGGTGCAGGCGGCCACGGGTGTCGCCGCGATGACCGGCGACCCCGACGGCCCCCCGACGCTGCCCGGGTACTCCTCGGCCGACAACTCGACGGGGCTGACCGCGGCACTGGGACTGCTGGCCCAGGTGGTGTCCGGCCGGGGCGGCCAAGTGGACGTGTCACTGCGCGACGTCATGTTGTCGCAGCTGAACTACCGTGCGGCGGCGTATCTGAACGACGGGGTGGCACCGCGCCGCCATCCCAACGGTGCCCACTCCTATTACGTTCCGGCGCAACTGTTTCCGACCGCCGATGGCCACCTGGCGCTGTTCATCACCCACGACGGCTTCTGGAAGTCGTTCGCCGGCGAGGCGGGCATCGGCGGTTTCGAGAAGATGGCCGACCGCGCGGCGCGCCGCGACGACGTGCTGGAGCTGGTGACCGCGGTGTTGGCCACCGACACGGCGAGGGGATGGGAGCAACGGTTGCGACCGCTGGGCATTCCCGCGGCGGCAGTGCGCTCGCTGCCCGAAGCGCTCGAGGCGACTCCGGAGGCGGTCGTCACCGCCGGGGAATTCCGGCTGGTCGGTGGGTCGGTCAAGGTCGGCGGCTACGACCCGCAGTACCGTCCGGCGCCGACCCTCGACGAGTACTCCGCCGGGACTCAGTCGTCGTAGCTGATCTCGATGTCCGCAGTGTCGGGGACGGCTTGGCAGGTGAGGATGTATCCCTCTTCGACCTCGTCCTCGTCGAGGGCGTCGTTCACGCGCATCGTGGCCTTGCCCGAGATCAACTTGGCCATGCACGTTCCGCAGTTGCCTGCCTCGCAGGAGAACGGCGGACCCATGCCGGCGCGCCGCGCCGACTCGAGCAGCGTCTCGCCGGGCTTCATGGCGACGGAGGCCCTCTTGCGGTCGAGGAGGATCTTCACCTCGCCACCGGCCTCGGCGGTCGGTAGGGGGTCTGCAGTCATCGCGCTCACTCCTGGCATTGAGATTCTGTCTCTGCGAGAATACTATTCTCCATTATTGATAGGCTATTCTCAACAGTCATTCTGCGTCATCGCCCGGTCGGGCGATCAGCCGGGGAAGGGGTCGACAAGTGCCTGATCCGGTCGTCCCCAATGCTTCCGTTCCCGAGCCTTCCGTCCGCACACCTCCCATCCTTGCCTTCGGTGACCGGCAGTACACCAGATCCCAGCTCGATGCGCTCACCAGCGGCATGGCCACCGTGCTGGAGGAGCGTGGCGTGCGCGCCGGAGACCGTGTGGCGCTGATGTCGTCGAACCGGCCGGAGTTCGTCGTCGCGCTGCATGCAATCTGGCGACTCGGTGCGGCGGTGGTCCTGCTCAGCACGGCGTGGAAGCGCGCCGAGGTCGATCACGCGCTGGCCCTGACCCGACCGTCGCACGCCGTGGGGGATCACCCGGTGCTGGCCGACGCCATGCCGATGCTCGAGTTGGACCAGCCGGTCACGCCGGGCCGGCGGACATTCGACGCGCCCGATCCCGCCTCAGATGCGTTGTTCGTGTTCAGTTCGGGCACCACCGGCATGCCAAAGGCCGTCCGCCACACCCACGGTGCATTCGCGACGGCCGTGGCGCACTGGCGCACCGCGCTCGCGCTATCGAGCAGCGACCGCATGCAGATCATGACGCCGCCGTCGCACATTCTCGGGCTGCTGAACATCGCCACCGCGCTCGACGTGGGGGCGTGGATCCGGCTGCACCCGCGCTTCGACGTCGACACGATGCTGCGGCACGTCGAATCCGACCGGATCACCGTTGAGATGGCCGTCGCACCCATCGCGCTCGCGCTCGCGGCGCACCCCCGGCTCGAGGACTACGACCTGTCGTCGCTGCGCTACGTCATGTGGTGCGCGACGCCGGTGACCCGGAGCGTCGCCGACCGGGTGACCGCCCGCGTCGGCGTCAACTGGGTCACCGCCTACGGCGCGAGCGAACTCCCGGTGATCACCTGCAACGTCCTTCGGGGCGCTCGGCTGGACACCGTCGGCCGTGCCGTTCCCGGTGTGCGGATCCGCATCGCGGACCTCGCGACCGGGGCGCCCGTGCCCGTCGGCGACGACGGCGAGATACAGGTGCTCTCCCCGACGGCGATGGCGGGCTACCTGCCCGACGACGCCACCGCCGATGCGTTCGACGACGGCTGGTATCGCACCGGCGACGTCGGCCACCTCGATGCGGATGGCTGGCTGCGGATCACCGACCGCACCAAGGAGATGATCAAGGTGCGCGGGTTCCAGGTGGCGCCTGCCGAGATCGAGGCCGTCCTGCACGGGCACCCGGCCGTCGCCGACTGCGCGGTGTTCGGGGTGCCGGACGCCATCAGCGGAGAGGTCATCGTTGCCGCGGTGTCCCGTTGCGCCGCAGTCGAATCCGATGAACTGATCGAGCTGGTCGCCGACCGCCTCGCCTCCTACAAGCGGCCGAGCCGGGTCGCGTTCGTCGAGGAGATCCCTCGACTCCCCTCCGGAAAGGTGTTGCGCCGAGTGCTGAGAGAGCGCGTGATGGTCAGCGCGAAGACCGGAGGGCTGTGATGAGCGCTTGCGCGAAGAACGGAGGGGTCCAGTGGACGTCCGTTTGACGGCCGAACAACGCCAGCTACGCGATGCGGCTGCCAAGCTCGCCGACGATCTGGGGCCGGAGTCGGTTGCCGCCCTCGACGACGACGGCCGGGTCGCGCGGCTCGAGAAGACCGTCGCGGCCACCGGTTGGCGGACGCTGCGGTCGGACGAGGCGAGCGGTGTCGAAGTAGCCATCGTGGCAGAGGAATTCGCCCGCGGACTCGTCGACGTGCCGTTCATCGGTCCGGTGCTGACCGACGACCTGGCGCGCAGGCTCGGTCGCGAACCGGCGGCATCGGCGCCCGCGCGCGACGCGGTGGACCTCACCCACAGCCTCGCAGGCGTCGTCGAGTCGCCCGCCGAACTCAACGAGATGTCCGATGACGACGCCGCCCGCTGGTACGCGCTCGCGCTCGCCGCGACGACCGCCGATCTGGTGGGATCGGCCCGCGGCACGTTGCTGTTGGCCACCGAGTACGCCAAGGTGCGTGAGCAGTACGGCGCGACCATCGGGTCGTATCAGGCCGTGCGCCACATGCTCGCCGAGGGGCTGGCTCTCATCGAGGGGTCCATCAGCGTGTTGCGCCATGCTGCCTGGGCCGTCGACGAACTGCCGCCGATCGAGGCGGTCGAAGCCGGCCGCATCGCGAAGATCTACTGTGCGCGTTCGGCTCTGACCGTGTGCGAGACGTCCATCCAGGTGCACGGCGGTATCGGCAACACCTGGGAATGCCTGGCGCACGTGTATCTGCGCCGGGTGTTGACCGCCACGCAGACGTGGCCGGTCGAGTTGAAGGAGTTGACCGTTGGACTTTCGTGACTCACCCGCAGAAGCCGAGTTCCGGGAGAACCTGCGCGCCTGGCTTGGCGAGCAGAAGGGCAAGTTCCCGACCTCGGGCGACGCGTACTGGGAGGCGCAGGGCGCGTGGCACCAGGCGCTGTATGCCGCAGGGTTCTTCGGGACGACGTGGCCCACCGAGTACGGCGGCCGGGATCTGCCCGCCGTGTACGACGTGATCGTCGACGAGGAGATCGCCAAGGCCGGCGCTCCTGCCCGACCGAGCCTGGGCTATCTGGTCGTGGGCCTGAGTCACCACGGCAGCGAGGAACTGCGGCAACGCTTCCTGCCCGGCATGATCAACGGCACCGAGCGGTGGTGCCAGGGTTTCAGCGAGCCCGGCGCGGGATCGGATCTCGCGTCGCTGACGACCACCGCGGTGCGCGACGGTGACGAGTACGTCATCCACGGCCACAAGATCTGGACCAGTTACTCCGACGTCGCCGACTGGTGTCTGGTGCTGGCGCGCACCGACAAGGACGTCCCCAAGCACAAGGGCATCTCGGCGTTCATCGTCCCGATGCACCAGGCGGGCATCGAGCAGCGGCCGTTGAAGATGATCAGCGGCGTGACCCGGGAGTTCGGACAGGTCGAGTTCGACGGGGCGCGGGTGTCGGTCGAGAACATGGTGGGCGCGCCCGGCGACGGGTGGAAGCTAGCGATGACGGTCGTCAGTCACGAGCGCGAGCCGTCGACGCTGGGATTCTCAGCCCGCTACGGAAAACTGGTGCGGCAGTTGGCTGGACGGGTCGACGGACCGCCACCCGACGAGTTGTCCTGGGCCTGGGTGCAGACCGAGATGTTGCGCCTGCACGTGCGGCGGCGGCTGTCCGAGCAGCTCGACGGCATCACCCACGGCCCGGACGGATCGCTGGACAAGCTGCTCATGACGTGGGTCGAGCAGTCGGTGGGGCACGCGACGTTGGCCACCACCGGCACCCGCGACGAGGAACTGTTCGGCGCCTACCTGTACAGCCGTGCGCAGAGCGTCATGGGTGGGACGTCGCAGATTCAGAAGAACATCATTGCGCAACGCATTCTCGGATTGGGGGCCTGACGTGTACGGCATGCCGGAGGAAATCGACGTCCGCGCTGAGGGCAGCCTGCGGATCATCACGCTTAATCGCCCGGATGCGTTGAACGCGGTCAACGACGCACTCCACGTTGGGCTGGCCAAGATCTGGGAGGCGCTCAACGAGGACGCCGACGCCCGCGTCGCGGTGATAACCGGTGCGGGGCGGGCGTTCTCGGCCGGGGGTGACTTCAACTACCTCGACGAGCTGCGCGGGAACGAGGCGCTGCGCCAGAAGACGATCAAGCACGGCCGCGATCTCGTCATCGGCATGGTGCGGTGTCGCATCCCGGTCGTCGCCGCGGTCAACGGGCCCGCGGTCGGCCTGGGATGCAGCCTCGCCGCACTGTCGGACGTCGTCTACATGTCGGAGACGGCGCACTTCGCGGACCCGCACGTGCAGATCGGTCTGGTCGCCGCCGACGGCGGTCCGCTGGTGTGGGGGTCGCAGATCAGCCTGCTGCACGCCAAGGAGTTCGCGTTGACGGGGGTGCGGATCAAGGCGCACCGGGCGGTCGAGCTGGGTCTGGCCAATCACGTGGTCGCCGACCCGGTGGCCGAGGCGATCGCATGCGCCAAGAAGCTCGCCGAGCTGCCACAGCAAGCCGTCGAGGCCACCAAGCGGCTGATGAACATCCAGCTCGAGCGTTCGGTGATGGCCTCGCTCGACTACGCCAACCTCGCCGAGTACGTGTCGTTCGGCACCGCCGACTTCAACCGCATCGTCGACGGCCTGATCGCCAAGACCTAGCAAGGGGTTCCATCTTCCGGCGAGCGTGCGTGTCTGCGGGCGACACGCCGGGGTCCGACCCGTATTCGCGCACGCTCGCCGGTGGGTGGGCGTGCGGCGACAGCAGCCGGCTGTTTCGCGGCGGCGGATAACGACGGCCGCGACCGTGCGGAAACTCCCGATTCTCGACGGCGTGTCGTCCGCAGACACGCACGCTCGCGGGAAGAGAGAGGGGCAGTCAGGGGGTGAGTTCCTCGGAGCGCTGGACGGTTCCGGTGATGCCCGAGGCGTCTTGGGTGGCGAGCAGCACTGCGGCCCGGCCCATCGCCTCGGGCGGCTCGACCATCTCGGGCGGGATCTGCATGCCAGCGCCGCCGGCCTGCCAGCCCTCGGTCAGCACCACCCGCGACGGGCTCAGGCAGTTCACTGCGACGTTGTCGCCCCGCAGATCCGCGGCCAGTCCGAGGTAGAGACGCTCGGCGGCTGCCTTGGACACCCAGTAGGCGTTGGCGCCGGAGTCGGTCATGCCGACACCGGTGGTGGTGACCGCGATCAGCGACCCGCCGCCACGCGCCCGGACGTGGGGGATCACTGCGCGCGTGACCAGGAAGACGCCGGTGAGGTTGACGTCCAGGCACAGCTGCCACCGCTTGAGCGGCGTGGTCTCGATCGGGCCGAGCCACAGCACGCCTGCGTTGGCGACCAGGATGTCGATGCCACCGAACTCCGCGACCGTCGCGTCGACGGCGTTCTGTACCGACGATTCGCTCGTGACGTCACAGGCGACCGGAAGTGCTTGTCCCCCCGCGTCATTGATCTGCGCGGCGACCGACCCGATGGTGCCTGGCAGCTTGCCGAGCACCTCGGAGCGGGCAGCGACGGCCACCGACGCGCCTGCCGCCGCCAGATGCCGAGCGACCGTCGCACCGATCCCACGGCTGGCGCCGGCGACGAATGCGACCCGGCCGCTCAGCGGATCCGGTGCGCCAGGCGTCACTTGGGCGGGAACCGCAGGGCTCCGTCGAGGCGGATGACCTCGCCGTTGAGGTAGTCGTTCTCGATGATGCTCTGCGCCAGCTGCGCGTACTCCGTCGAGCGGCCCATGCGCTTGGGGAACGGCACCTGCGGGCCCCAGTACTGTTCGAGCTGGTCGCCCGCCTTGCCGTACGCGGGCGTGTTGATGGTGCCGGGCGCGATGGTCACGACGCGAATGCCCAATGGCGACAGGTCACGGGCCGCAACCAGGGTCATCCCCAGCACGCCGCCCTTCGCCGCGGAATAGGGGAGTTGGCCGATCTGACCCTCGTAGCCGGCGATCGACGCGGTGTTGACGATCACGCCGCGGCCACCCTCCTCGAGGGGTTCGCTCTTCGCGATCGCGGCAGCGGAGAGTCGCATGACGTTGAACACCGCGGTCAGGTAGAACTCGATCGTCTTCTTGAAGCCTTCGAGGTCCAGCGGGGAGCCGTCCTTGCCAATCAGGCGGCCGCCGCTCGCGGGCCCACCGTGGGTGTCGACCGAAATCCGAAGCGGGCCAAGCGACTGCGCTTCGGCGACGGCGGCGTTGACCGACTCCTCCGACGTCGCGTCGGTGTGCACGTACCGCACCCCGAGTTCGGACTCGAGTTCCCTACCCTTGTCGTCGACGACGTCGGCTACGACGACCATGGCGCCGGCGGCGTGCAAGCGGCGCACCGTCGCCTCGCCCAGGCCGCCCGTTCCACCCACGACGATTGCCGAGCTACCTGCGATTTGCATGCGGTTCCCCTTCTTGCAACTGGCACTCTCAAACTGAGAGAATACTATTCTCATACCCCGTCGAGGAGGAGTCCGTCAATGCCCGAGGCCGGTCGCTTCAGCGCGTCGCGCGTTCGCCGCGGCCGCTAGTCTGAGCCCCAGGATGACCATCGACGACCTCGTCGCCCAGGCACGAAGCGGGTCGATGCGTGCCACTGGCAAGCTCCTCAGCATCGTCGAGAGTCCCCGTCGCGACGAGCTTCTCGCGATGCTCGGGACGCGGACCGCACGCGTGATCGGCGTGACGGGTCCACCCGGTGCGGGCAAGTCGACCACCATCGCGGTCTTGGTCGCCGCCTACCGGAGCCGTGGCCAGCGCGTCGCCGTGCTCGCCGTCGACCCGTCCTCGCCCTACAGCGGGGGAGCGCTGCTGGGTGACCGGATCCGAATGGCGGCGCACATCAACGACGACGACGTCCTGATCCGCTCGGTCGCCACCCGTGGCCATCTCGGTGGGTTGGCCGCCGCGGTGCCCGCGGCGATCCGGGTGCTCGCCGAACTGTCCTATGACGTCGTTCTGCTGGAGACCGTCGGCGTCGGACAATCGGAGATCGAGATCTCCGCCGTCGCGGACCCGACCGTCGTCATCCTCAATCCCGGTGCGGGGGACGCCGTTCAGGCAGCGAAGGCGGGGCTCCTCGAGGTCGCCGACATCGTCGCGATCAACAAGGCCGACCGCGATGGTGCCGATCAGACGGTGCGCGATCTGCATGCCGAGACCGACGCCCCGATCCTGAAGATCATCGCCGCGCGCAACGAGGGCATCGGCGAACTCGTCGAGGCCATCGACGCCCACCACCGCTCCGACAGCCCGCAGCGGCGCGCGGCCAGGGCTCGGGCGCAGATCCTGTCGCTGGCCCAGAGCGTGCTGCGCACGCACGACGGACTCGAAGCGCTGGCCGGCGCGGTGGCCGACGGACGTCTCGACGTCTACTCGGCGACGCGCGCACTGCTGGACGAGGCAGGCCTGAGGGTTGCGGCCGAGACTGCAGAAAGCGCACCCCACCAGCGCTGACATCGCTATGAGAATGGGCTTTCCGTTTTCTGCAAATGATGTTGTACTGTTCGGTGGACCCACCATCGATCCGCCATGTCTCAGCCCGTGAGGAGCCGTCATGCAAAAGGCGATAGACCCGACCATCTCGACGTGGCCGGATGAGAGCCCTCAGCTGGTCGGCAGCAAGTGCGGCGCATGCACGGCGACGGTGTTCCCACGCCAATCGCACTGTCCGCGTTGCAGTGCCGCCGAGATGGGCGACGAACTCCTGCCGCGACGGGGCACCGTCGTGGCCTGGACGACCCAGGGCTTCCCGCCCGGTGCCCCGTACGCCGGTCCGACGGGCAAGGACTTCGTGCCCTTCGGCGTCGGTCTCGTACAACTCGGCGACGTCATCCGGGTCGAGGGCCGTCTGACCGAGAACGATCCCGCGAAGCTCCAATTCGGCATGGACGTCGAGCTGACGTTCATCCCGTTCGCCACCGACGCCGAGGGGAACGAGATCGTCACGTTCGCCTTCCAGCCCGTTTAGAAGGGGTTCTTCGATCATGACCAACGACGTAGCCATCATCGGCGTCGGCATTCACCCGTTCGGCCGGTTCGAGAAGTCGGCGGTCGAGATGGGTGCCGAGGCCATCCACAGTGCGCTGGGCGACGCGGGCCTGCAGTGGAAGGACATCGAGTTCGGCTTCGGCGGCAGCTACGAGGTCAGCAACCCGGATTCCGTGACGCGCCTGGTCGGGCTGACCGGAATTACCTTCACGAACGTGTTCAATGCCTGCGCGACGTCGGCGAGCGCCATTCAGCAGACGGCCGACACGATCCGGCTGGGCAAGTACGACATCGGCATCGCGATCGGTCTGGACAAGCATCCGCGTGGCGCCTTCACCGACGACCCGGCCAAGTTGGCCCTGCCGCAGTGGTACGCCGAGAACGGGCAGTTCGTCACGACCAAGTTCTTCGGCATGAAGGCCAGCAAGTACATCCACGACCACAACATCAGCGAGGAGACGCTGGCGAAGGTGGCCGCGAAGAACTTCCGCAACGGCGCCCTGAACCCGAACGCGTTCCGCCGCAAGCCGATCTCCGAAGAGGACATCATGGCGTCGCCGGTGCTCAACTACCCGCTGCGGCAGTTCATGTTCTGCGCACCCGACGAAGGTGCGGCCGCCGTCATCATGTGCCGCGGCGATCTGGCTCATAAGTACACCGACAAGCCCGTGTTCGTGCGCGCCAGCGAGATCCGCACCCGCCGCTTCGGCGCCTACGAGGTGCACGCGACATCCGCACCACTGGACGAGGATTCGTCGCCGACGGTGTACGCCGCGAAGGCCGCCTACGAGGCGGCAGGCATCGGCCCCGAGGACGTCGACGTCGCCCAATTGCAGGACACCGACGCCGGCGCCGAGGTGATCCACATGGCCGAGACGGGCCTGTGCGCAGACGGAGACCAGGAGAAGCTGCTGGCCGACGGCGCCACCGAGATCGGCGGATCGATGCCGATCAACACCGACGGCGGACTGATCGCCAACGGCGAGCCGATCGGCGCATCGGGGCTGCGGCAGATGCACGAGCTGGTCCGCCAGTTGCGCGGCGAAGCAGGCGAACGCCAGGTTCCCGGCACCCCGCGGGTCGGTCTGGCGCAGGTCTACGGCGCACCCGGAACCGCGTCGGCCACCATCCTCTCGCTGTAGCACCGGCGGCGTGACCCACTGCGGTAACGCCATTCTCGAAGGAATAGAGTTCGGCCATGGCTGACTACCGCTTCGTCACGTACGAGACCCTCGACGAGGGCACCATCGCCCGGATCATGCTGAACCGCCCCGAGGCGCGAAACGCCCAACAGCGCGGTCTCCTGGTCGAATTGAACGAGGCGTTCCTCGAAGCGGAAGCCGACGACAACGTGCGCGTGATCATCCTCGGCGGGCACGGACCCATGTTTTCCTCGGGTCACGACTTGGGTTCCAAGGTGATGATGGAGGAGTACCAGCCAGGGCCCAACCAGCACCCGAGCTTCACCGCGAACGGTGCGACACGTGAGGGTGCGGAGAAGCTGATGCTGCAGGAGTGGCACTACTTCTTCGAGAACACCCGTCGCTGGCGGAATCTCCGCAAGATCACGGTCGCCCAGGTGCACGGGGACGTCTACGCGGCCGCGCTGATGCTGATGTGGGCCTGCGACCTCATCGTCGCCGCCGACGACACCACGTTCGCCGACGTCGTCGGGACCCGGCTCGGCATGTGCGGTGTCGAGTACTTCGCCCACCCGTGGGAGTTCGGGGCCCGCAAGACCAAGGAACTGATGCTCACCGGTGATTCGCTGTCGGTGGACGAAGCCCACGCGCTCGGGATGGTCTCGAAGGTCTTCCCAGCCGACGAATTGGCCGATCGGACATTGGAATTCGCCCGACGCATCGCCAGGGTGCCGACCATGGCCGCCCTGCTCATCAAGGAGTCGGTGAATCAGACGCAGGACAACCAGGGGTTCTACAACTCGCTCAACGCCTGCTTCAGCATGCACCAGCTCAACCACAGCCACTGGGCGTGGACGCACGGCGGCGGCTTCCCGGTCGCCAACGAGACCGACGGGCTGCCGAACTGGCGCGAGGCCCCGCCGATCAAGCCGTCGGTCAAGAACCAGCCGTGATGAGACGCGCGCTCACTCCGTGAGCGCCCGCCCCGCCCGGTAGCCGAACACCATTGCCGGACCGAGGGTTCCGCCCGCGCCGCCATAGGCCTTGCCCGTGACGCCCGCCATCGCATTGCCGACCGCGAATAGCCCCGGAATGGGGTCACCCGACACGTGCAGCACGCGGGCGTCGCCGTCGGTACGTGGGCCGCCCTTGGTGCCCATCGCCCCGACGGTCACCGGCACGGCGTAGAACGGCGCCGTGTCGATCGGCCCCAGGGTCTGCAGCGCCGGGCTGGTCGCCGAGTTGTCGCCCCAGTAGCCGTCGTACGCACTGGATCCGCGGCCGAAGTCGGGATCGCGCTCCTCGGCGACCCCTGCGTTCCACGCGTCGAGCGTGCGGGTCAAACCCTCGACGTCGATGCCGGTCTTCTCGGCCAGCTCGGCGAGATCCGCTGACTTCCGGTACCACTCGGGTGCCACGCCATCGGGTTCGACGCCGAGGAAGCCGTACTTCTTTAGGTGCAGCGAGTCGAAGACGATCCACGCCGGGTCGTTCAGGTAGCCGTGTCGCGGGTCGAGGTGGTGGAACGGCCCGGCCATCGAGTTGTACTCGCCCGCCTCGTTGAGGAATCGCTTGCCCGCCCGGTTGACGATGATGCTCCTGGGCCGGGTGCGTTCCAGGCGGACACTGCGACTGCGCTGGTGCCCGTCGATGGTGTCGCCGGGGATCTGCACGATGGGTACCCACCACGCCTCGCCCATGTTGGCCAGGTCGGCACCGTGCGCCATCGCCATCCGAAGGCCGTCGCCAGTGTTGTTGGGTGGCGACACGGGACCGTGCATGGGGCCGCGCAGGTAGGCCTCGACCAGCCGCTCGTCCCATTCGAATCCGCCGGTGCCGAGCACGACGCCGCGATGCGCTCGCACCCGAAGTTCTCTGCCGCCGTGCGCCATCCGAACGCCGACGATACGGCCGTCGGCTGCGATCAGCTCGACCGCGCGTGCGTCGGTGATCGGTTCCACGCCGTGGTCGAGCAGTCCCTTGAGCAGTCCTGCGATCAGTGCCGTACCCGCCACGCAGTAGTTGCCGTCGACGTCGTCGACCGAGGCGTGGATGCGTGCCCGGGTCTCGGCGTCGAGGCCGACGTTGCTGAAGTCGACGGGGAACGAGGTGATGCGGTCACGCCACTCGCCGAGGCGGTCGAGGTCGAACGGCCGCGCGTTGTGCGAGCGACCGCCCGACGGCCGTCCACCAGGTAGCTCCGGCTTGTAGTCCGGGAAGCCCTCGGCGACGTCGAACTGCAACTCGCTGTGCGCCTCGACGAAGTCGAGCATGTCGGGGCCGGTGCGCACGAACGTCTCGACCAGATCGGCGTCCATGGCCCCCAGCGACTGTGCCTCCAGATAGCGCATCGCATCCTCGACGGTCAGTTCGCCCGAGGGTGAGCGTCGATGCGCGGGCACCCACACGATGCCGCCGGACACCGCGGTGGTGCCACCGACGGTGGCCGCCTTCTCGTAGACGGCGACCGAAGCCCCTCCGACCACGGCGGTCAGGGCGGCGGTCAAACCCGCTCCGCCGCTTCCGAGTACGACGACGTCGACTTCGTGATCCCAGTCAGTCACGCAGACAGGCCCTTTCGTCAGCCAAGGATGGACGACAGCTGCTTGGCCGCCGCGATCACCGATTCGCGTCCGTCCAGCAGGACGTCCTTGCGGTGGGAGATGAGGTTGATGCACGTGGGCGGCGACGGTGGCCGGCGACGCACGGGCACGGCCAACCCGTAGGTGTCGGGCTCGATCTCGCCGTGGGTGATCACCCAACCCTGATCGCGCGTCAGCGGTACGAGGTCTCGCTCACCGGGGCGGGGCGGCATGCTGGCCAGCAGTGCGATGCCCGCGGCGCCGCGGTTCAACGGGTAGCGGCTGCCCTCGTGGAACGACAGTTGGTAGAAGACCAGCGTGGGCACGATGACCGCGATCGCCACCTGCTGATCGCCCTCGGCGACCAGGAGTGACACCGATGCGCCGAGATCGTCGGCCAGGGTGCGCAACGTCGGGACGCTCAAGGCCCGCAGGTTGTTGTCGAAGGACGCTCCGAGCACGGCCAACGTCGCGGCGGGCCGGTAGCGCCCGTCCTCGCCCTTCACCACGAACCGCTGCTGGGTGAGCGTGCTGAGCAGCCGGTAGGCGATGGTCCGGTGCACGCCGACGTGGTCGGCGACCTGCTGGGCGGTGATGCCGGACGGCGAACTCGCGACGGCCTGCAGCGCCGAAAGGCCCCTGGCCAGCGTCTGCGAGCCGGCCGCGAGCTTCTCGGTGGGTTTGTCGTTCTTGACAGACGTCATTGCGAGAGTGAAGCTCTATACATAGTGCACATTGTTGTGCGATATTAGCACAGATAGCTCGCACTACAAGAGAACGTTATTCTCATCAGCAACGCGGGAGAGGGAGCGCATGGCGGAGTTCGAGAGCGTGTGGAGCGACCTCCAGGGCGTCCCGTTCTCGCAGGGGTTCCTCGACGCAGGTGGCGTTCGCACGCGGTACCTGCACGCCGGTGACCGGGACAAGCCGACACTGGTGCTGCTGCACGGGTCCGGCGGCCACGCCGAGGCCTACGTGCGCAACCTCGAGTCGCACGCCGAGCACTTCTCCACCTGGTCCATCGACATGCTGGGCCACGGATACACCGACAAGCCGGGCCATCCGCTCGAGGTCGCGCACTACGTCGACCACCTGCTCGCCGTGTTCGACGCGATCGGCGCCGATCGGGCGCACCTGTCCGGGGAATCGCTCGGCGGCTGGGTCGCCGCTCGCGCCGCGGCCGACCATCCCGAGCGCATCGACCGGCTGGTGCTCAACACCGCAGGCGGTTCCCAAGCCGACCCCGAGGTGATGAAGCGCATCGTCACGCTGTCCATGGCCGCGGCCGAGAACCCGTCCTGGGAGACCGTTCAGGCGCGGATCAAGTGGTTGATGGCCGACAAGACCAAGGACTACGACGACATCGTCGCCAGCCGTCAACGGGTGTACCGGCAGCCGGGCTTCGTCTCGGCGATGAGCGACATCATGGCGCTGCAGGACCCGGAGATCCGGGCCCGAAACCTGCTCGGCGCAGGCGAGTACGGTGCGATCACCGCGCCGACGCTGGTGCTGTGGACGAGCGACGACCCCACCGCCGACGTCAGCGAGGGCAGCAGGATCGCCTCGATGATCCCCGGTGCGCGCTTCGAAGTGATGCCCGACTGCGGCCACTGGCCGCAATACGAGGACGCGAAGACGTTCAACCGCCTGCACATCGACTTCCTGCTCGGTGCAGGCGAGGGGACGGTCGGGTCGTGACCCGAGACGTGGACGTGTTGATCGTCGGCGCGGGTCCGGTCGGGCTCACCCTGGCCAACATCCTCGGCCAGCACGGTGTGTCGACCGCCGTCGTCGACGAACGGGACACGCTCATCGACTACCCGCGCGGTGTCGGCCTGGACGACGAGGCGCTGCGCACGTTCCAGTCGATCGGCCTGGTCGAGCACGTGCTGCCGCACACCGTGCCCAACCAGATCCTGCGCTTCTTCGACGGCAACCGACGGCTGCTCGCCGAGATGGCGCCGCCCGACGCACGATTCGGCTGGCCCAAGCGCAACGGATTCGTCCAACCCATGGTCGACGCGGAGCTGTTGCGCGGCCTCGACCGCTTCGACTGCGTCGACGTCTCGTGGGGCACCCGGGTGGACTCGCTCACCGAACACCCCGACGAGGTCACCGTCGAGTTCGCCGATTCCCCTGCGATCACCGCTCGCTACGTCGTCGGCTGCGACGGCGGACGCAGCACCACGCGGCGGCTCATGGGCGTGTCGTTCGAAGGCACCACCTCGCCGACGCGGTGGCTGGTGATCGACGTCGCGACCGATCCGCTCGGACACCCCAACAGCGAGGTGGGTGCCGACCCTGCGCGTCCCTACGCGTCGATCTCCATCGCACACGGCATCCGTCGGTTCGAGTTCATGATCCACGCCGACGAGACCGACGAGCAGGTGGAGCGTCCGGAGTTCATCTCGCGCATGCTCGCACCGTTCCTGCCGCACCCGGACCGCGTCGACGTCATCCGCCACCGGGTGTACACCCACCACTCCCGCATCGCCGGGGCGTTCCGGAAGGGTCGGGTGTTCCTGGCCGGCGACGCTGCACACCTGATGCCGGTCTGGCAGGGGCAGGGCTACAACAGCGGTATCAGGGACGCCGCCAACCTCGGCTGGAAGCTCGCCGCGGTGGTCTCCGGACGGGCGGGTGACGTGCTCCTCGATACCTACGATGCCGAACGGCGCAAGCATGCCAGGGCGATGATCGACCTCTCGACGATGGTCGGACGGGTGATCTCGCCGACCAACCGTCGCGTTGCGACATTGCGGGACGGCATCATTCGAGCAGCCTCGGCGGTGCCGACGCTCAAGCGCTACGTGCTCGAGATGCGGTTCAAGCCGATGCCGCGCTACGACCAGGGCGCCATCGCGCACGTCGATAGGCAACCGCGCAGCGCGACGTCGCCGACCGGCACGCTGTTCATCCAGCCGCGGGTCGACACCCGCGACGCGCAGAACCAACTCCTTGACGACGTCATCGGGCCGGGCTTCACCGTGCTGGCATGGAACAACGACCCGCGCCGTCTGCTCGGCGACCTCGCGTTCGCCCGGTGGAAGGCCCTGGGAGCCAGATTCGTCGCGGTCCGGCCGCTGACCCAACTGCACTGGACGGGTCACGACGATCCCGACGTCGTGATCGTGGGGGACCGGACCGGCGCGTTGAAGTCGTGGTTCGACGCACACACGGAATCCGTACTGTTCCTGCGCCCCGATCGCTGCATCGCCGGTTCGTGCATCGCCCAACTCGCGCCCGAACTCAGCGCATCGCTGTTCGAGGTGCTCGGTCTGACGAAGGGAGGAAACGATGCCGAAGAACGAGATGGCGCTGTGCTGCATGTCGCACAGCCCGCTGCTGAATCTGCCGGGGCCGTCACGCGAACTCCTCGATGACGTCGACTCCGCGCTGAACGCCGCCCGCGACTTCGTCCGCGACTTCGATCCCGAACTGGTCGTGACCTTCGCGCCGGACCACTACAACGGCTTCTTCTACCGGCTGATGCCGCCGTTCTGCATCGGCACCCAGGCGACCGGGGTAGGCGACTACGGCACGCACGCAGGCCCGCTCGACGTCGACGCCGACCTCGCACGCGCCTGTGCCGAGGCGGTGTGGGAGGCCGACGTCGACGTCGCGATCTCCTCGAGCATGGAGGTCGACCACGGGACCGTGCAGCCGTTGGAGACGCTGTTCGGCCGCGCCGACGCCGTTCCCGTGCTCCCCATCTTCATCAACTCCGTCGCCACACCGCTCGGACCGATCAAGCGGTCCCGAGCCCTCGGCGCAGCAGTGGGGACGTTCCTGGCCACGCTCGACGAACGCGTGCTGGTCCTGGGATCCGGTGGGTTGTCGCATGATCCGCCGGTACCGACACTCGCCACGGCCCCGCCCGCAGCGCTCGGCCGCATCGTGGCGGGGGAGCCGATGTCCGACGAGCAGCGCGCCGCCCGGCAGACCGCCGTGATCGCGGCCGCCCACGACTTCGCCCACGGAGAGAGCCCGTTGCAGCCACTGAACCCCGACTGGGATGGTGCTCTGCTGGAGTTGCTCGACGGCAACCGGATTGCCGACGTAGATGCCTGGACGAACTCGTGGATCGCTGCCGAGGCGGGCAACTCCGCGCACGAGGTGCGCACCTGGATCGCGGCGTTCGCCGCGATGGCCGCCCGGGGCTCCTACGAGACACGGCTGCGGTACTACCGTGCAGCGCCCGAGTTGATCGCCGGCTTCGCCGTGCGCACGGCGGTGGCCCGATGAGCAGTACCGAGCCGACCTTCGACCACGAAGTCGACGTCCTGGTCGTCGGGTCCGGCGGCGGCGGCATGACTGCCGCACTGAAGGCCGACGCCGACGGCCTCGACACACTGGTCGTCGAGAAGTCGCCACAGTTCGGCGGATCCACGGCGCTGTCCGGCGGGGGCATCTGGGTGCCGGGCGCACCGTCGCAACGCCGCGCCGGCTACACCCCGGACCCGGACGGCACGTTCACCTACCTCAAGACCATCACCGGTGGACTCGTCAGCGACGCGCGGCTGCGCCAGTACGTCGACGCGGCCCCCGAGATGATGGAGTTCCTCGAACAGTCCAGTCCCTGGTTCGAATTCGTCTGGAAGCCGGGCTATGCCGACTACTACCCGGAGCTGCCCGGCGGCTCCGAACGTGGCAGCACCATCAACGTCCCCGAGATCGACCTGCGCAGGCTTGGCGAGGAGGAGGCCAACCTCCTCACGCCGTTGGCGATGGCGCCGAAAGGAATCTGGTTCGCTCCCAAGGATCTGCGACTGTTCTACCAGGTGCGACAGAACTGGCGGGGCAAGGCGGTGCTGCTCAAGCTGATCTGGCGGATGGTGCGGGCCCACGTGTTCGGTGACCGCATGGCGGCCATCGGACAGTCGCTGATGGCCCGCATGCGGCTGGCCCTCAAGGACCGCAACATCCCGCTGTGGCTGAGCGCTCCGATGACCGAACTCGTCACCGACCTCGATGGACGGGTGGTCGGGGCGGTCGTCGAACGCGACGGACGCGCGGTGCGGATCCGGGCGCGGCGCGGCGTCATCGTCGCGGCGGGCGGATTCGACCACGACATGGCCTGGCGCAGGCAACATCTGCCCGAGATCGAACGGGACTGGAGCTTCGGCAACCCGGCCGCGATGGGCGAGGGCATCCGCGCCGGCGAGAAGGTCGGCGCGGCGACCGATCTGCTCGACGAGGCATGGTGGTTCCCGGCGATGTGCTGGCCCGACGGGCGCCTGCAGTTCATGCTCAACGAGCGGATGATGCCGTCGCAGTTCGTCGTCAACGGCGAGGGTCGGCGGTTCGTCAACGAGGCCGCGCCGTACATGGACTTCGCGCACGCGATGCTCGAGGGGCAGCGCTCGGGTGTCACGCACATCCCGTGCTGGCTCGTCACCGACCTCCGTTCGTTCCGCCGCTACGTGGTCGGCGGGCACCTGCCGATCCCGAAGATCCCGTTTGCGCCGGTGCCCACCGGGCGCAAGGTGCCGAAGGCGTGGCTGGACTCGGGAATCGTCAGGGAGGGAAACAGCTTCGAGGAACTGGCGGTTCAGATCGGCGTGCCGCCGGCCCAGCTGTGGGCCACCGCGCAGCGGTTCAACGAGCTGGCCCGCAAGGGCCACGACGACGACTTCGACCGCGGCGACAGCGCCTACGACAACTACTACGGCGACCCGACGCTGCCCAACCCGAACCTGCACCCCCTCGGCGAGGGTCCGTACTACGCGTTCCAGATCATCCTCGGCGATCTGGGCACGTCCGGCGGACTGCGGACCGACGAGTTCGCCCGGGTGCTGCGGGAGGACGACTCGGTGATCGAGGGCCTCTACGCGACCGGCAACGCGACCGCAGCGGTGATGGGCCGCAGCTATGCCGGTGCAGGCGCCACCATCGGCCCCGCCATGACGTTCGGCTACGTGGCCGCGCGACACATCGCCGCGCAGCGCGGCGCAGGCGCCACCGCCCCCGACGTCCACGCCATCAGCCCGACGACCGATCAGACGCTCGACACCCCTCGGAGGTAACCATGAAGATCTCACTGTTCTACGAGTTCCCGCTTCCCCGACCATGGACGGAGACCGACGAGCACGAACTGTTCCAACACGGTCTCGACGAGGTCGAAGCAGCCGACAAGGCAGGCTTCTCGACGGTGTGGCTCACCGAGCACCACTTCCTCGAGGAGTACTGCCACTCGACCGCACCGGAGATGTTCCTCGCCGCTGCCAGCCAGCGCACCAAGGACATCCGGTTGGGCTTCGGCGTGATGCACCTGCCGCCGCCGATCAATCACCCGGCACGCATCGCGGAGCGCGTCGCGACGCTCGACCACCTGTCGAACGGTCGGGTCGAGTTCGGCACCGGTGAGGGTTCCTCGGTCGCCGAGCTGGGCGGCTTCGACATCGACCCGGCCGACAAGCGCACGATGTGGGAGGAGGCGCTCGAGGTCTCCATCCGCTGTATGACCGAGGCACCGTTCAGTGGCTTCAAGGGCGAGCACGTCGAAATGCCCGCCCGCAACGTCATCCCCAAGCCGTTGCAGTCGCCGCACCCACCGGTCTGGGTGGCGTGCACCCGTCCGTCATCGGTTCAAATGGCGGCCCAGAAGGCCATCGGCGCACTGAGTTTCGCCTACACCGGGCCGGAGGCGCTCAAGGACCGCGTCGACGGCTACTACCGGACGTTCGAGGAGGAGGGTGCGCCGGTGACACCGGCGATCAACCCCAACATCCTGGCCATCGGCGGCGACCTGTCCATGATGGTGGCCAAGTCCGACGACGAGGCCCTCAAGCGCCTCGGCACCGGCGGCGGGTTCTTCTCGTTCGGGATCATGCACTACTACCTGACCGGTATGCACACGCCCGGCCGCACCGGGGTGTGGGACCTCTATCAGGAGGCGGTCAAGGAGGACCCGACGCTGGCCTACGGTCCGGGTCGAGGCGCCATCGGATCGCCGGACACCGTGCGGGAGTTCCTGCGCGGCTACGAGGCCAGCGGCGTCGACGAGATCATCCTGCTACTCAACCCGCGCAGCCACGAGGGCACGATGGAGTCGATCGAGATCATGGGCCGGGAGGTGCTGCCGGAGTTCATCGAGCGCGACTCGAAGGCCGTCGCGGCCAAGGCCGCCCGACTCGCGCCGGTGATCGAGAAGGTCGAGGCCCGCCGCCGGCCCTCGGAGGCGCCGCTGTTCGACGAGACCTACGCGTTCGGCGGACTGCCGACCGGCCAGGGCGGCAAGTTCACGGCGGGGGAGATCCCCGAGGCGATGGCCGAGATCAACGAGGGCCGGGTGAAGGCCGCCCAGCAGGAGAAGCAGGCCATGGCGGTCAAGGAAGCCTCGGGCTAAGTGGCAGGCATCGGAGACAACTGGCGTTACGACGGCAAGCGCGTCGTCGTCACCGGTGTCGCGTCCGGGATCGGCGCCCGCGTGGCAGCACAACTCACCGACCTCGGCGCACGCGTCGTCGGTCTCGACCTGCGGCCACCGACGCTGGCACTCGACGAATTCCACCGCGTCGACCTGTCCGACCCGGTGTCGATCGACGAGGCCGTCGGCGCGGTCGCCGGACCCGTGGACGGGCTGTTCAACGTGGCGGGGGTGTCCTCGGGAATCCGGAACCCGATGCTCGTGGTCACCATCAACTTCCTCGGCACCAGGAAGTTCACCGAGGGACTCATACCCTCGATGCCTGCCGGATCGGCGATCACCAACGTCTCGTCGCTGGCGGCGTCTCGGTACCGCGCCAACGCCCACGTGACCGCAGGCCTGCTGGACACCGAGACCATGACAGAGGGCGTCGCCTGGTGCGAGCGCCACCCGGAGGCGCTGGCCGACGGGGGTTACCGGTTGTCGAAGGAGGCGATCATCCTCTACGGCATGAGATGCGTCGCCGCGCTCGGCGCCAACGGCATCCGGATCAACTGCACCGCACCCGGCGTCACCGACACCCCGATCCTCGATCAGCTGCGCAGCGCCTACGGCCAGGACTTCCTCGATTCGTTCCGCACGCCGCTGGGGCGGGTCTCCGACCCCGACGAGCAGGCGAACGCGTTGACATTCCTGGGTAGCGCCGCGGCGAGTTACGTCACCGGGCAGGTGCTTTGGGTGGATGGTGGCACGGTGGCGGAGAACACCTGGGGCGACCTGGCCGATGAACGCGCGATCCGCGGGGGAAGTTGAACATGGCGAATCTCGAAGACTTCCGTCGCGTCGCCGACGACGTCCGCAACTGGGGACGGTGGGGGGCCGACGACGAGATCGGCACGCTGAACTTCATCACCGCGGACAAGGTCGCCGAGGCGGCGGCGTTGGTGCGCAAGGGCACGGTCATCTCGCTCGGTGGTGACTTCGGCTCGTCGGGCCCCCAGGGCGCGTTCAAGTACCGGCAGAACCCGGTGCACGTCATGACCGTCGACGGCGGGGACGCGAACACCCTGGTGCAGTACGGGCCCCAGTGGCTGCGCAACGCGGTGGCCTCCGACATCAGTGCGTACTTCGCCGACAACCCCTTTCGCTTCAACGACGACATGATCGTCATGCCGCTGCAGGCCGCGACCCAGTGGGACGCACTGTCGCACGTGTACTACGAGGATCAGCTCTACAACGGGTTCCCGGCCGACTCCGTCACCAGTTTCGGCGCCTACCACTGCGGCATCGACAAGGTCGACGGCACCGGCATGACCTCTCGCGGCGTCCTGCTGGACGTGGTGGCCCACCGTGGCGAGGACGTCTTCTGTCGCCCTGGAAACCCCATCACGCCGGCCGAACTCGACGACGTCGCCGCGGCGCAGGGCGTGTCGATCGGCCGGGGCGACATCGTGGTGGTCAACACGGGATGGTGGACGCGGTTCCTGTCGACCGGCAATGGCGCCGAAGTCGGTGCGGGCCTGCACTGGACCTGCGCGTCGTGGCTGCACGAGCACGAGGTGGCGGCCGTGGCGGCCGACAACCTGATGGTCGAGGATCCGAACCCCGCCAACGGCGTGGAAGGCACGTTCCTGCCGATGCACATGCTATGCCTGCGTGACATGGGTCTGATGCTCGGGGAGTACTGGAACCTGACCGATCTGACCGCCGACTGCAGGCAGGACGGCGTCTACGAGTTCCTGCTGACAGCGCCACCGCTCAAGGTGGTCGGCGCCGTCGGTGCCCCCGTCAACCCGATCGCAATGAAGTGAGGTCAGCGTGACAGTCAGCAGACAGCCGCTCGTCGTCGGACTCGGCGGCACGCTACGGATCGATTCGTCGACCGAACGGGCGCTGCGGCAGTGTCTTTCGGCGGTCGAGCAACGCGGCGGACGCACGATGCTGTTCTGCGGCGAGGATCTGGACCTGCCGATGTACAACCCGCACGAGGAGTCGCGGACCGAGAAGGCCACCGCACTCGTGAAGGCGCTGCGCGACGCCGACGCGGTCGTCGTCGCCTCGCCCGGCTATCACGGCGGCGTCTCCGGGCTGGTCAAGAATGCCCTCGACTACATCGAGGATCTGCGCGGGGACGCCAGGGTCTATCTGGACAACACCCCGTGGGGATGCATCAGCTGCGCCTACGGGTGGCAGGCTGCGGTGGGCACGCTGGGTCAGCTGCGTGTGATCGGGCACGCGCTGCGGGCGTGGCCCACGCCGTTGGGCGTGGCGATCAACTCGGCGGACCGGATTTGGGACGACACCGGCCAATTGGCCGACGACGCGGTGAGTGGTCAGCTCGACATGCTGGCGATGCAGCTGGTCGCCGGGTCCGTGCGGGCGGCTTAGGGGCGTTCCCGCGTTTGCGGAGCCTCCACTTGTCGGACCCCGCTGCGATGATTGTGTCATGTTCACCGTCGCAGCAGCTTTCACCGACGAGGTGTCGCCGAACGAACGGCTAGAGGTCTTGTTCGAAGAGCTGGCGGAGCTGACCGGGCAACGTAACGCGATCAACGGCCGCATCGTGGACATCGTCGCCGAGATCGACGGCGAACGCCTATGGGGCGCCGCCGGTTGCCGCTCGATCGCCGCCTTGGTCGCCTGGAAGACTGGTGTGACACCACGCAACGCCGAAACGATCGTCGCGATCGCACAACGCCTCGACGAGTTTCCGCGCTGTGCCGAAGCGATGCGCGAAGGCAGGCTATCGGTGGATCAGGTCGGTGTCATCGCCGAACGGGCTGCCGATGGATCCGACGAGCACTATGTCGGACTAGCGGAGGTGGCCACGGTCACCCAGTTGCGAACTGCGGTCAACCTGGAACCACGACCTGAGCCGAAATCCAAGACCGAGCCGCAACGCACGATCACGAGGATCGAGGGCGAGCACTCCACGACGTGGCGGATAACGCTGCCGCGAGTCGAAGCGGCGAAGTTCGAAGCCGGTCTGCAGTCTCACAGGGATGCGTTGATCGCGGAATGGAAGAGCGATGACGACCCCAACCGGGGCACGCAGGCGCCGCCGTTCCCGGACGGTGTTGACGCGTTCATGGCTCTCGTCGAGGCGAGCTGGGATGCGGAGGTCAACCGACGCCCGCACGGCCAGCACACCACCGTCGTCGTGCATCTCGATGTCGAGAAGTCCCGCGCCTCCCTGCATCTCGGCCCGGTACTGACCGACGAGGACCGCCGTTACCTGCTCTGCGACGCCACGTGCGAGGTGTGGTTGGAACGCCGCGGCCAGCCCATCGGCGCGGGCCGCGTCACCCGCACCATCAGCCGCCGACTACGCCGTGCCCTCGAACATCGCGACCATCGTTGCGTCGTGCCCGGCTGCGGCGCGACCCGCGGACTGCACGCCCATCACCTCGTGCACTGGGAGAACGGCGGCCCCACCGAACTCTTCAACTTGGTGCTGGTGTGCCCATACCATCACCGGGCGCACCACCGGGGCGACATCACCCTGACCGGACCCGCAGACCGACTCGTGGTCACCAACCGTGACGGCGAAACACTTAGCGGCGCATCTTTGGCCCGCCCACCGACGATGCCGCCGCCCGATGTCCCGCCCTGCGAAGGGCCGCTGGGTGAACGCGCGCAATGGTGGTGGTACACACCATTCGAACCACGGCCACCGTCGCCCAACTGATTGCGTTAAGCGCCTTGGTCATTTGGACATTCGAAGAATGACGTTTTCCGTGACCGGCAACACCAGTATCGTGAGGGCGTGACCTTCGAGCGCAAGACCCTGATGGTCGACGGCCTGCACACCAGCTACCTGGAGGCCGGCACGGGCGAGCCGGTGGTCCTCCTGCACGGCGGAGAATTCGGCGCGAGTGCCGAAATCGCATGGGAGAACACCATCGACGCCCTCGCGCGACACCATCGGGTACTGGCACCGGACATGCTGGGGTTCGGCGAGTCAGCGAAGGTCGTCGACTTCGTCGACGGGCGAGGCATGCGCATCCGCCACGTCGCGCGGTTCTGCGACGTGCTCGGTGTCGCGTCAGCGCACTTCGTGGGCAACTCGATGGGCGCGATCAACCTCCTCGTCGACGCCACGTCGGAGAAACCCTTACTACCGGTGCGCTCGCTGGTCGCCATCTGCGGAGGCGGAGACATCCAGCGCAACGAGCACGTCGGCGCGCTATACGACTACGACGCCACCATCGAGGCGATGCGCGCGATCGTCGCAGCCCTGTTCGCCGACGCGGCCTACCCGGCCGACGACGCCTACGTTCGGCGTCGCTACGACTCGAGCATCGCGCCTGGGGCCTGGGAATCTCTGGCGGCAGCGCGGTTCCGTCGGCCCGGCCTGGACGCTCCGCCGTCGCCGTCGAGCGTGCGGGCCTACGAGCGGATCGAGGTACCGGTGCTGGTGGTCGAGGGCGGCGCCGACAAACTGTTGCCGTCCGGCTGGGCCGCGCAGATCGCAGGCCAGATCGCCGGGGCCACTTCGACCGTGGTGCCGGGAGCCGGGCACTGCCCGCAGATCGAGGCACCCGACGCGGTCAACGAACTCCTGGTTCACTTCTTGAAAGGCGTCACATGAGCGAACTGGACGGCAAGGTCGCGATCGTGACGGGAGCGGCATCGGGAATCGGCCGCGGCATCGCCGAACGCTTCGTCGCCGAGGGAGCCCGCGTCGTGATCGCCGACGTGCAGACCGAACTCGGCGAGGCGCTCGCAGCGGATCTCGGTGAGGCCGCGGTGTTCGTGGCGACCGACGTCGGTGACCAAGCGCAGGTCGCGCGTGCGGTCGACACGGCGGTCGAGACGTTCGGCGCCCTCGACGTCATGGTGAACAACGCCGGTCGCTCGAGTCCGTTGAAGAAGAGCCTCTTCGACGAGGACTTCGCCGAGTTCGACAGCGTGATGCGGGTCAACCTGCTGGGGGTCATGGCAGGCACCAGGGACGCCGGACGCCATATGGCCGACCACGGTGGCGGTGCCATCATCAACATGGCCTCGATCGGTGGAATCCTCGCAGGCGGCGGCGTCGCGAGCTACCGGGCGTCCAAGGCGGCGATCATCCAGTTCAGCAAGTCAGCGGCCATCGAGTTGGCGCACTACGAGATCCGAGTGAATTGCATTGCACCGGGCAACATCCCGACGCCAATCCTGCGGTCAGCGGCGTCGGAGGAGGACCGCGCCCGGCTCGAGAAGTTCGAGGCCAAGATCCGCCAGACCATGCGTGACGACCGGCCGCTCAAGCGGGAGGGCACGGCGGACGACGTCGCCGAGGCCGCGCTCTACTTCGCCACCGACAGGTCGCGCTACGTGACGGGCACCGTCCTGCCCGTCGACGGCGGCACGGTGGCGGGCAAGGTGCTCGTCCGCAAGCCCAAGCCAGCCGACTGAACCAGTCCATCAGTCGGGTCCTCGAGCCGCCAGTCAATTAAATCAATCGCTTGACTTAAACCAGGGAGACGCGTTGACTGTGACTGTGACGGTCACCACTGCTGCAAAGGCCACCGCCGTTAAGACCAAGGCCCCGCGGGCCGAACGCGCGAGCACCACCCGCGAGGCGATCCTCACGGCGGCCGAACGGCTCTACGCGGAACACGGCGTGTTCGCCGTGTCGAACCGGCAGGTGAGCGAGGCTGCGGGACAGGGAAACAACGCCGCTGTCGGGTACCACTTCGGCACCAAGACCGACCTGGTGCGCGCCATCGAGCAGCGGCACCGCGCGCCGATCGAGCAGCTCCGCGAGACCATGGTGGGAGCCGCCGGCGGCTCCACCGACCTGCGCGACTGGGTGGCCTGCCTGGTGCGCCCGCTGACCGATCACCTGGCCGAACTCGGCAACCCGACGTGGTACGCCCGCTTCGCCGCACAGGCGATGACCGACCCGGCGTACCACGGCATCGTCGTCAAGGACGCGCTGAGTTCGTCCTCTCTGGTCGAGGTCGTCGACGGCATCAACCGGTGCCTACCCGAACTGCCGCTCGAGATCCGCTTCGAACGCAACATCATGGCGCGAAATCTGTTGATGCACAGCTGCGCCGACCGCGAGCGAGCCCTGGCCAAGGGTGCCACCGTGGCCAGGTCCTCGTGGCAGGCCGCCGGCTCGGGTCTCATCGACGCGATCGTCGGGATGTGGGTCGCGCCGGTGACGCCGGATGGAGTCGCGTCGTGAACGTGACCGTCGACCAGGACCGGTGCGTCTCATCGGGGATGTGCGTGATGAACGCCCCCGAGGTCTTCGACCAACGCGACGACGACGGCGTCGTCGAACTGCTCGTCGCGCGTCCCGGACCCGACCACGCCGAGGAGACCCGCAAGGCGGCTGCGGCGTGCCCAGCCCTGGCCATCCACATCGAGGAGTAGAGATGACCGACACGCTCGCCGACGACACCGTGACCAACGACGTTCCCGAATACCCCATGGAGCGGGAACCGCAGTGCCCCTTCGCGCCGCCGCGGCAGATGCTCGACATGGGCCACACCGCACCGCTGTCCCGGGTCCGCATCTGGGACGGCAGCACGCCGTGGCTGATCACCGGGCACGAGGTCGCGCGCACCCTGTTCTCGGACCCCAGGGTCAGCGTGGACGACCGGAGGACGGGCTTCCCGCACTGGAACGAACACATGCTCTCGACGGTGAACAAGCGGCCGCGTTCGGTGTTCACGTCCGACGCCGAGGAGCACACCCGCTTCCGCCGGATGCTGAGCAAGCCCTTCACGTTCAAGCGCGTAGAGGGTCTACGCCCCGCCATCCAGAAGATCACCGACGAGTGCATCGACGAGATCCTCGCCGGCCCGCAGCCCGCGGACGTCGTCGCGAAGGTCGCACTGCCCGTGCCGACCGTGGTGATCAGCGAAATGCTGGGCGTGCCATACGAAGACCACGAGTTCTTCCAGCACCACGCCAACGTCGGACTGGCCCGGTACGCCTCCGCGGAGGAGGGGCAGAAGGGGGCCATGAGCCTCCACAAGTACCTCATCGATCTCGTCGAGAAGAAGATGGCGAATCCGTCGGAGGACGCGGTGTCCGACCTCGCCGAGCGGGTCAACGCCGGTGAGATCAGCGTCAAGGAAGCCGCTCAACTCGGCACCGGCCTCCTGATCGCCGGGCACGAGACCACCGCGAACATGATCGGCATCGGTGTCCTCGCGCTGCTGGAGAACCCGGAACAAGCTGCGCTGCTGCGTGACTCGGACGATCCCAAGTTCATCGCCAACGCCGCCGAGGAGTTGATGCGGTATCTGTCCATCATCCAGAACGGGCAGCGCAGGGTGGCGATCGAGGACATCGAGATCGGTGGCGAGACCATTCGCGCCGGTGAGGGGATCATCATCGACCTCGCACCGGCGAACTGGGATGCCGCCGCCTACCCACGCCCCGACGAGCTGGATCTCACCCGCGACGCCGGACAGCAACTCGGCTTCGGCTACGGCCGCCATCAGTGCGTGGGTCAGCAGCTTGCCCGTGCGGAGCTGCAGATCGTGTTCCACACCCTGCTGCGCCGCATCCCGACCATGCGCCTCGCCATTCCCTTCGAGCAGGTGCCCTTCAAACACGACCGACTCGCCTACGGCGTCTACGAACTCCCGGTGACCTGGTAGCCCCGCCAGACCCGAACCCGCACCACGTTCCCTAGCAACAGCCCCGATTGGAGTGCCGACGATGTCAACCCCGACTGCATCAACCCCAACCAGAAAACCACCGGTACCCTCCCTCTACCCGCCGGAGGGTTGGGGAGCGCCGAAGAACCGGCACGGTCATGCCACCGGAAGCATCGCGGGCCTGCCCGTGGGCACCGAGATCTTCTCGGCCGACAACCACATCTCGGTCGCCGACGACATCTTCTACGAGCGCTTCCCCGACGATCTCAAGGGCGCTGCGCCGCGCATCTGGTACGAAGACGGCGCCTACATGGTCGGCATGAAGGGCAAGGCATGGACCGGCGGCGACTTCGGCCGCGTCCTGATGCAGTACGACGATCTGGCCGGTGCCTCGTCGAACGACATTGCCGCGCGCATCCGGGAACTCAAGGAAGACGGCATCGACAAGGAACTGGCATTCCCGAATGCCGTGCTGGCGCTGTTCCACTACCCGGACAAGGCACTGCGCGAACGCGTCTTCCGCATCTACAACGAGTACATGGCCGAGTTGCAGGAACGCAGCAACGGCCACTTCTACGGGGTCGGCCTGATCAACTGGTGGGATCCCAAGGGCACCCGCAGCACTCTGGCCGAACTGAAGTCGTTGGGACTGAAGACGTTCCTGCTGCCGCTGAACCCGGGCAAGGACGACGACGGCAACGTCTACGACTACGGTGGCGCTGCCATGGACGCGGTGTGGGACGAGATCGCCGACGCCGGTCTGCCGGTCACCCACCACATCGGGGAGACACCGCCCAAGACGCCGTGCGAGAACAACAGCGTCGTCGTGGGCATGATGGTCAACGTCGACTCGTTCCGCGAGCAGTTCGCCAAGTACGTGTTCTCCGGCATCCTCGACCGGCACCCGACGCTCAAGATCGGCTGGTTCGAAGGCGGCATCGCCTGGGTCCCCACCGCGCTGCAGGATGCCGAACACATGCTGGCCTCCTACCGGCACATGTTCAATCACGAGCTGTCCCACGGTGTCGACCACTACTGGCGCGAACACATGAGCGCCTCGTTCATGGTCGACCCGCTCGGCCTCGAACTCATCGACAAGATCGGCGTGGACAACGTGATGTGGTCGAGCGACTACCCGCACAACGAGAGCACGTTCGGCTACTCGGAGAAGTCGCTCGCTACCGTCGTCGAGGCCGTCGGCCCGGAAGCCGCGGTCAAGATCGTCGGAGGCAACGTCAAGACGTTCCTGGGCATCTCGTGACGGTGACCGCTCCCGCATCGGCCCCGGTGACCACGCTGGCCGACATCCCCGACCTGCCCGATGCCGGCCGGATGTACCGGGAGTGCGGTGCCCGGTTGCGAGATGCGATGAAGGACAAGGGCGTCGACGCGCTGGTCCTGCTCGGCAACGGGAACGTCGTCTACGCGACGGGCACCAGCTGGCCCTTGCTCGACGCGGGCCTGTCCCACGTCGAGCGGCCCGTGGCAATCGTGCTCGCCGACGATCCGCATCCGCATCTGTTCATGCCGCTGCGCGAGGGTTCGGCGTCGGAGTCCGAAGTGCCCGAGTCTCACGTGCACCCGCCGCTGTACCTGGAGTTCGACGAGGGCGTCGAGCGGCTGGCCGCCGAGTTGGGTCGGCTGCTGCCCGCCGGAGCGACCGTCGCCGTCGACGAGCTGACCGGTGCCATGCGCCGGGCCGGCACGCGCCTGTTCCCGTCCGGACCGCCATCGGACGCGGCGCAGGTCGTCGGGCCCGCCAAGCTGGTCAAGACGCGTGACCAGATCGCCAGCATCCGCAAGGCGTGCCGCATCACCGAAGAGGCCGTCACCGACGTGCAAGGGTCGCTGGCCCCCGGCGTACGGCAGGTCGACCTGTCGGCCCAGTTCGTCAGGCGTGCCTTCGAACTCGGTGCGACCGCCAACATGCTCGAGGCGATCTGGCAGGTGATGCCGAAGTCGAAGGCAGAGGGACAGTGGACGACCACGGGCGATCTGGCCCTGCCACTGCTGACGACCGAGAAGGAACTGGAACGCGGTGACGTGCTGTGGACCGACGTCAGCATCACCTACCAGGGGTACTGCTCTGACTTCGGTCGGACCTGGGTGGTCGGCGACGACGTATCCGACCGGCAGAACGCCCAGTTCGAGAAGTGGCGCGACATCCTGGGTGCGGTGCTCTCGGTGACCAAGGCGGGTGCGACCTGCGGTGACCTGGCACGGGCGGCCATCGCCGCCAACGGTGGCACCAAGCCGTGGCTGCCCCACTTCTACCTCGGCCACGGCATCGGCACCAATGCCGCCGAGATGCCCATGATCGGAACGGATCTCGGGCAGGAGTTCGACGACAACTTCGTGTTCCCCGCGGGCATGGTGCTGGTGCTCGAGCCGGTGGTCTGGGAGGACGGCACCGGAGGCTATCGGAGCGAGGAGATCGTGGTCATCACCGAGGACGGCTACCAGTCGATCACCGACTACCCCTACGCGCCGTACGGGCGGTCCTGACCATGGCACTCGAGATACTCCCCGACGCCAAGTCGCTGCGCAGCGGCCGGCGAGAGCGGGCACTGGCGCAGATGGAAGCCCACGACATCGACATCCTGGTACTCGGACGGCAGGCCAACGTCCGGTACGTCACGGGTGCGCCGCAGCTCTGGGTCGCGGGCACCCGGCCGTTCGGCCCCATCTGCGAGGTGATCCGCTCGACCGGGGAGATTCACCTCAACAGCACGTGGGACGAGGGCATCCCCGACGAGATCAGCCACGACCACCTCTACGGCCTGGCGTGGAACCCGATGACGCTCATCGACGTCCTCAAGGCGCTACCCGGGGCGGCCACCGTGCGCCGGGTCGGAACCGATTCGCTCACACCGACATTCGCCCAGCTGCTGCCGATGGCGTTCCCCAACGCCGAGCTCGTCGACGCGGAGCCGGCGCTGCGGGCGGCGCGCCGGGTCAAGACCGACGACGAGATCGCCATGCTGCGCGGTGCGTTGGGCGTGGCCGAGCGTGCGATGGAGGTTGGCCACGCCGCGCTCGCGCCGGGCAGCACCGAACAGTCACTGACGGGCGTGATGATGGAGGCGATGGCCGCCGGGGGAGTGACGACACCTGCCACCCAGGACGGCGCGTGGATCACGCCGAAGGACCACTCGTGGCGCCGCGGCGCGATCGACGGTCGCGTCCGGGAGGGCGACCTGGTGGCGCTGACCGCAGGCGCCCTTGCCGATGGGTACGTGGGCGAGGTCGGCAGGACCTGGCCCGTCGGCGACGTCCCGGGTTCCGACGCCCTGTTCCGCCGGTCGGCCGAACTCTGCGAGCGGCTGTTCGCGGCGTGCACGCCAGGCGCTGCGGGGAGCGACCTGCTCGCCGCCTACGAGGCCGCGGGCGAGGCGTTGCCTGCGACACCCGTCGCACACGGTCTCGGCCTCGGCTTCGATCCGCCGGTGATCTCGGCGGATCTGCCGGTCACCAGCGGCGAGGAGCGGCTGGAACCGGGCATGGTCCTCGCCGTCACCGGGTACGTGTGGGAGCCCGGTGTGGGAGCGGTGTTCAGCAGGGACGCCGTGCTCGTCGGCGAGACCGGCCCGGAAGTGCTGACGCCGAGCCCTACGTGGGCGCGGTCCGCAGTCCAGATCAGCTGAGAGAGAGCCAATGTCGGACGCAACGAAGCGACCATCCGCCGAGGAGATCATCCTCTACGAGAAGGACCCGAAGACCAAGATCGCCACGATCACGTTCAACCGGCCCGAGTTCCTGAACGCTCCGACGTCCGACGCCCGTCTGCGTTATGCGGACGTGGTGCGGTCGGCCAGCGTCGACGACGACGTCAAGGTCGTGATCATCCGCGGCGTTGGCGACAACCTCGGTAGCGGCGCCGACCTGCCCGAGTTCATGGAGGGCGTCGACGAGCCGGAGAAGCGGCTGCGGGAACTCAAGGTCGACGACCCGAGCCTCGGCCCGATCAACTATCCGCCGAAGGGCACGTTCCGCAACGGCGCCACGATCAGCGGCTGGTACGCCAACGTGCAGGCGGGCAACCGACCGCTGCAGGAACTCAAGAAGATCAGCATCGTCGAGGCCAAGGGGTACTGCTACGGCTGGCACTTCTATCAGTGCGCGGACGCCGATCTGGTGATCTCCTCGGACGACGCACTGTTCGGCCACCCGTCGTTCCGGTACTACGGCTGGGGTCCCCGCATGTGGACCTGGGTGCAGATGATGGGCCTGCGCAAGTTCCAGGAGATGGTGTTCACCGGCAGGCCCTTCACCGCCGAGGACATGGAGAAGTGCAACTTCCTCAATAAGGTGGTCGCACGCTCCGATCTCGAGGCCGAGACGCAGAAGTACGCCCTGGCGTGCGCCAGGAACCGTCCGGTCGACACCGTCTTCATGCAGAAGATGTTCTTCGAGGTCTACAAGCAGCACCAGGGCGAGTACATGGGCAGTCTGCTGTCGGCGTTCTTCGAATCCATGGGCAGCGGGGTGGCCAACGATCGCGAAGACGACCTGGACATGGGTGAGGCGATCGACAGCGGACTCGCCGCGGCCGTCAACGACAACGACTCGAAGTTCCCGCCCGACTTCCGGTTGAGCAAGAAGAACCGGGCGAAGCTGGACTGACGGTGGTTGCGAACGGCGCTACACCTCTGGACGGCTACGTCGTCGTCGACCTGTCGAGCGGCATCCCCGGCGCCTACTGCACCAAACTGCTTGCCGACGCGGGCGCCGACGTCGTGAAGGTCGAAGCGCCCGAGGGAGATCCGCTGCGGCACTGGTCGGCGTCGGGCGCCGCCATCCCCGCTGGCGAGGATGGTGCCCTGTTCCGCTTCCTGGCCGGTGCCAAGCGCGGCGTCACCGCCGACCCCGCGATCACCGACGACGTCGAGATGGTCGAGCGTCTGCTTGCCTCGGCGGACGCGGTGGTGTGGTCGCGTGATTCGCCGCTGGCCCGACACGACACACTGACGCCGGAGGCGATCCATCGCAGGCATCCACATCTCGTCGTCACGTCCATCACTCCGTTCGGCCTGAACGGACCGTGGAAGGACCGACCTGCCACCGAGTTCACCTTGCAGGCGTGGTCGGGCGGCGCGATCGGCATCGGCCGCGGCTCGCAGGACCGTGCACCGGTCCACGTCGGGGGGCAAGCGGGCGACTGGGTGTCCGGTGCGTATGCCGCTGCCATGACGCTGGCGTTCCGCGCCCGCGCGGTCGGCGACGGCCACGGCGAACTGATCGACCTATCCATGCTGGAATGCCAAATACTCTGTCTCACCTATTATCCGGTGACGTACTTCGAGATGCTCGGCAGACCCTGGCGCACCGAGCGGCGGCCCACTGTCCCCGGGGTCGCCGAAGCCGCCGACGGACTCGTCGCCATCGGTTGCGGCACCGCGCAACAGTGGTTCGATCTCTGCGCGATGTCCGGTCACGACGAATGGATCGACGAGGAGTCGTCGCTCACGATCACCGAGCAGGCCAACTTGCACGCCGACGACCTCTACGAATGGCTTCGCGATCAGAAGGTCGACGACGTGCGCGACCTGGCGTCGGCGTTCCGCATCCCCAATTCGCCTGTCGGCAACGGTGAGAACGTCACGTCGATGGACCACTTCGTCGAGCGCGGCGCCTTCGTCGGGAGTTCGGACGGCGACTTCGTGCAGCCCGCGCCGCCGTACCGGCTCAGCGGGGCCACGTTGCGCGAACCCGCACCCGCGCCGCGTCTCGGGGAGCACACCGACGAATTGCGTTCGGCACGAACGCGGGCGCGACCGGCGCCGACAGGCGCTCGCGTCGCATCCGGGCTGCCGTTCGAAGGCCTTCGGGTGCTCGACATGACGACGTTCTGGGCCGGTCCGTCGTGTACGCACGCGCTCGCCATGCTGGGGGCCGAACTCATCCACCTGGAGTCGACGCCGCGGCCCGACGGGACCCGGCTCATCGCAGGCATACCCGCCACCGAGGCGCAGTGGTGGGAGCGTTCGCCGATCTTCTCGGCGCTCAACACGAACAAGTTGGGTCTGACGCTCGACTTTCAGACCGAGCAGGGACGCCAACTACTGCGTCGTCTCATCTCCACGTGCGACGTCATCGTCGAGAACTTCACACCACGGGTGATCGACCAGATCGGGCTGGACTTCGAATCGGTACGCGAGTTGCGCAGCGACATCGTCATGCTGCGGATGCCCGGATTCGGACTCGACGGCCCGTGGCGCGACAACCCCGCCTTCGCCTACATCATCGAGGATGCGTCCGGATTGAGTTGGCTCACCGGGTATCCCGATCGCAACCCGTACGAGCCGTACTCGATCGGCGACCCCAACGCGGGGGTGCATGCACTCACCGCACTGCAGCTGGCTCTCGAACATCGGCGCCGCACCGGCGAAGGCGTGCTCGTGGAGGCAGCGATGGTCGATGCGGCGCTCAACGTCGCCGCCGAGCAGGTGATCGAGCACTCGGCCTACGGAATGCTGCTGCAACGCGCGGGCAATCGAGGTCCGATCGCCGCGCCGCAGAACCTCTATCAGGTTGAGGGTGTCGACGAATTCGGCCGCGAGGACTGCTGGGTGGCCGTCGCCGTCGCCACCGACGAGCAATGGGTGGCGCTGCGGAACGCCGTCGGTCGGCCCGAGTGGGCGATGGATCCGGAGCTGGACACCGTGGCGGGTCGGCGGCGTCGGCACGACGCGATCGATGACCGCCTCGGCGCCTGGTGCCGTACCCGTACGGGTGATCAGGTGGTCGAGACGCTTGCCGACGCCGGCGTCCCGGTGGCCAAGGTGATGCAGCCGCACCGGCAGCTGGAGATCGAACAACTGCGGCACCGCGGCTTCTTCGAGGAACTCGGCCATCCGGTCAATCCCTCCGCACCGCACAGCACGCTGCCGATCAACCTGGTCGCAGGCCCCGGCGCGTTCCATCGGCGCCCTGCCCCGCTGCTGGGGGAGCACAACCACGAGATCTTGCGGTCCATCGGCGTGAGCGACGAGGAGATCGCCGAGCTGGAGGCCGATGGCGTCATCGGCACGGCGCCCGCCATCGGCGGGCGCAAGACGAAGCGGTGACCGGTGCGGTGTCGTTGCGCACCAGCAAACGTCGAAACGATTCGGTACGGGCAATTCCGGAAAGCTGCACGCCATTCATGTGAAGTGCATTCGAACCGAATTCATTCCCGATTTTCGGAGACTCATGTCAAACGCATATGATTCGAATCGATTGGATGAGGGACGTGCTACGGACCCGACCCATTCGGTCGGATCCGCAGCACGAATTGGTGGATGAACGCATCGGTCATCGTCCGCGCGGCACCTGCTAGTCGCCGAGGATCAGCGCAGGCGACGCGAACTCGCCGTAGCTGCGGGGCTCGGACACCGGAGGCGGCGTAGCGTGAATGTGCACGTGGCCGTCGCGCTGGGTGATCGTTGCTCCCGTTGGCGCGGCATCGACGCCCACGCTGGCGGCCGACGCGGCAGGTGCGGTGGCGATGGCCGCAGCGGCCGCTCCGGTGATGACGAGTGTGGCGATGTGGCTGAGCTTCATGATTCTCCCTGGGTGAGTGGTGTGTCGGTGATCGACGTCGCCGCTGCTGGAATTCCCGGCTCGGAAATCGAAATGCATTGGCTACGAGTTCCAATTTAATGCGCCCAGGGTTACGTGCCAGTTGTTCATAGGGAACGCAAATGTCGTACCAGTATCTGCGTTGACGAGCAAACGTGCGCGCTCAGGCCGGCAGGATGTCGACGACCCCGTGTGTCGCCCAGAGGTTGAGGACGTTGGTCATCATCTGCAACCGGCACCGCACGCTTTCGACGTCGCGGATCGCCGGGTCGAACCGCGTCGAGTAGGCATCGAGGTCGCGCACCGTCGAGCGGACGTGGGAGGGGACGTCGAGGAGCCACGTCATGCCCATCACCGACGCGTAGAGCAGCACGTGCCGCACCAGCACGTCGACGTCGACGCCTGGGCCGCCGTGGCGACGGAACTCGTGGGCGAACCCGTCGAGCAGCTCGCGCAGGTGGCCGTCCCACAGGTCGGTCTCCGCACTGCACATCGCGCCCCAGATCGCCATGGCCACGTTCATGCGGCCGACGCAGCCCCAATCCATGAGGCCGCACTGCAGGCCGTCGTGGTCGTCGCGCCAGAACCAGGCGTTGTCCACGTTGGCATTCCAGTGACAGAGCGCTGTCAGGTCCGTATCACTGCGCAGCAGTTCCCATGCGTCCGACTCGCGACGCAGTAGTTCCGGCAGGGTGTCGCGGAGGCTGGTGAGGAACGGTGCGGAGCGGACGGACTCGGGCAGCAGGTCGGGATGCGCCGCCGCGAAGTCCGCAAGGCGGTCGACGCGGCGCAGGAGTTTCGCCCGGTCCAGATGCGGGCGCGGACCGACGGTCGGAACGCCGGCGCCAACGTCGAACTCGATCGCACCGCGGCAGTCGGCACCTGCCAGTCGCGCGACCGATGCCAACAGAGCGCGATAGTGGCCGACTTGATCGGGCATGTCGTAGTCCATGCACTTGGCGTACTGCGGTTCCAGGCCGTCGCGGCCGAACGGAATGCGTTCGGTGAGCAGGATTCCCGTGCCGGAGGCGCGGTGGTAGTCGGCGAACAGGACGGTCGGGACGGTGACCGGGAAGCCGTCGCATCGGGTGGCGGCGGCGAAGGCCACCTCCGATTCCATCTGCGTGCGGCCTGCGTCGCGTTCGGGGTCGTCGAGGTCACGGGAGAACTTGGCGAAGAGATCGCGGTGCGGACCCGGCCGCCGGTATTTGACCGACAGGGCGAGCTTGCGTCCCGTACTCCCGCCCGCGAACTCGGCCCAGGCCGTGACGGCGGTGACCTCGTTGTCGTCCCCCAGCGAGCCGAACCGACGGAAGGCGTCGGTGAGGAAGCGAGTTCCGCCGTCGCGCAACGCATCGGGGTCGGCGGGTATGGGCGTCCCGGTCGCATCCCCGATGACCCACACCCGCGACAGCGTACGCGCGTAAGCGGACGCCGTATCACGTTCGGAGTGACTGATGACGGTGTCGCGAAAACGACGGGGCGGCCCCGGCATCGATGGTTCGATGGTCTGGGCGGAGGCAGCGAATCGAGGTGGCGACGTGAAGCGGCTCAACGGCATGGACGCCTATCTGCTGTACACCGAGACACCCAGCCTGCACTCGCACACGCTGAAGGTCGCGGTGGTCGACACGACCGGGATTTCAGGCCAGTTCGACTTCGACGCGTTCCGAACCCACTTCCGCCGGAGACTGCACCTACTCGAACCCTTCCGTTACCGTCTGGTCGAGATCCCGTTGCGTCTGCACCATCCGATGTGGCTGGAGGATTGCGACGTCGACCTGGACTACCACCTGCGCCGGGTGCGGGTGCCGGCGCCGGGCGGCCGCCGAGAACTCGACGAGGTCATCTCCCGGGTGGCATCGACGCCGTTGGACCGGGCCCGGCCGCTGTGGGAGTTCTACTTCGCCGAGGGGCTCGCAGGCAATCGGTACGCGCTGATCGGCAAGGTGCACCATGCCCTCGCCGACGGCGTGGCTTCGGTGAATCTGTTGGCCCGCGCGATGGACATCGTGGGTGGGCCGACACCCGAGCGCGACGACGAGACGACCTGCGAGCCGCCGCGCCCCACCCGCCTGCTGGCCGACGCCGGGCGCGACCACGTCCGCCAGATCGGCGAGCTGCCGGGCTTGGTGAAGGACGCGGTCACCGGGTTCGCCAGGGTCCGCCGTCGTGCGCAGCAGCGCGAGGACATCCCGGATCTGGCCGACGACTTCAGCGCGCCGGCGACGTTCCTGAACCACCAGGTGTCACCCGAACGGCGGTTCGGCAGCGCCACGCTCTCGCTGTCGGAGGTCAAGCAGGTGGCGAAGGCACTGGGCGTCAGCGTCAACGACGTCGTACTGGCGACTGCGGCAGGGGCGTTGCGCCGGTTGCTCATTCGATACGACGGCCACGCCGACGAGCCGATCATCGCCTCCGTGCCCACCGCGACGAACAGGTCGCCGGACCGGGTCACCGGCAACGAGATCAGCGGACTGTCGATCTCGCTACCCGTACACGTCACCGATCCGCTCGAACGGGTCCGGCTGGTCGCCACCGCGACCGGACGGGCCAAGGAGGATCACGAGCTGATCGGCCCAGAACTGTACTGCCGCCTGATGACCTACCTGCCGACTGCCGTCGCGCCGGGAGCGTTCCGCTGGCTGTCCGAGCGCGACGGCCGCAACAGGATGATGAACGTGGCCGTGTCCAACGTGCCCGGGCCCCGGGAGCGCGGGCACTTCGCGGGCGCGCCGGTCGTCGAGTTGTACTCCACCGGCGTGCTGTCCCTCGGTGCGCCGGTCAACATCACGGTGTGGAGCTACGTCGATCAGATGGGTGTGGCCGTGCTGACCGACGACCAGACCTTCGACGACGTCCACGAGGCGACCGGAGCGTTCACCGACGCCTTCTTCGAGATCCGCTCTGCCGCGGGGATCCCCGGTGATCCGACCGTGGTCGACAGTGCGCTGCCCGAGGTGGAGGTCAACGGCTGATCAACCGCCCGCGCGGGCGCGCAGTTCGGCTCGCAGGATCTTGCCGGTGGCGTTGCGGGGCAATTCCTCGAGCGCGATGACCTCACGCGGGACCTTGTAGTTCGCGAGGGTGTCCCGGACGTGGCGGCGCAAGGTGTCCGCATCGGCGGACGCGCCTTGCCGTGGCACGACGAAGGCGACCAGCCGCTGCCCGTACTCGTCGTCGGGGACGCCGACCACGCTCGCCTCCGCGACGTCCGGGTGGCCGGCGAGTACCTTCTCGACCTCGATGGGATAGACGTTCTCGCCGCCGGAGACGATCATCTCGTCGTCGCGGCCGACGACGAACAGGCGACCGGCGGGGTCCATGTATCCCATGTCACCGGACGCCATGAAGCCGTCGTGGAAGGTCTTCCCGTCGGCCGACGATCCTTCCGTATAGCCGTCGAACAACGTTGCACTGCGGACGAAGATCTGCCCGACCGCACCACCGGGCACGGGCCGGTACGCCTCGTCGAGGATGCGGACCTCGGTGCCGTTTGCAGGTCGGCCCGCGGTGTCGGGTGCCGCGCGTAGGTCGGCGGGGGTGGCGGTCGCGATCATGCCCGCCTCGGTGGCGTTGTAGTTGTTGTAGACCACGTCGCCGAACTCGTCCATGAAGCGCGTGACGACGTCGGGCCGCATGCGCGACCCGGACGCCGTGACGAAACGCAGTGTGCGCCCGTGGTATCCGCGCCGCACGTTATCCGGCAGGTCCATGATCCGGTCGAGCATGACCGGAACCACCACGAGACCCGAGGCGCCGTGGCGGTCGACGAGGTCGAGTGTGGCAGCGGGGTCGAAGCGCCTGCGGGTGACGATCGTGGTGGCCATGAAGGCGGCGAACACGAGCTGCGAGTACCCCCAGGCGTGGAACATGGGGGCGGCGATGACCGTGACTTCGCCGGCCCGCCAGGGGATCCGGTCGAGGATGCCCTTGAGTTCAGCAGCGCCGCCGCCCGACGTCGGCCGTGCGCCCTTGGGCGTGCCGGTCGTGCCGGAGGTCAGCAGCACGATCCTGGCGCGACCGGTCGTTCGCTCGGGTCGGCTCCCGGCGTTGGTGCGGATCAGTCCCTCGACGGTGAGCCGGGGGAGCGGCTGCTCGATGTCGGTCCAGCCCAGGATGCGCGTGGCCCCGGGTGCGTCGGCCAGGGCCTGATCCACGGTCGGACCGAACTCCTCGTCGTAGACGATGACGTCGACGCCCTCGCGGCCGACCACCTCGGCGAGCGCGGGTCCCGCGAAGGAGGTGTTGAGCAGCAGGACGTGGGCGCCGATCCGGTCGGCGGCCATCAGCGCGGACACGAAGCCACGATGGTTGCGGCACATGATCCCCACCGTCGTGGGCGGAGAGGGCAGGTGCTGCAGACCGGCAGCCAGCGAGCGCGCGCGTTCGTCGAGTTGCCGCCAGGTCAGGGAACCCAGCTCGTCCACCAGCCCATTGGCATCAGGACATCGCCGAGCCGCGATGGCGAAGCCGAGGGTCACCGAGCCGCCGTCGCGCACCGCCGCGGCCATCCTCACGTACTTGTCGGGACGCAGCGGGGCCAGCACGCCTGCCCGCACCAATGTCGCCAGCGTGCCCACTATCTCGCCGGCACCGGCCGCCACCGAACTCAGCATCGCGTCACCCCAGTATCGGGAAACGCCGCTTGCGCGCGAGTTCGTCGAGTGCGGACTGCATGGCCGATCGGACGTAGACGTCCACCTCGTCGACGTCGGGGTCGGGACCGAAGCGCTCCAGCACGTCGATCGGTTCGAGCACCTGGGTGACGATCTTGGTGGGCAGCGGCAGGTTCGGCGGTACCAACATGCTGAAGCCGAAAGGGAACCCGAAGGTGACGGGCAGGATCTCCAGTCGCGCCTTGGTCAGGCCGAGGAGCTTGGCCACCCGGTTGCCGCGGGTGAGGAACAGCTGGCCCTCCTGCGCACCGATGGTCACCGACGGCACGATGGGCACCCCGGCATTGATCGCGGTGCGCACGTAGCCGGTGCGGCCGGCGAAGTCGATCACCGCGTCCTCGCGCGTCGGGCGGTAGGAGTCGTAGTCACCACCGGGAAACACCAGCACGACGGCGCCGGAAGCCAATGCGGCTGCGGCATTCTCGCGGCTGGCCTCGATGACGCCGACCTTCGGCATCACGTCGCCGAGCGGTCCCATCACGACCCCGTAGTGGGCGAGCGTGTGCAGGGGGCGGTCGTCGTAGCCGAACCGGCGGTAGAACGCCGAGCCGAACAGCAGCACGTCCGGTGTCAGCATTCCGCCGGAGTGGTTGGACACGACCAGGACGCCCCCGGTTGGGGGGAACACGTCGAGGCCGTGCAGTTCGGCGCGGAAGTAGCGGCGCAGGACGGGGCCGACCTTCTCGACCACCGTCCTGGTGAACGAGGGGCTGTAGCCGCTGAGGCCCGATGCTTCGACGACCTCGGGATCGGGTTCGGAATCGTCCATCGGTCGACTCTGTCAGCCCGCGCCGCTCGACGCCGCTACTTCAGACAGCTTCCGCCGTCGACCGGTAGGGCGACCCCGGTGATGTAGCGGGCTTCGTCGGAGGCGAGGAACAGCACCGCGTTGGCGACGTCCTCGGGCTCGACCCAGCCGATCGGCAGCGTGTGCATCATCTGGCCGACGACCTTCATGTCCTCGGGACCCGGGTTCTCCAGGTCGGGCCGGAAGAGCTTCATCGTGCCGTCGTTCATGAACAGCGGTGTGTTGACGTTGGTGGGGCACACGGTGTTCACCCTGACGTTCTGCGCGCCGAGTTCTACGGCGAACGTCCGCATCAGACCGATGACGCCGTGCTTGGCGGCGACGTAGTGACCGGTGTGCGGGTAGGCCTTGAGTCCGCCGACCGAACTCGTCAGGATGATCGAGCCGCCGTTGCCGCCCGCCAGGATGTGTGGAACACCGGCCTTGACCGTCTTCCAGACGCCGGACAGGTTCACGGCGATCATGTCGTCCCAGTCGGGCTCGCCGGTCTTGTCCAGGGTCTGTCCACCGTTGCCGATCCCCGCGTTGGCCACGATGATGTCGAGTCGACCGAACTCCTCGACGCCGGCGTCGACCGCGGCCTTGAGGGCGTCGTAATCGCGGGTGTCGACCTCGGCGGTGAAGATGCGGCGGTCGAGGTTCTTGACCAGGTCCGCGGTCTCGGCGAGATCCTCCGGGTTGGAGAGGGGGATCTGCACGCTGTCGATCTGCTTGCAGATGTCGATGGCGATGATGTCGGCGCCCTCCTGCGCCATGCGGACCGCGTGCGCGCGACCCTGGCCGCGCGCCGCACCGGTGATGAAAGCGACCTTGCCCTCTAACCGCCCTGCCATGTCGGACCCCTGCTCTGTCGTCGGCACCAACCATTTGCTGTGCACTTGCTCAGCACTCTGTCATCGGTAACCGATTGTGTCAACGGGCAGCGCGGGTGCGTGGCGTTTGTACTCACTGCTTAGAAGTCATGTGGGCCATGGGAAGTCGTGCGACTCCGGACGGGCGCGTCCGGCGGTTGTCTTGGCCCGATCGGGAGCGTTCCGGCCGGGGGTGGCGGCGGTCCAACGCCACGGCACGGGACGGGTCCGGATAGCCGGCGGAATTGGTCAGGAGCCTGGCGAGCCACGCCGTTGTGCCGTTGTGAGAACGGTGTTCTCTACTAGCTGGCGGCGAACCCGTGGGACACGAAGTCCCACACCTCGTCGGCCGAGACGGGCTTGTTGGACCCCTCCTCGGAGCCGCTGGACTGCGCCACGAACATGACGGTCTGCATGGTGATGGCCGCCATGCGCTTGGGGCTCAGCCCGGCGCGCAGGGCGCCCGCCTCTGCGGCATCCTCCATCAACTCGGTCAGCAGGACGACCAGCGGCGCGTGCGCCACCTTCACCTCGGACGGATGCGACACCAACAGGCGTGGCGCGAAGTCGGTGAACAGCGGGCGCTTGGCCGCGGGATCGGGCCGCGAGGACTCGAACAGCAGTTGGACGGCCACCTTCAGGCGTTCGAGGGGGTCGGTGTGCCCGGCGGTGGCGGCGCGGATCTGGTCGGCCGACCGGCTCAGCGCGTCCTCGAACAGTGCGAGGAGGAGTTCGTGTTTGCCGTCGAACTGCAAGTAAAAGCTGCGCAGCGACTGGCGCGAGCGGTCGACGACCTCTTGCACGGTGAAGTCCGTGCTGCCCTTCTCGATGATGATGGCCTGAGCGGCATCCAAGAAGCGCTGCACGCGCTGGGCGGCGCGCAGTTTCGCCGTCTTGATGGAGCGTTCGACCGCCCGCTGCTTCCAGGCCGGCTCTTCGCTGGGGCTTGTCACCAGCGACTCTTCGGCAGGCCGAGTGGAAAGAGCATGGATGGACTGTACCGGAGAATGCTCGACCATCGTGGTCCAAGACCCCCTCGCAAGCCATCGTGTCTGAGATTGTAACTTCCCCATGACGAGAATACTATTCTCGTCAGCGCGTTTACAGAAGCCCTTCGCAACCTGGACACATTTCATCCCGGCCGCTCCGCCGCAGCTCGCAGCGGGTGCGGTCGCATTCTCATCGGGAGAGCCGTGCAACTCACGTTCGACGCCGACGTCGAGGCATTCCGCGCCGAGTTCGTGGCCTTCCTCGACGAGCACCTCCCCGCCGCGGCCGAGGCCATTCAACGCGCTCGGTCGTCCTCCGACCCGCCACCCTGGGCGCGTAGCTGGCAACGACTTCTCTTCGACAACGGCTGGCTGGTTCCCGGCAACCCTCCGGAGTTCGGCGGCCGCAACGCGACCATCCTCGAGCAGTACGTGTTCTTCGAGGAACTGTCTCGGCGACGCACGGTGCACAGCCTCAACATTCAGGGCGTCGGCATCATCGCGGCGTCACTGCTCACGTTCGGCACGCCGGAGCAGAAGCAGCAATGGGCCGTGCCAATCCTGCGCGCCGAGATCACCGCAGCCCTCGGCATGAGCGAGCCCGGCGCGGGTTCGGACCTGGCGTCGCTGCGGACGCGTGCCGTGCGTGCCTCCGATGCCGATGGCGACCACTTCGTCGTCAACGGGCAGAAGGTGTGGACCTCTGGGGCGCACCACGCGGACGTCGTGCTGACCTTCGTCCGAACGAATCCCGACGTGCCCAAGCACCGCGGGATCAGTGTGCTGTTGATCCCGACCGACGCGCCCGGCGTGCAGTGCAGGCCCTTCGCGTCGGCATGGGACCGCGACGACCTCGACTTCAACGAGGTCTTCTTCAACGACGTTCGGGTCCCCGCCGAGAATCTCGTCGGCCCCCTCGACGACGGCTGGCGTGTGGCCAACGGCTCGCTCGGTCACGAGCGCACGATGCTGTGGCTGAGCTATGCCGACCGGCTGCGCGATCTGCTCGAGGACTTCACCCCCGTCACCGAACTCGACCGCGACCGCTACGCGACGCTGGCGATGGACAATCAGGCGCTGCGGCTGCTCGGGTCGGTCGGCTTGGCGCGCGCCGCGCGGGGCCAGGAGGACGTGCAGGGGATGGCGATGCTCAAGTTGCTGGGCGCCGAGGCTGCCCAGTCCGCCTCCGAATACGCCTTGGCGGCAGCCGGTTCGCAGGGCCTGATCGACCCGGCCATGACGACGCCCTTCGTGCACATGAACCACGACGGCTACGCGGGCAGCTGGTCGGATCGCTATGCTCGATCGTTCGCGGGCACGATCGCAGGCGGCACGTCGGAGATCCAGCGCAACATCATCGCCCAGCGGGTGCTCGGACTGCCAAGGGGCTGAGCCCCGCCCGACCTACAGCTGCGCCAGGCGTGGCACGGAACCGCGGGCGCGCAGCCCCGCTCCGGCCTTCTTCGTGAGTTCCCTTGAGCTGCCCAGCAATCCGTCGAGCACCAGTGCACGCTCGACGTGGACGTGCAGACCGTGCTCGGCGGTGAACCCGATGCCGGCCAGCACCTGCTGGCAGTTCTTGGCGGCCAGCAGGGCGGCCTTGCCCGCGGCCGCCTTGGCCAGCAGCGCGGTCAGATCGGGATTGTCGACGCCGGGCAGGCTCAGCGTCGCCTCGGCGCCCTCGATCGCGACGAGCGTCTCGGCCAGCCGGTGTCGGACCGCCTGGAACTGCGCGATCGGCTTGCCGAACTGGACGCGGTCGACGGCGTGCTGGCGCGCGAGGGTGAGCATTGCCCGCGACGTCCCGACCAGCCACCAGCCCAACGCGCGGCGAGCGTCACCAAGCCGCAGCAGCCCGCCCTCCTCGACCCGGCGCAGGGGCAGACCGCCCAGCGCGGTGCTCGATTCTCCGCTCTGGTCGCGTTCCCAGACCACCCAGCCGCCGCCCGCATAGGGCAGCTCGGGCGTGGCGCCCACTTCACGGTCGGCGGTCTGTTGGACGACGTCGTTGAGAACCGATGCGTGCGAACCGGTTTCGCCGAGGAGTCGGAACACCAACGGGACGGCAGTCTCCGGCATGTCCGACAGCATGTCGGACCAGCCCATCTCGGACAGCGCCGTGTCGAGTTCGGGACCCGACGCCGTGAGCATGGTCTTGCGGAGGCCGTCCTCGATCAATTTCAGTGTCCCGGAGGCGGGTTGGCTGTCCACGGTCACTCCTTCCCGAGATCCAAGAGGCGGCGGGCGATGATGTTGCGCTGCACCTCTGCGGTGCCGCCGTAGATCGTGGCGGCGCGTGAGTACAGGTACTCGGTGCGCCAGGCGGTGTCGTCCAGTTCGATCGACCCCGCGAGCAGATCGCGGGCGGTGTCGTAGAGCTTCTGCTCGGCGGCGGCCAGCAGCACCTTGTCGATCGAGGTGTCCGGGCCCAGCCGCTGGCCGTCCGCCAGCCGGTGCTGGGTGGCGCGGGAGCGGCAGCGCAGGGTGTGCAGGGCCAGATACGCCTCGCCCATGTCCGAGTCGACGGCCTGGCCGATGCCCTTGACCTCATTGACGAGCGTGTCGAATCGCGAGTAGAGGTAGGCGATGCGCTGCCAGAAGCAGGTGGAGCGTTCATAGGGCAGCAGATCCATCGCCAGCCGCCAACCGTCGCCGGGCTTGCCCAGCATCCGGCTCTCGTCGACCGCCACGTCGTCGAAGTAGACCTCGCAGAACTCGTCGACGCCGTGCATGGTGCGCAGCGGGCGCACCGTGATGCCGGGGGTGTCGAGATCGACGAAGAACGCGGTGATCGCCTCGTGGTCGGGCGTCTCCGGGCCGCCGGTGCGGGTGAGCAGGATGCACCGGTGGGAGTACTGGGCGAAACTCGTCCAGACCTTCTGCCCGTTGACGATCCACGTGCCGTCGCGCTGTTCGGCGCGCGTGCTGAGCGAGGCCAGATCACTTCCCGAGCCGGGCTCGGAGAAGCCCTGACACCACTGCTCCTCGCCGCTGAGCAGCTTGGGCACCATCTCCGCGGCGAGTTCGGGCGAGGCGTAGTCGATCATCGTCGGTGCCAGCACCTCGAGCATCGAGTACGGCCCGGGCTCGGCGAGTCGGCGACCCACCACCTCTTCGCCGACGATCGCCCGCAGGATGTCCGGACCTCCGAGGCCACCGGCGTGTTCGGGCCAGCCCTGGCGGCTCCACCCGGCGTCGTACAGTGCCCGCTGCACCCTGGCGAATTGGCGCATGTGGCCCTGCAGGGAGTCGTCCGGGGGTGGTGTGAGGTCGTTCTCGTCGAGCCAGGCGACCAACTGCGACCGGAACTCGGTCGTGTCGGTGGTCTCGGTGGGAACCGCCGTTCCGGTGGAAGTGCTCATCCGGCTTCCGGCCTGCCGATGGCGTGCGGGCGGCCGGAGTCGTGGTCGCCGTTGCGTCGGATGAACGTCATCGCACGGGTCTTGAGCCGCCAGCCGTCCGGGGTGCGCACGTAGGTGTCCCGGTAGTAGCCGATCCGCATGTCGTGCTTCGAGTGCTCGATGAAGCACAGGGTCTGCGTGCCGCTTGCCTTGTCCGGGTCGTTCTCGTCGAGGTCGACGAGCGACGTGCCGGTCATGAACAGCCCGCTGGGTGCTGCCTCGACGAGTTCGGGGAAGCGAGCGAGCGTGTAGGTGGAGCCGAATGCGCTGTAGGTGCCGTCGGGGGTGAAGACCTCGACCAGGCCTTCGACGTCCCCCTGGGTGATGGTGACGGCGTACTTGGCCAGCAGCTGTTGGATCTCGACCAGATCCGAGGTTCGCGACGCGCTAGTTGGCACTGTCATGTCGGTAGACCTTACCGCCCTTCATTACGAAGTTGACCCGCTGTGTAACGGTGATGTCGGTCAGGGGATCACCGGGCACCGCGATGACGTCGGCGAGGTAACCCCGTTCGATCCGGCCAAGGTCGGTGCGGTTGATCAGATCCGCGGCGACGACGGTGGCTGCCCGCAGCACCGCTGCGGGCGGCATGCCCCACTCGACGAGGGTGACGAGTTCGTCGGCGTTGCGCCCGTGGGGGATGGCGGGCGCATCAGTGCCGACGGCGATCTTGACCCCTGCCTCGTAGGCCGCCTTGATCGACGTCTTGGCCTTCGGGAACATCTCGGCGGCCTTGTCCTGCAACTCCTTCGGCGCCTTGGACACGTCCATGGCCTCCGCGAGGCGACGGGTGGTCACCAGGAACCGGTCGTTGTCGACCAGGGCCTGGATCGCCTCGTCGTCCATGAGGAAGCCGTGTTCGATGCAGTCGATGCCGCACGCAACGGCGTGCTTGACGGCTTCGGCGCCGTGGGTGTGGGCAGCCACCCGCAACCCGCGGCGATGTGCCTCGTCGACGATCGCGCGTAGTTCCTCGTCCGAATAGTGTTGCGCGCCGGCCTCACCGGTCAGCGACATGACGCCGCCGGACACGCACACCTTGATCAGCTGGGCGCCGTGCTTGATCTGGTATCGCACCGCCTTGCGTATCTCGTCGACGCCGTTGGCGATGCCCTCCTCGACCGTCAGCTCGAGCGCACCGGGCATGAACGCGGCGAACATCGTCGGATCGAGGTGCCCGCCGGTCGGCGTGATCGCATGGCCCGCCGGGATGACGCGCGGGCCCTCGATCCAGCCGGCGTCGATCGCCTTGCCGAGCGCGACGTCGAGCAGGTAGCCACCGGTCTTCACGAACAGCCCGAGGTTGCGCACGGTGGTGAACCCGGCCCGCAGCGTGCGGCGGGCGTTGCCGACCGCGCGCAGCGTGCGGGTGGGCGGATCGTCCTGGACCTGTGACAGGCCCGGGTTCTCGCCGCGCCCGCCCATCAGGAGGTTGACCTCCATGTCCATCAGCCCGGGCAGCAGGATCGCGTCGCCCAGGTCGAGCACGGTCGACGACTCCGCTGGATGATCGCCGCCGACGCCCACGATGACGTCGCCCTCGACGTGGATCACGGCCGGCCGCACGATCTCACCGGCGTCGACGTCGACGTATCCCGCTGCCTTGAGCGTGAGTGCTGTGGGCACGCTTAGACCACCGGCTCCTTGATGAGCTTGATGTAGGCCGCGCCGCTGTCGAGCACGCGTGGCTGCTTCCACACCTCGATGGGGAAGCTCACCATCACGATCGACTGCCCGAGGTGCACGAGCGCCTTGGCGTCCTCGGGCATACCCGCCAGCGGGAACCGCTCGTCGACGTAGACCATGATGTCCTCGAGCCTCGCCAAGCCCGCGTCGTACAGCTCCTGCATCTCGTCCATGGACGACGCCAGACGCTTGGCGTACCGCTCCTCCTCGGTGGGCAGGCACCAGTCGGAGAACCGCTCGAGGTCGGCGAATTCTTCGGGCAGCTTAGACATTCGCCGACTCCTTCTCTGCGGACTTCTCGCCTGACGTGACGGCCCCTGTTTCGGCGGACGAGTTCCCGTTGGACGCGGATCCGTTGGCGTTCAGGGATGCCTTGTACCGGTCAACGTACTGGTGCGCGGTCATGTGCAGGTGGCGAAGCAGGATCTCCTGGTCGCACAGCGGGAAGTCGGTGACCACCCGGGTGCCGATCTGCGTCTGGGTGGCTTCGAGGGTGTTGGCGTCCTGGAACGCGTACTCCTTGAACGTCACTGCGGCGAGTTCCTGCGACAGGCGCTGGCGCAGGTTCTTCGGCGGCACGAAGTACAGGTCGGCCTCGAAGATGTGCTTGTCGACGGCGACGGGCCAGTAGTTGTACGTCAGGTACCAGCCCGGCGCCCAGAACAGCAGGGTGAAGTTGGGGAAGAACTCGAATGAGTCGGTGCCCCAAGTCTTGTGGCGTCCGGGGTTGATCGCAGGCGGCAGCTCGTCGGGGAGGATGCCCTTGATGTCGGGGCGATCCCACGGTCCGAAGAGCCCGCTGTGCAGGATGCGTTCGATGGGCTTGACCATGTTGAGGTCCTTCGGCGGGCTCATGCCGCCCCAGGACGACACCATCGAGTGATCGCCCTTGATGTCGTAGGCCAGGGCCTCGAAGCCGAACTGGGCCAGCTTCTCGGCCTCCTCCTTCTCCGCCTGCTTCATGTGCAGGATCGGCGCGTGATAGAACTCGGTGAACGCGTCGATGAACAGCTTCCAGTTGGCGTTGATCTCCGAGCGGTAGCTGTAGTGCTCGGTCATCTCGTGGAAGGGGTAACCCTCCAGGCCCTTCGCGAAGTCGCCCAGGTACTCCGACAGCGGGGCTGCGTCGTCGTCGAAGTTGATGAAGATGAAGCCTTCCCAGACCTCGCACCGGACCGAGACCAGGCCGTAATCGCCCTTGTCGAGGTCGAAGAACTCGCCCTCCTGCTGCACGAAGGTCAGGTCGCCGTTGAGGCCGTACCGCCAGGCGTGGTACTTGCAGGTGAACTGGCGGCAGACGCCCGACACCTCTTCACCGGGGTAGTCGCTCCACACCAGCTTGTTGCCGCGGTGGCGGCACAGGTTGTAGAAGCTGCGGACGATGTCCTCTTTGTCCTTGACGATGATCACCGACGTGCCTGCACCCGCTGCGGGCATTTCGCGGGTGAAATAGCTGCCCTTCTTTGGCAGTTGCTCGACGCGTCCGACCTTCAGCCAGGTCTTGCGGAAGATCGCCTGCTGCTCGAGCTTGAAGTGCTCGGGGTCGATCGAGTCCTCGTAGTTGACCGGGGCCGTGCCCAATTCGGGCCAGTGCTCGGTCCAACTACCCTCTTCGGGCTTGGCAAAGAAGGGCATGTTCAGTTCTCCTGTTCCGGTACGACGCCAAAGGTGTTGAAGGCCATGGCCAGAAGGCCGTATGAGCCGATCGTGAAGACGAGGTCCATGCGCTGGCGCTCGTCGAGGTGCTCGGACAGTGCCGCCCACGTCGCGTCCGAGACGTTCGAGTCCACTTCGAGTTCGTCGACCGCGGTGAGCACCACCTGGTCGAGTGGGTCGGACGCCTCTCCGCGTGTCACGCCGTCGATGACGTCGGGGGCCAGGCCGGCCTCGGCGCCCATCTCGACGTGGTGTTGCCACTCGTAGGCACAGTTGCGACGATGTGCCACACGCAGGATCGCCAGCTCGCGCAACCGTTCCGGCAGCGTCGAACCGAACAGCAGGTAGCCGTTGAACCGAAGGAACGCCCGGGTCAACTTGGGATGGCGTACCAGCGTGGAGAGAGCCGACCCGACGTCACGGCGTTCCATGCGGTCCGGCGAGACCATGACCGACAGCGCTTTGACGACGTCGTCATCCCACTCGTCGGGCTGCATCGGGGTCACCCGCACGGGCGTCTCCTCTCTGGACTCTCGCTTGCGAGAATCAGGTTCTCATATTTGACCAATAGATTTCCACTCTTTGGTGAAGCGGTCAATGAGAGTGTCGTGACCAGGGCTCGGACAACGGTCCTCATCGCGCGCAAATGTCGGGGTCAGAACCGTGACAGCGCGCTGCGGATGTTGATTCTCAAATCGCGAGAAGCTAGTTTCCTCTAGTAGAGAACCAACCCGAACAGCGGCCCGAACGGGCCTGAAGGAGGGAGCGGTCGTGAACAAAGACGACATGATCTTGATCAGCGTGGACGACCACATCGTCGAACCGCCGGACATGTTCGCCAACCACCTGCCGGCGAAGTACCGCGACGAGGCGCCGCGGCTGGTACACAACGCCGACGGCAGCGACACGTGGCAGTTCCGGGATATCGTGATTCCGAACGTGGCGCTCAACGCCGTCGCCGGCCGCCCGAAGGAGGAGTACGGCCTGGAACCGCAGGGTCTCGACGAGATCCGCAAGGGGTGCTACGACGTCGACGAGCGGGTCAAGGACATGAACGCCGGCGGCATCCTCGGCTCCATGTGCTTCCCGTCCTTCCCGGGCTTCGCGGGTCGGCTGTTCGCCACCGAGGACCCGGAGTTCTCGCTGGCACTGGTGCAGGCCTACAACGACTGGCACGTCGAGGAATGGTGCGGGGCGTATCCGGCGCGGTTCATCCCGATGACCCTGCCGGTGATCTGGGACGCCGAGGCGTGCGCCGCCGAGGTGCGGCGCAACGCCGCCCGCGGCGTGCACTCGCTGACGTTCAGCGAGAACCCGGCCGCGATGGGCTACCCGAGCTTCCACGACGACTACTGGACGCCGCTCTGGGAGGCTCTGGTGGACACCGAGACCGTGCTCAACGTGCACATCGGATCGTCGGGCCGACTGGCCATCACCGCGCCCGATGCGCCGATGGACGTGATGATCACCCTGCAGCCGATGAACATCGTGCAGGCCGCGGCCGACCTGCTGTGGTCGGCGCCGGTGAAGAAGTACCCGACGCTCAAGATCGCGCTGTCCGAGGGCGGCACCGGGTGGATCCCCTACTTCCTGGAGCGCATCGACCGCACGTACGAAATGCACTCGACGTGGACGCACCAGGACTTCGGCGGCAAGCTGCCGTCCGAGGTGTTCCGCGAGCACTTCCTCACGTGCTTCATCGCCGACCCGGTGGGTGTCACGATGCGCGACCAGATCGGCGTCGACAACATCTGCTGGGAAGCCGACTACCCGCACTCGGACTCCATGTGGCCCAACGCGCCCGAACAGCTCGACGAGGTGCTGAAGGCCAACTCGGTACCCGACGCCGACATCGACAAGATGACCTACCAGAACGCCATGCGGTGGTACCACTTCGACCCGTTCACCCACATCGGCAAGGAACAGGCCACCGTCGGTGCGCTGCGCAAGGCCGCCGAGGGCCACGACGTCTCGGTCCAGGCGCTGTCCAAGCACGACCACGGCAAGTCGGACTTCGCTCAGTTCGCCGCCAACGCAAAGGAACTGACCGGCAACAAGGATTGAGTTCGGCGGCCCGTCGGCAGGGAGCAGACCTCCCGCGTCGGCGGGCGTCCGCACGGTGTGATACATAGTAAACCAATGTTTTGAACGTCGAGGAGGACGTCGTGGCCGATGGAATGAGCTTCGAACTCAGCGAGGACCAGGAGCTGATCCGCAAGTCGGTCGCCGAACTCGCGAGCCGGTTCGACGATCACTACTGGATGGAGAAGGACGAGGCCCACGAATTCCCCCGGGAGTTCTACGACGCCATCGCAGGCGGCGGCTGGTTGGGCATGACGATCCCCGAGGAGTACGGCGGGCACGGCCTGGGCATCACCGAGGCCACCCTGCTGCTCGAGGAGGTGTCGCGTTCGGGCGCTGCGATGAACGGCGCCAGCGCCATTCACCTCTCCATCTTCGGCATGCAACCCGTCGTCAAGCACGGCTCCGACGAACTCAAGGCTCGCACCCTGCCGCGGATCGTCGACGGTGACCTGCACGTCTGCTTCGGCGTCACCGAACCCGGTGCGGGACTGGACACCTCGCGCATCACGACGTTCGCCAAGCGCGAGGGTGACGCCTACCGCGTCAACGGCCGCAAGGTGTGGATCTCCAAGGCGCTGGAGTCGGAGAAGATCCTGCTCCTGACCCGCACCGAGACCCCGGAGGACCTGAAGCGGCGGGGCGCCAAGAAGACCGACGGCATGACGCTGTTCATGACCGACCTCGACCGCGCCCACGTCGACATCCGGCCGATCAGGAAGATGGGCCGCAACGCCGTCAGCTCCAACGAGCTGTTCATCGACGACCTGATGGTGCCCGTCGAGGACCGTGTCGGCGAGGAGGGGCAGGGCTTCAAGTACATCCTCGACGGCCTCAACCCGGAGCGCATGCTCATTGCGGCCGAGGCCCTCGGCATCGGCCGGGTCGCGCTCGAGAAGGCCGTCAAGTACGGCAACGAGCGCGTCGTGTTCGACCGGCCGATCGGCATGAACCAGGGCCTGCAGTTCCCGCTCGCGGACTCGCTGGCCCGGCTCGACGCCGCCGAGCTGGTGCTCCGCAAGGCCACCTGGCTCTACGACAACGGCAAACCCTGTGGGCGCGAGGCGAACACGGCCAAGTACCTGTGCGCCGACGCCGGCTTCGCCGCCGCCGACCGGGCGCTGCAGCTGCACGGCGGGATGGGCTACTCCGAGGAGTACCACGTGTCCCGGTACTTCCGGGAGGCGCGTCTGATGAAGATCGCTCCGGTGAGCCAGGAGATGATCCTCAACTTCCTGGGCGAGCACGTGCTCGGCCTTCCGCGCAGCTACTGAGAACGGAGCACGACGAGCATGGGGTACTTCGACCTGGGCGGCCGGACGGCCATGGTGACCGGCGCAGGCGCTCCGGCAGGCATCGGCGCGGCAGTCGCCGCGGCCCTGGCCGAGGCGGGCGCGGCGGTGCTCGTCACCGACATCGACGGTGACGCAGCCGTATCGGTGGCCGAGACGATCCGCGCCTCGGGCGGCACCGCGGACAGCCACGTCCTCGACGTCGGCGACCGCGCCGCCGCCGACGCCGCAGCCGCCGCGGCCGCCGAACTCGGCGGAGGAGCGATCCACATCCTGGTCAACAACGCGGGCGTCACCGCCCCGGCGATGTTCCCCAAGCTCACCGACGAGACGTTCCGCCTGACCTTCGACGTGCACGTGATGGGCACGTTCCACTGCACTCAGGCGGCGTTGCCGTACATCCCGACCGACGGCACCGGCCGCATCATCAACGTCACGTCGGCGGCGGGTCTCACCGGAACCCTCGGCCAGGTGAACTACTCGGCTGCCAAGGCCGGGCTGATCGGCTTCACGAAGTCGTTGGCCCGCGAGCTGGCCACCAAGAGCATCATGGTCAATGCCCTTGCCCCCCTTGCGGCGACGCCCATGACCGAAACGATCCGCACCAACGAAAAGTTCGCCGCCAACATGATGGCGCGCATCCCGATGAAGCGGTGGGCGGAGCCTGCCGAGATCGCAGGAGCGTTCGTGTTCATGGCGTCGGATGCCGCGTCGTACATCACCGGCCAGGTGCTGCCGGTCGACGGCGGCATGGTCATGTGACCACCGTGGCGGATTCGTCGAACGCGCCGCTGGCCGGCGTCACGATCGTTGCCATGGAGCAGGCGGTGGCCGCACCGATGTGTACCCGGGTGCTCGCGGACTTCGGTGCGCGCGTCATCAAGGTCGAGAACCCCGCCGGCGGTGACTTCGCCCGCGACTACGACGACGTCGTCAACGGTCCCGGTGGGCTGGCCGCGCACTTCGTGTGGTGCAACCGCGGCAAGGAGTCGGTGACGCTCAACACGAAGTCGCCCGAGGGCGTGGAGCTGCTGCACCGGCTGCTCGATGGCGCCGACGCCTTCGTCTCCAACCTCGCGCCGGGAGCGCTGGCTCGCCTCGGGCTCACCGCGGTGGACCTCGCGGAGCGCCACCCCGGCGTCATACCGCTGGAGATCGACGGCTACGGCCCCGGCGGACCCATCTCGCACAAGCGCGCCTACGACCTTCTGGTGCAGGCGGAGTCGGGGTCCTGTGCCATCACCGGGTATCCCGGGATGCCTGCCAAGCCGGGTCCCGCGATGGCCGACTTCACCACCGGGCTCTACGCGGCGATCTCCATCCTCGCGCTGCTGTTCGGGCGCGGCAAACGGCCTGCGGGATCCGCAGCCCCGTCGGTGCAGCTCAGCCTGTTCGACGTGATGACCGACGTGATGGGCTACGCGCTCACCTACACCCAGCACTCCGGCATCGACCAGGAGCCGCTCGGCGTCGGCTCACCCGCGGTGGCACCCTATGGCGCGTTCCCTACCGGGGACGGCCAGACCGTCGTCCTCGGCACCACCAACGACCGCGAATGGCAGCGGGTGGCCCGCGAGATCATCGACCGGCCCGACCTCGCGGACGACCCGCGGTTCGCGACCAACTCCGGTCGCTGCGCGCACCGCGCGATCCTCGACGAGGCCATCGGGACCTGGTGTGCCCGACACGATCTCGCCGAGATCCAGCGCGTCGCCGACGAAGCCGGCATCGGCAACTCGCGTTACAACCTCCCGAGCGAGGTGATCCGGCATCCCCAGCTGAGCGCGCGCGACCGGTGGGGCACCGTCGGCACCCCCAAGGGCGACATCGCCGCGCTGCGTCCGCCGCCGGTCATCAGCGGCTTCACCCAGCCGATGGGCGCGATACCCGCTCTGGGCGAGCACACCGACGCGGTACTGGGTGAACTGGGGCTGGGCGCAGACGAATTGGCGCGGTTGCGTGCCAACGGCGTGATCGGACCCGCGCACTGATGGCCGACTCCGCCGACACCGGTGACGACGTGCTGCTGACCTCGGATCGCGACGGCGTGCGGACGCTGACGCTGAACCGGCCCGAGCGCAAGAACGCGCTGGATGCACGGTCCTGGGTGGCACTCGCCGACGCGTTGCGCGAACTCAAGCGCGACCGCGACGTCCGTGCGCTGATCCTCACCGGCGCCGGTGACGCGTTCTGCTCGGGCGCCGACATCTCGGTGCCCGAGGACGTGCACCCACGGTACAAGCTGGACCGGCTGACCGATGTCGCGCTCGCGCTGCACGAGCTGGCGATACCGACGATCGCCAAGGTTCGCGGCGTCGCGGTCGGCGCCGGATGGAACCTCGCGCTCGGGTGCGACCTCGTGGTGGCGACGCCCGAGTCGCGGTTCTGCCAGATCTTCACCAAGCGCGGGCTGTCGGTCGATCTCGGCGGGTCGTGGCTGCTGCCCAAACTGGTCGGGCTGCAACAGGCCAAGCGGCTCGTGCTGCTGGCGGACATGATCGACGGGACGGAGGCGCACGGCCTGGGTCTCGTCACGTGGGTACGCGCGGCGGACGAGATCGACGGGTTCGTCGACGATCTCGCGCGCCGACTCGCCGACGGCCCGCCCTATGCGCTGGCGCAGAGCAAGGCGCTGCTCAACGACGGGGCCGACGCGACGCTGCGCCAGGCGCTGGCCAACGAGGCCCGGGCGCAACCGGGGAACTTCGCGACGGCAGACTCGCGTGAGGCCTACGCCGCCTTCGCCACCAGGCGCGAGCCGGAGTTCACCGGTCGGTGGGCTTCGTACGAGAGGGAGCAGGAGCAATGAGGGAAACCGTCATCGTCGGGGCCGTGCGCACGCCCGTGGGCAAGCGCAACGGCGGACTGTCCGAACAGCATGCGGCCGACCTGTCGGCGCTCGTACTCAACGAACTCGCCGAGCGCACCGGCGTCGACCCGGCCGTCGTCGACGACGTGGTGTGGGGCTGCGTCTCCCAGGTTGGCGACCAGTCGAGCAACATCGGCCGCTACGCCGTTCTGGCGGCGGGCTGGCCCGAACACATCCCGGGCACCACGGTGAACCGGGCCTGCGGGTCCAGCCAGCAGGCCCTGGACTTCGCGGTGCAGGCCGTGATGTCGGGCCAGCAGGACGTGGTGGTGGCCGGGGGAGTCGAGGTGATGAGCCGGGTGCCGCTGGGTTCCGCCCGCGCCACCGGCATGCCCTACGGCCCGAAAGTGCTTGCCAGGTACGACGACTTCTCGTTCAACCAGGGCATCTCGGCGGAGCTGATCGCCCAACAGTGGGGGCTGTCTCGGGCCCGTCTCGACGAGTACTCGGCCCGGTCGCACGAGCGGGCCGCGGCGGCGCAGGACGCGGGTGCGTTCACCGATCAGATCGTGCCCGTGTTCACCGACGGCGGCGTCGTGACCGAAGACGAGGGCATTCGTCGTGGCACCACGCCGGAGAAACTCGCCGGGCTCAAGCCCGCGTTCACCGAGGACGGCGTCATCCACGCGGGCAATTCGTCGCAGATCTCCGACGGTGCGGCGGCGTTGCTGGTCATGACCGCCGAGAACGCCGTGTCCCTCGGGCTCACACCGCTGGCCCGCTACGTCGCGGGTGCCGTCACCGGTGCCGATCCCAAACTCATGCTCACGGGCCCCATCCCGGCCACCGAGAAGGTGCTGCACAAGGCGGGAGTCGGCATCGCCGACGTCGGGGTGTTCGAGGTGAACGAGGCCTTCGCGCCGGTGCCGCTGGCGTGGCTCGCCGACACCTGTGCCGACGAGGATGCGCTCAACCCGCTGGGCGGCGCGATCGCGCTCGGCCACCCGCTCGGCGCGTCGGGTGCGGTGCTGATGACCCGGTTGATTCATCACATGCGCAACAACGGAATTCGGTATGGCCTGCAGACGATGTGCGAGGGCGGCGGCACTGCCAACGCCACGCTCGTCGAATTGATGCCCTGACCCGAGCCCCCGACCCAAAGGAGGCGCCATGCGCCGAGACCTCTTCACCGAGGACCACGAGTCGTTCCGCGAACTGGCCCGCGACTTCGTCGAGAAGGAAGTGGTGCCGCACTATCCCGAGTGGGAGAAGGGCGGCCGGATGCCCCGCGAGGTGTTCGAGAAGATGGGCTCGCTCGGCATGCTGGGCATGGCGATCCCCGAGGAATACGGCGGCGGCGGGATGCCCGACTACCGCTACAACGTGGTGCTGCAGGAGGAGTCGGCGAAGGCGCTCGTCACGCTTTCCACGGTGCGGACCCAGCTCGAGGTGATCCTGCCGTACTTCCTGCACTACGCGAATGCCGAACAGCGCACGCGGTGGTTCCCCGGGCTGGCGAGCGGTGAACTGCTGACCGCGGTGGCGATGACCGAACCCGGTACTGGCTCCGACCTCGCGGGCATGCGGACCACGGCCGTGCGTGACGGTGATGACTGGGTCGTCAACGGCGCCAAGACGTTCATCACCGGCGGCATGCAAGCCGACCTGGTGATCGTGGTGGCACGAACGTCCACCGATCCCGGCAACCGGCGCAAGGGGCTGACGCTGCTGGTGGTCGAGGACGGGATGCCAGGGTTCACCCGCGGGCGCGAACTGGAGAAGATGGGCTGCAAGGTCCAGGACACCGCGGAGCTGTCGTTCGTCGACGTCCGGGTGCCAGCGGGCAACGTGCTCGGCGAGGTCGACGAGGCGTTCGGATACCTCGGACACAACCTGCCGCAGGAGCGGCTGACCGTCGCGGTCGGCTCGGTCGCCCAGGCGCGATCGGCGATCGGCGCGGCCATCGAGTACACCCAGAGCCGCAAGGCGTTCGGCACGCCGGTGGCGTCGTTCCAGAACACGAAGTTCGAGTTGGCGGCGTGCTCGACCGAGGTCGAGGCGGCCCAGGCCATGCTCGACAGGGCCGTCACGCTGCACGTCGATGGCGAACTCTCGGCGCCCGACGCCGCGCGGGTGAAGCTCTTCTGCACCGAGATGCAGGCCCGGGTCATCGACCGCTGTCTGCAACTGTTCGGCGGCTACGGCTACATGATGGAGTATCCGATCGCCCGGCTCTACACCGATGCCCGCGTGGCCCGGATCTACGCCGGCACGAGCGAGGTCATGAAGGTGATCATCGCGAAGTCGCTCGGCCTCTGACTGCGATTTCGGCGCGCTTTCCGGCCCCCAACGCGGGAATCCGCGCCGAAATCGCGCCTGGACCTGCGATGTGACGCGCGTCGAAACCCAGTTTCGCTGAGACCCTTGTCACACGGGTCGAACCTACCTACTGTGTGTTCAGTTGGTTGGTTGAACGAAGGGGTTCAGTGTCTGCCGCAACGCAGTCCCAGGACGTGACGGCACCGCTACAGCGGCCGTACGCGTCGCTGCTGGCAAAGGGTGAGGACCGCAAGCTGCGGATCCTCTCGGTGGCCGAACGCCTCCTCGCGCGCAACGGATGGCGCAACACCTCGCTCGCTCAGATCGCCAAGGAAGCGGGCGTCAGCCCCGCGGGCCTGCTGCACCACTTCGAGTCCAAGGAACAGCTGCTCAACGCCGTGCTCGACGCGCGCGACGCCGACGACGACACCCATGCCGACCGGTCCGGTGACCTCGTCACCGAGATCTGCCGCGTCGCCGAACGATTCGACCGGGCCCCCGAGCTGGTGGGCACCTTCACCGTGCTGCTGATCGAGAACATCGCGCCCGACGCGCCGCTGCACGACCGGCTACTGCAGCGTCAGCGCGCGGCGGTCGAGATCGTCACCGACCTGATCCGACGTGGTCAGGCTGCCGGGCGGTACCGCACCGACTTCGACCCGGCCATCAAGGCCGTCGAGATTTTGGCATTCGTCAATGGAATGGAGACCGCATGGCTGCTCGACCCTTCGATTCCCCTCAACGACGTGTTCAAGCAGTACGGCGAGTCGCTGGCACGCGACTTCGCCCCGCCGGCGGCAGCCACGGCGAGCACGGGTCCGGGCCGGAGCGCGACGTGAGGTACCGCCTCGACGTCGTCGCTGCGAGCGTTCCGGAAGTGGTCAGTCACGCCGGTGGTTGGCTCGTCGATCGCGTCATGGCCGGCTGGGACGTCACCGTGCTCATCTCCGGTACCGAGGACCTGCGGCCGCTGTCGATCCTCGGCGTCGAGGTCCAGGATCTCGAGGTGGCCCTCGAGATGTGGGCCGACCGTCCGCACCCGCAGACCGTCGCGGTCTCGGCCGACCTGTTCACCTCCGACGCCCGCGTGCGCGAGGGCGTGATGAACGCACTCGGCCACGGCATGACCGAGGTGACCCTGTGGGGTGACGACTGGCCCGACCGGCTCGATGCCACGGTCGGATCCGTCGAACACCACCTCAGCGCCGCGGCCCGGGCGTTCAAGGCGCAGGCGCTGGCAGCCTCGGGCGTCGACGCGACCGCGATCGGACGGGCCGAGACGTTCCTGTGCGGCGCCACCGCAGTGCCCTCGGTGGCAGCGGATCTGGTTCCGGCGAGCTGACCTGGCGGCTGATCGACGCGAGCGGCGTCAGCCCACGCCGCTCACGTCGATCAGCACCTTGCCGATCGCCCGGCCGTCGGCGACGTGCCGCAGCGCAGCCGCGGCCTCGGCGAGCGGGTACGTCGCGCCGACGTGAGGCGACACCCGGCCGGTGGCGAGCAGCTCGTGGAGTTCACCCTCGTTGCGGGCGAACTCCGCGCCCGGCACGTCCTGGAATTGGAAGCCGACGATGCCAATACCTTTGACCAGCACTAGGTTCAGGGGAATGCGCGGGATCTCGCCGGAGGCGTAGCCGACGGTGACGAAGCGGCCACCCCGACGCAGCGACCGCAGGGCGGGCTCGGACAGCGCGCCGCCCACCGGGTCCACGACGGCTGCGGCACCTTCGGGCAGCACGGCGCGCAGCGCCGCACGCACGTCGACGTCGCGGTGGCCGATCACGTTCGTGGCGCCGTATCGTGTTGCGACGTCCAGTTTCTCCGGCGTCGACGCCACGGCGGTGACCCTGGCCCCCAACGCTACGCCGAGTTGCACCGCGGCGAGACCGACGCCGCCGCCCGCGCCCAGCACCACCAGGTCGTCACCGGCCTCTATCGCCGCCACCGAGCGCAGCGTGTGGTACGCCGTGCGGTGAGCCACACCGAACGCCGCGGCCGCCGCGGTCGCGATGCCCCCCGGGATGCGCGCGAGGCCACCGGTGGGCACGGCGACCAGCTCGGCGAACGCGCCGAACATGCCCGTGCCGGTCACGCGGTCGCCGACGGCGAACTCACCGGTGTCGCCTGAGGTCTCGACGATCCGACCGGCGAATTCGCTGCCCGGCACGAACGGAGCTGGGACGCTGACCTGGTAGTCGCCGGCGATCAGCAGGACGTCGGGGAAGTTGACGGCGGCTGCGTCGACGCGAACCAACACCTGCCCGTCGGCGAGCCGTGGCGGGGGCATCTCCTCGACCCTGACCACCTCGGGCGGCCCGTAGGCAGGACACAGCGCAGCGCGCACGGGTCAGCCCGCGTAGTCGGTGGACTCGGCGAGGTCGGCGGCCGAGGCCATCAGGTCGGTGACGACCGGGCCGAACGCCAGTAGCTTCTCGTCGTCGCCGGCCCGCTGGAAGCCCTGCTCCAACACGATGGCCAGCTTCCACTTCGCGAGCACCAGGTAGTAGTCCAGGTCGTCGACCTGCCGCCCGGATACCTCGGCGTAGTGCGCGACGACCTGGTCGCGTGACGGCATGCCCCGCATGTCGACGTAGCTCATCTCCGACTCGGCCGGGGCGTTGGTGTCGGCCGGCCACGACTGCACCATCCAGCCGAGATCGAGCTTGGGGTCGCCGACCGTCCCCATCTCCCAGTCCACGAGTGCCGCCAGCCGGGCCGGCGCGCCGTGGGAGTACATGACGTTCGCGAACTGGTAGTCACCGTGCATCAGACCGGGGACGAAGTCGAGCGGCTGGTGGGCCCGAAGCCAGCTCGTCGCCACGTCGAGGCCTGGCAGGTCGCGCTTTTGGATGCGTGCCAGGAAGCCGGTCCAGCGGTCGACCTGGCGTTCGTGGAAGCCGTCGGGCCTGCCCAGGTCGTGCAGCCCCCTGCCCCGCCAGTCCACCTTCGACAGCAGCGCAATGCCCCCGGCCAGTTGGTAACTCAGCCCGGACCGGGCGGCCAGATCGGTGTCGAACGGCGCAGGCCATTTCGCGTGTTCGTCCATCGGCGACCAACCGTCGACGAAGCCCATCAGGTAGAAGGTCCGGCCGAGCACGCTCGCGTCGTCGCAGACGGCGATCGCCTCGGCATGGGGCACGTCGGTACCGTCGAGCGCCTCGATGATGCGCCACTCCCGCAGGATGCCCTCGTCGCGGTCCGGGGGAGCGCCGGGCGGTGGCATCCGGATGACGCACCGGTGTTCGCCGCGGGTGAGTTCGTAGATGACGTTCTGCGTACCGCCGGAGAGGAACCGCGCGGCGAGCGGTTCCCCAGCGCCCGGCAGTCCGGCGTCGTCCATCCACGCGGCAAGGCGGGTGACGTCGATGGCCGGATCGCTCACAGTTCGGCCGCGTCCAGGTCCAGGAACTCGGCGAAGCGCTGGCGCGCGGCGTCGCGCTTGCGTGGCAGCCACTCGGTGGGCCAGACGTCCTCGGCTGCCTGGTAGCCGCGGAGCACCTGCTTGGCCACCGTGGTCTTGTGTACCTCGGTGGGTCCGTCCGCCAGGCCCATCACCGCCGCGCCCGTCACCATGCCGAGGAACGGCATCTCGTTGGTGACGCCGAGCGCACCGTGCACCTGCATGGCGCGCCAGGCGATGTCGTGCAGCACGGTGGGCATGACCACCTTGACCGCCGCGATGTCCTTGCGAACCCTCTTGTAGTCGTTGAACTTGTCGATCTCCCAAGCGGTGTACAGCACCATCAGTCGGAATTGCTTGAGTTGGGCGTAGGAGTCGGCGATGTAGCCCTGCACGGCCTGCTTGTCGGCGAGCAGGCTGCCCGCGGTCGTGCGGCTCAACACCCGCTCGCACATCATGTCGATCGCCCTCTGCGCCAGCCCGATCGTCCGCATGGCGTGGTGGATGCGCCCACCACCGAGGCGGGTCTGCGCGATCGCGAACGCCTGGCCCTCACCGCCGAGCAACGCCGAATCCGGCACCCGCACGCCGTCGTAGTGGATCAGCGCGTGGCTGCCCTCGCCGTCGGGTTCGCCGTGCAGGCCCACGTTGCGCACGATCCGCACGCCGGGAGTGTCGGTGGGGAGCAGGAACATCGACATGCCCTGATACGGGCTGACGTCGGGGTTGGTCACGACCATCACGATGAGGAACGCGGCCGTATTGGCGTTGGAGGAGAAGTACTTCCAGCCATTGATCACCCAGTCGTCACCGTCGCGGACCGCGCGCGTCGTGAACTGCGTGGGGTCCGCACCGCCCTGCGGTTCGGTCATCGAGTAACTGGAGAACAGCTCGCCGTCGAGCAGCGGGCGCAGGTAGCGCTCCTTCTGCTCGGGGGTGCCGTAATGCGCGATGATCTCGGCGTTGCCGGTATCGGGCGCCTGGCAGCCGAAGACGATCGGCGCCCACTGGGACCTACCGAGAATCTCGTTGAGCAGTGCCAGCTTCAACTGGCCGTAGCCCTGACCGCCGAGGTCGGGACCCAGATGCGTTGCCCACAATCCCTTTTGACGTACCTGCTCCTTGAGCGGGTCGACGACCTTGCGGCGCGTCTCGGTCAGCGGGGTGAACTGCAGGTGCGGCCAGATCAGGTCGAGCGGTTCGATCTCGTCGCGGACGAACGCGTCGGCCCAGTCCAGTTGCGCCTGGTATTCGGCATCGGTCTCGAAGTCCCACATATGGCCTCCTTGCCAGTGGTCGGGAGCTAGCTGCGGTGGCGGTAGCCATCGACGAGCGTGATGATGTCTGCGGTCACGACGTCGGCGAATGATCGGTCGCCGAATGCGCCTGCGGCCCAGTGCCGGGCGCCCTCACTGACCATGGTCCGTGCGAGGTAGACGAGGTGGGCGACGTCCGCGTCGTCGACGGCACGTCCAAGTTTCCCGTCGGTGCGCGCGCGGGTGAACAGCTCGGTGAACATGTCGGTCTCGTGATCGAGGCGCTCGCCGTCGGCCAGTAGTCGATGTTCGTGCCGGTAACCCTCGAGGATCGTCTCGACGACGAGTTCGCGGGGGTTGCGGGCCATCGACTTCTCCAGGGTCTCGAGCGCGGCGGCGACGACCCGTTCGACGTCGTAGTCCGCCGCGAGCAAATGGTGGATGGTGCGGTGCGCGGTCTGGGTCGACATGACGCCGACCTCGAACAGCACGTCCTCCTTGCGGGGGAAGTAGAAGTAGAACAGCGCCTTCGAGACGCCGGCGGCCGTGCAGATCTCGGCCACGGTCGTATTGGCGTAGCCCCGCGTCCGCCACAGCGACATCGCCGCCTGCACCAGCATCCGCTTGGTCTCGCGCGACTTCGCCCGCTGCAGTGTCGCCCTGCGCTGACCATGGTCAGCACGATCGACACGCGAAGGTTGCGGCACTTGCGAACCTTAACCCGTCGAGCGTGTGCTGACCAGTGTCCAACTAAATCGAGTTCTCCGACCGGTCGGCAGACTGGACCGATGACGAAGACGCTGCGGGTGGCCGCGCTGGCATTCGGGTGCCTCGCGCTGGTCGCAGGCGGGCTGCAGCTGTGGGCCTACGCCACCACCGACGGCCCGCGCCATCTGATCCCGGGCGCCTTCGCCCTCGCCGTCGGGGTCAGCGTGATCTCTGCGGTGCTGCGACACCGGCGGCCGGACTGACGTCCGGCGGCTACGTCGCGCGCACTCCTGCCCGCCGGGTCAGGTAGTCGATCTGACGGTGGATCGCGATCAGGACGAAGAACGGCAGGATCATGAACGGCACGTTCTCGGCGATGAACTTGAACCAGAACCCGAATGCGCCCTGACCGATGTCGCCGAAGCCGGCGCGCACCTCCGACAGGAAGTAGACCCCGGTGCTGCTGATGAGCATGGCGCAACCGGCGAAGGCCAGCCACAGGCAGCGGATCCGTGACTCGGTGGGGAGGTCGGTGCGCATCAGCCGCGTCCAGACGACGAACAGCATGGCGCCGGTGATGACGCCGACGAGTTCGAGTCCGAAGATCCAGTCGCTCGCACTGGTGTAGCGAGTGTCGGCCAGACCGTACTGCCACCACAGCCACTTCCACCCGGGGTCCGTCGTCGGCGTCCACAGATCGAAGGGGTGACCGATGAGGAAGATCGTCTCGTAACCGAGTTGGCTGCCCGCGGTGTAGGGCAGGTAGATCATCGTCAGCTCGGCTGCCCGCTCGATGCGGGGCCGATGCTCACCTCGTCCGGTCCATAGGTACACCAGCGGCAGGACGATGACGGGCAGGCCGAACGCGAGGTTGGCGACGACGTCGACCGTGAACGACGGCGGCAGTACCCGGGTGCCGACCCCGACGACGGCAAGGGTGAACGCGAAGCCGGTGAAGGCCGTGAGGGCGAGGTAGGCCCACCGCCGGTGGGGCGCCCACGGGCGGGCCAGCTCGGGATCTCGATCCGACGGGGCATGCGTCGTGACGTCCGATGTCATCGCAGTGGCACCTCTGCTTCCCAGGGTTTGCGGATGAACGTGGACAGCACGCTCAGGCGGAGGATATGTGCTTCCGACGGCGATGTTGGGCGAACGCTCAACAATGGCCGATCGGGAGTGCGACACTCGCGTTCCGTGACGTCGCGGTGCGCGCGGGAAAGCCGCACCCACGAGCGGGTTGGTTAGGCATTTGCCCTCGTTGACGGCAGAGCAGTCGCTGTGGAAATGTGATACTCATCAGTGAGAGCCACATTCTCATCATGCTGGTGCCGTCAGGAACGGAGTGCAACACATGGCGATCGACCCCGCCGGTATCGACTGGTTCAGGGACCCGAGGTTGGTCGAGGATCCGTATCCGTACTTCAACGCGTTGCGGGACAAGTGCCCGGTGCAGCCCGAGGACCACTACGGCGTGACGATGGTGACCGGTTGGGAAGAGGCGGTGTCGGTATACAACGACGAGAAGACGTTCTCGTCGTGCACCTCGGTCACGGGTCCGTTCCCGGGGTTTCCCGTGCCACTGGAGGGGGACGACGTCAGCGAACTGATCGAGAAGCACCGCGACGAATTGCCCTTCAGTGATCAGTTGCCGACGCTCGACCCGCCCACCCACACCAATCACCGTGCCCTGCTGATGCGCTTGATCACCCCGAAGCGCCTCAAGGAGAACGAGGACGCGATGTGGCAGCTGGCCGACGGGGTGCTCGACGAGTTCCTGGCGCCCGGCAAGGGTGAGTTCATCAAGGGTTTCGCGAGCCCGTTCACGCTGCTCGTCATCGCCGACCTGCTGGGCATCCCGCCCGAGGACCGCAACGCGTTCGTCGACGGCATCTCCCAGCACTCCGGTGGCGGCGTGGGAAGCACCAGCAAGGAGTCGCTGTCCCATTCGCCGCTGGAGTTCCTCTACGGGCAATTCGAGGACTACGTCGAGGACCGCAGGCGCAACCCCCGCGAGGACGTCCTGACCGGGCTGGCGACCGCGCAGTTCCCCGACGGCACCACGCCCACCGCAGGCGACGTCGCACGTGTTGCCACGAACGTCTTCTCGGCAGGGCAGGAGACCACCGTCCGGCTGCTGGGCACCGCGCTCAAGGTGCTCGGCGACCGCCCCGACATCCAGAAGCGGGTGCGCGAGGACCGCAGCCTGCTGCCGAACTTCATCGAGGAGGCGCTACGGCACGAGAGCCCCGTCAAGGGTGACTTCCGACTGTCGCGCACCCCGGTAGCCGTCGGCGATCAGCAGCTGAAGGCGGGCACCACCGTGATGGTGGTCAACGGTGCCGCCAACCGCGACCCGCGCCGCTTCGACGAACCCGACGAATTCGACCCGGCCCGCAAGAACGCCCGTCAGCACTTGGCCTTCGGCCGCGGCATCCACAGCTGCCCTGGCGCCCCACTCGCACGCGCCGAGACCCGCGTCGGTCTCGAGCGGCTGCTCGACCGCACCACCGACATCAGGATCTCCCAGGAGAAGCACGGGCCGGCGGGAAGCCGGGACTACAAGTACATTCCGACGTTCATCCTGCGCGGCATCATCGACCTGCACCTGGAGTTCGACGTTCGATGAGGGTCACCGTCGACGAGGATCGCTGCGCCGGCCACGGTATGTGCCTGACGCTGTGCCCGGAGGTGTTCGACATGACCGACGACGGGTGGGCCGTCGCGAATCCCGGGGACGTCCCGACGGAATTCGAGACCGCCGCCCGCGAGGCCATCGAGAACTGCCCCGAGCGCGCCATCAGCGAGATCTGATCCGAATACCGCCACAGACAGAAAGATTCGACATGGCCAAGGGCTACGTGATCATCACCGAGGACATCAAGGACCCCGCAGGCATGGCCGAGTACGGCAAGCTCGCGATGCAGACCATGGCCAATGCGACCGTGCTGGCGTTCGGCCCGCCCGCCGAGACGATCGAGGGCCAGTGGCACGGCACCCAAACCGTCGTCCTGGAGTTCGAGTCCGTCGAAGCCGCCAAGGAGTGGTACTACTCCGACGCCTACCAGGAGGCGCTGAAGCTGCGTCAGGCCGCGGCCGAGTGCAACGGGGTCATCCTCTCCGGCTTCTGAGGTGGCTTTCTCGCCGAAACAACATTCCCTGTCGTTGAGCCGGCGTCTCAGCGACGCTGGCGTCCGCCTCGGCGGGAATCCCACGCCTGCGCGACCCGACGCAGGACGTCGTTCGGGCGGTCGCCGGCGATCACCTTGACGTGGTGCCAACCGCGGTCCTGCACCTTGCGCAACCGTGTGACGTCCCAAGTCCACTGGGCACGATCGGTGCGGTGCTGCTCGCCGTCGTATTCCACGGCAATCTTCAGATCCTCGTCGTCCCAACCCATGTCGAGGTACGCGAAGGCGTGGCCGTAGTCATCGAGGACCGGAATCTGGGTCTTCGGACGCGGGTACCCGGCGTCGATGAGCAGCAGGCGCAGCCACGTCTCCTTGGGTGACTGGGCGCCGCCGTCCATCAGTTCGAGGGCAGTGCGCAGTCGTTTGATCCCTCGCGCACCCTTGTAACGCGCGACCAGAGGCGCAACGTGTTCCGCGCGGATCCCCGCCGCGCGGGCCAGCGCATCGAGGTGCACGACCGCTGCGTCCCGAGGGAGGTAACGGCCGAGGTCGTACGCGGCGCGCTGCGGCGTCGCGACCGCCATGTCGTGCATCTCGATCACGTCGTCGTAGAGGAAGTGTTCGTCACGCGTGATGATGCCCTGCGGCGGGCGGTGATTGACGGCGAGCAACTCGATCGGGCTGTCCTCGGCTACCCACCGGGCCCCGTGCAGCGCCGCGGCGGCCCGGCCGGTCACCACCCCCGTGCGTCGCGACCACAGCCAGGCGCCAACGGTGTTGGCGTACAACGACGGTGTGGCGATCTTCGGTGTGTAGACGTTCGGGAACAGTGCGCGATATCGCCAACGCAATTGACCAGGGGTGACCTCGTTGCAGGCGAGCGCCTCGCTGCCCAAGAAGATGGTTGCCATGCCGTGAGGGTGACGCGGCCCCCCGACAGCGAGGGCGCTACGCCGAGCCGGAACGCAGGGTTGTCAACAGGCTCGCGCAGCGACAGGGAACGTCATTTCGGCGAGAAAGTCAGGTCATTCGTCGCGGATGGCGATGGCCTGGCGCGGGCACTGCCGCACCGACTCCTTGATCTGGTGCTCGTTCTCGGGCGTGACCTCGTCGGTGTGGACGTGTAGGTAGTCGTCGTCGTCGAGTTCGAAGACCTCGGGGATGATGCCCATGCATATCCCGTTGCTCTCGCAGAGCCCGAAGTCGACCTCGATCTTCTGAGCCATGGTCACCTCAGCACCTTGACCGGGACGTGGTGGTACCCCGCGACGTTCTGCATGTTCACCCGCTGCAGTCCGTCGAAGTCGACCTCGTAGCGCGGCATGAAGTCGAGCAGGTACTCGAGCGCGATCGCGGTCTCCATCCGGGCCAGCGCCGCACCGAGGCAGCTGTGGATGCCGTAGCCCAGCCCCAGGTTCTGCGCCTGCGTGCGGTCGCGGTCGATGTCGAACGTGTCGCCGTCGACGAACGCACGCGGATCGCGGTTGGCCGCCGCACCCATCAGGAAGACGGGCTTGTGCGCGGGAATCGTGCCGCACGGCAGCTCGACGTCCTTGACGCTGTAGCGGACGTTGTACTGCACCGGCCCGACGTAGCGCAGCAGTTCCTCGACGGCGGCGGGAATCTTGCTGCGGTCGTCGAGCAACTTCTGCCACTGCTCGGGGTGCCGGGCGAATTCGACGACGGCGCTGCCGACGAGCTTGGTGACGGTCTCGGCACCGGCGCCGCCGAGAAGCACGGTGAATCCGGTGATCTCGATGTCGTCGAGGCTGCGCATCCGACCGTCGGCACCCGGGATCTCCGCGCTGATGAGACGACTGATCATGTCGTCCTGCGGGTTCTGCCGACGCTCCTGGACCAGGCCGTAGTAGTAGACGCCCGAGTCGATGTTGGCCTGCATGTTCTCGTCGTCCATGTCGATCTGGCCCGGCTTGCGCTCCAGGCTCTTGTCGATCCAGTGGCGCACCTGCTGGCGGAAGTCCTCCGGCACGCCCGCCATCCGGGTGATGACCTCGACGGGGAACGGACCCGAGAAGTCCTGCACGACGTCGAAGTGGTCCGGATCGACCTTCGACAGGTAGTGCTCGACCAGTTCGACGACCGTGTCGCGCTGGGACTGGATGGCCCGCGGCGTGAACGCCTTGTTGAGCAGGCTGCGCATGTGCCGGTGGTCGGGCGGGTCCATGAAGATGATCGACTTCTGCGGCACCTCGCCGGAGCGGACCATGCTCAGATCACAGCCGCGGGCGGAGGAGAACGACTCGTGGTCCTTAAACGCCGCGGCGACGTCCTCATGCCTGGTCAGCGCGTAGAAGTCCTCGGCCTCGTCGTAGTACAGGGGAGCTTCGTCCCGCATCCGCGCGTAGATCTCGTAGGGGTTGTCGAAGTACTCCTGCGCAAAGGGATGGAATACGAGTTTGGGCTTGGTCACTGCGTCCTCCTGGGCACTGGGAACAGAGCCGCATACGTTACGGAAGGCTGTAAGATTGTAACGGCTACAGTATGCGACATATAGTCTCGAAAATCAGCCGAATCGCCCAACCGGGTGGCTCGGCTTCAGCGCCGCACGCCTGCGTCCAACACCGTGTCGAGTACGCCGAGGTCGGCGCCGAGATCGGCCACGGTGCGCCGCACGACGTCGACGTCCTTGCCGATGAATTCGCCCACGGCCGAGATGAATGCCTCAGCCGACCCCGCAGAGGCGATCATGCCGAGCACCCGGCTGGCAGAACTGCCGTGGGTCAGCGCCTGCAGCAGTGGCCCCTCCTCGATGCCGAGGCGGGTGCCGAGTCGGGTGGCCTCGGCGACGAGGCCGATCTGGGCGACGAACAAGGTGTTGTTGATCAGCTTGACGAGTTGCCCGCTGCCCGTCGGCCCGGCGTGCAGGATCGGGTCGCCGTACGCGCCGAGCACCGGGCGCACCCGCTCCAGCGCATCGTCGGTGGCCCCCACGAACAGGGTGACGCGGCCCGCGGCGATGTCGTGCGGGCCGCCACTGACCGGGGCGTCGACCACGTCGACGTGATCGAACCTCGCGGCGACGTCCCGAACTGTCGTCGGGCTGCCCGTCGTGTGGACCACCAGCGTCGACCCGGGACGCATGCCGGCGACGACGTCGCCGGCGAGGCACAGTTCGCGCACCTGGTCGTCGGTGAACACGCACACCACGACCACGTCGTGGGCACCGGCAGTCAAGCCGGCGACGGGATTGGCACCGAGTTCGGCGACCGCGGCGCGCTTGTCGTCGGTGCGGCCGACGGCGTCGACGTCGTGCCCGGCTTCGACGAGTCGGCGCACCATGGGGGCGCCCATCCGTCCGGCGCCGAGGAAGCCGACCGTGCTCACCGGGGGTGGTGCATCGACTCGAGCGCCGTGTCCGCCGCCGTGAACACCGAACCCTGCGGCGCGGATGCGTCGTCCGCCAGCGCCGCCGCGTGCCGAACGTCCTTCTGCAGCAACGCCCCCGCGATCGGAGCGAGGCCCTCGAGCGTGCCGCCGAACATCGAGATGCTGTTGACGGCCTTGCTCGTCGCCGAGCCGCGCGCCAGCACCTCGCACAGTTTGTCCCGCGGGACGCCGAGCGACTCACCCAGCTCCAGCGTGCTGACCGCACTGCCGAGGTTGGCGCTGAACAACAGGTTGTTCAGGATCTTGGTGACCTGCCCGCTGCCCAGTGGACCGAGGTGGACGATCGGGTCGGCGAACGTCGCGAACACCGGCCGGACCCGCTCCACGTCGGCGTCGTCACCGCCGACCATCACCAGCAGGGTGCCCTCCGACGCCGCCGGCGAGCCACCGCTCACGGGCGCGTCGACGACCGAGACGCCATGTTCTGCAGCGGTCTTCGCGATCTCACGGCAGGTGTCGGGATGGACGGTGCTGTGGATGGCGATGACGCCCCCGGGTTGCATGCCTGCCAGGACGCCCGATTCGCCGTCGAGCACCTGCCGGACGTCATCGTCGCCGACCACGCACAGGCACACCAGGTCGCTTGCCGCACCGAGTTCGGCCGGTGTCGCGGCGACCTTCGCCGAGGTGTCGGCGTACGGCTCGACCGACGCGGGCCGACGTGCCCACAGCGTGAGTTCGTAACCGCCCTCGACGATTCGGCGCGCCATCGGCGCCCCCTGGCTACCCAGCCCGATGAATCCGACCCGCATCAACCCGCCTCCAACTCGTTCGTCGCCACGTCTGCCAGACACTCGTCGACGAACGACAGCACCCGAGCGTGATATTCGCCGGCCGTGTGGCCGACGCTGAGATTGTGTCCGCTGCCGGGCATCCGATTGACGCGCACCGCGGGCGACGACCTGAACAGTGCCGCCACCGCATCGACCGCTTCGCTGTCCGATTCCCACACCGCTTCGTACTCGGCCACGCTGAACTCGACGGGAACCGTCACGCGCGAGGCCAGTTCGGGGAAGTCGCGGCGCGCCCAGTTCGCCGTCACCTCCGACTCGTATCCCACACCCGGTGCCGACAGGGCACCGGTGAGCACCTCCGGCGGGTACAGCTCGGTCGGCTGCCACAGCAGATCCCGCAGCCCGGCGGGACGCGACGTGACGGTGGCCTCCTCGATGATCGCGAGGGCATCGGGGTGATAACGCAGCCCCGAGCCGGCCAGCTCGACACCGACGACGTCGGCACCGCGCGGGTCCACGACCATGCGCAATGCCAGTTCGCATCCCGCCGAGTGGGCGAACAGGAACAGCCCGGCACCGGGGGAGTCGTCGGCGAGGATCTTGTCGACGGCGCCGTAGACCAGCGCGGTACGACGGTCGGGATCGGCCATCTCGTCGGCGTACAGCGCCGACGCGCCGTAGCCCGGCCGGTCCAGGGCAATGGTGGTGAAACCCGCCGCTGCGGCAGTGCGAAGCAGTGACAGCTCGGGATGGCCCGGGCATTCGAAGTACGTCGACGACGTCGCACCGCCGTGCACGGCGACGATCACCGCGCGCGGGTCGGCGGCCCGGGCCACCAGGCCGGACATCGGCACGCCGTCGACCATGACGACGCGGGGCGTCGGCGCGCTCACGCGTCGGTCCGCATGAGCAGCACGCCGCTCGGGGTCAGTCCGCCACTGCTGGCGACCGCGACGCGCGCGTCGGCCACCTGGCGTTCGCCTGCCTCCCCGCGGAGTTGCGTCACCGCTTCGTGGATGAGGCCCATGCCGTGGGTGCGGCCGTGAGACAGCTGGCCGCCGTGGGTGTTCAGCGGAATCACGCCGTCGCGAGCGATGTTGTGACCGCCCTCGAGGAAGTCCTTCGCCTCGCCGATGCCGCAGAAGCCGAGCGCCTCCAGCCACGACAGGCAGTTGAACGAGAACCCGTCGTAGAGTTCGGCGACGTCGACGTCGTCGGGCCGCAACGACGTCCGCGTCCACAGGTGTGCGGCCTGGCCCAGCACCTGCGGCTCATGGGTGAGCGTGGTCTGGTCCCAGTCGGTGCGTTCGATGATCTGGGTGCCGACGGCCTCGAAGTACACCGGCGGCTTGGGCATGTCGCGTGCGACGTCGACGGCCGACACGATGACCGCGACCGCGCCGTCACACGGCACGTCGCAGTCGTAGAGCCCGAACGGCGTGGTGATCAGCCGCGCCGACAGGTAGTCGTCCATCGTCATCGGATCGCGGTAGATCGCGGTGGGGTTGAGGCCTGCGTTGGCCCGCTGGTTCAGCGCGATCCAGCCCAGTGTCTCGCGCGTGGTGCCGTAGCGGTCGAAGTGTCTTTGTGCGTTGAGCGCCAACGTGTGTGCGGCCGACGTCGCCCCGAACGGCATCTGCCAGCTGGTGGTGCGGGACCCGCCGGGCGGGGACATCTTGCCCTGCTTCATCAGCTCGCCGAACGTCGCCTCCCACAGAGTGCGGAAGCACAGCACGTGCCGGGCCATGCCCGTGGCGACGGCCATCATCGCCGCGATCACCGATCCGCCGGGACCGAACGTGTCCATGCCGCCGTTGATCCACGTCGGCCGGAGTCCGAGCGCGCCCTCCAGTGCGGTGACCCCGCCCTCGCCCATGCCTGCGACGTCGAGGCCCGGGTAGGTCGACAGGCCGTCGATGTCGGCGAACGTCAGCCCGGCGTCGGCGACGGCGGCCTCGCACGCCTCGATCGTCAGTTCCAGCGGGGGCACCATCAGCCGGCGGCCGAGTCGCGACGCGCCGATGCCGGTGATCGCGGAGTGATCTTCGAACTTGTTCTCCGACAACGGTGGTCGCACGTGCGTGGAGAAGTCCCTTGGCGCGATGTCGTCGACCGCGGGCGGGGCCCCACCGCCGTCGTCGCACGGCCGGAACACCGGCAGGTAGACGTCGGCCACCTCTTGGAACACCACCTCGACCGTCTGCCCGATGCGCAGATCGTCGGGGTCGGCGTCGACGATGTTCGTCGTCAACCGGACCCGCGGGTCCTCGGCGATGGCGACCTGCGCCACGACGTACGGCGGTGGCAGATCGGGGAAGCCGAAGCGGTGGTTGACCGTGAACGCCGAGAGCGACGCCTTGCCCGACACCTCGCGCACGCCCACGTCATGGCTGCGGCACCGTCGGCAGATCGGTGCAGGCGGATGGTTGAGGGCCTGGCAGTCCCGGCACTCCTGGATGCGCAGGCGGCCGTCGGCGCCGGAGGTCCAGAAGAACTCGTTCTCCGCGGTCAGTTGGGGCAGCGGCCGGCCGGGGACGTCCACGTCAGAGGCTCGCGCTTCGCGGCGCGTCCGCCTCGGATCCCGTTGCCGTGGAGCGTAGTTCGACGATGGCGTGCACCGGGCAGTCGAACAGTGCGCGCATCACGTCGTCGTGGTCTTCCTCGGCCACCGTTCCGTCGCCGATCAGCGAGGCGTAGTCCCAGTCGTCGAGCGAGAAGTACTTGGGTGCGTGCCGTGCACAGATGCCGAAGCCATCGCACACCGTGCGGTCCAGCTTGATCCTCGTGGGCTCGCTCACGACACCATCTCCACCTCGTAGGGGCGCGTAGCGCCATATGCACTGGTGCGACACGGATCGCACGCGCCGGCAACGTGATCGGCGACGAGGTCCGGGAACTGCTTCAGCAGGCTCGCGGCGACGTTGGTCGCGGCGTCGAGCGTCGCGCAGGCGCCCCGACCACGCAAGACCACCGACCAGCGTTCCAGGCGGGCGAGGTCCTCACCGGTGGCGACGCCGTCACGCAGCGCGGTGGTGACCGCCGACATCGCCGCGGTGCCGTTGAAGCACGAGCCGCACTGGCCCGCGTTCTCCTGGTCGAAGTAGGCCATCACCGCCGCTGCCACCGCGACGGGACAGTCCTCGGTGAGGATGGCGAGGGCACCACAACCCAGTGCCGTGCCGCGCGCACGCAGCGTCTCGTGGTCGAGGGTGGCGTCCAGCACCGCGCGGTTGATCAGCCCGGCGAAGTACCCACCCATCAGTACTCCGCGCACCTCGTCGGTCGACACACCGTGCAGGTCGAGCAGTTCGGGAACCGGAACGCCGTGCGGCAGTTCGTAGAGTGCCGGTGGGCGCCCCGCTCCGGTCACGGTGGCGAGGAACGAGCCCGGCGACGCCTCGGTGCCCACCTCGCGGTAGGTCCGGCCGCCGTGGCGGTGGACGAACGGCAGATTCGCCAGGGTCTCGACGTTGCTCACCAGCGTGGGCAGGCCGTGCACGCCCTCCTGGAAGGGGCGTGGGGGTTTGTCGGTGGGCTTGGCCGGGCCGCCGTTGACCGCCCGCACCGCCGCGCTCTCCTCACCGGCGACGTACCCCGCGCGCACCGAGACGACGTCGACCGTGACGCCCGCCAAGGGCGCACTCTGCAGCGCGTCCCGCACCGCGTGTGCCGAATGCGGATCGGACACGTACACGTACGCGCGGTCGGCCCCGACGATGCGCGCTGCCAGGCGGACGCCGTCGAGGACGAGGTGCGGTCGGTTGCGCAGCAGCCACTTGTCCTTCACCGACGCCGGTTCGCCCTCCTCGCCGTTGGCGAGCACGACGGTCCGCGTGCCGCTGCGACCTGCGTCGCGCACCGTGCGCAGCTTGACTGCGAGCGGAAACGCAGCGCCACCGCGACCCAGCAGTCCGCTGACCCGCACCTCGTCGAGCAGCGAGTCGGGGTCGTCGAGGTCCGAGTAACCGCCGGCACCGACGTAGTCGGCGTAGTCCTCGACGCCGTCGGCCGTGCGGAGCAGTCGCGGCTGCAACCCCGGCCACACCACGGTCGGCGTGCCGGCAGGGGTGATGGTTCCGGTCGGCTCGGTGCGCACGTCGGTCATCTCTGCCCCTTCCCGTCCGCGGATAGGCTGGCGGGCATGAGGACTGCGGTGGTGCGCGTCGACGTCGACCCATCGGGTGTGCTGACACCCGCCCAGCTGGGCGAGGGCATGACGGCGCTGTCCGCGCTGTCACCCGATGTCGGCGCCACGGTGGTCGACGTGGACCTCGCGGCCATGCCCCCGGGGCGCAGGCAGGTCGAGGTGCTACTGGCCGGCGACGACGCCGACCACCTCGAGCGGGTGGCAGTCGAGTTGTGCGCCAGCGTGTTCGGCGCGCTCGGCGCACAGCCCACCGCCGGGGTGTTGACGTACGTCAGTCGCGGCACCGACCACGACGCGCTCGGCGTGCTGGCCGGGTTCGGGCTCACCGGCGAGATCGAACGCGAAGACGGCCCGGAGTGGGACGTCGTGCGCGTAACGCTGCGCAAGTCCGACCTCGAGCGCATCCCGGAGAGCAGAGTGCACACCGCGCTGGAGGCCTCGCTCAACTGTGAGGTGCACATCATCACGGTGTGAACTCCTCGACCACGCCGTCCGGCTGTCACGACTTCTTCAGGAACTCGAGGATCGCAGGCGCTGCCTGGACCCAGGTGTCGAACATGTTGAACCGCTTGACCTTCCCCTTGGCGCGCGCCTCACCGGCGCGCTCCCAGGCGTCCTCGGGCCACGGCGGGTCGATGACCGTGCTGTCCTTGATGAGGCAGCTCACCTCCAGCGACGTCCGCTTCGGGTGGTCCAGGTCGTTCTCGCCGCCGCGGATGATGAGCGTCGGAACCTTGATCTCGTCGAACAGCTCGTCCTCGACGCCGGGGATCGTCTGGCCCGGCTTGGGTACGAAGGCGTTGAGCCAGCGCAGCATCAGCTTCAGGAACTGGTCCGGGTCCTGATCCAGGATGCGCTGCTCGTTGTCGGGGTTCTCGCCGATGCGTTCCTGCCATTCGCCGACCTGGGCGACGGCCTTCATCCCGGCGCCGCGCACGGCGAGGATGCTGGGCACGATGTAGTAGGAACCGAGGACGAACGATCCGTAGACGCCGCCGACGATGTTCCACACCACCAGCTTCGTCACCAGCTCCGGGTAGAGCATGGTGGTCAGCATCGAGTCCCGCGCACCGCCGGAGCCGCCGGCCAGAATGCACGGTCCGATGTCGAGCTTGGTGATCAACTGCGACAGGGTCTCGGCGCGCATGTGCGATTCGCTCTGGCCGTAGAACTGGACGTCGGACTTCCCGCAGTTCGGCCGGTCCCACAGCAGTACCCGGTAGCCCCCCTCGACCAGCTTCTTGGCCAACGGCTTGAGGCCGGGAATGTCCTTGCTGAACCGTCCGCCGGGTGTGAGCGCGATGAAATCGCCCTCCTTGCCCAGGATTTCGTAGACGACGTTGCCGCCGTTGATCTCGATCGTTCTGTTGGGCAACGTCTCTCCAATGTGTCCGGTGTCGAGCGGGACGTCAGGCCTGTACCAGGACGTCGTCGCCGACGACCCGGACGGGATAGGTGCGGATGCTCCACTCCGGTTTGACGGCCGTGGTCCCGGTCGCGAGTTCGAAACCCCACTGGTGCCAAGGGCAGAAGATGAACTCCATGTCGCGGACCATCACGGCGTCGCCGGGAACGCTCTCGTCGACGACGTTGCGTCCGCGGGCGCGCCCGGCGCACAGCGGTCCGCCTTCGTGCGGGCAGTAGTTCGCGATGGCGTAGAACGTGCCGTTGACGTTGTAGACGCCGACGCCGTGACGACCGATGGGCACCAACTTGTGCTTGCCAGGCGGGATCTCGTCCACGGTGGCGACGACGTGCTCCCGGCCCTGGGCGAGCCGGGGTGACTTCGGTTCGGTCATGCCTAGAAGACCCGAACCTGACCCTCGAGCACCGGCACGGTTTCCGGCAGCTTGTAGGTCTCGATGCCATTGCGGAACATGATGGCCTCGCGCGCGTGTTCGGGCAGGTGCTTGACCAGCCAGCGCGGGTCGTCGAACGTCCAGTGCGGGTAGTCGCTGCTGTAGAGCAGGATCTTCTCGCACTCCATCCACTCGAACGCCCTCGACAACTCGGTCTTGTCCTCCGGGTAGTCCAGGGGCTGCGTGCTGAACTTGATGTGGTCCTTGACGTATTCGCTCGGCTTGCGCTTGATGTCCAGCCAGGACTTGCGCTTGGCGTAGATCGCGTCCATTCGCCACATCAGCGGCAGGATCCACGTGAAGGCGTGTTCGATGAACACGATCCGCAGTTCGGGGTGGCGGTCGAAGGTGCCGTCGAAGATCAAGCTCATCACCTGATTCGCCGCGAGCAGCGAGTAGGTGACCATGAAGTCGTGGTTGTAGCTGGGTAGCCCTACCGGCGGGATCGGCAGCGTCTCGTACACGCCGCGTGACAGGTGACAGCTCACCGGCATGTCGTACTTCGTCGCCGTCGCCCACACCTCGTCGTAGATGGGGTCGCCCCACGACGGCCGGGGCTCGGCCTTGATCAGGATCTGCGACATGTACTCGTGCTCGGCCCACTTCTCGATCTCGGACACGGCGCCGGCCGGATCCTCGATCGCGACGCAGATCGATCCGCGCCAGCGCTGGTGCCAGTTGTTGTGCGAGTCCAGCCAGTTGTCGGCCAGCCATTGGTTGGTCGCCACGCAATAGGCCGACGTGGCCTCGGCCAGCCGCGACTCGCCGTGGGTCGGCTCGAGGATCGCGATGTCGGAGCCCGCCTCCATGATCAGCTGGCGCAGCGCCATGTCGGGATCGCTGCACGCGAACTCGCCGTCGGGCGGGAAGGCGTCGACCCGCATTGCGTACGAATGCGCGTAATCCGGTGCGTCGTAGTAGATCTGGTCGCCGACGGCGTGGTTGAGGAAGTACTTGGAGCGCCACGGCTCCGGGATGTACTCGACGAGTTCGCCGCGGCGCGGCATGGGGTGCACGTCGGAGTCGACGCAGCGGACGGCGATGCGTTCCGCGGCCGGAACCCGTGGGTTGGCTGTGGTGGTCATGTGGCCTCCTTGACTACCTCTACTGTGCCGCAGCGGCGGATGGGATGACGGGATTCGCGTGACTCTCGTCGCGGCTCGTCGATGCCGGCAGCTCGATGCCGTACAGCTCGGCGGCGTTGCGCCAGCAGAGCTTGTCGCGTTGTTCGGCGGTGTAGGAACTGGGAACGGTCAACTCGTTGGCGTCCCAGTGCGGGTAGCTCGAGCCGAACATCACCATGTCCTGCTTGCCGGTGAACGAGAACCACTCGCCGGCGAAGTCGGTGTCCCCGGGACCGTCGAGACCGCCTTGGACGAAGAACACGTGGCCGGGCAGGTAGTCGCTGGGCATCTTCGGCGCCCACGGCGTCTGCTCGAGGTGTGGCCTGCCGAAGCAATCCATCCGCCACATGAACGGTGTGAGCAGGTCCGCGGCGCCGTCGGCCCAGACGAACTTGAGTTCGGGGCGGCGTTCGAACACGCCCTCGGCGATCATGTTCATCAGGTGGTACAAATAGTTCAGCCCCATGAAGGACAGGTACTGCTCGTAGGTCCGCGTCTTGCCCGACGGGGTGGGCGGGAACGCGATGCCCGCGCCGACCTCGATGTGCACGGCCACCGGCAGATTCGCGTCCACGGCTGCGTCCCAGAGTGGCCAGAACTGCGGCTTGCCGTACAACTCCCGAGACTGCAGCGGGATGCCGATCTGCACCACGCCGGGGTGGTCGCGGTACTTGTCGATCTCGCGCAGTGCGCCCGCGACGTCGTCGGGGTTCACCCGGATGGTGCCGCGGAACCGGTTGCCAAACTCACCGTCGAGCCACCGGGTCACCAGCATCTCGTTGTGCGCTGCCGCGATGGCGCTGCCGAGGTGACGGTCGGGCATGATGCCGCGGGTCATCGGATGCAGGACCGCCACGTCCACGCCGCGCTTCCCGAACAGCTCCTCCGCGACCAATTCGGGGTCCGACCCCGGGTACTGGCCGTCGGGCCCCTTCGACGACTCGAGGTACTCGCCGCCAGGAGCGCCGTACCAGTCCATCTCGTAGTCAGGAAAGCCACGGCTGGAGAAGGGTTCTCGCATGAACGTCTTGCGCAGTTCCTTGGTCGACCGGCAGAAGACGTGCACGCTCGCGTCGATGACCGGCGTCGTGACGACGTTCCCGGCACCGTCGATGAGTTCCTTCACCGAGACTCGACCTCCGTTGGCTCGATCGGCGATCCGGCGCCGACGCTGCGGATGGGCTGTACGCAGGGTCCACCGACGTCGGTCATGTCCCTAGTGTAGATCGTAGTTCTTCATAATCAAGAACAATGTTCTCCATTCGAAGTGGCATGTCTTTGCAGGTGAGCATGTCTGCTGGTCAGTCGCGCAGCGCTCTGCTTGCGGAACGACGTACCCGCGATGGGAGAACGTGTACGTCGATGAGCGAGAATGATATTCTCACTTCAAACGTGTGATTCGTCGGGAGGCGGCTGGATGCTACTGGAGTTCGATGCTGATCAGCGCCTATGGCAGGAGACGGTCCGTGACGCCGTCGGCAAGCAGTGCCCGGCGTCGTTCGTACGCAACGTCGCCGAGGACGGCGCCGACCCGTCGCCGCTGTGGAAGACCTACGTCGACGCCGGCTGGACCGAGTTGACCGACGCCGAGAACGCCGTCGAACTCGCGATCGTCCTCGAGGAACTCGGGCGGGCCACTGACCCGACCCCGTTCCTGGCGACAATCTCGCAGTTCGCGCCGCTGGTGGGCGACCGCTTCGACGCCGGCACGGCGGGATCGGCCGTCTACGCCGGGGTGACCGCCTACCGCGACGCCGACGGCTGGGTGCTCAACGGCACCGACAGGTTCGTGCTCGACGGTGACCGCGCCGAGCGCTTCGCCGTGGTGACCGACGCAGGGGTGTTCCTCGTCGACGCCGAGCAGGTGACGACGCGCCGCAGCGCGATCTTCGATCCCGTCATGCACGTGGCCGAGGCGTCGTTCAGCGGCGTCCACGTCGCCGACGCCGACCGCGTCGAGGTCGACACCGAGAAGGCGCGGCACGTCGCGCTCATGGGCATGGCCATCACGATGGTCGGCGCGTGCCAGCGCATCCTCGACCTCGCGCTCGACCACGCCAAGAGCCGCTACCAGTTCGGCGTGCCGATCGGTTCGTTCCAGGCGATCCAGCACAAGGCCGTCGACATGCACGTCGCGATAGAACGGGCGCGTGCCCTGTCGTACTTCTCGGCGTTGACGATCGCCGCGGACGACCCGCGCCGCCGACTCGCGGCCGCGATGGCCAAGGCGTCGGCGGGGGAGTGCCAGGCGCTCGTCTTCCGGCACGGCCTGCAGACGTTTGGCGCCATGGGCTTCACGTGGGAGAACGACCTGCAGTTCGCGCTGAAGCGGGCCAAGGCCGGAGAACTTCTGCTGGGCGGTGCCGCCGAGCATCGCGAACTGATCGCAAGGGAATTCGATGCAGCTCACATTTGATCGCGACGTCGACGAGTTCCGTGCCGAGTTCTCCGCATTCCTCGACGCACACCTGCCGTCGGCGGCAGAGACCCTCGAACGTCCCCGCTCGGTATCGCACATGCCGCAGTGGGCCAGGGACTGGCAACGGCTGCTGTTCGACAACGGCTGGTTGCTGCCCGCCCAGCCGCCCGAGTTCGGCGGACGCAACGCCTCGGTCCTGCAGCAGTACGTGCATCTCGAGGAATTGTGCACGAGGCGGATCTACCACAGCTTCAACCCCCAGGGCGTCAACATCGTTGCGGCGTCGTTGATCACGTTCGGCAGCGACGAGCAAAAGCACGAGTGGGCGGTGCCGGTGCTGCGTGGTGAACGCACCGCATCACTGGGCATGAGCGAGCCGAGCGCGGGTTCGGACCTGGCGTCGCTGCGGACCAAGGCCGTGCGCGACGGCGACGACTTCGTCGTCAACGGCCAGAAGGTGTGGACGTCCGGCGCCCACGACGCGGACTGGCTGCTGACCTTCGTGCGCACCGACCCAGATGCGCCCAAGCACAAGGGGATCAGCGCGCTGATCATCCCGACCGACCTCCCCGGTGTGGTGTGCCGGCCGTTCGCCGACCTGTGCGGCGAGGAGAACACCGACTTCAACGAGGTGTTCTTCAGCGACGTGCGGGTGCCCGCTGCAAACCTCGTCGGCCCGCTCAACGGCGGCTGGAAGGTCATCAACGGGTCGCTGGGCCACGAGCGGACCATGATGTGGCTGGGCTTCGCCGATCGCATCGCCAACGTGATCGCCGACTTCCGGCCGGCCAACGCGCTCGAACGCGACGAATTGGCCAGCACGATCATGGACTACCAGGCGCTGCGGCTGCTCGGCTCGGTCGGGCTGGCGCAGGCCTCGCGCGGCGAGGTCGACGTGGCCGCCGTGTCGATCCCGAAGCTGCTGGGCGCCGAGGCCGAGATGCGCGCTGCGGCAAACGCTCTGACCGGGGCCGGGCCCGAGGGTCTGATCCACCCGTCGACGTCCGGGCCCTACGCCCACATGAACCTCGACCACTACTTCGCGAGCTGGTTCGAGCGGTATGCCCGCAGCTTCTCCGGCACCATCGCCGGCGGCACCTCGGAGATCCAGCGCAACATCATCGCCCAGCAGGTGCTGGGCCTGCCCCGCGGCTGAGCCACCTCCCGCGGGGGACCTTCCGCGAGAGACCTTCCGCTGGTGAGAGACCTCCCGCGAGCGTGCGTGTCTGCGGGCGACACGCCGCGTCCTGAGCCGAGTTCACGCACGCTCGCGCCCGCCAACACGCGGCGTCGCGCGGGTCTGAAGCACGCCAGGCTGGGCTAGTGCCGTCATACGACAACGAGACTCGCCCGACCCGCCATCCGAGACGCCCCCGCGAGCGTGCGCACACTCGGGTTTTTGCCCGGCGTGTCGCCCGCAGACACGCACGCTCGCCGGAGAGAGCTACCAGTCGATGACGACGGGGTCCTTGTGCTCGGTGATGGGACGGGCGGGGAGCTGCTCGTCGCAGATCCGCTGCAGGCGGTCGAGGGTCTCGTCGAGGCCGGGGCCGAGGCGCTTGCCGGGCGTGAAGTTCGCGGGCAGGTGCTTCATGCCCTGGATGACGCCGATGGTCTCGTAGTGCTCGGTGCCCTCGGGGTCGCACACGTAGTCCGGCATGCGATCGAGCACGGCGGTGAGCATAGACTTGAAGACGGTCCTGGCGACGTTCGAGCCGACGCAGCGGTGCACGCCGATGCCAAAGCTGAAGTGGCGGTTGCCCTTGCGGTCCAGCACGACGTCGTTGGGCCGGTCGAACACCGACGGATCGCGGTTGGCCATCGCCCACGACAGCCACAGCCGCTCACCCTCCTTGAACTGCTGGCCGTCGACCTCGACGTCGTCGGCGAACGTGCGGCCGTCGCCGGGAGCGGGGGTGAAGAACCGGAGGAACTCCTCGGTGGCCGGATGCAGCAGGGTGTCGCGTTCCCGGCTGAGTCGCTCGCGCTCGGCGGGGTTCTCCGACAACCACTCCAGCGCATGGGCGGTCAGCGCGGTGGTGGTGTCGAAGCCACCGCCGATGATCAGCCCCAGATTGCCCATGATCTCGAGATCCGGCGCGGGCTCACCGTCGATGCGCAACTGCAGGAGCGCGTTGATCAAACCCGGGCGCGGGTTCTCCTTCATCTCGAACATGGCGGTGAGCAGGTCGATGCCCATCTGCCGGTTCATCTCGGCGACCCGCGGGGCGTCCGGGGAGTGCTCGGGCGTGGACACCCCCGCGTGTGCGGGCTCGCTGTAGATCATCCACTTCTTCAGTTCGATGCCCATCATCGCCAGCGTGAGCACGGCCGGCACGATGTTGGCCAGGTCGTCGACGAAGTCGATGCGGCCCGACTCGATCTTCTCGTCGAGGGCGGCGCGGGTGATCTCGTCGACGAACGGCACCCACCGCTTGATAGCAGCGGGGGAGAGATACGGATTGAGCGCGCCTCGGTAGGTGGAGTGCTCGGGCTCGTCCATCTCCAGGATCCCGCCGCGCACCACCGTCGCGCGCTGGGCCTTGGGAATCGTGATGCCCTGGTATCCCTTTCGCTCTCCGTGGAGGTCGTGGTCGTTGGACACGACGGGGCAGCGGGCGAGTTCGAACACCTCGTTGCTGCCGGCCGCCACCCAGTGCCCGTCGTAGACGTCGGTCCACGCCACCGGGCACTTGGCGTGCATCTCCTCGGTGATCTCGGTGAACCGGTGCCGGTACTCCGGCGTATGCCGGTCGAAGTGGTAGCGGTTCTTCTTGCGGTCGTCGTCGGTCGTGACATCCTCGACGCTCACGGCTGTCGTCTCCCTCGTTGTGCAAGGTCTCTCGGCGGCACCGTCATTCGATGACGATGGCCTGTTCGGGACATGAATGGGCGGCCTCGGTGACCTGGTCGACCTGTTCGTCGGGGACCTCGTCGGACACCGGTGACGCATGGCCGTCGACGTCGTCGAGTTCGAACGACTCGGGCGCGATCATCGCGCAGAGGGTATGACCCTGACACCGCGTACCGTCTACCGAAACCTTCACTGCCGCAACTCCTTCGCGAACCGTCCTGATGGTGGGTCAGTTGTGGTAGTCGTACCACTTGAGGTAGCCGCCCGCGTCGATGCGGAGCTGGGCGCCGGTGACGAACCGGGCCTCGTCGGAGGCCAGCCACAGGACCGCGTTGCTGATGTCCTCGGGCTCCACCCACGGCACCTTCATCGCCTGCTGGACGTAGAACACCGGCTCGGCGTCCTTGAGTTCGGGCTTCTCGAGGTCCGGCCGGAACGACCGGTACATCGGCTCGCTGCGCAGCATGTCGGTGTTGCAATTCGTGGGATGCACGACGTTGGCGCGGATGCCGCGCGGGGACAACTCGGTCGCGAGGTCGTGCACGAAGTTCGACAGCGCACGCTTGGAGTGGACGTAGGCCATGCCACCCGGATCGTTGCCGGGGTTGTCCTTCTTGCTGGTGTCCATCAGCGCCGCAGTGGAACCGGTCGCGATGATCGACGCGCCCTCCTTGAGGTGGGGCAGCGCGACCTGGATCGCGTTGATGGTGCCGATCAGGTTGGTGTTGATGACGTCGATCCACGCCTGCAGGGGCGGTTGGCCCTTCATGCCGGCGATGCCTGCCTGCGCGACGACGATGTCGAGCCCGCCCAACTGGGCCATGCCCTCCTCGACGGCCCGCTTCAGCTGCGATGCCTCGCGCACGTCGGCCTTGGCGGTGAAGACGCGCTGCCCGGTCTTCTCCACGAACGCGGCGGTCTCCTCGAGATCCTCCGGCGTGGCCATGGGGTAGCCGATGGTGTCGATGTTCTCGCAGAGGTCGACGGCAATGATGTCGGCGCCCTCTTCCGCGAGGCGGACCGCGTGACTGCGGCCCTGCCCGCGCGCGGCACCCGTGACGAATGCGACCTTGCCTGAAACGCGTCCCACTGGTTGTCCCTTCGTTGATCCTCGTTGATCGGTACTGACCGCAGGGCGGCTCAGGTGTTCCGTCCGCCGTTGACGCCGAGGATCTGGCCGGTGATGTAGCCGGCCTCCTCGGAGATGAGGAAGGCGCATGCCGCAGCGATGTCCTCGGGCCTGCCGATGCGCCGCACCGGGGTGGCCTCGATCGTCTTGTCGATATCGCCGAGGAAGCCCTTGTCCGCTGCCGCCCGCAGCATGGGCGTGTCGATGAAGCCCGGTGGCACGGCGTTGACGGTGATCCCGTTCGGGCCGTACTCCAGGGCCAGCGTCTTGGTCAGTCCGTTCACCGCCGATTTCGCGGCGACGTAGGGCGCCATGTACGGCGCGCCCGAGTGCGTGCTGGAGGAGGAGATGTTGACGATGCGCCCCCACCCGGCCTCGATCATGTCCGGCAGCACAGCCTGAATGCAGTGGAAGACGCCGTGCAGGTTCACGTCGATGACGCGCAACCAGCGTTCGAACGACACGTCGTGGAACTTCTTGAAGCTGTCGAGCCCCGCGGCGTTGACGAGAACGCTGATCGGGCCGAGCCGTGCGCGGACGCCGGCCATCGCCTCGTTCACCGCGTCACGGTCGGTCACGTCGGCGACGAAGGAGAACTCGGCATCAGAGGGGTTCAGGTCCAGGACGGCGACGTGGTAGCCGTCCGCGCGCAGCCGGTTGACTATGGCCTCGCCGATACCCGATCCACCGCCGGTGACGACGGCGTTCTTCACGTGGCCGCCCCCGTGCGCGCACTCGCCTGAAGCATCAAGAATCTCCCTTTCGATTATGAGAACCGTACTCTCGGTCTAGGTGGGACCGCAAGGTCCGCGCACGTCCCCCGCGCGTCGAACCATACCCACTCGACGCGCGCCAACGACCTGACTAGGCCATCTAGCCTTCCTTGTGTTCTCGCTAGGCGAATGTAAGATTCGCCGTTGATGAGAATGAAATTTCCATCACAGTGCACGAAGCAGCGAGGAGACGGAATGTCCCAGACGCCGACCATCGACGGTGGCCGACAGGTGGATGGCAGTGGCGCATCCGAGCAGCAGGCAGACCGGCGCATGTTGATCGACGGTGAACTCGTCGGTTCGGCCACGACGTTCGCCTCGCAGAACCCCGCCACCGGCGAGGTCATCGGGCATGCCCCGGACGGCACCGTGGCCGACGCCGAACGTGCCGTGGCCGCCGCGCGCCGCGCGTTCGACGCGGGGGACTGGGCCACCAACGTCGAGTTCAGGGTGCATTGTCTGGAGCAATTCCACACTGCGCTCGTCGAGCACCGCGACGAACTCGCCGCGCTGACCACCGCCGAGGTCGGCGCCACCCCGGCACTGACCCAGGGCGCGCAACTCGACCAGCCAATCGCGATCGTGAAGTACTACGCCGATCTCCTGCGGGACTACCCGCTGACCGAAGACCTCGGCAACGTCGAGAGCCGCGGCATGCAGCACCACCGCTGGGTGGAGAAGGAAGCCGGCGGAGTGGTCGCCGCGATCATCGCCTACAACTACCCCAACCAGCTGGCACTGGCGAAGCTCGCGCCCGCACTGGCCGCCGGGTGCACCGTCGTGCTGAAGGGCGCTCCCGACACGCCACTGGTCACCCTCGCCCTCGGTGAACTCATCGCCAACCACACCGACATCCCGGCCGGCGTCGTCAACGTGCTCAGCTCCTCCGACCCCGAGGTCGGCGCGGTTTTGACCACCAGCGCGGACGTCGACATGGTCACGTTCACGGGGTCGACCCCCACCGGCCGGCGCATCATGGCCGCCGCGAGCGAGACCCTCAAGAAGGTCTTCCTCGAACTCGGCGGCAAGTCCGCGGCGATCGTGCTCGACGACGCCGACTTCGGCACCGCCGCGATGTTCTCCGCGTTCAGCATGGTGACCCACGCCGGTCAGGGCTGCGCGCTGACGTCGCGGCTGCTGGTGCCGCGCAAGCACCACGACGAGATCGTCGAGATGGTCAAGACGAACTTCTCTCACGTGCGCTACGGCGATCCGACCGATCCGAAGACCTACATGGGGCCGCTGATCAGTGAGAAGCAGCGCGACAAGGTCGACGCCATGGTCCGGCGCGCGGTCGAGGCGGGCGCGACGCTGGTGACCGGCGGCGAGAAGAAAGGGCCGGGCTACTTCTACACGCCGACGCTGCTCACCGACGTCGACCCGGGCAGCGAGATCGCCCAGGAGGAGGTCTTCGGACCGGTTCTGGTCGTCATCGCCTACGAGGACGACGACGACGCCGTGCGCATCGCGAACGACTCCATCTACGGATTGTCCGGCGCGGTGTTCGGCAGCGAGGAGCGTGCGTTGAACATCGCCCGGCGCATCCGTACCGGCACGTTCTCGATCAACGGCGGCAACTACTTCAGCCCCGACAGCCCCTTCGGCGGATTCAAGCAGTCGGGCATCGGCCGGGAGATGGGGTCGGCTGGGCTCGAGGAGTTCCTGGAGTCGAAGACGTTCGCGACGGTGGTGAGCTAGTGGGCGGCCCACTGGACGGCATCCGCGTCCTCGAGGTCGCGATGTACGGCTTCGTCCCGTCCGCGGGCGCCGTGCTCGCGGAGTGGGGCGCCGACGTCATCAAGGTCGAACACGCCGTCACCGGCGATCCGCAGCGCGGGCTGCGGCAGACCGGCCCGCTGCGCGTCGAGGGCGACCCGAACCCGAACATCGAACACGCCAACCGGGGCAAGCGCAGCATCGGTCTCGACGTCTCGAAGCCCGAGGGACGCGAGGTGTTGCTGGAACTCGCCAAGCGCGCCGACGTCTTCCTGACCAGCTTCCTGCCCGGCCACCGCGCCAAGTTCGGCATCGACGTCGACGACATCCGTGCGGTGAACCCGGACGTCGTCTACGCGCGGGGAAGCGCACTGGGCCCGCGCGGCCTGGAGGCGGAGAAGGGCGGCTACGACATGACCGCCTTCTGGTGCCGGGCCGGTACCGCGGCCACGATCACCCCGCCGGGCATCGAGGGCATGATCGGCCCGCCGGGGCCCGCCTACGGCGACACGATCTCGGGAACCAACCTGGCCGGCGGCATCGCCGCGGCGCTGCTCAAGCGCGAGCGCACCGGGGAGGCCTCCGTGGTCGACGTCTCGCTGCTCGGCAGCGGACTGTGGGCGATGGGCCACACGGTGGCGCTGACCTCGCACCTGAATCAACTGATGGTGCAACCCCCGCCGGGAGTGCACGGGTCACCGATCAATCCGCTGGTCGGGGTCTACCGGACGAAGGACGACCGCTTCATCTCCCTGGTGATGATGCAGCCGACGAAGTTCTGGGCCGACGTGTGTCGTCACGTGGACCGCGAGGATCTGATCGACGATCCACGGTTCGCGACCGCCGAGAGCATCGCCGAGCACACCGGCGAGGCCGTGGAGATCCTGCGCGAGGTGATCGCCACTCGCACGCTGCCCGAGTGGAGCGAGCGCTTCGCCACGCTGGCCGGTCCGTGGGCGCCCGTGCAGGACACGTTGCAGGCCGCCCAGGACGCGCAGATCCGATCGAACGAATACATCGTCACCGCAGGCGAATTGGAGCTGGTGGCCAACCCCGTACAGTTCGACGTCGCGGCCCCGCGCACCGGGCCGGCCCCGGGATTCGCCGAGCAGACCGACGACATTCTGCTCGAACTCGACCTGGACTGGGACCGAATCATCGAACTCAAGACGGCCGGCGTGGTCACATGACCTCCGCAATGGTCCATTTCGAGAGCCCATAGTTCCGACGAGACGAGATTCGAGGATGCGTTCGTTGCAGCTGCAGACCGCGCGGCTGGGCCCCGAGCCCTCGCATCGGCGACCCACCGGGGCCGGCCGGCACGCGTTACACGATCGGCGACATCTGTCCTGGTCGACGACGCCCGCCGGGCCGGGCGCGATGGTTGCCGTGGCGAACGATTCCCCCGCTGCGGCCGGCGCGGGCGCTGGGCCGAGGTCGACACCGGGTCGGGGGCCCGGCGCCGCGCGTCCTGAAGCCACGAATCCGACCGTGGACGTGGTTCCGGTACTGGCTGAAGGAGACGTCGCCGACCGATTCCTCGCTCGTCGGCGGCAGCCGGCCCGGCGCATCGGGTTCTTGGGTTGCGTTCTCACGCAGTGCGAGTCGAGCGATGTGACCGTCGGGAACGGGGCCCTGGGCGTAGTTCGGGTCGTTGGCACGGCACCGCTTGCCTGCTGCACCCTCGACGTCTCGTCGACGTGTACGGAGACCCGATCGGACCGCCCGTCGACCCGCCCGCGACCGCCCGCCGCCGGCCAGTTCCACGCCGCCGCGACCCCCTTCGCCAACGAGACCGCCAGTCTCGGAAGGTGTTTGCCATGAAACCCGGTGGGTCTTTAAACGTCAAACGCCACCCGCGGGGTGGCATTGGTGTGGCACAGTGCGTCGAGTTGGTTGAACAGCTGCCAGGCGACGCCGCCGATCGGATCGGTGGTGCCCGAATCGCACTGGCGCACAACACTGACGGCCCAACAGCCGCACCGGCCGTGACTATCTCGGAGGGACCAGGGGCCAATGGCGATTAAGGGACCGGAGCGCTGGTCGCCCGGGATCTCGCTGCCCAAGGGCTTCGCGGGACCGATGCAGGCCGTCGGCGGCCTGTTCTCGATGGGCGTGGACGCGTTCAGGTTCATCTTCGTGCGGCCGTTCCAGTGGCGCGAGTTCCTCGAGCAGTCGTGGTTCGTGGCCCGGGTCTCGCTGGCCCCCACGCTCCTGGTGGCGATTCCGTTCACCGTGCTGGTGAGCTTCACCCTGAACATCCTGCTGCGCGAACTCGGCGCGGCCGACCTGTCCGGAGCGGGGGCGGCCTTCGGTGCGGTGACCCAGGTCGGTCCGGTGGTGACGGTGCTGATCGTCGCCGGGGCCGGCGCGACCGCGATGTGCGCGGACCTCGGATCGCGCACGATCCGCGAAGAGATCGACGCACTCGAAGTGCTCGGCATCAACCCCGTGCAGCGGCTGGTGACCCCCCGTGTACTCGCGTCCGGGCTGGTGGCGCTGCTGCTCAACAGCCTGGTGGTCATCATCGGCATCCTGGGCGGCTACTTCTTCTCGGTCTTCGTCCAGGACGTCAACCCCGGTGCGTTCGCCGCGGGCATCACGCTGCTGACCGGCGTTCCCGAGGTCATCATCTCCTGCGTCAAGGCAGCCCTGTTCGGCCTCATCGCCGGGCTGGTGGCGTGCTACCGCGGTCTGACCATCACCGGCGGCGGCGCCAAGGCCGTCGGCAACGCCGTCAACGAGACGGTCGTGTTCGCCTTCATGGCGCTGTTCGTGATCAACGTGGTCGTCACGGCCATCGGCATCCAGTTGACGACGGGATAGACGGGTGGGCACTCTGCAAGTCCTGCGCGGCACCTATCCGCGCGCGTTCCGCACCGCATCGCGGCCCATCGACGTCTTGGGCCGCATCGGTGATCAGACGCTGTTCTTCGGCCGCGCCATCGGCGGCACACCGCACGCCGCGACCCACTTCCGCAAGGAGATCATCCGGCTGATCGCCGAGATCTCGATGGGCGCCGGAGTGTTGGCGATGATTGGCGGCACGCTGGTGATCGTCGGATTCCTCACCCTGGCCACCGGCGGCACGCTGGCAGTCCAGGGCTACAGCTCACTGGGCAACATCGGCATCGAGGCGCTCACCGGCTTCCTCTCGGCGTTCATCAACGTACGCATCGCGGCGCCCGTGATCGCAGGCATCGGGCTGGCCGCTACGTTCGGTGCCGGCGTCACCGCGCAGCTGGGCGCCATGCGGATCAACGAGGAGATCGACGCGCTGGAGTCGATGGGCATCCCGCCGGTCGAGTACCTGGTGTCGACCCGATTGGTCGCCGGGATGATCGCCATCACCCCGCTGTACTCGGTGGCCGTGATCCTGTCGTTCGTCGCCAGCCGGTTCACGACCGTCGTGCTGTTCGGGCAGTCCGGCGGCCTCTACGACCACTACTTCAACACGTTCCTGAACCCGATCGACCTGCTGTGGTCGTTCCTGCAGGCGCTGCTCATGGCACTGACCATCCTGCTGATCCACACCTACTACGGCTACTTCGCCACCGGCGGGCCCTCCGGCGTCGGTGTCGCAGTCGGCAACGCAGTGCGCACCTCGCTGATCGTGGTGGTGTCGGTGACGCTGCTGGTGTCCCTGGCCGTGTACGGCTCCAACGGCAACTTCAACCTGTCGGGATAGGAGGACAACGGTGTCCAGCTCAGTCGTCCGCCCCCTGGCGGGTCTGGGAATGGTGATCGCCATCGTCGCGATCGTGGTGTTCTCGATCGGCATGTTCCGCGGCGGGTTCGGGACGACGGTGCCGGTCACCGTGGTGTCCGAGCGTGCCGGGCTGGTGATGAACCCAGAGGCCAAGGTCAAGATGCGGGGCGTCCAGGTAGGGCAGGTCGAGCGCATCGAGAACCGCCCGGACGGCACCGCCGTGCTGCACCTCGCGATGGATCCCAAGCAACTGCAGTACATCCCGGCCAACGTGGACGTCAACCTCGCGTCGACGACGGTGTTCGGCGCGAAGTCCGTCGAACTCGTCGCACCGGCCGACCCGTCGTCGACACCGTTGGCCAAGGGGCAGCAGCTCGACGCCCAGCACGTCACCGTCGAGACGAATACCCTGTTCCAGCAACTGACTTCGGTGCTCAAGTCCATCGATCCGGTGCAGCTGAACGAAACCCTGGCCGCCATCTCCGGCGCTCTCAACGGTCGCGGCGAGAAGTTCGGTCAGACGGTGACGGACTTCAACGCGTTCTTCAAGAGCATCAACCCCAGCCTGGGCAACATCGCGCGCGATCTGGAGGTCGCCCCGGTGGCGCTGAACGCCTACGCCGACGCGGCGCCCGACCTGGTGAACATCCTCGACAGCACCACCAAGGTGGGCGACACCCTGGTCGACCAGGAGGACAACCTGGACCGGTTCCTGGTCAGCGCAATCGGATTGGCGGACACCGGAAACGACGTCGTCGGCACCAACCGTCAACCGCTGACCGACGTCCTGCGGATGCTCGTGCCCACCACCGAGAAACTGAGCCAGTACAGCGACAACCTGCGCTGCGGCATCCAGGCCCTCAACGTGTTCGTGCACTCGCCCCCACCCGACCGCCCCGGCGTCGACGTGTCGGCGAGCTTCACCCTCGGCGTAGAGCGCTACCGCTACCCCGAGGATCTGCCCATCGTGGCGGCCAAGAGCGGCTCGTCGTGCAAGGACCAGATGCTGCCCGCCGTCCCGAACGGGAAGCGACCGCCGTTCCTAGTCACCGACATCGGCGCGAACCCCTGGAAGTACGGCAACCAGGGCGTCCTGCTGAACTCCGATGCACTCAAGCAGGCATTGTTCGGACCCGTGCAGGGCCCGCCCCGCAACAGCGCACAGATCGGGATGCCCGGATGACCGGCGGCCGCAGCATGATCATCAAGTTCGGCATCTTCGCGACCGTGATGACGCTGCTGACGGTATTCCTTTTCTTCACCTTCGGGCAGTACCGGACCGGCTCCACCAACGGCTATTCGGCGGTGTTCTCCAACGCATCTCGGCTCGCCGTCGGTGACACCGTCCGCGTGGCCGGCATCCGGGTCGGCACGGTCACCGACGTGGCGCTGGAGCCGGACCGCAACGTCCTGGTCGAGTTCGACGCCGACGAGAAGATCAAGCTCACCACCGGAACCCGGGCTGCCATCCGCTACCTGAACCTGACCGGCGATCGCTACGTCGACCTCATCGACGGCCCGGGCTCGACCAAGCTCATGCCGCCCGGCGCCCGCATCCCCATCGACCGGACCGAACCCGCGCTGGACCTCGATCTGCTGCTGAGCGGACTGAAGCCGGTCGTGCAGGGTCTCAACCCGCAAGACGTCAACGCGCTCACCGCCTCCCTGGTGCAGGTGTTCCAGGGCGAGGGGTCGACGATCAACTCGCTGCTGGCCAAGACGTCGTCGTTCTCGAGCACGCTGGCCGACGACAACGAGACCGTCGAGCAGTTGATCGACAACCTCAACGAGACGTTGCAGGTGATCTCGAAGGACGGCGACCAGTTCGCGGGCGCGATCGACCGGCTCGAGAAGCTGATCGCCGGCCTGTCGGCCGACCGGGACCCGATCGGCACGGCCATCACCGCGCTCGACAACGGCACCGCCTCGATCGCCGACCTGTTGACCCAGGCGCGACCCCCGCTGGCGGGCAGCGTCGACGAGCTCAACCGCCTCGCGCCCAACCTGGAGAGCGGCAAGGGATTCCTCGACGGCGCTCTGCAGAACGCGCCGAAGAACTACCGCAAGCTCGCGCGCATCGGCGCCTACGGCGGGTTCGTGCAGTACTACATCTGCGAACTCTCGATCCGCGTGACGGACCTGCAGGGCAGAGCGTCGCTGTTCCCCTTCGTGAAGCAGGAAAACGGAAGGTGCGCTGAGCCGTAATGCTCAAATACCGAGGAGCGCAACTCGCGCGTGCAGGGTTCATGGGCGTCGTGCTCGCGATCCTGATCATCGCCGTGGGCCTGCAGCCCGAGCGGCTGCTGGCGTACGCCACGTCGCTGCAGTACCAAGCCCTGTTCGAGGAGGCAGGCGGCATCACGGTCGGCAACGACGTGACGCTGTCCGGCATCAAGGTCGGCGCCGTCACCGAGGTGGGACTCGACGACGGCCAGGCGCTGGTGCGGTTCACGGTCGACAGCAGATACCCGCTCGGCTCGCAGACCTCGGCGCTGATCAAGACCGGAACGCTGTTGGGCGAACGGGTTCTCACGCTGGAGTCGGCGGGTGACGGCGCCTTGAACCGCACCGAGGTCATCCCGGTGACCCGTACCTCCTCGCCGTACTCGCTGAGCGACGCGGTCGGCGAATTGACCACGAACACCGCGGGTACCGACACGGCACAGCTCAACCAGTCGCTCGACACGCTGTCGCAGACCCTCGACGAGATCGCCCCGCAGCTCGGTCCCACCTTCGACGGACTCAGCCGCCTGTCCCAATCGCTCAACAGCCGCAACGAGACTCTGGGCGCCCTGCTCGAGTCGGCGTCGAACGTCACCGGAATCCTCTCCGAGCGCAGCCAGCAGGTGAACAGCCTCATCCTCAACGCCAACGACCTGTTGGCGGTCCTGGTGGAACGCCGTCAGGCGATCGTGGACCTGCTGGCCAACACCTCCGCGGTGTCCCAGCAGCTGGTCGGGCTGGTCAAGGACAACGAAGCCGAACTCGCGCCCACGCTGGAGCGACTCAACAAGGTCAACGAAGTGCTGGTGCGCAACCGCGACAACCTCGCGAAGGCCATCCCGGGCGCAGCCAAGTACCAGGGCATCCTGAGCGAGGCCGTCTCCAGCGGTGCGTACTACACCGCGTACGTGCCCAACTTCCAGCCGGCACAGCTGCTGCAACCCTTCCTGGACTATGCATTCGGGTTCCGCCGCGGCGCATTCGGCGCCGGGGTGCCACCCACTACGCCGGAAACCGGACCTCGCGCCGAGTTGCCGCTGCCGTACAACGCCATACCCGGAGGCTCACGATGATGGCCCGTTCCCGGAAGTGGATCGTGCCCACGGTCGCTGCCGCGCTGGTGATCGCGTTGATCGGGGGCGGCTTCCTCGCGGTGCGCGCGATGTTCTTCGGTCCCAACGAGATCACCGCCTACTTCCCGACCGCGACGGCCATCTACGTGGGTGACGACGTGCGGGTGGCAGGGGTGAAGGTCGGCAAGATCGACTCGATCGAACCGATGGGCACCCAGACCAAGATGGTGATGTCCGTCGACGACGGCGTGTCCGTCCCCGCCGATGCGTCGGCCGTGATCGTCGCCCAAAACCTGGTCGCCGCCCGCTACGTTCAGCTGACGCCCGCGTACCGCGAGTCCGACGGCGGCGAGAAGATGGCCGATGGCGCCGTGATCCCGCAGGAGCGCACTGCCGTTCCCGTCGAGTGGGACGAGGTCAAGCAGCAACTCGAGCGTCTCGCAACCGATCTCGGACCGGCCAGTGACACGACGACGACGTCGGTCGGCCGGTTCATCGACAGCGCGGCGAACGCCCTCGACGGCAATGGCGAGAAGCTCCGGCAGACGCTCGCGCAGCTGTCCGGCGTCGGCCGCACCCTTGCCGAGGGCAGTGGCGACTTCGTGGGCATCATCAAGAACCTGCAGGTGTTCATCGGCGCCCTGCGCGCGAGCAACGAGCAGATCGTGTCGCTGAACAACCGGCTCGCCACGCTGTCGAGCGTGCTCGACGGCAGCAAGTCCGATCTGGACGCCGCACTGTCCAATCTCTCGGTGGCCACCGACGAGGTGAAGCGATTCATCTCGGGCACCCGCGACCAGACCGCCGAGCAGTTGCAGGGGCTGGCGCAGGTCACTCAGACCCTGGTCGACGTCAAGGACGACTTCGAGCAGGTGCTGCACATCACGCCGAACGCGTTCGGAAACGCCTACAACATCTACGATCCCGACATCGGGGCGGTGCGCGGCGGCTTCTCGATCCCCAACTTGGCCAGCCCCATGCAATTCGTCTGCGGCATGATCGGCGCGACGCAGAACACCACGGCGCCCGAGACCGCCAAGCTCTGCAACGACTACCTCGGACCGGCCCTGCGGTTGCTGAACCTCAACTACATTCCGATTCCGATCAACCCGTACCTGGCCAAGTCCGCCAGCCCGGAGAACATCATCTACGCCGATCCGAAGCTGGCGCCCGGCGGCAGCGGTGAGGCCCAGGTGCCGCCGGAGATCCCCCCGGCGGTCTCGGCGTACACCGGTCTCGACGGCGACGTCCCGCCGCCGCCCGGCATGGGACCCCCCGGGGTGCCGTTGCCGGTCAACGAGCGAACGCCACTGGCTCCGTTCCCCGCGCTCTATCCCGGTGCCCCGGTGCCGACGGACCCGCCGCGGATCGGTCCGCCGCTGCCGGGCGCACCCGCACCGGCGGCGCCCGTCGAGCCCGGCACGCCGAGCCTGCCCGGCATGCTGCTGCCCGCCGAGGCCACGCACCCCGCCCCCGGCCCGGCCCCGGGACCGCTGCTACCTGCTGAAGGGATGCCACCGTCATGACGCGAGGAGCGCTCGGACGCGCCTTGGCCGCCGGCACGTGCGTGATCGTCACCGCCAGCGGGTGCGCCTTCCAGGGCGTCAACTCGCTGCCCCTGCCGGGTGCGGTGGGCCGTGGCTCCGACGCCGTGACCTACCACGTCCAGATCGCGAACGTGTCGACGCTGGAGTCGAATTCGCCCGTGTTGATCGACGACGTCGTCGTCGGCAGCGTCGGCAAGATGGATGTCCAGGACTGGCACGCCAACGTGGAGATCTCGGTCAAGCCCGACGTCGCGGTACCGGCCAATGCCGTGGCCAGCGTGGGGCAGACCAGCCTGCTGGGTTCCATGCACCTGGCCCTCGATCCGCCGCTGGGCCAGAAGCCGGAGGGCAAGCTAGCGCCCGGCGCCACGATCACGCTCAACGACTCGTCGACGTACCCGACGACCGAGGAGACGCTGTCGTCGCTGTCGGTGGTGGTCAACGCCGGCGGGCTCGGGCAGATCGGCGACGTGGTGCACACGTTCAACGAGGCGCTGTCCGGCCGCGAGGAGGACTTCCGAAGCCTGCTCACCGAACTCGACGCGTTCATCGGCACCCTCGACCAGCAGCGCCAGAGCCTGGTGGCCACGATCGATGCGCTCAACCGCGTCGCGTCCACGTTCGCCGGCCGACGCGAGGTGATCACCGCTGCGCTGCAACGCATCCCGCGTGCCCTAGAAGTGCTGGACAGGGAACGTCCGCAGCTCACCACCGCGCTCGACAAGCTCGGCACGTTCAGCAACACCGCCACCCGGCTGGTCAACGACACTCAGGACGACCTCGTGAAGAACCTCGAGGGCCTGCAGCCGACGATCCAGGCCCTCGCCGACGTCGGTCCGGACATCGACGCCAGCCTGGCGTACGCGACGGTGTTCCCGTACGGCCAGAACCTGATCGACCGTGCCGTGCGCGGCGACTTCATCAACCTGTTCGCTACGGTCGACATCTCCGGCCCGCGCCTGCGCAAGTCCATCTTCCTCGGGTCGAGGGCAGGACAGGAAGGCCGCGACCTCGTGCCGCTGCCGGGTGAGCCGTACTTCCAGCGCTACACCTACGACCCGATGGGCCGGCCCCTGCGGCCGCCGCCACCGGGCGGGCCGCTGTCCGCGCTGCCGGGTAATCCGCCGACGGCAGGTCTGCAGGCCGACCCCCCGGGAGCCGACCGCAGCCAGCCGGGCCCGGGTGCCCTGCCTGCGGCCCCGCCGCCGCTCCCACCCGTCAGCGGGCCGGTGCTTCCCGTCGTCCCGCAATCGAACTCCGGCGCAGCGGAGGCCGATCCTCCGCCGGCACCCGGTGATCCGATCTTCGCGGGCCCCTACGGGCCCGCAGCGGGAGGCAACTGATGCTCACCAGGTTCATCAAGATCCAGCTGGCGATCTTCACGATCGTGGGCCTCGTCGGCGTGACGGTGATGGCCATCAACTACGTGCAGGTGCCCACCTTCCTGGGCATCGGCAAGTACGAGGTGAAGCTGCAGTTGCCGTCCTCTGGTGGGCTCTACCGGTTCAGCAACGTGACCTACCGCGGCGTCGAGGTGGGCAAGGTGACCGACGTGCGCGTCACGCCGACCGGCGCGGAGGCGACGATGTCGCTCGACACCTCGCCCAAGATCCCCATCGACCTGCAGGCTGAGGTCCGAAGCGTCTCGGCGGTCGGTGAGCAGTACGTCGACCTGCGACCGCGCACCGACTCCGGGCCGTACCTCGAGAACGGGTCCGTGATCGCGGTGGGGGACACGACGATTCCGGCTCCGGTGGGCCCGGTCCTGGACCGGGTCAGCAAGCTCGTCGACTCCTTCCCCAAGGACCGGCTCGGGGATCTCCTCGACGAGACCTACAAGGGGTTCGACGGTGCGGAATTCGACTTCGGCTCGCTGCTGGACTCCGGTGCGACGCTGAGCCGCGACCTCAACGGCGTCGCCGACCAGACCCGGATGCTGGCCGACGACACCCGTCCGCTGCTGGAGGGCCAAGCGGCCACCTCCGATTCGATCCGCACGTGGGCGCGCAGCCTGGCCGGGTTCACCGGACAGCTGCAGGCCAGCGACCCCCAGTTCCGCAGGGTGCTGCAAGGGTTTCCGAGCTTCGTCGACGAGACGACGGGTCTGCTGAATCAACTCAAGCCGACGTTGCCGGTCCTGCTCGCGAACCTCGGGACCGTGAGCGAGATCCTGATGACCTACAACGCGTCGCTGGAACAGCTGCTCGTGCTGCTCCCGCCGTACATCGCGCAGCAGCAGGGTTATTCGGTCACGTCCGACTCGACGGGCACGGCGCGCGGTGACTTCGCCGCGACCGTGAGTGATCCGCCGGCCTGCACGGTCGGGTTCCTCCCGCCGTCGTCGTGGCGGTCACCGGCCGACGAGTCGGACATCGACACCCCGGACGGCATCTACTGCAAGCTGCCCCAGGATTCGCCGATCGCGGTCCGCGGCCTGCGGAACTTTCCCTGCATTCGCAAGCCGGGCAAGCGCGCACCGACGGTCCAGATCTGCAACAGCGACAAGCCGTTCGTCCCGTTGGCGATGCGTCAGCACGCGACCGGGCCGTACCCGATCGACCCCAGCCTGATCGCCCAGGGCATCCCGATCGACGATCGCACGACGCTGAGCGACGACATCCACGCACCGATCGGTGGGACGCCCCTACCGCCGGGTGCGGTACCGGCCGGCACGATGCCCAACGCGGGGCCGCCGATCGGCGCCCCGGTGTCGCCGCTGGAGGCGCCCATCACCACCGCTGTCGCGCCTGCGCCACCGCCGGGCAACTCCCTCAACGGCCAACCGATCGCACCGCTGGGTCCGCCGCCAGGACCGGCACCCGAAGCAGCGCCCGGTGCGCCGTTGGCCGTGCCCGACGCACCAGCCCCCGCACCGCTCGCACCCGGGCCTGCTCCAGGCCCTCTGGGGCTCGCGCCGGTGCCGGCCGGCGGTGCGGTGCCCGCCGCGCCCAGCGCCTTCGGTGGTGCCGAGTCCGGCAGTGGCAAGCCGAGCGTCGCACTGGCACAATACAACCCGCGCACGGGGGAGTACGTCGGGTCCGATGGCAAGGTGTACCAGGTGACGAACCTGGTGGCCGACGAGCCGCTCGCCAAGACGTGGAAGGACCTGCTGCTTCACTAGATTCGCTGAAAGCAGCGGCGCGCCGCGTCAGCTGATCTTGGAGATCTTGACGGGCAGTCTCAGCACTAGAGAGCGGTTGCGGCCGCAGTTGCCGCTCATGCCGGTGGTCTCGTCCTCTCCGATCCACAGATCCGAGGGGCGTTGCACCATGCCCTCGTCCGTAGCGGGGTAGAACCTGTACACCTGAAGACCTGGGGCGCGGGTGCCGTCGGGGCACGGAATCCAGTCGGGGACGAAGTGCTTGACGTACCAGAGGTTGCCGATGTTGGTATAGACGTCCTCGGTCCACCCCAGGCTGCTGGTCACCGTGCCCGAGCACGTGATCGCGTTCGTACAGACGGTATTCACCGTCCAGGTGCTGTGCACCGACGGTTCGTCCTGGTAGCGGTCGTTCGTCCTGGCCCACTCACCGTTGGACACGACGGAGAACGTCCCGTTCATCGCGTACTGCTCGTACTCGGCGGTGGCGTGTGGCGCGGTGCCGAGGACGGTCATGGCGGTGGCGAGCACTGCTGCGCTCGAGATCGTCTTCGCTGAGCCCACGACTCGCTCCTCGGTGTGTGCATGCCCCGGTGTCGGTGGGGCCCGGCTGCCGCGGAAACGGCATTCTCCCAAGCAGATTAACATTTCCCGCAGTGCTCGACGTTGCGTTTCCCGCCGTCGTCACCCCCGCGTTCCGAATGGCGCCGGTGCGTCGAATCAGGCATCTTCTGCGAAGCGGAGAAGATCGCTCTCCGTTGTGCGAGAATGAGTTCCGTGCGTCTCGTCGTGGCTGCAGCTACCGGCTTACTGGCCGCCGGCCTGATCACCGCGCCCGTGGTCACGGCCGAACCACCCGCGCCGCCTGCTCCCATCGCGGAATGCAATGAGCCGTCCTGTGTCCCCGGGATACAGCCCGGCGCCGTGCTCGGCGCGCCTTGCACGAACACCACGTACTACGTGTTCGGCGTGACGTCGTGGGGCCGCGTGGTGTTCTGTGGTTCGCCGCGGCGCAAGGGGCCACGCTGGTTCCGCTCCACCGAACTGCGCGGGGTGAAGATCGAGGGCAGCAACTGTTCCGGTCGCGACGGCGAAATGGCCCAGGCACCCGACGGTTTGTTCCTGTCTTGCGATGCGCGCTCCGGCGCGAGCACCTGGACGCGCGGCGACATCTGAGGGTCGCCGCCCCACGGCCTCGGCAACTACATCTTGACGAGCGAGAAGGTGTACGTGCTCGTACCGCCCGGTGCGCCGTAGCAGCCCGCGTCGTACGTGGACACGATGGTGCCGGCGAGTGACACGGCGTCCCACGAATAGACGTCGTGCGACGGCAGGTTGTAGCCGATGCAGCGCACCCCGTCGATGACGTCCACGGTCAACGTGTACCGACCGTTGTCGTAGAACGCCGTGTTCTGATACCGCTGACTCTTCAACGGTCGCGGGATGGCAATCACGTTGAGGTTGGTGGTCTCCGGCGCGAGTATCGGATCCTCGAAGTACGTGGCGCAGTCGGGTGCACCGCACGAATGCGCGACCGACCAGACGAACGAGTGGTCGTTCCAACGGTTGTTCGCGACTTCGTAATTGCCGATTCGCATCTCGGCGGCAGCGTGGGAACTCGGGGCGAAAACCGTCGCTGCGGTCACCAGCGCAGCGCCGACGGCCGACGCCGCCACGTTCGGATGTGAGGCCACGGCCGTCTCCCGTTCTCGTGCGTGCTCGGACAGTCCGAGCTTATCGGCCACGCATCCACAGTCGCGGAGTTTTCCCCAACCGGGTCAACCGAATTCAGTCGAGCGGGGTGAACTGAATGTTGATCTGCGTCAGCCCGCGGAGGATGAACGTCGGCTCGTAGTCGTAGCTGCGGCTACCCGCGGGCCCGTGCTTCTCGTCGTCGATCCTGATGTCGCCCATGCGATCCAGGATGCGTTCCATCGACACACGGCCCTCGACGCGGGCCAACGGGCCGCCGGGGCAGCTGTGCACGCCGCGACCGAACGCGATGTGCTCGCGAACGTTCTTGCGATCGAGGTCGAACTCGTGCGGGTTCTCGAAGCGCGCCGGGTCGCGGTTCACCGCACCCGGGCACACCATCACGGTGGTGCCGGCAGGCACGTCCATGTCGCCGATCTTCGTGTTCTTCTTGGCCAAGCGGAACTGGCTCTTGACGGGAGCATCCATGCGCAGCGCCTCTTCGACGAACACCGGGATCCGGCTGCGGTCCGCGCGCAGGGCGTCCTGCACCTCGGGTTGATCACCGATCACCCGCATGGCCGCCGACAGCAGCTTGGTAGTGGTCTCCTGCCCGGCGGCGAAGAGGAACGTGGCCGAGCGGGCCACCTCGAGGACCGGCGGGACGGAGCCATCGGGGTAGTTGGCCGTGGCCAGTGCTGTGAGCACGTCGTCGCGGGGCGACTCGCGTCGATCCTCGAGATAGCCGACGAACTTGTCGTCGAGCCACGCCAGCGGGTTCAGGCCGACCAGGTCGCCGTCGAGGGAACCGACCTGCGCTCCGGGCCGCGGCGCGCCCAACACGACGCGGAACTCCTCGTGGTCTTCCTGCGGGACACCGAGCATGTCGGCGATCACCAAGAGCGAGAACGGCTTTGCGTAGGCGCTGAGAAACTCACAACTGCCGTTGCCGACGAAGTCGTCGAGGCAGTCATCGGCGAGCCGCCACATGAAGTCTTCGTTCTCCTTGAGCCGGCGCGGGGTCAGGAGCCGATTGAGCAGGGAACGGGCGTTCGTGTGGTCGGGCGGATCCATGGTGACCATGTGCTCGAACATCGGCATCTGCGACCGGTGCGCGCTGATCTGCGCGGAGATGTCGTCGCCCTCGGGCGTGAACGGCAACGGCGGGAACGGGCCCGCCACCGCGATGCACGACGAGAACGTCTCGGTGTCCTTGAGCACCTGGCCGGCCTCGTCGTATCCCGTGATGGCGAGCACGCCGTAGTTGGGCTCCTTGACCACCGGGCACTTGCTGCGCAGGTGGTCGAAGTACGGGTGCGGATCAGGAATCAGAGACTGATCGGTGAAGTAGTCGACGGTGTCGAAATCGGCTGTCATCTCGGGGGATTCCTTCCGGTGCCGTCACGTCGATGCGACGACGGGACGTGAGCCGCCGAGACGGCGGCGCGATCTGGGCTGAAAGTGCTGAGCACCTGCTTAGCATGACGTATGGTCGCGGTCAAGGTTGCGGCGCCGTCCGACGTCTACGATCTGCTTGCGGACTCACGGCACGACCGCGCGATGAGAAGGAAGTGGTGGCATGGCATCCGACCGGAGGATCGGCGGGCCCGACGCCAAGAATCGGGGAGTGTTGCTCGATGCTGCCGAGCAACTCATGCTCGAGGACGGCTACGCCGCGGTGACGTCGCGCCGGGTGGCCGAACGGGCCGGGCTCAAGCCCCAGCTGGTGCACTACTACTTCCGGACCATGGACGACCTGTTCATCGAGGTCTTTCGCCGGATGTCGAAGCTCGGACTCGAGGTGCACGCCGAGGCGATGAAGTCGGATCAGCCGCTGTGGGCGATGTGGGACTTCGGCAGCGACCCGCAGTTCGCGCGGCTGACCATGGAGTTCATGGGTTTGGCCAATCACCGCAAGGCGTTGCGGGCGGAGATCGCGGTGTACGCCGACCGGTTCAGGGAACAGCAGGTCGAGGCGATGACGGCGACCCTGCGCCGCTATGGGTACGAGACCACGGACGTGCCGCCGGTGGTCTGGGCGGTGTTCGCGACGAGCGTCTCGCGGGTGCTCGCGGTGGAGCGCTCGCTCGGCGTGTCGTTCGGGCACGACGAGATGATCGGGTTCTGTGAGGAGTGGCTGCGCAAGCTGGAGGGCGATCGCGTGGTGACCGACGTCTCGGCGTCCGCCTGACCCGCCCGCCCGCGGCATCACCAGAGGCGCACCGAGCAGAGCGCGCCCTTCGGTCCCTGATTGGTGGCCACGACCTGACCGTCGACGGCGAGGACGCAGTGGAAGTTCGGTCGCTGTGGCGAATCGAGGCTCGACACGGTGACCATGGCCCACTGATCGGGGTTGGCGAGCATGACGTCTAGCGTCCACATCTGATCCGGTCCGAGGTCGGCCTCGACGTTCGGGCTGTATTGGTACGGGTTGTGGCTGTAGTCGGCGAAGTTGGGCGGGTCTACGTCCCGGTAGTAGATCTCGGCGCCGGCGTACGGCTGTTCGCTGAATACCGTGTACTTCACGTGGTGCAGCACCGGTCCCTCGGCGGCTGCCGGTGCCGCCGTGACCCAGCCGGCCGCCAGCAGGGCCGGGACCAGCAGGATCCTCGCCGCTGCCCTGGGGGTGGCGACGCGCCGCGACCCGCATGGAAACATCATTTCCGAATTTTAGAACGCCGTTCACCACGGTGGGGCGAAATGAACTAACGTCGATTCGTGGACCCAGACAAGGCACAGATCAGCGACGTTCTCATCCGCTATGCGACGGGCATCGACTCGAAGGCCTGGGCGCTGTTCCGGACCTGCTGGGCCGACGAGGTGCACGTCGACTACGCCGAGGTCGGTACGTTCACCGATCCCGACGCGTTCACCGAGTTGATGGAGCAACTGCACGGTTCGATGGGGCCGACGTACCACCGGCTGTCCAACTTCGCGATCGACGTCGACGGCGACGAGGCGACCGTGCGGTCCTACGTCCACGCCGTGCTGCTGCTCACCCCGGGCGACCCGGACAATTGGATCGACGTCGTGGGCCACTACCAGGACGTCTTCGTCCGGAGACCCGACGGCTGGCGCATCCGTGATCGCTCGACGCACATGGCTCGCATGCTGACCGGGGGAGCCCGCGCCGGCGCGGCGACCGCCGAGGGTGCCGGTCGTGGGTGAGTTCGCCGAGCGCTACGGCCCCTGCGCCGTGATCGCCGGTGCCTCCGAGGGCATCGGTGCCTACGTGGCCGACGAACTCGCCTCTCGAGGAATCGATCTCGTGCTCATTGCGCGCAACGCGGCCCTGCTCGAGCAGGTGGCCGCCGACGTGCGGCACCGTCACGGCGTCGAGGTGCGCTGCCTTGCCCTGGACCTCACGGTCGACGACGTCGCCGAGCAGGTGGCCGCCGTGTGCGCCGGTCTCGACGTCGGCCTGCTCGTCTACAACGCCGGAGCCTCGGACCGCACGTCGCCGTTCCTCGACAATTCCTACGAGTACTCGCTCGACCAGATCAAACTCGACTGCGTCGGTCCGGTCGCGCTGGTCCGGGAGTTCGGTCCGGCAATGCGCGACCGCGGTCGCGGCGGGATCGTCCTGGTCGCGTCGCTGGCCTGCGTTGCGGGGTCGGCCACCTTGGCGATGTACTCCGGGGTCAAGGCGTTCCAGCACAACTTCGCCGAGGGGCTGTGGGCCGAACTCGGGCCGCACGGCGTCGACGTGTGCTGCACTCCGCTCGGGATGACCTACACGCCCGCCCTGGCGCGCATGGGCGTCGAGTACGACCCGAACGCGCACATGACGTCGGAGGCCGTGGCGCGCGAGATCGTCGAGAACGTGGGCAACGGCCCGGTGCACGTCGTGGGGGAGAACAACCGGGCGGTGGCCTCGCAGATCTGGACCATCGACCGGCGCTCACTGGTCGAGATGATGAGCATCGCGTCGCGCGACTTCGCCGACAAGCGGACCGGAGTGTGAGGCAGGCAGACAAAAAAATTCTGCGCTGCGTGCAGAAGCCCTCCGGAGAGGACGTCCGCTCGCAGCGCAGAACGTGTTCGAAGCTTGTGTTACAGCGCCTTCACGCCAACGGCCTGCGGCCCCTTGGCGCCCGGGTTGATTTCGAACTCAACGCGCTGGTTCTCGTCCAGGGTGCGGTAACCCTGGACCTGGATCTCCGAGTGGTGGACGAAAACGTCTTCGCTCGCGCCATCAGGCGTGATGAAGCCGAAGCCCTTTTCGGCGTTGAACCACTTTACGGTGCCCTGCGTCATACGATTTTCTACTTTCCTGGTTTTCATCGAACGTCAATGAAGAGACGCTCGTAAAATGAGCCTATCAGGGTATTTCGTGATCGGCTGCACCTAGATCGAAATTCGTTGTCGCCGAGTTCCTTTTCACCATCAGACTCATGGCGGGGCGGGCTCAGCTGTGTCCGGCGCCCAGGGGATCGGCGACCGAGGAGGTGTCGCCCGGGTGGTCGGCGGCCGCCGGCGTGGCGTCGGCCTGGTCCGAATTCGTCTGTGGCGCAATGACGGTACGTGGTTTGTGCAGTCGATCACCGGGCGCGGTTCATCACCCGGTCCGCGGCCTCCCAGTGTGCGTCGTCGACCCACAGCCGGGCGAAGGCGGCGACGGCCTCGTCGGGCGTCGCCCCGCCCACGACGCGTTTCACCTCGCCCGCGGCGCGGTGAGCCAGCCTCCGGGCGAGGCTGCGCCATTCGTCTTCGAACGCGGCGCGGGGCACCACCTTCTGCACGAGTCCGACGCGCTCGGCCTCGGCCGCGTCCATGATCGTGCCGGTGCCGGCGAGTAGCAGCGCACGACTCCTCCCGACCAGGGCCGCGAGGCGCTCGGCGCCGCCCCAGGCGGGCATGATCTCGAGGCTGACCTGGTTGAAGCCGATCTTCACGTCGTCGGCGGCAAGGCGGATGTCGGCCGCGACGGCCACCTCGGCACCGCCGCCGAGGGCGTGGCCGTTGAGCGCGGCGAGAACGGGGCCCGGAAAGGCGGCGATGCGGTCGCACACCGTACGCATCCGCCACGCCATCGCCGAGGCGTCTGCCTCCGTGCGTAGGGCGGCGAGTTCCTTGAGGTCGCCGCCGGAGACGAATGCCTTGTCCCCGGCCCCCTTGATCACCAGTGCGCGGGCACCGGCCGCGCCGTCGAGCGCCTCGTCGAGCCGGTCCATCGTCGACAACGAGATCGCGTTGCGCGCATGCGGCCTGTCGATGGTGATGACGGCCAGTCCATCGTCGACGTCGAGGTGGACCATGCGACTGTCGTCCAAGGCATTCTCCATCTGCGGGATTGGCATTCTCGGCGGGCGAGAATAACATCTCCGAAGTCCGAGCCGACCGAGCAGCCGACCCAGTAAAGGTGTTGCGGAAACCGATGCGAAAGATCCCGAAGGCGCTCGTCGAACACTACGAGGCGCAGGGGTGGTGGACGTCGGAAACCCTGGGTGACCTCATCGCGGACGGGTTGGCCGCGGCGCCGGACGCGGGTTTCGTCGTGCACTCGGACGTACGCCCGTACTCCGGGACGTGCGCGGAGGTCGAATCGGAGGCGCGGCGGCTCGCAGCCGGCCTCCGGCAGCGCGGCGTCGTCCCCGGCGACGTGATCGCCATGCAGCTGCCGAACTGGAAGGACGCGGCGGTCGTGTTCTGGGCCGCCGCGCTGCTCGGCGCGGTCGTCGTGCCGATCGTGCACTTCTACGGCCGCAAGGAACTGAGCCACATCCTCGCGACGGCGAAACCCAAGGTGTTCGTCTCCACCGAACGATTCGGCCGCATGACGTTCCACCCCGATCTATGTGTCGACGTCCCCATCGTGGCGCTGGTCGGTCATGACGGATCCGGCGACGAGCGCATCGAGGGCCTCGAACGGTTGTTGGCCGACGAGCCGCTGCGGGGCGTCGTCGCGACCGATCCCGCAAGGCCCGCGCTGATCGCCTTCACCTCGGGGACCACCCGGGACCCCAAGGGGGTCATCCACAGTCACCAGACCCTCACCTGCGAGACCCGCCAACTGCTGGCCAACTACCCGCCGAACCGCGGTCGGCAACTCACAGCCACGCCGGTCGGGCACTTCATCGGGATGCTCAGCGCATTCCTCATCCCGGTGCTCGAGGGCGCGCCGATCGACCTGTGCGATGTGTGGGATCCGGGGCGGGTGCTGGCGTTGATGCTGTCGGACGGCCTGTCCATCGGAGGCGGCCCGCCGTACTTCCTGACCAGTCTTATGGACCACCCCGACTTCACCCCCGAGCACATGGCCCGCATCACCACCGCCGGGCTCGGTGGGTCCACCGTCCCCGCCGCCGTCACGCGGCGACTCAGCGACCGGGGCGTGCTCGTCTACCGCTCCTACGGCAGCACCGAGCATCCATCGATCACCGGATCGAGCCCCGATGCCCCCGAGGACAAGCGACTCTTCACCGACGGCAACCCGCGTCCGGGCGTCGAGATCCGGTTGACCGAAGAGGGCGAGATCCTCAGCCGCGGGCCGGACCTGTGCCTCGGCTACACCGATCCCGAGCTGACCGCGACGGCCTTCGACGACGACGGCTGGTACCGGACCGGCGACGTCGGCGTGCTCGACGACGACGGGTACCTGACGATCACCGACCGCAAGGCCGACGTCATCATCCGGGCGGGCGAGAACATCAGCGCGCTCGAGGTCGAGGAAGTGCTCCTGGCGATGCCGCAGGTGGCCGAGGCCGTGGTGGTGGCAGCGCCCGATCGGCGCCTCGGCGAACGGGCGGCCGCGGTGCTGCGGCTCAAGCCGGGGTGCCAACTGCCGTCCATCGACGAAGTGCGCGCCCACTTCGACAGGGCAGGGGTGGCGCGGCAGAAGTGGCCCGAGGAACTGCACGAGGTCGACGTCTACCCGCGGACGGCGAGCGGCAAGGTGCAGAAGTTCCTGGTCCGGCAGAGCCTCGCCACCTGAGTTCGACGAGCGGGGCCCAGCACGCCGCCGAGGCTCCGAATCTCGGCGTGAGTGCTGCGGAACGGCGTTACCCGGTTCCACCCGAATGGTGCAAGAGGATTGCCACAGGCCTAAGATGAGAATAGGATTCTCGCGAGACGATAAGGAGTTTTCCAATGGGACAACTGTCGCACAGGGTCGACATTCCGTTTCCGCTGTTCGATGCGGACAACCACCTCTACGAGCCGCCGGAGGCGCTGACCAAGTTCCTGCCGAAGGAGTACAAGGACGTCGTCCAGTACGTCGAGATCAACGGTCGCACGAAGATCGCGCTGCGCGGACAGATCAGCAACTACATCCCGAACCCCACCTTCTCGGTGGTCGCCAGGCCAGGCGCCTGGGAGGAGTACTTCAAGTTCGGCAACCCGGACGGCAAGAGCAAGCGCGAACTGTTCGGCGAGCCGATGAAGGCGATCCCCGCGTTCTTCGAGCCCGCACCGCGGCTGGAGAAGATGGACGAGCTGGGCCTCGACCGCTCGCTGATGTTCCCCACGCTGGCGAGCCTCATCGAGGAGCGGTTGGCCGACGATCCGGTCGCCATCCACGTCATCGTGCACGCGCTCAACGAGTGGCTGCACGAGGTCTGGGGCTTCAACTACAAGAACCGCATCTACACCACGCCGGTCATCACGCTGCCCATCGTCGAGAAGGCGATCGAGGAGCTGGACTGGGCCGTCAAGCGGGGCGCTCGCGCCATCCTCATCCGGCCCGCTCCGGTGCCGGGATTCCGGGGTCCGCGGTCCTTCGCGCTGCCCGAGTTCGACCCGTTCTGGCAGAAGTGCGTCGAGTACGACGTCTTCGTCGGGATGCACTCCAGTGACAGCGGCTACTCGCGCTACACCTCGGAGTGGGACGGCGGCGCCCAGGAGATGCTGCCGTTCCAGACCAACGCCATGTCGATCCTCAACGAGTGGCGGCCGATCCAGGACGCCGTCGCCTCCTGGGTGATCCACGGTGCGCTGTTCCGGTTCCCCACGCTCAAGGTCGGCATCGTCGAGGCCGGGTCGAAGTGGATGTTCCCGCTGCTGGACTCGATGTCCGAGGTCTACAAGAAGGCGCCGGAAGCCTTCCTGGGCAACCCGATGGAAGAGATCAAGAACCGCATCTACGTCAGCCCGTTCTACGAGGAGGGCATCGACGACCTGATCAACCTGATCGGCGTCGACCAGGTGCTCTACGGCTCCGACTGGCCGCACCCGGAGGGCCTCGCCGAGCCGACCCACTACGTGACTGCGCTCGACCACCTCTCGGTCGACGATCAGGCAAAGATCATGGGCGGCAACCTCGCCCGCCTGATCACTGCTTGACGTTCACGCTCCGTGAGCAGCCGCTGGCAGACCATCCCCGAGATGGTCCTCAGCTCAGCCGACCGGTTCGGTGACGCTGAGGCAGTCGTCGACGGTTCGCTGCGCCTGACATTCGTCCAGCTCGCCGAGCGCATCCGCAACGCCGCGGGTGCGTTCGGCGAGCTGGGCGTCGCCAAGGGTGACAGGGTTGCGATCTGGGCCCCCAACTCCGCCGAGTGGATCGTCGCCGCGTTCGGCATCGTGACCGCAGGCGCAGTCCTGGTTCCGGTGAACACCCGGTTCAAGGCCTCCGAAGCGGCCGACGTGGTGTCGCGCAGCGGCGCCAAGGCCGTCCTCGTGCAGCCGGGCTTCCTCGGCCAGGACTACTCCCTGGGGCCGAACGACGATGTCGCCTGCGACGTTCCGACCATCGACCTGAAGTCCGACTTCCTCGCCAGCGGCTCACCGCTGGAGCGCCGGGTGGACGGCGGGGACGTCGCCGACGTCATCTACACCTCCGGCACCACCGGCAGGCCCAAGGGCGTGATGATGAATCACACCCAGACCCTGCGCCTGTACGCCGAATGGTGCGACCTCGCCGACCTGCGCGAGGGCGATCGATACCTCGCGGTCAACCCGTTCTTCCACACCTTCGGCTACAAGGCGGGGTGCATCGCGTCGCTCATCCGTGGTGCCACGATCCTGCCCGTACCCGTATTCGACGTCGACGCCGTGGTCGACCTCGTCGAGGCCGAGCGCATCACGATGCTGCCCGGCCCTCCGACGCTGTATCACTCGCTGCTCGGGGTGGCCGACAAGTCCAGGCTGGCCACCTTGCGCGCCGGCGTCACGGGCGCGTCCGACATCCCGGTCGAGCTGATCCGGCGCGTGCACACCGAACTCCCCTTCCAGACCCTGGCCACCGGCTACGGGCTGACGGAGTGCGGTACGGCGACGCTGTCGCGACCCGGCGATACGTTCACCGACATCGCCACCACGGTGGGTACGCCTTGCGACGGAGTCGAGGTCCGCCTGGCCGACGACCGCGAGGTGCTGGTCCGTGGCTACAGCGTCATGCAGGGTTATCTCGACGATCCGGCGGCCACCGCCGAGGCGATCGACGCCGATGGCTGGCTACACACTGGCGACCTTGGCGAGTTCACCGATTCCGGCCGCCTGCGCATCGTCGGCCGCAAGAAGGACATGTTCATCGTCGGCGGCTTCAACGCCTATCCCGCCGAGATCGAGGGCTTCCTGCTCGAGCATCCGGCCATCGCACAGGCAGCGGTGATCGGCGTGCCCGACGAGCGCCTCGGCCAGGTCGGCAAGGCGTTCGTGGTGCTGCGAGACGGCGCAGCGCCGCTGTCGGCCGACGACGTCGTCGAGTGGAGTCGCGGCCGAATGGCCGGATTCAAGGTGCCGCGGTCTGTACAGTTCCTCGACGAGTTACCCACGAACGCAACGGGCAAGGTCGTCAAGGACCTGCTGCGCTGAGCGTCTGCACGAATCGGAAACAGCGTTTCCGCAGGCGAGTGGGCACGACCGACGTGCAGAGGCGTCCGGTAGGGTCATGGCGCTAGCGGAAAAAGAAAACGCCATTCTCATTTCGTGCAGCCCTGACGAAGAGGACAGGAGGTCGCATGGCGCCCCCCAAGCGAACCTCGTCGGCGCTCGGCGGCGACGACGGGGACGACCCACAGGACGCGGCCGCACCGACGTCGCCCGACGACGTGCTGGCCCTGGCCGAAGAGGCCGAAGCCGAGGCCGCTGAAGCCGAAGCACTGGCCGCCGCAGCCCGCGCCCGTGCCCGCGCGCTGCGCCTGCGTAGGGAAGCCGCAGCCGCTGGTGCATCCGCACCGACCACCGTGACACCGATCACGGCTGCGGAACCAAGCGAGGCCACTGAGGTCGTCGGGCCCGACGAGCCGGATGTAGTCGACGAGCCCATTACCGACGAACCCATTACCGACGAACCCGCTGCCGCCGACGATCCCGCTGCCAGCGACGATCCCGCTGCCGCCTCCCGGCAACGCAGGCTCCGGTTGCCACGGCCGTCGCTGGCGCTGGCCGCCGCCGCGCTCGCGATCGCGCTCACCGTCGGATTCGTGGCTGCGGGTGTCTACATGACCCTGCATCACCAGCGAGTCGTGGCGCAGCAGGAGCGCTCCGCCGAGTTCGCGGCCGCTGCCCGCCAGGGCGTCGTGACCCTGATGTCGCTCGACTTCACCCGCGCCGAGGAAGACGTGCAGCGCATCATCGACAACACCACCGGCGACTTCCGCAAGGACTTCGAGGGTCAGGCGGAGATCTTCACCCAGGTCGCCCAGGAATCGAAGGTCATCACCGAGGCGACCGTGAACTCGGTCGCGGTGGCATCGATGACCCAGGACACGGCCACCGTGTTGGTGGCGGTCACGACCAACGTCTCCAACGCCGCCAGCCAGGAGCAGCAGCCCAGGTCCTGGCGGCTCAGCGTCGACGTGGCCCGCGACGCGGGCCAGATCAAGCTGGCGAAGGTGGAATTCGTGCCATGACCGACGAGACACGCGAACCCGTTCCCGGCGAACCGTCCACCGGCGTCGACGAGACCGAGCCGGCAGCAGTCGAACTCGACGACACCACCGCCGAGGCATCGCCCCCGGCCGCCGCCACCTCGACGCGCGGCACGGCGCGCCCGGGTGGTCTCCGCGGCATCCTGATCCCCGCGGTGCTGGCGGTCCTGCTGCTCGCCTCGGCAGCGTTCGCGGCCTGGGTCTACGTAGAGCAGTACCGGCCCGACGACCAGACGAGCAGCACCGTTGCCGCATCGGCCATGGACGCGGCGTCCGAGGGCACCGTCGCGCTGCTGTCGTACTCGCCGGAATCACTCGATCAGGACTTCGCCACGGCCAAGACACACCTCACCGGCGAATTCCTCACCTATTACACGCAATTCACCACCGACATCGTCACGCCCGCGGCCAAGCAGAAGGACGTCAAGACCTCTGCGGACGTGGTCCGTTCCGCGGTCGCCGAGATCCAACCGGACTCCGCGGTCGTCCTGGTCTTCATCAACCAGACGACCACCAGCAAGGAGAACCCGGCAGGCTCGTTCACCGCGAGCAGCGTCAAGGTGGGCATGACCAAGGTCGACGGAAAGTGGCTCATCAACGCGTTCGACCCGGTCTAGGTCTCGCCGCCGACCGACGACGATCCGATAGCGTGCTGGCCGATGAACCCAACGGCGACTGAACCCTGCGCGATCGTGCCCGTGGACGCGGCCGTCCAGCGCGCGGCGCTGTTCTGCGCCGTCGCCGGAGAACCGGCGCTGCTGCGCGTGCTCCGAACCCTGCTCGGCGATCGCCGCGTACCTGCCCGGCGCATCGTCGTCGTGGCCCAGCCGGAACTCGTCGACGACATCGCCGCGGCCACGGCCGACGCCGGCCTGGCCGAGATCGCGGTGCTCCCAGGCAATGCCACGCGCGTGCAGTGCGTGCGACGTGGGCTCGAGCATCTCGACCCGGGTCCGGACGTGCCGGTGCTGGTACACGACCATCGGTGCCCACTCGCGTCCGCGGCGGTGACCGACCGGGTACTCGAGGCGCTCGCCGCGGGCCACGACGTCGTGGCGCCGGTGCTGTCGATGACCGACACCGTGAAGCAGGTCGACGAGACCGGCGCGGTGGTCGACACCATCGACCGCCAGGCGCTGCGCACGGCACAGCATCCCCGCGGTTACCGCGCGGCGACGCTCGGGTCGCTGTTGCGCGAGGACGATTGTGAGTTCACGTCGGCGCTGACGTCGGGTACGCCGATCGAGACCGTGACCGGAGACGGCGACGCCATCACCGCGGACCTGCCGGCCGACGCCGCGCTGCTCGACGCCATCCTGGCCGCTCGTTCGACTTAGGCGTCGTCGCCCAGCAGGTGTGCGGCCACGGCGACGTCGTGGGGGAACGTCACCTTGAAGTTCGTCGGCGGACCGGGAAACACGTGCACGTCGACGTCGGTGAACCGCTGAATGCACGCCGAGGTGTCGGTCCCGTCGAAGCCCTCGGCCGCTGCCGCCCGGTACGCCGCGAGCAACGGCCGGGCGTGGAACGCCTGGGGCGTCTGCACGCGCACCAGGGCGCCGGGCACCCGGCTCGGGCGATCGCCGTCGTCGCGGAACACGTCGCCGGCCGGCATACCGGGGATGGCGCCGCCGAACTGGCGCGCCGTGGCGAGCGCCGCCGCCATCAGATCGGGGCCTGCCAGCGGGCGCGCGGCGTCGTGGACGAGCACCACGTCGACGTCCCCGGACTCGATGTCCGGGGCGAGATGATTCAGCACGTTCCACTCGGAGCCGTGCCGGGTATCCCCGCCCTCGACCAGTTCGATTGCGGCCGAATCGACTTCGGCGGCCAGCATGCGCTCCGCGGTGGCGCGTTCACCGCGGCGGTACACCAGCACCACCCGGTCCACCCCCGGTGCGGCCGCGACGGCGTTCACCGACCACGACACCATGCTGCGGCCGGCCAACGGCAGGTACGCCTTGTTGCCGTCGGCGCCGACGCGGGTCCCCATGCCCGCCGCCAGCACGACGCCCACGGCGGCGGGCCCGGTGGTCGAACGCATCCGCTCACGGTAGACGGATGTAGCGGCGCGGACTCCGACCCGGTACGGTTCCGCCGGTCAGAGAGCAGGTAGAAGGGAGCAGGTCGATGAGCGATCCGCAGCCGCAGGTGCCCCACACGGCGCGTGCCCATCGGATCCGGCCCATGGCCGGGCGCGACCCACACGAGAACCACCGGGTGGCCACGCCGCTGGAGCTACTGTTCGACCTCACGTTCGTCATCGCGTTCGGGATCGCCGCGTCCGAACTCGCGCACGCGCTGGCCGCCGGTCACGTCGGCACCGGGCTGATCGCCTTCCTCTTCTCGACGTTCGCCGTCTGCTGGGCGTGGATCAACTTCACCTGGTTCGCCTCGGCCTACGACACCGACGACTGGGTCTACCGGGTCCTGACGATGGTGCAGATGGTCGGCGTGCTGGTCCTGGCACTCGGCATCCCACCGTTCTTCGCGTCGATCGAGCACGGCGGGCACCTCTCCAACGAGATGCTGGTCGCCGGCTACGTGGTGATGCGGGTCGCGATGGTGACGCAGTGGCTGCGCGCGGCCCGACAGGATCCCGGGAGGCGGGCCGCCAGCCTCACCTACGCCACGGTCATCACCATCGTCCAGGTCGGGTGGATCGTGGCGATCTTCCTGCCCGTCGGCGTAACCCTCGGCCTGGCGATGTTCGCGATCCTCGCGCTGGCGGAGATGTCCGGACCCTGGCTGGCCGAGACCCGCAAGGGTGGCACGCCATGGCACGCCCACCACATCGCCGAGCGATACGGACTGCTGGCGATCATCGCCCTCGGCGAGGGAGTGGTCGGCACGGTGGCGTCGCTGACCGCCGTCGTCGGCGAGCACGGGTGGACGCCCGACGCCATCCTGCTCGCGGTGGCCGGCACCGCACTGACCTTCGCGATGTGGTGGATCTACTTCGCCATGCCGTCGGCCGACGTCCTGCACGCCCATCGTGAGCGGTCGTTCCTCTTCGGTTACCTGCACATCGCCGTGTTCGGCGCGATCGTCGCCACGGGCGCCGGACTGCACACCGCGGCGTACTACGTCGAGGACCACTCCGAACTCGGGTCCACCGGGACGGTGCTGTCGGTCGCGTTGCCGGTCGGAATCTTCGTGCTGCTGGTGTTCGGCCTCTACGCGCTGCTGGTGCGGTCGTTCGACACGTGGCACGTCGTGCTCAGCCTGGTCACCGTCGCCGTGCTGGCGGCAGCGGTGGTGTCGGCGATGGCCGGCGTCCCGATGACGGCGTGCCTGCTCATCGTCACGCTCGCACCCGCGATCGGCGTGGTGGGCTCCGAGATCCTCGAGCACCGGAGGGCCGGGACCGCGCCGCCCGCCTCGTAGATCGTGTTCGACGGCCGCGTGGTGGGTACGCACCCTGACAGCGGCGCACACGCGTCGCGGTGAGTCAGACGGGAGTACGACATGCCGAAGACGACCAAGAGCGGGCAGGCGAAGAAGAGCGAGCTGCCCAGCACGTTGAAGAAGTCGCCGGAGAAGGCGCAGCGGACGTTCGCCAAGGCGCACGACGCCGCCGCCGAGGAGTACGGCGAGGGTCAACGGGCCTATCGGACGGCGTTCAGCGCCGTCAAGCACAGCTTCGAGAAGGTCGGCGACCACTGGGAGGCCAAGGACGAGAAGGGCCCTTCGGACGAACGCGCCCAGAGTGGCGGTCCCAACCCCAAGGGCGAGACCGCCGAGGGCGTCGACGCGAATGCCAGCAAGAAGCACCTCATGGACGTGGCGAGGCGCCTCGACGTCGACGGCCGGTCGAAGATGACGAAGGACGAACTCGTCACCGCGATCAGGAAGGCCAACCGCCGCGAGTCGGCGAAGAACCGCTAGGTCAGCGCGGCTCGAACGTCTCCAGCAGCGACCGTTCCTGCTCGGCCTTCATCAACCGGCGCGCCTTGCGCCGGGTGATGAGGATGCCGACCACCGCGATCGTCCACACCGCGTACTGGACGGTCCACGCGACGTGGAACGAGTCGAACGAGTAGCCCCCGGAGGCGTCGAGGATCGCGCCCATCGCCTGCATGACCATCAGCGCGGCGAGGAAGCCGCCCATGTTGACCATGCCCTGGGCGGTGCCCAGCGTAGAACTGGGATTGAAGGTGCGGGCGAAGTCGAAGCCGACCATCGATCCCGGCCCGCCGACCGAGATGACGACGACCAGCACGACGAGCAGCCACAGCGGTGCCCGCGACGGGAGCGCCAGCACGACGGTCCAGATGATCGCGTTGCTGGCAATGATCAGCAGGACCACCCGCGAGCGGCGGTGGGGTAGCCGGCCGGTGACGATGCCGATGACGATGCCCGCCGAGATCGCCGCCACCACGGAGACCGTCAGCAGCGCTCCTGCCGTCGCCGTCGACAGCCCCTGCGCCACGGTCAGGTACGGCACACCCCACATCAGTGCGAAGACCGTGACCGAGAACTGCGTACCCATGTGCGTGAAGAAGCCAAGGCGGGTCCCTGGGCGCAGCCATACCGTCTTGACGCTCGACAGGGTCGCCCGAACCGTCATGGCCTCCGTGGCCACCTTCCGGCCATGTGGCGTGTCCTTGATCAACGCGAACGCCAACACCATCGCCAGGGCGCCCAGTGCGGTGACCGAGGCGTACGCGGTCGCCCATCCCGCCCCGGTCAGCAACGCGAGGAACGGGAGTGCCGACAGCACCTGACCGAGTTGCCCGCAGATGCCGGTCAGCTGGGTCAGCAGTGGCACCTGCTTGGGCGGGAACCAGTGCGGTACGAGTCGGAGCACCGAGATGAACGTGACTGCGTCGCCGAGGCCGACGACGGCGCGGGCACCGATCGCCAGTGGTAGCGACGACGTGAGCGCCAGCGTGATCTGGCCGGTCGCCATGAGAGCCGCGCCTGCGACGATGAGCACCCTGGACCCGTACCGGTCGAGCAGGATCCCGGCGGGCACCTGCGCGCAGGCGTAGACCACGACCTGCAGGACCACGAAGGTCGACAGCACACTCGGCCCTGCGGCGAAGCGGTCTGCGGCTTCCAGCCCGGATACGCCCAACGTCGTGCGGTCGAGAACCGCAACGATGTAGGCGAGAAGACCCGTCGACCAGATGACCCAGGCGCGCACTCGGTCGATCGTCCCGTACCGGTGGGCCCCGGAGCGAATCACCGCCGCGGCGCGTGGACGTCGACGCGTTCGCTGAATTCGTCATCTGGTGACGTGAACGTCATCAGTCTGCGTGGTCAGAGCGCTTTCTGGATGGCTACAGTGGCGGTCGGCATCGTTGCAGACGGCGTCGACCCATGTGAGCTATTCGGCAATCGGAGCGAAGGACAGTGGCTGAGTATCGACTGAACGACCTGGCCGTCCTGTCAGGCGTGAGCGCGCGCAACATCCGCGCCTACCGCGAGCGCGGGCTCCTCGACGCGCCGCAACGGCGGGGCCGCGCCGCGTACTACGGCGATCAGCACCTGGCGCAGTTGCGCGCCATCGCCAGTCTGCTGCAGCGCGGCTTCAGCACCGCGCACATCGCCGAGTTCATCACGGGCATGCGCGAGGGGCACGACCTCGCCGACGTGCTCGGCATGCACGACGCGATCTTCGGGAGCCCCGCCACCGCCGAGCCGGCAGCGGTCGACATCGATCCGGACGGCGACGAGGCCAAACGACTCCGTGACCTCGGCCTGGCCGAGGTCGCATCCGGCCGGGTAGTCCTGGCGAACCCCGCGCTGGCACGGATCGTCCGCCGATCCCCGGAGCCCGTCGAATACGTGCGGACGCTGCTGCGACTGGCCGACGCCACCGCCGAACCGGTGGAGCGTCTGGCGACCGCGGTCGTCGGCGAACTCACGGCTGCGGCGATCGACAGGTTCGGCGAGCCGGTGGTGCCCGACCACGAGTCGATGGCCGAGTTGCGGCGGGTGATCGCCGACCACCGCGAACTCGCCGAGCAGGTCGTGATCGATCGGCTCGGCGCGTCGATGCGCAGGCACTCGTCGGCGGCGGTCGAGTGGTACACGACGGACGTGTTGCTCGGTGGAAATTGGGGACCCGGCGGTGGTGGTCGCGGGTCGTCAGATGCGGGTGCCCGCGGGGTCTCCGCCGAAGCGCTGCGCCAGCCACACGGGGACGATCGCGAGGACGGTCAGCGCCGCGGCGACGACGTTGATGACGGGGGCCTGGTTGGGACGGAACAGGTTGCCGAAGATCCAGATGGGCAGGGTCTGGACTGACGGTCCCGCGGTGAACGTGGTGACGACGATCTCGTCGAAGCTCAGGGCGAACGCCAGGATCGCACCCGCGACCAGTGATCCCCGCATCATCGGGAACGTGACGTAGCGGAACGTCTGCCATGTCGACGCGCCCAGATCGGCCGATGCGTCCTCGAGATGCGTTCCGAGACGGCGCAACCGGGCCTGGGTGTTGTTGAAGACGATGACGATGCAGAACGTTGCGTGCCCGACGATCACCGTCGCCAGTCCCAGGGTCAGCCCGAGGGCGGACGTGAACGTCGCGTTCAGCGCGATGCCGGTGACGATGCCGGGCAGCGTGATCGGCAGCACCACCAGGAAGCTGATGGTGTTGCGCCCGAAGAAGTCGAACCGCTGCACGGCGAACGCGGCCATGGTGCCCAGGACCAGTGCGATGACCGTGGCGCCGACTCCGACGACCGCGGAGTTCGCCAGCGACGTCCACATGCCCTTGCTGTTCGCGGCGTCGCGCCACCACTCGAGGGTGAAGCCGCTCGGCGGGAACGCGAACGAACGCGAGGAGTTGAAGGCGTTGACGACGACCAGAAGCAATGGTGCATGGAGGAATACGAGGACCATCACGGTCCAGGCGCGCAGACCACCACGGGCGGAGCGGGACAGCATCAAACGTTCTCCAATGCGCCCGTGCGCCGCATGGCGAGGAGGTAGGCGATGATCGCGACCAGCGGAATCACCGACAGTGCGGCGGCCAACGGCTGGTTGTTGGCGGTCACCAGCTGGCCGTAGATGACGTTGCCGAGCAGTTGGCTCTTGCCGCCGACGATGGTCACCGCGATGTAGTCGCCCAACGACAGCGAGAACGTGAAGATGGACCCGGCGGCGATGCCGGGGAACACCAGGGGCGCCATCACCATGCGCAACGTCGAGAAATCGGATGCCCCGAGGTCGGCGCTGGCGTCGACCAGCGAGTTCGGCACCCGGTCGAACGCCGCGAAGACCGGGATGATCATGTACGGCAGCCACAGGTAGGTCAGCGTGATGGTCGTGGCGATCAACCCGTAGCCCGGCGAATGCCCGGTGGCCCACTGCAGCGGCCCCTCGGGTGACAGCATCACGCGCCACGCGTAGGCCTTGACCAGGTAGCTCGCCCACAGCGGGGTCGTGACCGCCACGACGAGCGCCAGCCGCATCCGTGCCGACGCCACCTTGGCCATGTACAGCGCAAGCGGTACCGCCAGCACCGCGCACAGCACGGTGACGAGCAGTGCCACGCCCACCGTCCTGATGGTGACGGCGCGGAACAGTTCGTCGGTCAGCACCCTGGTCAGGTTGTCGCCGGTGACGGTGTGGACGACGGCGCCGGTGAACGAGTTGGTGGTCCAGAACGCCGAGACCATCAGCACCGCAAGCGAACCGAGGTATGCGACGCCCAGCCAGGCCAGGGGCGGGATCAGGAGCAGGGAGAGACGCAGCCGCCTACCCAGACCGGGTGCGCGGACGGGCGGCGCCTCGGTCGAAACCGACGTCACCCCTTGATCTGCTGCCATCTGCTGACCCACTCGTCGTAGGCCGTGCAGTCATCGCCGCTGCCGTCGACGCACTGCTTCTGCGGGGTGGTCCAGTAGTGGATCTGCGCGGCGAAGTCGGCGTCGGTCGCGTGGTAGATGTCGCAGTAATCGCGTTGGGTGGTGAACTCGCAGGCCTTGGTCTGGCCCGGGGCCTCGCCGAAGTACTCGGCTGCCTGGGCGTTGATCTCGGGCGAGGTGATCCAGTTCATCCACTCGTACATGCAGTTCGGGTGTGCGGCCTTCGACGACACCATCCAGGTGTCCGACCACCCGGTCGCGCCCTCCTTGGGCAGGACGGTGTTGACCTGCACCTTGTTGCCCGCGCCGATCGTGTTGGCGATCACCTGCCACGTCGTGCCGATCACCGAGGTGCCGGACTCGAAGGCCTGCACCTCCTTGGTGTAGTCCGACCAGTACTCGCCGACGTTCTCCCGTTGCGCGCGCAGCAATTCCACGGCCGCGTCGAGTTGTTCGGCGTTCAGCGAATACGGGTCCTCGATACCCAACTCCGGCTTGGTCTTCGACAGGTACAGCGCGGCGTCGGCGATGTAGATGGGGGAGTCGTAGGCGGTCACCTTGCCCTTGTACTTACCCGAGTCGGTGAACACGGCACCCCAGGAGTTGGGCGCGTCCCGGACGACGTCGACGTTGTACATCAGGAGGTTGGCACCCCACCCGTGCGGGATGCCGTACATCTGGTCATCGACCGAGTTCCAGGGCTTGTCCTTGAGGAACGGGGAGATCGTCTCGTAGTTCGGGACCAGCGAGGTGTTGACCGGCGCGACGTCACCGGCGTAGATCAGCCGCAGCGTGGCGTCACCTGAGGCCGAAACGCCGTCGTACTGACCGCTTCTCATCAACTGGACCATCTCGTCGGACGTGTTGCCGATCTTGACGTTCACCTTGCAGCCGGACTGCTGCTCGAACGGCGTGACCCAGTCGACCTCCGGATCGTTCGATCCGTTCTCCGCGTAGCCGGCCCACGTGACGAGGTTGAGTTCACCTTCACCCTCGCCGAGCGCGCCGAGCGCCTCCATCTGCGGCGGCTCCTCACCGCCGCCTGCGCCGCCGCCGTCGGAGCCCGAACAGCCCGCGACGAGTGCGGCGCACGCGGTCAGCGCCAGACCGAGTCGAATCGCGTGGGTTCTCATGTGCACTCCTGAGTGGTCGGTCAACTGGACAGATCGTGAACGGCGTCGTCGTCCCACGCGAACGTGATGGGGGCGCCGTGGTCGAGGTCGTCGGGAAACGCCGTCGCGGCGTTGAGCATCGTCGCGGTCAGGGTGACCCCGGGCGCCGCGACCGCGGTCACCCGGGTGGTGGCACCCGAGTAGATGACCTCGGCCACCGTCGCGTCGACGGTGCGGCTCCCCGGTGCGCTGGTCTCGCCGGGGCGCAGGACCGACACCTTCTCCGGCCGTACGGCGAAGACGCCCGGCCTGCCGACGATCACCCGGGCGGCCTCGCCGTCGAAGACGTTGGACGTCCCGACGAAGTCGGCCACGAAGCGGTTCGCCGGCCGTTCGTAGACGTCGCGCGACGGACCCACCTGCTCGATGCGGCCGTCGTTGAACACGGCCAGGCGGTCGCAGAGCGTCAGTGCCTCGTCCTGGTCGTGGGTGACGATGACGAACGTGATGCCGACCTCGCGCTGAATTGCCTTGAGTTCCACCTGCATCTGCTCGCGCAGCTTGAGGTCCAGCGCCCCGAGCGGTTCGTCGAGGAGCAGCACGCGTGGCCTGCCGACCAGTGCGCGGGCGAGCGCGACGCGCTGACGCTGCCCACCGGACAGCTGCGCCGGGCGCCGCGCCGCGACGTCGGTGAGTCGCACCATGTCGAGCGCATCGGCCGTGCGCGTGCGGCGGTCGGACCGCGCCACGCCGCGGACCTTGAGCCCGTACTCGACGTTCTGGCCGACCGTCATGTGCGGGAACAGCGCGTACTCCTGGAACACCGTGTTGACGTCGCGGCGCTGGGCGGGCAGTGACGTCACGTCCTCCCCGCCGAGGCGGATCGTGCCCGCGGTGGGCTCCTCGAATCCGGCGATCATCCGCAGCACCGTCGTCTTTCCCGAGCCCGACGGGCCGAGGATGGCGAAGAGTTCACCGTCGTAGACGGTCAGATCGGCGCCCTCCACGGCGACCACGTCGGCACCCCGGGCGCTGCCGCGGTCGCGGAACACCTTGCGCACACCGTCCAGTTCGATCCGGGGTTCGGTCGCCTCGGCGGCGGTCGTGATGCCGGGCGCCGCGTCGACCCGTCCGGAAGGCATGGCTGATCTTATGAATTCCTCCGCGATATCGCAGCGTCATCACGGATCGCGCGCCGTGGCGTGTCGAATCCGACGGGTTCCGTCGTCGCGCTCACAGCGATCGCACAGCCGCCACGTCCCCGCGAACGTCGGTTACCGCCACGCCAAACTCATGATGGCGTGGCGGTAACCTACGTTCGGCGGAGTTGAGCGGTCGCACAGCCTAAGCTGCGGTCGTGGAGGCGCGATGAAGAAGCTGGTCCTCGGCGCGAGCGGCTTCCTCGGCTCACACGTGACCCGTCAACTGGTCGCCAACGGCGAGGACGTCCGCGTCATGGTGCGAAAGACCAGCTCTATTAAGGGAATCGACGACCTCGACGTGGAACGCCGGTACGGCGACGTATTCGACGACGCGGCGTTGGCGGACGCGATGTCGGGGTGCGACGTCGTGTACCACTGCATCGTCGACGCGCGCATGTGGCTGCGCGACCCGGCGCCGCTGTTCCGCACCAACGTCGAGGGTTTGCGACACGTGCTCGATGCGGCCGTCGCCGCGGATCTGCGCAAGTTCGTCTACACCAGCACCACCGGCACCCTGGCGATCAGCACCACGCGACAGGTCACCGAGGACGACCCGCACGACTGGGACGACGGCGGTCCGTACATCAGGGCCCGGGTGGACGCAGAGAACCTGGTGCTGCGGTACGCCCGCGAGGCCGGACTGCCGGCAGTCGCCCTGTGCATCTCCACCACGTATGGCCCAGGGGACTGGCAGCCGACCCCGCACGGCAGGCTGATCGCGCAGGTGGCCGCCGGGCGCTTCCCCTTCTATCTCGGATTCTCCGCGGAGGTGGTCGGCATCGAGGACGCCGCGCGCGCCATGCTGCTGGCCGCCGAGCACGGGCGCGTCGGTGAGCGGTACATCGTCTCCGACCGCTACCTGAGTTCGCGCGAGGTGCACGCCATCGTCGCGGAGGCGGTGGGACGCCGTGCACCCCGCATCGGCCTACCGCTGCCGTTGCTGTACGGGGCCGCCCGAATCAACGATCTGGCCGCCGCGGTGCTGCGCCGCGACCTCGAGTTCGCTGCGGTGGGGATCCGCATGGCCGAACTGATGTCGCCCCTGGATCACCGCAAAGCCGAGCGAGAACTGGGTTGGACGCCCCGACCGGTCGAGGAGTCGATCGCCGCCGCTGCTCGGTTCTTCCAGAACGAGGCTCGCTGACCGTCCACGCGTGCGGCCTGCATTGGCCGGATTCCTGGTGCCGATGGCGACGACGACGCGGGTGTGGCCAGTGGCACTGACGGGGAAGTTGGTGTTCGGGTCGTGTCCTGGCCGTCACGTCGACCGATCGGCGTGACGTGGGGACGAACCCGCTGCCGCACTCGGCGGCGGAGGCTCACCCGCAGTGCCGACGTCCGCGGTTCCGCCCGCGACGGCGTCTGCCGAACCACGGAGATCCGGCTCGACCATGTAGTCGCCATGGTCACGGCGGTCGACGTCCAGGACTCGCTGCGATCGGAGCCAGGCGGTGAGTCTCGGATTGCCAACAGGGCTCGGCGGAGGCCCGTGACCTGTGGCAGAGCGGGCGGACGATCGTCTCCCACGACCAGCGCCCGTGCAGTTCGCCACCGACCGGCAGGGTGGGCACCACGCTCGCATCGACCTCGTGAAGCTGGCCGGGAGTGGAGCGTCCCCCGTGACCGCGCCCCGTGCGGGCCTGGGTAGACGACGACCCACCGATCGGCGGGACGAGCAGCGGGTGACGCCCTGCCTCGAGCGTCCTAGTCCGTGGTCAGCCATCAGCGCAGGCAGGGTCGGCGCCGACCCCACCGGGATGGACTGGGCCGTTTCGGTGCGGCCCGGGTCGTACCGCCGGCAGCCCGACCGGGGTTCACCGCGGAGAGGGCGCACCCGGCCGCGGTGCGAGCCCCAGTCGAGACCGACGTGTACGGCACCGGTGGACGTGAGCCGCGTCCTCCGGCTGGATCCGGCCGATGGTGCCCAAAAACTTACTGATCAGTAAGTCCGCTCAGCAAACTTCATGACGCGGATCGAAACGCCGACTAGACACATCGGAGGATGTTGTCGAGCTTCGCCGTGGCTCCGCGACGCGTTCGAGGGCCGGAAAATCTCACATAACGATTTGGTAACAATGCTGCCTTGATCTGCGCTGTTATAGCTACTCGACCGTAACCACACGCATGCAGGACGTTTGTCCCGGAACGTCGGCGGGCCGTCCGGACGACGTGTTATCCAACACGTGGTTACTCGAGCGTAGAACTCACCAGTAACCATTCTGGGCCCGTGGAGCCGGTCAGCTCTTATGACACTCTTACAAGGGCTCACACACACGCCAGGCTCCCACCCGGGGGAGCCGGTACCGCGTCCCAGAACGCCAGACGGTCGATGCGGCAGTGGCCCAGATGTAGTCGGAGATTCGACGCCGAATCATCCCCCGCAAGGTAGCGGGGCCGACCCAGACGAACGCCGACGACGAGCAATACGCGCGAGCAGCGCACGAGGAGATGGCAACACGTGACGATCAACGAACACGACAGGGTTTCGACGGGGCGCGGAGCGGTCGGATCGACATCGACCCACACGGCGCACGCGCTGGTCGATCAGCTCAACGCCGGTGAACCCTATGCAGTCGCGTTCGGCGGCCAGGGCGGCAACTGGCTGGAGAACCTCGAGGAACTGATCAGTTCGGCGGGCATCGAGTCCGAACTCAGCGAGGTCGTCGGCGAGGCCGCGCTCCTCCTGGAGCCCGTCGCCCGTGAACTGGTCGTGGTCCGTCCGGTCGGCTTCGAGCCCATCCAGTGGGTGCGTGCGTTGGCCGCCGACGAGACGCTGCCGACCGCCAAGCAGCTCACCACTGCCGCGATCTCCGGACCCGGCATCCTGCTCGCCCAGATGGCCGCCATGCGCGCCGTGGAACGCCAGGGCCTCGATCTGCAGGGCACTCCGCCCGTGGCGATGGCCGGACACTCCCAGGGCATCGTCGCCGTCGAGTCGCTCAAGGCCGGCGGCGCACGCGACGCCGAGCTGCTCGCCCTGCTGCAGCTGATCGGTGCGGCGGGCTCCCTGGTCTCCCGTCGTCGCGGCATGGTCGGGCGAGGCGACAAATCGCCGATGGTGTCGGTCACCAACGCCGATCCCGACCGCATCGCCGAGCTGCTCGAGGACTTCTCCACCGACGTCCGCACCGTGCTGCCCCCGGTGTTGTCGATCCGCAACGGCCGCCGTTCGGTGGTCATCACCGGCACGCCCGAGCAGCTCGCACGCTTCGAGCTGTACTGCTCGAAGATCACCGAGCGGGAAGAGGCCGAGCGCAAGGCGAGGCTGCGTGGCGGCGCCGTGTTCAGCCCCGTGTTCCACGGCGTCCAGGTCGAGGTCGGCTTCCACACGCCGCGCCTGGCCGACGGCGTGTCCGTGGTCGACGGGTGGGCCGCCAGGACCGGCATCGACGCCGACCTCGCCCACGCCATGACCGAGGCGATCTTCGTCAAGCCGATCGACTGGGTCGCAGAGGTCGAGCGACTCCACGACGCCGGCGCGAAGTGGATCGTCGACCTCGGCCCCAGTGACACCCTCACCCGCCTGACCGCCCCCGTGATCCGCGGACTGGGCGTCGGCATCGTTCCCGCGGCCACCCGCGCCGGACAGCGCAGCCTGTTCACCGTCGGCGCCGCTCCCGAGATCGGTCCCGCGTGGTCGAGCTACGCGCCGTCGGCGATCACCCTGCCCGACGGCAAGGTGAAGCTGTCGACGAAGTTCACCCGCCTGACCGGCCGGTCGCCGATCCTGCTCGCGGGCATGACGCCCACCACCGTCGACGCGAAGATCGTCGCGGCGGCCGCCAACGCCGGCCACTGGGCCGAGCTGGCCGGCGGTGGCCAGGTCACCGAACCCATCTTCGATGCGCGCATCGAAGAGCTGACCCAGCTCCTCGAGCCGGGCCGCGCCGTGCAGTTCAACTCGCTGTTCCTCGACCCGTACCTGTGGAAGTTGCAGCTGGGCGGAAAGCGCCTGGTGCAGAAGGCACGTCAGTCCGGCGCGCCGATCGACGGCGTCGTCGTCACCGCGGGCATCCCCGAACTGGACGAGGCCGTCGCCCTCATCGAGGAACTCAACGGCATCGGCATCACGCACATCTGCTTCAAGCCCGGCACCGTCGACCAGATCAAGTCGGTCATCAAGATCGCCGCCGAGGTGCCCGAGCGCGACGTCATCGTGCACATCGAGGGCGGCCGCGCCGGTGGCCACCACTCCTGGGAAGACCTCGACGACCTCCTGGTCTCGACCTACGGCGACCTGCGCAAGTCGGCCAACATCACGATTTGCGTCGGCGGCGGCATCGGCACGCCGGAACGGGCCGCCGAATACCTGTCGGGCCGCTGGGCCACGCAGTACGGCTTCCCGCTGATGCCGGTCGACGGCATCCTCGTCGGCACCGCGGCGATGGCCGCGCTCGAGGCGACCACCTCGCCGGCCGTCAAGCAGTTGCTGGTCGACACCACCGGTACTCCCGCGTGGGTCGGCGCCGGAAAGGCCCAGGGCGGCATGGCATCCGGGCGCAGCCAGCTCGGCGCCGACATCCACGAGATCGACAACGCCGCGTCCCGCTGCGGCCGCCTGCTCGACGACGTCGCCGGTGACGCCGACGCGGTCGCCGAGCGTCGCGACGAGATCATCGCCGCGATGGCCGTCACGGCCAAGCCGTACTTCGGCGACGTCGACGACATGACCTACCTGCAGTGGCTGCGGCGCTACGTCGAACTCGCCATCGGCGACGGATCGAGCACCGCCGACACCCGCAAGGACGGCTCGCCGTGGCTCGACGTCAGCTGGCGCGACCGCTTCGAGGAGATGCTCAAGCGCGCCGAAGCCCGTCTGCACCCGCAGGATTCGGGACCTATCGAGTCGCTCTACACCGTCGACGAGACCGGTGAGGAACTGCTGGAGGACCCGGAGCGCGCGTTGGCCGCACTGCTCGAGCGGTACCCCGACGCCGAGACGGTCAAGCTGCACCCCGCCGACGTCCCGTTCTTCATCACGCTGTGCAAGACGCTGGGCAAGCCGGTCAACTTCGTGCCCGTCATCGACAAGGACGTGCGCCGCTGGTGGCGCAGCGACTCGCTGTGGCAGGCGCACGACGCCCGCTACACCGCCGACCAGGTGTGCATCATCCCGGGCACCCAGGCCGTCGAGGGCATCACCCGCGTCGACGAGCCCGTCGGCGACCTGCTCGACCGCTTCGAGAAGGCATCGATCGACGAGGTGCTCGCCGCAGGCGTACAGCCCGTCGCCGTGGTGTCGCGCCGTCAGGCCCGCGCCGACGTCACCGGACCGCTGGGTGTCGTCCTCGATTCACCCGACGTGCTGTGGGCCGGTCGCACCGCGATCAACCCCGTCCATCGGATCGGCTCGCCGAACGAGTGGCAGGTCAACGAGAACCGTTCTGCGACACACCCGTCCACCGGTTCGCGCCTGGAACTGATCGGGGAGCAGGTGACGCTGAGCGTCCCGCTGTCCGACATCTGGATCACCATCCGGTTCACGCTGCCCGCGACCACGGTCGACGGCGGCATGCCGGTGGTCACCACTGAGGACGCCTCGGCGGCGATGCGCGCCGTGCTGGCGATCGCGGCCAACGTCAAAGGCCCCGAGGCACTTCCGGAGGTGCACGACGACAGCACCACCGTCACCGTGTCCTGGGATCCCGAGGAGGTCGCCGACCACACCGGTGTCACCGCCACGTTCGGGGCTCCGCTGGCACCTGGCCTGACCCTGGTGCCCGACGCCCTGGTCGGCCGCTGCTGGCCGGCCGTCTTCTCGGTCATCGGCTCGGCCGTCACCGAGACCGGCTTCCCGGTCGTCGAGGGTCTGCTCAGCCTGGTGCACCTCGACCACGCTGCGCACCTGCTCGCGCCGATGCCCCAGTCGAAGGCCGAACTGACCGTCACCGCAACGGCTTCGGCCGCCGTCGACACCGAGGTCGGCCGCGTCGTCCCCGTGTCGGTCACCATCGCCGACGCCTCGGGCACCGTGCTGGCCGAACTCGAGGAGCGCTTCGCCATCCGTGGCCGCAGCGGCGCCGCCGAGCTGACCGATCCGGTGCGTGCCGGCGGCGCGATCACCGACAACGCCACCGACACCCCGCGCCGTCGCCGTCGCGACGTCACGGTCACCGCGCCCACCGACATGAGTGCGTTCGCCGTGGTGTCGGGTGACCACAACCCGATCCACACCGACCGGGCCGCCGCACTGCTCGCCGGGCTGAAGACGCCCATCGTGCACGGCATGTGGCTGTCGGCCGCAGCGCAGCACGTCGTCACCGCCACCGACGGGCGGGCCACCCCGCCTGCGCGACTGGTTGGCTGGACGTCGCGCTTCCTCGGCATGGTCCTGCCCGGCGACGAGATCGACTTCCGCGTCGACCGCGTCGGCATCGACCGTGGCGCCGAGATCATCGAGGTCACCGCCAAGGTCGACAACGAACTGGTGATGGCGGCCACAGCGCAGCTCGCGGCACCCAAGACCGTCTACGCCTTCCCCGGCCAGGGCATTCAGCACAAGGGCATGGGCATGGAGGTCCGTGCCCGGTCCAAGGCCGCCCGCAAGGTGTGGGACACGGCCGATAGGTTCACCCGCGACACGCTCGGCTTCTCCGTGCTGCACGTGGTGCGGGACAACCCGACCAGCCTGATCGCCAGCGGCGTGCACTACCAGCACCCCGAGGGCGTGCTGTACCTGACGCAGTTCACCCAGGTCGCCATGGCGACCGTCGCGGCGGCGCAGGTCGCCGAGATGCGCGAGCAGGGTGCGTTCGTCGAGGACGCCATCGCCTGTGGTCACTCGGTCGGCGAATACACCGCGCTGGCCTGCGTGTCGGGCGTGTACGAATTGGAAGCCCTGCTGGAGGTGGTGTTCCACCGCGGCAGCAAGATGCACGACATCGTCCCGCGTGACGAGCACGGCCGGTCCAACTACCGGCTGGCGGCGATCCGTCCGTCGCAGATCGACCTCGACGACGACGACGTCACCGACTTCGTCGCCGAGATCTCCGAGCGCACGGGCGAGTACCTGCAGATCGTGAACTTCAACCTGCGCGGCTCGCAGTACGCCATCGCCGGCACCGTGCGTGGTCTCGAGGTCCTCGAGGAAGAGGTCGAGAAGCGTCGCGAGATCAGCGGCGGCAAGCGGTCGTTCATCCTCGTGCCCGGCATCGACGTGCCGTTCCACAGCTCCGTGCTGCGGGTCGGCGTCGCCGACTTCCGGCGCTCGTTGGAGCGGGTCATGCCGCGCGACGCCGACCCGGCACTGCTCATCGGCCGCTACATCCCGAACCTGGTGCCGCGGCCGTTCACGCTGGACCGTGACTTCATCCAGGAGATCCGGGACCTGGTCCCCGCCGAGCCGCTCGACGAGATCCTCGCCGACTACGACACCTGGCTCAACGAGCGGCCGCGCGAGCTGTGCCGCAAGGTCGTCATCGAATTGCTCGCGTGGCAGTTCGCCAGCCCGGTGCGCTGGATCGAGACCCAGGACCTGCTCTTCATCGAGGAGGCCGCGGGCGGTCTCGGCATCGAGCGCTTCGTCGAGATCGGCGTGAAGTCCGCGCCGACGGTGGCGGGCCTGGCGACCAACACCCTGAAGCTGCCGGAGTACTCGCACAACACCACGGAGGTGCTCAACTCCGAGCGCGACGCCGCCGTGCTGTTCGCGACCGACACCGACCCGGAGCCCGAGGCCGAAGACGCACCTGCGGCGGCCGCTCCGGCCGCCGAGGCGGCGACGGTCGAGGCGGTCCCCACGGCCCCGGCGCCTGCCGCGGCGCCGTCGGGTGGCCCACGCCCAGAGGACATCACGTTCGACGCGGCCGACGCCACGATGGCGCTCATCGCGCTGTCGGCGAAGATGCGCGTCGATCAGATCGAGTCGCTCGACTCCATCGAGTCGATCACCGACGGTGCGTCGTCACGCCGCAACCAGCTGCTGGTGGACCTTGGCTCCGAACTCAACCTCGGTGCCATCGACGGTGCGGGCGAAGCGGATCTGGCCGGCCTCAAGGGGCAGGTGACCAAGCTGGCGCGTACGTACAAGCCGTTCGGTCCGGTGCTCTCCGATGCCATCAACGACCAGCTGCGCACGGTGCTCGGCCCGTCGGGCAAGCGCCCGGCGGCGATCGCCGAACGCGTTACCAAGGCATGGGAACTCGGCGCAGGCTGGGCCAAGCACGTCACGGCCGAAGTGGCGCTGGGAACCCGTGAGGGCAGCAGCGTCCGCGGCGGCAGCCTCGGCGGTCTGCACGACGGAGCGCTGCCCGACGCGGCGACGTTCGACAAGGTCGTCGACGCGGCGGTCGGTGCGGTCGCAGCGCGACGCGGCATCGCGGTGTCGCTGCCGTCGGCAGGCGGAGCCGGGGGAGGCGTGGTGGATTCCGCCGCCCTCACCGAGTTCGCCGAGACGGTGACCGGACGCGACGGCGTGCTCGCCTCCGCGGCCCGGATGATCCTGAATCAGCTCGGCCACGATGCGCCGGTGAGCGTCGGCGAATCGGTCAACGACGCCGAACTCGTCGACCTGGTGACCGCCGAACTCGGGTCCGACTGGCCCCGTCTGGTGGCACCGACGTTCGACGGCCGCAAGGCGGTGCTGTTCGACGACCGGTGGGCCAGTGCCCGCGAGGACCTCGCCCGGCTGTGGCTGGCCGAGGAGGACGAGATCGACGGCGACTGGAAGCGACTCTCCGAGCGCTTCGAGGGTGCCGGGCACGTCGTTGCGACGCAGGCGAACTGGTGGCAGGGCAAGGCCCTGGCCGCAGGCCGCAACGTGCACGCGTCGCTGTACGGCCGCGCCGCGGCCGGCGCGGAGAACCCCGCCAGCGGTCGCTACGCCAACGAGATCGCCGTGGTGACCGGCGCGTCGAAGGGGTCGATCGCGGCCTCGGTGGTCGCTCAGCTGCTCGACGGCGGTGCGACGGTCATCGCCACGACGAGCAAGCTCGACGACGACCGGCTCGGGTTCTACAAGGCCCTCTACCGCGACAACGCCCGGTTCGACGCGACGTTGTGGGTCGTCCCGGCCAACATGGCGTCCTACGCCGACATCGACGCGCTGGTCGACTGGGTCGGCAACGAGCAGTCGGAGAACCTTGGGCCGCAGTCGATTCACCTCAAGGACGCCCTGACGCCCACGCTGCTGTTCCCGTTCGCCGCACCTCGGGTGGCCGGTGACATGTCCGAGGCGGGCTCGCGCTCCGAGATGGAGATGAAGGTGCTCCTGTGGGCCGTGCAGCGGCTCATCGGCGGGCTGTCGCACATCGGCGCAGAACGCGACATCGCGTCGCGTCTGCACGTGGTGCTGCCCGGCTCTCCGAACCGCGGCATGTTCGGTGGCGACGGCGCCTACGGCGAGGCCAAGTCGGCGCTCGACGCCGTGGTCACGCGGTGGAAGGCCGAGACCTCGTGGTCGCAGCGCGTGTCGCTGGCCCACGCCCTGATCGGCTGGACCAAGGGCACGGGCCTGATGGGACACAACGACGCCATCGTCGGCGCCGTCGAAGAGGCTGGGGTCACGACCTACTCCACCGCGGAGATGGCCTCGATGCTGCTCGCCCTGTGCGACATCGAGTCCAAGGTGGCCGCAGCCCGCGCGCCGCTGCACGCCGACCTGACCGGTGGACTCGGCGACGTCGAGATCGACATGGCCGAACTCGCCGCCAAGGCGCGCGAGGAGATGCTGGCCGAGTCCAAGCCCGACGCCGACGAGGCGGATGGACGCACCATTCGCGCCCTGCCGTCGCCGCCGCGCGGGTACACCGCGGCGCCGCCGCCGGCCTGGGACGACCTGGACGTCGACCCGGCCGACCTGGTGGTCATCGTCGGCGGTGCCGAACTCGGGCCGTACGGCTCGTCGCGCACGCGCTTCGAGGCGGAGGTGTCCGGCGAACTGTCGGCCGCAGGCGTGCTGGAACTCGCGTGGACGACCGGTTTGGTCAAGTGGGAGGACGACCCGAAGCCGGGTTGGTACGACACGTCCTCGGGCGACCTCGTCGACGAGGGTGAACTGGTCGAGCGCTACCACGACACGGTGCTCGAGCGGGTCGGCATCCGGTCATGGGTGGACGACGGCGCGATTGATCCCGATCACGCTGCGCCGCTGCTGGTCTCGGTGTTCTTGGACAAGGACTTCACCTTCGTGGTGTCGTCGGAGGCCGACGCCCGGGCGTTCGTGCAGTTCGACCCCGAGCACACGGTCATTGCGCCGGTGCCGGACGGGTCCGACTGGCAGGTCACCCGCAAGGCGGGCACCGAGATCCGGGTTCCCCGCAAGGTGAAGCTCTCCCGCACCGTGGGCGCGCAGATCCCCACCGGGTTCGATCCGACGGTCTACGGCGTCACGCCGGACATGACGAACTCGATCGACCGGTTGGCGCTGTGGAACCTGGTCACCACCGTCGACGCGTTCCTCGCCTCGGGCTTCACCCCGACCGAACTGATGCGCTGGGTGCACCCCAGCCTGGTCGCCAGCACGCAGGGCACCGGCATGGGTGGCATGACGTCGATGCAGACGATGTACCACGGGAACCTGTTGGGCAAGAACAAGCCGAACGACATCCTGCAGGAGGTGCTCCCGAACGTCTTCGCGGGTCACGTCGTGCAGTCCTACATTGGCAGCTACGGCTCGATGATCCACCCGGTGGCGGCATGTGCCACGGCCGCGGTGTCCGTCGAGGAGGGCGTCGACAAGATCAAGCTCGGCAAGGCGGAGTTCGTGGTCGCCGGTGGTTACGACGACCTGACGCTGGAGGCCATCACCGGCTTCGGTGACATGGCGGCGACCGCCGACACCGAGTCGATGCGCGCCAAGGGCATCAGCGACTCGAAGTTCTCCCGCGCCAACGACAGGCGCAGGCTTGGCTTCGTCGAGTCCCAGGGCGGCGGCACGATCCTGCTGGCCCGCGGTGACCTGGCACTGGAGATGGGTCTGCCCGTGCTGGCGGTCGTCGGGTACGCGTCGTCGTTCGGCGACGGCGTGCACACGTCGATCCCGGCTCCGGGCCTTGGCGCCCTCGGCGCAGGGCGTGGCGGCAGGCAGTCGCAGCTGGCCAAGTCGCTGGCCAAGCTCGGCGTCGGTGCCGACGACATCGCCGTGATCTCCAAGCACGACACGTCGACGCTGGCCAACGATCCCAACGAGACCGAGCTGCACGAGCGGCTCGCGGCCTCGATGGGCCGGTCGACGGGCAACCCGCTGTTCATCGTCAGCCAGAAGAGCCTGACGGGCCACAGCAAGGGCGGCGCGGCGGCGTTCCAGATGATGGGGATGTGCCAGATGCTGCGCGACGGCGTCATCCCGCCGAACCGCAGCTTGGACTGCGTCGACGACGAGCTGGACCACGCACAGCACTTCGTTTGGGTGCGCGAGACCCTGCACCTCGGCGAGAAGTTCCCGCTCAAGGCAGGTCTCGTGACGAGCCTCGGCTTCGGTCACGTGTCGGGTCTGGTGGCGCTGGTGCACCCGCAGGCGTTCCTGGCCGCACTCGATCCCGAGCAGCGCGAGGACTACCAGCGTCGTGCCGGTGAGCGCGTGCTCGCCGGGCAGCGCAGGCTCGCGTCGGCGATCGCCGGTGGCCCCGCGCTGTACGAGAAGCCGGCTGATCGCCGGTTCCACCACGACGAGCCGGAGAAGCGGCAGGAGGCCGACATGCTCCTCGACGCGTCGTCGCGGCTCGGCGCGGATGGCTGGTACGCGCGGTGACGGAGTCGGGCTGGGGTAGCGTCGCGGCGTGAGCATCGTGGGAGTGGGCATCGATCTGGTCTCCATACCGGACTTCGCCGAACAGGTGGATCAGCCGGGAACGGTGTTCGCGGAGACGTTCACCCCGGGTGAGCGTCGCGACGCGGCAGACAAGAGTTCTTCTGCCGCAAGGCATCTTGCGGCGCGATGGGCTGCCAAGGAGGCCGTGATCAAGGCGTGGTCCGGGTCACGGTTCTCCAAGCGGCCGATGCTGCCCGAGGGCATCCACCGCGACATCGAGATCGTGACCGACATGTGGGGCCGGCCGAAGGTCCGGCTGTCGGGTGCCATCGCCGAGCACCTGAAGGACATCACCATCCACCTGTCGCTCACCCATGAGCGCGACACCGCCGCGGCGGTCGCCGTCCTGGAGACCGCCACCTAGCCCCTTCCGGCGAGCGTGCGTGTCTGCGGGCGACACGCCGCGTCCGGAGCCGAGTTCACGCACGCTCGTGGCTGCGAAAGTGAGCCACTAGCCTGGTGTCATGACCGATGTCGCCGCGCGTGTGCGCGAAGTCCTGCCGTCCGTGCGTGCCGATCTCGAGGCGCTCGTCCGCATCGAGTCGGTATGGGCCGACCCGGCGCGACGCGACGAGGTTAGGCGCAGTGCCGAGGCAGTGTCGAAGTTGTTGTCCGACGCAGGCTTCGGCGACGTCCGCATCGTCAGCGAGGGCGGTGCACCCGCGGTGATCGCGCACCATCCGGCGCCGCCAGGTGCGCCGACGGTCCTGCTGTACGCGCACCACGACGTGCAGCCCGAAGGCGACCGCACGCAGTGGCACTCGCCGCCGTTCGAACCCACCGAACGCGACGGCCGGCTCTACGGCCGCGGCACCGCCGACGACAAGGCAGGCATCGCAACGCATCTCGCCGCGTTTCGCGCCCATGACGGCAACCCGCCCGTCGGCGTCACGGTGTTCGTCGAGGGCGAGGAGGAGTCCGGCTCGCCCTCGCTGGGCGCCATGCTCGCCGCGCATCGCGACGAACTCGCCGCCGACGTCATCGTGATCGCCGACTCCGACAACTGGAGCCCCGATCTCCCGTCCCTGACCGTGTCGCTACGCGGCCTCGCCGATTGCGTGGTCGAGGTGTCGACGCTGGACCATGGGCTGCACTCGGGCATGTGGGGCGGGGTCGCCCCCGATGCCGTGACCGCACTGGTCCGTCTGCTGGCCAGCCTGCACGACGACGACGGGAACGTCGCCGTGGCGGGTCTGCACGAAGCGTCGGCGGCCGACGTCGACTTCCCGGCCGAACGGGTGCGGCGCGACGCGGGACTCCTCGACGGCGTCCGCGAGATCGGTTCCGGCAGTGTGGTGCAGCGATTGTGGGCCAAGCCCGCGATCACCGTCATCGGCATCGACACCACGCCGATCGCCTCGGCGTCGAACACCCTGATCCCGCGGGCGCGCGCCCGCGGGCGCGCGCCAAGGTCAGCATGCGCGTCGCTCCCGGCGGTGACGCCGGCGAACACCTGGCGGCTCTCACCCGTCACCTCGAGCAGCACGCGCCGTGGGGTGCCCGGGTGACCGTGACCCCCGGCGACGTCGGTCAGCCGTACGCGATCGACGCGACCGGCCCGGTCTACGACGCCGCACGTGCGGCCTTCCGCCAGGCATGGGGTGCCGACGCCATCGACGCGGGTGTGGGCGGCTCCATCCCGTTCATCGCCGAGTTCGCCAAGGCGTACCCGGAGGCGAAGATCCTGGTGACCGGCGTCGAGGACCCGGACACGCAGGCGCACAGCATCAACGAGAGCCTGCACCTCGGGGTCCTGGAACGCGCCGCGACCGCCGAGGCGCTGCTGTTGGAGGCTCTGGGCAGCGACTAGACCGAGATGTCGCGGCGCAGCTTGGCGACGTGACCCGTGGCCTTCACGTTGTACTGCGCGACCTCGATCTTGCCCTCTTCGTCGACGACGAACGTCGAACGGATCACGCCCTGAACCGTCTTGCCGTACATGGTCTTCTCCCCGAAGGCGCCCCACGCGGTGAGCACCGCGCGGTCGGGATCGGACAGCAGCGGGAACGTCAGGCCCTCGGCGTCCCGGAACTTCGCCAGCTTCGCCGGCTTGTCGGGTGAGATGCCGACGACGTCGAGGCCGGCGTCGTTGAGTTCGGCGAGGTTGTCGCGAAAGTCGCAGGCCTGCTTCGTGCACCCGGGCGTGGAGGCGGCGGGGTAGAAGTACACGACGACCTTGCGTCCCTTGAAGTCCTCGAGAGCGACGGTGTTGCCGTCGGCGTCGGTGAGGCTGAACGCGGGGGCGGTGTCGCCTACCTGGAGGCGGGGCGTCGGTGCCATGCGTGATTCCCTTCGGTCGGCCGTAGCTCGCCGTCGGCGGTCGCCCGGGGCGAGCGACGCGACGGGGTAGCGCCTGAACTAGGGTAGTGCGACAAGGCGCGAGGCGAGTTGGAGGGCTGACGTGGCGGATAGAGATCCGGACACCATCAAGCGGGATATCGACCAGGCGCGTGATCAATTGGCCTCGACGGTGGATGCTCTGGCGGTTCGCGCCAATCCCCGCCGCATTGCCGACGATGTGAAGGCCGCCGCGATCGACTTCGTCAAGAAGCCCGCGGTGGCAGCCTCACTGGCAGGCCTGGGCGCCGTGGTGCTCGTCGTCCTCGTCAAGCGCGCCAGGAATCGCTGACCGGCGTAACCGGTCCTTGGTCAGCTCCGGCGGTTCGGCCGAAAGATGTCGGCGAACCACGAACGGGGTGGATTCGCCCTGCGGCCGAGGCGGCTGCAGTTGTGGATCGCCAGCAACTCGGGCGCCGTCGCGTCGACCTCTTCGATGATTTCGGCTGCAAGGGTGGAAGTCGGCGCGCTGGATGTTCTCATCTAGCTAAGACCTCACTTCCCCGTTAACTGCTGTCAGGCTTCTTGCCCGTACGTTCACCAGCTAACTCCGACTGTACCAGGCTTACCCAGCTTTGGAGTCGGTGAAACGGAGTGAACTGCCTGATCAACGAGTTACGCTACGCCGGGTATCGTTACGTTTCGGCGGCGAAACCGCCGCTGTGCAGGTGAATCCAGCACACCCAGAAACGCCTTGCTAGCTGCGCTTGGGCGAAATTGCCCAGACGTCAGCGGCAATTCTCGGTGGGCGACGCGGCGCAGTGGGGAGGCGGAAGCGGGGGCCAATGATCGGCGCGTTGTGAGGAACGTCATCCAGGGCTCGGATGTCCGGAAACGACGAAGACCCCGCCGTGGCGGGGTCTTCGGGTGGTGCGCCGTCAGGGTTTCGAACCCCGGACCCGCTGATTAAGAGTCAGCTGCTCTACCAACTGAGCTAACGGCGCGCGTGAGAGACGATAACAGGCGGCGCGGCGCAGGTGAAATCACGCCCTCAGACGGCCGTCGCGAGGGCCGAATGTAACGATCGCGCCCTTGTCGGCGGTTTCCCTTAGACTATTGCCAACAACTGACGCCGGTCGTCGTCACGTTGAATCCTGAGTCGTGAGGTGGAGCCAATCATGTGGCGAGTCCATTCGGTGACCCGTCCGCGTCGCCATCCGGCGCTGATGGTGTCCCTGCTGCTGGTGCCTGCCGTGGTGCTGGGTTTGAGCGGCTGCAACAGCTCGCCGTCCGCCGCGCCTCAGCCCGAGACCATCACTGACAAGGGCACGCCGTTCAGCGATCTGTTGGTGCCGAAGCTGACGGCGTCGGTCACCGACGGCGCGGTTGGCGTGACGGTCGACTCGCCCGTCACCGTCCAGGCCGAGGACGGCGTGCTGGGCGCGGTCACCATGACCGACGAAGACGGCGCCAACGTCGTGGGTGCGCTCAGCAAGGACGGGCTGACGTGGACCACCACCGATCCGCTCGACTACAACGCGCGCTACACCCTCAACGCTCAGTCGCTCGGTCTCGGGGGCGTCACCAATCGGTCGATGACGTTCCAGACTCACTCGCCCGAGAACCTCACGATGCCCTACGTCCTGCCGAACGACGGCGAGGTCGTCGGTGTCGGCCAGCCCATCGCGATCCGGTTCGACGAGAACATCCCGAATAGGGTGGCCGCCGAGAACGCGATCAAGGTCTCCACCACCCCCGAGGTCGAGGGGGCGTTCTACTGGCTGAGCAACCAAGAGGTCCGGTGGCGTCCCGCGCAGTACTGGAAGCCGGGCACCATCGTCGAGGTCGCGGTGAACACCTACGGCGTCGACCTGGGCGACGGTCTGTTCGGGCAGGACAACGTCAGCACCCGCTTCACCATCGGCGACGAGGTGATCGCGACGGCGGACGACAACACCAAGACGTTGACGGTCCGCCGCAACGGCGAGGTCATCAAGACCATGCCCATCTCGATGGGCAAGAGCAGCACGCCAACCAACAACGGCACTTACATCGTGGGAGACCGCTACTCGCACCTCGTCATGGACTCCTCGACGTACGGCGTGCCGTCGAACTCCCCGAACGGCTACCGCACCGAGGTCGACTGGGCGACCCAGATGTCCTACAGCGGCATCTACGTCCACGGTGCCCCGTGGTCGGTGGGCAGCCAGGGCTACAGCAACGTGAGCCACGGCTGCCTGAACGTCAGCACCAGCAACGCGAAGTGGTTCTACGAGAACACCAAGCGCGGCGACATCGTCGACGTCACCAACACCGTCGGATCGGTTCTGCCGGGCACTGACGGCCTGGGTGACTGGAACATCCCGTGGGAGCAGTGGAAGGCCGGCAACGCTGACGTCTAGCCCCGAACCGGATTCAACGAAATGGGCCCGCCGCACTGAGTGCGGCGGGCCCGTTCCGTTACCGGGTGGCTGACGGGACTCGAACCCGCGACAGCCAGGATCACAACCTGGTGCTCTACCAACTGAACTACAGCCACCATCGCCGCCGGCCCGAAGTGGGCACTGCGGCGTCGTAGATACTAGCCGCTCGGACGCTCGGTAGCCGAATCGATTGCCACTTCGCCGTTGCCCATGGGCCCCAGGTCGGCCGCGACGGCCGCGATGTCGCTGGTCGCGGGTCCCGGAGCGGGGACGAATGCCGTGCGGCGGTAGTACTTCAACTCGCGGATCGACTCGTGGATGTCGGCCAGGGCGCGGTGCGCGAGCCCCTTCTCGGGCTGGCCGAAGTAGATCCGCGGGTACCAGCGCCTGCAGAGTTCCTTGATGGAGCTGACGTCGATCATGCGGTAGTGCAGGAAGCCGTCGAGGGTCGGCATGTCGCGAGCGATGAAGCCCCGGTCGGTCGCGATGGAGTTGCCGCACAGCGGCGCGGTGTTGGGGGCCTTGACGTGGGTGCGGATGTAGTCCAGCACCATCTCCTCGGCGGCAGCGAGACTGGTCGTCGACGCCCGCACCTCGTTGGTGAGGCCCGACTTGCGGTGCATCGTCGCGACCACGTCGACCATGCCGTCGAGCGCCTCGTCGTCGGTGTGAATGACGACGTCGATGCCGTCACCCAGCACGTTGAGTTCCGAGTCGGTCACCAGGGCCGCGATCTCGATGAGTCGGTCAGACCCGAGATCGAGGCCGGTCATCTCGCAGTCGATCCACACCAGTTCGTCGCGCACAGCGTTCCACAGTATTCCCACCCTCTGACGGCGTCGTCGCGACCACCGCACACGTGCCACTTCTCCCGGGCGGCACGACTAGGGTTCGCCGCATGACAGCAGACCCGTCGACCGCCCCAGCGCAGCAGATCGCCGCTGGTTACGCCTTCTCGGGACCCGCGCTCGAGCTGGGGACGGTGGTCGTCGACGGCGTGGTCGACCCGACGGCCCGGGTCCGCATCCCGCTCGCCACGGTGAACCGGCACGGGCTGGTCGCGGGTGCGACGGGTACCGGCAAGACGAAGTCACTGCAGATGATTGCCGAGCAGCTGTCGGCGGCCGGCGTGCCCGTGCTGATGGCCGACGTCAAGGGCGACCTCTCCGGCCTGTCGCGCCCGGGCGCGGCGGGGGACAAGACGACCCAGCGCGCCGCCGACACGGGCGACGCGTGGACGGCGACCGCCTATCCCGTCGAATTCCTCTCGCTGGGTACCGGCGGCGTCGGCGTGCCGGTGCGTGCCACCATCACCAGCTTCGGGCCCATCCTGCTGTCGAAGGTGCTCGGGCTCAACGCCACTCAGGAATCGACCCTCGGCCTGATCTTCCACTTCGCCGACCAGAACGGGTTGGCGCTGCTCGACCTCAAGGATCTCCGCGCGGTGATCCAGTACCTGACGAGCGACGAGGGCAAGCCCGAGCTGAAAGCACTCGGTGCGGTGTCGACCACCACCGCGGGGGTGATCCTGCGCGCACTGGTCAACCTCGAGGCCGAGGGTGGCGACACGTTCTTCGGCGAACCCGAACTAGAGCCCGAGGACCTGATGCGGCGGGACGCGCAGGGCCGCGGCGTCATCACGCTGCTGGAACTCGGGAACCAGGCCGCCCGGCCGGTGCTGTTCTCGACGTTCCTGATGTGGGTGCTCGCCGACCTGTTCACCACGCTGCCCGAGGTGGGCGACGTCGAGAAGCCCAACCTGGTGTTCGTGTTCGACGAGGCGCATCTGCTGTTCACCGACGCGTCGAAGGCGTTCCTCGAACAGGTCGAGCAGACGGTGAAGTTGATCCGCTCCAAGGGCGTCGGCGTGTTCTTCTGCACCCAACTTCCCACCGACGTGCCGAATGACGTCCTCTCGCAGCTCGGGGCGCGCATCCAGCACGCGCTGCGGGCATTCACCCCGGACGACGAGAAGGCGCTGAGGAAGACCGTGCGCACGTACCCGAAGACCACGGTCTACGACCTGGGCGAGGCGCTGACGTCGTTGGGCATCGGCGAGGCCGTGGTCACGGTGCTCTCCGAGACCGGGGCGCCGACGCCGGTCGCGTGGACCCGGATGCGCGCGCCGCGCTCGCTGATGGACACCATCGGCCCCGACGCGATCAGCGCCGCGGCCAAGGCCTCGCCCTTGCAGGCGGAGTACGGGCAGACCATCGACCGGGAGTCGGCCTACGAGCGGCTCAGCGCCCGGGTGGCTCCGCCGGAGCCCGTCGACCTACCGCCGCCGGTGCCGCAGTGGGACGACGCGACGGTGCCGAGCATCGAGCGGCCCGCCGAACCCGGGATGATGGAGAAGGTCATCGCCAGCCCGGCGTTCAAGAGCGCGATGCGTTCGGCCGGCACCGTCATCGGCCGCGAGATCACCCGCAGCATCTTCGGCACCGGCCGCCGCAGGCGCCGGCGCTAGTCCGCCGAAATGGCATTCCCCGTCGTTGAGACGCGCTCTCGACGACAGGGAACGTCATTTCGGCGCAGGCCGGGAGGTCTACTCGCCGCCCAGCTTCTTGTACACCGCACCGACGATCGGCGTGACGATCGAACGGGGGGCGTAACCGCTGGCGACCGACATCGCCTTCGACGTCACGCCCGGCACGACGCGCATCTTGTTGCGCGCGAGGCCGTCGAGCGACACCTTCGCGGTGTACTCGGTGTCGATCCACAGGAAGTCGGGGATCAGCTTCTCGACGAGCGACTGCTCGTCGGGGTCGGGCAGTTCGGTGCGGACCGGTCCCGGAGCGAGCACGGTCACGTTGATGCCGAGCGGCTTGACCTCGCCGCGCAGCGACTCGCTGAACGTGTTGACGAACGCCTTCGTCGCGGCGTAGGTCGCGTTGTTCGGGATCGGTGAATTGCCGGCAGCCGAGCCGGAGATCAGGATGCCGCCGGCCCGGCGTTCCACCATGCCCGGCAGCACCGCCAGCACCAGGTCGTGCACACCGAGGACGTTCAGTTGGACCTGGTCCTTCTCGCCCTGGGCGTCGAGCTTCGCGACGGCGCCGAAGGTGGCGGTCCCGGCGTTGGCGCACAGGATCGACACGTTCCGTCCGGCCAACTCGTCGCAGAACGCGCCCCGCGCGGCGGGGTCGGCGAGGTCGACGGCGCGCACCTCGACCGTCACGCCGTACCGCTCGGTCAGCCGGGCGGCCAGCGCCGTCAGCACCTCTTCGCGCCGGGCGGTGACGATCAGATTGTGTCCGCGAGCGGCGAGTTCGGTCGCCAGCGCCTCGCCGATGTTCTGCGAGGCGCCGGTGACGACGGCACGGGCGTCGGGGTGGGGAGCGGGTACTGGCATGGCGCCAATCGTAGGGACCAATAGAGTGCAGCCATGAGCAGCCCCGACCCGGGCTCGCCGACTCCCGGGCGGTCACGCATTGCGGCGTGGGCTCTCTGGGACTGCGGCGCCACCGGTGTGAACGCGATCGTGGTCACCTTCGTGTTCTCCGTGTACCTCACCGGGCAGGTCGGCGAGGGCATCGGCGGATCGACGACGCCTGCGGAGTGGCTGGGCCGGGCACTGACGGTCTCGGGGCTGGTGGTCGCGGTGCTGGCGCCGGCGACGGGCATCTGGGTCGACGCCGCTCATCGCAGACGTCGGGTGCTGGCCGCGCTGACGGGCGCGGCGATCGTGCTGACGGCGTCGTTGAGCATGATCCGAGACGACCCCTCCTACCTGTGGGTCGGTTTGGCGCTGTTGGCCTGCACCGCCGCGTGCAGTGACCTCGCGACGGTGCCCTACAACGCGATGCTCGGCGAGCTGTCCACGCCCGCGACGTCGGGCAGGGTGTCCGGATTCGGTTCGGCAGCAGGTTATTTCGGGAGCGTTGCGCTCCTGCTGATGGTCTACCTCGGGTTGATCGCCGGTGAGGGCGACACCCGCGGGCTGCTCGGAATCTCCGCGGCCGACGGGTGGCCGGTGCGGCTGGCGATGCTGTTGACCGCCGCGTGGTTCGCCCTGTTCGCGCTGCCACTGCTGCTGACCCGACGCACCGAGACGCCGCTGCCGAGCGGCCCCAAGATCACCTTCCTCGGCGCCTACCGCCGGTTGTGGGCGGAACTGTCCGAACAGTGGCGGCGCGACCACAACATCGTCTACTACTTGATCGCGAGCGCCATCTTCCGCGACGGCCTCACGGGGATCTTCACGTTCGGCGCGGTGCTCGGCGTCACGGTGTACGGGCTGTCGCAGGCCGACGTGCTGCTGTTCGGCGTGTGCGCGTGCGTCGTCGCCGCCGTGGGAGCGGTGCTGGGCGGGTTGCTCGACGACCGGGTGGGTTCCAAGCCGGTGATCGTCGGGTCGCTGGCATCGATGGTGGTCGTCGCTGCGGTGTTGATGACCCTCGACGGTCCGACCGGCTTCTGGACGTGTGGTCTGCTGCTGTGTCTGTTCGTGGGGCCGACCCAGTCGTCGGCGCGTACGCAGATGCTGCGCCTGACCCCTGAGGGCAAGGAGGGGGCCGCGTTCGGCCTCTACACCACGACGGGGCGCGCCGCGGCACCTCTCGCACCGTGGTTCTTCGCGACGTTCATCGCGGTGTTCGGCACCGATCGCGCCGGGATGGGCGGTCTCCTAGCCGTGCTGGCGCTGGGTCTGGTGGCGATGCTGCTGGTTCGGACGCCTACGTCACACCGGACTGCAGACAGTGAGGCCTGACCCCGTGCGCTGCTGAATTGGCGTGCCATTCACCGAGATCGAGCAGCTGATGTCCCGGCCCACGTTGATGATGCTGACGCTGGCGGACTGCCGTGCCGGGGCGCTGAGTCGAACTTCCTTGCTCCACGGCAACACCACGTTGAACTCGGTCTGGAACATGCCGCCGCTGTCGATGTAGGTGATGTTGATCGCACGTCCCTCGCCCGCCACGTCGTACAAGACGGTCTCGGTCGTTCCCGGAGTGGCCGATTCGCCAGGCGCCGTTGAGGTCGCGGGCGGCGGGATCGGCAGCGGGGTGGGCGACGCGGTCGTCGTCGGGGTGCGCGTCGTGGTCCGGGGCGCGGTGCTGAACGACGGCTCGGTCGGACCGTTCGGCGGAGCGACGACGGTCTCCTGCTGGGAACTGTTGACGATCACCAGCGCGATGAGCAGGCCGACCACGATGACCACCGACAGTGCGGCCAACGCCCACAGCCACATCCCGCGGCCGGGTCCGCCGTCGCCTGGATCGCCGGGCGGCACCTCGGGCTGCATCCCGAACTGCTCGGTGGGCGGCGGCTGATAGGCGTACGGGGAGTAGGGCGGCAGGTTCTGGGTGGGTCCCTGCGGTGGTGGCGCCTGGTACGGGTTGGGGTACGACGGCCCGTACGGGGCCTGGTTGGCGTACGCCGGGTCGCTGTAACCGGGGTGGCCGTACGACAACGGCTGCGTCGGCTCCGGCCCGTCGCGTCGTCCTGGATCGGTCATTCCCACCTCATGTGTCGAAGGGTACCCGCGCCCGACCGGGCCCGGCAGCGACGCGAACCCCGCTGCTTACAGCGTTTAACAAATTTTTCGCGAGGGTAAACCAAGATCACGCGCCACGGCGGTGCGCAGAAGTGGAGGCCCACCATGCGGATTCTCAGCGTCATCGTTGTCATCTGGCTGTTGATCGGCGTGGTCGCCACGTTCCAACGCGGCTACTTCGAGTCCTCGGAGAACAACTGCGCCACGGCGGGCTCCATCGCCTTGACCGTGGTTGCGGGCCCGTTGAATTACGCGGGCGTCAATCCGAAGGTCACGAATTGCAACATCCCCGAACCCAGTCAGTGATTCGCAAGTGATCGTGAATGGAAGGGGTTCATCGTGATCGCACTCGGAGTCGTCCTGCTGGTCCTCGGACTGATCTTCTCGGTTCCGATCATGACCTACATCGGAGTCGTTGCACTGGTCATCGGCGCGGTGTTCTGGATCCTCGGCGCAGTTGGCCACGCGGTCGGTGGCCGACGAGTCTGGTACTAGTTCGGACCACGCGACGTCAACGCCGCCACGGTCATCGCTCGCAACACTGCGCGCGACGAGCGTGGCGGCGTCGTCTGTCTGATGGCGTGCGGCGTGGAGTTGAGTAGTCCGAAGCCGGCGTGAGCCATCAGCCTGGCGTCGTCCTCGTCGAGTTCGCCGTCCAGACGTCGCAGCACGTCGACCCAGATCTCGACGTACTGACGCTGCGCTCTGCGCACCTGGCGTTTGGCCGGGGCGGGCAGGTGCCCGAGGTCGCGGTCCTGGATGCGGATGAGGTCTGACTCGCCGAAGGCGAAGTCGAGGTGGAAGTCGATCAGCCCGTCGAGGGCCGTCGCGGCGTCGGGGGCGTTCTTCACGACGTTCGTCCCACCGTCGAGCAGACGGGTGCTGATCCCGACGAGGATCTCGACGAGCAGTCCCTCCTTGTTGGAGAAGTGCCGGTAGATCGCCGGTCCGCTCACACCGGCGGCGGCGCCGATGTCCTCGAGACGAACCGACAGGTATCCGCGCTCGGCGATCAGCCGTTCGGCCGCGGCGATGATCTGGCTGCGCCGATCGGACTTGGCTCTGCTGCGGGAGGTTTGACCGGTCCCCGCCGACGAGGCGCGCGCGCTGGTCGTCACATCGTCTCCTCGAAGGCGGTAGACATTTGGGTTAATGGTCACTAACATCCTACGAGTTAGTCATCATTAACTCAACTGAAGTGGGTCCCCGATGGCGACGCGGGTTTCGCATCGCGAGCAACACCTCGTTCTCGTCGAGCAATTGCAGACCAAGCTCACTGCCGCCGCGCGCGGCGGATCCGAGCGGTCCAGGGAACGACACGTCAGCCGTGGCAAGCTGTTGCCGCGCGACCGGGTCGACGGCCTCCTCGACCCGGGTTCGCCCTTCCTCGAGATCGCCCCATTGGCCGCCGACGGCATGTACGACGACGAATGTCCCGGCGCGGGAATGATCGCCGGCATCGGGCGGGTCTCGGGACGCGAGTGCATGATCGTCGCCAACGACGCGACCGTCAAAGGCGGCACCTACTACCCGATCACGGTCAAGAAGCACCTGCGCGCACAAGAGGTCGCCGGCCAGAACCGGCTGCCGTGCATCTATCTCGTCGACTCCGGTGGTGCCTTCCTGCCCCGGCAGGACGAGGTGTTCCCCGACCGAGATCACTTCGGGCGCATCTTCTTCAACCAGGCCAACCTGAGCGCGCAGGGCATCCCGCAGATTGCCGCGGTCATGGGATCTTGCACGGCTGGCGGCGCGTACGTGCCCGCCATGAGCGACGAGGCCGTCATCGTCCGGAACCAGGGCACGATCTTCCTCGGCGGACCGCCGCTGGTGAAGGCCGCCACCGGCGAGGTGGTGAGCGCCGAGGACCTGGGCGGCGGAGACCTGCACTCGAAGGTCTCCGGCGTCACCGATCACCTGGCCCACGACGACCGCGACGCCTTGCGCATCGTGCGCCGCATCGTCGCCACCCTCGGTCCCCGGACACCGGCGCCGTGGGACGTCGTGCCGACCGTCGAGCCGATCGCCGATCAGTCGGAGTTGTACGACGTCGTTCCGACCGACTCGCGGGTGCCCTACGACGTGCACGAGGTCGTCGGCCGCATCGTCGACGGCGGGGAATTCACGGAGTTCAAGGCCGAATACGGCACCACGCTGGTCACCGGGTTCGCCCGCATCCACGGTCACCCGGTCGGGATCGTCGCCAACAACGGCGTGCTGTTCGGCGAATCCGCCATGAAGGGCGCGCACTTCATCGAGTTGTGCGACAAGCGTTCGACGCCATTGCTCTTCCTGCAGAACATCGCAGGCTTCATGGTGGGCCGCGACTACGAGGCGGGCGGCATCGCCAAGCACGGGGCGAAGATGGTCACGGCCGTGGCGTGCGCTCGCGTGCCGAAGCTGACGGTCGTCATCGGCGGTTCCTACGGTGCGGGCAACTACTCGATGTGCGGGCGGGCCTACTCGCCCCGATTCCTGTGGATGTGGCCCAACGCGCGGATCTCGGTCATGGGCGGCGAACAGGCTGCCTCGGTGCTGGCCACGGTGCGCGGCGACATGACGGCCGACGAGGAGGAGGCGTTCAAGGCGCCCATCCGCGAGCAGTACGAACATCAGGGCAACCCCTACTACTCGACCGCGCGGCTGTGGGACGACGGCGTCATCGACCCGGCGGACACCAGAACCGTGGTGGGACTTGCGCTCTCGGTCGCCTCGAACGCGCCGCTCGAGCCGGTGTCCTACGGCGTCTTCAGGATGTGAGGCGATGACTCTCAAGATGTTCGATACCGTGCTGGTGGCCAACCGAGGTGAGATCGCCGTGCGGGTGATCCGCACCCTGCGCGCGATGGGCATCAGGTCGGTCGCCGTCTTCAGCGACGCCGATGCCGGGGCGCTGCACGTCGCCGAAGCCGACGTCGCGGTGCGGATCGGACCCGCCCCGGCACGGCAGAGCTACCTCGACATCGCCGCGGTGGTCGAGGCCGCACGCCGCACGGGTGCCCAGGCCGTCCACCCCGGATACGGATTCCTCTCGGAGAACGCCGAATTCGCCGCGGCGCTGCGGGACGCGGGCATCGCGTTCATCGGCCCACCGGTCACCGCCATCCAGACCATGGGCGACAAGATCGCCGCCAAGGCCGCGGTGTCGGCGTTCGGCGTGCCGGTGGTGCCGGGCATCTCGCGCCCGGGACTCACCGACGACGACCTGATCGGGGGCGTCGGCGACGTCGGCTTCCCCGTGTTGGTCAAGCCGTCGGCAGGTGGTGGTGGCAAGGGGATGCGAGTGGTGCACGCGGCCGCCGACCTTCCGGCCGCCTTGGTCTCCGCGCGCCGTGAAGCCGCCGCGGCCTTCGGCGACGACACGCTGTTCATCGAACGCTTCGTGTTGAATCCCAGGCACATCGAGGTGCAGGTCGTCGCCGACGGCCACGGCAACGTCGTGCACTTCGGGGAGCGCGAATGCAGCCTGCAGCGCCGTCACCAGAAGGTGATCGAGGAGGCGCCCTCACCGCTGCTCGATCCGGCGACGCGGGCGCGCATCGGCGCGGCGGCGTGCGACACCGCGCGCAGCGTCGACTACACAGGTGCCGGCACCGTCGAGTTCATCGTCTCGGCCGACCGGCCCGACGAATTCTTCTTCATGGAGATGAACACCCGCCTGCAGGTCGAGCACCCGGTCACCGAACTGGTCACCGGCACCGATCTCGTGGAACTCCAGGTTCGCATCGCGGCGGGGGAGAAGCTGACGCTCGAGCAGGACGACGTCGTGCTCTCCGGCCACGCCATCGAGGCGCGCGTCTACGCCGAGGATCCGGCACGGGACTTCCTGCCCACCGGCGGCACGGTCCTGGACGTCGTCGAGAGTGGAGCCGGCGGGCAGGAGCGCAGCGACCCGAACTGGTTGGTGCGCAACGATTCCGGCATCCGGGTGGGCACCGTCGTCGGCAGTGACTACGACCCAATGCTGGCCAAGGTCATCGCCCACGCCGGGGACCGGGAAGGCGCCCTGCGGGCGTTGGACCGTGCCCTGGCAGGCACCGCCGTACTCGGGGTCACCACCAACGTCGACTTCCTGCGCTTCCTGCTCGCCGACCCCGATGTGGCGGCCGGGCGGTTGGACACCGGGCTACTCGACCGCCGCCTGCCCGACTACGGCGGATCACCTGCTGGTGACGACGAACTGATCGCCGCCGCCGTCCACCACTGGCTCCGGCGCTGGGCCGGGGCCGGCAACGACCCGTGGTCGGTACCGTCGGGCTGGCGCGCCGGCGTCCACGCCGCGACGACCACCCGGTTGCGGGCGGGCGACCGCACCGAACACGTGCACCTCACCGGAACCCCGGCCGCGGGTACAGCCCGTATCGAAGATGGCGAAACACGTTCTCTGACAGCCACGCTCGACGGCCGACACCTCACCGTCACCCTCGACGGGCTGCGGACGGACTACGTGGTCGCGGCTGCCGAGCACGTCACCTGGTTGCACGGTGGCGGCCGCACCACGGCGGTCGAGGAGGTGCGCGAGGCGCCGGTCCGGCCGGACGACGCGCACGCCGGAGACGCCGAACTCGTCAGCCCGATGCCGGGGTCGGTGGTCGCGGTGGGCGCCGAGGACGGCGCCTCGGTGACGTCGGGGTCCGTCGTCGTCACCGTCGAGGCCATGAAGATGGAACACGCCCTCTCGGCGCCCGTGGACGGCGTCGTCGAACTACTCGTCGCCGTCGGCGACCAAGTCAAGGTGGGCCAGCCGCTGGCCCGAATCACCGCGTCGATCAAGGAGTCCTGAGAATGAGCGACTTTCTGTCCACCGGCACCCTGCCGGACCACTACGAACAGTTGGCCAAGACCGTGCGCGACTTCGCGCAGAGCGTCGTCGCCCCGGTGGCGGCCAAGCACGACGCCGAGCACTCGTTCCCCTACGAGGTGGTCGCCGGCATGGCCGACATGGGTCTGTTCGGCCTACCGTTTCCCGAGGAGTACGGCGGGATGGGCGGCGACTACTTCGCGCTGTGCCTGGCGCTGGAGGAACTCGGCAAGGTCGACCAGAGCGTTGCGATCACCCTCGAAGCCGGTGTGTCGCTGGGCGCCATGCCCGTATACCGCTTCGGTAATGACGCCCAGAAGCAGGAGTGGCTGCCGCTGTTGGCGAGTGGCAAGGCGCTGGGGGCCTTCGGCCTCACCGAGGCGGGCGGCGGCTCCGATGCGGGCGCCACCAAGACCACCGCCAAGCTCGACGACGGTCACTGGATCATCAACGGCACCAAGCAGTTCATCACCAACTCGGGCACCGACATCACCAAGCTGGTGACCGTCACCGCCGTCACTGGTGAACGCGAGGGCGGCAAGAAGGAGATCTCGTCGATCCTGGTGCCGGTGCCTACTGAGGGATTCACGGCCGAACCGGCGTACAACAAGGTCGGCTGGAACGCCTCCGATACTCACCCGTTGAGCTTCGACGACGTCCGCGTGCCGCAGGAGAACCTGCTCGGTGAGCAGGGCCGCGGCTACGCCAACTTCCTGCGCATCCTCGACGAGGGTCGCATCGCGATCGCGGCGCTGTCGGTCGGTGCTGCGCAGGGCTGCGTCGACGAATGCGTCCGGTACGCCAAGGAGCGCCAGGCCTTCGGTGCGGCCATCGGGACCTATCAGGCGATTGCGTTCAAGATCGCCCGCATGGAGGCACGGGCGCACGCCGCCCGCGCGGCCTACTACGACGCGGCCGCACTCATGTTGTCCGGCAAGCCCTTCAAGAAGGCGGCGGCCGTCGCCAAGCTCGTCTCCAGTGAGGCCGCCATGGACAACGCACGCGACGCCACGCAGGTGTTCGGCGGCTACGGCTTCATGAACGAGTACCCGGTGGCGCGGCACTACCGCGACAGCAAGATCCTCGAAATCGGCGAGGGGACGACCGAAGTGCAGCTGATGCTGATCGCCCGGGAGGCCGGGCTGTAATGGCGGATGAGACGCAGAAGAGAACCGTCACCCAGCGGGGGCTGTGGTTCGAGGAGTTCGAGACAGGTGTGCTCTACCAGCACCGGCCCGGGCGCACCATCACCGAGGCCGACAACGTCTTCTTCACCACGCTGACGATGAACACCCAGGCGCTGCACCTCGACGCCGCGTTCTCCGATGCACTGCCACCGTTCAACCAGCGGCTGGTGAACTCGATGTTCACGCTGTCCACGCTGGTCGGACTGTCGGTGGCGCAGCTGACGCAGGGCACGATCGTCGGCAACCTCGGCTTCGGCGAAGTCGCGTTCCCCAAACCACTGTTCCACGGCGACACGCTCTACGCCGAGACCGAGGTGCTCGAGAAGCGCGAGTCCAAGAGCAGGCCGGGCGAGGGCATCGTCACCTTCTCCCACCTCGGGCGCAACCAGCACGGCGACGTGGTGGCCACCGCGTCGCGAAAGACCATGGTGCGCAAGCAACCAGCGGAGGAGTCCTGATGCTCGGGACCAACGGCCCCGGCTGGCTGTTCTGCCCCGCCGACCGCCCCGAGCGGTTCGAGAAGGCCGCGGCGGCGGCTGACGTCGTGATCCTGGACCTCGAGGACGGCGTCGCCGCCAAGGACCGGGAGGCGGCGCGCAGGGCGCTCGTCGAGACCCGACTCGACCCGGCGAAGACCGTCGTGCGGGTCAACCCCGTGACGACGCCGGACCACGCCCTCGACATGACGACCCTCACGCAAACCGACTACACGACGGTGATGCTCGCCAAGACCGAGACCGCGGAGCAGGTGCGTTCACTCGCCCCGTTCGACGTCGTGGTGCTCGTCGAGACCCCGCTGGGCGCCCTGGCCGTCACCGAGACCGCGCGCATCGACAACGCCGTCGCCGTGATGTGGGGTGCCGAGGACCTCTTCGCCGTCACCGGCGGCACCGCGAACCGATGGCCCGACGGCAGGTACCGCGACGTCGCACAGCACGTCCGGTCGCAGACCCTGCTCGCGGCGAAGGCCTACGGCCGGCTTGCGTTGGACTCGGTGTACCTCGACATCAAGGACCTCGACGGGCTGCGCGCCGAGAGCGACGACGCGGTGGCGGTGGGTTTCGACGCCAAGGTCGCGATTCATCCGACCCAGGTGGCGGTCATTCGCTCGGCGTACACGCCGACCGACGAGCAGATCGACTGGGCGCGACGCGTTCTGGACACGGCACGCGACCAGCGCGGTGTCTTCCAGTACGAGGGCCTGATGGTGGATGCCCCCGTGCTGCGACGCGCTGAACGAATCGTCGCGTTGGCGCCCTGAGGCGCGGGATTCGTGGAGTATCACCCGCGCTGAGCGCAGGTTTCACTCCACGAATCGCCTACTTGCGCTTGGCGGCAGCCAAACGCGCTGCGAATTCCGGCGATTCGATCGACCGTGCCTGCGGGCCGATCTCGACGTCGACCGCCTGGGCGTGCTGGTCCAGGTCGACGGTGCCGGGGTTCGCCGTAGCCCGCATCGAGGCCTTGGTGGCGAGGACGACGTCGCGCGGCGCTGATGCCGGGCCTGCTGCAAGCGCACGTGCGGCAGCGACCGGATCATCGGCGACCTCGAGTGCAAGTCCGTGTCGCACAGCGGTTTCCGCGTCGAAGCGCATGCCGAACAGCAGCGCTGCGCGGGCGGCCTGCGGCCCGATCGCGCGTTGCAGCATCCACGTCGCGCCACCGCCGGGGTGGATGCCCAGCTTCTGGAATCTCGGGTCGAACATCGCTGCCGGCCCTGCGATCCGGACGTCGGCGGCGAGCGCCAGGTTCAGGCCCGCGCCGACGGCTGCGCCGTTCACCGCGGCGATCGTGGGAAGAGTGCATTGCGCGACGGCGAGGAAGCCGTCGTAGATGACGCGCAGGCCGTCCTCGGTCGCGGCACCGAGCGCAGTGAGGTCGGCGCCGGCGCAGAATGCCTTGCCCGCGCCGGTGAGGATGACGGCGTGTACCTCGGTGTTCGCCTCGGCGGCCTCGACCGCGGCGCGTAGTTGGGCCGAACTCTCCGCGGTGACTGCGTTGCGGCGATCCGGGTCGTTGACGGTGATGAGCGCGACGCGGTCCTCGACCTGCGTCAGTACGAGATCGGGCATCGTCTCAGCGTAGTGACGCGCCGGATTGTGGGCGCAGAAGGGCCGTTCGCGGCCTACGACGGGCGGACCGTGGCTCGACGCAGCCCGATTACCTGCGGTTTCCCTTCTCCGGTCACGGAGGCGAGTCGCCTTGGCAACAGGTTTATAACCGCCCATATTGTCTAACGTGCAAATAAATAAACCGGTCCTACCTTCAGCTTGACCACAGGGTCTGAAGAGCTGGAGGAACGATGGCACCGACGAGCAAGCGCCTCACCGTGAGTGCAGTGGCGATCACGGCAATGTGCTGGCCAATGATCTTGCCGAGCGCGGTGAGCACCGCTGAGCCGGCTCACCAATCAGCGGGTAGCGGGGGTGTGCCCTGCTCGAACATGTTCCAGCAGTTCACGTCAACGCCGGCCGGCGTTCCCCAGACCCTTCAGAGTGCCGCGTCGGCCCTCACCGGTGCAGGCGCGCCGGCCACGCCGGTGGTGATCCCGCCGGCGACGAACGCGGCGGCAGTCGGTGGTGGCGCGGGAGCCGGTGGTGCTGGCGCAGCGGGTGGTGGTGGGGGAGCTGCTGGTGGTGGCGCCGGAGCCGGTGGTGCGGGTGCGGCCGGTGGTGGCGCGGGAGCCGGTGGTGCTGGCGCAGCGGGTGCCGGCGGGGCTGGTGGCGGAGCTGCTGGCGGTGGCGCCGGAGCTGGTGGCGGAGCCGCCGGTGGTGGCGCCGGAGCAGGTGGTGGAGCGGGTGCCGGTGGTGGCGGAGCCGCTGGTGGTGGTGGCGGAGCAGCCGGTGGTGGTGCAGGCGGCGGTGCGGCTGGTGCCGGCGGAGGCGGCGGTGCCGGTGGTCTCGGTGGCGCCGATGCGGCCGCACTGCAGACCGCTTCGGGTGTCGCCGGTAGCGACGCGGGCGCCGCGGCACCTCTGGGTGCGGTTGATGCCAGCGCCGGTGTCGTCGGCGATGGCGGCGGTGCGGGAGCTGGTGGTGGAGCGGGTGGCGGTGGCGGCGCAGGCGGTGGCGCGGGTACCGGAGGCGGCGGTGCTGATGTGGGACAACTCGTCGATGCCGCCGGTGCAGGCGCCCCGATCGACACTGCGGCGGGCGTAGGAGCGCCTGTTGCCGAGGCGATTCCGGCGGCCGCGCCCATTGGTGGCGGTGCTCCGGTCGGTGGTGGCGCACCGGTGGGTGCTCCGGTTGGCGGTGGTGCTCCGGTTGGTGGTGGCGCTCCGGTTGGTGGTGGCGCTCCGGTCGGCGGTGGCGCCCCGGTCGGTGGCGGCGCGCCGGTGGGTGCTCCGGTTGGTGGTGGCGCGCCCATTGGTGGCGGTGCTCCTGTAGGCGGTGCGGTAGCCGTGCCCGCCGCTGACGCAGGTGCGGTAGCCGCGCCTGTAGTCGATGCCGCGGCCGTTGCAGCGCCGGCCGCAGACGCTGGTGCCGTCGCCGCGCCCGTCGTGGACGCTGCCGCAGTCGCGGCACCGGGCGGCGGGGGCGTCGTGGGCGGCGCGCCCGCCACGGGCGCCGTCGAGGTGGGAGTGCCGGCAGCCGTTCAGGTTCCGGCCGCCGCCACGATCGAGAACTCGGGAGCCGTCGTGGGCGGTGCGCCGGCCGCAGCCCCGGTCGTCGCCGGTGCGCCCGACGCCGTGACGGCGGGGATTCCCGGAGTGGGCGTTCCAGGGGTCAGCGTCCCGATCGTGACGCCCCCCTCGGCAGGAACGGTGCCCCTCGGGCTGCCGTCCGCAGCGCTCGGCGCCATTCCGGGTGCGGGCGCATCCGGTGGCGGTTCCGCAGCCACGGCCGGCGGTGGCGCCGCGGCCGCGGGCGGCGGTGCGGGTGCGGCTGGTGCAGGCGGTGCAGCGGCCGGTGCCCCCGCGGTGGGCGCAATCGACACTGCCTCGGCAGCAGCGGTTCCCGCGGCCATCGACGCTGCCGCTGGCGTGCCCGTCGCAGGCGGTGGCGGTGTGCCGGCAGCCGGTGGCGGAGGTGCACCCGTCGTAGGCGATGGCGGTGTGCCGGCAGCTGGTGGCGGTGGTGTGCCTGCCGCGGGCGGTGGCGGTGTGCCAGCGGCCGGTGGCGGCGGTGTGCCAGCCGGTGGCGGTGGCGGTGTGCCCGCGGCCGGCGGTGGCGGCCTTCCGGAGGCAGCCGGCGGTGGACTGCCCGGCGGCGGAGGTGCGGGTGCTCCGGCGGTAGGTGGCGGAGGCGCACCCGCTGCCGGCGGGGCAGGTGGCCCAGAGGTGTTGCCACAGGCGGTCATCGACGATGCAGCCGCACGCGCGCAGCTCGACCAGAATGCTGCCCGTGCGGCAGCCGAGCAGGCCGCAGGCGCCGGTGGCGGCGCGGGTGCCGGTGGCGGCGAAGGTGCCGGTGTGCCCGGGGGCCAAGTTGGGATCGACGGTGGCCAGGGCGCTGCCATCGACCAGCTAGCAGCTGTCGGGGCTCCTGCCGGGGGCGCCGAGGCGGCGCCGATCGTCGACGCGGCCGCAGCTGCTGCTCCCGGAGCCGGCGGCGCAGGGGGAGCCGGTGGCGGAGGCGCCGCGGGCGCAGGCGGTGGCGCCGGTGGTGCAGGTGCCGGAGGCGGAGCCGGTGGAGCAGGCGGCGGTGCAGGTGGAGCTGGAGCCGGCGCAGGCGGTGGCGCTGCGGGTGGCGCGGGTGCCGGTGGTGGCGGCGGTGCAGGTGGCGCCGGAGCGGGCGGCGGTGCCGGTGCAGGCGGCGCAGCAGCAGGTGGCGGAGGCGGTGGCGCAGCAGCAGGCGGTGCCGGTGCAGGCGGCGCAGCCGCAGGTGGTGGCGCAGCAGGTGGAGGTGCTGCCGGCGCGCCGGCCGTCGTGACCCAGGCCGCCGGTGTTCCCGCCGGTGCGTCCACCGGCGTCCTCGCTCCGATGGCTGCCGCACAGCCGATCCCCGCGCAGGTCATCGCTCCGCTGACCGGGGCTGCGGCTCTTGCCACGCAATACGTGCCGCAGCCGGCGATCGTGCCAGGACAGGGAGGGCTGTTCGCGCTGCCCGCACTGAACCTGCCCGCGGTCAGCGGGCTCGGCATTCCGCTACCCACGCAGATCACCATGCCCACGGACATGATCTGCACGTCGCCGGACTGGTCGGCCCCCGCGGGCCCAGCTGCTCCCGGCGGCCCGACCCCGCCGCCGGCCACCGCGCCGGTCGGCGGAAGGTGGTGATGGACAACCTCGTTCACCTGATGGCATGACGACGGTGAAACGGTCCGCTGGCCGTGGCGAGAGTCACGGGCCAGCGGGCCGTTCCTCGTCTGCTGGACGTATTCGACGTCTACCGCCCATGACGGCGCGACCTGACGCAGGATGAACGCATGGACCTCTCTTCCTGCACTGCACTGGTCACCGGAGCCAACCGCGGGCTCGGCAGACACTTCGCCGAACAGCTCCTGCAACGCGGGGCGCGCGTCTACGCCGGCGCCCGGAACGCCGACGGCGTCGACTTGCCCGGTGCGATCCCCGTGACGATCGACGTCGCCGATCCCGGTTCGGTATCGGCCGCCGCGGAGGCAGCCGGTGACGTGACGCTGCTGATCAACAACGCCGGTATCTCCCTGGGCGCAGACCTGCTGACCGGCGATCTCGACGACGTCCGCCGCGAGATGGACACCAACTACTTTGGAACCCTGTCGGTGGCACGGGCATTCGTTCCGGTCATCGAGCGCAACGGCGGCGGCGCGATGCTGAACGTGCTGTCGGTGCTGTCGTGGCTGAGTCTGCCTGCGGCGGGCAGCTATTGCGCATCGAAGGCGGCCGCCTGGTCCATGACCAACGCCCTCCGGCTGCAACTCGCCGAACGCGGGATCGCCGTGACGGCACTGCACGTCGGCGCGATGGACACCGACATGATGAAGGACAGCGACGCGCCGAAGTCCAACCCCGCCGCGGTGGCGGCGCTGGCGCTCGACGGTGTCGCCGCAGGCCACCACGAGGTCCTCGCCGACGACGTCAGCCGTCACGTGCAGGCGCAGTTGTCGAACGGTGTCGACGGGGTGTATCCGCAGCTGGCCTGAGTGGGCCGCCGGGTCCGGTCACGCCGTGGTGTCGCGGGCGCCCAGGCGGAGATGCTCGATGTGGTAGACCGCCTCGTCGAGGAGTTGCGCCACGTGATTGTCGTACAGGCGATAGACGATGTTGCGCCCGTTGCGATCTCCGGTCACCAGGCCGAGCGCACGCAGCAGGCGGAGTTGATGCGACACGGCCGGTTGCTCCATGCCGACGGCGGCCGACAGGTCGGTCACGGTGCAGGGCGAGAGCCGTAGCCGGGTGAGGATCAAGAGCCGGTTCGGTGAGGCGAGGGCTTGCAGGGTCTCGGCCACCTTGGCAGCCGACGACGCATCGAGGGTTGCCGGTGGTGTCGACCGGCCCTCTACGCCGTGGCCCATGGATCCATTCAAGCATGACCCGGGGGGCTACCCCTGACACCTCTACACTTTTACATGTATACATGTCTGCGTGACTTGTTCTGGAACGCTGACACACGCGGGCACGCCCTGCGCCGACCACGACGTCGCTGCTCCCGCTCGCTCGTCGGGCGCGTGGTCGGTGCCGTCGGTGCGCTGGGCGGCCGTGGCGTTGGCCCTCTTCCTGGCCGGCCTCGGTGCACGACTGCTCGGAGCGCCCGCCGCGGTGTGGTGGTCGTTGTTCCTGGCCTGCTACGCCGCCGGGGGGTGGGATTCGGCCCTTGAGGGCCTGAAGGCGTTGCGGGACAAGCGCCTCGACGTGGATCTGCTGATGATCGTGGCTGCGATCGGTGCCGCTGCGATCGGGCAGGTGCTCGACGGCGCCCTGCTCATCGTCATCTTCGCCACGTCGGGAGCCCTGGAGGACGTCGCGACACGGCGCACCGAGGATTCGGTCAACAGCCTCCTGACCCTCGCGCCGCAGCAGGCCGTGCGCGTGGACGCCGACGGCACGGAGACCGTGGTGCCGGCCAGTCGCCTCGCCATCGGCGACCGCGTGATAGTCCGCCCCGGTGAACGCATCTCGGCCGACGGCCGGGTGGTCGACGGTGCGTCGGACGTCGATCAGTCCTCGATCACGGGCGAGTCCATGCCGGTTGCCAAGGACGTGCACGACGAGGTGTTCGCGGGCACCGTGAACGGATCGGGCGCGTTGGTCGTGCGGGTCGATCGCGACCCGTCGCAGACGGTCATCGCCCGGATCGTCGAGATGGTGGCCGAGGCGTCGGCGACCAAGGCCGGCACCCAGTTGTTCATCGAGAAGGTCGAACAGCGGTACTCGACGGTCGTGGTCGCCGCGACGGTCGCGCTCCTGGCGATACCGCTGCTGTTGGGCCACGACGTGCAGTCGACCCTGCTGCGCGCCATGACGTTCATGATCGTCGCATCACCGTGCGCTCTCGTCCTCGCCACGATGCCTCCGCTGTTGTCGGCCATCGCCAACGCAGGACGGCACGGCGTCCTGGTCAAGTCGGCGGTGGCGATGGAGCACCTCGCCGACGCCGACGTCGTCGTCCTCGACAAGACCGGAACCCTCACCCGCGGAACGCCCGAGGTCTCCTCGGTCGTCGCGCTCGACGAGTCCGCCGGCGGTCCGGACGTCCTCGAACTCGCGGCGGGCGCCGAACTCTACAGCGAGCACCCGATCGGTCGCGCGATCGTGGCAGCAGCACGTGCCAGGGGAGTGGAGATCCCACCGGCACGGCAGTTCACGGCGCTACCCGGACGCGGAGTCCGAGCGGAGGTGCGGGGTCGCACGGTCGAGGTGCTCGCGCCCGACGACCAAGACCGCCTGCCGCAGGTGGTCGACATGCAGGCGGCGGGCGCCACGGTAGTCGTGGTGCTGGTCGACGGGCGCGCAGTCGGACTCCTCGGGCTCACCGACCTCATACGAACCGACGCCGTCGAATCCGTCGAACGGCTCACCCGGATGACCGAGACGTCGCCGGTCCTGCTGACGGGCGACAACCCGTCCACGGCCGCGCACGTCGCGCGAGCGGTCGGAATCCGCGAGGTGCACGCCGACCTGCTTCCCGACGAGAAGCGCTCCGCCGTGGAAGGTTTCGAGCAGGCCGGCCGGCGCACGCTGGTCGTCGGCGACGGCGTGAACGACGCGCCCGCGATGGCTGCCGCACACGCATCGATGGCGATGGGGCGTACCGGAGCAGACCTCAGCATCGACACCGCCGACGCGGTCACCGTGCGCGACGAACTGACCGTGATCCCGACGGTCCTCGCGCTGGCACGTCGCGCACGGCGAATCGTGATCGCCAATCTCGTCATCGCGGGCTCGGCGATCGTCGCCCTGGTGACGTGGGATCTGCTCGGCGAGCTTCCGCTGCCGCTCGGAGTGGCTGGACACGAGGGGTCGACGATCCTGGTGGCGCTGAACGGCTTGCGTCTACTGACCGACCGTGCGTGGCGGCGGGCGGGAGGACGCTGAGTGCGGTGGCGTCTCCGCGTCTCCGCACAGCCGAGTTCCGCGAGACGGGCGGCAAGGCGGGCGGCGTGTTCGAGGGCAAGCCGCTGGTGCTCGTGCACCACGTCGGCGCCAAGTCGGGCAAGGAGCGCATTGCGCCCCTGGTGCCCTATCTGGATGGCGATCGCATCGTCATCTTCGCCAGCAAGGGCGGTTCCGACACCAATCCCGACTGGTATCACAACCTGGTCGCCAATCCGGACACCGTCGTGGAGCTGGGCGCCGAGACGTTTCGCGTCACCGCGCGAGTACTGAGCGGTGACGAACGGGACGACGTGTACGCCAAGCAGACCGGGGTGGAGCCCCAGTTCGGCGAGTATCAGCGCAAGACGTCGCGGGTCATTCCCGTCATCGAGTTGCAACGCGTGGTGGACTTAGCCATGGCCGTAACCGTTCTGCTGGAGATCAAGCTCAAGCCCGAGTCCGTAGCCGAAGCGCGCGAGCTGATGGGGCGCGAACTGCAAACCACACGCGCGTTCGACGGCAATCTCGCCCTCGACGTCATCGTCGACGAGGACGACCCGACGCACTGGATCATCTACGAACGCTGGAACTCCGTCGAGCAGGACGAGGCGTACCGGAGCTTCCGGGCGGGCGAGGGCCAGATCACCGGACTGCCTGCCCTGCTGGCCGCTCCACCGGTCAAGACGCGGTACCTCGACACCGACATCTGACGACCAGGCGGAGTCGCCTGGCGGACTACAACTTGCGGAGCAGCACCGCCGCGCGGACGTCGTCGCCGACGGCGAGCGCGAAGTGCACCTCGTCATCGCGGCGTACGGAACGAATGGTGACGTCCTCGCCGTAGCGGATCGGCCGTCGGTACTCGACGACGGCTCGGTAAGGTGCGGTGCACACGTCGGGGGCGGAGGCCATCACCTCGTGCACCGCGTGCCAGTAGGCGGCGTTGGTGACGTGCTCGAAGAGGTCGATGTCGGTGCGACGCAACGCGAACGGCGTGACGACGTCGGTGTCGGTCGGGTTCTGCAGCCATGGTCGCCACTTGAGACGGTGCTCGTCGGTCGTGGTGGCGAACCGCGCGACCAGGGTGTCGGAGACGCGCGACGGAGTGAGCGTGTCCTTGTTGATCGCGATCCAGAATCCTTCGGTCTCGATGTGGCCGCCGGCGCTGCCATCGAGGTCGACGCGCATCGTGCACCACCGGCTCGACAACGCCGAACACCACCGGTGGAACGTCAGGTCACTGGGCCACTCGATGGGTTCGATGACGTCGATGACCGTGCGTTGCACGATCCAGTGCGGATGGTTCTCGGCCTCGCCGGCGTCGACCAGGTTCTCCGCACCGACCTCCTGGATGTAGCGGGCCACGCCGTCGAGGCGCAGGTGCAGGTCACCGTCGATGTCGCCCGTCGCGACCGGCCACGACGTCTGGTAGACGTACCCGGTGTCGGGCCGGGGGCTCAGGCGGTGGTCGACGTCGTTGGTGGGCATCGGGTCATGTGTACCGCATCCGCTCGCGGCGCTCGATCACCGGTCGCGGGACCGGTGCGTCCTCACCGCCGATAAGCCTTCGGCAGCGGCATGCCACGGTCGGCCATCACCGATCGAAGCCGCGTCGGGTAGTCGGTGATGATGCCGTCGGCACCCGCGTCGATCTGTGCCGCCATCGCCTCGGGGTCGTTGATCGTCCACGGGATCACCCTCAGTCCCTCGGCGTGGGCACGATCGACGAACGCCCGGTCGGCGACGAGCCGGAAGCCCGGGTCGCGCGGCGTGCTGCCCGAGGGCACCGAGTAACCGGGTGACAGGACGTCGGCGCCCACGGCCAGTGCACCGGCGATGGGGTCCGGCACGACGGCCGGGTCGACCCCGGCGAGCCACGGCGAGCCTGGTACGTAGGTCGTGTCGTCCCACAGTGCCACCAGCGGAATGGTCGGCTCGGCGGCACGCACCATGGGCAGGGTGCGCCAATCGAAGCTCTGCACGTCCACCCTGTCGACCTTGCCCGCCGCACGCACCGCCGCCAGGATCACGTCGACGAATTGCCGAGGGGGAGCCGAGGTCTCGGGTGCCTCCGCCTCGACCTTGGTCTCGATGTTGAAGCGGACGTCGGCGCCGTACTCGTCGACGAGTGCGAACACCTCGGGCAACGTGGCGATGCGGTTGTTCGCGACGACCTCCGCATCGGGGAAGTTGGTGAGCAACTTGCCGCAGTCGAGTTTGCGGATCTGCGCCAACTCCAGGTCGCGGACCAGCTTGCCGACGTAGGGGTACATGGGATCACCCGCGAACGCGGGCCCGATGTCGGAACACTTCGTCGGATCGATCATGGGGTCGTGCCACACCAGCGGCTGACCGTCCTTGGTGATCACGATGTCGAGTTCCAACGTGCTGACCCCGAGTTCGAGCGCCTTGGCGAATCCTCGCAGGGACTCCTCGGTCGTCTCGCCGCGTCCACCCCGGTGGGCTTGCAGGTCGAAGTCGGGTTCGGCTGCGAGGGCGGCGGGAGTGTCCGCGACCGACCCGACGGTGATTCCCAGCACGACCGCAACCACTCCCAAGCGCATGATTGACGACGTTAGACAGTGACGGCCCCGATCGCGTGCCCGACGAGCCAACGGGCAGGGTGGTCACCAAGTGTTCGTCTGAAGGACAGGAACCCTGGATACGTTCGCGTCCGGGCCTCGTCGCCCTGGCGCACCCGAGGCATCTGAGGAGCTGAACCCGCATGGACCGACCGACGCGGAACCTTCCCGCCGACAACCACGTGCACACGCGGTGGTCGTGGGACACCGCGGAGTCGTCGTCGATGCAGCTCGCCTGCGCCCACGCCGTGCAGCTGGGCGTGCCAGGCGTCGCGTTCACCGAACACGTGGACTTCGTCGACTGGAGCGGCGAGGGCACGACGGACGTCGCGCGGCCTGCGGAGGTCGGGCCGCGCCCCCGCGTGGTGCCGTTCGACGTCGATAGCTATCTGGCCGATGTGGCGCGATGCCGCGAGTCGTTCCCGCAGCTGCGAATCCTGTCGGGCATCGAGGCCGGTGAGCCGCATCTGTTCGCCCAGAGCGTGGCATCGGTGTTGCGCGCCGGCGAGTTCGAGCGCGTGCTCGGCAGCCTCCACGCCATCGAGCATCGTGGCGTGCTCACGGGCGTCGGCCACGCCCTGTTCGCCGAACTCGGCACGCGTGAACTCATGACCCGGTACTTCACCGAGATGGTGACGCTCGTCGACGGCTCGGCAGCGTTCAACGTGCTCGCGCACTGCGACTTCCCGCGCCGCTACTGGCCCACCGAACGCGCCGGCCGCTACCGCGAAACCGACTTCGAGGAGCAGTACCGGGCGGTGTTCCGCGCCCTCGCGGCGTCGGGTCGTGCCCTGGAGATCAACACTCGCAGCCCGCTGGCGTCGGTCGAGTTGATGCGATGGTGGTGGCAGGAGGGCGGCGACGCCGTGTCGTTCGGCAGTGATGCGCACACGCCGTTGCGCGTGGGCGAGCACTTCGCGACCGCGGTCGACGTCGTCGAAGCCGCGGGCTTCCGCCCGGGCCGCGATCGGTTCGACTTCTGGCGGCGCTGACGTCGCATCCGAGTCTTCGGATGCGCCCCCGGCAGGGATCGAACCTGCGACCAACCGCTTAGAAGGCGGCTGCTCTATCCGCTGAGCTACGGGGGCCGCGATCACACCCTAACGGGACCGGAATCGAACGATGCGTCATCCCTGCCCCCTATCTTGGCGGTCATGCATCACACGAAGGACAAGGGCGAGGTCTCACAACTGCGTCACAGCTACGACTAACGCCCCTCGCAACCGACAGCCCGCGGACTAGCGTGGGGTCAGCATCAGGCCACCAGGGGGAGGAGAGCGCACGCCATGAGCGACGTGCCGGAGTTGGACGCGGCCGGACTTCCCGAGGAACTGAGCGCAGTGGACCAGCTGTTGCACCGCGGCGAGGCCAACCCACGCACCAGATCGGGAATCATGGGCGTCGAGCTGCTCGACACCACGCCCGACTGGAACCGCTACCACGCGAAGTTCGAGCAGGCGTCGCGCAAGGTGCTGCGCCTTCGGCAGAAGGTCGTCATGCCGACGTTGCCCACCGCGGCGCCGCGATGGGTGGTCGACCCTGACTTCAACCTCGACTTCCACGTGCGCCGGGTGCGCGCGCCCGAACCGGGATCGCTGCGCGACGTGCTCGATCTCGCCGAGGTGGCCCTGCAGTCACCGATGGACATCTCACGGCCGCTGTGGTCGGCGACGTTGGTCGAGGGTCTCGCCGACGGCCGTGCCGCGAGCATCCTCCACCTGAGCCACGCGATGACCGATGCGGTGGGTGGGGTCGAGATGTTCGCCCACATCTACGATCTGGAGCGCGACCCGCCCGCGACGCGCGAGGCGCCGCTGCCGATTCCGCAGGACCTGTCGCCGAACGACCTGATGCGCGAAGGGATCGGCAACCTGCCCAACACGATCGTGGGCGGTATGCGAACCGCACTCGGCGGAGCGGCCGGAACGCTGAGCCGAGTAGTGCGGAACCCGGCGTCGGCGGTCGGCGGCGTCGTGGGCTACGCCCGGTCCGGAGCGCGGGTCATGGGCCCGGTGTCCGAACCGTCACCGCTTTTGCGCCGCCGCAGTCTCTCGTCTCGCAGTGAGGCCATCGACATCGAGTTCGGCGACCTGTACCGCGCGACCAAGGCCGTCGGCGGATCGGTCAACGACGCCTATCTGGCCGGATTGTGCGGCGCGCTGCGGCGCTATCACGAGGCGCGCGGACTGCCGGTCCAGACGATCCCCATGGCGGTTCCCGTCAACCTGCGCTCCGACGACGATCCCGCGGGCGGCAATCGATTCGCCGGGGTCAACCTCGCAGCACCGGTCGGAATCGTCGACCCCGCCAAGCGGATTCAGCAGGTGCGCAAGCAGATGACCGAAAAGCGCGAGGAGCGCGCCATCGACCTGGTGGGCGCCGTCGCGCCAATCCTCAGCTTCCTGCCCGACGCGGTCCTCGAATCGGTGGCCGGGTCCATCGTCGCCTCCGACGTACAGGCCAGCAACATCCCGATCTACCCGGGTGACACGTTCATCGCAGGCGCGAAGATCGTGCGGCACTACGGACTCGGTCCGCTGCCCGGGGTGGCGATGATGGCGGTACTGGTGTCCCGCGCCGGGTACTGCACCATCACCACCCGCTACGACAAGGCATCGATCACCGATTCGGAACTGTGGGCCCGCTGCCTCGCCGAGGGTTTCGACGAGGTGCTCGCGCTCGGCGGCGAGGCCCGCTGCATACCGGCTTCGTTCACCGACGATGCCGACGAACCCACTGACACGTCGAATGGGAGTGCGCCGCAATGAGTTCGCAGAACGGACAGACCAGCCGGGCCATGCGTCTGCCGGGTTCGGTGGCCGAGATCCAGGCCAGCCCGGAGGGCCCCCGGATCGGCGCGTTCTTCGACCTTGACGGCACATTGGTCGCCGGCTTCACCGGGGTGCTGATGACCCAGGACCGCCTGCGCCGCAGGCAGATGAACGTCGGCGAGTTCATCGGCATGGTGCAAGCGGGGCTCAACCACCAGCTCGGCCGCTCCGAGTTCGAGGATCTCATCGGCAAGGGCGCCCGCATGCTGCACGGCAGTTCGCTCAGCGATCTCGAGGAACTCGGCGAGCGCCTGTTCGTCCAGTACGTCGAGCAGCGCATCTATCCCGAGATGCGCGACATGGTGCGCGCTCACCAGGCACGCGGGCACACCGTCGTGCTCAGCTCCTCGGCGCTGACCGTGCAGGTCGAGCCTGTCGCCGCGTTCCTCGGCATCGACAACATCCTCAGCAACAAGTTCGAGACCGACGAGAACGGCCTGATCACCGGTGAAGTGAAGCGGCCCATCATCTGGGGGCCGGGCAAGGCACGCGCGGTGCAGGCCTTCGCCGCGGAGAACGGCGTCGACCTCACCAAGAGCTACTTCTACGCCGACGGCGACGAGGACGTCGCGCTGATGTACCTCGTCGGAAACCCGCGTCCCACCAACCCCGGCGGCAAGATGCAGGCCGTCGCCATGAAGCGCGGGTGGCCCGTGCTGCGGTTCTCCAGCCGCAGCGGCAGCAGCCCAGTGTCGCAGCTGCGGACGGTCGCAGGCATCGCGTCGCTGGTGCCCGCCGCCGCGGGCGCACTCGGGCTGGGCCTGCTGACCCGCAACCGCCGCACCGGAGTCAATTTCTTCACCTCCACGTGGACCAGGCTGCTGATGACGGTGATCGGCATCGACCTCAACGTGGTGGGCGAGGAGAACCTGACGGCCAAGCGGCCGGCGGTGTTCCTCTTCAACCACCGCAACCAGGCCGACCCGTTCATCGCCGGTCGCCTGATCAGCGACAACTTCACGTCGGTGGGCAAGAAGGAACTCGAGAACGATCCGCTGATGGGCTCGATCGGCAAGGTGATGGACGCCGCGTTCATCGACCGGGATGACCCCCGGGCCGCCGTCGAGGGCCTGCAGAAGATCGAAGAACTTGCGCGCAAGGGCATTTCGGTGATGATCGCGCCCGAGGGCACCCGGCTCGACACCAACGAGGTGGGCCCGTTCAAGAAGGGCGCCTTCCGCATCGCGATGTCGGCAGGCATCCCGATCGTGCCGATCATCATCCGCAACGCGGAGGTCATCGCGCACCGGAACTCCAGCACCTTCAACCCGGGCACCGTCGACGTCGCGGTCTTCCCGCCCATCCCGGTCGACGACTGGACCAACGAGAACCTCTCGGAGCGCATCGCCGAGGTCCGTCAGCTCTACCTGGACACGTTGAGGGAATGGCCGTTCGACGGCATCCCCGACGTCCCGCTCTACTCGCGCACCACCGCCGAGAAGTCGCAGCCGAAGAAGGCCGCTGCGAAGAAGTCCGCTGCCAAGAAGGCGCCGGCCAAGAAGGCCGCTGCCAAGACGCAGGCGAAGAAGGCGACCAAGAAGCCAACGGGGGCAGCAGGTTCCGCCGCGACCGCGAAGGGGCGGCCGTGAAGCCGTCGGTCGACGAATACGCCACCTTCAGCCCGACCGGCGACGCGCTGGTCCTCGCGTCCGTCGGTTCGCCCGCCGAACGGCGCCTGCTCGACGACTGGCTCGACGAGCAGCGCGACAAGCATCCGGATGCCCGCATCGAAGTCCTGGAACTCCCCGACGGCGATCCGCCGGGAGCGGTGCTGGCCAGACTGGTGGAGTTGCTCGAGGCCGACGAGGACAGGTCGGTCGTGCCGTCGCGGGTGTTCTGGATTCCCGGCGGTCTACCGACTCGGTCGAAGGTGGTGTCGTTCCTGTCGGGCCGCGACACCTACCGCCCGCCGACCGCGCTGCAGCGCCGCATCCTCAAGCGTGACCCGGCGCGCGCCCGCGTCGTGGCCGGTGAGCCCGCCAAGGTCTCCGAGCTACGCCGTCAGTGGAGCGACACCACGGTCGCCGAGAACCCCCGCGAGTTCGCGCACTTCGTCCTGCGGCGGGCCAGCCTGGCCATCGAGCGCGTCGAATTGCGGTTGCTCGGACCCGAATACAAGTCGCCCCGTCTGGTCAAGCCCGAGATGCTGGCATCGGCGCGGTTCCGCGAGGGCCTCGAGAAGATTCCCGACGCCACCGTCGACAAGGCCGGCGAGATGCTCGACGAATTGTCGACCGGGTGGAGCCGGTTCTCCGTCGACCTGATCCCGTCGCTCGGACGGGCGATCTTCAGCCGCGGCTTCGACCCCAACATCGACTACGACCGCAGCCAGGTCGAGTCCATGCGCAAGGCGCTGGAGACGCATCCGGCCGTGCTGTTGTTCTCGCACCGTTCGTATCTCGACGGCGTCATCGTGCCGGTGGCCATGCAGGAGAACCGGCTGCCTCCGGTGCACACGTTCGCCGGCATCAACCTGTCGTTCGGCGCCATGGGACCGCTCATGCGGCACTCCGGGGTCATCTTCATCCGGCGCCGGCTCGACGACCCGCTGTACAAGTACGTGCTGCGGCAGTTCGTCGGGTACATCGTCGAGAAGCGGTTCAACCTCAGCTGGTCGATCGAAGGCACGCGGTCACGCACCGGAAAGATGTTGCCGCCCAAGCTCGGTCTGCTCGCCTACGTCGCCGACGCGTACCTCGACGGCCGCAGCGACGACATCCTGCTGCAGCCGGTGTCCATCAGCTTCGATCAGCTGCACGAGACGGCGGAGTACGCGGCGTACGCCCGCGGCGGCGAGAAGACGCCCGAGGGCCTGTCCTGGATGTACAACTTCATCAAGGCCCAGGGCGACCGCAACTACGGCAAGATCTACGTTCGCTTCCCCGAAGCGGTGTCGATGCGCGAGTACCTCGGTGAGCCGCACGGCACGATGACCACCGAGGAGGACGCCAAACGCCTTGCGCTGCAGAAGATGGCGTTCGAAGTGGCCTGGCGCATCCTGCGGGCCACCCCGGTCAACGCGTCCGCGCTCGTGTCCGCTCTGCTGCTCACCTCGCGCGGTCTCGCACTCACCCTCGATCAGCTGCACCACACGCTGCAGGACTCCTTGGACTACCTCGAGCGCAAGCAGACCCCGATGACCAACAGTGCCCTGCGCCTCCGCACTCCCGAGGGGGTGCGAGCGGCGGTGGACGCGCTGTCGAACCGGCACCCGGTCACCCGCGTCGACGGGGGACGGGAACCGGTGTGGCTGATCGCCCCGGAGGACGAGCACGAGGCGGCGTTCTACCGCAACACGCTGATCGACGCGTTCCTCGAGACGTCGATCGTCGACCTCGCCCTCGCGCATGCCGCCCGCGTCGACGGCGATCGCCTCGAAGCGTTCTGGTCCCAGGCGATGCGCCTGCGCGACCTGTTGAAGTTCGACTTCTACTTCGCCGACTCTGCGGCCTTCCGTACGCACGTCGCGGAGGAGATGTCGTGGCTGGCGCGCAATCGCGAGACCGGTGCGCCGTCCGACGGCGCCTCCGACTGGGAGGACGACGTCGCCGCGGGCCCCGACTGCATCGCCGAGATGCTGCAGAAGAAGCGGCCGGTGGTCGCCGGTGCGCTGCTGCGTCCGTTCTTCGAGGCCTACGCGATCGTCGCCAACGTGCTGCGCGATGCGCCTGCCGACATCGACGAGAAGGAGCTGACTCGCCGAGCGCTGGGCGTCGGCAATCAGTACGTCGCCCAGGGCAGGGTGCGTAGCAACGAGTCGGTGTCGGCGCTGCTGTTCGCGACGGCGCGGCAGGTGTGCGCCGACCGGCGGCTGCTCGAACCGGCCGCCGATCTCGCCGACCGGCGTGCCGCGTTTAGGCAGGAATTGCGCGACATCCTCGAGGACATGAGCACGGTGGAGACGGTGTCCCGGCAGCAGTTCATGGCGCGGGAGTCGAGGCGGCGTTCAGCCGCCGAATGACCGTCGGTCACCGCACCGCAATACCCTGGTGGCATGACCACCACCACCGCGCCGCCGAGTACCCGCCGTGGTGCGGTCGGCCCGATCCTGGTGGCCGTCGCACTGCTCGCCGGGTGCACCGCTGCGGGGCTGGGCGCGCTGGCGCTGGCCGACGCACTCACCGCCACCGGGCTGCCCGATCCGGGTCCGATCACCAGCTACGGCCTGCCGTTCGTGCGGGCTGCGGGCGAGATCGCCGCCGTCGTGGCCGTCGGCTCCTTCCTGTTCGCCGCGTTCCTGGTGCCGCCGCAGACCAGCGGCGTGCTCGACGTCGCCGGGTACCGCGCGCTGCGCATCGGCACCGTCGCGTCCGGGACGTGGGCGGTGTGCGCGGCGCTGCTGGTGCCGTTGACCGTCTCCGACGTCACTGGTCAACCGCTGACCCCGCAGCTCAGTCCATCGTCCATCTGGTCGGTGGCCGGTCTCGTCGAGACGGCCGGGCTGTGGCGCTGGACCGCGGCGCTGGCCGCCATCGTCACCATCGCGGCCATCCCGGTGCTGCGCTGGTCGTGGACCCCGCTGCTGTTCGCCGGCTCGCTAGTGACCCTGCTCCCGCTGGCCCTTGCCGGTCACTCGTCGTCGGGTGGCTCGCACGACCTGGCCACCAACAGCCTGATCATGCACCTCGTCGCGGGCGCGATCTGGGCAGGCGGCCTGCTTGCGCTGCTGGTCCACGCGCTGCGCGGTGGGGCGCACGCCGACGTCGCGGCGCGGCGATTCTCCGCGATCGCGCTGTGGTGCTTCGTCGCGATGGCGGTATCCGGCGTCGTCAACGCGCTGGTGCGGATCCGGCCGGAGGATCTGCTGACCAGCAGCTACGGCGGCCTGATCGTGGCCAAGGTCGTCGCCTTGGGCGTACTGGCCTTCATCGGCTGGCAGCACCGGCGGCGGAGCGTGGCCGCGTTGGCCGAGGACGCCGAGAGCCGCCGTCCACTGATCCGGCTCGCCGTGGTCGAGGCGGTGGTGTTCGCGCTGACGTTCGGCATCGCTGTGGCACTCGGACGGACGCCGCCCCCGCCGCCGCTCGTGCTCAACCCGTCGATCCCCGCCGTCGAACTGGGCTACGACCTCGCGGGTCCGCCCACGGTGGCGCGGCTGCTGTTCGACTGGCGCTTCGACCTGATCCTTGGCACGGCGGCGCTGGTCTTCGCTGCCGTCTACGTCGCGGGCGTCGTGCGGCTGCGCCGTCGCGGCGACGCCTGGCCGACCGGACGCATCGTCGCCTGGCTGTGCGGTTGCGCCGTGCTGCTGTTCACGACGTCGTCGGGGGTCGGGCGCTACATGCCCGCGATGTTCAGCGTGCACATGTCGGCGCACATGCTGCTGTCGATGCTGGTGCCGGTCCTGCTGGTCCTCGGAGCGCCGGTGACGCTGGCGCTGCGGGCACTGCCCGCCGCAGGCCGCGGCGATCCGCCGGGCCTGCGGGAGTGGCTGCTCGCCGCGCTGCACAGCAAGGTGTCGAGGTTCCTGACGCACCCGATCGTGGCGCTGGTCCTCTTCGTGGCCGGCTTCTACGGTCTGTACTTCGGTGGGCTGTTCGACGCCGCCGCGGACAGTCACGCCGCGCACGTGGCGATGAACGTGCACTTCCTGCTCAGTGGGTACCTGTTCTACTGGGTCGTGATCGGCGTCGACCCGACGCCACGCCCGATTCCGCCGTTGGCCAAGCTCGGCATCGTGTTCGCCTCACTGCCGCTGCACGCCTTCTTCGGCGTCGTGCTGATGGGCACCAAGGCGCTGCTCGCCGGGGACTTCTACGAGTCGCTGGGCCTGCCGTGGCACACCGACCTCGTCGACGACCAGAAGCTCGGCGGTGCGATCGCGTGGTCGGCGGGCGAGGTGCCATTGGTCCTGGTCCTGCTCGCACTGCTGATCCAGTGGCGCCGAACCGACCAGCGCACCGCGACGCGCATGGACCGCGCTGCCGACCGCGACGACGACGCCGACCTCGCGGCGTACAACGCGATGCTGGCTCAGATGGCCAAGCGCGAGTCCGAGTCGCGCTAGCGAGGACCGCCTCGGCCATCCATCCCCAGTCCGGGATTCATCAACAGCGCGGCGCCGTCGGCGCGGTTCTGCCGCGTCCTCGTCACCCCTCGCACCGTGAATGAAGGTGTCCACCGTGGACATCGCCAGTAGCGATACGAGAGGAACACCAATGTTCGAGACACCCATCGCCCTCGTCGGCAACATCGTCAGCGAGCCCGTGCGGCGCCGCGTCGGCGAGCAGGACCTCACCCGCCTCCGGGTGGCCAGCAACTCCCGCCGCAAGGCGGCCGACGGCAGCTGGCAGGCCGGGGACACGCTGTACGTGACGGTCAGCTGCTGGGGTGCGCTGGCGCTGGGAGCCGGCGGATCGCTGGTCAAGGGCGACCCGGTCGTGGTCGTCGGCCACCTCTACACCAATGAGTACGACGACAAGGAGGGCAACAAGCGCTCGACCAACGAGATCCGCGCCATCTCCGTCGGGCCGGACCTCGCGCGCAGCGTCGCACGCATCACCTCGACGCGACGACTGGTTGGCGTCGGTCCCGGCGCCGGCGACGGTGGCGATGCGGGCACGGAATCCGCCGGCACCGGCCACGCCGACCCCGGCGACGTCGACGACGACGGTGCGGACGGCTTGTCGGACGCGTCGGAGGCGGGGCTGACGCTCACGGCGTAGCCGCCCGACAGCCTCCGTCGGCTCGGCCGACGCGGTCACGCCTAGGATGGTCTCCGAGCATCACCCGGGGAGACGAAAGGCAACGCAACGGCATGGCCGAATTCATCTACACGATGCGGAAGGTCCGCAAGGCGCACGGCGACAAGGTCATCCTCGACGACGTCACGCTGAACTTCCTTCCCGGCGCGAAGATCGGCGTCGTCGGGCCCAACGGTGCCGGCAAGTCGAGCGTCTTGCGGATCATGGCCGGTCTCGACCAGGCCAACAACGGCGACGCCTACCTGCAGCCGGGCGCGACGGTCGGGATCCTGATGCAGGAGCCCGAACTCGACGAGGACAAGACCGTCCGCGAGAACGTCGAAGCCGGCGTGGCGATCAAGGGCAAGCTCAACCGGTACAACGAGGTCGCCGAGCTGATGGCGACCGACTACACCGACGAACTCATGGAGGAGATGGGCCGGCTCCAGGAGGAACTCGACGCCGCGGACGCCTGGGACATCGACAGCCAGCTCGAGCAGGCGATGGACGCCCTGCGCTGCCCCCCGCCCGACGAGCCGGTCAACCACCTCTCCGGTGGTGAGCGGCGCCGCGTCGCGCTCTGCCGACTGCTGCTGTCGAAGCCGGACCTGCTGCTGCTCGACGAGCCCACCAACCACCTCGACGCCGAGAGCGTGATGTGGCTCGAGCAGCACCTCGCCGACTACAAGGGCGCCATCCTCGCCGTCACCCACGACCGGTACTTCCTGGACAACGTCGCCGAGTGGATCCTCGAACTCGACCGCGGTCGGGCGTACCCCTACGAGGGCAACTACTCGACGTACCTGGAGAAGAAGGCCGAGCGCATCGCCGTGCAGGGCCGCAAGGACGCCAAACTGCACAAGCGCCTGACCGAGGAACTCGCCTGGGTGCGGTCCGGTGCCAAGGCACGGCAGGCCAAGAACAAGGCGCGCCTGAGCCGCTACGACGAGATGGTCGCCGAGGCGGAGAAGACGCGCAAGCTCGACTTCGAGGAGATCCAGATCCCGACGGGCCCACGCCTGGGCAACGTCGTGGTCGAGGTGAGCCACCTCGACAAGGGCTTCGCGGGTCGCACGTTGATCAAGGACCTCTCGTTCACGCTGCCCCGCAACGGCATCGTCGGCGTGATCGGCCCCAACGGCGTCGGCAAGACCACGCTGTTCAAGACGATCGTCGGCCTCGAAGCGCCCGACAGCGGTGAGGTGAAGGTCGGCGAGACCGTCAAGCTCAGCTACGTCGATCAGAACCGTGGCGGCATCGACCCGAAGAAGAACGTGTGGCAGGTCGTCTCCGATGGTCTGGACTTCATCGAGGTCGGCCAGAACGAGATCCCGTCGCGCGCCTACGTCTCGGCGTTCGGCTTCAAGGGACCCGATCAGCAGAAGCCGGCGGGGGTGCTCTCCGGTGGTGAGCGCAACCGCCTGAACCTGGCGTTGACGCTCAAGGAGGGCGGCAACCTGATCCTGCTCGACGAGCCGACCAACGACCTCGACGTGGAGACGCTGTCCTCGCTGGAGAACGCGCTGGAGTCGTTCCCCGGCTGCGCCGTGGTCATTTCTCACGATCGCTGGTTCCTGGATCGCACCTGCACGCACATCCTCGCCTGGGAGGGCGACGACGACAACGAGGCGAAGTGGTTCTGGTTCGAGGGCAACTTCGTTGCCTACGAGGAGAACAAGGTCGAACGACTCGGCATCGATGCGGCGCGTCCGCACCGCGTGACGCATCGCCGGTTGACCCGCGACTGATCTCGCCGGGTAGGAGCGCGGGGGCCACGGGGGCTACTAGTGTCGCTGCTGCGTGCCATCGCTCCGCCGTCCCCGTGGGGTTGGCGGAGCAGGCCAACGACGGACGGCGCGCAGGCGGGAGTAGATCGGCATGACGGTGATTCCGGGAGGCAGCAGGGGCGCCGACGGCTCGGCTGAGACGACCACGATTCCCAGCCAGGACCCCAACGCCACGCTCGCCAGGGCGTACCTGCAGACCCACCGGGGACCGCACGGCGACGCACCCGCCGCGGACTCCACCATCACCGCGCCGATCGCCCGTTCCATCGCGGGCGGCATCGTCACGCCTGCCCTGCTCGCCGCTCACGGCAAGGTGGGCCGCAAGCGGTCGATGGGTGAGACAAAGGTCGCGGTGTACGCCTCGGGTGACCAATCCGGTTGCGGCCCCGCGATACAGATCGTCACCGACGCCAGCGCGATGTCGATGGATTCGGTCACCGTGCTGCTGCATCGCCTCGGCGTCGCCTACGTGGCGATCATGAACCCGGTGTTCCGGGTGCGCCGCAGCGCCAATGGCGAGCTACTCGACATGCAGCCCGCCGCCGACCCGCAGGCAGCGAGGGACGGCATCGACGAATCCTGGATCCACGTCGAACTCTCGCCGTCCGCCGACGCGAAGGCCGTGACGGAGGCGGCCGAGTTGCTGCCCAACGTGCTCGCCGATGCCCGCCAGGTCGCCGTCGACACCGGCGCGCTGAACGCCATGCTGGTCGGGCTGGCCAACGCGCTTGACTCCGACGTCGCGGGCAACTTCCCGAGTTACGACCGCCGCGACGTGGCGGCGCTGCTGCGCTGGCTGGCGGCCGGGCACTTCGTGATGCTCGGCTACCAGCGCTGTGCGGTGCGCAACGGCGAGGCGTCGGTCGAGCCCGCCAGCCGGCTCGGCGTGCTGCGGCTGCGCACCGACGTGCTGCCGCAGCTCACCGGCGACGACGACCTGCTGGTGCTCGCCCAGGCCACCATGCCGAGCTACCTGCGCTACGGCGCGTACCCGTACATCGTGGTGGTCCGGGAGAACCTGCCCGGTGGCACCACCATCGAGCACCGGTTCGTGGGACTCTTCACGGTCGCCGCGGCGAATGCGAACGTGCTCGAGATTCCGCTGATCTCGCGCCGTGTCAACGAGGCGCTGGCGCTCGCGCACGGCGACCCCAGCCATCCCGGTCAGCTGATCCTCGACATCATCCAGACCATCCCGCGGCCGGAACTGTTCTCGCTCACCGCGCGTGACCTACTCGAGCGGGCCAAGGCCGTGGTGGACCTCGGTTCCCGGCGACGGGCACTGCTGTTCCTGCGGGCCGACAAGCTCGCGCACTTCGTGTCGTGCCTGGTGTACCTGCCGCGTGACCGGTACACCACCGCCGTGCGGTTGGAGATGCAGGACATCCTGGTCCGCGAGTTCGGTGGCCTGAGCATCGAGTACACCGCGCGCGTCAGCGAATCCCCATGGGCGGTCGTCCACTTCACGGTCAAGCTGCCGGACGGCTCGGCGCGGACCGAAGTCGATACGTCGCTGGAGAACGAGACGCGGGTACAGAGCCTGCTGACCGAGGCTGCCCGGACGTGGGGTGACCGGCTGATGGGCGCGGTGCGCGACGGCGCCATCAGCCACACCGACGCCGAGCACTACGCGGCGGCGTTCCCGGAGGTCTACAAGCAGGCGTTCAGCCCGGACGATGCGATCGCGGACATCGAGATCATCGAGCAGCTGTCCGACGACTCGGTCAAGTTGGTGTTCGCCGACGGCGCCGAAGACCATGCCGCGCAATTGACCTGGTACCTCGGCGGGCGGTCGGCATCGCTGAGCGAGCTGCTGCCGATGCTGCAGTCGATGGGCGTGGTCGTGCTCGAGGAGCGGCCGTTCACCGTCACCCGCAACGACGGTCTGCCGGTGTGGATCTACCAGTTCAAGATCGCGGTGCATCCGTCGATACCGGATCCCGACGACGCCGAGGAACGTGCCGCCACCGCCACCCGGTTCGCCGACGCCGTCACCGCCATCTGGCAGGGCCGGGTCGAGATCGACCGGTTCAACGAGCTGGTGTTGCGGGCAGGGCTCACCTGGCAGCAGGTGACGATTCTGCGTAGTTACGCGAAGTACCTGCGGCAGGCCGGTTTTCCCTACAGCCAGAGCCACATCGAGACCGTCGTCAACGGCAACCCGGACACTTCGGTCGCGCTGGTGCGGCTGTTCGAGGCGCTGTTCGATCCGTCGGAGTCCGACACCCGCCCCGATGCGCAGGCCGCGGCCGCCGTCGTCGCGGCCGACATCGAGGCGCTCGTCAGCCTCGACACCGACCGCGTGCTGCGCGCGTTCGCCTCGATGATCCAGGCGACCCTGCGCACCAACTACTTCGTCACCCGGGCCGGCTCGGCCCGCGAGCAGAACGTGTTGTCGATCAAGCTCAATCCGCGCCTGATCGACGAACTTCCGCTGCCGCGGCCGAAGTACGAGATCTTCGTGTACTCCCCGCGGGTGGAGGGCGTGCACCTGCGCTTCGGCAACGTCGCGCGCGGTGGCCTGCGGTGGTCGGACCGCAGAGAGGACTTCCGCACCGAGGTCCTCGGGCTCGTCAAGGCCCAGGCGGTCAAGAACGCCGTGATCGTGCCCGTCGGCGCCAAGGGCGGGTTCGTGCTGAAGAACCCGCCGTCGCCGACCGGCGACCCGGCCGCCGACCGCGACGCGCAGCGTGCCGAGGGCGTGGCCTGCTACCGCCTGTTCATCGGCGGTCTGCTCGACGTCACCGACAACGTCGACACCGTGAGCGGCAACGTCACGGTGCCCGACCAGGTGGTGCGTCGCGACGGCGACGACGCCTATCTGGTGGTGGCCGCGGACAAGGGCACCGCCACGTTCTCCGACATCGCCAACGAGGTCGCGAAGTCCTACGGCTTCTGGCTCGGCGATGCGTTCGCCTCTGGCGGGTCGGTGGGCTACGACCACAAGGCGATGGGCATCACGGCCAAGGGCGCTTGGGAGTCGGTCAAGAGACACTTCCGCGAGATGGGCCACGACACGCAGACCGAGGACTTCACCGTGGTGGGCGTCGGTGACATGAGCGGTGACGTGTTCGGCAACGGGATGTTGCTGTCCAAGCACATTCGGCTGGTCGCGGCGTTCGACCACCGGCACGTCTTCCTCGACCCGAACCCCGACGCGGCGAGTTCGTGGGACGAGCGCAACCGCATGTTCGCCCTGCCGCGGTCGAGTTGGGACGACTACGACCGCAGCCTGCTCAGCGAGGGCGGCGGCATCTACAGCAGGGAGCAGAAGTCCATCCCGATCAGCCCCCAGGTCCGCGCGGCGCTGGGCCTGTCGGGCGACGTCGAGGAGATGACGCCGCCTGCCCTGATGAAGGCCATCCTGCTGGCGCCGGTCGATCTGTTCTGGAACGGCGGCATCGGCACCTACGTCAAGGCCGAGACCGAGTCCGACGCCGACGTCGGTGACCGCGCCAACGACCCGATCCGCGTCAACGGAAACCAGTTGCGCGCCAAGGTCGTTGGCGAGGGCGGCAACCTCGGCGTGACGCAACGCGGCCGCATCGAGTTCGACCTCAACGGCGGCCGGATCAACACCGACGCGATGGACAACTCCGCGGGCGTCGACTGCTCGGACCACGAGGTCAACATCAAGATCCTCGTCGACGCGCTCGTCACGGCGGGCAAGGTCAGCGCCGGGGAGCGCACCGATCTGCTGATGTCGATGACCGACGAGGTCGGACAGCTCGTGCTCGCCGACAACGCCTCGCAGAACGACCTGATGGGAACCAGCCGCGCCAACTCGGCGAGCTTGCTGCCCGTGCACTCGCGTCAGATCAAGGAACTCACCGCCAGCCGGGGACTGAACCGCGAACTCGAGGCGCTGCCGCCGGAGAAGGAGATCCGCAGGCGCATCGACCTCGGGCTGGGCCTCACCTCACCGGAGTTGGCGACGCTCATGGCGCACGTCAAGCTGGCCCTGAAGGACGACCTGCTGGCGACGGACCTGCCCGACCAGGAGGTGTTCGCGGCGCGTCTGCCCGAGTACTTCCCCTCGCAGCTGCGCGAGGGCTTCGGTCCCGACATCCGTACCCACCAACTGCGGCGCGAGATCGTGACGACCATGCTCGTCAACGATCTCGTCGACACTAGCGGGATCACCTACGCCTACCGGGTCACGGAGGACACCGGCGTGGGACCGGTCGACGCGGTGCGGAGCTTCGTGGCCGTCGACGAGATCTTCCGCGTCGGCGAGGTGTGGCTCGGCATCAGAGCCGCAGCGGCACAGGGCGTTCCGGTCTCGGTGACGGACCGTCTGACGCTGGATCTGCGCAGGCTCATCGACCGGGCGAGCCGGTGGCTGCTGAACTACCGTCCGCAACCGCTGGCAGTCGGCGCCGAGGTGAACCGTTTCGCGTCGAAGGTGGCCGCGCTGACCCCGCGGATGTCGGAGTGGCTGCGTGGGGCCGACAAGGACATCGTGGAGAAGCAGTCCGCCGAGTTCACCGCCAAGGGCGTCTCGGCGGATCTCGCGACGATGGTCGCGACGGGGCTCTATCAGTACAGCCTGCTCGACATCATCGACATCGCCGACATCGTGGACCGTGAGCCTGCAGAGGTGGCCGACGTCTACTTCGCGCTGATGGATCACCTCGGCACCGACGGACTGCTGACCGCCGTGTCGGGCCTGGCCCGCGACGACCGTTGGCATTCGTTGGCCCGTCTGGCGATTCGCGACGACATCTATGGATCGCTGCGCGCCCTGTGCCTCGACGTGCTGGCCGTGGGCGAGCCGGAGGAGACCGGCGAGCAGAAGATCGAGGAGTGGGAGCACACGAACAGCTCGCGCGTCGCGCGCGCACGGCGCACCCTCACCGAGATCTACACCGACGGCGAGAAGGACCTGGCGACGCTGTCGGTGGCTGCGCGCCAGATACGAAGCATGACCAGGACGAGCGGAACGGGAGCCACCGGGTGACGAGCGAGCCGCCACGGACTGACGGCCAGGAGCGGTTCACGACACCGGTGCCGGTGCGATGGTCGGACATCGACATGTACCAGCACGTCAATCACGCGACGATGGTGACGATCCTGGAAGAGGCGCGCGTGCCGTTCCTCACCAAGCCCTTCGCCGACGACTTCGCGACCACCGGGCTGCTGATCGCCGAGGTACGAGTCGCGTACAAGGGTCAGTTGCGACTCGCCGATTCGCCACTGCAGGTGACGATTTGGGTCAACCGCCTGCGCGCGGTCGACTTCACGCTCGGTTACGAGGTGCGTTCGGTGCTGGCGGATCCGGATTCCAAGCCCGCGGTGATCGCGGAGACGCAGCTGGCCGCGTTCGACATCGGGGCGCAGAAGTTGGTGCGCCTGGCGCCGCATCATCGGGAGTACCTCCAGCGCTACCAGCGATGAGCGCCGGGGAGCGCGGTCTGTGGCTCGACGGCGGCGCGCAACGCGACGACCTGGCGACGTTCGTCGAGCGGACGTTGCGGCTCGACGAGTCGGCCGTGATCAGGCTCCGTGAACGGGCCGACGGACGAGTCGTCGCCTGGGTCGCAACGGGTTTCGACGTCCTTGCCAGTCGCGTCGTCGGTGGTCGGGTGCGTCCCGCGGACCTGTCCGCCGGCGCCGACGCGCTGGCACGTTCGCTACCTGCGATGGACGACTCGGGCTTCGTGGAGACGGGCTTCGCCATGGATTCGGCGTGGCGTGGTGCCCTACCCCCGGACAGCGGATTCGTTCACCTCGACGACGTGCCTGTGCGCGCGGTGCTCGACCTGGCACAGCGCGGCGTCACCCTGGCCAAGGAGCACGGCAGCGCGCACGGTCCCCCGGCATCGCTGCTTGACCAGGAGGTCGTGGCCGTCAGCTCGGGCGATGCGTCGGTGGGCGTTCCCATGCGGTGCGTGTTCGCCTTGACGGCAATGGGTTTCCTGCCGCAGTCGCCTTCGCGAGCCGACGACTTCTCCCCGGAGTCGGTGGCCGCCGACGAGGTCGTGCGGGTACGCGTACACCCGTCGTGGTTGCGCGTCGACGCGAGGTTCGGCACGGTGTACCGCCGCCGCGGCGACCCGGCGCTGGTCTTGCGCTAGGACGCGGTCACCGGGGGCGGGAACGCAGGTGATCGCGAAGTAGGAACTCGGGGGCCGGCGGCAGAGCGTGATCGCCGGTGACCTCGAACGCCCGCAGGAAGTGCGCCGCGAGGCGAGCCGAGGCGGGACGTGGATCGGGATTGTCGGCTATCAGACCGGCGTTGGTGACCAGAACCAGTAGGACGTCCTCGGCGGTGACGTCCGATCGCATCCGGCCTGCCGATTGGCATCTGGCGACCAGCATCGCCAAACGGTCCCGCGCCTGATCCAGGCGGTCGTCGGTGAAGTGGGGATGCCTCAGCAGGAAGGTCTGCGAGAAGGCCCGGTCTTCGCACTGCATGCTGCAAACCCGATTCACCAGCGTGCACAGCGCATCCCATGGATCGGGGCTGGCCACGGCATCCTCGAGCGCGGTGCTGCACTCGCCGAGCTGGTCGGTGTAGGCAGCGACCACGAGGTCCTCGCGGGTCGGGAAACGGCGGTACAGCGTGGCGAGGCCGACACCGGCGCGGCGAGCCACGGTCGCCATCGGCGCGTCTAGTCCGCGTGCGGAGAACACCTCCTTGGCCGCCCGCACCATCCGTTCTCGATTGAGGGCGGCGTCGCTACGCAAGGCGCCTGCGGCGCTCGCGACACCGTCGTGAGACGTTTCGGTGGGCATCCTTCTCACTTCGGCCGAGGCGGAGTCGTCGGGTGGCGGCGTCCGTTGACATCGAGTGTACGAACACCCACCGGCCAGGGGAGTCACTTGATGTCGCAGATGCGTGCCGCGCTGTACGACCGCTTCGGACCACCGGACGTGCTGTACGAGGGGACGGCTCTCATGCCGAGAACCCCCGCGGACGGCGTCCTGGTCAAGGTGGCCGCGGCGACGGTCAACGGTGGCGAATTGACCGTCCGATCGGGTGAACTGCCGAGGTGGTTGATGCGCAACCCATTTCCTCGACAGATGGGGCTCGACTTCGTCGGGAAGGTCGCCGAGCTGGGTAGCGCGGTGACCGGCTACGCGGTCGGCGACGCGGTGTGGGGGTTGCTCGACGAGAAACCGGATGCGAGCGGTCAGAGCCTGCGCAGCCTCGCCGAGTACGTGGTGGTGCGGCCGTCGCAGATGTCCCGCGCGCCTGCGACTCTCGACCCGGTGCAGGCGGCCACGATCCCCGCCGGCGGCCTCACGGCCCTGTTGGCGCTGCGTCGGGAGGCCCGGCTACGCCCGGGTGAGGAGCTGCTGGTGCGTGGTGCAGGTGGCGGTGTCGGCAGCATGGTGGTCCAACTCGGCCGTGCGTTCGGCGCCGAGGTCACGGCACTCGGCGGGGCGCCGAGCCTCGACTTCGTCAGGCAGCTCGGTGCAGTACGCGCCCATGATCACCGCACCACGGGACCGGATGAGTTGGGCCGGTTCGACGTCGTGGTCGACGCCGTGGGCACCGATCTGCATCGGTATCGGCGTCTGCTGAGGCCGGGCGGACGCATGGTCGCCGTGCGCTTCGACACCGACCACGTGGTCCGTAGCCTCGCCGGGATCGGCGCATCAGTAGTGCACGGGGGCAGGCGCATTCGGTTCTTCCGGGGTGCGCCCGACCACGAGCTGTTCACCGAACTCGCACGGCTGGCCGACGACGGCACCATCCGGCCGGTCGTCGACACGGTCTATCCGCTGTCCCGGATCGCCGATGCGCACCGTCACCTCGAGCGTGGCGGCGTGCGCGGCAAGATCGTCGTCACGATCTGACGGCTAGGACACCCAGGCCGCGGCGTTGGGCGGCAGGTCGCCGCGAACCAGGGGAGCGCTGCTGATCAGGACGTCCTCGTCGGACAGCGGCACGGGGTGGTCGGTCGCGTTGAGCAGACACGTGACGCCGTCGGGGCCGCGGAAGGCGAGCACTCCGGTCGGCGTCGCGAGCCATTCGACGCCGGTGCCGAGATCGGTTCTGCCGTGCCTGAGTTCGATTGCGCGGCGGAAGAACTCCAGCGTCGAGCCCTCGACGCCGTCCTGCTTCGCCACGGTCAGCGCCGCCCATTCGGGAGGCATCGGCAGCCATGTGTCGGGTGAGGAGCTGAAGCCGAACGGTGGCGCCTCCCCCGACCACGGCATGGGCACCCGGCATCCGTCGCGGCCACGCTCGGTGCGATCGGATCGTTCCCACACCGGGTCTTGCAGCACCTCGTCGGGCAGGTCGACGTTGGGCAGGCCGAGTTCTTCGCCGTTGTAGACGAACACCACGCCGGGCAGCGCGAGCATCACCAGCGCCATCGCCCGCGCACGCGCCAGTCCGATCTCGCCGCCACCGTAGCGACTGACCTCCCGGTCGACGTCGTGATTCGACAGCGTCCACGTCGGGGGCGAGCCGGCCAGATCCGCTGCCGCAAGCGAGTTCTCGATGGCCTCACGCACCTCGATCGCGTCGAACTCAGCGCGGACGAGGCGGAAGTTGAAGCCCAGGTGCAGTTCGTCGGGCCGCAGGTACTTCGCGAAGTCCTCGTTGTCGAACACCCAGATCTCGCCGATCGTGACGGCCTCGGGATGGTCGTTGACGACGGTCCTGATCCCGCGGTGGATGTCGTGCACCCCGTCGTGGTTGAAGCGCGGGTCCTGCGAGTCGTGGCTCAGCATCGCCAGATCGGTGGTCGCCATGTCGGGTAGGCCAGGTGGCTTCGACATGCCGTGCGCGACGTCGATGCGGAACCCGTCGACGCCCCGCTCCAGCCAGAACCGCAGCGTCTTCTCGAGGTCGTCGAAGACCTCCGGGTTCTCCCAGTTGAGGTCGGGCTGCTCGGGGTCGAACAGGTGCAGGTACCACTCGCCCGGGTTGCCGTCGGGTTCGACGACGCGGGTCCACGCGGGGCCACCGAAGACCGACACCCAGTTGTTCGGGGGATGGATGCCTGCGTCGCCGCTGCCCTCGCGGAAGACGTAGCGCTCACGTTGGGCGCTGCCAGGGCCGGCGGCCAGCGCCGCCTCGAACCACGGGTGCCGGGAGCTGGTGTGGTTCGGGACGAGATCCATCGTGATCTTGATGTCGCGCGCGTGCGCAGCCTCGATCAGCCGGTCCAGCGCGTCGAGCCCACCGAAGATCGGGTCGACGTCGCGGGGGTCGGCCACGTCGTAGCCGTGGTCGGCCATCGGCGAGACCATCACCGGGTTCAGCCACAGGGCGTCGACGCCGAGCCGGGCCAGGTAGTCCAGGCCGTCGGTGACGCCGTCGAGGTCCCCGACGCCGTCTCCGTTGCTATCGCGGAACGACCGTGGGTAGGCCTGGTAGAACACGGCGCGGGACCACCACGCGTCGGGGGATTGGGTCACGCCAACCCATCCTGCCGCAAGTCAGAACGTCGAGTTGACCATCGACTGGGCCGCCATCTCGAGGTAGTCCAGCAGCGCCTTGCGATGGGCGTCGTCGAGCGTCTGCGAGTCGATCTCCGCAACTGCCGTGTGCATGCACCGCAGCCAGGCGTCGCGTTCGAGGAAGCCGATCCGGAACGGCGCGTGACGCATCCGCAGCCGCGGGTGTCCGCGCTGGTCGGAGTAGGTCCGCGGGCCGCCCCAGTACTGCTCGAGGAACATGAGCAGACGGACTTCGGCGGCCGCGAGGTCTTCCTCCGGGTAGAGCGGGCGCAGGATCTCGTCGTCGCGCACCAGCTCGTAGAAGCGGCCCACGATCCTGCGGAAGGTCTCCGCGCCGCCGACCGCGTCGTAGAACGACCGGGAATCGTCTGTCACGGCGTCCATTGTCCTCCGCTGTCGCGGGGCTGCGTCGCAGGCGTCGGCGTCACGCGTTGTTCATCGAACTGACCTGCGAACACGGTCAGAATTGTCGTGCGGACGACTCGGATCCATGGTGGACTGTCTCCTCGGAGGGCGTATGTCGCAGCGAGGAAGAAGTCGCGGCCGGCAACACGGGACCGCGACGGGTTTGACCGGGCTGCCTGCTGCTCCTGCAGCGGGCCCGTTCCTTCACGCGACCGTCGACGGTCGGGTGGGAAGCCAGGCGTCCATCTGGGGCCGTCGCCGGGTGCTGCTGCTGAACTCCACCTACGAGCCGTTGACTGCGCTTCCGATGCGACGTGCGGTGATCATGCTGATGTGCGGCAAGGCCGACGTCGTGCACGAGGACCCGTCGGGTCCGGTCATCCACTCTGCCACTCGGACCATCACGGTCCCGTCGGTGATTCGACTGCGCACCTTCGTGCGGGTGCCCTATCGGGCGCGGGTACCGATGACGCGGGCCGCGCTCATGCACCGCGACCGGTTCCGCTGCGCGTACTGCGGACAAAAGGCCGACACCGTCGATCACGTCATCCCGCGCAGCCGCGGCGGCGAGCACTCCTGGGAGAACTGCGTGGCCGCCTGCGCGCAGTGCAACCACCGCAAGGCCGACCACATGCTGGCCGAGCTGGGCTGGACCTTGCGGGCGACGCCGCTACCGCCCAAGGGGCAGCATTGGCGGTTGCTCTCGACGGTCAAGGAACTCGACCCGGCGTGGGTGCGCTACCTCGGTGAGGGAGCGGCGTGAGCCTTCGCCGGTTCACTCCGCGGCTCGCGCGAGCCTGCTGATACGGTTTGCACCGTGAGCGAAGTCGCGATTGCCCATTCGATCATGGGCGGCGTTCCATTGCTGGTGTTGCTGATCCTGGCGGCCCTGATCTACCGCCACAAGGGCCCGCATCCCAAGACGTACGAGCTGTCCCAGGAGTGGACCCACGAACCGATTCTGTGGGCGTCTCCCGAGCCTGCTGACCATGGCCACGGCGGCCACGGCACGCACCTGACCGTGGGAGGTGGCGCAAGTGGCCGGTGGTGAAATCGCGAAGACCTCTGACGGCGCCGTTCTGCCCTACGGGTACGCGCAGACGCTCAGCGGACGCATCTCCGGCGTCACCGAGCCCGGTGAGCTGTCGGTGCACTACCCGTTCCCGGTCAAGGATCTCGTCATCCTCGACGATGCGCTGAAGTACGGATCGCGCGCGGCGCGGGCCCGCTTCGCCGTCTACCTCGGCGACCTTGGCGAGGACACCGCTGGAACCGCGCGCATGATCCTGGCGCGGGTACCCACCCCGGAGAACGCCGTGCTGCTCGCGGTGTCGCCCAATCAGCGGGCCATCGAGGTGGTGTACGGCTCGGAGGTCAAGGGCCGTGGCATCGAGGAGGCTGCGCCACTGGGCGTTTCGGCCGCCGCCGCGTCGTTCCAAGAGGGCGACCTCATCGACGGACTGATCAGCGCCGTGCGCGTGCTGTCCGCCGGCGTCTCCCCCCGCTAGCTGGTCTCCCAACCCGTTCTTCGGCGAGCGTGCGTGTCTGCGGGCGACACGCCGCTCGCGAAGCCGACTTTCCGCACGCTCGCGCCCCCCGGAAAAGCAAGAAGCCGGTGATCCTGGGGATCACCGGCTTACGAGAGTCGCTGCGTCACTGATCGGCGTCGTACCTCTGGGCGATTGCCAAAAGTTCTTCGCGAACCGTGGACTGCGGAAGTGCGTAGATCCGTGCGTACAGACGGCGCCGGTTGATGGCGCGCGTCATTTCGGCGCGGTATCGAGCGAGGGGCATTCGGGGACTCCTACGTTGTGCTCCGGGTCACAGAGCGTTGATTGCTGTGTGCCCGCCGACATGAGGATCGCCCAGTCGGCGGGCTCCTCCATGGTCCGTGTTAACGCCATGTAAATCAAGTTCTGACCTGTGATCTTGCGCTCACACCGGGGTAGTCGAATGGCGTCACGGACACCAACGGCCATGCCGGCGTGCCATCCCGCCGGCACGAACGGTGTTTGCTGACTACGGCCCGCCGAGCGAAGAACCCGAGCCGAGCACGATGGTGATCTTGGTGGTGATCGCAGTCGATCGGTTCGCCGGGGGATTGGTACCCACCACGCGCTCCTCGAGATCGGGCGTGGACGGCAACGACGACTGCTGGAAGTTGCGAAAGCCCGCGTTCGTCAGGGCCATGACCGCCTCGGCATACGTCATCGACGACACGTCGGGCACCACCGCCTGCTGGTCGTTCGCCGTCACGAGTGGCGCTTCGGTGCGTGGGGACGACGGCGCATCCGGGGTGGTGGGCACCGTCGCGTCCTGGGAGTCGGGCGCGACGGCGTTGATCCCGATCGTCACCACGACGGCCGCCACGGCCAGCACGGCGACGCCGGACAGCCATCGCCCGACCGAACCGCGGGGCTCGCGATCCTGCCCAGGGGCAGAGCCTTGCGTCGGCATCCGTGCCGTACGCGACTTGTTGGGTACCAGCGGGGCGGTTGGGGGCGTCCAGGCAATGGCGGCGTCGGTGTCGGCTTCGGCCGAGGCGGCGTAGGACGGCGACCCACTGTGCAGGCGAACGAGGTCGGTGCGCATCTCCGCGGCGCTCTGGTAGCGGTCGCCGGGGTCCTTGGCCATCGCCTTCAGCGTGACGGCGTCCGCATCCGGGGTGACCGTGGCGTTGCGCCCAGACGGCGGGACCGGAGTCTCGCGCATGTGCTTGTAGGCGACCTCCACCGCCGAATCAGCGGCGAACGGCGGTTCGCCGGTGAGCAATTCGTAGAGAACGCAGCCGAGGGAGTACACGTCGGCGCGCGCGTCGACGGGGTCGCCGCGCGCCTGCTCGGGAGACAGGTACTGGGCAGTGCCGATCACGGCGCCGCTCTGGGTGACGCTCTGCTCGTCGTCGAGCATCGCCTTGGCGATGCCGAAGTCGACGACCTTCACCGAGCCGCTCTTGTCGATCATGATGTTGCCGGGTTTGACGTCGCGGTGGATGATCCCGCGCCGGTGACTGAAGCTCAGGGCCTGGCACACGTCGGCGACGACTTCGATCGCGCGCTGCGCTTCGAGCGGCCCGTGGATGCGAAGGACGTCTCGCAAGCTGAGCCCGTCGACGTACTCCATCACGATGTAGGGGAGCAGTCCGTCCTGCGTCTCGACCTCGCCGGTGTCGTACACCGCGGCGATCGCGGGGTGGTTGAGCCCGGCGGCATTGAGAGCTTCGCGCCGGAATCGCAGGTTCAGGCTGCTGTCTTCGGCCATGTCCGCGCGCAGCACCTTGACCGCGACGTCACGATGCAGCCGCAGGTCGCGAGCGAGGTGCACCTCACTCATGCCGCCGAGGCCAAGAATCTCGCCGAGTTCGTAGCGGCCGGACAGTCGCCGTGGCGTCGTCACGACCCCGACCAGACCGGTGCCGTCGGGGCATGCCGTCGCGCCGCTGCTGCCGTGCGGTACGCCGCGGTGAGGGCCACCTGCTGATGGTGGCATGTTCTGGACGCGCGCGACGGCTAGTCGAACGACGGTTCGGGTTCCAGGGCGGTGGTCTGCGCCACCAGCTCCGCCCGGATCCGCACGTACCGCTCGAGGAACGCCCGCTCGTCGAGACGCTTGCGGCGCAGCCAGCCCGTCACCTCGTCGTTGCACTTGCTGGCGTTGCATGCCCCGCACGCAGGCACCACGTTGTCGATCGTGTACCGGCCGCCGCGGGAGATCGCCATCACGCAGTCGCGTTGCAGGGCACCGCCGGTCGCGCCGCAGTAGGCGCACCCGTCCCACGCGGCCTTGATCGCGGCCCACTGCGCCGGTGTGAGGTCGTTGACGACGGCCTTCACCCGTCGCGTGCGCCTGCGCGCTGCCCGCGCTCTCCGGCTGTTGGTACCCGCCATCGGAACATCATGCGGCGCGAGCGTGCGCGAACTCCCGTACGACCACGGCGTGTTGCCCGCAGACACGCACGCTCGCCGGAGAAGGGGAGGGGTGTCAGGCGGAGTCGGCGGCGCGGGCCCGCAGGGAACGTTCGACGCCCGCGCGGCCCTCGAGCACCAGCCTGCGCAGCGCGGGCGGTACGTCGGGGTCGGCGAGGAAGCGGTCGGCCGCGTCTAGGCCCGCCTGGCTGACGTCCCACGACGGGTACAGCCCGATCACCACGGTCTGCGCGACCTCGCTCGAGCGCCGCTCCCATACGCCGGAGATCGCCTCGAAGTACTTGGCGGTGAACGGCGCCAGCAGGTCACCCTGCCCTGGGCGGGCGAATCCGCCGACGATCGACCGGGTGGTGATGTTGGCCAACGTGTCGTCCTCGACCACCTGCTGCCAGGCGGCCTCCTTGACCGCCGCCTGCGGACGTGCCGCCGCGGCGGCGGCGGCGTTGCGCTTGCCCGCCGCCGTCGGGTCCAGCCGGGCCTCGGCGTCGATCAGCGGCGTGTCGGTGCCGTCGGCGTCGATGTCGCCGCTGGCGGCCAGCGCGGTGACGATGCGCCAGCGCAGGTCGGTGTCGATCACCAGGCCAGGAAGGTTCACCGCGGCCGGCTCGTTGTCCAGCAGCGTGGACAGCACCGCGACGTGGTTGCGCGAGAGCACCGAAGCGCACAGCGCGTTGACGAACGCGAGCTGATGGTCCGAGCCGGGAGCGGACTCACCGGCAAGGTCCAGCAGCCGGTCGCCGAACGCGGGCCAGCCGTTCTCGGCCGCCCACACCGGATCGGCGTAGGACCCGAGCGCGGTCTGCGCCTGCAGCAGCAGTCGTTGCGCCACACCGACTTCGGTCTCGGCGTGCACGCCCGCCATGACGAGCGCCACGAAGTCGCGGGCCTTCATCTCGGCGTCGCGGGTCATCTCCCATGCGGCCGACCAGGCCAGCGTGCGGGGGAGCGGTTCGGCGATGTCGGCGATCCGGTTCAGCACGGTGTGCAGCGAGTCGGGGTCGAGTCGCAGCGAGCAGTACGTGAGGTCGTCGTCGTTGACCAGGATCAGCTTGCCGCGCGAGACGCCTTGCAGCGCAGGCACATCGGTGCTGTCGCCCTCGACGTCGAGTTCCTCGCGGTGCACGCGCACCAGCTTGCCGCTGCCGTCGTCGTCGTAGATGCCGACGGCCAGCCTGTGCACGCGGGTCTCCCCGGCGCCCGGCGCCGCGCCGCTCTGGCTGACCGCGAAGCGGGTGAACGCGCCGTCGGCGTCGACGTCGAAGTCGGCGCGCAGCGTGTTCAGGCCGGTGGTCTTGAGCCACTGCCTGCCCCAGTGCGAGAGGTCGCGTCCCGACGACTTCTCCAGCGCGCCAAGCAGATCGCCGAACGTCGCGTTGGCGAAGGCGTGGTCGCGGAAGTAGTCGCGCAGCCCGGCCAGGAACGCCTCGAGCCCCACGTAGGCCACCAGCTGCTTGAGCACGCTGGCGCCCTTGGCGTAGGTGATGCCGTCGAAGTTGACCTCGACGGCGTGCAGGTCGGGGATGTCGGCGGCGACGGGGTGGGTCGACGGGAGCTGGTCCTGCCGGTAGGCCCACGACTTCTCGACGTTGGCGAACGTGGTCCACGCCTGCGCGTACTCGGTGGCCTCGGCCTGGCACAGCACCGACGCGAACGTCGCGAAGGACTCGTTGAGCCACAGGTCGTCCCACCACGTCATGGTGACGAGGTCGCCGAACCACATGTGCGCCATCTCGTGCAGCACCGTCTCGGCGCGCCGCTCGTAGGAGTAGCGGGTCACCTTGGACCGGAAGACGTAGTCCTCGAGGAACGTCACCGCGCCTGCGTTCTCCATCGCACCGGCGTTGAACTCGGGCACGAACAGCTGGTCGTACTTGCCGAACGCGTACGGCACGCCGAAGTTGCGGTGGTAGAACCCGAAGCCCTGCTTGGTCTCGGTGAACAGCCGCTCGTGGTCCATGAACTCCGACAGCGATGCGCGGCAGAAGATGCCGAGCGGGATGTCGCCGTGCTCGTCGGTGTAGACGTCGTCCCACCGCGCGTACGGCCCGGCGATCAGTGCCACCAGGTAGGTGCTCATCCGCGGCGTGGTGGCGAACGTGTGGACCGCCGCGGAGCCTGATGTCGCCGCGGGAGCGGCTCCGGTGGCCGACACGGTGGCCCCGTTGGAGATGACCTGCCAGTGCGTGGGCGCGGTGACGGTGACGTCGAACGTGGCCTTCAGGTCGGGCTGGTCGAAGCACGCGAACATCCGCTTGGCGTCCGCGGTTTCGAACTGCGAGTACAGGTACACCTCGTCGTCGACCGGGTCGACGAACCGGTGCAGACCCTCGCCGGTGTTGGAGTAGAGGCAGTCGGCCTCGACGACGACGACGTTGCGCTCGGCCAGGCCCACCAGAGGGACGCCGGTCGACTCGTCGTAGCCCGAGACGTCGACGTCGACGCCGTTGAGCGTCGCCCGGTGGATGGTGTCGGCGGCGATGTCGATGACGGTGTCGGCACCGGCCAGCGCGCTGAATTCCACGGTCGTCGTCGAGCGGAAGGTGCGCTCGCCGGGACCGCCGGCGCCATCGGTCAGATCGAGGTCGATGCGGTAGGCGTCGACGGTGACGAGGGCGGCGCGTTCGGCGGCCTGGTCGCGGGTCAGATTGGGAAGAGCCACGTCAAGCACACTAGACGCCGCCGGTGTGCATGGCGCGGCGCCGTGGGGGGAACATCGGTGTCGACGGCAGGGTTGTGCTGAACGGAATTCTGCCCTCACCGACTGAAGGGAACGCACGCCATGGCTGACAAGTCCGGGAAAAGAGATGAAGCCGGTTTCTGGTTCGATCCGCTGTGCCCGTGGTGCTGGATCACCTCGCGCTGGATCCTGGAGGTCGAGAAGGTCCGCGACATCGACGTGCAGTGGCACGTGATGAGCCTCGCGGTACTCAACGAGGGCCGTGACCTGCCCGAGGAGTACCAGGAGATGATGAAGAAGGCGTGGGGCCCGGTGCGCGTCGCGATCGCCGCCGAGCAGGCTCACGGCAAGGACGTGCTCGCCCCGCTGTACACGGCGATGGGCACCCGGATCCACAACGAGGGCAACAAGGACTTCGACGACGTCATCAAGGGCGCGCTCGCCGACGCCGGTCTGCCGGCCGACCTCGCCAAGGCGGCCACCTCCGACGAGTACGACGAGGCGCTGCGCAAGAGCCACCACGCGGGCATGGACGCCGTCGGCGACGACGTGGGCACGCCCACCATCCACGTCAACGGGGTCGCGTTCTTCGGGCCGGTGCTCTCGCGCATCCCGCGCGGCGAGGAGGCAGGCAAGCTGTGGGACGCCTCGGTGACCTTCGCGTCGTATCCCCACTTCTGGGAGCTGAAGCGCTCGCGTACCGAGTCGCCCGAGTTCGACTGACGCGGGCCGGCTACTCGACGGTGAACACGATCGAGTGCCAGCCCGTGGAGCCGTCGGGGACCGGCCCGGGGTTGATCAACCGGAGCCGGTCCTCGGCCTGCATCTGACCGTCGCCGTCGAACGCGCGGCACGTCACGGTGTGCTGACCGGCCGGCAGCGCCGTCGTCAGCCGGAACATCCGCCACGTGTTGGGGTTGACCTCGGTGGCCAATTCGGCGGCCTGCCACGGGCCCTTGTCGAGGCGTAGCTCGACGCGGCTGATGCCCCGGCCCTGCGCCCACGCGGTGCCGGCGATCGTGACGTCCCCGCCGGGCAGCCGCTGGAACGACGTCGGTGCGTCGACGCGGGACGAGATCTTGATCGGGACGATGCCGGGCGGTTGGCCGTCCCATCCGCGTTCCACCCAGTAGGGCTTGACGTCGTAGGTGGCGAGTTCGAGTTCGGTGACCCACTTCGTCGCCGAGACGTAGCCGTACAACCCGGGGACGACGGTGCGCATCGGGAAGCCGTGCTCGGGCAGCAGGGCCTCGCGGTTCATGCCGATGGCCAGCAGGGCATCGTCGCCCGCGGCGCGCAGCATGTCCAGTGGCGTGCCGAGGGTGAACCCGTCGACCGCGTGGCCGACCAGTTGCTGCGCACCGCCGCGGATCCCGGCGCGTTCGAGCAGTTCCAGCAGTGGCACGCCGATGAAGTTGGCGGTCGAGACGTACGGTCCGCCAACCTCGTTCGACACGCACGTCATCGTGATCGTCTTCTCGACGAGCGTCATGTTCCGGATGTCGTCGAAGCTGAGTTCGAGCGGCTCGTCGACCATGCCGGTGATGCGCAGGGTGGCGTCCTCGGCGCGCAGTTGCGGGACCGCCAGGTTGACGTCGATGCGGTAGAAGTCCGCGACCGGCGTGAGGAACGTCGGGGTCCCGAGTTCGGGGAACGCCGCGTCCGCCGGGATCGGCGGGGCCGGTGTGGTGGGCACCAATTCGCCGACGCCGCGGCGTGACTCCGCGACGTCGATGCGGCGGGCCGACGCGAAGCCGCCCGCGCCCGCCAGCAGCGCTCCCACCGAGGTGGCGGCGGCACCGATGACGAAGCCCCGCCGACCCACGCCGCCCTGTGGTGTCTCCGCGGCCGGGCGGGCGCGGCGGTGCAGCCACCAGAACACCGCGAGCCCGGCGACCATCGAGCCGAGCGGCGCCAGCAGTCCGAGGCGGCCCGACGACTGTTCGTTCACCGCCAGTGCGCCGACGATCCCGAGGACAACGACGGCGACGACCCCCGGCCACACAGTGCGACGCGACGCCAGCCCGATCAGCAGGCCGGCCAGGACGAGGACCACCGCCATGCCGACCAGCAGGGCCGGTTTGTCGTTGGTGCCGAACGTGGAGATCGCGAAGTCCTTCACCGGCGCCGGGGTGCGGTCGATGAACGCGTTGCCGACCGCCAGGAACGGCGAAGCGGCGGGAAGCAGCAGCAGTCCGGCCACCAGATGCCCGACGCCCAGCGCCGCCAATATGGCGACGAGCCCGGTCGTCGCGGCGCGGACGGCGGACAGGTGCGGCGTCGTCATGACACTCATTCGGCGCGGGTGACGGTCGGGATGGCACGGCGATGTGACCAAAACCTGACGCGGCGTGAGCCGCTCCGGTTGCGAGCGGCGGCGACTGGGTGAACGGTATGCGAATGGCAGTCGCTGAGCCCACCACCGATGGCACCTATCGCGACCGGATCGTCGCCGTCGAACCCGGCGGGAACGAGTTCATCGCCGAAGCAGACCGGCACGGCAAGCCGCGCCAACTGTTCTGGACCTGGACGTCACCGAACCTCGAGTTCGCGACGATCTTCGTGGGCATGCTCGCGGTGCTCGCCTTCGGAATGACGTTCTGGCAGGCGGTCGCTGGGATCGTGATCGGCACGGGGCTCGGCGCCGCCGCGCACTACTTCCTGTCCGCGCGCGGTCCGCTGCACGGGGTGCCGCAGATGGTGCTGGGCCGCATGGCCTTCGGCTTCCGGGGCAACGCCGTGCCGTCGGTGCTGATGTCGATCACTGCCGGTGTGGGCTGGTTTGCCACCAACAGCGTCAGCGGCGCGTTCGCGCTCTCGACGTTGTTCGGCATCGGCCCGTTGGTCGCACTCATCGTGATCGTGCTGCTGCAAACGGGTTTCGCGTTCTTCGGTCACAACCTGGTGCAGGCCTTCGAGCGGTGGTCGTTCCCGTTCCTGGCGGTCATCTTCGTCGTCGCGTCGGTGGCGATCTTCGCCCACGCCGACTTCACCACGCCCGTGGCGGCCGAAGGCGTCGGCGGTATGGGCGGCTTCCTGCTCACCGTGGGGACGTCGTTCGGGTATGCCGCAGGCTGGACGCCGTACGCGGCCGACTACACCAGGTACCTGCCGTCGACGGTGTCCACCGCGCGCACCGGATTGTTCGCGTCGTCGGGCCTGTTCCTGTCCTGCGTGGTGCTCGAGGTCGTCGGCGCGGCATCGGTGACCACCGGCGAGGCGTCGCTGGCCGATCCCACCGGTTCGTTCACCTCCGAGCTGGCCTCACCGCTGGCCAACGCAACGCTGCTGGCGATCGCCGTGGGCGCCATCGCCGCGAACTCGATCAACATCTATTCCGGCGCAATGGCTTTCGTGACGATCGGGATCAAGTTGCCCGCGCACATCGCCCGGGCACTGGTGACCGTGTTCTTCGGAGTGGCCGGCTTCCTGGTGGCGTGGTGGGCGCTGCCCGACGCCGCGCACAGCTACGAGGCGTTCCTGCTCATCATCGCCTACTGGATCGGGCCGTGGCTGGGCGTGGTGTTCGCCGACCAGTACCTGCGCCGCAACCAACCGATCGCGGAGTTCCTCTACGACCGCTCGTACACGAACTGGAACGGCCTGCTGTCCTTCGTCATCGGCCTCGTCGCGTCGGTGCTGCTATTCGCCAATCAGGAGAAGCTGGTCGGCCTGGTCACCCGGGCGGTGCCCCAACTGGGCGACGTCACGTTCTTCGTGGGCTTCCTGTTGGCGGGCGGCTGCTACCTACTGCTGTGCAAGTCGAAGATCGCCAGGGAACGCGACGCGGCGCCGGTGACGCGGTGACACCGGAGCAGATGCTCGACGTCGCCGTCGAGGAGGCACGGCAGGGCCTGGCGGAGGGCGGGATCCCGATCGGGGCGGCGCTGTTCTCCGCCGACGGCACGGTGCTCGGCCGCGGCCACAACAGGCGCGTGCAGCAGGACGACCCGTCGGTGCACGCCGAGACGGACGCGTTCCGCGCCGCGGGCAGACAACGCAACTACCGCTCCACCGTGATGGTCACGACGCTGTCGCCGTGCTGGTACTGCAGCGGGCTGGTGCGGCAGTTCAACATTGGCGCGCTGATCGTGGGGGAGTCGACGACCTTCCACGGCGGACACGACTGGCTCGCCGAGCACGGCGTATCGGTCACGGTGCTCGACGACGAGCGGTGCGTGGAGATGATGACCGACTTCATCGCCGCGCGCCCCGATCTGTGGGCGGAGGACATCGGTGAGTGAGGTGAACGGATGAGTGCGATTGCGACCATCGACCTGTCGCGCTGGCGCGCCGGCGGTGCCGACGCCGATGCGGTGGCTGACGAGGTGGACGCCGGGCTGCAGCGGGCGGGGTTCATCCTCGTCACCGGCCACGGCGTCGACCCGGGCCTGACGGCGGCGGTGCGGGCGGCCAGCCGCTCGTTCTTCGCCCAACCCGAGCACGTCAAGGCGCGCTATTCGGTGCCGGTCGGCGGTCACGGATGGATCGGGCCCGGCGCCGAGGCCAACGGCTACGCCGAGGGAACCGAGACGCCACCGGACCTCAAGGAGAGTTTCAGCCTCGGCGCCGAGACGGCTACCGGCGACCCGGACGTCGACCGAATCTGGTTCGCGCCCAACGCATGGCCTGTGGAGGTGCCGTCGCTGCAGCCGCTGGTCGACGAGTACACCGCGGCCATGCGCAGGGTCTCCGACGAATTGCTCGCCCTCTTCTCCCACGCCCTCGGGTTGCCCGACAATCCGTGGCTGGCGTTGGCGGATCAGCCGACGTGGACGATGAACATCAACCACTACCCGCCCGTGAGCGTGGTCGGCCAACCCGAGCCCGGCCAGTTCCGCATCGGGCCGCACACCGACTTCGGAACGGTGACCGTACTCGATCGCGAGCCGGGAGCCGGTGGGCTGCAGGTGTTCTCCGACGACGGCGGCTGGGCCGACGCACCGTACGACCCCGCGGCGCTCACCGTGAACATCGGCGACCTGCTCGAGTACTGGAGTGGCAGGCGGTGGCCCTCGGGTCGCCACCGGGTGCTGCCGCCGCAACCGGAGGCGCCGGAGGAGGACCTGGTGTCGCTCATCTACTTCTACGAGGCCAACCACGACGCGCTGGTCCGCCCGCTCGATCCGCCGGTCGGCCGCGTCGCCGGGCTCGATCCAGTCACGTCGGCGGACTTCATCAAGGAACGGCTCGACGCCATCACGGTGGGATAACCGCTGCGTGCGGGACCGTCCGGACGCTCTGCCACAATGGCGGTCATGCGCGTCTACCTCGGCGGCGACCACGCCGGATTCGAACTCAAGCAGGCGATCCTCGAGCACCTGTCGGCGAGCGGCCACGAGCCGATCGACTGCGGTGCCTTCGCCTACGACGCGCAGGACGACTATCCCGCGTTCTGCATCGCCGCCGCGGAGAAGACCGTGGCCGATCCCGGCAGCCTGGGCATCGTGCTCGGCGGCTCGGGCAATGGCGAGCAGATCGCCGCCAACAAGGTGCCCGGCGCACGGTGCGCGCTGGCGTGGAGCGTCGAGACCGCTCAGCTCGCCCGCCAGCACAACAACGCCCAGCTGATCGGCATCGGTGGCCGCATGCACACGGTCGAGGAAGCGCTCGCCATCGTCGACGCGTTCCTCGCCGCGGCGTGGTCGGAGGAGCCGCGGCATCAGCGCCGCATCGACATCCTGGCCGAATACGAGACGTCGCACGTCGCACCCCCGGTGCCCGGCGTCTCCGCCTGACCCATGCCCGAGGGCCACACGCTGCACCGGCTGGCCCGGCTGCACCAGCAGAGATTCGCAGGCGCGCCCGTCGAGGTGTCCAGCCCGCAGGGCCGTTTCGCCGAGGGTGCCGCCGCAGTGAACGGGCGGGTGCTGCGCAAGGCGAGTGCCTGGGGCAAGCACCTGTTTCACGACTACGAGGGCGGCCTGATCGTCCACGTCCACCTCGGGCTGTACGGGAAGTTCACTGAGCGTCCCGTCCCGATGCCCGCACCGGTGGGCCAGGTGCGGATGCGCATGGTCGGTGCGGAGTACGGCACCGATTTGCGCGGGCCGACGGCGTGCGAGATCCTGCACCGCGCCGAGGTCGACGAGATCATCGCCCGGCTCGGCCCCGACCCGTTGCGCCGCAACCCCGACGCGGCGAAGGCGTGGACGCGAATCAGCAAGTCTCGCCGACCCATCGGTGCGCTGCTGATGGATCAGTCGGTGATCGCGGGCGTCGGCAACGTGTACCGCAACGAGCTGCTGTACCGCCATCTCATCGACCCGCACCGGCCCGGCACCCACATCGGCGAAGACGAGTTCGACGCCGCGTGGACCGACCTGGTCAAGTTGATGAAGGTCGGCGTCAGCCGCGGCAAGATCATCACGATCCGCAAGGCCGACGACAAGGGGCAGCCGTCGTACCGGCCCGGGCGTCCGCGGTCGTACGTCTACCGGCGTGCCGGCGACGCGTGCCGCGTCTGCGGGGACACCATCCGCACCGAGGTGATGGAGGGCCGCAACCTGTTCTGGTGTCCCACCTGTCAGGTGTGAGCCCAACGGACCCCTCGCCGAGACTGCTGTGAGGGCGTGATCCGAGGCTCAAACGCGATCTGGCAGCAGTCTCGACGCGAGCCGAACGGGGTTTGACGGGACAATCGTCGCGTGGAACTGATCCTCGTCGTCGTCGGCGCCATCGTCGTGACCGCCATCGCCCATCGCCGCGGCCTGGAACCCGCGCTGATCATCGTGGTGGTGGGCATCGCGGTGTCGTTCCTGCCCGGATTCGAGGCGCCCGAACTCGATTCGCACATCCTGCTGACGGTGGTGTTGCCGCCGCTGCTCTACTCGGCGGCGCTCAACTTCTCGTTCCCGACCTTCCTGCGCAACATCCGGCCCATCTTGGGGCTTGGCGTCGGCCTGGTCGTCATCACCGCGTTCGTCGTGGCCGCGGTGTCGTCGTGGCTGGTGGTCGTGCCGCTGACGTTCGCGACGGCGCTGGTCCTCGGCGCGATCGTGGCGCCGCCGGATGCGGTGACGGCGGTGGCGGTGGGCCGCAAGCTGGGCCTGCCCAAGCGGGTGATGGCGATCCTCACCGGCGAGAGCCTGATCAACGACGCCGCCGCGCTCACGCTGTTCTCGATCGCCGTCGCGCAGGTGGCAGGCAGTCACACGTTCATCGAGAACCCGTTCCTGCTGTTCGGCTACAGCGCCACCGTCGGTCCCATCGTCGGCGGCGTGCTCGGCGTCGTGACGCTGTGGATCCGCAAGCGGCTGGCCAACCCGGGGCTGGAGACGGTCCAGGGTCTCGTCGTCCCGTTCGCGGCGTTCATCGCCGCCGAGGAATTGCACGCCTCCGGGGTGCTCGCCGTCGTCGTCGCCGGGTTCGTGGTCGGCAGCGGCACACTCGGCGCCGGCTACCAGACCCGGTTGCAGGAGCGCTACGTCTGGAATTCGGTCGACGTGCTGCTCGAGGCGTTCGTGTTCGCCTACATCGGACTGCACCTGCGGTTCGTCCTCGAGGACCTGCACGAGGCTCGCGAATCGCTCGCCGAGGTCGCCGTCGCGTCGGCCATCGTGCTGCTGATCGTGCTCGTGATCCGGCCGCTGTCGGTGTTCGCGATCTTCGGTCGCAACAAGTTGTCCAGTCACGTCGAGCGGCGGCTCAGCGTGCCCGCACCGGACGGGGGCGGCCGCCGCGCCTCGGGCACGCGGCAGCGGGAGCGCGCGCCGGGCAGGTGGCGGTCGCGTATCGACCGGCGCCATCTGTCGTGGCAGGAGAACGTCGTGGTGTCGTGGACGGGGATGCGCGGCGTGGTGACGCTGGCGGCCGCCGCGGCGATCCCCGCGACGACGGTCAGCGGTGAGCCGTTCCCCGAGCGGGCGACGATCCAGGCGATCGCCTTCGTGGTCAGCGTGGGCACGCTGCTGATCCAGGGGTGGTCGCTGCCTGCCCTGATCCGGCGGCTACGGCTGTCGCGGTTCTCCGACGACCACGCCGCCGACCGCGGGGAGGAACTGAAGGCCGAACGCGTGGTCCACGACGCCGCCGACGAGGTGCTCGCGGCGTTCCGCGCCGACCCGCCGGCGGGCCTGGACCCGCGCGTGCTGGAGGAGATCCGTGCCGCGATCGCCCGGCAGTCCGAGGACGTCGACGAGATGCCGGACCCGGAGGCGCCCACCAAACGGGCCAAGGTCTTCTCCGCGCTCTACCGCGACGTGCTCGCCGCGCAACGGGAGGCGCTGATCACCGAGCGCGACGAGGGCCGCATCGAAGACGAGGCCGTGCGCGCGATGTTGGAGCGCCTCGACCTGCAGGAGGCAGGTGTTTCAGCGCGTCTGGAGAGTCGGTTCTGACTCAGAAGCCGAAGTCGCCGCCACCGAAGTCGCCGAGGCCGCCACCGTCGCCGCCCCAGCCGCCGCCGTCACCACCCCAGCCGCCGTCGCCACCGCCGCCGTCCCAGCCACCGTCGCCGCCTGCGTCACCGCCGCCGTCGAGCGCGCCCTGGTCCGCGCCGTCCTGGAATCCCTCGCCGTAGCCGTTCTCGAATGCCTGCGCGTCGTAGCCGACGCCGCCCATCCCGGAGAACAACGACGTGAACAGCAGCGCCGAGCCCACGCCCCAGGCCCCGGCCACCAGCGCGGGCTTCCACCACGGCTCCGAGTACCAGCCCGCGGGAACCGGGCGTCCGGCGACGCGGCCACCCGGGTAGTAGTTGGGTGTGCGCTGCGAGGGCGCGGGGGAGGCCTCGATCTCTCGGCCCTCGAACTCGACCCGACGGTCTTCGGTCACGGTGCCCGCCGACTTCTGGCCCGACAGCGATTCGAGTTCCGGTCCCGGGTCCATGCCCATCGCCACGCGGGCGGCGCGCACGTAGTAGAGCCCTTCGACGGCGCTCTCCTTGGCCAGCTGCGCCTGCTTGACCGTGGTGGCCTGGTCGATCTGCGACGCCGCGGCGTTGTAGCGCTCGGAGGCGTCGGCCATGGCCTGCTTCGACGCCTCGTCGCTGCCGCTGAGGTTGAGTACCTGCCCGCCGAGGCGCTCGATCAGTCGCCGGGCGTCGGCCTTCGCGTCGGCCAGCGTGTTGGCGTTGCGAGCGCCGGTCGCCTTGTTCGTGCTGTAGACCGCCACGCCGATGGCGACCACGACCAGCACGATGAGTAGAAGCAGGAAGCTTTCCATGACGTTCAGCCTACCGACGGGAAACACCAAGGAGGTGTGGTCAGAGAGCGTGCAGCGCGAGTACGCCCGCGATGCTCAGCCCGGCGCCCGCCAGTGCGATCTTCGAGGCGTGTTCCTCGAAGTGGCGCAGCGCCAACAGCATGGTGATGACGGGGTAGGCAGCCGAGGTCGCCACCACCAGGGTCCCCGAGGCCTGGCCGAGACCGAACCCGACGTTGATCGCCAGGACCGCTAGCATCTGCAGCACCCCGGCCGCCAGGACGTACGGGTTGCGCAGCGTCTCGAGCACCAGCGTTCGGGTCACCAACTCGCGTCGCCGCCGGGTCACCAGCACGAAGCCGATGACCGGAACCATCGTGACGAACTGGATCAAAGTGACCGTCTGCCAACCGGATTGGTCGATGGCCTGACCCACCAGCGGGTAGCCGAACCCCCACAGCGCCGTGGTGAGCAGAGCCAGCGCCGGGCCCGTGCTCAGCTTGCGCTCGGTCCGGTCGACGTTGAACAGCCCGGCGGCGGCCATGATCCCCACGACGATGACGGCGATCGCGATGCATTCGGCCACGCTGAGTTCGGCGTGGAAGAACGCCACGCCCACCACCGTGGTGACCAAGGGATAGGCGGCGCTCAACGGGCTGGCCAGGCTGACGGGGCCGATGTCGAAGGCGAGGTAGAGCGTGCACATGCCCGCGCCCATCAGTACCCCGCCGCCCACGGCGTACGCCCATCCCGACGGCGCCATCGCGGGCATGCCGTCGGTGAACAGGACGTACCAGAGGGCATAGGCGAGCGTCCCGGTCGACTGCACGAAGAACACGGCGGTGACGGGGCCGAGGTTCTTCGACGCGCGGGCGCCGAAGAAGTCGGCGATGCCGAAGCTGGCGGCGGCGAGGACGCCGATGCCGAATACCGCCAGGGCGCTCGTCACGGCGCCATCCTCGCAGCCGCCGGGGGCGGACCGGCGGGAGAGGTCCGGCTGACTTATTGACCGGCGCGTCAGCGCAACTTTGGTTAACATCGCGCTGTGCTCGATCACTGGCCGCTGATCGGGCGAGATGGCGACGTCGAAGAAGTGGTCGGGCTGGTCACCGGCGGGTACTGCCGAGGAGTGGCGCTCGGCGGCAAGGCCGGAGTCGGCAAATCCCGACTGGCCCGCACCGTCGCCCAGGCCGCTACCCACACCGGGTGGACCGTGCGCCGGGTCGCCGCCACCGCCACCAGTCGCTCGATACCCCTCGGCGCCTTCGCCCAGTGGGTCGACGACCTCGATGGCCCACCACCGGCGATGGCGCGCAGGGTGGTCGGCTCGATGACCGCCGGGACCGAGGTCGGCCGCCTGCTCGTCTTCGTCGACGACGCGCACCTGCTCGACGACCTGTCCGCGCTCGTCCTGCACCTGCTGGTGCACGCGGAGAACGCGACGGTGCTCTTGACCGTCCGCACGGGCGAGGCGATTCCGGATGCGGTGTCGGCGTTGTGGAAGGACGGCCTCGTCGAGCATCGGGTGCTCTCGCCGCTGTCCCGACCCGACAGCGAGGAGCTGCTCAAGGCGGCGCTGGGGGCACGGCTGAATCCGCGGAGCGCCGACCGGTTGTGGCGACTCGCCCGTGGGAACGTGCTGTTCCTGCGTCAGCTGGTCGAGATGGAGGTGCGCGCGGACAGGATGATTGCCCGCGACGGCGCAATCGAGTGGGCCCAGGACGCCGTCGTGCCGGCGACTCTGCTGGAACTCGTCGACGGCCAGATCGGCTCGATCCCCGCGCGCGTCCGCGACGTCGTCGACTTCGTCGCCATTTCCGAACCCGTCGACTGGCACTGTCTACGGATGCTCGCCGACCAGGCGGCGATCGAAGAGGCCGAGCAGCGTGAGCTGATTCGCACCGGGGACGGATTGGTCTACGTCGGCCATCCGCTCTACGCCGATGTGCGTCGCACCCGTTGCGGGCCGTCGCGGCTGCGACGGCTGCGCGGTGAAGTCGCCATGGCGATGAAGGACGGCGGCAGTGCGACGCAGGTCATGAATCGGGGAATGCTGTGGCTGGACTCCGATCTGCCACCCGAGCCGGACGTGCTGTCCGCGGCGGCTGCGGCGGCCACCTCCCTCATGGACTTCGATTCCGCTGAGCGGCTCCTCGCGGCGGCGGTGCAGGTCGACGGCGGCGCTCCAGCACGCGTTCGACGGGCCTACAACTTGCTGATGGTGCAGCAGGGCGAGCGGGCGGCGGCGGTGTTGGACACGATCGAGGCCGGCGAGGTGCCCCCGTCGGTGTTCCTCAATGACGTGGTGTTGCGCGCGGCCAACCTGCTGTGGTGGGAGCGATCACCCGCGGAGTCGATGCGCGTGCTGGACGAGGCCCTGGCGATGGACGATCAGCCGCACCGTGATGCGCTGCTGGTGTTCCGCGCGCTGCAACTGGTGCTGGGCGCCAAGCCGTTCGAAGCGCTCGAGGGCATCGCCGGCATCGACCTCGGCGGTCTGGACGACTTCGGCGCGACGATCGGGCTGAGCGTCCGATGTCTCGCGTCCGCTGAGCTGGGGCGCTCCGCTGATGCGGCCGCGGCGGCCGCGTCGTGCGCCGCGGTCGTGCAGTCCAGCGAGCAGGCCAAGCTGCTGAGTCTGCTGCTGACCGACTATCAGACTTTCGCCCTGGCCGCCGCGGGGTACGTTGCCGAGGGCGTCGAGGTGGCGCAAGCGCGACTGCGAGCCGACGAGGCCCAGCCCGCCTCCACGAGAGCAGTCATGTCCGAGCTGGCGGGCGGCGCGGCGTTGGCTGCCGGCGACCTCGACGCCGCGCTGCGTCATCTGTCGGTGCGCACCGAAGACATTGCCGCGGAGTCGAATACGTTTCACCTGGCCGTCAGCGCCCACCGGTACTACCTGCGCCGGGCCCAGGTGTTGGCCCGCCGGGGCGATCCGGAGGGCGCCGAGGCGGCGATCGAGGCCGCCCGCCCGCACCGGCATCCCGCGTACGTCAACCTGACCCCGGTCGACACGCTCACCGCCGCCTTGATCGCCGGGGCGCGCGATCGAGTCACCGAGGCACGCCGGTTGGCCTGTGCCGCAGCGGACTTCGCGCGCCGCCACGACTCGTGGGCCCGGGAGGTGTGGTGCTTGCAGACCGCCGTGCAGTTCGGCGACATCGGCCACGCCGACCGGCTCGCCGAGTTGGCGACCATGGTCGAGGGTCCGCGGGCCGCGGTCGCCGCTCACCACGCGGAGGCGCTGGGCCGCGACGACGCGGTCGGCCTGGATCGCGTCTCCCAGGAGTTCGAGGCGATGGGCGACCTGCTGGCCGCCGCCGACGCGGTCGCCCAGGCCGCGGTGTCGCACCGGCGCGCGGGTCGGATCGGTAGCGCGATGACGGCCGAGGCGCGGATGCGTCGGCTAGTCGAGAGATGCGGCGGGGCAACGAGTCCGGCGATCGTGGCCGCGACTCCGGCGGCCACGGCGTTCTCGAATCGGGAACGCGAGATCGCGGCGCTGGTGGAGCAAGGTCTGTCCAACCGGGAGATCGCCGCGGCGGTGTCGTTGTCGGTGCGCACGATCGAAGGACACATCCTGCGTGCCAGCGCCAAGGCCGGCGTAACGGGTCGGGCCGGACTCGCGGCGGTGGTGCGCGCGATGCGCGGCTGACTCTCGATCGCGCACTACTCGAAAGCATCGAGCACGTCACCCCGCCGCGTTAGGTAGTCCCGTTGACTGGCCGCGCCGAGATCGGGTGGTCCATTACCTAACGGTGGGTTCAACGGAACGGCGAAGATCGAGCCGACGACGGGAAGCGCCCGGCGCGCGGTGAGAGGTATCTCGTGATCGATGCGGCGGTGTCGGACACCCTGACCGGTCGGGTGGTTCGACCGGGTGACGACGACTATCCCGCGGCGAGTGCGGGTTGGAACCTGCTCTACACCCACGAACCCGCGGTGGTCGTGTTCGCCCAATCCACGGCCGACGTCGTCAACGCGCTGTGCTGGGCGCGCCGCAACGAGGTGGCGGTGCGGGTACGCAGCGGAAGGCACAACCTCGAAGGGTGGTCGTGTGTCGACGGCGGCATCGTCATCGACGTCAGCGAGCTCAAGTCGGCGGCCATCGACGCCGCCGCGGGAACGGCGACCGTCGGCGCGGGACTCAACCAGCTCGAAGCCGTCACCGCACTCGGCAAGGCCGGTGTCGCGGCCCCCACCGGCACCGAGGGGTCAGTCGGCCTGGTCGGGGCCACCCTCGGGGGCGGGTTCGGACTGCTCACCCGGAGCTTCGGCATGGCGTCGGACAACCTGCTCGCCGCGGAGGTCGTCGTCGCGTCTCGAGACGGCGGTGCACGAGTGATCACGGCCTCCGAGGACGACGACGCCGATCTGCTGTGGGCGCTGCGGGGGGCCGGCAACGGCAACTTCGGGATCGTCACCTCGCTGACCTACCGGGTGCACCCGATGACGGACCCGGTCTACGTCACCGCGAAGTGGGCCGGCCTGGACGACTTGGTGGCGCTGTTCGACGCCTGGCAGCGCTTCGCCCCCTTCGCCGACGACCGGCTCACCAGCCAGCTCGAGATCGGCCGCGACGACATCTCGCTGATCGGGGTGCTGACGTCGGGTTCGGAGATCGAGGCGGAGCAGTTGCTCGCACCGGTGCTGTCGATCGGTGCTCCTGCGGTGTCGATGACGACGGCGCCGTGGGCGGATGTCTACGCGGGGTTTCAGATCCCGATCTCCGACGAAGCCGCCAATTGGAAGTTCACCTCGCAGTTCGTGTACGAGCCGTTTCCGCGGGAGGCGATCGACGTCATCGGCAGCTTCATGGCGAAAACCCCCGGCCCACAGTGCAATTACTTCGCCAACGCGTTCGGAGGGGCGGTCAGGCGTGCCGAGCCCGCAGGCGGCTCGGCGTTCGCCCACCGCGACGCACTGTTCTACGCCGAGCCCGGCGCCGGATGGGGCGTCCGCGGCGAGGGCCCAGGCGCCGAGGAGGATCCGCTGACGACGGCATCGCTGGCCTGGTTGGACGAGTTCTCCCGAGCGTTGGAGCCCTACGTCGCGGGCGCCTACGCCAACGTGCCGAACGCCGGCCAAGCCGACTGGGCGACCCAGTACTGGGGGGCCAACGTCGAGCGTCTTCGCGCGATCAAGGCGCACTACGACCCCGAGAACGTATTCCGCTACGAGCAGAGCATTCAACCCGAAGGCGAGCAGACTTCATGACCCAGGCAACGACCGGCGACGAAGTCTCCGACGAATTCTGCGAGGACTGCGGCTACGAGCCGGAGCTGAAGCGGTCGCTGTCCGGCTTCCAGATGTTCGCCATCGGGTTCGCATCGGTGTCGGTGGTGATGGGCATCTTCGCCACCTACGACGACGTGCTGAGGTTCTCCGGGCCAGTCGGAATCTGGCTGTTTCCCCTCATCGGAGTGGGACAGCTGCTGGTGGCGCTGGTCTACGCGCAGCTCGCCGCACGCATCCCACTGAGCGGCGGTGCCTACGCGTGGGGCTCGCGGCTCGCCAGCCCAAGAGTGGGTTGGGCCTTCGGATGGCTGGCGTTCCTGGGTGCCGTCACCGGACCGGTGGCGATCGACAACGCGCTGGCGACCCAGTGCCTGATGCCGCTGTTCGAGATGGCACCGTCCGGGACCACCGGCCGGGTGCTCACGGTGGTGCTGCTGGTGATCCAGGCAGGGCTGGCGATCGCAGCGACCAAGATCGTCGGCTGGGTGAACTCGCTGTCGGTGGGCGTCGAGATCGGCATCCTCGTCGTGCTGGGAGTCGCACTGGCGATCGCGATGATCGCCACCGGCGACGGCGTGGCCGGCAACGTGTTCTCCCGCGGTGCGACCGAGAACGACCCCAACTACCTGGCGATCGGCGGCGGACTGATGGCGGCCACGCTGATGGGTTTCAGCACCCTGGTCGGCTTCGAGACACCCGCCAACATGTCGGAGGAGGCGAAGGACGCGACGCGTACGGTGCCGCGCGCGATCATCGGGGCGGTGATCGCGTCGGCGACGTTGGGTCTGGTCTTCCTCGTCATTCTGACCATGGCGATCAGGGATCTGCCTGCCGCCACGGCGAGCGACTCCCCGGTTGCGGAGATCATGCGTCAGCAGATCGGCCCTGGCCTGGAACGGCCCTTCCTCGCCGCCATCGCGGTGGCGTTCTTCGGCGCCGCGCTCGTCGCCATGGCCTCCACTTCGCGCTACATCTTCGCGATGTCGCGCGACGGACGCTTTCCGGCCCACCGGGTGATGAAGCGGGTCAACCCGCGCACCCAGACACCGATTCCGGCGACCCTGCTGGTGCTGGCCGTTGGCGTGATCCTGATGGCGGTCCTGCCCGGCGACGCACTCAATCAGCTCATCGCCACGGGCGCCATCATCGGCATCACCCTCTACACCATGACGGTCGTGCTCTACCTGACCTCACGCAAGAAGTTCCTCAACGAGAAGCGCGGCGGCTTCGACCTCGGGCGGTTCGACCGGCCCGTCGCGATCGCTGCCCTGGTGTGGGTCGTCTTCTCGCTGGGCGTGATCCTGTCGGCCTCCACGACGGCGGCGACGCTGATGCTCGTCGCGGGCCAGTTCCTCGCAGGGTTGGCGTACTTCGTCTACATGTGGAAGTTCAACCGCGAGGTCCTCGAGAGCGAACCAGGCGATGCCGCCATCCTCGGGTGACCCGGGGGTCCCGATCCGCCCAATAGGCGCCGCAAAGCAGAAGACCCGCCCTCGTCAGGGCGGGTCCGGTGGAGCGGGCGACGGGAATCGAACCCGCGTAGCTAGTTTGGAAGACTAGGGCTCTACCATTGAGCTACGCCCGCGTGCACTGCACCGCAGACTGTACCGGCGACGACCTAGGCAAATCCAATTGAAGGTGCCGCGCGTCGAGGCCGTAGTATTCCGTCCGCAGAGTCAGACGGGGTGTAGCGCAGCTTGGTAGCGCATCCGCTTTGGGAGCGGAAGGCCGCAGGTTCAAATCCTGTCACCCCGACAGACGCCGTCATTCGATCCAACATGCAAGGAGCACCGAAGTGAAGAGCACCGTCGAGAAGTTGAGCCCGACCCGGGTTCGCATCAACGTGGAGGTGCCCTTCACCGAGCTGGCTCCGGACTTCGACCAGGCGTTCAAGGAGATGGCGAAGACCGTCCGCCTCCCCGGCTTCCGGCCCGGCAAGGTGCCCGTGAAGCTCCTCGAACAGCGCATCGACAAGCAGGCGATGCTCGACCAGGTGATCGGCGAGGCCATCCCGGGTCGCTACAGCGAGGCCGTGGCCAGCGCCGAGGTGCAACCGCTCGGCCAGCCCGAGATCGACATCACCAAGAAGGTGTACGGCGAGGACCTGACGTTCACCGCCGAGGTCGACATCCGTCCCGAGATCGAGCTGCCCGACCTGTCGGCGCTCAAGATCGAGGTCGACGCGATCGCAGTCGACGACGACGAGGTCGACACCGAGCTGCAGAACCTGCGCGCCCGGTTCGGCACGCTCACCGGCGTGGACCGCCCCGCCCAGGACGGCGACTTCGTGTCCATCGACCTGTCGGCCACCGTCGACGGCAAGGACGTCGAGGAGGCCAAGACCGAGGGCCTGTCCCACGAGGTGGGCTCCGGCAACCTGATCGAGGGCCTCGACGACGCCATCAAGGGCCTGAGCGCCGACGAGACCAAGGTGTTCACCACCAAGCTCGTCGCCGGTGAGCACGCCGGCGAAGAGGCCGAGGTGACCGTCAAGGTCAACTCCGTCAAGGAGCGCGAACTCCCCGAGCCCGACGACGAATTCGCGCAACTGGCAAGCGAATTCGACACCATCGAGGAGCTGCGCGAGAGCCTCGTCGAGCAGGTCAAGCGCGTCAAGCGCGTCCAGCAGGCAGAGCAGATCCGCGATAAGGCGCTCGAGACGCTGCTCGAGCAGACCGAGATCCCGCTGCCCGAGGCCATCGTCCAGGCCCAGGTCGACGACACGCTGCACAACGCCATCCACGGCCTCGACCACGACGAGACGGCCTTCGCCGAGGCGCTGGAGAAGGAAGGCAGCACCCGCGAGGAGTTCGACGCCGACAACCGCAGCAATGCCGAGAAGGCCGTCAAGACCCAGCTGCTGATGGACGCCGTCGCCGACCAGCTCGAGATCGAGGTGGGCCAGGGTGACCTCACCGAGCGCCTGGTCCTCATGTCCCGCCAGTACGGCATCGAGCCGCAGCAGCTGCTGCAGGTGCTGCAGCAGAACAACCAGCTGCCCGCCATGTTCGCCGACGTGCGTCGCGGTCTGACCATCGCCGCCGTCGTGCACGGTGCGACGGTCACCGACAGCGAGGGCAACGAGGTGGACACCGCCGAGTTCTTCGGCCCGTCGAACACCGAGCAGCCCGTCGAGTTGGCCACCGGCGACGACGAAGCGGACGCAGCCGACGGCGACGTCGCAGACGACGACGCGGACGAAGCAGCCGACGACTCCAAGTGACCCAGCGCGCGAGGGGCGAAATACTGCCCTGAGCGAACGAGCGTGCTCCGGGGACTCCCAAGCGCCATGCGTTCGTTAGTGTCGGTAGACGTGAATGCCGAGTACGAATACTCGAGAAAGCAGGTAAACCAGTCGTGACTGACATGCGTTCGAGCACGTCGGGGCTAAACCTCGTCGACTCCGTCTACGAGCGGTTGCTCTCCGAACGGATCATCTTCCTGGGGTCGCAGGTCGACGACGACATCGCCAACCGGCTGTGCGCGCAGATCCTGCTGCTCTCGGCGGAGGATCCGACCAAGGACATCAACCTCTACATCAACTCGCCTGGCGGCTCCATCAGCGCCGGCATGGCGATCTACGACACCATGGTGCTCGCGCCGTGCGACGTGGCGACCTACGCGATGGGCATGGCCGCGTCGATGGGTGAGTTCCTGCTCGCTGCGGGCACCAAGGGCAAGCGCTACGCCCTGCCGCACGCGCGCATCCTGATGCACCAGCCGCTCGGTGGCGTCACGGGCAGCGCGGCCGACATCGCCATCCAGGCCGAGCAGTTCTCCGTGATCAAGAAGGAGATGTTCCGGCTGAACGCGGAGTTCACCGGCCAGAGCATCGAGCGCATCGAAGCCGACTCCGACCGCGACCGCTGGTTCACCGCGCCGGAGGCACTGGAGTACGGCTTCGTCGATCACATCATCACTCACGCAAACTTCAACGGAGCCACGCGATGACCGACCAGACCGACCCCAGGCTGCAGCCGCAGGCCCGCTACATCCTGCCGTCGTTCATCGAGCACTCGAGCTTCGGCGTCAAGGAGTCCAACCCGTACAACAAGCTGTTCGAGGAACGCATCATCTTCCTCGGCGTGCAGGTGGACGACGCCTCGGCGAACGACATCATGGCGCAGCTGCTGGTGCTGGAGTCGCTCGATCCCGACCGCGACATCACCATGTACATCAACTCACCGGGTGGCTCGTTCACCTCGCTGATGGCGATCTACGACACCATGCAGTACGTGCGTGCCGACATCCAGACGGTGTGCCTGGGCCAGGCCGCGTCTGCCGCCGCGGTGCTGCTCGCCGCCGGTACGCCCGGTAAGCGCCTCGCGCTTCCGAACGCCCGCATCCTGATCCACCAGCCCTCGCTGGGTGGCGTCATCCAGGGGCAGTTCTCCGACCTGGAGATCCAGGCCGCCGAGATCGAGCGGATGCGCACGCTGATGGAGGTCACCCTCGGGCGGCACACCGGCAAGGATCCCGAGGTCGTTCGCAAGGACACCGACCGCGACAAGATCCTCACGGCCGCCCAGGCCAAGGACTACGGGATCATCGACACGGTCCTGGAGTACCGGAAGCTCTCCGCTCAGAACGCCTGATCGTCACCCGGTGCACCGGCCGGCGGAATGTACGTTGGAAGAGGTAGTCCTCTGTACGTCCCGCTCGGCGGGTTACGGTGGCGACACGCTCACGACACGTGGCGCGTCCCACCCGCAGTGCGGGTCGCCACGGGCTATGTTCTCCTCCTACGCAGATGAATATCACCGACGCGATTCGGCTTCATCTGTCGCATGGTGCGGGAACGAGCGGGTAGCGTCGGGTTTCAACCGGAGCTGTCCGACGGACACAGTTATCGACGGCGATCGCAGAAAGTAGGCCACCAGGACCATGGCTCGCATCGGAGATGGCGGTGACCTGCTGAAGTGCTCGTTCTGTGGCAAGAGTCAAAAGCAGGTCAAGAAGCTCATTGCCGGCCCCGGCGTGTACATCTGCGACGAGTGCATTGACCTGTGCAACGAGATCATCGAGGAAGAACTCGCCGACGCCGATGACGTCAAACTCGACGAGCTGCCCAAGCCCGCCGAGATCCGCGAGTTCCTCGAGGGTTACGTCATCGGTCAGGACACCGCGAAGCGGACGCTGGCCGTGGCGGTCTACAACCACTACAAGCGCATCCAGGCCCAGGAGAAGATGCGCGATTCGCGGGCCGAGCCCGTCGAACTGGCGAAGTCCAACATCCTGATGCTCGGCCCCACCGGCTGCGGCAAGACCTACCTGGCGCAGACGCTGGCCAAGATGCTCAACGTTCCGTTCGCCATCGCCGACGCCACCGCGCTGACCGAGGCCGGTTACGTGGGCGAGGACGTCGAGAACATCCTGCTGAAGCTGATTCAGGCCGCCGACTACGACGTCAAGCGCGCCGAGACCGGCATCATTTACATCGACGAGGTCGACAAGATCGCCCGCAAGAGCGAGAACCCGTCGATCACGCGCGACGTCTCCGGCGAGGGCGTGCAGCAGGCGCTGCTGAAGATCCTCGAGGGCACGCAGGCGTCGGTGCCCCCGCAGGGTGGTCGCAAGCACCCGCATCAGGAGTTCATCCAGATCGACACGACGAACGTGCTGTTCATCGTGGCCGGTGCGTTCGCCGGTCTGGAGAAGATCGTCTCCGACCGCGTCGGCAAGCGCGGCCTCGGCTTCGGCGCCGAGGTGCGCTCGAAGGCCGAGATCGACACTCAGGACCACTTCGCCGAGGTCATGCCCGAGGACCTGATCAAGTTCGGTCTGATCCCGGAGTTCATCGGCCGGTTGCCCGTCGTGGCGTCGGTGACCAACCTCGACAAGGAATCGTTGGTCACGATCCTGTCCGAGCCGAAGAACGCGCTGGTGAAGCAGTACTCACGGCTGTTCGAGATGGACGGCGTCGAGCTGGAGTTCACCGGCGACGCGCTCGAGGCCATCGCCGATCAGGCCATCCACCGCGGCACGGGTGCCCGCGGTCTGCGCGCCATCATGGAGGAAGTCCTGCTGCCGGTGATGTACGACATCCCCAGCCGCGACGACGTCGCCAAGGTGGTCGTCACCAAGGAGACCGTCGAGGACAACGTCCTCCCGACGATCGTCCCGCGCAAGCCACCGCGCAACGAGCGGCGCGACAAGAGCGCCTAGTACGCCGAGATCGAACTGAGGGCTGCGAATCCACGTGATTCGCAGCCCTCAGTACATTCTCACCGATCGTTACCCGCGTGCCGGTTCCCGCACCGTCGACATGAACAGCACCCGCAGCGTGTAGTCGGGGGCCTCGGCCGGATGCACCGTCGACGCGAATTGCACTGCGGTGGCTTCGGTGTGGGCTGCGTTCTGCGTGGCGGTCAGCATGGTGTCGTAGTCGTCGGCCGGCGAGACGCCGTCGAGTCGCCGCCATTGCGACCACCCGTCGGCGGTCGCCTGCCGCCACATCACCTCCATGGTGGTGCTGCGTTCGACGTGCAGTTGACGCAGCGAGCAGACCAGAGCCCATAGCAGGGCCACGACGACGACGGCGGTCATGACGAGATCGCTAGACATGCTGCGGCTCCCGCGTGGTCTCGCCGATGACCTCGTCGATGAGCGAGCCGATCTCCGCGACGCCGTCGCGGCCGGCGTACGCGCGCTGCAGCCGGCGTGCGGCGGAGCGGTAGCGGCTCGTACCGAGGACGGCGGTCACCGCAGCCCGGACCGCCTCGACGCTCGGCGTCCCGGTGCGCAGGTTCACTCCGGCGCCGAACCATTCGACCCGGGCGGCGACCTCCGGTTTGTCCTCGGTGTTGCCCGCGACGACGAGCGGTACCCCGTCGAGCAGTGCCCGCTGCACTGCTCCATAGCCGCCGTTGGTCACCATGACGTCGACCATCGGCAGCAGCACGTCGTGGGGGATGAACTCGGCGACGAACGTGTTCGACGGCAGCCTCGTGCCGATCTGCGACACCGGACGGCCACCGGTCGAGACGACCACGGTGACGTCCTCCTCGGCGAGCGCGGCGATGGTGGGCTCGATCAGCCGGGTCAGGTCGGCGTTGTCGATGGTGCCCTGGGTGACGTGGACGACGGGGCGGCCCGACGACAGTTCGCCCCACCATTCGGGCGCGACGAACGCGTCCGTCGGCTCGGGGGTGACCGCGCCGACGAAGCGCACGTGGTCCGGCAGATCCGAGCGGTCATACTCGAACTCGGGCACGGTCGGCACGATCAGCCGGTCGGCGAGCACCGCGGAGTCGAGCAGGAAGACCGGCAGCTTCGGCAGTCCGAGCGCCCGCAGCATGGTGTTGGCCGAGCGGTGCGCCGGGCGCAGCAGCGCCTTCTGCGCCGCGACGTTGAGCGCCGCGTTGCGCACCCGCCCGAGTGGACCCGGCATGGGGAGCATCCCGGTTCCGCCTGGCGCGGTGTCACGGCTGGTGAGGAACAGCGGCGTCGTGGAGTAGGTGAGTACCGGCGGTCGGTCCGCCCGGTCGCCTAGCAGCATCGGGAGGATGCCGAGGAAGAATGCGTCCGTCATGACGGCGTCGAAGTGGTTGTGCGACAACAGTTCGTCGAGTGCGGCGGCCTGGTGCGGCATGGGACGGACGAAGACGTGCTCGACGTCGAAGTTGAGTCGTGCGGTGCCGGACGTCTCGGCGCGGCCGGGCAGGTCGGCGTCCAAGGACGAGCCGTCGAAGTCGGCGCCGTAGGGCAGCGGGTGAAAGTGCGCGCCGGTCGAACGCACCCGGTCGGCGTGCGTGGCGGACGTCAGGAACGTGACGCGGTCACCGCGGGCGACGAGGCCACGCGCGACGCTCGCCAACGGTGCGACGTGTCCTAGGGGTGGGCAGGCGGCGATCAGGATCTCGGCCATGGTGAACGTCCTCTCGAAGCGGGTTTACGACTGACGTCGATGCTTCGCGATCGAGGGATGTGCAGCTTGGAGGTCGTGTGGAGAAAGCGTGGAGAAGTGGTGCAGAGGCGGTCAGTGCTCGACGCGGTCGGGCCTGCTGTAGACGTTCATCGACTGGCCGCGCAGGAAGGCGACCAGCGTCAGGCCGGCCTGGGTGGCCAGGTCGACGGCGAGTGACGACGGCGCCGACACGGCGGCCAGCACCGGGATGCCCGCCATCACGGCCTTCTGCGTCAGCTCGAACGATGCGCGGCCGCTGACCAGCAGGACCGTGCCGGTGAGCGGCACGCGTTGGTTCTCGACGGCCCACCCGATGACCTTGTCGACGGCGTTGTGTCTGCCGATGTCCTCGCGCACCACGAGCATCGTGCCGTCGGCGGTGAACAGCGCCGCGCCGTGCAGGCCGCCGGTGCTGGCGAACACCCGCTGAGCGCTGCGGAGTTGATCGGGCATCGCGGTCAACGTCTCGGCGCTGACCACGGTGGGGTCGTCGCCGGGGGAGTGCCTGCTGATCTGGCGGATGGCGTCGATGGAGCCCTTGCCGCACACGCCGCACGACGAGGTCGTGTAGAAGTTGCGGGTCACGTCGACGTCGGGCATGGGTACGCCCGGCGTCAGGCGCACGTCGAGCACGTTGTAGGTGTTCAGCCCGTCTTCCCCGGCGCCGCGGCAGTATTCGACCCGCGCGATGTCGTCACGGCCGCCGATCACGCCCTCGGTGAGCAGGAAGCCCTGTGCCAGTTCGACGTCCGAACCGGGGGTGCGCATGGTGACGGTGATGGCGGTGCCGTCGATCCGCAGTTCGAGCGGCTCCTCGACGGCGAGTGTCTCGGGCCTGGTGGTGGTCGACTCGGCGGTGAGGTGACTGGCGCGCCGCCGGACCGTCACGCGTCCCATGATGACCCGCTGACGAGATCCTCTGCTGCGCTTGCCGGTTCGAAACGGATGACGACGGCCTTCGACACCGGGGTGTTCGACTTCTCGGCGACGTTGTCGAGCGCCACCAACGAGTTGGTCTCCGGGTAGTACGCCGCGGCGTTGCCGACGGGCGTCGAGTAGGGCACCACCATGAAGTCCTTCGCGCGCCGTTCGGAGACGCCACCGTCGGCGTCGGCGAACTCCGACACCAAGTCGACCCGAGACCCCTCGGAGAGGCCGAACGCCGCGATGTCGGCGGGGTTCACGAACACCACGCGGCGGCCACCGCGCACGCCGCGGTAGCGGTCGTCGAGGCCGTAGATCGTGGTGTTGTACTGGTCGTGGCTGCGCAGTGTCTGCAGCACCAGCCTGCCCTCGGGCACCGGCACCCATTCCAGCGGGTAGACGGCGAAGTTCGCCTTCCCGGTGTGCGTCGGGAACTCGCGGGAGTCGCGCGGGCCGTGCGGAAGCTGGAAGCCGTCGGGCGCACGCACCTTGGCGTTGTAGTCGGCGCAGCCCGGCACGACCGCGCCGATCGCGTCCCGGATGGCGTCGTAGTCATCGTTGAACGTCTCCCACGGCACCGGGTGTGCCGGGCCGAGCAGCTCGCGGGCGAGCTGACACACGATCGCCACCTCGCTGCGCACCTCCTCGCCGGGCGGGTGCAGACTGCCACGCGACAGGTGCACCATCGACATCGAATCCTCCACGGAGACCTGCTGTTTGCCACTGGCCTGGACGTCGCGGTCGGTGCGGCCGAGTGACGGCAGGATCAGCGCCGTCTTGCCGTGCACCACGTGGCTGCGGTTGAGCTTGGTCGAGACCTGCACCGTCAGTGCGCAGTTGCGCAGCGCGGCTTCGGTGACTGCGGTGTCGGGCGTGGCCAGGGCGAAGTTGCCGCCCATCGCGATGAACACCTTCGCGCGGCCGTCGCGCATGGCGCGGATGGAGCCCACGGTGTCGAGGCCGTCCTCGCGGGGACTGGTGATGCCGAAGCGCTGGTCGAGCGCCGAGAGGAACGTCTCGGGCATCTTCTCCCAGATGCCCATGGTGCGATCGCCCTGGACGTTGGAGTGCCCGCGCACCGGACACAGGCCCGCGCCGGGCTTGCCGATCATGCCGCGCAACAGCAGCAGGTTGGAGATCTCGGCGATCATCGCCACCGCGTGCTTGTGCTGGGTCAGGCCCATCGCCCAGCAGGCGACGGTGCGCTCGGAGTCGGCGAGCATGCGGGCCACCTGCTCGAGCTGTACCCGGTCGATGCCGGTGGCCTCGACGACGGTGTCCAGATCGATTGCGCGGGTGCGCCTCTCGTACTCGTCGAAGTTGGCGCAGTGATCGGCGATGAACTCGCGGTCGACGACCGTGCCGGGCGCGCGGTCGTCGGCCTCGAGCAGCAGCCGGCCAAGACCGGCGAACAGGGCCATGTCGCCACCGAGGCGAATCTGCACGAACTCGTCGGCGATCGGGACACCGTGCCCGACGACGCCGTTGACCTTCTGCGGATCCTTGAAGCGGATCAACCCGGCCTCGGGCAGCGGGTTGATCGCAATGATCTTGGCGCCGTTGTCCTTTGCCTTCTCCAGGCTCGACAACATGCGCGGATGGTTGGTGCCCGGATTCTGCCCCGCGACGATGATGAGGTCGGCCTCGGTGACGTCGGCGATCGTGACCGAGCCCTTGCCGATGCCGATGCTCTCGGTCAGCGCGGCACCCGACGACTCGTGGCACATGTTGGAGCAGTCCGGCAGGTTGTTGGTGCCGAAGCTGCGCACCAGCAGCTGGTAGAGGAACGCGGCTTCGTTGCTGGTGCGTCCCGAGGTGTAGAAGACGGCACCGTCGGGGTCGTCGAGGGCGCGTAGCTCATCGGCGATCAGGCGGTAGGCGTCGGCCCAGTCGATGGGCCGGTAGTGGTCGTCGCCGGCGCGCAGGACCATCGGATGGGTCAGGCGACCCTGCTGCGAGAGCCAGTACTCGGGCCTGCCCTCGAGGTCGGTGATCGAGTGCCGTTCGAAGAATTCCGGCGTGACGACGCGCTTGGTGGCCTCCTCGGCGACGGCCTTGGCGCCGTTCTCGCAGAATTCGGCGAACTTGCGGCCGCCGTGCTCCTCGGGCCAGGCGCAGCCGGGGCAGTCGAAGCCCTTGCGCTGATTGAGCCGCACCAGCGACGCCGCGGTGCGGAACGGCCCCATCGACTTCACGCTGCGCTGCAACGACACCATCACGGCCTTGACGCCGGCGGCCTCGTGTTCCTGCCCGGTGACCGTGGTCGCGTGCTCGTCGTAGTCGACCTCGATGTCCCGCGTGACGCCGCGTCCCCGCCGCAATCGAATCGCCATGACTCCAGCCTAGGCTTCCTGCCGCGAGGGCTTCAGCGGTCCGGCGGAGTGACGATCTGGATCACCCCGGCGGTCACGCCCGCGATGAAGAGACGGCCGGTGGTGGCGTCGACCCCGAGTGTGTACGGGTTCTGCACGGTCGTGATGCGAGCGACCTCCCGCGGGGTCGGCTGCGCCATGTCGTAGCCGACGACCTCGTTGGTTCCCGACGACGCCACCCAGAGCCGGTCGCGGGTGGGGTCGTAGGCGATGCCGTAGGGCCCGCCGGGCTGCTCGACGCTCGCGAGTTCGCGCGGCGCGGTGTCGAAGACCCGGATGGCGTCGCCGCGGGTGTCGGTGGCGATGTACCGGCCGTGCTTGTCGGCGACGAGGTGGGTGGGGCCGTCGCCCGCGGGCGTAGACCCCTTGATGGTGAGGGCGTCGGCGTCGTACACGGTGAGGTCGTTCTTGCGGACGTCGAGCATGCCCATCAGTTCTCCGACGGGGGCCATGCCCGCGGGTTGCACGCTGTCGGTGAACACCTTGACGATCTCGTCGCCCCGCAGCACCGTGGTGGTGCCACCCAATTCGTTGGCGACGAACAGCGTCCCGTTGGGCGTCTCCGACGCGTCGTGGGGCACGGTGCCGGTGATGATCTGAGGCTCGGCGGCGCCGCCGGGCAGGTCCACCCGGACCAGGGCGTTGGCGCTCTCCACCGGCACCAGGACCGGCCCGCCCGGACGCGCGAGCTGCAGGTGTCGGACGAACCCCGGCAGCGGTGTCCTGCCGGTGACCGCACCGGTGTCGGCGTTGATCAGCACCAGTTCGTTGGGGTCGCGCTTGGCGACGGCCACCGTCCGGGTCACCGCATCCACGACGACGCCCTCCGGAGCCGTGCCCACGGGTACCAGGCGTCCCGGCGGCGTGACGCTCGGCGTCGGCGCACGCTGCGGCTCGGCGGGTGGGGGCAGCTGATCCGACGGCGGGCGCGTGCCCTCGGTCGGAACGCCCGGCGGCAACAGGCCCGTCGTGGTGGCCGGCGCGGCGGCCTCCGAACTCGTCGATGGCGCCGGTGTGGTGTCCTGTGACCCGCAGGCCGCGACGAGCAGTGCGACGGCGGTGAGCACGAGCATTCGCATGCGGTGGGGTTACCCCCGGAGCGGCCGATGGCTCGACTCGGGCCGATCCGTAATAAGACGTCACGGGTAGCGAATTCTGTCGGTGACGCGGACGTAACGAGTTCGGCATCGAGCGTTCCTACGGTTGGCCGGTCGAGTCCGCGAATCGTGTGCGGGCACACGCAGCGATAGGAACCCCATGAGCGGAAACGCGGTGCGCCTGCAGGCGATCACCAACGTCGAGGCGTACGTGCCTCCGGCCATCAGCTTCGACCCGGCCGAGGCACCCGGAGAGATCTGGGGCACCAACGTGTTCACGCTGGCCGAGATGCGACTGCGGCTGCCGAAGGCAGCGTACAAGTCCGTCGTCGCGACGATCGAGAAGGGCGCCAAGCTCGACCCCGCGATCGCCGACTCCGTCGCCTCGGTGATGAAGGACTGGGCGCTGTCCAAGGGCGCCACCCACTACGCGCACGTCTTCTACCCGATGACCGGCCTGACCGCCGAGAAGCACGACAGCTTCCTCGAGCCCGTCGGCGACGGCCAGACGCTGGCCGAGTTCGCGGGCAAGACGCTGATCCAGGGCGAACCGGACGCGTCGAGCTTCCCGTCGGGTGGATTGCGCAGCACGTTCGAGGCACGCGGCTACACCGGCTGGGACGTCACCAGTCCCGCCTACATCCTGGAGAACCCGAACGGCAACACCCTGTGCATCCCGACGGTGTTCGTCTCGATGACCGGTGAGGCGCTGGACTACAAGACGCCGCTGCTGCGCAGCCAGCAGGCGATGGGTACGCAAGCCGAGCGCATCCTCAAGTTGTTCGGCCACGTCGACTTCGACCACATCGTGTCCTTCTGCGGCCCGGAGCAGGAGTACTTCCTGGTCGACCGGCACTTCTTCCTGTCGCGCCCCGACCTGATCAACGCGGGTCGCACGCTGTTCGGCGCGAAGCCGCCCAAGGGCCAGGAGTTCGACGACCACTACTTCGGCGCCATCCCCGACCGCGTGCTGGGCTTCATGATGGACACCGAACGGGAGCTGTTCAAGCTCGGCATCCCGGCCAAGACCCGCCACAACGAGGTCGCGCCAGGGCAATTCGAGATCGCCCCGATGTTCGAGCGGGCCAACATCGCCGCCGACCACCAGCAACTGCTGATGACGACGTTCAAGAACATCGCCAAGAAGCACGGCATGGAGTGCCTGTTCCACGAGAAGCCGTTCGCCGGCGTCAACGGGTCGGGCAAGCACGTCAACTTCTCGCTGGGCAACGCGCAGTTCGGCAGCCTGCTGGTGCCCGGTGATACCCCGCATGAGAACGCGCAGTTCCTGGTGTTCTGTGCCGCGGTGATCCGGGCGGTGCACAAGTTCTCCGGCCTGCTGCGGGTCTCGGTGGCCTCGGCCACCAACGACCACCGCCTCGGCGCCAACGAGGCGCCGCCCGCGATCATCTCGATCTTCCTGGGCGACCAACTGGCCGACGTCTTCGAGCAGATCGCCAAGGGAGCGGCGACGTCGTCGAAGGGCAAGGGCACCATGATCATCGGCGTCGACACGCTGCCGGTGCTGCCGACCGATCCCGGCGACCGCAACCGCACCAGCCCGTTCGCGTTCACCGGCAACCGCTTCGAATTCCGCGCGCCGGGCTCGGGCCAGACGATCAACGTGCCGATGATCATCCTCAACACGATCATGGCCGACTCGCTCGACTACATGGCCACGTGGCTGGAGAAGGCCGTCGGGGAGGGCGCGGACTTCGACGAGTCCGTGCAGAAGCTGTTGACGGAGATCATCACCGAGCACGGCGCGGTGGTGTTCAACGGCGACGGCTACTCCGACAACTGGCAGGTCGAGGCGGAGGCCCGCGGACTGCCGAACCTCAAGACGACGCTCGACGCGATCCCCGAACTCGGCAAGCCCGAGGCCATCGAGGTGTTCGAGAAGTACGGCGTCTTCAACGCGCGCGAGCTGCACAGCCGCGAAGAGGTCCGCTACGAGATGTACGCGCTGACAGTCGGAGTGGAGGCCAAGCTCACCCTCGAGATGGGGTCGACGGTCATCCTGCCCGCGGCCATCCGGTACCAGACCGAGTTGGCGCAGAACGTTGCGACGCTGAAGGCGGCCGGGATGGAACCCGACCTGACGATGTTGAAGACGGTGTCCGCGCCGATCGCGGACCTGACCGCCGCCTTGACTGCGCTCAAGGCCGGGATGGACGCGCACGGCGGGGATTCGGCCGCCGAGGAGGCCGCGCACGCCCAGAGCCTGCTGGCGCTGATGGACGACGTCCGTTGGGCCGCAGACACTTTGGAGAACCTCGTCGCCGACGACCTCTGGCCCCTGCCGACCTACCAGGAGATGCTCTACATCCTCTGAGTTCTCCGGGTGACCGTTCCCCCGCGAGCGTGCGTGTCTGCGGCCGACACGCCGGGCTCAGACCTGAGTTCACGCACGCTCGCGGGGTCACGGTGCCCGGTCGGCACGCCGGGGATGCTGCGCCTGCCGGCTACAGCACGGCGCGAGCGGTGTCCGCTGCGACCCGAAGCGCCTCAGACACGGGTAGCGCCCGGAAGTCGTCGGACAGGATCTCGACACCCCAGGGTCCGTCGAAGCCGTTGTCGCTCAACACCTCGACCAGACCTCGCAAGTCGAAAACGCCCTGGCCGCACAGCAAGCGGTTGTGCACGGTGTCCTCGAACAGGGTGCCGACGACTTCGGCGGCCGCATCGTCGAGTTCGACGCCGAACACCATCCCCGGTTTCAGGGCGTGGCGCAGCTCGTCGAGCGAGGTGCCCGCGCGGAACACGTGCCACGCGTCGACCAGCAGACCCACAGCGGGATGGTCTGCGGCAGCGACGATGTCGACACCCATCGGCACCGTGGCGATGCGCGAGAACGGCATGGTCTCGATTGCGATCCTGGTGCCGTGGTCGGCGGCTTCGTGGGCCAGTCGCCGCAGCGGCTCGACGAGCGACTCCGGCCGGGAAGCCGGCGGACCGAGTTCCGAGCCGATCTTGATGAACGCTGGCGACAGCACGTCGGCGGCATCGAACAGCAACTCGCGCACCTCGAACGAGTGGTGGGCGGCGCCGCGGGGGATCCACCACCTCTCGATGAGTTCGATCTCGACGTGGGTCAGCCCAGCGTCTGTGATCAGATGCCGCAGATGACCCAATCCGATGGAGTCGCGGATGGCTCGAAGGTCGTCCTGGATGAGGCCCAAGCCGACGTACCCTGCGTCGGCGACCGCGCGGATGCGCTCGGCGATCGGCACGGGGCTGGTTGCAGGGACGTGCATCGGCGACGTATCGCCGGCGCTCGTCCATGCGGTCGCGACGAGTCGGGGTTCGGTCATGTCACTCCTCTGTCGCGAGCGTGCACGAACTCGGGTTTCGACCCGGCGTGTCGCCCGCAGACACGCACGCTCGCCGAAAGAAGTGCTACCCGCCGTGCTTGGCGACGTAGTCGGTCATCGTCTTGAGCTGGTAGCGGGAGACGTCGTGCGCGGACTCGTCCTCGGCGAACACCGATGACACCATGACGGTGTCGTCGCGGTCGTAGAAGCCGATCTCGCCGAGGCCGCCGAAGAACTCCTCCCAGTCGACGTCGCCGTCACCGATCTTGAGGTGCTGGTGGACGCGCACGGGGTTGCCCGGCGGGTTGGTGATGTAGCGCAGACCATGGCTGCGATGATGGTCCATGGTGTCGGCGACGTGCACCAGGCGCAGCTTGTCGCCCGCGGCCCGGATGATGTCGCCCATCGCGCCGCCCATGTGGAAGGTGTGGCACGCGACGTAGACCATCCCGATGTTCGGCGAGTTGACGCCGCGGATGATCCGCAGCGCCTCCATGCCGTCCTCCACGAAGTCGTCCGGGTGCGGGTCGATCCGCACGTCGATGCCCTCGCGCTCGAAGATCGGCACCAGTTCCTCCATCGACCGGAAGAACGCCCGCTCGGACTCCTCGGCCTTCTCGGGCCTGCCGGAGAACTCGGTATTGATCACGTTCACGCCGAGGTCGACGGTGATCTGGACGACGCGCTTCCAGTTGCGTACGGCTGCTTCCCGGGCGTCCTCGTCGGGGCCGGACCACCGCAGCACCGGCAGCACCGAGGCGATGCCGACACCCGCGTCGGCGCAGGCCTTGCGGAACTGCGTGACGAGGGCGTCGTCCGCCCGGGGGTGGTTGAAGAACGGGATGAAGTCGCGGTGCGGGGTCAGCTGCAGGTACTCGTAGCCCAATTCCGCGACCAGAGCGGGGAGTTCGAGCAGCTCGTAGTCGTGATGGAAGGGCGTCGGATCCAGCGCGATCTTCACGTCACGCGCCCGGGATCGTCGCGCGATCCACCATCGACACCGCGACGGGCAGCCCGCTGTCGAGCGACTCGACGCCGGCCTCGCACACCGCGGCGGCGGCGTAGCCGTCCCACGCGCTCGGTCCATCGGTGAAGTCACCGGTGGCCGACCCACGGCGCACCGCGTCGACCCAGCGTTGGAACTCGGTGTCGTAGGCCTGGCCGAAGCGCTCGCGGAAGCCCGGGGTGAGCTGGCCGCCGCGCGTGCCGTCACTGCGGGTGCGCACCAGCCCGACGTCGAGTCCGATCATCGCGCTGCCCTTCTCGGCCACGACCTCGGTCCGCACCTCGTAGGCGACGCCGGTGGTGACGAACAACTCGACGTCGACATGCCTGCCCGACGCGGTCCGCATGATGGCGATCTGCGGATCGGCCAAGCCCTCCGGCGCACCGGGACTGGCCGACGGCTTCACCATCTGGATGGAGGTGATCTCCTCGTCGAACAGGAACCGGGTGACGTCGACTTCGTGCACCAGCGAGTCGCGCACCACCATCGCGCTGTCGAAGTACGGCGGCACCGCCGGATTGCGGTGCGCGCAGTGCAGCAGAAGGGCCCGCCCCAGCTCGCCCGAGGTCAACAGCGCCTTCAACTGCGCGTACTCGTGGTCGAAGCGGCGCATGAAGCCGACCTGGATCAGCCGCTTACCCAGTGCCGCTTCGCGTTTGACCACCTCGAGTGACGTCGCGACGTCGGTCGTCAGCGGCTTCTCGCACAGCACGGGCTTGCCGTGCTCGAGGCACGCCAGCAATTGCTTCTCGTGCGTGGGTCCGGGAGTGGCCAGCACGACGGCGTCGACGTCCGGATCGGCGATCGCGTCCAGCGGGTCGGCGATCGCGCGGCAACCGTCGATGCCCGAGGCGATCCGTTCGGCCTTCTCGGTCACGAAGTCGTTCACCACGGCGACGCGGGCGCCGGAGATCTTGGTGGTCAGCCGGGCGACGTGATCGGCGCCCATGACGCCGACGCCGAGAACGGCCACACGCAAGTCAGACATGTCGATGGTCCTTATCAGTTGGAGCGGAGTCAGTTGAAGCGGACGGAGGGAACGCCGCACGACCCGAGGTACTTCTGGGTCCGCTGGGCGATGGGCAGGGGAGCGTCGGCCTCGCAGGGGTACATGTCCTGCTCCACGATGGCGAACACGTCGATGCCGAGCTTCTCGATCTCGGCCAGCAGCGGCGGCATGTCCGGAACGCCAAGCGGCGGTTCGATCATCGCGCCGAGTTTGACGGCCTCGCCGAACGGCAGGTCCTCGGCTTCGACCTTGGCGCGCACCTCGGGGTCGACCTGCTTGAGGTGCAGGTAGCCGATCCGCTCCGGGGCGCGACGGATGATCGCGATGTTGTCGCCACCGCAGTAGCTGATGTGGCCGGTGTCCAGACACAGGTTGACGAACTCGCCGTCGGTGCCGTCGAGGAATCGGTAGACGTGCTCCTCGGTGTCGACGTGGCTGTCCGCATGCGGGTGGTATTGCGCACGGACGCCGTACTTCTCGTACATCGCCCTGCCGAGTTCGTTCATGCCGGTCGTCTTTTGGTGCCACTGCTCTGCCGTGAGGTTGCGGTCCTCCAGCACGGCGCCGGTGGACGGGTCACGCCACATCTCGGGGATGACGACGACGTGTTTGCCGCCGACTGCGGCGGTCAGCCTGGCGACGTCCTCGACCTGTGTCCACACCGAGTTCCACGAGTCGTCCCCGCGGGACACGGATTGGTGCAGGTGCTCGAACACCGTGCCCGCCGACAGCCTGAGCCCCCGCGCGGCGAGTTCGTCGGCGAGCTGCTTCGGGTCGGTGGGCAGGTAGCCGAACGGGCCCAGTTCGATCCACTCGTAGCCCGACGCTGCCACCTCGTCGAGGAATCGGGTATACGGCGTCTGCTGCGGGTCATGGGGGAACCACACTCCCCAGGAGTCGGGGGCGGATCCAACGAGTATGCGCGACATGGTGTTTGGGTATCTCTCCGCGATCAGGACGGACGGATGTGGGGCCGCTGGATGGTCTTCCAGTCGGCATATCTCTGGTATGCGGTGCGGGTGGACTCGAGCTGCGACACCTCGCTGACCGGAACGTCCCACCAGGACTCGCTGTCCGGGGCGAAGATCAGCGGATCGGTTTCGACGTGGATCACGGTGGTGCGGTCGTTGGCCTTGGCCACCTTGACGGCGTCGCCGAACTCTGCCGCGGTCGCGACCTTGATGACCTCGGCGCCGAGGCTGGCCGCGTTGGCGGCGAGGTCGACGGGCAGCTTGTCGCCGTCGAGCCTGCCGTCGTCGCTGCGATAGCGGTACGCGGTGCCGAACCGCTGGGACCCCAGCGACTCGGAGAGCCCACCGATGGAGGCGAAGCCGTGGTTCTGCACCAGGACGACGATGACCTTGATGCCCTCCTGCACGGCGGTCACCAGCTCGGTGGCCATCATCAGATAGGACCCGTCGCCGACCATGACGAACACGTCGCGGGAGTCGTCGGCCATCCGCACGCCGAGCCCGCCTGCGATCTCGTAGCCCATGCAGGAGTAGCCGTATTCCACGTGGTAGCCCTTGGGGTCACGCGTCCGCCACAGCTTGTGCAGGTCGCCGGGCATCGAGCCCGCGGCGCACACGACGACGTCGCGTGGATCGCTCAGCGTGTTGGCCAGTCCGATCACCTGGTTCTGGTTCAGCGCGACCCCGTCATCGACCGCGTAGGCCGCGGACACGGTGTCGTCCCACTCGGCGGCGAGGGCGGCGGTGCGGTCGCGGTAGTCGGCGTCGACCGAGTAGTCGCCGAGGGCCTCGCGCAGCGCGTCGATCGCCTCGCGGGCATCGGCGACGACGCTGATGCCGCCCTGCTTCACCGAGTCCAGCGATGCCACGTTCACGTTGACGAACCTGACGTCGGGATTGGTGAAGGCCGTGCGGGATGCGGACGTGAAGTCGCTGTAGCGGGTACCGATCCCGATGACGACGTCGGCGTCGGTGGCCAGCGCGTTGGCAGCCGTGGTGCCGGTCGAACCGATCGCGCCCATGCACTGCGGATGGTCGTAGCGCAGTGCGCCCTTGCCCGCCTGGCTCGTCGCGACGGGTATGCCGGTCTGCTCGCATAACGCCGCGAGTGCATCGGTGGCACCGGAGTAGACGACGCCACCACCGGCGACGATCAGCGGCGTGCGCGCGGAGCGGATCGCGTCGGCTGCGCGCGCGATCACCGAACGCTCCGGCAGCGGCCGTGCCACGTGCCAGGTGCGTTCGGCGAACAGGGATTCCGGCCAGTCGTGTGCCTCGGCCTGGACGTCCTGCGGTATCGCGACGGTGGCGGCACCGGTCTCGACGGGGTCGGTCAGGACCCGCATGGCGCCGAGCAGTGCGGCGGGCAGCTGCTCGGGCCGCCACACCCGGTCGAAGTATCGCGACAGCGGCTTGAACGCGTCATTGACCGTGACGTCGCCGCTGGATGGGAGTTCGAGTTCCTGCAGCACCGGGGAACTCACGCGGGTGGCGAAGGTGTCGGCGGGCAGGAGCAGCACCGGCAACCGGTTGATGGTGGCGAGTGCGGCGCCGGTGAGCATGTTGGTGGCGCCGGGACCGACGCTCGCGGTGACGGCCCACGCCTGCAGCCGGTCCTTCTGCCGCGCGTAGGCGACCGCGCTGTGCACCATGGCCTGTTCGTTGCGGCCGAGCACGTAGGGGAGCAGCGGCTCGGTCCCTGCGTCGAGGGCGGTGACTTCGTCCTCGAGGAGCGCCTGGCCGAGCCCCGCGACGTTGCCGTGGCCGAAGATGCCGAAGCAGCCCGCGAAGAACTTGGTCCGCTCGCCGTCGCGCTCGACGTACTGCTTGCCGAGGAAGCGAATGCAGGCCTGTGCCACGGTGAGTCGGACCGTCGGCTCGCGGTCGGGCGTCTTCTCGGCCCGCTTCGGTGCGGTGGAGACCATGGGTCAGGCTCCTGTCTCGTGTAGGGGTAGGCGGGGGTCTATCGGCTGGTCGTCCCAGGTGCCGCGGAGCCAGGCGTGCTCCGGGTCGTCGACGATCTTCCAGGCGCGTTCGTCGCCGGGTCCGGCCATGACGTTGAGGTAGTACATGTGGTAGCCGGGCGCAGCGACCGACGGTCCGTGGTAGCCGTGGGGGACCAGCACGACGTCGCCGGTGCGGACCTCCTCGAGGACCTCGATCGGACGCTCCGGGGTGCCGTACACCCGGTGATAGCCGAAGCCGCGGCTGCCGTCTGGGCCTGCCTGGATCTCGAAGTAGTAGATCTCCTCGAGTTCGCTTTGGGTCGGCGTGTTCTCGTCGTGCTTGTGCGCCGGGTAGCTCGACCAGTTCCCGCCCGGCGTGATCACCTCGCAGGCGATCAGCGAGTCGGCGCCGAAGACGCCTGCGGTGCCGAAGTTGTGCACCTGCCTGCTGCAGTTGCCGGTGCCGCGCAACTCGACCGAGACGTCGGCGGCCGCGACCCGCCGGTTCGGGAATGCACGCTTGGCGCGGGCGCCGCAGATCGCGAAGCGACCCGTGCCGGTGATCGAGTAGGACTGGTCGATGCCGAGGTACACCATGTCCGACGGCCCGTCGAACACCGATGCCCGCGGCGACAATTCGAAGGTCTCACCGGCGCACTCGACGGTGCCGCCGCCGGCCAGCGGCAGGATCATGACCTCGGTGCCACCGGTGTGCAGTTCTCGTCGCGAGTCGTCGAGTTCGAGCACCTGCAGTGAGGACTCGGTCCAGCCGGCCGACTCGGGTGTGATGTCGACGGCGAACGGCGGTTCGGCACTGCGCGCGGGAATGTACAGGTCGCTGTGCATGTCAACGTCCCCCGTCGTTTCGCTCGCCCATGGTCAGCGCACCATCGCGACGGCGGTGGCGACGGCGGCCGCCACGTCGTCGTTGGACGGGTAGAGCAGGGTGCGGCCGACGATGAGCCCGCGCACCGATGGCAGCCCGAGCGCCTTCTCCCAGCTCGCGAACGCCTCGTCGGCGTCGGTGGGATCGCCGCCCAGCAGCAGCGTCGGCATGGTCGTCGCCTCCATGACGCGGTCCATCTCGTCGACGACTGGAAGCTTCATCCAGGTGTACGCCGACGTGGAGCCGAGCCCCTGGCCGATGTGGATGGACTTGATCACGGCGTCGGGGGAGAGGTCGTTGCGGACCTTGCCGTTCACCCGGCTCGACATGAACGGCTCCACCATCGCGATGAGGCCGTGTGCGGCCAGTTCGTCGACCGCCTGGGCGCACGCCGTCATCGTGTTGACTGTGCCCGGGTCGTCGAGGTTGATGCGGCACAGCATCTTTCCGCCGTTCATCCGCGCCGCCGCCGTGGAGGCGGCCGTGGCCGCGGTCATGCGGTCGTCGAGTTCGAACACCGAGCCGGCCAGCCCGCCGCGGTTGAACGACGAGAACACCACCTTGTCCTCCAGCGCCCCGAGCAGTACGAGGTCGTCGAGGATGTCGGAGGTCGCCAGCACGCCGTCCACCCCGGGGTCGGCGAGCGCGGCGCGCAGCCGGTCCAGTAGGTCGACGCGGTTGTTCATGGCGGTCGGCCGCGCGCCGACCGCGAGCGCGCCGCGGGCGGGGTGGTCGGCGGCGACGATCATCAACCGGCCGTCACCGCGAACGGTCGGCCGGCTGCTGCGGGCCTGCCACGCCTTGGCGACGGCGCCGGGGTCGGCGGCGCGCACCTCGGTGACCGCGGCGTAGTCCGCGCACATGGGACGAGCCAAGGGAGTGTGCGTCACGTCAGACATTGACGGCCTCCACGGCAGTCTGTTCGGCGAGTGCGGCGACCTCGGCGGTGGTGGGCATCGCCGTCGAGCACTCGAGCCGGGTCGCCACGATGGCGCCGGCGGCGTTGGCGTAGCGCAACGTCTTCTCCAGTGGCCATCCGCGCAAGAGTCCGTGAATCAGGCTGCCCCCGAATGCGTCTCCTGCACCGAGGCCGTTGACGACGTCGACGTCGTTGGGCGCCACGGTGACCGAGCTGTGCCGCGTCTTGCCGAGCACGCCCCGGGGGCCCTGCTTGACGATGGCCAGTTCGACGCCCAGATCGAGTAGGGCCTCGGCGGCCTTGCGCGGGTTCGACTCGCCGACGGCGATCTCGCACTCCTCGCGGTTGCCGACGGCGACCGTGACCTGACCCAGTGCCCGTTGAACCTGCTCGGTCGCGGCGGCCGGCGTCGCCCAGAACATCGGGCGGTAGTCGAGATCGAGCACCGTCAGCGGACGCCGTTCGCGGGCAGCCCACGCCGCGAAGTGCGCACTGCGACTGGGCTCCTCCGACAGACCGGTCACGGTCGACCAGTAGAGCCGCGCGTTGCGGATCGCGTTGAGATCGAGTTCGTCGGGGCGGATCTGTAGGTCCGGTGCGGACGGCTTGCGGTAGAAGTACAGCGGGAAGTGGTCCGGCGGGAAGATCTCGCAGAACGTGACCGGCGTTGGGTATTCGCCGTGCACGGTCACGAAGCGGTCGTCGACGCCCAGCCTGGTCAGTTCGGCGCGCACGTAGCGGCCGAACGGGTCCGACCCGACGCCGGAGATCAGCGCGGTGCGATTGCCGAGCCGGGCCGCGGCGACGGCGACGTTGGCCGCGCTGCCGCCGAGGAACTTGCCGAAGGTCTCGACGTCCTCCAGTCCGACCCCCGTCTGCAGGGGATAGACGTCGACGCCGCTGCGCCCGATGGCGACGACGTCGAACGGTTCCGTGCTGGTCAATTTGGCTCCCAGGATGGTGGGCGATGGTTGTCTACGACTGTGCCTCGCGTCACTCCGCGCTGTCAATAGTTTGTCCTGACATTCTGACTTGCGATCATGTCGGTGTTATCGTGCAGCTACCCTTCTGGTCAAGGCCCTAGATCGGAGCAGACGTGCCCATAGCGGTTGATATCGACAGGTCCAGCCCGGTTCCGCTCTACCACCAACTGGCACAGGCGATCGAGGCCGCGATCCGCGATGGCGAACTGGCTCCCGGTGACCGCTTCGAGAACGAACTCGCGTTGGCCAGCCGACTCTCGCTGTCGCGGCCCACGACGCGGCGCGCGATCCAGGAGCTGGTCGACAAGGGTCTGCTGGTTCGCAAGCGTGGCGTCGGAACGCAGGTGGTGCAGAACCCGGTTCACCGTCGCGTCGAGCTGACGAGCCTCTTCGACGACCTGGCCCGTGCCGGTCAGCAGCCCACCACCGACCTGCTCGACTATCGCCGCATCACCGTCGACGAGGAGATCGCCGTCGAGCTGAACCTGAAGATCGACTCGGAGGTCGTGACGATCCAGCGGCTTCGCTGCGCCAACGGCGAACCGCTCGCGGTGATGACGAACTACCTTCCCGCGGAACTGGCGCCGGGCCCAGAGGAACTCGAGGCCAGCGGCCTCTATCAGGCGCTGCGGGCCCGCGGCATACACATCCGGCTGGCGCGCCAGCGGATCGGCGCCAAACCTGCGACCAAGCCGGAGGCGAAACTGCTCGGCGAGAAGCCCGGCGCGCCGCTGCTGACCATGAGCCGCACCGCATTCGACGACTCGGGCCGGGCGGTCGAGTTCGGTAGTCACTGCTATCGCGCTTCCCGCTACTACTTCGAGACCACGCTGGTGGATCGCTGAGGCTCGGCTTGCCAACCGCGCCGGTGCCGCGCATTTCCTGACGCACTCACCCAGCTTTGGTTCTCCCGCTGTCCGGCCGTCCCCGCGGTTCGAACGTGCTGGGCCGATGCGCAGAAAGTTTGACCTGCAGTCCGAATGTCCTAACAAAGTCTTGACTTTCCGGTGTGAGCCGTATTACATCACCGGTGAGGCGTGTCGCAGCGCACGGTCCCATCGGATCGACGACGCGGCCCGGCGGTGTCGAGACAAGGAGACAGACAATGGCGTTGAAGCGGCTTGCGGCGATCGTGGGAGCGGGCGTACTGGCGGTGAGCATCGTGTCGTGTTCGTCGACCGGTGGGAAACCGGAGGCGTCCGGCGACGGCGGAGGCGGCGGAACCGTCGACACCCCGCGCATGACGATCGCGATGATCACGCACGAAGTTCCCGGCGACTCGTTCTGGGACCTCGTCCGCAAGGGCGCCGAGACGGCGGCGAAGAAGGACAACGTCGAACTGCGCTACTCGAATGACCCCGAGGCGCCGAACCAGGCCAATCTGGTGCAGAGCGCCATCGACAGCGACGTCAAGGGCATCGCCGTGACGCTGGCGAAGCCCGACGCCATGCAGGCCGCCGTGAAGGCGGCAGAGGCCAAGGGCATCCCGGTCGTGGCCTTCAACGCCGGCATGGACGCCTGGAAGGGGATGGGCGTCAAGGAGTACTTCGGCCAGGACGGCTTCATCGCCGGTCAAGGCGTCGGTGACCGACTCCGCGGCGAAGGTGCCGCCAAGGCGCTGTGCATCATCCAGGAGCAGGGCCACGTCGACCTCGAAGCCCGGTGCGCCGGCGTGAAGGCCACGTTCCCCGCCACCGAGATCCTCAACGTCAACGGCAAGGACATGCCGTCGGTGGAATCCACGATCACGGCCAAGCTGCAGCAGGATTCCGGCATCGACTACATCGTGGCGCTCGGTGCGCCGTTCGCGCTGACCGCGGTGCAGTCCGCCAAGGGCGTCGGCAGCAAGGCGAAGGTGGGCACGTTCGACACCAACGCCGCGCTCGTCGACGCCATTAAGGCAGGCGACGTGCAGTGGGCCGTCGACCAGCAGCCGTTCCTGCAGGGCTACCTCGCCGTCGATTCACTGTGGCTGTACCTGAGCAACGGCAACGTGATCGGCGGCGGGGCGCCCACGCTGACCGGGCCCGCGTTCATAGACCAGTCCAACATCGATGCGGTGGCCGAGTACGCCAAGAACGGAACACGGTGACGGGAACGTGCGCACCGGTGACACGACGCTGACCACAACCGGCGGAGAGGCAAGGCCATGACAACTCAGGCAGACCTGAACATGGGAGACCGCAAGGTCGTCCACGACGAACGGGTCAAGGAGCGCAACCGGCTGCAGCGCTTCCTGATTCGCCCGGAGATGGGTGCCGGCATCGGTGCCATCGGCATCTTCGTCTTCTTCTTGGTCGTTGCGGCACCGTTCCGCGAGGCGTCGTCGCTGGCGACCGTGCTCTACGCGAGTTCGACCATCGGGATCATGGCGTGCGGCGTCGCGCTGTTGATGATCGGCGGCGAGTTCGACCTCTCGGCGGGCGTCGCGGTGACGTTCAGCTCGCTGGCGGCGTCGATGCTGGCCTTCAACCTGCACCTCAACCTGTGGGTGGGGGCGGCGCTCGCGCTGGTGCTGGCGTTGAGCGTCGGCTTCCTCAACGGCTACCTGGTGATGAAGACCAAGATCCCCAGCTTCCTGATCACGCTGAGTTCGTTCTTCATGCTCGCCGGCATCAACCTCGCGGTGACCAAACTGGTTGCCGGACAGGTGGCGACGCAGAGCGTCAGCGACATGCAGGGCTGGGCATCGGGCCAGTGGGTGTTCGCCCACGCGTTCACGATCTTCGGCGTGCAGGTCAAGATCACCGTGCTGTGGTGGCTGCTCTTCACCGCGGTGGCGACGTGGGTGCTGTTTAAGACCAAGGTCGGCAACTGGATCTTCGCGGTCGGTGGAGACGCCGACAGCGCACGCGCAGTGGGCGTCCCAGTGACGAAGGTCAAGATCGGGCTGTTCATGTTCGTCGGCTTCTGCGCTTGGTTCGTCGGCATGCACCTGTTGTTCAACTTCAACACCGTGCAGTCCGGTCAGGGCATCGGCAACGAGTTCTTCTACATCATCGCCGCGGTCATCGGCGGCTGCCTGCTCACCGGCGGCTACGGAACGGCGATCGGCGCCGCCATCGGCGCGTTCATCTTCGGCATGACCAACCAGGGAATCGTCTACGCCGGCTGGGATCCCGACTGGTTCAAGTTCTTCCTGGGCGCGATGCTGCTCTTCGCGGTGATCGCCAACAATGCCTTCCGCAACTACGCAGCGAAGAGGTGACCGACATGACCACGACCGTCGAAACCCAGCCGAGCGAGGCCCCGTCCGGCGCCAAGGTGCCGCTCGTCGAACTCAAGAACGTCGGCAAGTCCTACGGCAACATCACCGCCCTCAAGGACATCTGTCTGCGCGTGCACGCCGGCGAGGTCACCGGAATCCTTGGCGACAACGGCGCGGGAAAGTCCACGCTCATCAAGATCATCTCGGGCCTGCATCAGCAGACCGACGGTGAACTGCTCGTCGACGGTGAGCCGACGACGTTCAGCTCGCCGGCCGACGCGCTGAGCAAGGGCATCGCCACGGTGTACCAGAACCTGGCAGTCGTCCCCCTGATGCCGGTGTGGCGCAACTTCTTTCTCGGCCAGGAGCTGCGCAAGAAGTCGTTCCCGTTCTCCCTCGACGCGAACGCCATGCGGGCCACCACGCTGACCGAACTGTCGAAGATGGGCATCGACCTGCCCGACGTCGACGTCCCGATCGGATCGCTGTCGGGCGGACAGAAGCAGTGCGTCGCGATCTCCCGTGCCGTGTTCTTCGGTGCCCGCGTCCTGATCCTCGACGAGCCGACGGCCGCCTTGGGCGTCAAGCAGTCCGGAGTGGTGCTGAAGTACATCACCGCGGCCAAGGAGGCAGGCTTCGGCGTCGTGTTCATCACGCACAACCCGCACCACGCGCACATGGTTGGTGACCACTTCGTCCTGCTCAATCGCGGGCAGCAGAAGCTCGATTGCAGCTACGAGGAGATCACCCTCGAGCACCTGACCCAGCAGATGGCCGGTGGCGACGAGTTGGAGGCGCTGTCGCACGAACTGGGCCGCAAGTAGCGCTCACCCCGTGACCCACGCCCCGCCGACCGATTGGTCGGCGGGGCCTACGGGTATGTGGGGACCATGACCTCGAGCACCCCGAAGACAGAAGACGCCGGCCCGCGCACCGTGAGCCGCAGCGTGCAGGTCGCCGCGCCCGTGGCCGACGTGTTCGCACTGATCGTCGATCCGCACCGGCACCCCGAGATCGACGGGTCCGGCACCGTGCGCGACGTCGACGTGAAGGGCCCGCACCGGCTGCACCAGGGCGATGCGTTCACGGTGGGCATGACGCAGTACGGGGTGCCCTACAAGATCAAGTCGCGCGCGACGGCCGTCGAGGAGAACCGCCTCGTCGAGTGGCAGCACCCACTCGGCCATCGCTGGCGCTGGGAACTGAGCGAGGTCAGCCCCGGGACCACGAAGGTGACGGAGACGTTCGACTACTCGACCGCCAAGGCGCCGTTCTTCATCGAGCTGACCGGCTACCACAAGAAGAACGCCGAGGGCATCGAGTCGACCCTGACGGCGCTCGCCGAGCGGTTCGCGTAGGCGGCGCCGGCGTCATCGCGCCCTACCGGCGGCTTGGCCAAAGTCGGGATCGGTAGACCGCGCCCCCGTGTGAACTCCTCATCGAGGCCGACCAGTGCGGCGGCACCGAGACGAGATGAGAGCACACGCCATGAGACTCCAGAACCCGAAGACGATCCTGACCGCAGCGCTGCTGTCCGCCGGCCTGGCGGCGACGAGTATGGGCCTGTCGGTCGGTACCGCCGCGGCGGAGGTTCCCCCGAGCGGCCCGAACACCTGGTGCCCCGGTGACCCGCCGGTGGAGACCGGTAACAAGAAGTACAACCCGGTGCGCTGGGACGAGAGCATCTGCCACGAGTACTGGTTCGTCTACTTCGGGCAGGGCAACGTCGCGTCGAACATCTGGGACGGACCCAATCCGCCCGGACCGCCTCCGGGGCAGGGGTTCAAGCCGCCGCCGCCCATCCCGCCGGGATGGTGCTGGGGGCTTTTCCTTCCCTCGCCGTGCCCTCCAGGGGTGCAGGGACCGTCGCCGCACTAGCGACGAGCCCCCTCAGCGGACCGGGAGGCCCGCCGCCAGGTAGGCGTCGTCGACCAGGGCCATGTTCGCCACCGCGTCGTCGGCACCGAACGGCAGCGCGGCGCCGCTCTCCACGTGGGCGGCGAACGCCTCGAGTTGATAGGTGTACGTCGGCCGCGCGCCGAGACGCTCCACGGTCGTCCCGGACGCGGTGCGCAGAGTCAGCCGGTCGTCGACGTGGGGCCGGATGAAGTCGTGCACGTGCACGTCACCGGCCGTGCCGATGATGCGGTACTCGAACGAATAGTCGTCGGCGAGCATCGAATTCGTCGACAGGCCGGTTGCGCCACCCGGGAACTCGGCCTCGACGTCGCACCGTGCGTCGACGTCCGCGGCCCGCGTCTCGGCCCGGGCCCGCGCCACGGCGGGCACTCCCTCGATGCCAGGTACCGACAGTCGGCCGAGTGACCGCATGACGTGCAGCCCGTAGCAACCGAGGTCCATCAGCGCACCGCCCGCGAGGTCGTACGACCAGCGTGGATCGGACTCAGGCGGCGCGGGCATGGCCATGTGCACCTCGACGCGGGTCACCTCACCGAGGGTGCCATCGGCGGCGAGGTCGAATGCCCGTTGCGTGAGCGGGTGGAAGTAGTAGTGGAAGCCCTCGAGCACGGTCACGCCCGCCGCTGCGGCGGCCTCGGTCACCTCGGCGGCCTCGGATTTGTTGCGGGCGAACGGTTTCTCGCTGAGCACCGGTTTCCCGGCGGCGATGGCGGCCAGGTTCCACGGCGCGTGCAAGCCGTTGGCCAGGGGGTTGTAGACGACGTCGACGTCCGCGTCGTCAATGACGTCCTGGTAGGACCCGACCACCCTCTCGACGCCGTACTTCTCGGCGAAGACCTCGGCCCGCGAGCGTTCGCGCGCGGCGACCGCGACCAGTCGATGCCCCAACTCGGCGGCGGGCCCGACGATCGCCGACTCGGCGATCCGCGATGCGCCTAGGATTCCAATGCGAATGCTCATACGCGATGCCGCCCCGCTTCTCGCTCGAGACTCACGACGCGACGCTCCGCAGATACGCCACGCTCGCCACGACGTCGCGCACCGGCCCCTCGCCCTCGGGCTCACCGTCGAGGATGGTGTCCTGCTCCAGCACGAACCAGCCATCGAAGCCGTTGTCGCGCAACACCGAGACGATCCCCGCGATGTCGACGTCACCGGTGCCCAGCGGGGTGTACATCCCGGCCTTGACGGCCTCGGTGTAGGTCAGCTCGCCGGACTGGACCCGACTCGCCAGCGTCGCGTCGACGTCCTTGAGGTGGGTATGGGCAACGCGGTGCGGCACGGCCTTCGCCAACTCCAGCGGGTCGGTCCCGCCGATCATCAGGTGTCCGGTGTCGAGGCACAGCGGGATCGCCGAACCGTCCAGCACGCGGTCGACGTCGGCACGCGTCTCGACCATGGTGCCCACGTGCGGGTGCAGCACGGCGAGCAGACCTTCGCCCGCGACGATGGCCGCGAGCCGGTCGAGGTTCGCCAGCAGCGTCGCCCACTGAGCATCGTCGAGCACGGGGCGCACGTCGTAACCGGCCAACCCCGTCGCGGCGGCCAGCACGACGACACCGGCGCCTGCCGCTCGCAGTGCGGCAAGGGGGCCGACGAGGTCGTCCGCGGGATCGTGTGCGGCGTCGTGCAGGACGACGGGGACGAATCCGCCGACGCAGGCTAGGTCGTGGCCCGCCAGCACGGACGTGAGCGCTTCGGTGTCCGACGGCAGGAAGCCGTCCGGACCTAGCTCGGTCGCCGTCAGTCCGGCGCTGCGCATCTCGGCGAGGACGCGGTCGCGGTGCAGTTGGTGGCCCCAGCCGGGCACCTCGCACACGCCCCACGAGATGGGGGCCCCGGCGATCTTCAGAGTGGTCACGAGTTGCGCACCTCATCGAGCGTGACCGGCGTTCCCCGGCGCAGGGATTCGGTGGCGGCCTCGGCGAGCCACGCCACCTCGACCGCGTCGGCGACTGTCGCTCCGAGGACCGGGCCACCCTTGGTTACCTCGACGAACGCCGCCAACTCGGTGCGGAACGCCTCGGTGAAGCGGTCCATGAAGAAGCCGTGCGACGGACCGCTGGGAAACTCGTTGTCAGGGTCGGTATTTCGTAGTGGAACGCCTTGGTCCCAGCCTGCGGCGACGCTGTCGTGGAAGCCGTGGACCTCGAGGCGACAGTCGTAACCGCGCGCGTTGTAGCGGGCGTTGGACACCACGCCGAGGGCGCCGCCGTCGAACTTCACGATCACCGCGGCGGTGTCGACGTCGCCGTACTCGGCGAACAGCGGATCGCCCTGCACGGTGCCGGTGGCGTACACCTCGACGGCGCGCTGCCCGGTGATCCAGTTGATGACGTCGAAGTCGTGGACCGCGCAGTCGCGGAAGATGCCGCCCGAGCCCTTGATGTAGTCCAGTGGCGGGGGAGCCGGGTCCATCGTCGTGCTGCGGACGGTGTGCAGCGTTCCGAGCGACCCGTCGTCGACGGCGCGCTTGGCGGCGGCGAACGCGGCGTCGTACCGGCGTTGGTAGCCCACCTGCACCGGCACCCCGGAGGCCAGGATGGCCTCGGCGACGCGGGCGCTCTCGACGGCCGTGGAGGCAATCGGCTTCTCGCAGAACGTGGGGATGCCCCGCTCGACGGCGGCCAGGGTCAGCTCGGCGTGGGCGGGCGTCGCGGCGGCCACGACGACGCCGTCGACGCCGGAGGACAGCAGTTCGTCGACGGTGGCGACGAACTTCGCGCCGTGCTTGGCGGCGACGGCCTCGGCAACCTCGGAGCGCTCGTCGGTGATCACCAGCCCGTCGAGACCCGCCAGGTTGCTGAGGGTTTCGGTGTGGAATGCGCCGATCCGGCCCAGTCCGATCACTCCGAGGGTGGTCAAGGGATTCTCCGTTCTCCGTGCGCGGTGAGCGCCGTGTCGAGTGCTGCGGGCGTGAACCCGTCGGCCAGGGCGGCCAGCACGGTGTCCACCTGGCTAGGTGGGGCGAGACTGCCGATCGGCTGGTCCCGGTCGAGGTTGGTGGGGAACGCGTAGCCCTCGGCGGTCGCGTTGACCACATTGCGGAGGTCGCGATCCGAGCGGCCTGCGGCCTTCATCCCGAGCAGAGACGGGTAGATGGCTCGGACCATCGCAGTGCGGTCCATCGCCTCCATCGCCCGCCCGAACGGCGACGAGATCTGCAACAGGTTCGCCATGCGGCGGATGTCGGTCGAGGTGTTGGCACCGGCACCGTGCATGAGCGCCGGGTTGAAGAACACCGCGTCGCCCTTGCTCAGCGGCAGTTGCACGTGATGGTCGGCGAAGTAGTCGATGAACTCCTGGCGGTAGAACGCGACGTAGCCGGCGGTGAACCGTTGCGAGTGCGGCAGCAGCATCGTGGGCCCACTCTCGAGCGGCATGTCGCAGTGGGCGACGGCGCCCTGCAGGGTCAGCGCCGGCGACAACGCATGCACGTGGGCGGGGTAGGCACTGAGCTGATCCGGGTCGACGAAGCCGAGGTGGAAGTCGCGGTGCGGAACCTGTGCTCCGCCACCGGGATTGACGACGTTGACCTGCGAGGTCACCTGGTAGCGCGGGCCGAGCCACGCTTCGCAGACGAGCGCCAGCGCATCGGCGGCGTAGTAGTCGGCGAACACCTCGGGGGCGTGCAGCGCCAACTTCTGCGCAGCGTTCCAGATTCGGTCGTTGGCGCCGGCCTTGCCGAAGTGGTCGCCGGCGACGCTGCCCTCCGCGCGCTGGGCGTCGATGATCGCGGTCAAGGCTTCGGACGCGGCGTCGACGACGTCGTGGTCGAACGCGCCCTCGAACGCGACGACGCCCGGTCCGTCCGCGAGCGCGCGGATCAGCTCGGCCTGCAGTGCGCGCCGGTCACGTTGCGCGATCGCGCCCGCGGAGTAGACCGGCACGTTCTGCCGCACATCGCTGGCCATCGGGTAATCGGCGGGATCGGTCTCCCGGGTCACCTGCGCGCGGAACGCGTCGAGGTCGCAGTCCGACGCCTCGACCCACGCTCCGGTCGCAGTCGTTGCGCTCGTGGTCATGTCCATGAGTCTGGCTGTGACGTGGAACGCAATCAACACCAGAAACCCATCAAAAAGACCTCAGGTCCAGGGCGACTTGTGCACACTGAGTTGCGGTCACCGCAACTGCGGGTGCACGAATCGCGACGAGGAGCGGGGACATGCCTCACCGGTACAAGGTGCGCGAGATCGCTCAGCAGGCCGGGCTGAGCGAGGCCACGGTCGACCGGGTGCTCAACGACCGCGCAGGCGTTCGGGAAAGCACCCGCGCCGAGGTCGCCCAGGCCATCGCCGACCTCGACAAGCAGCGAGCCCAGTTGCGGCTCAACGGTCGTCGGTTCCTGATCGACGTCGTCATGCAGACGCCTCGGCGCTTCTCCGATGCGTTCCGTGCGGCGATCGAAGCCGAGCTGCCCGCATTCGCCCCCGCAATGGTGCGTGCCCGGTTCCATCTCTGGGAGGCGGGCGCGACCGCACAGACCGTCGACGCCTTGTCGCGCATCCGCGGCAGTCACGGCGTGGTGCTCAAGGCGCAGGACGAGCCCGAGGTCGTCGAAGCCGTCGACCGCCTGGTCGCCGGTGGCGTGCCGGTGGTCACCTACTCCACCGACGTGCCCTCGAGTTCCCGGTGCGCCTACGTCGGGATCGACAATCACGGCGCCGGGATGACGGCGGCGTACCTGATGGACCAATGGCTGGGGCCTGCGCCGTCGGACGTGCTGATCACGTTGAGCCGCACGGTGTTCCGCGGGGAGGGGGAACGCGAGGTCGGGTTCCGGTCGGGGCTGCGGCGATCGGGCCGGGCCATCGTCGAGGTGAGTGACAGCGACGGCATCGACGCCACCAACGAGCGCCTGGTGTTCGACGCGCTGGAACGCAATCCCCGGATCGAGGCCGTGTACTCCGCGGGTGGCGGCAACACGGCCACCGTCGCCGCCTTCGAGCGGCTCGAGCGCAACTGCCGCGTCTTCGTCGCACACGACCTGGACGCCGACAACCGCCGGCTCCTGCGCGACGGCCGCATCTCGGTGGTGCTGCACAACGACCTTCGCGCCGACGCCCGCCTTGCGATCCGGGTGCTGCTGCAGCAACACGGCGCGCTGCCGGTCGAACCCGTCCGCACCACCCCGATACAGGTCGTGACGCCGTACAACCTGCCCTGATGCACCGCGAATCGTTATCCTGCGCTGCGCCGACTACGCTTCGCCGCATCCCCCGACGAGCGCAGCCGGGGTTCGAACTAGGGAGAACAGCGGTGCAGCAAGGGCTCGTCAAGGGCGTGACCGTGCTGGGCAATCTGGCGATCGACGTCATCGACGGCGCGCCGCCGAGCCCGGGCGGATGTGCGTCGTTCGCGGGTGTGGCGTTGGAGGCCGTCGGAGGCCACGGCCACATCGCGGCCCTCGGCGCACCGCGAGACCATGCTCTGTTCGATCCGCTGGTGGCACGCTTCGGCTCCCTGGTCCGCATACTCCCGTCGGAGGTGACCAGCGGTTTCCGGCTCGACTACGTCGACGTCGACCACCGCCGGATGTCCGTGGACGCGATCGGCCCCGTATGGGGTGCCGCCGAGGTGGAGGCCGCGGACCCGGACACCACCTGGGTTCACCTGGCCCCGCTGCTGCGCACCGACTTCCCCGCCGACACGCTGGCTCTGCTGTCCTCGCGCGGGCACCTCGTCGCCTACGACGGTCAGGGCCTCGTCCGTGCCGACCGGGTCGGACCCCTCGTCGAGGACCGGCATTTCTCGCCGGACCTGCTCGAGCACCTCGACATGCTCAAGCTCGCCGAGGACGAAGCGGTGGTCGTCGCCGACGGCGACTTCGACGCGGCCACGGCCGAGCGGCTCGGTGTCCCGGAGATCGTCGTCACCTTCGGTTCCGAGGGCTGCGACATCTACACCGACGGCGACGTGGTGCGGGTGCCCGCAGCCTGGCGGGTGGACGGCGTCCAGACCACGGGAGCCGGTGACATGTTCACCGCCTGCTACGTCGCGCATCGCGCTGCAGGCGACGGACCGGTGCCCTCGGCCCAGCTCGCCAGCGAACTCGTCGCGCGTGAACTCGACAAGCGTCTCAAGGTCGGTCACGCCGACCTCGTGTAGCAGCAGGTCGCAGCGATGCCACCGTCCCTACCGGTCGGTAACCGCGATCTTAGAGAACGACGTTCTCGAAAAGTGACGAAGACCACAAATCCGCGGCGTCGCGCCGCCATTCACGCCTCTGACCTGCGCCGTTCACAAAGCCTTACCTGCAGGTAACCGGCGAGTCCGGTGTAGCCCAGCCTAAGAGAAGTGCAATAATCGTGACTGCCAGTGACAGAAAACTGGGTGGACGTCATCTCGGCGGCGCATCGCGCAACTTGGCCTTCTCGAAGACCTCGATCGCGACCCGAAATGGCGCGACCTGACCAATCGTGAAAGGCAGGGGTCGTGAGTCAAGACGGCAACGGCACCAGCAACGGCGGATCCCCGCGGCAGAAGCTCGAAAAGGTTGTCATCCGATTCGCAGGCGACTCCGGCGACGGCATGCAGCTCACCGGTGACCGATTCACCTCCGAGGCCGCGCTGTTCGGCAACGACCTTGCCACGCAACCGAACTACCCCGCCGAGATCCGCGCACCACAGGGCACCCTGCCGGGTGTGTCGTCGTTCCAGATCCAGATCGCGGACTACGACATCCTCACCGCCGGTGACCGTCCCGACGTCCTGGTCGCGATGAATCCCGCGGCGCTCAAGGCCAACGTCGCCGACCTGCCGCGCGGCGGGCTGATCATCGCCAACTCCGACGAGTTCACCAAGCGCAACCTCGCCAAGGTCGGCTACGAGGCCAACCCGCTGGAGTCCGACGAGCTGTCCGACTTCGTCGTGCAGGCCGTCGCGATGACGACGCTGACGCTCGGTGCGGTCGAGTCGATCGGCGCCACCAAGAAGGACGGCCAGCGCGCCAAGAACATGTTCGCCCTGGGGCTGCTGTCGTGGATGTACGGCCGCGAACTGCACCAGAGCGAAGTCTTCATACGCGAGAAGTTCGCCAAGAAGCCCGAAGTGGCCGAGGCCAACGTCCTCGCGCTGAAGGCCGGCTGGAACTACGGCGAGACCACCGAGGCATTCGCCACCACCTACGAGGTGTCACCCGCCAAGCTCAAGTCCGGCGAGTACCGCCAGATCTCCGGTAACACCGCGCTGGCCTACGGCATCGTGGCAGCCGGGCAGCTGGCCAACACCCAGGTGGTGCTGGGCACCTACCCGATCACGCCCGCGTCGGACATCCTGCACGAGCTGTCCAAGCACAAGAACTTCAACGTCCTGACCTTCCAGGCCGAGGACGAGATCGCGGGCATCGGCGCCGCGCTGGGCGCCTCCTACGGCGGTGCACTCGGCGTGACCAGCACGTCCGGTCCCGGCGTCGCGCTCAAGTCCGAGGCCATCGGGCTCGGCGTGATGATGGAGCTGCCGCTGCTCGTCGTCGACGTGCAGCGTGGGGGTCCGTCGACCGGTCTGCCCACCAAGACCGAGCAGGCCGACCTGCTGCAGGCGCTCTACGGCCGCAACGGCGAGTCACCGGTCGCCGTTCTAGCGCCCCGCTCACCCTCGGACTGCTTCGACATCGCGGTCGAGGCGTCGCGCATCGCGCTGACCTACCGCACGCCGGTCATCATCCTGTCCGACGGTGCGATCGCCAACGGCTCGGAGCCGTGGCGCATCCCCGACGTGTCGGCGTACGAACCCATCGATCACACGTTCGCCAAGGCCGGCGAGCCGTTCGAGCCCTACGCCCGCGATCCGGAGACGCTGGCGCGCCAGTTCGCGGTGCCGGGCACTCCCGGTCTCGAGCACCGGATCGGCGGCCTCGAGAAGGCCAACGGCTCGGGCAACATCTCCTACGAGCCCGGCAACCACGACCTGATGTCGCGCGTTCGTCAGGCGAAGGTCGACGGCATCTCGGTGCCCGACCTGGAGGTCGACGACCCGAGCGGGGACGCGGAGGTCCTGCTCATCGGCTGGGGCAGCTCGTACGGCCCGATCGGCGAGGCCTGCCGACGGGCCCGCCGCAAGGGCATCAAGATCGCCCACGCGCACATCCGTCACCTCAACCCGTTTCCCGCGAACCTCGGCGAGGTACTCAGCCGGTACCAGCAGGTCGTCCTACCGGAGATGAACCTCGGCCAACTCGCGATGCTGCTGCGCGCCAAGTTCCTCGTCGACGTGCAGTCGGTGACGAAGATGGAGGGCATGGCGTTCCTGGCCGACGAGGTCGAGGGCATCATCGACGCCGCGCTGGACGGCACGTTGCGCGAGAAGGAAACCGACAAGAGCAAGTTCGCACGTTTGGCAGCCGCCACCGTGAGCGCTGGTGTGGGAGTAGACCTATGACTGACCTGATCGGATCCGACCTCGGATTGACCGCCTCTGGTTTGACCAAGACCAGCGGGGTGCCGACCACCGACCAGCCGCAGAAGGCCAAGGACTTCACGAGTGACCAGGAAGTCCGCTGGTGCCCCGGTTGCGGTGACTACGTCATCCTCAACACCATTCGCAACTTCCTGCCCGAACTCGGGCTGCGGCGCGAGAACATGGTGTTCGTCAGCGGCATTGGCTGCTCGAGCCGCTTCCCGTACTACCTGGAGACCTACGGTCTGCACTCGATCCACGGGCGTGCGCCGACCATCGCGACGGGCCTGGCACTGGCCCGCGAGGACCTGTCGGTGTGGGTCGTCACCGGCGACGGCGACGCCCTGTCGATCGGCGGCAACCACCTGATCCACGCGCTGCGCCGCAACGTGAACCTCACGATCCTGCTGTTCAACAACAGGATTTACGGCCTCACGAAGGGGCAGTACTCGCCGACGTCAGAGGTCGGCAAGGTCACCAAGTCGACGCCGATGGGTTCGCTGGACTACCCCTTCAACCCGGTGTCGCTGGCACTGGGAGCCGAGGCGACCTTCGTGGGCCGGGCGCTGGATTCGGACCGCAAGGGCCTGACCGAGGTGCTGCGCGCTGCCGCTGCGCATCGCGGCGCTGCGCTGGTCGAGATCATGCAGGACTGCCCGATCTTCAACGATGGCTCATTCGACGCGCTCCGCAAGGAAGGCGCCGAGGAGCGTCTCATCCGCGTCGCCCACGGTCAGCCGATCACCTTCGGCGCCGAGGGCGAGTACTGCGTGGTGAAGTCCGGTTACGGACTCGAGGTCGCCAAGACCGCAGACGTCGCCGCCTCTGACATCGCCGTGCACAACGCCGAGATCGACGATCCCGCGTACGCCTTCGCACTGTCGCGCCTGTCCGAGCAGAACCTCGACCACACCGTGATGGGGATCTTCCGCCAGGTTCAGCGCCCGACGTATGACGAGATGGCGCGGAACCAGGTCACATCCGCGATGGATTCCAAGCCCCACGACACCGCGGCTCTGCAATCCTTGCTGCGTGGAAAAGACACCTGGACCGTCGAGTAACGCGGGAGCCGACGCTCTCACTCCGCCTGCCGCGATCGTGCTGGCGGGCGGTGCGTCCCGGCGCATGGGCCGGGACAAGGCCACGCTGCCGTTCTCGGCTCCCGACGGCGAGACCACCATGGTCGAGCAGGTCGTCCGGACGCTGAACACCCGCTGTTCGCCGGTCTTCGTGATGGCTGCACCGGGTCAGCCGCTGCCCGAACTCCACGCGACGGTGCTGCGCGACGAAGCCCGGGGGGTGGGGCCGCTGCTGGCCACCGCCCGCGGGCTACACGCCGCCGCGGCGGCCGGCGCCGAGTTCGCCTTCGTATCCGCCGTCGACATGCCCTACCTCGACGCGTCGATCATCGACGAACTGCTCGGCCCCGCCCGGCGGCTTGATGCCGACGTGGTCCTGCCGTGGGACGGTCGGACCCACTACCTCGCGGGCGTCTATCGCACGACGTTGGCAACGCTCGCCGATCAGCTGGTCGAGGCGGGGGAGCGGAGTATGCGCGCACTGGTGCACGCCGTCGACACGCAGCGGGTCGTGATGCCCGAGCAGCGGTCGCTGACCAACGTCAACACCCCGCCGATCTCGGGTAATGGTGCCAGCAAATTGGCGAATTCGAACGGGATCGCGATTGAATTAATGGCGACTAACCGAATAGCGCCATGGGAATGGGTTTCGAGCGTGTGATTCACGCTCCAATTGCCCTCGGCTGATCGCAGAGTCGGCACGCCACTGTCCGATGTGTCGACGCAACGGGCATTGCCCGCAAGCGTTTTCGGCGCTGTCGAGCCCGGGTGTCGAGGAACGGACGGCTCCTCCAACGCCCTTTCGGGCGACGCGTCGGCGTCACAATGGGATCCGTTCTCTCCTGTCGTACCGCCCCAGGCCGGTTCTGCGCAGGTGGTGCCTTGCCATTGCGCGGGACCACAGCGAGCGATTCAGACGTCTGGTTGGCAAAAGCGCTGCCGCGCAATGCCTTCGCGCGGATAGGCATCAACCGGTCTGCAGTTCGGTCACGCGTCACGACGGGCCCCGTCAAGGCGGAAACCGTTGTTAGACAACATCATCAGACGTGACGCATCGATCGCAACGCATCCCGGCCACAGCGAACCGGATCGACGCCTGTTGGGCGTCGGAGGCGAAATCGCTGTGGCAGAACCCAATCGAGTGGCTAGTGGTGCCCGTGGTGCAACCTGGTTGTGTGCGGGCTCACAATATCGTCGTGACGTGCATCACGATCTCACTGGCAGGCAAGAAACGGTGGAAGCCCTCGAAAGTCACCGTTGACCTGCATTTATCGGCTCGTCGTCGCACCGTGATCAAACCGTGATCATGCCGTGAATCGCATTCGTGTCGACATGACTTTGCGATCCGACGTTTAGTACGGTCCCAAACGTCTCCAAACGGAGCAAACAAGTACACATCACGAACCTGCGTGTGAGTGGGGCTGCGGTGGGTCGGGACCAGGGTCCCGACGTCACGCCGCGGCGGCCGGATGAGTCATCCGGCGAGGCGACTACGACCTCCCGCTGTCGTACCCGACCGAGACGGTGCGGCCCATATCCCCGGCCTAGCTGGACCAGGCACTTCACGTCCGCGTGCTGCGCGGACGCGTCGATGGCGCGCGCTTGGCGAAAGGGATCGAAGTTGAAGAACATCCGCAAGACGTTTGGGCTGGCCACCATCGCTGGGGCACTCACCGTGGCTCCGATGGCGCTGGGCGCCGGCACCGCGAATGCGGACGGCGTGAACTGGGACGCCGTGGCGGCGTGCGAGTCGGGTGGCAACTGGTCCACCGCGACCGGCAACGGCTACTACGGCGGCCTGCAGTTCACGATGAGCACGTGGCGATCCAACGGCGGCAGCGGCTCGCCGCATCAGGCTAGCCGCGAGGAGCAGATCCGGGTGGCGAACAACGTCCTGCAGACGCAGGGCATCGGCGCATGGCCGACGTGCGGCGGGCGGGGCTAACCCCCACGTCGTTCGACCCGAGGAAGGCGGCAGCCGATTCGATCGGCTGCCGCCTCCTCCGTCTCTACTACCTCAGCCTTCCCTGCTGTCCATCACACCCCGGTAAAGAACCTCTACCTCTTCTGTAACGCGTGAAGTGGGTCACACGACGTACCACATGACTGCGCCAGGCGAGCTGAGCGACACGCCCTAGCGGTTCTCGTGTCAACCGGTCGGGGAAGGACCGCAACATGATCATCAGCACCGCACTTCGCGACACCACCGCCAGGGTCCTGCGCTTCGTGATCCTCATCGGCGCGCTGGCTCTTGCCATCGGCGCCATCACCACTGCGTTGTCCGCCGCGTCGGCGCGGGCGGACACCATGAACTGGGACGCCGTCGCGCAATGCGAATCCGGCGGCAACTGGGCAGCCAACACCGGCAACGGCCACTACGGCGGTCTGCAATTCAAGCCGGCGACCTGGGCGTCCAACGGCGGAGTCGGTTCGCCCACGACGGCATCGCGTGCCGAGCAGATCCGCGTCGCGGAGAACGTCCTGCGCACTCAGGGTGTGAAGGCATGGCCCAAGTGCGGTCCGCGCGGGGCAACGCCTGCCGTGTGGCGCACCCCGGCTGCGCCGTCGGCGCCCGCCACGGGAACCGGCTGCGACGCCATCCGCCAGGGCGGCATCCTCGGCGTCGTCGATCTGCGCCAGATGTGCTCGACGTTCCTCGCGCCGTTGGCCGCCTTCACTCAGCCGCGCTGAACGAACTCGTTCCCCTCCGGATCCACCGGGCCGTCGAAGGTGCCACCCCCGACACTCCATCGCCAACGGTTCGGCGTGACGCGGGCATCGGGCACCGGCACGAACTTCCAGACCAGATCCGGCCACCCGGCGCAGCCGTGTAGATAGCGCGGCGTGCCATCCGGCCCCGGACCGATCTGCGCGCGGACCCGAGGAGCCCACCACGGCGTCGAGGACCCGGGCGCCCATCGCCAGGAGGGCCTCGACGTCGCGCACGTAGACGTCGAGGTGCACGCGGTTCTTGACGACCTTGGGTCGTTCCTGCGGCACCACCTCCAACAGCCGTGCACACTCATCCGGGCCGAGCGCCGACTCCCAGAACCCACGGACTGCCGCCGGATCGTCCGCCTCGACGATCAGCCGACCGAGTGACGCCGTCATCGCGACCCTCCGCCGGGAAGGGCGAACGCCGAGCGCGCCGCGATGGTCGACAGGTGCCGGGTCAGCACCGCCTCCGGCACCACCGAGGACGCCCGCACCAGCGCAGCCCCCGCGAAGGCCGGTCGCAGGTTGACCACCTCGCCGATGACGCGCGATTCGCGCATCAGCCGCCGCACCCGGGGGCGGCGCGCGGCGGCGAACCGGGTGAAGGCCGCGGGCAGGTCGTCGCCGCGGCCGATGCAGTGGGCCAGGACCGCGGCGTCCTCGAGACCCTGACAACCGCCCTGACCGAGATGCGGACGCATCGGGTGCGCCGCGTCGCCGACGAGCACGATGCGTCCCCGCGACCACACCTTCGCCGGCTCGCGGTCGTAGAGGTCATTGCGCAACACGTCGGTCTCCTCGGTCGCCGCGAGCAGTGCGGGCACCGGGTCGGCCCAGTGCGAATACTTCGCGCGCAGATGGGGCAGCTCCCCGCCGGGTGCGCTCGCGCCCTCGCTGCAGCGTTCCGTGCCGAACCAATAGGTGTGATCGGCTCCCAGCGGAACGTGCCCGAATTCCGTCCCGGTCCCCATGGTCTCGCCTGCGAGGTCGGGATCGATGGCGCACCGCGCGATCGCGCGCCACGCCGTGTAACCGGCGTAGCGGTGCCGCAGCGGGCCGTTCAGGTGGCGTGCGACCGCCGACCCGACCCCGTCCGCGCCGATCACCGCGGCCGCCTCCCGTACGCTGCCGTGGCTCATCGCCACCGCCACCCCGGCGCCGGTGTCGTCGAAAGACGTTGCGGCCAGGCCGGTCTCGACCGTGCCGGGGGACAGCGCGTCGGTCAGCACCCTGGCAAGGACGGACCGGCGCACCACGACGAGCGGCTCGCCCAGCGCCTTGGTGATGCGTTCGGGTGACGGGTGGCGCAACCACGTGCCGTTGCTCCACCGCATCGCGCCCGCGGTCACCCGCCCGCCAGAGTCCCGAACCGCGTCGCCGAGTCCGATCGCGTCGAGCGCGGCCAGCGCGTTGGGCCAGATGCTTATGCCCGCGCCCGACGAGGTGTCGCTGCGTTCCTCCACGATCGCGACGTCGTGGCCTCGGCGTTGCAGCGCGACGGCCGTTGCCAAGCCGGCGATGCCGGCGCCGATGACCAGGATGCGTTGCGTCACGCCATGAAAATAGGGCGAATCAGAGGTCGAACACCAGCAGCGTGCTGGTGGCGGTCGCGACGACCGAGCCGCCCGCGTCCGTCACGACGCCCTCGGTGAAGCCGACCCGCGAGCCGGCCTTCACCACGGTGCCCGTGGCGAGCAGTGGTCCACTGGTCGGCCGGACCGCCTTGAGGTAGTTCACCTTGATCTCGATCGAGGTGTAGCCCTTGCCCTGCGGAAGCGTGCTGTGCAGGGCGCAGCCCGCCACCGAATCCAGCAGCGTGCAGACCAATCCGCCGTGGATGGCGCCGATCGGGTTGTACGCCGACTCGTCGGGCTGGCAGCTGAACACCACGCGCCCGGGCTCGGCCGACACCATCCCGAAGTCCATGAGACCGGAGATCGGGGGCGGCGGAAGGACGCCGTCGACCATGGCCCGCAGATAGTCGATGCCAGACATCGCCAGGCCCTTGGCGGTCGTCGGTGCGGGGTCGTGCCAGGCGACCACCTTCGTGCGACGGTCGCCCCACTCGGCGCGGTGCTGGTCGGCAGTGAGTTCTGCGGTCAACGTGACTCCTCGGTCGTGCGGTCGTGGTCGTGCGGTGGGACGGCTTCGTCGCTGGCCACGGCGTGCTGGGCGCCCCACGCCAGTAGCGCAGCCAGCACGGGGCGAAGGGCCCGTCCGGCGTCGGTCAGTGCGTACTCGTCGCGATGCGGCGTCCGCGGCACCCGCATGACGATGCCTTCGGCCTCGAGCGTCTTGAGGCGGGCCGCGATCCGGTCGCGTGGCGCCCCCGTACCACGCACGATGTCGGTGAAACGGGTGGCGCCCAAGGTGATCTCGCGAACCACGAGCAGCGCCCACCGCTCACCGACGACTTCGAGCGCCGCTGCGATCGGGCACGGCCGCCCCGGCAGGTCGGTCAACGCGATGGCGGCCATGGACGAAGCATGCCATCAATCGGTTTGACTTCCAAACCGGATCAGTGGGACGGACCGTCGGCCCCGTGGTACCAACGATCGTGTCCTTCGTTCCCCGGCCCGCGCAGCCCGCACTGCCCGCCGCGCCGTTCACCGACCTCGACGACTACCTTCAGATCCCTCGGGTGGCCGGCCTCGCCGTATCGCCCGACGGGTCGCGTGTCGTCACCACGATCAGCGAACTCGACGAGTCGGGAACCGAATACCGCACGGCCATCTGGGAACTCGACCCGGCCGGTGGCTCGGCCGCCCGCCGGCTCACGCACGGACCCAAGGGCGAGTCGGCGCCTACGTTCACCAGCGCCGGAGACCTGCTGTTCCTCTCCGCGCGGCCCAAGCCCGGTGACCATGACGACCAGTCGCCCGCCGCGCTGTGGCGGCTCCCAGCATCGGGCGGGGAAGCGGTCGCGGCGTTCGAGGCGCCGGGTGGAGTCGACGCCGTGATGGCCGCCCGCGGTGCCGACGTCGTCGTGGTCAAGACGGCACTGTCGCCCTCGGCGCGCACCCTCGACGACGACCGGCGACTACGCGCATTGCGCAAGGACGGCAAGGTATCGGCGGTGCTGCACGCCGGCTATCCGGTGCGGTACTGGGATCACGACATCGGACCCGCTCAACCGCACCTGCTCGCCGTCGACGACGGGCGGGACGTCACACCGGATCCGGGGCAAGCGCTGCGGGAGGCAGGCGTCGACCTCAGCCGCGACGGCCGCTTCGCCGTCACCACGTGGCAGGCCCCGGCTCCCGGGGCGGCCACCCGCAGCAGACTGGTGCGGATCGACCTGGCGACCGCGGAACGGACCGTCATCGTCGACGATCCGGGTGCCGATCTGTTCGGGCCGGCGGTGGCGCCGGACGGGACCCGCGTCGCATACCTGCGCGAGACGTTCATTACGCCCACCGAGGCGCCACGAATCACCTTGTGGCTGGCGACGTTCGACGGTACGACCACCCAGGTCGCCGCCGGGTGGGACCGATGGCCCACGTCGGTGGCGTGGTCGGACGACGGCTCGGCACTGGTGGTCACCGCGGACGATAACGGCCGCGGGCCGGTCTTCGTGATCGACCCGACCGACTCGGGTGTCGAACGTCGCACCGACGACGACTTCACCTACACCGACGTGCATCCCGTCGCCGGTGGTGACGTCTTCGCCATGCGCAGTTCCTACGCCAGGCCGCCGCATCCCGTCCGGGTCACCGCCGAGGGGGGCGTCACGGAGTTGCCGTGCGTGGATGCTCCCAACCTGCCCGGCGAGCTGTCGGAACTCACCGCCACCGCGGCCGACGGCACGCCGGTGCGGTCCTGGTTGATCCTGCCCGACACCACGGACCCCGCACCCCTGCTGCTGTGGATCCACGGTGGCCCGCTCGCCAGCTGGAACGCCTGGCACTGGCGCTGGTGCCCGTGGCTGCTCGCGGCACAGGGATACGCCGTGCTGCTGCCCGATCCGGCGCTGTCGACGGGTTACGGCCAGGACTTCGTCCAGCGTGGTTGGGGCGCTTGGGGAGCCGCGCCGTACACCGATCTGATCGCCGCAACCGATGCCGCCTGCGCACACCCCCGCGTGGACGGCAACCGCACCGCGGCGATGGGTGGCTCGTTCGGCGGGTACATGGCGAACTGGATCGCCGGACGGACCGACCGCTTCGATGCCATCGTCACCCACGCCAGCCTGTGGGCGCTCGACCAGTTCGGGCACACCACCGACGGCTCCTACTGGTGGGCGCGGGAGATGACCACCGAGATGACGGATGCGAACTCACCGCACCGCCATGTCGAGCGCATCAGCACGCCGATGCTGGTGATCCACGGGGACAAGGATTACCGGGTACCGATCGGCGAGGGCCTCCGGCTCTGGTACGAGCTGCTGTCGAGTTCGGCGCTGCCCGCGGCCGACGACGGCACCAGCCCGCACCGCTTCCTCTACTTCCCGGACGAGGGGCACTGGGTCGCCAAACCGCAGCACGCCAAGATCTGGTACCAGGTGGTGACCTCCTTCCTGGGCACACACGTGCTCGACCGCCCGGAGGAGCTGCCCGAGACCCTCGGCTGACGGGACGCCTCCGACGCCTGCTGCGACCCTCGGTAGGTTGGGGTCATGACCGCAGAGCAGCGTGAATTCGACGTAGTGGTGTACGGCGCGACGGGATTCGTCGGGAAGTTGACCGCGGACTACCTCGCCAGAGCAGGCAGCGGTGCGCGCATCGCGCTGGCAGGCCGGTCGGCAACGAAGCTGCGTGACGTCCGCGATTCGCTCGGACCCGCAGCGAGCGACTGGCCCCTCATCGAGGCAGACGCGTCACAGCCGTCCTCCCTCAACGACATGGCCGCGCGTACCCGCGTGGTCGTGACGACCGTCGGTCCGTACACCAAGTACGGCCTGCCGCTCGTCGCCGCGTGCGCTGCCGCGGGGACCGACTACGCCGACCTGACTGGCGAGACCATGTTCGTCCGCGACAGCATCGACACCCATCACGAGCAGGCGGCCGACAACGGGGCACGCATCGTCCACGCATGCGGATTCGATTCCATCCCCTCGGATCTCAGCGTCTACGCGCTGCACCGGCGGGCCGAACAGGACGGCGCAGGACAGCTGGGTGAGACCACCCTCGTGGTGCGGCGCTTCGCCGGCGGCATCTCGGGCGGCACCCTCGCCTCGATGCTCGAGGTGCTGGACACGTCGTCGTCCGACCCCGAGGCACGTCGGCAGATGAACGACCCCTACACCCTGAGCACCGACCGGTCGGCCGAACCCGAACTGGGGCATCAATCGGACACGCCCTGGCGGCGCGGCCGGGATATCGCACCGGAACTCGACGGCGTCTGGACGGGTGCCTTCGCCATGGGCGCGCCCAACTCCCGAATCGTGCGGCGGTCCAACGCGCTGCTCGACTGGTCCTACGGCCGCACGTTCCGCTACGCGGAGACCATGAGCATGGGTTCCTCGGTCGTCGCGCCCGTGGCCGCCGCGCTCGACACCGCCGCCAACGTCGCGATGCTCGGTCTCGGCGGCAGGTACTTCAACAAGCTCCCGCGGGGGCTGATCGAGCGAGTCCTGCCCAAGCCGGGCACCGGTCCCAGCGAGAAGGCCCGTGAGAACGGTCATTACACCGTCGAGACGTACACCACCACGACCACCGGCGCACGGTACCGCGCCACGATGTCGCAGCAGGGTGATCCCGGCTACAAGGCGACGTCGGTTCTGCTGGGCGAATGCGGCCTTGCGCTGGCCCTGGACCGCGACGCGCTGTCGGATCTGCACGGCGTGCTCACCCCTGCCGCCGCGCTCGGCGACGCACTACTGGCGCGATTCCCGGCGGCGGGCGTCTCCCTGGAGACCGAACGATTGGCCTGACCCGACCGAGCGTGTCGGGGGCTTGATCGACCACTGGTCCGCGGTTCCTAGAATGTCGAGGTGACCGCCACCTCGCAGCCTGCCGACCACCCCGGGGCATCCGCCCTGCCGAAATCGTGGGACCCGGGCGAGGTGGAGAGCGAGCTGTACCAGGGCTGGGTCGACGCCGGATACTTCACGGCCGACCCGTCGAGTGCCAAACCGCCCTACTCCATCGTGCTGCCCCCGCCCAACGTCACCGGCAGCCTGCACATGGGTCACGCGCTCGACCACACGCTGATGGACGCGCTGACGCGCCGCAAGCGCATGCAGGGTTACGAGGTGCTGTGGCTGCCTGGCATGGACCACGCGGGCATCGCGACCCAGAGCGTCGTCGAGAAGCAGCTCGCCATCGACGGCAAGACCAAGGAGGACTTCGGCCGCGAGCTGTTCGTCGACAAGGTCTGGGACTGGAAGCGGGAGTCCGGTGGCACCATCGGTTGGCAGATGCGCCGCATCGGTGACGGCGTCGACTGGAGCCGCGACCGGTTCACCATGGACGACGGGCTCTCGCGGGCCGTGCGCACCATCTTCAAGAGGCTCTACGACGCCGGCCTGATCTATCAGGCCGAACGCCTGGTGAACTGGTCGCCGGTGCTCGAGACGGCCATCTCCGACCTCGAGGTCAAGTACGACGACGTCGAAGGCGAGCTGGTGTCGTTCCGCTACGGCTCGATGAACGACGACGAGCCGCACATCGTCGTCGCCACCACGCGCCTGGAGACGATGCTCGGCGACACGGCGATCGCCGTGCACCCCGACGACGACCGCTACCGTGCGCTGGTCGGGTCGACGCTGCCGCACCCGTTCCTGGACCGGGACGTCGTGATCGTCGCCGACGCGCACGTCGATCCCGAGTTCGGCACCGGCGCAGTGAAGGTCACCCCCGCCCACGACCCGAACGACTTCGAGATCGGCGTGCGGCACGGCCTGCCCATGCCGTCGATCCTGGACACCAAGGGTCGGATCGTCGACACCGGAACACAATTCGACGGCATGGATCGCTTCGACGCGCGGGTTGCGGTCCGCGAGGCGCTCGCCGCCGAGGGCCGCATCGTGGCCGAGAAGCGGCCGTACGTGCACAGCGTCGGGCATTCCGAACGCAGCGGCGAACCCATCGAGCCGCGGCTGTCGCTGCAGTGGTGGGTGAAGGTCGAGTCGCTGGCCAAGGCTGCTGGTGACGCAGTGCGCAACGGCGACACCGTGATTCACCCCAAGAGTCTCGAGCCGCGCTGGTTCGCGTGGGTCGACGACATGCACGACTGGTGCATCTCGCGTCAGCTGTGGTGGGGGCACCGCATCCCGATCTGGCACGGCCCGAACGGCGAGAAGGTTTGTGTCGGACCCGACGACACCCCGCCGGAGGGTTGGGAGCAGGACCCGGACGTGCTCGACACGTGGTTCTCCTCGGCGCTGTGGCCGTTCTCCACGATGGGATGGCCGGACTCCACCCCCGAACTCGAGAAGTTCTATCCCACCAGCGTGCTGGTCACCGGCTACGACATCCTGTTCTTCTGGGTCGCGCGCATGATGATGTTCGGCACCTTCGTCGGCGACGACGCCACCATCACCGAAGGCGGGTCGCGGGGCCCGCAGGTGCCGTTCGAGAACGTGTTCCTGCACGGCCTGATCCGCGACGAGTTCGGCCGGAAGATGAGCAAGTCGAAGGGCAATGGCATCGATCCGCTGGACTGGGTCGAGACCTTCGGCGCCGACGCGCTGCGGTTCACGCTGGCCCGCGGTGCCAGCCCGGGTGGCGACCTGTCGATCGGTGAGGACGCCGCCCGCGCGTCGCGGAACTTCGCGACCAAGCTGTTCAACGCCACGAAGTTCGCGTTGATGAACGGTGCCAGTCCCGCCCCGCTGCCGGCCGTCGAGGCGCTCACCGATGCCGACCGCTGGATTCTCGGGCGCTTGGAAGAGGTTCGGGCGGAGGTGGACTCGGCGTTCGACGCCTATGAGTTCAGCAGGGCATGCGAGTCGCTGTACCACTTCGCGTGGGACGAGTTCTGCGACTGGTACCTCGAGCTGGCGAAGGTGCAGCTGGCCTCCGCTCCCGACGGCCCGACGAATGCCGTGCTGGCCGCCGTGCTCGACGCCCTGCTCAAGCTGCTGCATCCGGTGATGCCCTTCGTGACCGAGGCGCTGTGGAAGACGCTCACCGGCGGTGAGTCGGTGGTGATCGCCGACTGGCCCAGCGCTTCGGGCGTGGCGCTCGATCCGGTTGTCGCGCAACGGATCGCCGACATGCAGAAGTTGGTGACCGAGGTGCGCCGGTTCCGCAGCGACCAGGGCCTCAACGACCGCCAGCGGGTGCCCGCCCGGCTCGTCGGCATCGGCGACGCCGATCTGGACACCCAGGTGCCCGCCGTCGCCGCGCTCGCCTGGCTCACCGAACCCGAGGACGGGTTCACCCCGTCGGCGTCGGTCGAGGTCCGTCTGACCCGCGGCACGGTGGCCGTCGAACTCGACACCTCCGGCACCGTCGACGTCGCCGCCGAGCGACGCAGGCTGCAGAAGGATCTGGCGGCGGCGGAGAAGGAACTGGCGCAGACGACGGCGAAGCTCGGCAACGAGGCCTTCCTGGCCAAGGCGCCCGAGCCCGTCGTCGAGAAGATCCGAGCCCGCAAGCAATTGGCCGCAGAAGAGGTCGAACGCATCTCGGGTCGCCTCGACGGTCTGCGATGACCGAGCCGACGCCCGACGAGATCGCATCGCTGCTGCAGGTCGAGCACCTGCTGGATCAGCGCTGGCCGGAAACGAAGATCGAGCCCAGCCTCGGGCGGATCAGCGCGTTGCTCGAACTGCTCGGTTCGCCGCAGCGGGCGTACCCGAGCATCCACGTGGCCGGCACGAACGGCAAGACCTCGGTGGTACGGCTGATCGACGCACTGCTGATGGCGCTGCACCGCAGGACGGGTCGCACCACCAGCCCACACCTGCAATCCGCGGTCGAGCGCATCGCGATCGACGGTGAGCCGCTCTCGCCGGCGGCCTACGTCGAGACCTACCGCGAGATCGAGCCGTTCGTCGAACTCGTCGACCGGCAGTCCGAGGCCGACGGAGGCCCGCGGATGAGCAAATTCGAGGTGCTGACCGCCATGGCGTTCAGCGCGTTCGCCGACGCACCGGTCGACGTCGCCGTCGTCGAGGTCGGCCTGGGCGGACGCTGGGACGCGACCAACGTGGTCGACGCGCCGGTCGCCGTCATCACCCCGATCGGGATCGACCACGCGGACTACCTCGGCGACACGATCGCCGAGATCGCCGCGGAGAAGGCCGGGATCATCGTCAAGGCCAAGGAGGAGCCCGTACCGTTGGAGGTCGATCTGAGCACTGTCGCGGTGATCGGCCAGCAGGTACCCGAGGCGATGGAAGTCCTACTGGCCCAAGCAGTTCGCGCCGATGCCGCCGTGGCACGGGAGGACTCCGAGTTCGCCGTGCTCAGTCGCGAGGTCGCCATCGGGGGACAGGTGCTCGAGCTGCAGGGTCTCGGCGGCGTCTACTCCGAGATCTTCTTGCCGCTCCATGGTGAGCACCAGGCCCACAACGCGGTCGTCGCACTCGCGGCCGTCGAGGCGTTCTTCGGCGCGGGCGCCGGCCGCCAGCTCGACGTCGACGCAGTGCGCGCGGGCTTCGCGAACGCGACCAGCCCTGGCCGTCTGGAGCGGATGCGCAGCGCGCCGACGGTCTTCATCGACGCCGCGCACAACCCCGCGGGCGCAGCCGCCCTGACCACGGCTCTCGAGCAGGAGTTCGACTTCCGGTACCTCGTCGGCGTGGTGTCGGTGATGGCCGACAAGGACGTCGACGGCATCCTCGCCGCGCTCGAGCCCGCGTTCGACGTGCTGGTCGTGACCCACAACGGATCGCCGCGGGCCATGGAGGTCGAGGCACTGGCGATGCGCGCCGAGGAGCGGTTCGGTCAGGAGCGGGTCGTGATCGCATCCACTCTGCCGGACGCCATCGAGACGGCGACGGCCATGGTCGAGGACGCCGGCGACGACGGCGCCGGGTTCTCCGGAGCGGGCATGGTCATCACCGGCTCGGTGGTCACCGCAGGCGCCGCCCGCACGCTGTTCGGACGGGATCCACGATGACGTCTGTCGAACCACCACCGGCCCCACCGGACCCGTGGAAGAGCTTCCGCGGGGTGATGGCCGGCACCCTCATCCTCGAGGCGATCGTCGTGCTGCTTGCCCTGCCCGTGGTGAGCGTGGCCAACGGTGGTCTGACGTGGACGTCCGGCGGCTACCTCATCGGCCTCAGCGTCGTCCTGATCCTGATGGCTGGCGTGCAGGGCAGGCCGTGGGCGCTCAAGGCGAACCTGGCCGTGCAGGTGGTGGTCGTCGCGGGCGCACTCGTGCACCCCGCGGTCGGATTCATCGGCGTCGTGTTCGCAGCGGTGTGGGCGTTGATCGCCTACCTGCGCGCCGAGGTCAAGCGTCGACAGGACCGGGGCCAGTTGCCTGGGCAGCAGGATCCACCCGGCTGACCGGTACGCTGTCGCCGTGACTGAACAGACTCTGATTTTGGTGAAGCCCGATGGCGTCAAGCGACTGCTCGTCGGCGAGATTCTGAGCAGGATCGAGCGCAAGGGGCTGACGCTCGCGGCCCTCGAACTCAAGACGGTCGACGACGCATTGGCCCGTGCGCACTATGCGGAGCACGAGGACAAGCCGTTCTTCCCGTCGCTTCTGGAATTCATCACCTCGGGACCCGTCGTGGCCGCCATCGTCGAGGGACCCCGCGCCGTTGCCGCGTTCCGGCAGATCGCGGGCGGCACCGATCCGGTGGAGAAGGCTGCCCCGGGCACGATCCGCGGTGACCTGGCCTTGGTCACCCAGGACAACCTGGTGCACGGCTCGGATTCGCCCGAATCGGCGGCCCGCGAAATCGAACTCTGGTTCCCCGGGCGTTAGCTGTCTGGCCCCCCGCCGACGGCACCTCGTCGGAAACACCGCGACGGTGTGGGATACTGGCCTTGGGTGACCGGCTTCATACCAGAAGCGGAAGCCCGGATGAAGACTTAGACGTGCGCGACCACGTGACCCCGAAGGTCAGGTGCGGCGCCGACCGTCCAGCCATCATTCAGCCAGGCACTGAGGGCTCCACCCGGAGTTGCTCGGAGCGAGACCATACAAGCTCGGGGGTCCCCTCGAGCCCATAGCGGAAGCCCTCGCGTGGCCGCGTCGATACGACGCGCCCGGGGGCTGAGGAGAATACGTGGCCCAGGATGCGCCTACCCAAGACCAGCCAGAAGACATCCAGCAGGACGAGCAGCCGCCCGCGCCGCTGACCGACGCCGGTCCCGGCGACGGCACTGCTGCCGTCACCGACGCAGACCCGGATGCAACCGGTGACGCCGAAGCGGTCGAGGGCGACGAACCACCCACCGGCACCGAGCCCGACGACGGTGACTCCTCAGCCGTCGAGCCCGCAGCCGCCGAACCGGCCGCTGCCGAATCCGAGCCCGAGCCACCCGCTCGCGGTGTCCTCTCACCGTTCTCCTATGTGGAGGAGCCGGAACCGGAACTGCCGCGTGCCACGCCGGATGCCGGCGCCCAAGCCGTCGACTATCGCCCCTTGTTCGTCGCGCCACCACTGTTCGTCGCACCGCGACCGGCCCAACCGGTGGACGATGACGACGATGACGACGTCGACGACGTGGACGACTCCGACGACGACGACACCGACTCCGACGATGCGGCCGTCGACGCCGACACCGACGACGATTCGGCCGACGACCGGCCCGCCAACCGCCGCCGTCGGCGCGGACGCCGTGGCCGCGGCCGCGGGCGCGGTGAGCAGAGCAGCGACGACGCAGGCGACGACACCGACGAGGAGTCGACCGACGACGCTGACTCCGACGACGACTCCGATGACGAGGACGGCGCCGACGACGACAACGCCGGCGGCGAGGGCGCTACCCGTCGCAGGCGGCGCCGCCGCAGGCGCAAGTCGGGGACAGGCGACGGCGACGACGCCACCTCGACCGACGACCCGCCGAACACCGTCGTGCACGAGCGCGCACCGCGCGAACGGTCGGAACGCCCGGAGAAGTCGAACAAGTCCGACGAGATCCAGGGCATCAGCGGCTCCACGCGGCTCGAGGCCAAGCGTCAGCGCCGGCGCGACGGCCGCGACGCGGGTCGACGTCGTCCGCCGATCCTGAGCGAGGCGGAGTTCCTCGCCCGCCGCGAGGCCGTCGAACGCGTGATGGTCGTCCAAGACAAGGTCCGCACCGAACCGCCGCACGAAGGCGCCCGCTACACGCAGATCGCCGTCCTCGAGGACGGCGTGGTGGTCGAGCACTTCGTGACCTCAGCCGGTTCCGCGTCGCTCGTCGGAAACGTGTACCTCGGCATCGTGCAGAACGTGCTGCCCTCGATGGAGGCGGCATTCGTCGACATCGGCCGCGGCCGCAACGGCGTGCTCTACGCCGGTGAGGTGAACTGGGAGGCTGCGGGCCTCGGCGGTGCGCAGCGCAAGATCGAGCAGGCACTGAAGCCGGGCGACTACGTCGTCGTCCAGGTGAGCAAGGACCCCGTCGGACACAAGGGCGCCCGCCTCACCACCCAGCTGTCGCTGGCCGGCCGCTACCTGGTCTACGTGCCGGGGGCGTCGTCGACCGGCATCAGCCGCAAGCTTCCCGACACCGAACGGCAGCGCCTGAAGGAGATCCTGCGCGAGGTGGTGCCCGCCGACGCGGGCGTCATCATCCGCACGGCGTCCGAGGGCGTGAAGGAAGAGGACATCCGCTCCGACGTCGATCGGTTGCAGGAGCGCTGGAAGCAGATCGAGGCGAAGGCCACCGAGATCACCGGCAAGGCCGCCGGTGCCGCGGTTGCGCTCTACGAGGAGCCCGACGTCCTGGTCAAGGTCATCCGCGATCTCTTCAACGAGGACTTCTCCGGGCTGATCGTCTCCGGTGACGACGCGTGGAACACGATCAACGACTACGTGACCTCGGTTGCGCCGGAACTCCTGCCGCGGATGACGCGGTACGAGCCGGCCCAGCCCGATGGTCCCGACGTCTTCGCCGTCCACCGCATCGACGAACAGTTGGTCAAGGCGATGGACCGCAAGGTGTGGCTGCCGTCGGGCGGCACGCTGGTGATCGATCGCACCGAGGCGATGACCGTCGTCGACGTCAACACCGGCAAGTTCACCGGCTCCGGTGGAAACCTCGAGCAGACCGTGACGCGCAACAACCTCGAGGCTGCCGAGGAGACCGTCCGCCAGCTGCGGCTGCGCGACATCGGCGGAATCATCGTCATCGACTTCATCGACATGGTGCTGGAGTCCAACCGGGATCTGGTGCTGCGCCGTCTCACCGAGGCGCTCTCGCGGGACCGCACGCGCCACCAGGTGTCCGAGGTGACCTCGCTGGGCCTGGTGCAGCTGACCCGCAAGAAGCTGGGTACCGGCCTCATCGAGGCGTTCTCCACGACCTGCTCGCACTGTGCCGGCCGCGGGATCATGCTGCACGGTGATCCGGTCGACTCCGGCGCTCCGTCGAGCCAGGGACGCAAGTCCGAGCCCGGCGCAGGCCGGCGTGGCAAGCGGGGCAAGAAGGGCGGCCGCACCGAGGAAGTGCCGGTCGCGAAGGTTCCCCCGCACGCCGTGGGTGAGCACCCGATGTTCAAGGCGATGGCGGCGGCGAACGGCCGCAGTGACGACGAGACCGACGAGACCGACGAGGACGACATCGAACTCGAAGGCGATGACGTTGCCGCCGAAGGCGTCGTCGGCGAGGTCGTGGACGAAGCCGTCGACGAGGACGTCGAGGACTCCGACGACGAAGACTCCGACGAGGAGGACTCCGACGATGACGACCTCGACGACGACGAAGACGACGATGACGAGGACGACGACATCGAGGTCATCTCCGACGACGATGACGACGACTCGGATGACGACGATGACGACGACGACTCCGACGACGACGACTCCGACTCGGATGACGACGACGAGGATGACGAGGACGACGAGCCCGTGCTGGTTGCGACCAGTCGCCCACGTCGACGTCGCGCAGCCGCGCGACCTGCCGGACCGCCGAGTCAGGATGGGTGAATCGGTCGGCGGTGAGGCGGTTTGACCCCTTACCCGCTGGTCACGTAATCTTGAGCAGTTGTCCGTCGGCTTTGCGATGATCCGAGCCGGTGACAGCGGGGCTTCGAACCCGCACCCCCAGACCACGCGAGCAGCTTTCGGGCAGCGCGCGCCCGCAACACAGACGTAGAGGATGACGACACGATGGCGACGTACGCAATCGTCAAGACCGGCGGCAAGCAGTACAAGGTCGCGGTCGGAGACATAGTCAAGGTCGAGAAGCTGGAACTCGAAGCCGGCGCTTCCGTGTCGCTGCCCGTGGCGCTCGTCGTCGACGGCGCGAATGTCACGACCGACGCGAGCGACCTGGAGAAGGTCGCCGTGACGGCCGAGGTGCTCGAGCACACCAAGGGCCCGAAGATCCGGATCCACAAGTTCAAGAACAAGACCGGCTACCACAAGCGGCAGGGCCACCGTCAGAAGCTGACGGTCGTCAAGGTCACCGACATCGCCTGATGTTCGTCCACGCAGACAACACCGACTACTAGTAGGGGAGCAACCACATGGCACACAAGAAGGGCGCTTCCAGCTCGCGCAACGGTCGTGACTCGAATTCGCAGCGCCTCGGCGTCAAGCGCTTCGGCGGCCAGGTCGTCAAGGCCGGCGAGATCATCGTCCGCCAGCGCGGCACGCACTTCCACCCCGGCGTGAACGTCGGACGCGGTGGGGACGACACCCTGTTCGCGACCGCTCCCGGCGCAGTGCAGTTCGGTGAGAAGCGCGGACGCAAGACCGTCAACATCGTTCGCATCGCGCGACCGGGGTCTGACGTCTCCGCCACCTCGAACGCCTAGGGCTCGCACTTCCAACGTCGACGTCGACGTTCTGCAGTGCGGCTCTCGCAGTCGGACTGCAGAACGTAGATTTCGTCTTGGAAAGGAACCCCGATGCCCCGTTTCGTCGATCGCGTCGTCATTCATGCGCGAGCAGGCAACGGCGGTCACGGCTGCGCCTCGGTGCACCGCGAGAAGTTCAAGCCGCTCGGTGGTCCCGACGGCGGTAACGGTGGTCGCGGCGGCAGTGTCGTGCTCGTCGTCGACCCGCAGGTGCACACCCTGCTCGACTTCCACTTCCACCCGCACGTCGTAGCCCCGTCGGGCAAGCAGGGCGCCGGTAGCAACCGTGACGGCGCGGCCGGTGCCGATCTCGAGGTACGGGTGCCCGACGGCACCGTCGTCCTCGACGAGCAGGGGCGACTACTCGCCGATCTGGTTGGCGAGGGAACCCGGTTCGACGCAGCCACCGGCGGACGCGGTGGCCTCGGCAACGCCTCACTGGCATCCCGGGCGCGCAAGGCGCCGGGCTTCGCCCTGCTGGGCGAAGAAGGCCAGACCCGCGACCTCACCCTCGAACTCAAGACCGTCGCCGACGTCGGTCTCGTCGGTTTCCCGTCGGCTGGCAAGTCCTCACTCGTCTCGGTGATCTCGGCGGCCAAGCCGAAGATCGCGGACTACCCGTTCACCACGCTGACGCCGAACCTCGGCGTCGTGTCCGCGGGCGACCACACCTTCACCGTCGCCGACGTGCCGGGCCTGATTCCGGGAGCGTCGCACGGCCGAGGCCTGGGCCTCGACTTCCTGCGGCACATCGAACGCTGCGCGGTCCTGGTACACGTCGTCGACTGCGCGACCATGGAACCGGGTCGTGATCCGATCTCGGACATCGACGCACTGGAGGCCGAACTCGCCGCCTACGTGCCGACGCTCCAGGGCGATCAGACCCTGGGCGACCTGGCCGAGCGGCCCCGCGCCGTCGTGCTCAACAAGATCGACGTGCCCGACGCGCGCGAGATGGCGGACTTCATCCGCGGTGAGATCGCCGAACGCTACGGCTGGCCGGTCTTCGAGGTGTCCGCCGTGAGCCGAGATGGGCTGCGGCCGTTGATCTTCGCGCTGTGGGACATGGTGGCCGCCTATCGCGCAGCGCAGCCCGTTGTCGCGCCGCGGCGTCCCGTGATCAGGCCCGTCGCCATCGACGAGAGCGGTTTCACCGTCAGCTCCGACGGCGACGGCGGGTTCGTGGTGCGTGGCACCCGGCCCGAGCGCTGGATCAGCCAGACCGACTTCGGCAACGACGAGGCCGTTGGTTATCTCGGCGACCGGCTGGCCCGGCTCGGCGTCGAGGACGAACTGCTCAAGCTCGGTGCCCGTCCGGGATGCGCCGTGACCATCGGCGCCGTGACGTTCGATTGGGAGCCGCAGACACCGGCAGGCGTCGACATCACGATGACGGGGCGCGGCACCGACATCCGCATCGACCAGAGTGACCGCATCGGAGCGGCGGAACGCAAGATCGCGCGGCGGGAGCGCCGCAAGCCCGGCAGCGACGACGAGTGACCAGCGTGCACTCCGGCGATCCGGCGCGCTCGGCGCACCGGGAGGCCATCCGCACCGCGCGCAGCGTCGTGGTCAAGGTGGGCACCACCGCACTGACCACCCCGTCGGGCGTGTTCGACGCCGGTCGGCTGGCCGACCTCGCCGATGCCATCGAGTCGCGGATGCAGGCCGGGTCCGACGTCGTCATCGTCTCCTCGGGTGCCATTGCCGCTGGCATGGAACCGCTGCGGCTGACGAAGCGACCCGCCGACCTCGCGACGAAGCAGGCAGCGGCCAGCGTCGGGCAGGTCGCGCTGGTCAACGCGTGGAGTTCGGCGTTCGGCCGCTACCGGCGCACCGTCGGGCAGGTGCTGCTGACCGCGCACGACATCGCGATGCGCGTGCAACACAACAACGCTCAGCGCACTCTGGATCGGCTGCGGGCCCTGCACGCCGTGGCCATCGTGAACGAGAACGACACCGTGGCCACTAACGAGATCCGGTTCGGCGACAACGACAGGCTCTCGGCTCTGGTGGCGCACCTCGTCGGAGCCGACGCGCTGATCCTGCTCTCGGACATCGACGGCCTGTACGACGGTGACCCCCGCAAGGCGCCTGCAGACGATCCGGCGCGCTTCATCTCCGAGGTGGCGGCGCCCGACGATCTGGACGGTGTCGTCGCGGGTGGTGGGAGCAGGCTCGGTACCGGCGGGATGGCGTCCAAGTTGTCCTCGGCGCTGTTGGCAGCCGACGCGGGCGTACCCGTGCTGCTGGCCGCTGCCGCCGACGCGGCGACGGCGTTGGCCGATGCCTCGGTGGGCACGGTCTTCGCCCCGCGATCGGAACGGATGACGGCCCGGCGGTTCTGGGTGCGCTACGCCGCCGAATCGGCCGGCGTACTGACCCTCGACGACGGTGCGGTGCGCGCAGTGCTCGACCGACGCCGGTCGCTGCTGCCCGCGGGCATCGTCGCGGTCTCGGGCCGCTTCCACGGCGGCGACGTCGTCGAGTTGCGCGGAACCGACGAGGTGACGGTGGCGCGCGGCGTCGTGGCGTACGACGCGGGCGAACTGTCGGGCATGGTCGGTCGGTCGACCTCGGACCTACCCGCGGAGATGCGCAGGCCGGCCGTGCACGCCGACGATCTGGTCGCCGTCTAGGGCGACTCCAAGTACAGCGTGCTCCAGAGGATTTGGGTGAGCGTGTTGGCCAGGTCGGCGTCGTAGGTCGCCGGTCGGCCCGGCAGGGTCTGTTGGCACGCCCGTTCGACCATCCACGTGAGCGTGGTCGCAGTCGGTTCGGGTTCCAGGCCGGCGCGAATGGTGCCGTCCGCGCGGCCCGATTCGATGACCTCGGCGAGGCGATCGGCGATCTGGGTGATGAGATCGGTGTACGTGGCGCCCACCTGCGGGTCGTAGGCGGACATCTCGTTCAACGCGACGAGTAGCTGTTGGTGGCGGCGGAAGGCCGCGATGATCGCCGTCATCGCGGCGCGGGCGTCGGCGGGGTCGTGCCGTTCCGCGACGCTCCACCAGCGGGCGGCACCCGCGGCGAGGTCGCCGAACACCTGGTCCGCCAACCGGCGCAGCAGGTGGCCCTTGTCCTCGAAGTAGACGTAGAAGCTGGCGCGGGAGATGCCCGCCTCGGTGGCGAGCCTGTCGACGCTCAGCTCGGTGAAGCTCGCGCCGCCACCCATCAATCGATCGGTGGCGTCGAGCAGTTGACGCTCGATGCGCTCGCGGCGCTCTTGCCTTTTCGCCTGCGGTTTGCGGGTGACGGACGGCATCGCCCCAGGTTAACGGAGGCGTCCACACCTTGACTAGACATAGTGCCCAGACTTATTGTCTGGCCTATGACTGTGTTGCCGCTCACATCTCCCACTCGCGCGTACGACCCGATCGACCTGTCTTCGCGGGCGTTCTGGTCGACCACCGCCGCCGACCGCGAGAAGACCTTCGCCGTGCTGCGCGCCGACCGCCCGGTGAGCTGGCATCCGCCGGTCGAGGACGCGCTGATGCACGATCCGTCCGACCGTGGCTACTGGGCCGTCACGCGGCACGCCGACATCGTCACCGTCAGCCGCGACAGCGAGACGTTCCTGTCCGGCAAGGGCGTGCTGTTCGAGAACGTGCCGGAGGAACTGCTCGAGGCCTCGCAGTCCTTCCTCGCCATGGATGCACCGCGGCACACCATGCTGCGCAAGGTCGCGCACGCCGCGTTCACCCCGCGTCAGGTGCGGCGCATCGAGGACTCGATCGGGGACAACGCGCGGGCGGTCGTTGGCGAACTGCGCGCCGCGGGAACGGGTGCCGACTTCGTCGAGCACTGCGCGAGGGAACTCCCGATCCGCACGCTCTCGGACATGGTCGGCATCCCGGAATCCGAGCGCGCTCAGGTGGCAGAGGCCGCCGACGCCTTGGTCTCCTGGGGTGACCCGGTGTACCTGGCCGGGCGCAATCCCCTCGAGGTGCTGATCGGCGCCCAGATGTACCTGCACCAGGTGGCGGGTGCGCTCGCCGCGGATCGCCGCGCGAACCCCGGCGACGATCTGATCAGTGCCCTCGTCCACAGCGAGGTCGACGGCGATCGCCTCACCGACGCCGAGGTGGCTGCCTTCTTCGTCCTGCTCGCCGTTGCGGGCAACGACACCACGCGACAGACGGCCAGTCACGCCGTACGGGCTCTGACCGAGTTCGGCGACCAACGGGCTTGGCTGGCAGCGGACTTCGACGACAGGATCGGCAGCGCCGTCGAGGAGTTCGTCCGGTGGGCGACCCCCGTGATGACATTCCGGCGCACGGCTGCCGTGGACGTCGAACTGGCTGGCGAGAAGATCGCGGCGGGGGACAAGGTCGTGATGTTCTACGCCTCGGGCAACTTCGACACGGGCGTGTTCGACGCACCCGGTGTGCTCGACCTCGGCCGCAAGCCCAACCCGCATCTCGGCTTCGGCGGCGGGGGAAGGCATTTCTGCCTGGGCGCGCACGTCGCCCGCGCACAGCTGCGGGCGCTGACCCACGAGCTGATCACCCAGCTGCCAACCATCACCGCTGGCACACCGGATTACCTGCAGGGCAACTTCGTTCACGCGATCCGATCGATGCCGGTCACGTTCTAGCGCGCGGCTGTCACCAGTTCGTCGGACAGCAGTGCGAGCAACTCCGAGCAACCGCCCTCGACCTTCACCGAGGCGAGCGGGTCACCACGGGTCGCTCCCCGGTTCAGGATCGCAATCGGCTTGCCTGCCGCCGCCGCATGCCGGACGAAGCGCAGCCCCGAGAACACGGTGAGCGAGGAACCGGCGACCAGGAGTGCCTCGGCGTCGTCGACGAGCGAGTACGCGCGCGCCACACGGGGTTTGGGCACGCTCTCGCCGAAGTAGACGATGTCGGGCTTGAGCATGCCGCCGCACCTGGGACAGTCGACGAACCGGAACGACGCGGTGTCGTCGACGCGCGCGTCGGCGTCGGGCGCCACGGCGATTCCACCCACCCGTTCGGCGCGTTCGATGAAGCCCGGGTTGAGCGCCTCCAGCTGCTCGGCGAGGTCGGCGCGCGACAGCGTGAAGCCGCATGCGAGACAGACCACCTGCGCGTAGGTGCCGTGCAGGTCGACCACGTTGCGACTGCCTGCCTTGGTGTGCAGCAGGTCGACGTTCTGGGTGATGACGCCGGTGACGACACCTGCCCGCTCAAGGGCCGCCAGGGCACGGTGACCGGCGTTGGGCAACGTCTCCGCCATGTGCCGCCACCCGATGTGGTTGCGCGCCCAGTACCGCTGGCGGAACTCCGCGTCGGAGGTGAACTGCCGGATGGTCATGGGGTTGCTCGGCGGTGAGTCGGGGCCACGGTAATCCGGGATGCCGGAGTCGGTGGACATTCCGGCGCCGGTGAGCACGGCGACGCGTTGGCCCGCGAGCAGGCTGATCAGTTCGGGGCCTTCCACCCCGTCCAGGATAGGCCGTGCATGATTCAGTCGGTTCGCGGGCAACAATGAGGCATGAGCTTCTACTCCGCTTACCGTCACGGGTTCGTGCGGGTCGCCGCGTGCACCCATCACACGACGATCGCCGACCCCTCGGCCAACGCCGAGTCCGTGCTGCGCATCGCGCGTGAGTGTCACGAGGACGGCGTGGGCCTGGCCGTGTTCCCGGAGTTGACGCTGTGCGGGTACTCGATCGAGGACATCGTGATGCAGCAGGCACTCCTCGATGCTGCCGAGACGGCAGTCGCGGAGACCGTGGCCGGCTCGGCGGAGCTTCTCCCCGTGCTCGTCGTGGGGGCTCCACTGCGCTACCGCAACCGCATCTACAACACCGCCGTCGTCATCCACCGAGGCACGGTGCTGGGCGTAGTGCCCAAGTCCTACCTGCCGACGTACCGCGAGTTCTACGAGCGCAGGCAACTCGCGCCCGGCGACGACGTCAGCGACGTGATCCGGTTGGCGGGCGTGGACGTGCCGTTCGGCCCCGACCTGCTGTTCGCCGCCGCCGACCTACCGAACTTCGTCCTGCACGTCGAGATCTGCGAGGACATGTGGGTGCCGATTCCCCCGAGCGCAGACGCTGCGCTGGCCGGGGCGACGGTGCTGGCGAACCTGTCGGGCAGCCCCATCACCATCGGACGGGCCGACGACCGCAAGATGTACGCCCAGTCGGCGTCGTCGCGCTGCCTGGCGGCCTACGTGTACGCGGCGGCGGGGGAGGGTGAGTCGACCACCGATCTGGCGTGGGATGGCCAGACCATGATCTACGAGAACGGGACGCTGCTCGCCGAATCCGAACGGTTCCCGAAGGACGTCCAGCGGTCGGTGGCCGACGTGGACGTCGACCTGCTGCGGGCCGAGCGGCAGCGGATGGGGACGTTCGACGACAACCGGCGCCACCACGGCGCGCGGATCGACGCGTTCCGGAAGGTCGAGTTCGTGCTCGACCCGCCGACCGGCGACATCGGTCTGCGCCGAGAGGTGGAGCGGTTCCCGTTCGTGCCATCGAATCCCGAACGGCTGGAACGGGATTGCTACGAGGGCTACAACATCCAGGTCGCCGGGCTGGAGCAGCGGCTGCGGGCGCTGAACTTCCCCAAGATCGTGATCGGGGTGTCGGGCGGACTCGACTCGACCCATGCCCTGATCGTGGCGGCCAAGGCGATGGACCGCGAGGGTCGCCCGCGCAGTGACATCCTCGCGTTCACGCTGCCCGGCTTCGCCACGGGCGACCGCACCAAGGGCAATGCCATCGAACTCAGCGAGGCGCTCGGGGTGACGTTCGCCGAGATCGACATCCGCGAGACCGCCACCCGGATGCTGACCGAGATGGATCACCCGTTCGCCCGGGGCGAGAAGGTCTACGACGTCACCTTCGAGAACGTCCAGGCGGGCTTGCGCACCGACTATCTGTTCCGGCTGGCCAACCAGCGCGGCGGCATCGTGCTGGGTACCGGTGATCTCTCCGAGCTGGCGCTGGGCTGGTCCACGTACGGGGTCGGCGACCAGATGTCGCACTACAACGTCAACGGCGGCGTGCCGAAGACCCTGATCCAGCACCTGATCCGGTGGGTGAGCAATTCCGGTCAGTTCGACGACCGGGTGAACACCGTGCTGCGGTCCGTCCTCGACACCGAGATCACTCCTGAACTGGTACCCGCCGGCGAGGACGAGGAGATCCAGAGCAGCGAGGCCAAGGTGGGACCGTATGTCCTGCAAGACTTCTCACTGTTCCAAGTGCTGCGCTACGGTTTCCGCCCGTCGAAGGTGGCCTTCCTCGCCTGGCACGCCTGGAGCGACGCCGGCCGCGGTGACTGGCCGGCCGGCTACCCCGAGGACGACCGCCCCGAGTACCCGCTGTCGGAGATCCGCCGCTGGCTGCAGGTGTTCGCGCAGCGGTTCTACTCGTTCAGCCAGTTCAAGCGCTCCGCGCTGCCGAACGGTCCCAAGGTGTCCGCCGGCGGATCGTTGTCTCCGCGCGGCGACTGGCGGGCCCCGTCGGACATGTCGGCGAGGATCTGGCTCGACGAGATCGAACGCGAGGTGCCCGAGCACTGACATCGGTGACAGCCGCCGCCCTGGATCGGGGACGCGGCGACCTCGAGCATGCGAAGATCACGGCGATGGGTCGGGGCGGGAATGGTGAGGCGCGCGTCAGCGCGTCTGCTGGCGTGCCCCTACACCGCCAGCTGTACCTGGTGTTGCACGACGAGATTGCCCGCGGCGCCGTGGGGTCGGGGGAGGCGCTGCCCACCGAGCAGTCGCTGTGCACCCAGTTCGGCGTCTCACGGATCACCGTGCGTCGAGCGCTCGCCGACCTCGCAGAGGCGGGTCTGATCGAACGCAGGCACGGCGTCGGCTCGTTCGTCGCGGACAACGCGACGGCGCGCGCGCACGATCCGGCGGCGTCCTACATGGACGGGCTGCGGCAGATCGAGTTCGAGACCGAGGTCGAAGTCCTCGAGTTCGGCGTCCGCGCGGCGCCCGCCGCCGTCGCCGAGCGGCTCGGCGGACAGCGCCGCCTGCTGCAGGTGCTGCGACTGCGCCGCGAGCGCATCACGCGGGAACCGTGCATGGTCACCGAGGTGTGGCTGCCGGAACACCTCACCGAGACGGTGACCGAGCCGGCGCTGGCCGGCACCTCGCTGTTCGAACTGCTGTACGGCGCAGGGGTGGGGATCGACGGGGTCGACCACGAACTGACCGCCGAGGTGGCGGGACCGAGGATCGCCAACCTGCTCGACACCGCGATCGGCGCTGCGGTCATTCGGGTGAACTCCGTGGCGCACGCGACCGGACGGCCGCATCACTTCCTCTCCGTCGCGTTGTCGCCCAGCAGGAGTCGCGTGCTGCTCAGTCAGTCCGCTGCCGACTTCGAGTCAGGCATCGGGATGGCGATCGCCCACGACGTACGCAGGCCAAGGGTCTGAGCGCAGCTACAGCCTGCCCTCGGTGCGCAGGTCGGGGTGCACCCACTCGGGGGCCCGGCGCTGCTTGAACGCCACGAAGCCCTCGACGGCCTCCGGTCCGCTGTAGGAGGCCTTCATGCCGATCCGGTCGAACAGCCCCATGTAGTTGTCCAGGCTCGACTTGACCACCAGACGCGCCTTGGGCGCCGTGCGGCAGCACTGCGCGAGAACGTCGCGCGCCACTGCACCCAGGTCGTCGTGCGGCACCACCCGCGCCACCATGCCCCAGTCGACTGCTTCGCGAGCGTCGAGCGTGCGACCGGTGAACATCAGGTCGCGGGTGCGCACCGGGCCGATCATCCGGGCCAGCATCTGGCTGTAGTACGTGTCGGCGATCCCGCGGTAGAGCTCCGGTACGCGGAACGTCGCCCGATCGCTCACCACCGCCATGTCGCTGCACATCGCGATCTGCAGGCCGCCGCCCTGGCACAGTCCGTTGACCGCCGACACCACCGGCTTCACCGACTGCCGCAAGGTCTCGAACGGCGTGACGTCCATCGACAGCGCCGGGCCGAAGGACATCCAGTCGTCGACGCCGTCACCGCCGCCGAGGTCGCCGCCGGGCGCGAACACGTCGCCGGTGCCGGTGATCAGCAGACCCGCCAGATCGGGGTCGTTCTCGACGTGGGTCACCGCGTAGCGGATGCCGAAGTACATGGCAGGCGTCATCGCATTGCGTGCCTCGGGTCGGTCCAGCGTCACCACCCCGAACGGGCCCTCCCTCTCGAAGCGCAGGAAGGGGGTGCCCAGCCAGTCGCCGTCCGGCGGGCGGGGAATGTTCTCGGTGGCGGTCATGCTCCTCCTCGTTCGGGACTGGCGGTCTCGGGATCGGTGGTCTCGAGCACGTCGTCGACGGCCTCCTCGGTCGGCGCGCAGTCACCCGCACCGGGCACCAGCGTGGCCAGCGCACCGGCAGCGCATGCCCGGCGCAGCGCCACCTCCGGCCCGAGGTGCCAGCCCGCGGCGAGCACGCCCGCGAAGACGTCACCGGCTCCCGTGGTGTCGATCGCCTCGACCGCAGGCGCCCCGACGGTGACGCGGGCATCGGTCGTGCGGTACTCGGCGCCGTCGGCTCCCCGCGTCACGACCAGATGATCGACGGGCCAATGCCACTCACGTGACTCCGCGTCGTTGACGATCACGACGTCCACGGTCGACGCCAACCGTTCGAGATCGGCGGGTGACCCGACGGGCGACGCGTTGACCATCACCACCGCGCCTCCCGCCCGGCCCAGCCGCGCCGCGGCCAGGACGGTGTCCACCGGAATCTCCAGGGACAGCAGCACCACGTCGGATGCGGTGATTGCGTCGCGGACGGCAGGCGAGGAGAGATGCAGGTGGGCGTTGGCGCCCGGGGCGACGACGATCAGGTTCTCGGCGCCGTCGTCGACGACGATCACGGCGGTACCGCTGGCGCCCGGCAGGGTGAGCACGCCGTCCAGTCCCACGTCGTTGCCGCTGAGATGGGCCCGCAGTTTGGCCGCGGCGTCGTCGTCGCCGAGAGCGGCGACCAGATCGACGGACGCGCCCGCGCGCGCTGCGGCGACGGCCTGGTTGCCGCCCTTGCCGCCGGGCGACCAGGTCGTGGATGCCGCCAGCACGGTCTCTCCGGGGCGCGGCAGCGATCGAACCCGCATCGACTGGTCGAGGTTGACGCTGCCCACCACGCACACTCGATTGCCCGACGTTGTCACGGGCCATACCGTAACCCCGACCGGGCCCGACCTGCGTTACCTCGATACGCTGGCCTGATGAGCGTGCATGCCCCCGCCGACACCGACCTGCGCCAGCAGGTCCACGACGCGGCGCGCCGCGCCAGAGTCGCCGCACGCACCCTCGGCACGCTGACGTCGGCGACCAAGGATCGGGCGCTGCACGCCGCGGCGGACTCGGTGCTGGCATCGGTGGGCGAGGTGCTCGCCGCCAACGAGGTCGATCTGGACGTCGCCCGCGCCGCAGGCACCCCGGCAGCGATCCTGGACCGCCTTGCGCTCAACCCGCAGCGCGTCGACGGCATCGCGGCTGGACTGCGCCAGGTCGCCGGGTTGCCCGATCCTGTCGGGGAGGTCCTGCGCGGCCGCACACTGCCGAACGGACTGCGGATCCGCCAGCAGCGCGTGCCCCTCGGCGTCGTCGGCATGGTCTACGAGGGCAGGCCGAACGTCACCGTCGACGCGTTCGGGCTCACGCTCAAGTCCGGCAATGCCGCTCTGCTGCGCGGCAGTTCGTCGGCGAGGCACTCCAACGAGGCGCTCGTCACCGCACTGCGCGCCGCGCTGGTGGCCGAGGGTCTGCCCGCCGACGCCGTTGCGCTGCTGCCCAGCGAGGACCGCGCCACCGTCACCCACCTCATTCAGGCCCGCGGCCTGGTCGACGTCGTCATCCCCCGCGGAGGCGCGGGACTGATCGACGCCGTCGTCCGCGACGCGCTGGTCCCGACCATCGAGACCGGTGTCGGCAACTGCCACGTGTACGTTCACGCGGCGGCCGACCTCGACGTCGCCGAACGCATCCTGTTGAACTCCAAGACGCGCAGGCCCAGCGTGTGCAACGCCGCCGAGACGCTGCTCGTCGACGCCGCGATCGCCGACCGCGCGGTGCCGAGGTTGCTCGACGCACTCCGGAACGCGGGTGTCACCGTGCACGACGACCCGAGCGAAGACGACCTGCGGGCCGAGTTCCTGTCGATGGACATCGCGGTCGCCGTGGTGGACGGCATCGACGCGGCCATCACCCACGTCAACGAATACGGCACCGGCCACACCGAGGCCATCGTGACGACCGATCTCGCTGCCGCAGAACGATTCACGGGGGAGGTCGACGCCGCGGCCGTGATGGTCAACGCGGCAACGTCGTTCACCGATGGCGAACAGTTCGGCTTCGGCGCGGAGATCGGCATCTCGACGCAGAAGCTGCACGCCCGCGGGCCCATGGGCCTGCCCGAACTGACCTCGACCAAGTGGGTGGTGTGGGGAGACGGCCACATCCGCCCCGCCTGACAGGAGTCCAACCGACCATGAGCACCTCTGCCCAACCGGTCCCGCTGTTCACCGACATCGACGACGTGGCGACCCGCCTCGCCGAGACCGGGTACCTGCCCGACACGGCGACGGCGACGGCCGTATTCCTCGCCGACCGGCTCGGCAAGCCGCTGCTCGTCGAGGGCCCGGCGGGCGTCGGCAAGACCGAACTCGCCCGCGCGGTCGCTGCCTGCACGGGTTCCGAACTCGTTCGCCTGCAGTGCTATGAGGGCGTCGACGAAGCCCGCGCACTCTACGAGTGGAACCACGCCAAGCAGATCCTGCGCATCCAGGCGGGCAACGCCGGCGGCCAGGGCGATTGGGACCAGACCAAGATGGACGTGTTCAGCGAGGAATTCCTGCTGACCCGTCCGCTGCTCACGGCGATCAAGCGCACCGATCCGACCGTGCTGCTGATCGACGAGACCGACAAGGCGGACATCGAGATCGAGGGTCTGCTGCTCGAAGTGCTGTCCGACTTCGCGGTCACGGTGCCCGAACTCGGCACCATCAAGGCCGAGCGGCCGCCGTTCGTGCTCTTGACGTCGAACGCCACCCGGGAACTCTCCGAGGCGCTCAAGCGGCGATGCCTGTTCCTGCACATCGACTTCCCCGACCCGGACCTCGAACGCCGCATCCTGCTGTCCAGGGTGCCCGAGCTGCCGGAGCGCCTTGCCGAGGAACTGGTCCGCATCATCGGCGTGCTGCGCGGCATGCAGCTCAAGAAGGTGCCGTCGGTCGCCGAGACCATCGACTGGGGTCGCACCGTGCTCGCCCTGGGCATGGACACCATCGACGATGCGATGATCGCTGCCACGCTTGGCGTCGTCCTCAAACACCAGTCCGATCAACAGCGTGCATCCGGCGAACTCCGGCTGAACTGAGGAGTGCTCCGATGGCCGCCCGTCGCACCCGACCGCCCCAACCGCTTGCCCCGCATGGCATTCCGGGCCACCTCGTCGAGTTCGTCGAGGCGCTGCGCGGGGTCGGGATAGCGGTCGGGCCGTCGGAGACCGTCGACGCCGGGCGCGTGATGGCGACGCTCGGGCTCGGCGACCGCGAGGTGCTGCGAGAGGGTCTGGCGTGCGCGGTGATGCGGCGAGCGGAGCACCGCGAGACCTACGACGCGATGTTCGACCTCTGGTTCCCGGCGGCGCTGGGCGCCAGGACGGTGGTCGACGACGACAGCGCCGACGACGAGTCGGACGGTCCGCCGCCGCAGGACATCGAGGGCCTGCGCGATGCGCTGGTGCAGATGCTCACCGACAACCCCGATCTGGCCAACGTCGACGACCGGCTCGCCGCGATGATCGCCCAGATCGTGGAGTCGTTCGGCCGCTACAACTCCAGCCGCGGTCCGTCCTACTCGTCGTATCAGGCTCTCAAGGCGATGGCGCTCGACGAACTGGAGGGCAGGCTGCTCGCCGGCTTGCTTGCCGGATACGGCGACGACCCGACGCCCACGCAGCAGGAGATCGCCAAAGCCCTTGCCGCCAAGCGCGTCTCGCAGCTGCGGCGCATGGTGGAGGGCGAGACCAAGCGTCGCACCGCCGAGCAACTCGGCCGCGAACACGTCCAGATGTACGGCATTCCGCAGCTCAGCGAGAACGTGGAGTTCCTTCGAGCGTCCGGCGAGCAGCTCCGCCAGATGCGGCGCGTGGTCGCACCGCTGGCACGCACACTCGCCACCCGGCTGGCCGCGCGGAGACGCCGTGCCCGTGCCGGTGAGATCGACATGCGCAAGACGCTGCGCAAGTCGATGTCGACCGGTGGCGTGCCCATCGACGTCGTGCTGAAGAAGCCGCGCCCAGCCCGGCCCGAACTGGTCGTCCTGTGCGACGTGTCCGGTTCGGTTGCGGGGTTCAGCCACTTCACGCTCATGCTCGTCAGTGCGCTGCGCCAGCAGTTCTCCCGCGTGCGGGTCTTCGCGTTCATCGACACCACCGACGAGGTCACCGAGCTGTTCGGCCCGGAGGCCGACCTCGCGGTCGCCGTGCAGCGGATCACCCGCGAGGCCGGTGTCTACACCCGTGACGGCCACTCCGACTACGGCCACGCGTTCGTGTCGTTCCTCGACAAGTACCCGAATGTGCTCTCGCCGCGCAGTTCGCTGCTGGTGCTCGGCGACGGCCGCAACAACTACCGCAACCCCGAGGTCGATCTGCTGACCCACATGGTGAAGGCCAGCAGGCACGCCCACTGGCTCAACCCCGAGCCCAAGCACCTGTGGGGTAGCGGGGATTCGGCGGTACCGCGCTACGAGGGCGTCATCACGATGCACGAGTGCCGGTCGGCCAAGCAGCTCGCCGGCGTCATCGACCAGCTGCTGCCGGTCTAGCCGACGCGGTGAACACCGCCTTGACATCGACTCCGACGCGTATGTGCCGGGGTCTCAGATGCCAGTCGTCCACCTCCGACTGTCGGACCCGGTTGCTGGTCGTGACCTCGTCGGAGGCATATCGGTGCCGATCCTCTACCTGGCGGGCGGCCACCCGCCCCAGGTCGAGTGCGTCTGCGTAGTCCTGAGCGCGCTGCACGGCATCGCGAACCGCCTGCATCCGCGCATCGCGCTCGATCTCGCTGCGCCGCGCAGCGGTCAGTGCCCAATCGATGGTCTGCACGCGTAGCGAGTCGACGCTCGCGGTCCACCAGATCCACTTGCTGAGTGCTTCGAAGTCGGAGAACTTGACCTCGAGTTGGGCAGCCGCCGTGAAGACCGTGCGAGGGGGTTCGTCCTCCTGGTCGCGGACCCGGTAGCTGCTCCTGCGTATCTGGTCGATGGCGAACCACGTCACCGGGCCGCTGCTGGGGTCGTACATCTCGTCGATCGACTGTCGCACCCAGTGCAGCTCGACCGACATAGCCTCGAACACGGCGTCCGGCCTCGGCCCATTCAGATCGATGGAGGCCGACACGGTGGCCCGTTGAGGGCGTTCCGAGATGGTGTGGTTGGCAGCTACGGTGATCTGTACGTCCGTCACTTCGTAATTATACGGACCGGCACCGACACGTTTGCCCGATCGAGACGGTCGGAAGCCGCGCCGATCACTGCCGTAAGCTGCCTATTCGTGACTCGACGCAGGCTGGGAGTGATGGGCGGGACCTTCGACCCGATCCACCACGGTCACCTCGTCGCGGCCAGCGAGGTCGCCGATCTGTTCGACTTGGACGAGGTCGTGTTCGTACCGACCGGCCAGCCGTGGCAGAAGCGCGACCGCTCGGTCACCGCCGCCGAGGATCGCTACCTCATGACGGTGATCGCAACGGCAGCCAATCCCCGCTTCTCGGTCAGCCGGGTCGACATCGATCGCGGCGGACCGACGTACACCAAGGACACGCTGCGCGACCTGGCCGCCGCCCACCCCGACACCGACCTGTACTTCATCACCGGTGCCGACGCGCTCGGTTCGATCCTGAGCTGGCAGAACTGGGAGGACTTGTTCTCCCTGGCACGCTTCGTCGGCGTCAGCAGGCCCGGCTACGCCCTGGACGGTGAGCACATCGAGGCGGCGATGAAGGAACTACCGCCTGATGCGCTGAATCTCGTCGAGGTACCCGCGCTCGCCATCTCGTCGAGCGAATGCCGCGACCGGGCGGTGACCGGCAGGCCCATCTGGTACCTGGTGCCCGACGGCGTCGTGCAGTACGTCTCCAAACGCGGCCTGTACCGCACCCCCACCCTTGTTGGAAGGACCCCATCGTGAGTGCGTCTGTCGAGGCCGTCGAGATGGCCACCGTTGCCGCCCGGGCGGCGTCGTCCAAGCTGGCCGACGACGTCGTCGTCATCGACGTGTCGGGACAGCTGGTCATCACCGACGTCTTCGTGATCGGCTCCGCCTCCAACGATCGGCAGGTCAAGGCCATCGTCGACGAGGTCGAGGAGAAGATGCGCGCCGCGGGGTTCAAGCCCGCCCGCCGCGAGGGCACGCGCGAGGGTCGATGGGTGCTGCTCGACTACGTCGACATCGTGGTGCACATCCAGCATCAGGACGAGCGGAACTTCTACGCCCTCGACCGGTTGTGGCGTGACTGCCCGCTGGTGCCCGTCGACCTCGACGGCCACGGCGACTCCCTGCCCGAGGGCCGGGAGTGAGAGTCCGCAGGCTGGTCATGTTGCGCCACGGCCAGACCGAGTACAACGCGGGCAGCCGCATGCAGGGTCAGCTCGACACCGACCTCTCCGAGCTGGGCCGCGCCCAGGCCGTCGCTGCGGCCGAGCTGCTCGCCAAGCGCGAACCCCTGCTCATCGTCTCCTCGGATCTGCGCCGGGCTCTCGACACCGCGGTCGCACTCGGTGAACAGGCGGGATTGCCGGTCAGCACCGATGTCCGGCTGCGCGAGACGCACCTGGGTGATTGGCAGGGCATGACCCACCTCGAGGTCGACGCCATCGCTCCGGGTGCCCGGCTGGCGTGGCGCGACGACGCGCGGTGGGCCCCGCACGGTGGTGAGAGCCGAGTCGACGTGGCAGCGCGGAGCATGCCGTTGATCGCCGAACTCATTGCCGGACAGGCGGAGTGGGGCGTCGGCGAACCCGATCGACCGGTCGTCCTGGTGGCGCACGGCGGCCTGATCGCGGCGCTCACCGGGGCGATCCTCGGCCTGCCCGTCGACAACTGGCCCGTGCTGGGTGGGATGGGCAACGCGAGCTGGGTCCAGCTGTCCGGCCACTCCTCCGACGACGCTCCACTCGAGGACATCCGTTGGCGTCTCGACGTGTGGAACGCCTCGGCGCAGGTCGCCAGCGATGTCCTCTGAGCCGGTCGTTCCCCTTCGCCGCCCAACCCTGCTCGTGTTCTGCGATTCGCTGTCCTACTACGGCCCGACCGGCGGACTGCCCTCCGACGATCCGCGCATCTGGCCAAACATCGTTGCAGAGCAACTCGATTGGGACGTCGAGCTGATCGGTCGCATCGGCTGGACCTGCCGCGACGTGTGGTGGGCGGCGATTCAGGACCCACGGTCGTGGGCGGCGCTGCCGCGGGCCGGTGCCGTGGTCTTCGCGACCTGCGGCATGGACTCGCTGCCGTCGCCGCTTCCCACGGCGCTGCGGGAGATGATCCGCTACGTCCGTCCACCGCTGCTGCGGCGGTGGGTGCGAGACGGTTACGGGTGGGTCCAGCCGAGGTTCTCCCCGGTCGCGCGACCGGCCCTACCGCCGAAGCTCTCCGTCGAGTACCTTGAGCAGACCCGCGCTGCGATCGACTTCAACCGCCCCGGAATACCGTTCGTCGCGTGCATTCCTTCGGTGCACGTCGCAGAGACCTACGGCAACTCGCACCGATGGCGGGACGGCACGGTCGCCGCGATCACCGGGTGGGCCGCCGAGCACGACGTGCCGGTGGTCGACCTCAAGGCCGCCGTGGGCGACGAGGTGATGAGCGGGCGCGGGAATCCCGACGGCATCCACTGGAACTTCGAGGCGCACCGCAACGTCGCCGACCTCATGATGAAGGCACTCGCCGACGCCGGCGTGCCCGCCGCGGGCGCGAACTGACCATGGCCGTCGTCGTGGTGACCGATTCGTCGGCGCGCATGGGTCCAGACGTGCTGGACCGCTGGGGTATTCGCCGGGTGCCGCTGCACGTTCTGCTCGACGGCGAAGACATGCGCGACGACGTCGATCCGGTTCCGAACGACATCCACGACCGCAGCCACGTGACGACGTCGGGCGCCTCTCCGGCGGACCTCGCCGAGACCTATCGGGAGGCCTTGGCCGCCAGCGGGGGAGACGGCGTCGTGGCCGTGCACCTCTCTGCTGCGCTGTCGAGCACCTTCAGCACCGCGCGCACCGTGGCCCGCGAGTTCGGATCGGCCGTGCGCGTGGTGAACTCGCGTTCGGCCGCGGCCTGCGTCGGCTTCGTGGCGGTGGCGGCGGCCCGGGCGGCCGGAACCGGCGCGAACCTCGACGCCGTCGAGGAAGCCGCCCGTTCAGCGGTGCCGCGGGGGCATGCGTTCATCGTGGTGCACCGTCTCGACAACCTCCGCCGCAGCGGCCGCATCGGCACCGCTACGTCCTGGCTGGGTACCGCACTATCGCTCAAACCGCTCCTCCATCTCGACGTCGATGGGAGATTGGTTCTTCTGCAACGGATTCGCACGACGTCGAAGGCACATGCCGCGCTGGTGGACGCGGTCGCCGACGTGGTGGGGGAGCGCAGCGCGTCGATCGTCGTACACCACGTCGACAACCACGACGACGCGGACGTCATCGGCGCGGCACTGACCGACAGGTTGCCGCAGGTGGAGTCGCTCACCGTCGCCGACATGGGACCGGTCCTGGCCGTGCACGTCGGTGGCGGCGCCGTCGGCGTGTGCGTGACGGTGGACGGGTAGGGGTGTGGCATGGACGCGCTGACCTTGGCCCGCGACGAGCGACTGGAGTTCGCCGACTTCCTCGGCGGCCTGACCGCCGAGCAGTGGCTGGCCCCGACCCTGTGCCCGGAATGGCGGGCGCGCGACGTGGTCGCGCACACGATGAGCTATGAGGGGCTGTCCACCGCGGCCCTGGTGACGCGGTTCCTGCGCGGGTTCCTGGTCGTCGATCGCATCAACGCACTGGCGGTCGACCACCTGTCCGATCGCTCGACCGACGACTTGGTCGACATGATGCGCCGGCATGCCATGCCGTCGGGCCTCGGTGCGGGCTTCGGCGGGCGAATCGCACTGACCGACAACATGATCCACCAACAGGACATCCGGCGTCCACTGGCGATGCCGCGCATCGTCGCCGCCGACCGCCTGCGTGTCGCACTGGACTTCGCGCGAACCGCGCCGCTGATCCGTGGTGCCTGGCGCGCCAGGGGCGTCCGACTCGTCGCCACCGACCTGGACTGGGCCGCGGGCAAGGGGCCCGAGGTTTGCGGCTCCGGCGAGGCGCTGCTGATGACGATGGCAGGACGGGCCGACGGGTTGCGCGACCTCGACGGGCCCGGGCTGGCGACGCTGTCGACGCGCTTCTAGCCGACGAAGCGACCGGTGACCGGCGGCAGATCCTTGAGCGTGACGATGCCCGGCGCCGCGGCCACGACGGCCGGGACCGCGTTGGTCACCGGCAGCGCGGTGTAGATCATGCCGAGGCCCATGAAGCCGGGCTCGGTCCAGCCCTTGGGCGGCAGGCAATGTAGGACGGTGCGCATGTTGGGCGTGCCGTAGACCTGGATGACGTGGCCGTGCTCGAGCGGCTTGGGCGGGGTGACGTGGCTGCCCATGGTCCAGTTGAATCCGACGCTGACGACGTTCTTCTCACCCACCCACCCGCGGTGGTAGCCGTACACGCCTCCGACGGTGCCCGCCGGGATCTGCATGAACCCGAGGTCGCTGTCACCGGTGGCGGCGGTGAACTCCACGTCGAAGGTGATGCGGTCGAGCGTGGCGCCGATGGCGTCGGCCATCATGGCAGCCGACTCGGCGAACACCTCGCTCTCGCGGCGCACGTTCTCGGCCAGACCGGGCGTCTCGGGATCCTGCCCGAACCCCATCGCCGACTGAGTGCCTGCGGATTCGTAGGTCGAGCAGTCCACCGACTCGGTGATGCGGATCTGCTCGACGGCCTCGCACGCCCCGGAGAGCACCATGCCGACCATGTTCGTCATGCCGGGATGCGCCCCGCTGCCGAAGATGGTCGAACGTCCCGTCTCGCAGGCTTTTCGGATGCGGTCGAGATCCTCGGGTGACTGCTTGCCGCCGGTGATCCACGCCGCGCTCGAGCATACGTTCACCTCGGCCTCGAGCAGGCGGACCAGCTCGTCGACGCTGGGCCACAGCGGGTTGTAGCAGCAGGCGTCGGCTCCGAGGGCGATGAGTGCGTCGACGTCGTCGGTGGCCGTCACTCCCGTCGGCTCCGGCCACCCGGCCAGCTGAGCGGCGTCGACGCCCACCTTGTCGGCGCCGTGGGCATACACCCCGACGAGTTCCATGTCGGAGCGTCCGATGATCGCGTGCAAGGAGCGTCTGCCGATGTTGCCGGTGGTCCACTGGATCACCTTCAGCGGTCGGTCGGTGGTCATTCGCGACTCCTGGGACGATCGGGCGACGGCGGCTCAGTAGACACCTCGGTGAACATGTATACGCCAGCGACGTTCCCGCGACCGTGGGACCGCCACCCTGGCATGATCTGTGCGATGCAGCACTTCCTGCCGCGACGGGGTTCCGCGGCGTGACCGGTATCCGCTCGTTCACGTTCACGCCCGAGGAGGGCGTTCCGCCAGGCGTCGCGCCGTTCGCGCACGCCACGGCCGCGGGCGAGACCCTCTACGTCACCGGGCAGATGCCCACGGATTCCACGGGCGCCGTGGTCGGATCGGACGTCGCGACCCAGACCGACCAGGTGATGCGCAATCTGTTGCGCGTGACCGAATTGTGCGGCGGCTCGCTGTCCGACGTCGTCTCGGTCCGCGCCTACCTGATCGACTGGTCGGACTATGCCGCGTTCAACGACGCCTACGCGCCGTGGTTCCCGGACAGGCTGCCCTCGCGCACGTGCGTGGGCGTCACGGGTCTCGCCGTCGGAGCGCTCGTCGAGATCGACTGGACCTGCTGGCGGTCCGACGGCTGGTAGCCGCTCTGGGCACGACGTCATCCCCAGTGCCGAGTTCATCCACGAGCGACCCGTCCCGCGGCATCTGAGGACCGAAGTGCGTCGCGCGGCGCGCCTACGGTCACGCCATGCGTACCGAACAACCCACCGACAGGGCGCAGCGCCGCCTCTCCGGCACCGACGGGTCCGCGACCGACGACTCCGACGACGAGGCGCCGGACACCTCGCTGGCGCGGTGGCTGCCCGACGCCCCGCCGACCGGCCGGGCGCAGTGGCTGACCGCGCTGCGGGCCGACCCAGGCCGGGCCGGTGTCATCGGACTGTCCGTGGTCGGCGTCGTCGCCGTGCTGGTGACGGTGGTGACACTGGCGGGCAACGACCCGCCGCCGGTCGTGTCGGCGAATCTGCCACCGGTGCAGATGGTTTCGACCGCACCCGCCCCGCCATCCCCGGCCGCTGAGCAACCCGTCGTGGTCAGCGTGGTCGGTCTGGTGCACCGGCCCGGGCTGGTGACGCTGACGGCCGGTGCGCGGGTCGACGACGCGCTGGCCGCGGCGGGCGGTGTACTCGACGGTGCGGACCTCCTCGGTCTGAACGTGGCTCGCCGGGTGGCCGATGGTGAGCAGATCCTCGTCGGCATCGCGGGCCCGCCCGGTGCGCCGCCGGCGATGGGCAGCTCGATCACCTCGGCGCCGGGCGACGCCGACCCCGCGGCAGCGGGCAGTTCCGAGGCCGCTCCCGGTCCGGTGAACCTCAACACCGCAACCGTCGAGCAGCTCGACGAACTCCCCGGCGTCGGCCCGGTGACGGCGTCCGCGATCGTGGCCTGGCGCGACGCGAACGGGCCCTTCACGGGCGTCGAGCAGCTCGGAGAAGTCGACGGCATCGGCCCTGCGCGGCTGGAGAAGCTGCGTGACCTGGTCCATGTGTGACAGCGCCGATCGTGACAGGCGCCGGAGCGGCGGCGGCCGGGGTCGATCTCCGGCTGGTGCCGGCGGCGCTGACCGCCTGGGCGGTCACGGCGACGGGAATCCTGTGGAACGTGGCGGCTGCGGTCGCCGTCGTGGTGATCGCGACGGCGGCCGCGGCGTGGGCGTCGATCCGCCTGCGCAACGACGTCGACGGAGCCCGGCCCTGGTGGCCTGCGGTGGCGGCGGTCGGGCTGGTCGGTGCCGCATTCGCCTGCTCGGTTGCGCTGCGCGTCGACGCCGTCGAGCACCACCCGATCGCGGACCGGATCGGCGACACGGTCTCGGTGACTGCGGTACCCGTCGAGACGCCCCGGGTGGTCGCGGGCTCGCGGATGATGTTCCGAGCCGCGCTGCGCGCCGTCGACGGCCATCCGCAGTCCGGCCGCGTCCTGGTGTTCGCCTCGGTGGTCGGCTACGGCGACGTGACCGCGGGCCGCCCGGCCGACTTCCGCGCCCGCGTGGGAAAGCCTGCCCGTCGGGACCTGACCGTGGCCGTGCTGTCGGCCAGTGGCGAGCCTCGCCTCGGCGAGGCCGGTGCGGTACACCGCGTCGCCGCGACGGTGCGACGTGACTTCGCCGAGACTGCTCGCGCGGTCCTGCCGCCGGAGCAGGCGGTGATGTTGCCGGCGTTGACGCTCGGCGACACCTCGGCCGTCGCGCAGACGACGGTCGCCGACTTTCGCATCGCTGGGCTCGCCCACCTGACCGCGGTGTCGGGCGCCAACGTCACCATCGTCTGCGGCACGGTGCTGCTGTCGGCCATGGTGGTGGGGCCACGCATCGCCGTCGCCCTGGCGGCCATCGCCCTGGTGGCGTTCGTCGTGGTGGTACAGCCCACGGCCAGCGTGCTGCGCGCGGCGATCATGGGCGCCGTCACGCTGCTGGCGGTGGTCTCGCACCGTAGGCGGCAGGCGATTCCCGCGCTCGCGGCGACCATCCTCGTGGTGCTGATCGGCTGGCCGGAGATGGCCGTCGACGTCGGCTTCGCGCTGTCGGTATCGGCCACTGCCGCACTGGTTCTCATCGCTCCGGCGTGGTCGGCTGCGCTCGTCGCGCGGCGGTGGCCAAAGCCGCTCGCCGACGCGGTGTGCGTGGCCGTTGCCGCACAACTGATCACCGCGCCCCTTGTCGCCGGGATCTCGGGTGCCTTCAGCATCGTCGCCGTGTTCGCCAATCTCGCGGTCACGGTCGTCATCGCCCCGATCACCGTCCTGGGAACGGCGGCGGCGGCGATCTGCAGTGCCTGGCCCGACGCGGCGGGGCTACTGATCCGGTTCACCGGGCCGCAACTGTGGTGGCTGCTTCGGGTCGCGCAGTGGGCCGCATCGGTTCCCGGCGCGGCACTTCCGGTGCCTTCGGGTTTGGCGGGCGTGGTGTTCGTCGCGTCGACGGTGGTTACTTCGATCGTGCTGTGGCGTTGGCGATGGGGCCGGGTGATCCTGCTGTGGTGCGCCGTCGGCGCGACGGCGTGGGCGGCGGCGGGCGACGTCGGCGGGCCGTGACACCATCGTGGCGTGACGCAACTGCACCTCGTTCTGGGTGACGAAGAACTGCTCGTCGAACGGGCGGTGTCCGACGTGCTCCGCATCGCGCGCAAGGACGCCGGCACCCACGACGTGCCGGTGAACCGCATGCGGGCCGGCGAGATCAGCCCGAACGAGCTGGCGGAGTTGCTCAGCCCGTCGCTGTTCGCCGACGAACGCGTGCTGGTGCTCGAGTCTGCCGCTGACGCGGGCAAGGAGGCGGTGACGCTCATCGGCGAGGCGGCAGCCGATCTCCCGCCGGGCACCGTGCTGGTCGTGGTGCACACCGGTGGCGGCCGCGCCAAGTCGCTCGCCGATCAGCTGAAGAAGATCGGCGCCGAGGTGCATCCCTGCGCAAAGCTGACGAAGCCCTCCGAGCGCGCCGACTTCGTCAAACGCGAATTCCGTACCCACCGGGTCAAGGTGGGTGACGACGTGGTGACCGCACTACTCGACGCCGTCGGATCCGATCTGCGCGAACTCGCGGCCACATGCTCGCAACTCGTCGCCGACACTGGTGGCGAGGTGGACGTCGCCGCGGTCCGTCGCTACCACAACGGCAAGGCCGAGGTGAAGGGCTACGTGATCGCCGACATGGCGGTCACCGGCGACGTCGAGGGAGCGGCCGAGGCCCTGCGGTGGGCGGTGATGGGCGGTGAGGCGCACGTGGTTCTCGCCGACGCGCTGGCCGAGGCAGTCCACTCGATTGCCCGCATCGCGCCGCTGTCAGGGAACCACCATCAGGTGGCCGGTGAAGTGGGAATGCCGCCGTGGCGGGTGCAGAAGGTGCAGCGGCAAGCGCGTCGGTGGGACCGGGATTCGGTGGCCGAGGCGATGCGGCTGGTCGCAACCCTCAATGCAGACGTCAAGGGCGCAGCGGCAGATGCCGACTACGCCCTCGAGGCTGCGGTGCGAAAGGTCGCCGAGCTGGCCGGCGGGAACTGAGCCCGCGGGGGAGCTAGGCTCCGGCGATCTTGTTGAACGCGATCGTCAGCGCCGACTTCTTGTTGGCGGCCTGGTTCTTGTGGATGACACCCTTGCTGGCGGCCTTGTCGAGCTTGCGCGTCGCGAACGCCAGCATCTCGCCTGCCTTGTCTTTCTCACCTGCGTCGACGGCCTCGCGGAACCCGCGGACAGCCGTGCGAAGTTCGGACTTCACCGACTGATTGCGCAGCCGAGCACGCTCGTTGGTGCGGATGCGCTTTTCCTGCGACTTGATATTGGCCACGCGTCAGTCCTTCGAATTACGTATCGGGATGGTCGAGTATGGGCGCCCTGCGGGGCAGCGACGGTTCAGATTACCAGCGCACCGGGGAAATGCCCAAAGCGAAGCCCGTGGTCAGCCGACCCGGCGCAGTTGGGGCAGCATGTCACCTGTGAGTCTCCGAACATTGCCAGCAGACACCGGCCGGTCGACACGCTCGAACTCGCGGGCATCCAAACGGTACGACGGCATCTTCGACGGATACAACAGCGTCGGCAATTACTCGCAGGCGTTCGACGAGATGTTCGACGCCCAAGGCAACGTGCGGGGGCCGTACAAGGGGATCTTCGCCGAACTCGCGCCGTCGGACGCGTCGGAACTCGCGGCCCGCGCCGACGCCCTCGGCCGCGCATTCATCGACCAGGGCATCACCTTCTCCCTGTCCGGTCAGGAGCGCCCCTTCCCGCTGGACCTGGTGCCCCGGGTGATCTCGGCGGCCGAGTGGTCGAAGCTCGAGCGCGGCATCAAGCAGCGGGTCAAGGCGCTCGAGATGTACCTCAGCGACATCTACGGCGAGCAGGAGATCCTCCGCGACGGGGTCATCCCCCGCAGGCTGATCACGTCATGCGAGCACTTCCACCGGGAGGCCGCGGGCATCGTCCCGCCCAACGGCGTGCGCATCCACGTCGCGGGCATCGACCTGGTCCGCGACGCCCAGGGCACGTTCCGGGTGCTGGAGGACAACCTGCGCTCGCCGTCGGGTGTGTCGTACGTGATGGAGAACCGGCGCACGATGGCCCGGGTCTTCCCGAACCTGTTCGCCACGCACAGGGTCCGCTCGGTCGGCGACTACGCCTCGCACCTGCTGCGTGCGTTGCGCAACGCCGCGGCGTCCAACGAGGCCGATCCCACCGTGGTCGTGCTCACACCCGGCGTCTACAACTCGGCGTACTTCGAGCACTCGCTGCTCGCCCGGCAGATGGGGGTCGAACTCGTCGAGGGCCGCGACCTGTTCTGCCGCGACAACACCGTCTACATGCGCACCACCGAGGGAGAGCGTCAGGTCGACGTGATCTACCGGCGCATCGACGACGAGTTCCTCGACCCGATGCACTTCAAGCCGGACTCCGTGCTCGGCGTCGCGGGCATCCTGAACGCGGCGAGGGCAGGCAACGTCGTGATCTCCAGCGCCGTGGGCAACGGCGTGGGCGACGACAAGCTGGTCTACACCTACGTGCCGACGATCATCGAGTACTACCTCGGTGAGAAGCCGTTGCTCGCCAACGTCGACACCTTCCGCTGCTGGCTCGACGAGGAACGCGAAGAAGTCCTCGACAGGGTCGCCGAGCTGGTGATCAAGCCCGTCGAGGGCTCGGGCGGCTACGGCATCGTGTTCGGCCCCGACGCCTCCGAGAAGGAGCTGGCCACGATCTGCAAGAAGATCCGCAGCGAGCCGCGCGGCTGGATCGCCCAGCCGGTGGTGCAGCTGTCCACCGTGCCGACGCAGATCGACGACCAGCTGGCCCCGCGGCACGTCGACCTGCGGCCCTTCGCGGTCAACGATGGCGACGACGTGTGGGTGCTGCCCGGCGGGCTGACCCGCGTGGCGCTGCCCGAGGGGTCCCTGGTGGTGAACTCCAGCCAGGGCGGCGGCTCCAAGGACACCTGGGTGCTCGCGTCGCGGACCTCGGCCGCCGACCGCGAGCTGGCGGCCGCCGAAGTCGTGCGCGCGCTACCCAGGGCAGGCAAGGGGGACAAGAACGGCGACGGCTCACCGCCGCAGCAGCAGTCGATGACGATGGGCACCCAGGATCAGCAGCAGCAACAGCAGCAGCAACAACAGGTGATGCACTGATGTTGGCGCGCAACGCAGAATCGCTCTACTGGATCGGCCGCTACGTCGAGCGGGCCGACGACACCGCTCGGATCCTCGACGTCACCGTGCATCAGCTGCTGGAGGATTCCAGCGTCGACCCCGACCAGGCCTCGCGGACGCTGCTGAAGGTGCTGGGCATCGAGCCGCCGGACACCGAACTCGACCTCTGGTCGCTGACCGACCTGGTGGCGTTCAGCCGAGACACCCACGGTGGCTGCTCGATCGTCGACTCGATCTCGGCGGCACGTGAGAATGCCCGCGGCGCACGCGAAGTCACGTCCACCGAGATCTGGGAGTGCCTCAACACGACCTACAACGCCCTGCCCGAGCGGGAGCGCGCGGCCAAGCGTCTCGGACCGCACGAGTTCCTGTCCTACATCGAGGGACGCGCTGCGCAGTTCGCCGGGCTCGCCGACTCGACGTTGTCCCGCGACGACGGCTATCGATTCATGGTGCTCGGCCGCGCGATCGAACGCGTCGACATGATCGTGCGGCTGCTGCTCTCGCGTGTCGGTGACAGCGCGTCGTCACCGGCCTGGGTGACGGTCCTGCGTTCGGCGGGCGCACACGACACCTATCTGCGTACCTACCGCGGCGTGCTCGACGCCGGTCGCGTCGTCGAGTTCATGATGCTCGACCGCCTGTTCCCGCGCTCGGTCATGTACTCGCTGCGATTGGCCGAGCACAGCCTCGACGAGTTGCACCACCGCAGGCTCAATCGCGTCGGTGCGACGGCCGAGGCCCAGCGCCTGCTCGGCCGCGCGCGTAGCGAACTGGAGTTCCTGCGCCCCGGTGTCCTGCTCGAGTCACTGGAGACCCGGTTGGGCGACCTGCAGCAGACCTGTGCCGACATCGGAGAAGCGTTGGCGCTGGAGTACTTTCACTCCGCCCCGTGGGTGGCGTGGAGCGATGCCGGCCGCGACGGCACACTGGTCATCGAAGAGGGCGAGGTCTAGACATGTGGCGTCTTCGAGTCGTCCATTCCACCGGGTATGCGTACAAGTCGCCGGTGACCGCGTCGTTCAACGAGGCCCGGCTGACTCCACGATCGGACAGCCGACAGAACGTCATCCTCAACCGGGTCGAGACGGTGCCGGCGACGCGGTCCTACCGGTACGTCGACTACTGGGGCACCGCGGTAACGACGTTCGACCTGCACGCTCCGCACACCGAACTCGAGGTGACCTCGTCGTCGGTCGTCGAGACCGAGGAGGGCGTCATGCCCGAGGACGACGTGACGTGGGAGGACCTGGAAACCGAGGCGGTGATCGACCGCTTCGACGAGATCCTGACCGGCACCCAGTACACGCCCGAGAGCAAGCGTCTGGCGCGGGTGGGGCAGAAGATCGCCAAGGAGCACGCACCGAGGGAGGCCGTCGTCGCGGCGGCGAACTGGGTGCACGGCGAACTCGCCTACGTTCCTGGGACCACTGGTGTGCACTCCTCGGGCCTCGACGCGCTACGGGAGGGCAAGGGCGTCTGCCAGGACTACACGCACCTGACCCTGATCCTGTTGCGCAGCATGGGGATCCCCGCGCGTTACGTGTCGGGCTATCTGCATCCGAAACGTGAGGCCGCGGTAGGGGAGACCATCGAGGGCGAGAGCCACGCGTGGATCCAGGCGTGGACCGGCGGGTGGTGGAACTACGACCCCACCAACGACAAGCACATCAACGAGCAGTACGTCAGCGTCGGCGTCGGCCGTGACTACGCCGACGTCAGTCCGCTCAAGGGCATCTACTCCGGTGAAGGGTCCACCGACCTCGACGTCATCGTGGAGATCACCCGGCTGGCGTGACGTCGGCGGGGGACGGAGCGCAGACGCCGGGGTGCACCTCGACACGGTGCAGATCGTCGCCGAGTTCGATCTGCCTGCTGAACGTGGTCGCAGCCAGTGCGCGCCAGTCCTCCTCCTGGCCGGGGGCGATCCCGGGCACGTAGTGCGTGAGGATCAGGATGCCCACACCGGCCCGGGCCGCCGTCGCACCGGCCTCCTCGACCGAGGAGTGGTAGTCGCAGATGTCCCGGATGCGCTGCTGCGGAAGTGCGTCGACGACGTCCTTGCGGATCACTGTGTGGACGAGAGCGCCTGCGCCGGAGGCCAAGTCGTCGAGGCTCTGACAGGCACGGTGTCGCCGGCGAGTACCACCGACGCCCCGTCGTGCTCGATGCGGAAGCCGACCGTCGGGGCGACCGGCCGGTGGTCGGTGGGAGCGGCGCGCACCACCACGCCGTCGTGCTCCCACACCACGCCGCCGGTGTGCTCGCGCACGTCGACGCGCGGCGGTCCGGTGATGTCGGCGTGATGGGCGATCCGATAGCCGATGTCGTGGCCGAAGGCCGCGAGCGTCGCGTCGACGACCTCGGCGGTGCCCGGCGGCCCGATGACGAGGATCGGCGCGGGATCCGGGTCGAACGTGGTGATCCACCGCGTGATGAGGAGGTCGCCGAGGTCGGCGATGTGGTCGCTGTGCAGGTGGGTCAGGAGCAGTGCGGTCAGCGCGCCCGCGCTACTTCCCGCCGCGGCGAGTCGCTGCTGGACGCCGCGACCGCAGTCGGTCAGGAACGTGTGTCCACCCGCGCGGACCAGTGTCGCCGGGCCCGCCCGGTTCGGGTCCGGAATCGGGCTGCCCGTACCCAGCAGGGTGACTTCGATCATGGCTACGGGTATACCGCTTGGGGCGGCCGCACGTGCGCTTATCGCCGTCGGCGACGGCGCTCACTCTCGCCCGGTTCCCACCGATCGCATGTCGGCGTACCTCTCACCCGACACGGACTCGCCTGCCGCGCTCAGCCTTTCGATCTGGGCGGCGCTGAGGCTGACCGACAGCGACTCGAGGTTCTCGTCGATGCGGGCAGCGCGCCGGGTTCCCGGGATCGGTACCGACGCCACGCCGAACGTCTCGGCGCGGTGGCGCAGCCAGGCCAGGGCGACCTGGGCCGGTGTGGCACCGACTTCCGCGGCTACGTCGACCACTGCCGCGACGACGGCCTGATTCGCATCGAGCGCACTACCGGTGAAGCGGGGGATGTTCTTGCGGAAGTCCCGTTCACCGAGATCGGCGGCCGAACGCACCGAGCCGGTCAGGAAGCCGCGGCCGAGCGGCGAGAACGGTACGACGCCGATCCCCAGGTCCACCGCGGTGGGCACCACGGTGCGCTCGATATCGAGGCTCCAGATCGACCATTCGCTCTGGATTGCCGCAATCGGGTGGACCGCGTGGGCAGCGCGCAGCTCGGCGGCGGTGGTCTCGGAGACGCCGAGGTGACGCACCTTGCCCGCGGTCACGAGTTCGGCCATCGCCCCGACGGTCTCCTCGATCGGGACACGGACGTCTCGCCGGTGCATGTAGTAGAGGTCGATGACGTCGGTGCGCAGGCGCGCGAGGCTCTCGTCGACGCACTGCCGCACGTAGGCGGCGTCGCCCCGCGGCCGCACCTCACCGCCGGCTCGGTCGGCGGGATTGCCGTCGATGCCGAACTTGGTCGCGATCGTCACCTCGTCGCGACGGTCGGCGAGGACATTGGCGATCAGCCGCTCGTTGTCGCCGCCGCCGTACACGTTCGCGGTGTCGATGAAGGTCACGCCGACGTCGATGGCGTGGTGCAGGGTCGCGATCGACTCGGTGTCGTCGATCTCGCCGCCGTAGACCGGGGTCAGCGCCATGCCGCCGAATCCCATTGGGCTGACCGTCAATCGGTCGCCGAGTGTGACGGTGTCGGGCATGGGTGATTCCCTCCATGGGGGTGAGTGGGTCGACCCCTGCAACGCCGCCCGAGGGTGACGTGTTCCGGTGCCATTCGAGCTGGGGGTTTCCTGGTGGGCCTGGAAGACCTAACCTAATGTGATCCACGTCACTTTGGGAGGTTCCGATGAGGATCGCAGACGTGCTGAGGAACAAGGGTGCCGGGGTCTTGACCGTGTCACCGGAGATGACCGTCGCCGAGTTGCTGACCGGCCTCGCCACGCGCAACGTGGGCGCGATGGTGGTGGTCGGCCCCGACGGTCCGGTCGGCATCGTCTCCGAACGCGACGTGGTGCGCAACCTGCACGCACACGGCGCGGAGCTGCTGGAGCATGCCGTCGCCGACATCATGTCGACCGACGTCATCACCTGCACGCCTGCCGACTCCGTGGACGGCGTCAGCGGCCTGATGACCAACAACCGGGTGCGCCACGTTCCCGTGATGGAGGACGGCCACCTGACCGGCATCGTCAGCATCGGCGACGTGGTCAAGACCCGGATGGAGGAACTCGAAGCCCAGCAGGAACAGCTCGAGGCGTACATCACCCAGGGGTGAGGACCCGGGATTCGACGCCGTTGAGCAGGTCGTTGTCGGTGAACGCGCCGCGGTAGGCCGCGGCCGGATGACTGTCGGGGAGCCGGTCGCCGCGACCGAGCAGCTTGTGGCGAAGCGTTCCGGACTTGTCGGTCGAGATGAGGCCGCGTTCGCGCAGCGTCGGGAAGAGGCGGTCGGCGGTCTCGGCGAACGAACCCGGCACCGTCGCGTGGTAGACGTTGATGCCGTCGACACCGGCTTCGCGCCACTCCTCGAGTTGGTCGGCGATCTCCTTGGCCGTCCCCACTACGCGGTTGGCGCCCTCCAGCACCCACGCCATGTCGCGGATCGTCGGTTCGTCGTTGCCCGACGACTCCGACGCCCAGCGGATGAAGCTCTTGATGCCGGTGAACTCGCCGAGTTCGCTGATCGGGGTGTCGAGCGACAGGCTGCCTCCGTCGACCCCGGCGTCGCCGAGCGCGTGCAGTGCGATGCCCTCGAGGTCGAGGTACCGCTTGAGTTCGTCGTTGCGGCGGACCGCCTCGGCGTGCGTGTCACCGATGACGAACGACAACCCCTGAGCGAACGTGATGTCCTCGGGGTTGCGGCCGTTGGCGGCCGCCAGGGCCCTGGTCTCGGTGGTCAGTCCGTACGCGGCGGCGGGGTTGGGGCTGCTGATGTAGACGCCCTCGGCGTTGCGCGCCGAGAACAGCTGCCCCGCCGGCGAAGACCCTGCCTGGAACAGCACGGGGGTCCGTTGCGGCGACGGTGACGAGAAGTGCGGACCCTCGACGCTGTACCGCTTGCCGACGTGATTGATCTTGTGGATCTTCGCCGGATCGGAATGGATCCCTGCCGCCTTGTCCTGCACGAGTGCGTCGTCGTCCCAGGAACCCTCCCAAAGTTTGTAGACGACGTCGACGTACTCGTTGGCCCATTCGTAGCGTTCGTCGTGGGCCAGCGTGCCCTCGTGTCCGAAGCTGCGGAACATGTTCTGGTTGAAGCTGGTCACGATGTTCCAGCCGAGCCGGCCGTCGGTGTAGTGATCCAGTGAGGACATCCGCCGGGCGAAGTCGAACGGGTGGTCCTGGACGATCGAACTGGTGAACACGATGCCCAAGTGATCGGTCGCCGCGGCAAGGGCTGACGCGATTACGGATGGATCGTTGACGGGGATCTGGATACCGCCCTCGACTGCCTTGCGCCAGTTGCCGTTCCACGTCTGACGCAGGCCGAACACGTCGGCGAAGAACAGCAGATCGTAGTCGGCCGCGTCGACCTGCGCCGCCAGCGACGTCCAATGCCGCAGCGAGTTGAAGTCGTGGTTCCGGGCCTCCGGAGCGCGCCAAAGACCGTGTAGGACATGCGATGCGGTGTTCATGACGAACGCCGAGTAGTAGAGCGGGCGCTTGGTCACGGCGTATTCCCCTGCGTGGCATCCGGCCCGGCGTCGATGGGGCCGAGCGTGTCGCGGATGAGGGCGTTGTCCGTGGTCTGCAGGTAGTCGGCGATTCTCGGATCTTGGAACGTGGCGATCAGCTTCTGCACGTTCGGGTCGTCGAGGTGCTTGTTGCTGACGACGAGGCCGCCTTCGCTGCCCTTGGGGGCGGGTTCGCGGGCGAGGATCTGGTCCTCGGTCAACCCGGCAGCGTAGACGTCGGAGATGTGCACGACGATCGCGTCGACGTCGGCGAGGCTGCGTGCCAGTTGACCGATGGGAACCTGAACGAACTGGTAGTCCTTGGGATTGGAGGCGATGTCACTCAGTTGGGGGAGGCCCTGCAGGGTGTCCTTGCCCGGCTTCAGCGTGATCTGCTTGTCGTGCGCCAAGTCGAGCAGGGCGATCGCCTGCCCCGCGGGGTCGTCGCGCAGGGCGATCTTGGCGCCGCGGGGCACCTCGTTCCAGCTGTCGTACTCGTTGGAGTACGTCGCCTGGTCCCACGTGAACGTCGGCGCCGCCAGCGTCAGCTCGAACCCGTTGGCGGCGATGGCGTCGTTGAGGAACGGCTGATGCTCGAAGAAGTTACCTGCGACGTTGCCCGCGTCGACCGCGCGATTGATCTCGATCAGGTTGTCGATCTTCACGGGGTTGATCGTGATGCCGTGGTCGGGAGCGACGTTGGTGGCGATGAACTGCAGCAGGTTCTCGGCGGCGATGTCAGTGCTCCACGTCGCGACGTCGAGCGTGGTGCCGAATGGCTTGTCCTGGTTGGCGAGAGTGGCGTAGGAGACGCCGCCCGCGATGGCCACCACCACGGCGACGGCAGCGGCGATCCAGGGCCACCGCTTCTTCTTCTTCTTCAGTTCGATGTCGAGGCCGTGCGGCTGACTCGTCGGGTCGGTCATGGGTGTTCCTTGGGGTGGGGTGGTGTGGGCGGGGTCAGCGGGTCAGTGCCGTGACGACGCGGTCGCCGACGAACTGGACGATCTGGATGGTGACGATGAGGACCAGCACCGTGGCAATCATGATGTTGTGATCGAATCGGTTGTAGCCGTAGGTGATCGCGAGGTTGCCGATACCCCCCGCGCCGATCGATCCGGCGATGGCCGAGTACTCGATCATGGCGATGACGTTCACCGTCAACGCGCCGGCCAGGGCAGGCAGTGCCTCGGACAGTTGCACGGTCCTGATCACCTGGAGGGTGGTGCCGCCCGACACCTGTCCCATGTCGGTGACGTCGGAGCGCACCTCCCGCAGGGCGTTCTGCACGAGCCGGGCGAAGAACGGCACGCCCGCGACCGTCATCGGCACGATCGCCGCGGGAATGCCGATCGTGGTGCCGACGAGGAACCGCGTCACCGGGATGATCGCCGCCATCAGGATCAGGAACGGCAGCGAGCGTCCGACGTTGACGATCGTGTTGAGCGCGGCGAAGACCCTGGAATCCGGGTACAGGCCGAGTTCCGACGTGTTGTGCAACGTGACGCCCAGCGGCGTGCCGATGAGCACCACCAGGGTCATCGAGATGGCGACCATCGCCCACGTCTCGCCGTACGCGGGCAACAGCAGCGCAGGCACGTTGGTCCACGGGGTGCTGAAGTCCTCCGCGAGGATCACGCCGCCGCCCCCGCTTCCGTCGCAGCCGCGGCGCGTCCGGCGGTGCGGACGAACAGGCCCCGCTGGGCGAGGTACTCGGCGAAACCCGCAGGCGCTGCCGGCGAGATCGACAGCACGGCGCGGCCGACGGCGACCCCGCGGATCGCCTCCACGCTCGCGGACAGGACGTCGACGTGGGCGTCGGCGATGCCGGGGACGGTGTGAATCGACGTCAACCAGTTCAGCGGAACGTCACGCGAGGCGTAGGACACCTCCCAGATCTCGCCGGGCACGTCGATCGCGACACGCGGACGGTCCGGGAGCAGTTCGCGGGCCAGCGCCGACGTGGGGTCGAGGATGACGTCGGTGACCGAGCCGCTTTCGATGATGCGGCCGTCCTCGATGCGGGCAACGGAGTCGGCGATCTCGCGGACCACCTCCATCTCATGGGTGATGAGGATGATCGACAGGCCGTACTCGTCGCGCAGATGACCGAGCAGCCCGAGGATCGACGTCGTGGTCGCGGGATCCAGGCCCGACGTCGCTTCGTCGGAGAGCAGGATCGACGGTCCCAGTGCGAGTGCGCGCGCGATGCCGACCCGCTGCTTCTGACCGCCCGATAGTTGCGCCGGGTAGTAGGCGCTGCGGTCGGAGAGCCCGACGCGATCGAGGAGTTCGGACACCCGCCGGGTGGTGGAATCGTCCGTCGCACCGAGGTATTCAAGGGGCAGCGCAACGTTCTCGGCGACCGTGCGGCGACGAAGCAACGGCGCCGTCTGGAAGATGACGCCGATGCTCCGGCGCGCTGCGACGAGTTCGTCGCGCTCGAGTCGGGTGAAGTCCTTGCCGTCCACGCGCACGGTGCCGCTCGTCGGTCGCTCGAGAAAGCTGACGCAGCGCGACAGCGTGCTCTTGCCCGCACCGCTCGGGCCGACGACCGCGAGGATCTCGCCCGAGCGCACCGACAGTGAGACGTCGTCGAGGACCGTTCGCTCACCGAACCGCTTGGTCAGGTTCTCTATCTCGATCATGAAGGCTCTCTGGTTCGGTGGTCACTCAGGCGCTGAACCTACGCACGCGCCTGCGGGGCCGACAGAGTACGGATCGTCATGATCGGAAGGACGGCTATGCGGCCATCCCGCAACGTGTTTGGGTCAGTGGCCGTCGTCGCGTTCATCGTGGGATCGTGTGTACGTGATCGAACCGCACGTGAGGCCGGCGTCACGGGCCGACGTTCCCGCGCTGTCGAAGACGTTGGGCAAGGCCTTCTACGACGACCCGGTGATGCAGTGGATGCTGCCGAATGCCAACGCCCGCAGGCGGAAGCTACATCGGCTGTTCGCTGCGTTGACCAAGCATCACCACCTGTCCCGTGGGGGCGTCGAGGTCGCGTCGGACGGCTTCGGCGTCGGCGGTGCGGCGCTGTGGGATCCGCCGGGACAGTGGCGGCAGACGCGTCTCGAACAGCTGCGCGCGATGCCGGGGCTGCTGCTCGCGTTCGGCCCGTCCATGTCGCGCGGCATGGCGGCGGAAGAGCTGATGATGAAGGCCCATCCGGAGGAGCCGCACTGGTACCTCGCGGTGATCGGCAGCGACCCCGCCGTCCGCGGCAAGGGCTACGGCAATGCACTGATGCGCTCGCGCCTGGACCGCTGCGATGCGGAGTACGCCCCGGCCTACCTCGAGTCGAGCAATCCCGACAACGTGCCGTATTACCAGCGGTTCGGGTTCGAGGTCACCGGCGAGATCACGCTGCCCGACGGCCCGACTCTGGTCCCGATGTGGCGGCAGCCGCGCTGAGCGTGCGCGAACTTGGGTTCAGCCGCGGCGTGTCGCCCGCAGACACGCACGCTCGCCGGGGAACGGCGGGAGGCTCAGGACCAGGAGTACTCGGCGCGTAGCCGTCGGGCGACGAGGTCGAAGCGCTCGCGGTCGAGCACGGCGCCCTCGCGGCGGATGCCCTCCTCGGGCACGTCGAGTACCCGGTCCAGGCGCACCCAGCTGGCGCGTCCCTCGTGGTCCCAGCTGCCCGTGCCGATGGCGATCCACTCCCGGTCGGTGCCGTGCCGGTCCTGGCTGGACAGCATCAGACCGAGCAGCGTGGTCCGGTCGCGACCCACGACGAGCACCGGCCGGTCCTTGCCGCGCGTCGGGTCCTCTTCATAGGCGACCCACGTCCACACGATCTCGCCCGGATCGGCCTGCCCGTCGAGATTGGGGGCGTAGACCACCCTGCGGGCCCGGTGCGCGGTCGGAACGCTGTGCTTGGTCACCGGGCGGCCAGTGGTCAGCGCGGGCTGCGTCCGGGCTGCCTGATTGGCCGCGAGAACGCTGATACCCGCGTCGACGCCCATCTTGATGCCCTGCTGAATGCTGCGCGGCAGGCTGTCGGACTTCTGCAACTGACGGACGAGCTTCGGCGCTTCGCTGAGCACCAGTTGCTCCGCGATGCGCTGAAACGTCTTCCCAAGCGACGCCATGGAACGAGCATAGGTGAGTTCCCGGCGGGCAGGAGCGCAGCGACCGGGGGTCATTCAAGCCAGCGATTGTGTCGATGGGGCGGTGGCTCGATACCCTGGTGGGACGCAGCAGGTGCTGCGCACGTACCGCCACCAGGAGATTCCCATCAGCAGTTTCGCCGACAAGACGTTCACTGCGCCGGCGCAGATCCGGAACTTCTGCATCATCGCCCACATCGACCACGGCAAGTCCACGCTGGCCGACCGGATGCTGGGCATCACCGGCGTGGTGGCCGACCGCGACATGCGGGCCCAGTACCTGGACCGCATGGACATCGAGCGTGAGCGCGGCATCACGATCAAGGCGCAGAACGTGCGGCTGCCGTGGGTGGTCGACGACCAGGAGTTCGTCCTGCACCTGATCGACACGCCCGGGCACGTCGACTTCACCTACGAGGTGTCGCGTGCGCTCGAGGCCTGCGAGGGCGCCGTTTTGCTGGTCGACGCCGCGCAGGGGATCGAGGCGCAGACGCTGGCGAACCTGTACCTGGCGCTGGACCGCGGCCTGACCATCATCCCGGTGCTGAACAAGATCGACCTGCCTGCCGCCGACCCGGACCGCTATGCGGGCGAGATCGCCCACATCATCGGCTGCGAGCCCGAGGACGTGCTGCGGGTGTCGGGCAAGACCGGCGTCGGCGTACGAGAACTGCTCGACGAGGTCGTCCGGCTGGTCCCCGCCCCGGTGGGTGACGCCGACGCGCCCGCGCGGGCCATGATCTTCGACTCCGTCTACGACATCTACCGCGGCGTGGTCACCTATGTCCGCGTGGTCGACGGCAAGCTCAACCCCCGCGAGAAGATCAAGATGATGTCGACCGGGACGACCCACGAGCTGCTCGAGGTCGGCATTGTCTCACCGGAACCGAAGGCCACCCAGGGCCTCGGCGTCGGCGAGGTGGGTTACCTGATCACCGGCGTCAAGGACGTCCGCCAGTCCAAGGTCGGCGACACCGTGACCTCGGCTCGCAACGGCGCCACCGACGCGCTCACCGGCTACCGGGAGCCCAAGCCGATGGTCTACTCCGGCCTCTACCCGGTCGACGGATCCGACTACCCGAACCTGCGCGACGCGCTGGAACGTCTTCAGCTCAACGACGCGGCGTTGGTGTGGGAGCCGGAGACCTCGGTTGCGCTCGGCTTCGGCTTCCGCTGCGGCTTCCTCGGGCTGCTGCACATGGAGATCACCCGCGAACGGCTCGAGCGCGAGTTCGACCTCGACCTCATCTCCACCTCTCCGAACGTCGTGTACCGCGTGGTCAAGGACGACGGCACCGAGCTGACGGTGACCAACCCGTCCGACTGGCCCGAGGGCAAGGTCGGCGCCGTCTACGAACCCGTGGTGAAGACCACGGTCATCGCTCCGAGCGAGTTCATCGGCACCATCATGGAGCTGTGTCAGCAGCGCCGCGGCGAGCTGGGCGGCATGGACTACCTCTCGCCCGAACGCGTCGAGCTGCGCTACACGATGCCGCTCGGCGAGATCATCTTCGACTTCTTCGACTCGCTGAAGTCGCGCACCCGCGGCTACGCCAGCCTGGACTACGAAGAGGCGGGGGAGCAGGAGTCCGATCTGGTCAAGGTCGACATCCTGCTGCAGGGCGAGGCGGTGGACGCCTTCAGCGCGATCGTGCACAAGGACTCCGCCGCGGCCTACGGCAACAAGATGACCACCAAGCTCAAGGAACTCATCCCCCGCCAGCAGTTCGAGGTGCCGATTCAGGCAGCCATCGGGTCGAGGATCATTGCGCGCGAGAACATCCGGGCCATCCGCAAGGACGTCCTCAGCAAGTGCTACGGCGGTGACATCACCCGCAAGCGCAAGCTGCTGGAGAAGCAGAAGGAAGGCAAGAAGCGGATGAAGACGATCGGCCGGGTCGAAGTGCCCCAGGAGGCCTTCGTCGCCGCACTGTCCTCCGATGCGGCAAGTGACAAGCCGAAGAAGTAGCCGAGCAGCGCTGCTGGCCGTTCTGCTGCTGACGGGATGCACGCAGTCCATTGCGGGATCTGCAACGCAGTCCGATGCCGCACTCGGCATCCTGCCGACCGAATCGGAGATCAGCGCCGCGGTCGACAGTCCGTTGAGCACGTTCGGGTTCCAGCCGTTCGTGGGTGGCGTGGAGATCCTGCCGGACGGCTATCGCACCGATTCCGATGCGTCACCCATCGCGTGCGTGGCCGTCACCGACACTGCGCCACGGATCGTCTACGAGCCCCTGCCCGTACTCGAGGCGGCCCGGCTGAGTTTCTTCAACTGGGACCCTGGCGTGGCGACGTCGGGTGCCGATGCCGCCGCCGTGCGCATGTCCACCGGTGACGGTGCCCGTGCGGCATTCGACGAGTTCGTTGGGCGATGGCGGCAGTGCGACGGGTCGACCGTCGTGAAGCACCTGCCCGGGGTCACGGGAGCCGACGTCGACGCCCGGGTGCAGGACGTGGACATCGCCGGTCCGGTCATGTCGGCGACCGTGCGCACCGGCGAGCGTGCCGGTGGCGGCACCGCTCGCTACGAACGTTCGATCGGAGTCCGCGGGGACGCGATTGTCGAAGTGTCACTGGCGATCCCGACGGACGGACCGACCGTCGCGGCTGCGCGCGACATGGCGACACGCGCCGTCGAGGTCATGCTCGACAAGGTCGGGCGACCGAACTGACGCACCGCGTGGGTTGGTCGGTCACAATGACGCGGTGAACGTCGTCGCCCGCAGGTCCACCGGCCGTCTCCTCGTGACTGCAGCGTGCCTGCTCACGATCGGGTGCTCGAGCACGGTCTCCGGGAACGCCGTGCGTGATCCGCGCGTCGTTCCGGTCGACGTGCCGGTGTTGCGCGAGTCCCAGCTCGACGACGTCATGCTGAGCCTCGACGAACTCGCCGATGTCGTGGGCGCGGCCGAGCTGGAGACACTCGTCGACGACGAGGTCATGTCCGACAACCTCGACGTGGCGTCGGATCCCGATTGTCTCGGCGCCGTCATGGGTGCCGAGGAGTCGGTGTACGCCGATAGTGGCTGGACCGCCGTTCGCGATCAGGTGGTCGCCGACTCGAACGACGAGCACTGGATAGAGCAGACGGCCGTGCTGTTCTCCTCCGACGCCGAGGCGAGCCGGTTCTACGACCAGTCGGCGTCGGCGTGGGAGGAGTGCGCCGGCTACTCGGTCACCATCGAGGACACCGACCTCAGCTATGTCTGGGGGATAGGCGATCTCAGCGCCGACGACGACATGCTCGTCCAGGTGACCACCGAGGAGGAGTCGCCGGACTGGATGTGCCAGCACGCCCTGTCCGCGGCGTCGAATCTGATCGTTGAGACGTGGGCGTGTACGTACGGCGGCAGCGACGGTGCCATCGACATCGCTGAGCGGATGCTCGACAACGCAAGGGGATAGCGGGTTTTCAAACCAGCACGAGCGCAAACGGTTACGCGAAACCCTCCGCCGGTCTACCGTCGGGGCATGTCGCAGCACTACACGCCATCACCGACCGGCGCCTGGGCCGTGCTCCGGCTGTGGCTGCCGTTGGTCCTGGGCATCCTGGTGATCGCCGTCGGCGCCGTCCTCTTCTCGTAGGACCGGGCGGCGGGCCTCAGCCCAGCGCCGAGTTCCCGTCCGCGACGATGCGTTCGACGTCGTCGCGCAGCCGGTTCAGTTCGGCGCGTTCGGCGTCGGTGTAGTCCCTCGCGCGGTCGTCGAGCACGCAGACGGTGCCCACGACCTTGCCGTCGGGGTCGTGCACGGCGAGGCCGAGGTAGTTGTGCAGACCGAACTCCTTCTCGTCCTCGTTGCCCGCGAGGATCTCGTCGTCGCGCGAGTCGCGCACGAACAGCGACTCGTCGGAGTCGACCACGCGTTCGCAGTACAGCGGCACCCGGGATTCGTCGTCGCCGGCCTTCTTGCCGGCCGCGCCGACGGTGTAGTGCTGGGTGGCCTCGCCTGCGGTGGCGGCCACGACCATCTCGCCGGGTTCCGATCGCATGACCAGTACCGACTTGACGCCAAGGGAGGCCGCCAGCCTCGTCAGGTCGTCGGCCACGGGGGCAAGGCCCGCCGTCGTATCGGTGCGGTGGGGTTCAGGTGTGCTCACCCGCTCCATCATCGGGCACCGCGGGCTCGACTGCCAAGGGATGCGCTCGTGCGGATCGCATGGGAATGGTGACAGTCGGCGCAACTAGGCGGCGCGGCAGACCACCACTCGGAAGCGTGCGACGTCGATGCTGGTGACGTGTTCGGTGTTGCGGCCGGGTAGCGGTGGTGCCTTGCCGGTGTAGGTGGTGCCGGTGGGTGTGGTGACTTCGGTTGTGTGACAGCCGTGTTGGTCGCGGGTGCGGACGCGCCAGCCGGGTGCTTCCTTGGCGTAGTTGCAGGCTTCGCACAGTCCGTTGCCGTTGAGTGCCGTAGTGGGCCCGCCGCGGGAGTCGGGAACGGCGTGGTCGATGTGACGGACCGGGGCGTTGCAGTACGGGGTGCGACACGTGTCGTCACGTAGCGCGATGAACGCCGCCAACGCCGTGGGGAACAGCCGGGCGCGGGACTCCATCGTCACCAACGCCCCGGTCTTCGGGTGGCGATACAGCCGGCGCAGCGTCGCCCGCGACCGCTCGTCGCCGACCGCGTTTCCGATCAGGTGCCGTGCCACGGCGGCAGGGATGGGTCCGTACCCGGGGATGCGGGCGGGTTCGGTATCCCCACCGAGCAGGGTCTCATCGGTGATCACCACGTCGACGGTGACCGGGACCGGGGTGTCGGCGGGTCGGCCAGTAATGCGTTCGACGGCGGTGTCGGCCATGACCTGGCCGCGGCTGCGGCCGTCGCAGGTGGTGTCGGCGGCGCGTTTGAGGGCGGCGTAGATCGACACGCCGTGGGCGACGGGAAGCAGGATGCCGACCCAGGCCATGGTGTCGGCGGCGGGCCGGATGCTGACGCACCGGTCCTCGTGCGCCCGGCGAGCCCTGTCGACCACGGCGTGGGGGTCGAGGCGGTAGGCGATGGCCTTGGCGTCGGCTTCGATGCGCTTGTCACCCTTGCCGATCAGGGTGGTGGGGTCGGCGCACATCTCGGCGTCCAGGGTGCGGCGGTCCTCGACCTCCAGACACGCCGACTCCTTCACGAGCAGCGTGGCCCGCCATTCCGACAGGATCCCGGATTCCAGGGCCGCCAGGGTGTGGGGCATGTCGTGGACCAGGGCGCGGGCGAAGCCGAGGTGGCGGCTGCCCTGCGTGGGTGACTCACGGCGTGCCAAGCCGACTTCGGAGGCCAGGCCCAACCCGCGCTTGCGCATCGGAATGCCGGCGTCGGCTTCTGCGGTGCGGCGTTTCAGGTCCAGTGCGGCGGTCAGGCGGGCTTGGGCGGCGGCGGCGGTCGCCTTGAGCCGCTCCAGCTGGGCGATGCGGTCGATCAGGCCGGCCTCGTCCACCGTGGCGGGGTCGAAGTCCAGCATGTCGAACATGTGTTCGATTCTACGACCACGCACCGACAAAAGCGGCTGACGCCGAGAACGGGCTCAGGTGACGGGCGCCAACGCGGCCGTCCGGGCATGACGGATCAGCTCGCCCCAGGCGTTGAACGCTTCGGTGTCGGCAGCCGACGACGAACCCGCGGCCACGGCGATCAGGCTGGCCGCGACGTTGAACAGTCCCAGCCCGGTCCGGTTGACCACGCCCACCAATTCCTCGAACGCCGCGCGCTCCGAGCAGCCGCGAAGCCCGACAAGGATGCCGACCGCGACGTCGAGGTCGCGGCGGGATGCGGGTGCAGTGCGTGGCTGGCTCATGATGCGTCCTTTCGAGAGACACACCCATGGTCGACCTCCAACCGGGCGCGGTCGAGACATCGAAGCAGCGTGAGTCTGAAGGATGGCTGAACTCAGGTCGGAGCGTTCGCGGGCTGGAAGCCGCCGGTGCTGTCGGCCTCGTCCTCGGCGCGGATCACGTGCACGACCGCGTTGATCAGCGCGAGGTGCGTGAACGCCTGCGGGAAGTTGCCAAGGTGCCTGCCCGTGCGGGGCTCGATCTCCTCGGCATACAGGTGCAGCGGGCTGGCGAACGACAGCAGTCGTTCGCACAGGTGCTTGGCGCGGCTGAACTCACCGATCTCGACGAGCGCCGACACCAGCCAGAAGGAGCAGATCGTGAACGTGCCCTCCTCGCCGGACAGGCCGTCGTCGGTCTCCTCCACGCGGTAGCGCAGCACCAGACCGTCCTCGGTGAGTTCGTCGGCGATGGCAAGCACCGTCGCTCGTACCACCGGATCGTCGGACGGCAGGAACCGCACAAGCGGTGCCAGCAGCAGTGACGCATCGAGTGCGTCGTCGCCGTAGCGCTGGGTCAGCACGCCGCGCGAGTCGACACCGTGTTCCAGTACGTCGGCCTTGATCTCTTCGGCGATCGCGCGCCACTGCTGGGCGTAGCTCTTCTCACCTTGCAGCTCGGCGAGTTTCGAGCCGCGGTCGAGCGCCACCCAGCACATGATCTTGCTCGAGGTGAAGTGCTTCGGGTCGCCCCGGACCTCCCAGATGCCCCGGTCGGGTTCCTTCCAGTGCTTGATGGCTTCCTCGACCTGGTTCTTGAGCACCGGCCACAGCATCTCGGGGATCTGCTCGCGCGACTTCGCGTGCAGGTACACCGAATCGAGCATCGTGCCCCAGATGTCGTGCTGCATCTGGTCGAACGCGCCGTTGCCGATCCGCACGGGCCGCGAGTTGTCGTAGCCCGAAAGGTGATTGAGTTCCTCCTCCACCAGCTGGCGCTCGCCGCCGACGGCGTACATCACCTGAAGGGGGTGCCGTTCGCCGTTGTTGGCGCCCGAGACGTCGGCGATGAAGGCGAAGAAGTCGTCGGCCTCGCGATCGAGGCCCAGCGTGTAGAGACCCCACAGGGCGAACGTGGAGTCGCGGATCCACGAATAGCGGTAGTCCCAATTGCGTTCGCCCTGAGGCGTTTCCGGTAGCGACGTGGTGCTCGCCGCCAACAGTGCGCCGGTGGGCGAGTAGGTGAGGCCCTTGAGCGTGAGCGCACTGCGCTGCAGGTAGGACCGCCACGGGTGGTCGGGGAAGTCGCCGATGTTGATCCACTGGCGCCACGACTCGCTCGTCTTCCACATCTTGTCGGCGGCTTCGTCGAACGTCTGCGGCGACGGGTGCTTCGACCAGCTCAGCGCGACGAATACGTTGTCGCCCTCCGAGAGTCGGGTGCGTGCGCGCGCTTCGTGGCCCTCGAGGCCGATGCGCAGATTGGTGGTCAACCGCAGCGTCGGGTGTGCCTCCGGGTCCTTGCCCGCGCGCGCGATGGCCTCGCCATATGCTGCCGCCGAGTACTCCCAGGTCGCACTCTGGCGGTGGTAGTCGAACGAGGGCTCGCAGCTCATCACCAGTTCCACGACACCGCTGACACATCGCACGGTGCGGAGCAGGATGTGCTCGGCATCCCAGTCCATCGGAGTGCGGCGGTGCGTGCGCGACCGGGTGTCCAGGTCGTGCCAGGGCCCCATCACCAGCGCGTCGCGCACGATGAGCCACCCCGTGTGCGTCTGCCACGTCGTCTCGAGGATCAGGCTGCCCGGCAGGTACCGCCGGGCAGCCGGGACCGTCACGCCGTAGGGCCCGAGCCGGAAGTGGCCCGCACCGCGGTCGAGGATCGCCCCGAACACGCTGGGGGAGTCGGGGCGCGGCACGCACATCCACTCGACCGACCCCGCCGACGAGATGAGGCAGGTGTTCTCGCAGTCGGAGAGGAACGCGTAGTCGGCGATCGGGGGGAACGGATTGCGCAGCCCACCGCCCGCGACGTACGGGACGGGAGCGGTGACGGTGAACGGTGCCGCCGGTTCGACGTCGCCGCGGCCGTTCTCGCTGGCGCCGTCCGAGGACTCGGTGTGCTGCAGGACCATGCCGCACATCATCGACCGCAAACGCACCCCCCGTCTAGCGGGGCGCGAACCGGGCGTCAGCGACGCGCGAAGGCGGGCGCGTGCTCGGGCAGGGGGCCGATGGCCACGCCGTACGCGGCGACGGCGCGCAGGGCAGGGAAGCGGTTGGCCAACTGGACGGCGCGGGGCGCCTCGCGCAGGCCCTCGGCGGTGCCGATGGCGGTGGCGATCGCGCGGTCCTGCACGGTCCGCTGCACGCGCTGAATGATGGCCGCGGGCAGCCAGCGCCTCGCCTGCACCGCGGCCAGGCGGCGCGTGGTCACCGACCGCGAACGCAGCGGGCCGGCCAGGATGCGCGCCGCGGCAACCGCGTCCGCGACCGCCAGATTGATGCCCACGCCACCGATCGGTGACATGGCGTGAGCGGCGTCGCCGATCAGCAGCAGCCCGTCGGCGTACCACCGGGGCAGCCGGTTCAGTTGCACGTCGAGCAGTTTGACATCGTCGAAGGACACCAGCTGATCGACGCGGTCGGCCAGCCACGGCACCAGTTCGGTGAGTTCGCGGCGCAGCGAATCGATGCCCTCCTCGCGCATCGTCGCATCGGCGCCCTTGCGGATCAGGTACGCGATCTGGAAGTAGTCGCCGCGGTCGATCAGGGCACAGCCGTGCCCGAACTGGAACACGCCGTTGAGCCCACGGGGGTCGTCGGCGTGGCGGGGCAACCGGAACCACCACACGTCCATCGGAGCGCCGAAGTTCCGGGTCTCGAGACCCGCATCGGCGCGCAACGTCGACGAGCGACCGTCGCACGCCACGGTGAGGTGGGCGTGCATCTGCTTCTCGACCCCGTCGGCGTCGCGGTAGCGCACCCCGGTGACCTTGCCGCCTCCGCCACCCCCCGAGTCGCTGCGCTCCTGCCCGCCGCTCCGCACCAACCCCAGCACCTCGGTGCTGCGCAGCAATCGGAACGTCGGCTCGGCCTGGGCCGCCGTGGCGAGCAGCTCCAGGAAGTCCCACTGCGGGACGAGGGCGATGTGCTTGTGCGGCCCGGGCAGCCCGCTCAGGTCGATGTTCAGCGTGGTGTCCTGAATCTTCGCGTTGACGCCCTCGACCATCCGGTGCGGCAACGCGGCGAACTTCTGCCCGAGGCCGAGTTCGTCGAGCAGGCGCAGGGTGCTCGCGTGCACCGTGTCGCCGCGGAAGTCGCGCAGGAAGTCCGCGTGCTTCTCCATCACCGTCACGTCGACACCGGCGCGTGCGAGCAGCAGAGCCAGCATCATGCCTGCGGGGCCGCCGCCCGCCACCAGGCACGTCGTCGTCGCGTCGGAGTCGTTCACGACAGAGATCGTAGGGTGGTCCGGGTGAACGGCATCCTGAATTGGTGGGACGGCGTGGAACTGTGGCTCTCGGGCCTCGGCTTCGTCGCCCAGACCGTCGTGGTCATGCCCGTCGTCCTGGCGCTGGCCTACGGCGCCGCCGTCGTGCTCGACGGCGCCCTGGGCAACGGGATCCGTTTGCTACGTCGTGCCCGCCACGCAGAAGAGGACGAAACGTGAACGGAATGCCACGCTCGCGTGTCACGCTGATCCTGGTCGCGCTGGTCGTCCTGGTGATCGTCATGTGGCTGCTCGCCCGGTGATGCCGCAATAGCGGTCCCCGGTCGCTCCGCTCCTGCCCGCCGGGGGGCCCTCTGTTATTCTTCGCGCCATGCATGCAGCGTCCGGCAGCACCGAGGGCCACGTCTTGGCCCTCATTGCCGTGGGTTCCTGCGCTGTTGCAGACGTTTCCTGTTGTCGCTGACCCAGCCCGTTCGCGGTTTGGCGTCGGCTCGCGTGCTCGTTCGAGCCTTGAACTCTCACCTTCGCCTTTCCGTCGTGAACGGGGTCCACAGCTTCCCCACCCCCTAGGAAAGGCAGTCATGCCCACTCTCAAGCCCAAGGCCACGAAGTCCTGGCTGTCCGTCGGCGCCCTGGCGCTCACCGCCACGTTGCTCGCCGGCTGCGGCGGCGGCGCGAGTGACGTCGCAGGCGGCGATGGCGCAGGCGATGCGGACACCACGCTGACGCTCGTCGCCTACGCCGTGCCGGAACCAGGATGGAGCAAGATCATCCCGGCTTTCACCGCGACCGAGGCAGGCAAGGGCGTCGCAGTGACCACGTCCTACGGCGCATCGGGCGACCAGTCCCGTGCCGTGGTCGACGGCAAGCCCGCCGACATCGTCAACTTCTCCGTCGAGCCCGACGTGACCCGGCTGGTGAAGGCCGACAAGGTCGCGAAGGACTGGAACGCCGACGCCACCAAGGGCGTGCCCTTCGGTTCGGTGGTCTCGCTGGTCGTCCGCAAGGGCAACCCGAAGAACATCAAGGACTGGGACGACCTGCTGCAGCCCGGCCTCGAGGTGGTCACTCCGAGCCCGCTGAGCTCCGGTTCGGCCAAGTGGAACCTGCTGGCGCCCTACGCGGCGAAGAGCAACGGCGGCAAGGACGCCCAGGCCGGTCTCGACTTCGTCAACAAGCTGGTCACCGAGCACGTCAAGACCCGCCCGGGGTCGGGCAGGGAGGCCACCGACGTGTTCCTGCAGGGCACCGGTGACGTGCTGATCAGCTACGAGAACGAGGCGATCAACGTCGAGCGGCAGGGCAAGGACGTCGAGCACGTCAACCCGCCGCAAACCTTCAAGATCGAGAACCCCGTCGCGGTCGTCACCGGCAGCGCACACCAGGAGCAGGCCAACGCGCTGAAGAACTTCCTCTACACCCCCGAGGGTCAGAAGGTGTGGGCCGAGGCAGGCTTCCGCCCCGTCGACCCCGCGGTGGCCGAGCAGTTCGCCGCCGACTTCCCGACGCCAGAGAAGCTGTGGACCATCGCCGATCTGGGCGGTTGGAGCGCCGTCGATCCCGCACTGTTCGACAAGGACAACGGGTCGGTCACCAAGATCTACAAGCAGGCGACTGGATGACCGCAGGGGTAGCCCCCAATCCCGAGGCGGCTCGGCCCGAGGTCATCGGCAACGGTGACCGCGGGCGCGCGCCCAGCCGATTCAGCCGCGGGTACGGGTCGACGGGTCTACGAGTCGGCGCGGCGACGCTGTGGCTCAGCGTCATCGTGCTGCTCCCGCTCGCGGCCATCCTCTGGCAGGCCGCCGGCGGCGGATGGGAGGCCTTCTGGGAGGCCATCACGTCGAACGCGGCGATGGCCTCGTTCCGGGTGACGATCACCGTCTCCATCGGCGTCACCCTGGTCAACCTGGTGTTCGGATTGCTGGTCGCCTGGGTGCTCACCCGCGACGAATTCCCTGGCAAGCGACTGGTCGACGCCGTCATCGACCTGCCGTTCGCGCTGCCGACCATCGTGGCGAGCCTCGTCATGCTCGCGCTGTACGGGCCGAACAGCCCGGTCGATCTGCACCTGCAGCACACCAAGTGGGGCATAGGCGTCGCGCTGCTGTTCGTCACGCTGCCCTTCGTGGTCCGCTCCGTTCAGCCCGTGCTGCTCGAACTCGACCGCGAGGTCGAAGAGGCGGCCGCGTCCCTCGGCGCGAACAACGTCACCATCTTCACGCGGGTGATCCTGCCCGCACTGCTGCCCTCGCTGCTGTCGGGCGCGGGCCTCGCGTTCTCACGCGCGATCGGCGAGTTCGGCTCCGTCGTCCTCATCGGCGGTGCCGTACCCGGCGAGACCGAGGTGTCGTCACAGTGGATCCGCACGCTGATCGAGAACGACGACCGCACGGGCGCGGCGGCCATCTCCATCGTGCTGCTGGCCATCTCCTTCGTCGTCCTATTCGTGCTGCGCGCGATCGGCTCGCGCGCCGCCAAGCGTGAGGAGCTGGCGAAGTGACGCTGTCGCCGCTGGTCCGCAACCTCCTGCGCTACACCGCGCTTGCCTACATCTTGATCCTGGTCATCGTCCCGGTTGGCCTGATCCTCTGGCGGACGTTCGAACCCGGGATCGGCTCGTTCGTCGCGTCGATCGGGACTCCGGCTGCGATATCCGCGCTGCAGCTGTCGCTGCTCGTCGTCGCGATCGTCGTGCCGCTCAACGTGATCTTCGGCATTCCGACCGCACTGGTGCTGGCACGGAACCGCTTCCGCGGCAAGAGCATCCTGCAGGCCATCATCGACCTGCCGTTCGCCGTCTCGCCCGTGGTGGTGGGCGTCGCGCTGATCCTGCTGTGGGGGTCGGCGGGTGCGATGGGCTTCGTCGAGAACGACTTCGGGCTGAAGATCATCTTCAGCTTCCCCGGCATCGTGCTCGCCAGCATCTTCGTCACCGTGCCGTTCGTCATCCGCGAGGTCGAACCGGTTCTCCACGAGATAGGCACCGACCAGGAGGAAGCGGCCTCGACGCTCGGTTCCCAATGGTGGCAGACCTTCTGGAAGATCACCCTGCCGTCCATCAGGTGGGGATTGACCTACGGCATCGTGCTGACGATCGCGCGCACGCTTGGCGAGTTCGGCGCGGTGATCATGGTGTCGTCCAACCTCCCTGGCACGTCCCAGACACTCACCCTGCTGGTGTCCGACCGCTACAACCGGGGCCAGGAGTACGGCGCATACGCCATCTCGACCCTCCTGATGGCCGTGGCGGTGTTCGTGCTCATCGCTCAGGTGATCCTCGATGCGCGCCGAGCGCGCGCGGCGAAATAGGCTTATCGATGACAAGGATTCGATGACATGACGACGAACGATACGACCAAGAACGCGATCACCGTTCGCGGCGCCAACAAGCGCTACGGCGACTTCGTCGCGCTCGACGACATCGACTTCGACGTGCCCGAGGGCTCGCTGACGGCACTGCTCGGGCCCAGCGGATCCGGTAAGTCGACGCTGCTACGCGCGATCGCCGGACTCGATCAACCCGATACCGGCGCCATCACGATCAAGGGCCAGGACGTCACCGGCGTCCCGCCGCAGCGGCGCGGGATCGGCTTCGTGTTCCAGCACTACGCGGCGTTCAAGCACCTGACGGTGCGCGACAACGTCGCGTTCGGACTCAAGATCCGCAAGCGCCCCAAGGCGGAGATCAAGGACAAGGTCGACAACCTGCTCGAGATCGTCGGACTGGCAGGTTTCCAGACCAGGTACCCGAACCAGCTGTCCGGCGGTCAGCGGCAGCGCATGGCGCTCGCCCGCGCGCTCGCCGTCGACCCGCAGGTGCTGCTCCTAGACGAGCCGTTCGGCGCGCTGGACGCGAAAGTGCGCGAGGATCTGCGAGCGTGGCTGCGCCGCCTGCACGACGAGGTCCACGTCACCACGGTCCTGGTCACCCACGACCAGGCCGAGGCGCTCGACGTCGCCGACCGCATCGCCGTTCTGAACAAGGGCCGCATCGAACAGGTCGGCACGCCCAACGAGGTCTACGACACGCCAGCGAGTGCGTTCGTGATGTCGTTCCTCGGCGCGGTGTCCTCGCTCAACGGTTCACTGGTGCGCCCGCACGACATCCGGGTGGGCCGCAATCCGGACATGGCCATCGCGCAGAGCGATTCGAGCGTGAGTGCGACCGGTGTCATCCGCGCCACCATCGATCGAATCGTCATGCTGGGCTTCGAGGTTCGCGTGGAGCTGAGGGGCGCGAACGACAACGCGCCGTTCACCGCGCAGATCACCCGCGGCGACGCCGAGGCGCTCGGACTGCGGGAGGGCGACACCGTCTACGTACGCGCCACCCGCGTCCCGCCGATTCCCGGCGGGGGAGACCTCGCCCCGGTCGACGAGGACGCGGCGGCGCTGAGCCAGGCCTGACCCGGCCCGGAGGTCAGGCGGCCGCAGCGACGGCAAGGGCCTCGTCGTACCTGTCCAACAGGGCAGCGGCGACGAGGTTGTGCGAACCGAGCGGCTCGGTCATCGGAATCGACAGCGCCGCAGCGGTTCTGGCCACCCGGTCGGTGATCCTGCCGTTCGCCAGGAACCACGGTGCGATCACGCAGCGCTCGGCGCCGCGGTCGCGCAGGCGTTCTGCCGCCTCGATGACGTTCGGATGCGCACCGGTCGCGAAGGCCACCTCGACGCCGGCCCACTTCGACCCTGCCGCCAACGCGGTTCCGACGGTCGCGGTGCGCGCGTTGGCAGCGTCGTTCGACGATCCGACGGCCACCACGATGACGCCCACCCCGGTCTGCTCTGCGGGCACACCGGCTTCGGCGAGGCGCTGCCCGAGTAGGGCTATCAGCGCCGGGTCCTCGCCGAGGACGGCAGCCTGCCGGACCGATGCACCGGACGCCGCCACCACCGCGGGCAGGTCGACGCGGGCGTGGTAGGCGCTCGCCAGCAGCAGCGGCACCACGACCACGTGCTCGTCGCGGCGCGCGACGTCGGCGAGCACGGACGCCACGTCGGGCCCGCACTGTTCGAGGAAGGCGACGCGGACGTCGAGCCACGGCCGCAACCGGCGGATGCGCCCCGCCAAGGCACGGGTCACCGCGGGGGATCGAGGATCGGCGCTGCCGTGTGCCGCCAGGACGAGCCCGGGCGGACCGGGTCGGCGGAGCGGCTCGACGGTCACGACGCGTGCAGCCCGCATTCCGTCTTGGTCAGGCCGGCCCAGCGACCGCTGCGGGGGTCGGCGCCCTCGATGGGCTTCGCGGTGCACGGCAGGCAGCCGATCGACGGGTAGCCCTCGTCGACGAGCGGGTTCACCAGCACGCCGTGGGTGTCGATGTAGTCCTGCATGTCGTCGTCCGACCACGGCGCGATCGGATTGATCTTCACCAGGCCGAACGCCTTGTCGAAGCTGATCAGGGGGGCGTTGGCGCGGGTCGGTGCCTCCACCCGGCGGATGCCGGTCACCCACGCGGAGTACCCGGCCAGCGCCTTGCCCAATGGTTCGACCTTGCGCATGCGGCAGCACGCGCCGGGATCGCTGGCGAACAGGTTCTTGCCGTGCAGCGCGTCCTGCTCGGCCACCGACGCCTCCGGCGTGACGTTCACCACGTGCACGTCGTACACGGCCTCGACGGCGTCGCGGGTTCCGATGGTCTCGACGAAGTGGTAGCCGGTGTCCAGGAACAACACGTCGACACCCGGGCGGACCTTGGCTGCGAGGTCGACCAGGACGGCGTCCTGCATGTTCGACGCCACGATGTAGTCACCGCCGAAGTGCTCGTCGGTCCACCGCAGCAGTTCCTCGGCAGAAGCGCCTGCCATCTCCGCCGCGCCGCGCTCGGCCAGCTCGACCAGATCGTGCTCAGTTCGCAAGTCAGTCATGTGCTACCTCAAATCAGCTTCGTCTGCTCGTACTGCCCACGTAGCGAAACGCTCGCCGTCCTCGCGTTGTTTCACGAAGTTGCGAACGACCCGCTCGATGTAGTCACCGAGTTCGTCGCTCGTCACCTTGTGCTGGCGCAACTTGCGGCCGAAACCGCTGTCGAGGCCCAGGCTGCCACCGAGGTGAACCTGGAAACCCTCGACGGGGCCGTCGCCGTCGTCGACCATCTGACCCTTGAATCCGATGTCGGCGACCTGGATGCGAGCGCACGAGTTGGGGCACCCGTTGATGTTGACGGTGACCGGCACGTCGAGCTGGGCGTTGATGTCCTCGAGCCGGCTCTCCAGCTCCGGGACGAGGGTCTGCGACCGCTTGCGGGTCTCGGCGAAGCTCAGCTTGCAGAACTCGATGCCCGTGCAGGCCATCAGGTTGCGCCGCCAGTGCGACGGCCGCGACGGCAGGCCGAGCGCATCGAGACCGTCACGCAGCTCGTCGAGCTTGTCGTCCGGAACGTCCAGGACGACCAGCTTCTGGTACGGCGTGAACCTGATCCGGTCGCTGCCGACGGACTCGGCGAGATCGGCGACCTTGGTCAGGATCGTTCCGGACACCCGGCCCGCGATCGGCGCGACGCCCACGGCGTTCAAGCCGTTCTTGAGCTTCTGCACGCCGACGTGGTCGATGGGCCGCGTGACCGGGGTCGGCGCCGGGCCGTCGATCAGCGGACGCTTCAGGTACTCGTTCTCCAGGACTTCCCTGAACTTCTCTACGCCCCAGTCCTTGATCAGGAACTTCAGCCGCGCCTTGGACCGCAGGCGGCGGTAGCCGTAGTCGCGGAAGACGCTGACGACGCCCTCCCAGACGTCGGGCACCTCGTCGAGCGGCACCCAGGCGCCGACGCGCTGTCCGAGCATCGGGTTGGTGGACAGCCCGCCGCCGACCCACAGGTCGAAGCCCGGGCCGTGCTCGGGATGCTCGACCCCGATGAACGCGACGTCGTTGACCTCGTGCACCACGTCCTGCAGGCCCGAGATCGCGGTCTTGAACTTGCGCGGGAGGTTGGAGTACTCCGGCTTGCTGATGTAGCGCTCGACGATCTCGTTGACCGCGGGCGTGCCGTCGATGACCTCGTCGAGCGACTCGCCGGCCAACGGCGAACCCAAGACCACGCGCGGGCAGTCGCCGCACGCCTCGGTGGTCTGCAGGCCGACCTCGTCGAGGCGACGCCAGATCTCCGGCATGTCCTCGACCCGGATCCAGTGGTACTGCACGTTCTGCCGGTCGGACAGGTCGGCGGTGTCGCGGGCGAACTCGGTCGAGATGCCGCCGAGGGTGCGCAGCGCCGCGGCGGTCAGTGCACCGCCGTCGCTTCGGACCCGCAACATGAAGAACTCGTCTTCGAGCATGTCGGTGTTGTCGTCACCGGTCCAGGTGCCGTCGTAACCCGGCTTGCGCTGGGTGTAGAGGCCCCACCAGCGGAAGCGGCCCCGCAGGTCGCCCTTGTCGATGCTCTCGAAGCCGCCCTTGGCATAGATGTTCTCGATGCGGGCCCGCACGTTGAGCGGGTTGTCGTCCTTCTTGGCCTGCTCGTTGGCGTTGAGCGGCTCGCGATAGCCGAGCGCCCACTGGCCCTCGCCGCGGGGACGCTTGGCTGGCTTGGCCTTGGCGCCCGCAGGCTTGGATTCGGCTGTGGTCATGGGATTGGCCCCTTCTTGGAGGAGCCGGCGAACGGATCGCGCACAGTCACCGGTGGCTGTCCGGCGGCGCAGATCCGGTAGCCAGCTGGGGTTGGTGCGGGCAGGTCTCCGAAGTCAGACGCAGATCAAGGCAGACAGCAACAGGTACAGACGCGCTTGAAGTCGACATGCCGCCGGATCACCAGCGATACGCGGGTGGTCGAGCTGGCGGCGGACATCACGCACTCCATTCTGCCACGAAACGGCTCATACACCCCAACCGGGCCAGATTCAGACTCACGGTGAGCAAAACCCGTTCTGGGACACTGGGCGGGTGACCTCACCGGCGTTCGGCATCTACGTGCACGTGCCGTTCTGCGCCACCCGGTGCGGATACTGCGACTTCAACACCTACACCCCGGGTGAGCTGGGCGGCGCCAACCCCGGCGGGTGGCTCGACGCCGTGCGCATCGAGCTGCGGCTGGCCGCCGCGCAGCTGGGTGGCCGACAGGCAGTGCGCACGGTGTTCGTCGGCGGCGGCACGCCGTCGTTGCTGGGGGCCGACGGGCTGGCGGCGGTTCTGGACGCGATCCGGTCGGAGTTCGACCTCGAACCCGGCGCCGAGATCACCACCGAGTCCAACCCCGAATCCACGTCGCCGCGGTTCTTTGCCGACCTGCGGGCCGCCGGCTACACCCGCATCTCGCTGGGCATGCAGTCGACGGCGCCGCACGTACTCGCCGTACTCGACCGCGTGCACTCGCCCGGGCGCGCACCCGCCGCGGCCGCCGAGGCCCGCGCCGAGGGGTTCGACCACGTCAACCTCGACGTGATCTATGGCACGCCGGGGGAGACCGACGACGACCTGGCCCGCACGATCGACGCCGCGCTGGGCGCAGGCATCGACCACGTCTCGGCCTACGCGCTCATCGTCGAGGAGGGCACCGCGCTGGCACGTCGGGTGCGCCGGGGCGAGATACCTGCCCCCGACGACGACGTGCTCGCCACGCGCTACGAGATGCTCGACTCCCGCCTGTCCGACGCCGGTTTCGAGTGGTACGAGGTGTCGAACTGGAGCCGCCCGGGCGGGGAGTGTCTGCACAACCTGGGCTACTGGAACGGCGGGGAGTGGTGGGGCGCCGGGCCCGGCGCTCATGGCTACGTCGACGGCGTCCGTTGGTGGAACGTCAAGCATCCCAGTGCCTATGCCGACGTCCTGTCCCGAGGTGAACTGCCCGTCGCGGGCCGGGAGGAACCGACGCCGTCGGAGCGGCACCTCGAGGAGGTGATGCTGCGGGTCCGGTTGCGCGAGGGGATGCCCGCCTCGGTACTCGCCGACGACGAGCGCGGGCACGCCGAAACGCTGTGCGCCGACGGGCTTCTTCGGCTACGCGGCGATTCGCTGGTGCTCACCGACAGGGGCAGGTTGCTCGCCGACGCCGTGGTGCGCGACCTGCTGTCCTAGCGCGGCGGGTAGTCGCCTGACCGGGCGGGTACTGTGTCAATATTGTCCGCATGGACTTAGGCAAGGCTTACCAGAGTTCGCCGGAGGCGATCGCGTCGCCCGAGCCCATCGCCGTCATCGGTCTCGGCGTCCGCGTGGCCGGGAACGTCTCGACCCCGGCTGCGTTCTGGAACTTCCTTCTCGACGGCAGAAGCGACGTGCGCGAGGTGCCCGAGGAGCGCTGGGAGCCGTACCTGCGCCGCGATCCCCGCAACGCCGCGGTCCTGCGCGACACCACGAGGTGGGGCACGTTCCTCGACGACCTACCGGGGTTCGACGCCGAGTTCTTCGGAGTGTCGCCGCGGGAGGCCGAGTTGATGGATCCGCAGCAGCGGCTCGCGCTCGAAGTGAGCTGGGAAGCGCTCGAACACGCGGGCGTGCAACCGAAGACGCTGGCCGGCAGCGACACCGCCGTGCTCATGGGCGTCAACTCCGACGACTACGGCAAGCTCATCATGGAGGACCTGCCCGGCATCGAGGCCTGGACGGGCATCGGCACCTCGCTGTGCGGCATCGCCAACCGCGTCTCGCACCTGCTCGACCTCCGCGGCCCCAGCGTGGCACTCGACGCCGCATGCGCGGCCTCGCTGGTTGCGGTTCATCAGGCGTGCCAGATGCTGCGTGCGGGCGAGACGTCACTCGCGCTGGCCGGCGGTGTCAGCGCTCTGATCGGACCGGGGCTGGTCCGCGTCCTCGACGAGGCAGGTGCCACCGCGAGCGACGGCCGCTGCAAGACGTTCGACGCGTCCGCCGACGGCTACGGCCGCGGGGAGGGCGCCGGCGTCGTGGTGCTCAAGCGACTCGCCGACGCCCAACGCGACGGCGACCGCGTGCTCGCCGTCGTCCGCGGCGGTGCCATCGCCCAGGATGGCCGCACCGTCGGCATCATGTCGCCCAACGGCGAGGCGCAGGCCGAGATGTTCGCGCGAGCATGCCGGACCGCGGGCGTGGCGCCCGCCAGCATCGGGTTCGTCGAGGCGCACGGCACCGGCACGCCGTCCGGCGACCCGACCGAGGTGGGCGCACTGGCCGCGGTGTACGGCCGTGGCCGCGCCGACGACGACCGCTGCAGGATCGGGTCGGTGAAGCCGAACGTCGGTCACCTCGAGGGCGGCGCAGGCGTCATCGGGCTGATCAAGGCGGTCCTCGCACTGCACCACGAGACCATCCCGCCGACGGCGGGGCTGCGGGAACTGACGCCTGCGATCGACTGGGCCGCAAGCGGATTGCGCGTGCCGACGAGCGTCGAGCCATGGCCGCGTGGGGACGCCCCGCGGCGTGCGGCGGTGTGCAGCTACGGCTATGGCGGCACCATCGCGCACGTTCTGCTCGAGGAGGCGCCAGCGCCATCAAAGCCCCGCGGCAGCGAGACGTCGGCGCCGCTCGTCGTGCCGCTGTCCGCGCGGTCGGAGGCCAGGCTGGCCGCAGCGGGCGAGGCGCTCGCCGATCACCTCAGGGTCGTCGACGTGCCGACCCGCCTCGTCGCCGCCACGATGTGGACGAGGCGAACCCACGAACCCGTCCGCGCCGCCATCGTCGCCGAGCACCCGCACGAGGTCACATCGGCTCTCGACGCCCTCGCGCGTGGCGAAGCCGCTGCCAACCTCGTCACCGGTTCGGCCCGGCCCTGGCAGCACGAGGGCGCCGTCTGGGTGTTCTCCGGCCACGGCTCCCACTGGTCTGGCATGGGCTGCGAACTCCTCTCCGCCGAACCGGTTTTCGCGCGCGTCGTCGATCAGGTCGACGAGGTGTTCGGCGTCGAACTTGGCTTCTCCGCGCGCGAGGCGCTTACCACCGGTGAACTCGGCGGCACCGACCGGGTGCAGGCGCTCACGTTCGCCATGCAGGTCGGCCTCGCCGCGGTGCTGCGCGAACGAGGGGTGACCCCGGCCGCCGTCATCGGCCACTCGGTCGGCGAGGTCGCCGCCTGCGTCGTGGCCGGCGTCTTCGACCTGCGCCACGGCGCGGCCGTCGCCTGCTACCGCGCCCGCGGCTTCCGCTCCGTCGCAGGGCAGGGTGCGATGGCGCTCGTCCGGTTGCCGTTCGCCGACGCGGAGCAGCGCCTCGATGGCCGCGACGACGTGGTCGCGGCGATCAGCGCATCCACGGAGTCGACCGTCATCTCCGGGCTCGCCGACGCCGTCGACGAGATCTCAACGGAATGGACCGATCAGGGCATCGTCGTCCGTCGGGTGAACACCGACGTCGCCTTCCACAGCCCGGCCATGGACGCGCTAGTGGGCGACCTCGCGCGCCACGTCGCGGACCTGCCGCCGACGACGGCCGCTCGGATTCCGCTCTACACCACCGCGCTGGCCGACCCGCGCTCGACCGCACCCCGCGACCACGACTACTGGGCGACCAACCTGCGCGGCCGGGTGCGCTTCGCCGAGGCTATCACCGCGGCGGCCGAGGACGGGCACCGCCTGTTCCTCGAAGTGTCCGCGCATCCGGTGGTCTCCCACTCGGTCGTCGAGACGCTGCTCGGCCTCGGTATCGACGAGCACGCGGCGATACCGGTACTGCGCCGCGACACCCCGGAGGTGAGGGCCGTGGCCACCGCCGTGGCCACGCTGTACTGCCACGGCGCGAACGTCGACCACGGCATCGGCTCACACGAGCCGTGGGCGGGTGACCTGCCGGGCACTCAGTGGCAGCACAGGCGATTCTGGCGCACCCCCACCCCGCCGCCGGGCGGTCGTGGCGTCCACGACGTCGCCAGCCACACCCTGTTGGGCGGCAGGATCGACGTCGTCGGCGCGATGTCGACCAGGATGTGGCAGACCAGGCTCGACCTCGACAGCCGGCCCTACCCGGGCGACCATCCGGTGCAGGCCACCGAGATCATCCCTGCCGCAGTGCTTCTGAACACTTTCCTCACCGCCGCGCGCGGTGGCCGGGTCGACGAGCCGGGTGAGTGCACGGGTGTTGGACTGGCCGACGTCCGGCTTCGCACACCGGTCGCACCGGCCCGCGCACGCGACGTTCAGGTGGTCCTGCACGACCGGGAGCTGACCCTGTCGTCGCGGTTGGTCGACGCCGGAGCGCCCGACACCGAGCAGGACGGCGGTTGGCTGACCCACAGCGGCGCCGTGGTCGCCGTGCGAGACGACATCGACGAACTGCTGGACACGGCATGCGATCTCGACGCGGCCCGCCGCCGGTGCACCGAGGAGCTGCCGCCCCGTCACGTGATCGACACGCTCGCGCGCCTCGGCGTGGCCGCCATGGGCTTCGGTTGGGACGTCCGCGAGATGCACCGCGGGCCGGACGAATTCCTCGCCGTGGTCGATGCGGAAGCGGACGGCTCCGCACCGACCTCGTGGGCATCGCTGCTCGACGCGGCCACCTCGGCTGCGTCGACGATCTTCGACGGCCCACCGAGACTGCGCATGCCCGCCCGCATCGAACGGGTGCACGTACACGGTGCACCGCCCGCTACGGCGACACTGCTGGTGCGACGACGGCCGGGAAGCACGACCACCGACGTGACGATCACCGACGACGCCGGTTCGGTGCTGGTGTCCCTTGCCGGGATGGCATTCGAGGAACTCGAGAACCCCGGGCAGTGGTCGGCGGGCGATCCGACGCGCCTGCTGCACCACGTGGCTTGGCACGAGGTGGCGTGGGACTGCGACGATCGGCCGAGTGGTGTCGTGCTGGTCGGCGGCGACGTCGACGGCCTCGACGCGGCGGTGCGCGACCTGACGGCGGCAGGCGTCCCGTACCGCGCCGTCGAGGACCCGAGCGAGATCGCGGACATCACCGAGTTCGAGGGTCTGCCACCGGATTTGGGCCGAACCGCCGTCGTGGTCGTGCTCCCGAGGCAGGACGAGGCGCCGGAGTCGTCGGTGGACCTGGTCGTCCGCACACTGACCCGATTGCAGGAATCCAGCCTGACCGCCCGGCTCTGGGTGCTGACCACCGGCGTGTACGAGGGTGGCAACCTCGCGCACTCGCCGCTATGGGGGCTGGCCCGGGTCGCGGCTGCCGAACACCCCGGACTGTGGGGCGGCGTCATCGACGTCACCGACGGTCGGCTGCCGCTCGGTGCGTTGACGTCGCTGCACGGCCATGGCGTCGTGGTGATCCGGGACGGGTCGGCACTGGTCGCACGTCTCGCCGCGCCTGCCGCCGGGTCGGGCGACCCGATGCAGTGCTCACCGGGAGGCACCTACCTGATCACCGGCGGAACCGGCGTGCTGGGCCTGCTGGTCGCGCAGCGTCTCGCCGATCTCGGTGCCCGGCGGCTGGTGCTGCTGTCGCGGTCCGGCCTGCCGCCGCGGTCGCAGTGGGACGACGACGCAGACCGTGCGGACACCATCCGCGCGGTGGCGGCGCTGGAGGAGCGCGGCGTCTCGGTGACGGTCGCGGCCGTCGACCTGGGTGCGCCGGGATCAGCCGACGTCCTGCGGTCGGTACTGCGCGACCTACCGCCCGTGCGTGGGGTTGTCCACGCCGCGGGCGTGGAAGCCGGTGCGCTGCTGTCGAATACGACTGCCGCGGACTTCGCGGCCGCCATGCACCCGAAGGTGCACGGCACGCTCGTGCTGCACGAGGTCTTCCCTCCGGAGCAGCTCAACTGGATGGTCCTGTTCTCCTCCTGCGGTTACCTGGCCGGCTTCCCCGGTCAAGGCGCCTACGCCTGCGCCAACTCGTTCCTCGACGTGATGGCGCGGCACCGGCGCAGCCTCGGGGATCGCACCACCGCGATCGCGTGGACGGCGTGGCGTGGTCTCGGCATGGGATCGGCGTCGGACTTCGTCGCCGCGCAGCTCGACGCGCTCGGGATGGGTACCGTGACGGCCGACGACGCCCTGCGGGCACTGGATCTCGCGATGCGCGACGACGACCCGAACGTGGTCGTACTGCCGGTGCTGCCTGCCGCAACCACCGTGCCGATCCTCGCCGACGTCGCCCCTGCCGATGACGACTCGGCCGATGGCGGCGACGGGAGCGACGCCGAGATGGGCTCGGGCGAGATCGATCCCGACCGGCTCGCCCGGCTGGTGCTCACCGCCGTGGCGGGCCAGCTCGGGCTCGCCGAGGCCGACCTGGACGCCGACCTGCCACTGGTCGAACTGGGCGTCGACTCGATCATGACCGTCCGTCTGCGCCGTCAGCTGGAGAAGCAGACCGGCCTGTCACTGCCACCGACGCTGCTGTGGGAGCACCCCACGGCGGCGGCCGTATCGGCCCGGATCGTGGAGATGCTCTCACCCGCATCCCCGGTCAGCCGGTGATCGCCGCGACCACCTTCTTCTTGTCGACCTTGCCGACGGCGGTCATCGGCAGTGACGGCATCGGCACCAGCACGTCGGGCCGGGCGTGCTTGGACGCCCCGCGCTCGTCGAGGAAGGCGTTGAGGTCCGCCAGGCCGACCGGTGCGCCGCGGAAGACGATTGCCGCGCAGATCTTCTCGCCCAGGTAGTCGTCGGGCAGCGCCACGGCTGCCACCGCGTACACGGCGGGATGGGTGAGCAGGTGGTCTTCGAGGTCGCTCGCCGAGACCGTCTCGCCACCCCGGTGGATCACGTCCTTGATGCGGCCGACGACCTCGATGTTGCCTGCCCTCGGGCCGTCGGCGAAGATCCGCACCCGGTCGCCGGATCGGTAGAAGCCGTCGGGGGTGAACGAGCGGGCGTTCGCCTCGTCGGCGCGGTAGTAGCCGTTGATGGTGTACGGGCCGCGGACCAGTAGCTCGCCCTCCTCGCCGGGGGCGACCTCGACGCCGTTCTCGTCGACGACGCGCAGCTCGTCATGGGGGGACACGGGCCTGCCCTGGGTGTTGGCGACCACCTCGACGGGGTCACCGGGCCTGGTGAACTGCAGCATGCCCTCGGCCATGCCGAAGATCTGCTGCAGCCCGGTGGTCAGGCCGTCGTAGATGTAGCGGGCCTCCTCGCGCGACAGCCGGGACCCACCGACCTGAACCAGGCGCAACGACGTCGGCAGCACCGGCTCCCACTCGCACGCCTGGGTCCACAGCTTGGCCAGCGCGTTGACCAGGGCGGTGACCGTCACGCCGTACCGGTCGATCAGCGCGAACGCGGACTCGGGGCTCGGATCGTCGGTGAACACCGTGGTGGCACCAACGGTCATCGACCCGAGCAGGCCTGGGCACGCGAATGGGAAGTTGTGCCCTGCGGGCAGCACCACCAGGTACACGTCGTCGTGGACGAGGCCACACGCCTGCGCGCTCGCGGTCGTGTTGTAGACGTAGTCGTCGTGGGTCCGTGGGATCAGCTTCGGCAGGCCCGTGGTGCCGCCCGACACCAGCAGGACGGCGGGCGCGGTGGTGTCGACGTCGTAGGCGGGTGGCGTGGTGTCGGGGCCGTTCCGAAGGTCGGACCAGGAGTCGAACGGGCCCTGCTCGCCGAGTACCAGGACGTGCCGTAGGTCGGGATTGGCCTCGACGAGCTCGGTCGCCATGTCGCGGTAGTCGAAGCCGGCCGCGACGTCCGGGATGATCAGACCGACCGCGCCGCTCACCTCGGCGAAGTGCCCCAGCTCCGCCGAGCGATGGCCCGGCAGGCACAGCACCGGCACCGCGCCCGCCCGCAGCAGCGCGAAGGCGGCGACGGCGAACTCCTTCGAGTTGGGCAGTTGCAGCAGCATTCGGTCACCGGGACGAATCCCGCGAGCTGCCAGCGCGGCGGCGACTCGGTCGGCGAGCGCGTCGAGTTCGCCGAAGGTGAGACCTCCGGTGGCATCGATCACAGCGGGCTTGTCGGGCCATTGCCGGGCGGCGTCGCGGAGGATGTCGTCGAGCCGGCGTCCCTGCCAGTAACCGGCCCGGCGGTACTCGTCGGCGCGGTCGTGCGGAAACGGTGTGAAACCCCGTACGAGATCCCGTTGCTCGCCTTGAAATGCCTGGTGGGTTGACGTGTTCACGAGCGCAGCCGAGCCCTTCGGGTAGGAGTGTTGACCGGATCGACAATAGGGTAGCCTCCTCAAAGTTAGGGCAGCCTTTACTAATACTTGGAGGGACCACAGTGGGTGTTGCTGCGACGACTCCGCAGACCGTGCGCGACGAGGTCGCCGAGTTGCTCGGTGTCTCGCCCGAGGCGCTCGACCCCACTGCCGACCTGATCGCATCCGGCTTGGACTCCATCCGCATGATGTCGCTGTCCGGACGGTGGCGGAAGCAGGGCATCAACGTCGGATTCGCCGCGCTGGCCGCGAGTCCCACCGTCGAGTCGTGGGTGGACCTGGTAGCCGAGCACGCTCCCCACCTATCCGTCGAAGCCGTTGCTGCAGAACAGGATTCGACGGCAGGTGCCGCTGCGGACGACGACCCCGGCACACCGTTCCCGTTGGCGCCGATCCAGCACGCGATGTGGGTCGGCAGGCACGGCGAGCAGGAACTCGGCGGCGTGGCAGCGCACCTCTACGTGGAGTTCGACGGCGACGGCGTCGACCCGGAGCGGTTGCGCATGGCCGCGGCGAAACTCGCTGCGCGCCATCCCATGTTGCGTCAGGAGATCCTGCCCGACGGCACCCAGCGGATCAGCGACCGCGGACTCCCGGTCACCGTGTTCGATTTGCGCGACCTCGACGACGACACCGCCGAGGAACGACTCGAGGCCACCAGGGACGCGAAGTCGCATCAGTTGCTCGACGACGCCGTGCTCGAGATCTCACTGTCACTGCTGCCCGGCGGGCGCACGCGGCTGCACGTCGACATGGACATGCAGGCCGCCGACGCGGTCAGCTACCGCAACTTCATGGCCGACCTCGCCGCGCTCTACCGCGGCGCCGATCTGCCCGAACTCGGCTACACCTACCGCGAATACCGCGCCGAGCTGACCGCCACCACGCCGCCGCCGTCCGAGGACGACCTACGGTGGTGGGCCGAGCGCGTGCCGGATCTGCCGGAACCGCCTGCGCTGCCGTTGGTTCCGCGCGACGAGCAGGTGAACCCGCTGCGCAACATCCGGCTGTGGCACGTATTCGACGTCCCCACCCGCGATGCCCTGTTCGCCGCGGCACACCGCCGGGGCCTCACGCCTGCCATGGCGATCGCGGCGTCGTATGCGAATGCGTTGGCGCACTGGTCGACCAGTGCGCGGTTCCTGCTGAACCTGCCGATGTTCGGCCGCGAGCCCTACCACCCCGACGTCGACAAGCTGGTCGGCGACTTCACGTCCTCGCTCATGCTCGACATCGACCTCACCGGAACCACCACGGCGGCGCAGCGCGCCCGCGCGGTCCAGGAGGTCCTGCACGAGACCGCCCAGCATTCGGCCGTGTCGGGGCTGACCGTCCTGCGCGACGTGAGCCGCCACCGCGGCACGCAGACTCTGGCGACCATCGTCTACACCTCCGCGCTCGGGCTCGGCGACCTGTTCGCCGGTGACGTCACCGACCAGTTCGGCGAGCCCGTGTGGACGATCTCACAGGGCCCGCAGGTACTGCTCGACGCGCAGGCGACGCCGCTCGCGAACGGCCTGATGATCAACTGGGACGTCCGCGTCGAGGCGTTCCCGCCGGGTGTCCCGGAGGCGATGTTCGCCTACCAGGTGGCCGAACTGCGCCGACTGGCCACCGACGACGCGGCGTGGGACACCGCCGATCCGCCCGCGGTGTCCGAGGAGTCCCGCGCGGTGCGCAGCGCCGCCAACGCCACCGCAGCGCCTGCGAGTGGCGACAATTTGGTCGACGGGTTCTTCCGCAACGCCGAACGCACACCCGACGCGGTCGCGGTCATCGGTAGCGCAGGCACGCTGACCTACGGAGAGTTGAAGGACCAGGTGCTGTCCATCGCGGCCGCACTGCAGTCGCGTGGCGTGCACCGTGGTGACGTCGTCGCGGTGATGGGCCCCAAGAACGCCGAGCAGATCCCCGCCCTGCTGGCGATCCTGACCGCCGGTGCGGCCTACCTGCCGATCGGCGTCGACCAGCCCGCCGAGCGCGCGGCCCGAATCCTCGAGACCGGCGGCGTCGAGTTCGCGCTCGTCACCGGTACCGAGCTACCCGACGTGCTCGACGTCTGCGGGGTGCCTGCGCTGACCGTGGCCGACGCCGAGATCGTCGGCGACCCGGCTCATCTGGAGCCCACGGCGGCCGCGCCGAAGGACCTGGCGTACGTGCTGTTCACCTCCGGCTCCACCGGTGAGCCCAAGGGCGTCGAGTTGACGCACGACGCCGTGATGAACACCCTCGAATTCCTCTACCGCCACTTCGAGATCGGACCCGACGACCGCGCGTTGGCGCTGTCGCACCTCGAGTCCGACATGTCGGTACCCGACGTGTTCGGCACGTTGCGGGCGGGCGGCGCCGTCGTCGTGGTCGACGAGGACCAGCGCCGGGACCCCGACGCATGGGCTCGCCTCATCGACGAGCACCGGGTCTCGGTCGTGAACTTCCTGCCCGGCTGGCTGGAGATGCTCGCCGAGGTCCCCGGGTCGCTGGCGTCGCTGCGGGTGGTGCTAGCCGGCGGCGACTGGGTGCGCCCGGACATGGTGCGCGCGTTGCGCGATCGCGTGCCCGGCGTGCGGTTCGCCGGCCTCGGCGGCGCCACCGAGACCGCGGTGCACGGCACCATCTACGAGGTCGGCGAGGACCTCGACCGCGACCTGCCCGCCACCTGGACCTCGGTGCCCTACGGCGTGCCGTTCCCGAACAACGCCTGCCGCGTCGTGAACGTCAACGGTGAGGACTGCCCGGACTGGGTGCCCGGCGAGCTTTGGTTCTCGGGTCGTGGGATCGCCCGCGGATATCGCGGCAGGCCCGACCTGACCGCAGAGAAGTTCGTCGAGTACGACGGGAGCACCTGGTACCGCTCGGGTGACCTGGTGCGCTACCGGCCCGACGGCACACTGGAATTCGTCGGACGGGCCGACCATCGGGTCAAGCTCAGCGGCTACCGCATCGAACTCGGCGAGGTCGAGGCCGCACTGTCGCGCGTGGACGGCGTCGCGGCCGCCGTGGCGGCAGTCGTCCCCGCAGGAGCCTCCGGCGGTGGGCGCGACGTGCTTGGCGCCATGGTCCGCATCGACGACCCCGCCGTCGACACCGAGACCGTCGCCGCGCGGGTGGCCGACATCCTGCCACCGCACATGGTTCCGCAGCTGCTGGTCGCCACCGACCGAATTCCGTTCTACAACGGCAAGATCGACCGCAGGGGCATCACCCAGCAGCTGGTCGAGGCCGGAGTGCCCGCCGAACGCAGCTACCGCGCGCCGTCGACCGCACTGCAGCGGGCACTGGCCGCCATCATCGGCGAGGTGCTCGGCCGCGACGACGCCGGGTCCGGAATCGGGCTGGACGACGACTTCTTCGCACTCGGCGGGGACTCGGTGCTCGCGACCGCGACGGTGGCACGCATCCGCGACTGGCTGGACACGCCGACCGTCATGGTGCCCGACGTCTTCGCGACGCGGACAATCGAAGCGCTGGCCGGCCGCCTGACCGCACGGGAGGCAGGCAGCGATCGACTCGAACAGGTCGCCGAGCTGTACCTCGAGATCTCCGACATGGACAACGCCGAAGTGGTGTCCGAGTTGGAGCGCGCCGCCGTGCAGACCCAGTCATGACCGACGCCCGGTCACTCGTCGTCAAGCCGTGGGTCAAGCGGTATCCGGTCGACGGCGGGCCCGCGACGCTGGTGTTTCCGCACGCGGGCGGGGCGGCACTGGCCTACCGGTCGCTGGGTACCGCACTGGCGAAGGCGGGCAGCGATGCGTACGTGATGCAGTACCCGCAGCGCGGTGACCGCCTGTCGCATCCCGCTCCGGCGAGCGTCGGTGACCTGGCACGCGATCTGTTCGACGCGGGGGACTGGGCCGCGCTGGGTCCCGTCCGGCTGTTCGGGCACTGCATGGGGGCGGTGGTCGCATTCGAGTTCGCCCGCGTCGCCGAGCGCGAAGGCGTCGAGATCGACGCGCTGTGGGTGTCGGCGAGCGAGGCGCCCTCGACCGTCGCCGCGGCACCCGATCTGCCGATGGCGCAGAACGAGATCATCGCGGAGATGGTCGATCTGGGCGGCACCGATCCCCGGCTGCTCGACGACGACGACTTCGTCGAACTGCTCCTGATGGCGGTGCGCGCCGACTACTCGGCGTTCAACCGGTACGCGTGCGACGCCGACGCTACGATCGCCGCGGACATCCACACCCTCGGCGGCGACCGTGACCATCGCGTCAGCGAGGACATGTTGCGCCGCTGGGAGACTCACACCACGGGCGCGTTCACGCTGTCGATGTTCGACGGCGGACACTTCTTCGTCAACGACCACACCGCAGAGGTGGCGGAGTTGGTCAATGACGTCTGACGATCCGGTGGTGATCGTGGGCATGGCGATCGAGGCGCCGGGCGGCGTCACCGACGCCGACTCCTACTGGTCACTGCTCTCGGAGCAGCGAGAAGCCCTCGGGCGCTTCCCGACCGACCGCGGCTGGGCCATACGCGACCTGCTCGACGGATCCCGCCGCGACGGGTTCAAGCCGATCCACGACCTGGGCGGATTCCTCGACGACGCGGCGGCGTTCGATCCCGCCTTCTTCGGCATCTCCCCACGCGAGGCGGTGGCGATGGATCCGCAGCAGCGGGTGGCGTTGCGGCTCGCGTGGCGGGCGCTGGAGAACAGCGGCATCAACCCCGACGACGTCGCAGGGCATGACGTCGGCTGCTACGTCGGTGCGTCCTACCTGGAGTACGGCCCGGAGTTGACCGAGTACTCCAACCACAGCGGACACCTGATCACCGGCACGTCGCTGGGCGTCATCTCCGGACGCATCGCCTACACGCTGGACCTCGCGGGCCCGGCGATGACCATCGACACGTCGTGCTCCTCGGCGCTGACTGCCTTCCACGCGGCCGCCCAGGCGATCCGCTCGGGGGACTGCGACCTGGCGCTGACCGGTGGCGTCTGCGTGATGGGCACACCGGGATACTTCGTCGAGTTCTCCAAGCAGCACGCGCTGTCCGACGACGGCCGCTGCCGCCCCTACAGCGCGCTCGCGAGCGGCACCGTCTGGGCCGAGGGGGCCGCGATGTTCCTGCTGCAGAGACGATCCCGTGCACTGGCCGACGGCCGGCACGTCCTCGCGGAGGTTTTGGCCTCGACGGTGAACCAGGATGGTCGCACCGTGGGCCTCACCGCACCGAGTGGCACGGCGCAGGCCCGGCTGTTCGGCAAGGCCATCGACGCCGCCGGTGTGCGCCCGCAGGACGTGGGCATGATCGAGGGCCACGGCACCGGTACCCGCCTCGGTGACCGCACCGAGCTGCGGTCGCTGGCCCAGACGTACGGCGCCACCGCACCGGGTGCGGGCGCACTGCTCGGGTCGGTCAAGTCGAACGTCGGTCATGCGCAGGCGGCGGCCGGCGGGCTCGGCCTGGCCAAGGTGCTGGTCGCAGCAAGCCATGGAGCCGTTCCGGCGACCCTGCACGTCGACGAAGCCAGCCGCGAGATCGACTGGGATGCACAAGGCCTGCGCCTGGCCACCAAGCAGACACCGTGGCCCGCAACCGACGGCAGCCGGATCGCGGCGGTGTCGGCGTTCGGCATGAGCGGCACCAACGCCCACGTCGTGGTGTCGATGCCCGAGCGCCAGAGCCCCGACGGGGAGGCCGCCTGATGGTCGGCACCCCGCTGCCGGATGGGCGGACCCCGGTCCTGCTGAGCGCCCACGCCGAGGACCTCGTCGCCGCCGACGCCGCGGCGATCCTCGCCTTCGTGGACCGCCGACCGGCCACCGAGGTGGCGGACGTGGCGTCGACACTGCTCCGCACCCGTCGCCTACGCCGCTACCGGGCCGTGGTGCGCGCCGCCCACGCCGACGAACTACGCGCGGGTTTGGCGGCCCTCGCGGCGGGCGACGATCACCCACTGGTCACCAGGGCGACGGCACCCGGCGCCCAGGCGGGCAGTCCCCGCGTCGCCTTCGTCTTCCCCGGGCAGGGCAGTCAGTGGCCGTCGATGGGCGCCGCTGCCTACGATCGCCTGCTCGAATACCGGGCCGAGGTCGACGCGTGCGCGGCGGTGTTCTCCGCGGTCGGCGCAGCGTCACCGCTGGACTACCTGCTTGCCGAGCGTGGTGCTCGGACCAATGACTTCAGCCAGGTGCAGATCCAGGGCGCGCAGTTCGTCCACGGGGTGGCGCTGGCGCGCGTCTGGCGATCGGCCGGTGTGCTGCCCGACATCACCGTCGGCCACAGCCTCGGCGAGATCGGCGCCGCCTACGTCGCGGGCGCCATCAGCCTCCCCGTCGCCGTCGGCGTCGTGATCGCCCGCGCCACCCTGCTCGACCGGCTGACCGGCCCCTACCGCGTCGCCGTACTCGGGATCACCGAGGACGAGGCCCGCGACGTCATCGCGCACACCCCGGGGTGGCTGGAACTGTCGGTCGTGAACTCGAAGTCGTCGGTCGCGGTGTCCGGCGACGGTGACGCGGTAGCGGCCGCGGTCCGCACCGTCAGCGAGGGCGGATCGTTCGCGAAGCCGATCGAGATGTGGTTCCCCGCGCACACCACCGCGCTGGACCCGATGCGCTCCGACCTCGACGCACTGCTACCCGGTGGTGAGTTCCTGGACACGCCAGTCGAGTTCATCGGATCGGCGACGGCCGACGTCGTTCCCTCGGGCACCTTGTTCGCCGACTACTGGTACGGCAACCTGCGATCCACGGTCCGGTTCGACCGTGCCGTCGCCACCGCCGTCGAGCGGGGCGCGCGCACCTTCGTCGAGATGTCGGCCCACCCCGCACTGCTGTTCGCCATGGGCGACGTGCTCGACGACCTGCCCGACGTGGCCGAGGGCAGCGTCACGATGGTCGGCTCTGGCCGGCGCGACGAGGACGTCACGAACCGGCTGTCGGCCAACATCGCGGCAGTCGTCGCCGCGGACACGAATCACGGCTGGACCGATCCGCTCGATCGATCGCGGAAGCCGTTGCGCGACTTTCCGTTCGCGCCGATGCGGACGAACCGGCACTGGGCCGCCCCCGAACCCCTACCGCCGATCGCCGGCATCACCGTCGCCGTCGAGCAGTGGCAGCCGGTTCCGGCCACCACGGCCGGCGAGGTGCGCCGCGTCGCCGTCCTCGATGCCGGGGGAGACCAACCTCTCGCCGACGCGCTGCGCTCGGCCGTCGACCGCGCCGACGGGCTGCGGCAGGTCGACGTCGTCGACGCGGACGTCCTCGTCGTCGTCGCCGACCACGTCGCGCAGCACGACGCCGTCGCGGCGGCAGACGATCTCACCGACCGCTGGGAGCGCGGTCTGCTGAGCTACGTCGACGCCGTCGCCCCCACCCATCGCGACGTGTGGCTGGTCACCATGGGCGCTGAACGCGTCGGCGCGGCCGACCCGGCGCCGCTGCCCTTCCCGGCCGCCTTGGCGGCGATGCACCGCAGCATCGGTCTCGAACACCCCGACCACCGGTTCCGGCACCTGGATCTGTCCAGCGACCACGACGTCTCTGCCGACGCGCTGGTGACGGCACTGCTCGGCGACGGCGACGTCGTCGCCATCCGCGGCGGGGGCACCGCGCAAGTGGCACACCAGCGGTCGATGCGCGACGCGTCCGTCGCGACGCCGTCGTGGTCGGCGGACTCCGGAGTCCTCGACGAGGTCGTCATCACCGGCGGCGGCGGCGCCATCGGACTGCACTATGCGCGGGCGCTCGCCGAACGGGGCGCGCGTCGGATCGTGCTGCTGAGCCGCGGCGGCGCCGACGCCGCGGTGCTGCGCCGTCTCACTCAGACCCACGGCACCGAGATCGTGGCGCCACCGTGCGACGTCACCGACCGGGCCGGCCTGGCCGCCACGGCCGCCGAGTTCGGTGGCGGCGGTGCGTCATTGGTCGTCCACGCCGCGGGCGCCGCCGTCATCGCACCGCACCGCGACCTGACGACGGCAGGCGTGCGCGACACGTTCGGCGCCAAGGTCGGCGGCCTCGGCCACCTCGTCGACGAGTGGCCGCTGCGCGCCGACACGCGAATCCTGCTGTGCTCCTCGGTCTCCGGACTCTGGGGTGGCCGCGGGCATGTCGCCTACTCGGCAGCCAACCGGCTGCTCGACGTCATGGCCGCCCACCTCCGCGCCCAGGGGCGGCACTGCACCGCCGTGCGATGGGGCCTGTGGCAGGACACCGGCATCATCGACGCCGAGGAGATCACCCGGGTCCAACGCTCGGGGCTGCTGGCGATGGCACCGGACCGTGCCATGGAGGAGAGCTTGCGCGATCACGCCAACGACCCGTTGGTGTTCTCGGCGGACCCGAATCGGCTGCGCGCGTTCCTCGGTCAGCCGGACACCCCCGCGGCCGCGGCGCCGACCGCCGACGGCGCCGACGTCCCGGACGGACTCGATGCGACCGACACCATGCGCCTCGCGCTCGGTGCGGTGCTGAGCCTGGCCGACGCCGGGGGCATCGACCTCAACGCCTCACTGCTCGACCTCGGCGTCGACTCGCTCCTGGCGCTCGACCTGAGGAAGAAGCTCAAGAAGGCCACCGGGCGAACGGTGCCGCTGGCCACGATTCTCGGCGGCGCAACCGCGGCCGAGTTGATCGATCACCTGAACCGACCCGACGAGAAGGCGCTCATTCGTGACTGACATCGCAGACGGCACCCGCACCGCTAGCGACTCCCGGCTGGAGTTGATGCGCCGCAGGCTCGCCGAGCGCGGACTGGCCGGCGCGTCCGAGTCGCAGGCCACCGCCGTCGACCCGACCGCGCTGTCGGACGGCCAGCGCCGGATGTGGTTCGTGCAGGCCGCCGACCCCAGCGGCGTACTGCTCAACATCTGCCTGTCCTACCGGCTGACCGGCGCACTGGACGCACAGCGGCTCCACGACGCCCTCGACGCCGTGGCCCGGCGGCATCCGATCCTGCGGACGACGTACCGCGCCGACGAGAACGGCGACCCGCGCGCCACCGTGCACGACGACCTCACCCCCGGCTGGGCGGTGCACGACCTGTCCGACAAGTCCGAACGGGCCCGCAAACTGCGGCTCGAGGTGCTCGCGCAGCGCGAGTTCGGCACGCCCTTCGACCTGAGTACCGATGCACCACTGCGCATCACGCTGATCAGGACCGCCGCGGCCGAGCACGTCATGCTGCTCGTCGCACACCACATTGCGTGGGACGACGGGTCGTGGGGCGTGTTCTTCCCCGACCTCACCCGCGCCTACTCCGGCGAGACCCTGCCGCCGACACCGCGGCGGGTCGCGGCGCCGGACGACGCGGCCGCCGACGACCTCGACTACTGGCGAGCGGTGATGGCCGCCCCGCCCGAGCCGCTGGAACTCCCCGGCCCCAACGGATCGGCCGTCCCGACCAGCTTCCGGTCTCAGCGCAGCACCCTGCGGTTGTCCGCCGAAACCGTCGGCAAGGTCGCCGACTTCGCCCGCGACACCGGCGCCACGCCCTACATGGTGCTGCTGGCCGCATTCGGCGCGCTCGTCCACCGCTACACCCACGCCGACGACTTCCTCGTCGCGACGCCGGTCCTCAACCGCGACACCGACGAGACCATCGGCTACTACGGCAACACCGTCGCGATGCGGCTGCGGCCGACCGGACGGATGCGCTTCCGCGACCTCGTGGACGCGACGCGTGACACCGCACTCGGCGCGTTCGCCCACCAACGGGTCAACCTCGACCGCGTGGTGCGCGAACTGAACCCCGACCGGCGCCACGGTGCCGAGCGGATGACCAGGGTCAGCTTCGGCTTCCGCGAACCCGACGGCGGCGGATTCAGCCCCGAGGGCGTCCACAGCGAGCGCGCCGAACTGCGCGGGCACATCACGCAACTGCCCCTGGGCTTCATGATCGAACTCGACGCCGACGGTGCGGTGGTCGAAGCCGAACACCTCACCGAGGTCCTCGACGCCGCGTTGGCCGCCCAGATGCTGCGCCACTTCGCGGTGCTGCTCGACGACGCACTCGCCGCACCCTCGACGCCGCTGTCACGGCTGCGCCTGTTCTCCGCCGAGGACACCGAGTGGATGCACGCGGTCGCGACCGGGAAACGCTTCGAGACGCCCGCAACCACGCTGACCGATCTGGTCACCGCACAGGCTGCCCGCACACCGGACAACGTCGCGATCGTCTACGAGGGCAGGCACTACACCTACCGCGAACTCAACGAGGCCTCGAACCGGCTGGCGCACTGGCTGATCGCCCGCGGCATCGGCACCGAGGACCGGGTGGCGGTGCTGCTGGAGAAGTCACCGGAACTCGTGATCACGGCGCTGGGCGTCGTCAAGGCCGGTGCGGTGTACCTGCCGGTCGACCCGACCTATCCGCAGGACCGGCTGTCCTACATCCTCGCCGACTCCGACCCCAAACTGGTGCTGCGCGAGGCCGTGACCGATTTGGACGACTACCCGGCGTCCAACCCGACCGACGCCGACCGGGTGCGCCCGCTGCTGCCCGACAACACCGCGTACCTGATCTACACGTCTGGATCGACCGGCCTGCCCAAGGGCGTGCCGGTTCCGCACCGTCCGATCGCCGAGTACTTCGTGTGGTTCGGCGAGGACTACGCGGTGTCGCAGGACGACCGCCTGCTGCAGGTCGCGTCGCAAAGCTTCGACGTGTCGATCGGCGAGATCTTCGGCATGCTCGCGGCCGGTGCGCGCCTGGTCATTCCGCGCCCGGGCGGCCTCGGCGACATCGGCTACCTGACCGACCTGCTGCGCGACGAGGGCATCACCTCGATGCACTTCGTGCCGTCACTGCTCGGCCTGTTCCTGTCACTGCCCGGTGTGAACGAGTGGCGCACCCTGCAGCGCGTACCCATCGGCGGTGAGGCACTGCCCGGCGAGATCGCCGACAAGTTCCACGCGACGTTCGACTCGCTGCTGCACAACTTCTACGGCCCCACCGAGACCGTGCTCAATTGCACCCGGTACAAGGTCGAGGGCAAGCAGGGTGCCCGGATCGTCCCCATCGGCACCCCGAAGATCAACACCCACATCCACCTGCTCGACGACGCACTGCAACCCGTTCCGGTCGGTGTCATCGGCGAGATCTACATCGGCGGCAGCCACGTGGCCCACGGCTACCACGGCAGGCCCGGTCTCACCGCCGAACGCTTCGTCGCCGACCCGTTCAACCCCGGTGCACGGATGTACCGCTCGGGTGACCTCGCGCGCCGAAACGCCGACGGTGACATCGAATTCGTCGGCCGCGCCGACGAGCAGGTCAAGATCCGTGGCTTCCGCATCGAACTCGGCGAGGTGGCCGCGGCCATCTCCGTCGACCCGTCGGTGGGCCAGGCCGTGGTCCTGGTCAGTGATCTGCCCACGCTCGGCAAGAGCCTCGTCGCCTACGTGACCCCGGCCGCCGATGCCGACGTCGTGGAGATCGACCGCATCCGCGCCCGGGTGGCAGCGGCCCTGCCGGAGTACATGGTCCCCGCGGCCTACGTCGCGATCGACGAGATCCCGATCACCGCACACGGCAAGATCGACCGCCGAGCGCTGCCGGAACCCGAGATCGGATCGGCCACCGAGTACCGCGAACCGGCCACCGACACCGAGCGCCGCATCGCAGAACTCTTCGCCGAGCTGCTCGATCGCGACCGGGTCGGCGCGGACGACTCGTTCTTCGATCTCGGCGGGCATTCGCTGCTGGCCACGAAACTCGTTGCGGCGGTGCGCTCCCGATGCGGCGTTGACGTCGGCGTCCAGGACGTCTTCGAACACGCGACGGTGTCCGGACTGGCCCGCCACGTCGACCAGCTGACCGCCACGGGTGGCACGTCGGGACGGCCCGGCATCGTCGCCATCCCGCACGACGGGCCGATGCAGATGTCGGCGGCTCAGCTGCGGCAGTGGTTCCAGTTCCGCATCGACGGGCCGAACCCCGTCAACAACATCCCGTTCGCCGCCCGTGTCACCGGACCCAGCGACGTCGACGCGCTCGTCGCCGCGATCGACGACGTCGTCGAACGCCACGAGATCCTGCGCACCACCTACCGCGAGATCGACGGCGCACCACACCAGGTGATCAACCCGGCGGCACCGCTGCGGGTGCGGCGAGCCCGTGGCGACGGCGACGAATGGCTCCGACGCGAACTCGACGCCGAACGCAAGTACTGCTTCGAGCTGGAGACCGACTGGCCCATCCGCGCGGCCGTGCTGTCCACGCCCGACCACCACGTGCTCTCGATCGTCGTGCACCACATCGCCGCCGACCACTGGTCGGCCGGAGTGCTGTTCACCGACGTGCTCACGGCCTACCGGGCACGACGAGGCGGCCGGACCAGCACTGCACTGGACCCGCTGCCCGTGCAGTACGCCGACTTCGCAGCGTGGCAGAACCAGCTGCTCACCGAGGAGGGCGACGCGGGAGCGGCGGTCGCGGCGGAGCGCGAGTACTGGACCACACAGCTCGCCGACCTGCCCGAGGAGAACGGCCTGCGGCCCGACTTCCCACGCCCGCCCGTGCCGTCGGGCGGCGGTGACGCACTGGCCTTCGTCGTCGACGGCGACACCCGGGCCCGGCTGGTCGAGCTGACCCGCGAACTCGGCGTCACCGAGTTCATGTTGCTGCAGGCCGCGGTGGCCGTGGCACTGCACGCTGCGGGGGAGGGCGTCGACATCCCGCTCGGCACCCCCGTCGCCGGCCGCACCGAACCGCAGCTCGACCAGCTGATCGGGTTCTTCATCAACATCGTCGTGCTGCGCAACGACCTGTCGGGCAACCCGACGCTGCGCGAGGTGCTGCGGCGGTCACGGGAGATGGCGCTGGGTGCCTACGCACACCAGGATCTGCCGTTCGACCGGGTCGTCGACGCCGTCGCCCCCGTGCGGTCGCTGTCACGCAACCCGCTGTTCGGCGTCGTCGTCCACGTCCGCGAGGAATTGCCCGCCGATCAAGTGATTGATTCCGGTCCTGATGGCGAAACCCGTTTCACGGCACTGGAGCCGACGTTCGACGTCGCGCACGCCGACCTGTCGGTGAACTTCTTCGCCACCGCGGGCGCGGGCTACCAGGGCACCGTCATCTACCGCACCGAACTGTACGAGCGCGGCACCGCCGAACGACTGGTTGCGTCGCTGCACCAGATTCTCGACGCCTTCGCGAGTGACGCCTCGCAGACGCTGCGCGACGTCACCGTCGTTGACCCTGGCGAGCGGCGCCGCATCGTCGACGAGTGGAGCCTGCGGGCCGTCGCGCCGGAGGGGTCGACGCACGCCGCGAACGCCACCCACGTGTACGTGCTCGACCAGTGGCTGGAGCCGACCGGCGTCGGCGTCATCGGCGACGTGTACTACGCGGGCGGTGCGGTCGACGACGCGCACCGGCACGCGGAATCGGGCGGCAACGTCGCGAGCGCAACGCGTTTCGTGGCGAACCCGTTCGACGGTGGGGCGCGGCTCTACCGGACCGGTGAACGCGCCCGGTGGACCGACGACGGCAGGCTCGACGTCGTCGACGCCGTGGATCACCGACTGCAGGCCGCGCTCGAAGCGCTCGACGGCGTGGCGGCCGCAGCCACCCGGCACTGGCCTGCCCGGGTCGGTACGCAACTCGCCGGATACGTCGTGCCGCTGCATCCCATCACCGACGCGGCCGAGCGCAGCCGGTTCGCCGACGATGTCGCCGCGGCACTGCCCGAGGACCTGGTCCCGCCCGCGATCACCGTGGTCGACGACCTGGCCCCGGAGTCGTTGAGCCGCCCGGTCTTCCGCGCGGTGTCGTCGACCGAACCGGCCCGCACGGACACCGAACGCGCGCTCGCCGCGATGCTGGTCGACGTGCTCGGTTGTGCGGCGGTCGGTCGCCACGACGACTTCTTCACCCTCGGCGGCGACAGCATCCTCGCCGTGCAGCTGGCGGCCCGGGCACGTGACATCGGTGTGCCGCTGACCGCACGCATGGTGTTCGAACATCCGGAACTGGCCGAACTCGCCGCCGCCGTCGACGCGAAGGCCGGCAGCGGCACGGCCCCGACCACCGACACGCACCACGAGCCGATGGCCGCGTCCGGCCTGTCGGCCGACGAGCTGGCGGCGCTGACCGCCGGATGGGGCCAGGAGTGAGCCCTCCCGCGAATCCGATCGCGGACGTCCTGGCGCTGAGCCCCCTGCAGCAGGGGCTCTACTCGCTGGCGGGGCTGACCGACCGCGAGGACGGCGCCGACCCGTACGTCATCGCGATGGCCGCCGACGTCGAGGGCACCCTCGACCCGGAACTGCTCCGCGAGTGCGCCGAGAAGCTGTTGGTACGGCACCCCAACCTGCGTTCCAGTTTCGTCCAGGGCAACCTGAGCAAGCCCGTCGCCGTCGTCCCCTCGGCCGTCGAACTGCCCTGGCGACACGTCGTCGCGTCCGCCGCCGAGGCCGTCGCCCTGGAGGACGAGGAACGACGCCGATCCTTCGACTTGGGCAGGGGCCCGGTCATCCGGTTCCTGCTCGTCGAGAAGCCCGACCTGCGGTGGCGCCTGGTGGTGGTGGCCCACCACATCGTGATCGACGGCTGGTCGCTGCCGGTGTTCGTCGGCGAACTCATCGCCCTGTACTGCGCCGGTGGAGACGTCGACGCGCTGCCGCAGGCACCGCGGCCCTACCGCGACTACATTGGCTGGCTCGCTGGACGCGACCAGGAGGCGAGCCGCGTGCGGTGGCGCACCCACCTCGCCGACCTGACCGGGCCGACGCTGCTGTCGCCTGCACTGTCGGGCCGCGAGGCGACACCCGGACTGCCGCAGCGCACCGAGGTCATGCTCGACGAGCAGGACACCACCGCCATCCTCGAGTCCGCCCGAGCCAAGGGCGTCACGGTCAACACTCTGTTTCAAATGGCTTGGGCGGCAATCCTCTCGACGTTCACCGACCGCACCGACGTGGTCTACGGCGTCACCGTGTCGGGGCGCCCCGACGAGCTGAGCGGCGTCGAGTCGATGGTCGGCCTGTTCATCAACACCGTGCCGCTGCGGGTGCGGGTCGACCCGGCCGAGACGGTGCGTCGACAGTGCCTGGCACTGCAGCGCGAGGCCGCCGAACTGCGCGACCACAGCTACCTCAGCCACACGGAGCTTCGGACCCTCGGCGGCATCGGTGAGCTGTACGACACGTTGCTCGTCTACGAGAACTTCCCGCCGGGTGGCCTGGTGGGCAGCGACGACTTCCCGCTGGGCGGTGCGGTGCTCAAACCCGCTGCGCTGGAGAGCCTCTCGCACTTCCCGGTGACGATCGCCGCGCATCCCACCCACGGCAGGCTCACCGTGCTCGTCGAGACCCTCGACGGCGCACTGGGAACCCTGCGGCCCGAGCACCTCGGTAGGCGGGTGCTGACGGTCGTCCAGCGCCTCCTCGCCGCGTGGGACCGCCCGCTGCGCGAGGTCGCCGTCACCCTCGACGGCGAGGTGCACCATGGCGCGCCAAGCGTTTTGGGGGCACCCCTCGGTGGGTTCCACACCGCGGTGAGCGCCGTGGCGGCAGAGCGACCCGACGCGACGGCGCTGAGCTGGAGTGGCGGGGAACTGACCTACCGCGCACTCGACGACGAGGCCGACCGCCTCGCAGCCGAGCTGGTACGGCGTGGCGTGGGTGCCGAGACCCCGGTGCCGATCCTGCTGCGCCGCGGTCCGGACTACGTGGTCGCCATGCTCGCCGCGCTCAAGGCCGGCGGCATGATCGTGCCGCTGGACCCCTCGATGCCTGCCGAGCGGGTCGACGAGATCGTCGGCCAGACGGGCGCCGCTCTCGTCGTCGACGACGCGGTCGTGGCCGCCGCGACGTCGACACCCCCGGCCTCGTACCGGCCCGCGGACGTCGGCCCGGGGCAGGGCGCCTACGTCGTGTTCACCTCCGGAACCACCGGAAAGCCCAAGGGCGTCATCGGAACTCATCGCGCCCTACTGGCCTACGGCGCCGACCACGTGCGCAACGTCGTGGCACCCGCTGCGCGGCGGCTCGGCCGCCCGCTACGCATCGCCCACGCCTGGTCGTTCACGTTCGACGCGGCGTGGCAGCCGCTCGCCGCGCTGCTCGACGGCCACGCGGTCCACATCGTCGGCGACGACGTGCAGCGCGACGCAGAGTCACTGGTCGAGGAGATCGATCGCCACCGGATCGACATGATCGACACCACGCCGTCGATGTTCACTCAGCTGCGCGCCGCCGGTCTGCTGTCGACCGTGCCGCTGGCAGTCCTTGCGCTCGGGGGCGAGGCGATCGACACCGGGACCTGGCGGGCGATCCAGGACGAATGCGCGCGCACGGGCATGTCCGCACACAACTGCTACGGACCGACCGAGACCACGGTCGAAGCCGTCGTCGCCGCGATCGCCGACCATCCCGCTCCATGCATCGGTCAGCCGACCGACTCGACCACCGCCTATGTGCTCGACGCCTGGCTCCGACCGGTCCCCGACGGCGTGGCGGGGGAGCTGTACCTCACCGGCGGTCAGCTCACCCGGGGCTACCTCGGACGTGCCGCCGAGACCGCGGGCCGCTTCGTCGCCGACCCGTTCCGGCCGGGCGCCCGGATGTACCGCACCGGTGACGTGGTGCGCCGCACCAACTCCGGTCCAGCGGCGATCCAGTTCCTCGGCCGCAGCGACGACCAGGTGAAGATCCGCGGTTTCCGGGTGGAGCCCGGCGAGGTCGCCGCCGCACTGCACCGGCACCCCGACGTCCGCGGTGCCCACGTCGCCGTGCGCCGGCACCGCAGCGGTCCCCGGCTCGTCGCGTACGTCGCGACGAAGGCCGACGCCGCCGACCTGCGCCGGATGCTTACCGCGACGTTGCCGAGATACCTGGTGCCGCATCACGTCTACGTCGTCGACGAGATCCCGCTGACCCGCCACGGCAAGGTCGACGACGCTGCGCTGGCCGCCATCGACGCGATCCGAAGGCCCGATCAGAGCGAGGGGCCCGCCACCGACACCGAGGCCGTGCTCGCCGAGGTGCTGGCCGAGGTGCTGGACGCGCCGACGGTGGACGTCACCGCCGACTTCCTCGACCTGGGACTCGACAGCATCGTGGCACTCTCGGTCGTGCAGGCGGTGCGGCGGCGGGGACTGAGCCTGCGCGCACGGCTGATGCTCGACTGCTCGACGGTGCGCGAACTGGCCGCGGCAATGGACTCCGACACCGCGGAGCACGACCGGGCATTCGACGAGGACGGCGAACCGATCCCGCTGCTGCCGAACGGGCACTGGCTGCTCGCCCACGGCGACGCCCGGCGACTGGCCCAGTCGGAGGCCATCCGCTTGCCCGACGGCGTCACCCGCGATCACCTGGACGCCATGCTGCGCAGCGTGATCGACGGTCACGCCGTACTGCGCAGCCGCCTCGACGTCGAGACCATGACGCTGGTCGCGCATCCCGTCGGCGACGTGCTGTCCGAGGTCGTCGTCTCCGGTGACATGCCGACCGCGGTCACCACGCAAACCGGCCTCGCGGTGGAGCGCCTCGACCCGCAGCGCGGCGTGATGCTCGACGCCGTGTGGTTGCGCCCGGCCGACGGCGGCTCCGGCGTGCTGCTGCTCACCCCGCACGTGCTGGCCGTCGACCCGGCATCGTGGCGGATCGTGCTCGGCGAACTCGAAACCGCTTGGCATGCACTGACAGCCGGGCGCTCGCCGACCCCCGCGCGCGAGCATACGCCGCTCGGTACCTGGTCGAGGCTGCTGCACGACCGCGCCATGAAGCTCGAGACGGTGGATTTCTGGGCCGCGCAGGTCGAGGGGCCCGACCCCGATCTCGGCACGCGGCGCGTCGATCCCGACCGTGATCGGGTGGCCGACGTCGTGGTCACGCTGGCCCTCGCCGACCCCGACCTGACCGAGCGGGTACTCGCCGGTCCCGTGCCGACCACCGAGGTCCTGATCGCGGCGACCGCACGCATGGTGGACCGGTGGCGGCGCCGCCGCGACCAGCCGACACCACCACCGCTGCTGGCGCTGGAGACCCACGGCCGCGCCGATGCCGTCGTGTCCGAGGGCATCACGGGCCACGTCGTCGACACCGGCGACACCGTCGGCCTGCTCAGCGCCATCTACCCGATGCGAATCGACGCCGCCGACCCCGCGGCGGTCGCAGCCCGGCTGGCGTGCATCCCAGGCGACGGAATCGACTACGGGCTGCTGCGCTACCTGCGCCCCGATACCGCCGAACGACTTGGCGCACATCGTGATCCGCAGGTGCTGGTGAACTTCCTCGGCCGGTTCCACCAGGATTCCGCCGCCAACGCCCTGCGATCCGACCGCGCGCTGCTGACCGATGCGTCACGCTTGCCGGAGCCCAACCTCGCCGTACGCCACGAGCTGACGCTCATGGCCGCGGTGCTGGAACGGGACGGCAGGCCGGTGCTAGGAACCCAGTGGCGCACCCTGCCCGACATCCTGTCCGCCGATGACGTCGCGATCCTGCAGACGTCGTGGCTGGACGCCCTGCGAGAGGTGACCGAATGACGTCCGAACCCAAGACCCTGGCCATCGTCGGCGCGGGCGCCAAGGCCGTCGCGATCGCGGCGAAGGCCGCCGAGCTGCGCGCGATGGGCGTCGACGCGCCCGACGTCATCGCCGTCGAACGGTCGGGCGTCGCCGCCAACTGGCAGTCCGGCGGTGGCTGGACCGACGGCAACCACAGGTTGGGCACCGGCCCCGAGAAGGACGTCGGCTTCCCGTACCGGTCGTCACTCGTCCCACGCCGCAACGGCGAACTCGACGAGCGGATGACCCGGCACAGCTGGCAGGCCTACCTCATCGCCACGGGCCAGTTCGCCGAGTGGATCGACCGGGGCCGCCCGGCGCCCACGCACCGCCGGTGGAGCCAGTACTTGCGCTGGGTGGCCGACGACATCGGGATGCCCGTCGTGCAGGGCGAGGTGGAGCGGATCTCGGTCTCGACTGACGATGGCGCGGAGCGGTGGTCGCTGCACACCGCGGAGACCACGGTGCACGCCGACGGCGTCGTCATCACGGGTCCGGGGCAGGCCGAACGGTCGGTGCTGCCCGGCAACCCGCGCGTCATGTCCATTGCGCAGTTCTGGCACCACGCCGCCTCGCACGAGCGCATCTCCGCCGAGCGGGTCGCCGTCATCGGTGGCGGGGAGACGGCCGCGTCGATGCTCAATGAACTGTTCCGACACCGGGTTTCGACGATCACGGTGATATCGCCGTCGGTCACGCTGTTCACCCGCGGCGAGAGCTTCTTCGAGAACACCCTGTTCTCCGACCCGACCGGCTGGACGAGCCTGACGCTCTCCGAGCGGCGCGACGCCTTGGCCCGCACCGACCGCGGCGTGTTCTCGGCACGCGTGCAGGACGCACTGCTGGCCGACGACCGGATCCGACACCTCCGCGGGCGGGTGGCGCACGCCGTCGCACGCGACGGCCGAATCAGGTTGACGCTCAGCACGAATACCGCCGGCGAGGCCGTCGAGACCGTGCACGGGTTCGACCTCGTCATCGACGGATCGGGTGCCGACTCGCTGTGGTTCCTGCCGCTGTTCGACCAGGACGCGCTCGACGTGTTGGAACTCGGCATGGGCGGACCGCTCAGCGGTGAGCTGCTGCAGGAGTCGATCGGCTACGACCTCGCCGTCACCGGGGTCCATCCGAAGTTGTTCCTGCCCGGCCTGTCCGGGCTGACCCAGGGGCCCGGCTTCCCGAACCTCAGCTGCCTCGGCATGCTGTCCGACCGCGTCCTCGGTTCGGATCTCACCGCGGCGCAGCCCGTCGCCTCGTTCGCCCGATCACGACTCGATGAGGAGACTCGATGAGCACCAACCCGTTCGACGACGAGAACGGCGGCTTCTACGTCCTGGTGAACGACGAGGAGCAGCACAGCCTGTGGCCGGTCTTCGCCGACGTTCCCGCCGGCTGGCGCGTGGTGTTCGGCGAGAGCACCCGGGCCGACTGCCTGGCCTTCGTCGAGGAGAACTGGACCGACCTGCGACCGAAGAGCCTGCGCGACGCGATGAGTGGCGGGGCCCAGCAAGCTCGTCCGTAGGCTGACGGGGTGGCAGCCCGTATCGGAGCAGCGCTCTGGATCGCCTCGGCGGTCGTGTACTTCGTGACCGAGGCAGTTGCCGCTGCGGCCGTGCCCGGGTACGAGTACGCCCACCACTACATCAGCTCCCTTGGCCAACCCGACATCTCGCCGCGGTCGGCGGTGATGAACTTCGCGTTCCTGGTGCAGGCGGCGGCGCTGCCCCTGGGTGGCTGGCTGCTGTGCCGCGGCCGGAAGGCGCCGCTGTTCCTGGCGTTCGCCGTGTGCAACGGGGTTGGCAACGTCCTGGTCGCACTGGTGCACAGCGGAACCACGTCGCCCTGGCACGGCATCGGCGCGGCGATGGCGATCGGCGGCGGCAACGCCACCGTGCTGGCCGGAGCGTGGGCGTTGCGGCCCGCCGCCGGGTACCGCGCGTACCTGGCGGTGTCGCTGGTGCTGGGCGTCGTCGGGCTCGCGTGCCTGGCCGTGGTGTTGTCCGCGGTGCCGCCGGTGGGCGCGTGGGAGCGGGGGAGCGTCTACACGATCTATGCCTGGCAGACGATGGCGGCGTTAGCGGTCCTGGTCGGATCGGCGGCGAGCGTGCGCAAACTCGGGTCGGGGCGCGGCGTGTCGGCCGCAGACACGCACGCTCGCGGAGAATAGGGAATCAGATGTGGGTGGGGCCGGTCTGATTCTCGAACGGCTGGTCCATGTCGTACACGCGGGCGTGCAGGACGGTGCGATTGCGCAGCGCCGACCGCACGGCGCGGTGCAGACCGTCCTCGAGGTAGACCGTGCCCTGCCACCGCACCGCGTGCGGGAACAGGTCGCCGTAGAACGTCGAGTCCTCCGACAGCAGCCGGTCGAGCGCCAGCACCGTCGTCGTGGTGACGAGTTCGTCGAGTCGGATCTGCCGCGGCGGGATCTGCGCCCACTGCCGATGGGACAGGCCGTGCTCGGGATAGGGCTTGCCGTCGCGGACGCCCTTGAAGATCACGAGCGGGCCGTCACTGGTGGAGGAGTCCGTGACGTCGGCGTCGGCATGAAGAAGAGGTTAGTGCTACTCAGCGATGTTGTCCCGGGCATCGTGACGGCCTCATCGGTCTGCCGCCCGCCGGCAACGTCGCTGGTCACCGTAAAATGAAGGTTCGCTTCTAGGTGAGGTAGGTGAACGCATGAGTAGTGCCGATGACCGGCGTTTCGAAGTGTTGCGCGCCATCGTCGCCGATTTCGTGACCACGAAGGAGCCGATCGGCTCCAAGACGCTGGTCGAGCGGCACAACCTGGGCGTTTCCAGTGCCACGGTGCGCAACGACATGGCCGTGCTCGAAGCCGAGGGCTACATCGCCCAGCCGCACACGAGTTCGGGCCGCGTGCCCACCGAGAAGGGGTACCGGGAGTTCGTCGACCGGCTGCACGACGTCAAGCCGCTGTCCACCAGCGAACGGCGCGCCATCCTCAAGTTCCTCGAGGACGGCGTCGACCTCGACGACGTCCTGCGCCGCGCGGTGCGGCTGCTCGCGCAGCTGACCCGGCAGGTCGCGATCGTCCAGTACCCGACCCTGACGACGTCGACGGTGCGCCACCTCGAGGTCGTCGCCCTCACACCCGCACGGTTGCTGCTCGTCGTCATCACCGACACCGGCCGCGTCGATCAGCGCATCGTCGAACTCGGCGACGCCCTGGACGAACACCAGCTCTCCCAGCTGCGCGAGCGGCTCGGCCAGGCGCTCGAAGGCAAGCCGCTGTCGACGGCGTCCGTGAACGTCGCCGACCTGGCGTCGCAGCTCGACGGGCACGGCGGGCTGGGCGATGCGGTGGGCCGCGCCGCCACCGTCCTGGTGGAGACCCTCGTCGAGCACAAGGAGGAACGCCTCCTGCTCGGTGGCACCGCGAACCTGACGCGCAACACCGCCGACTTCGGCGGATCGCTGCGATCGGTGCTCGAAGCGCTCGAGGAGCAGGTGGTCGTCCTGCGGCTGCTCGCTGCCCAGCAGCAAGCCGGTAAGGTCACGGTACGCATCGGGCACGAAACCGAGGCCGAACAAATGGCCGGTACCTCGGTGGTCAGCACGACCTATGGCTCGCTGGGCAAGGTGTACGGCGGCATGGGTGTGGTCGGACCCACACGGATGGACTATCCGGGAACCATCGCCAACGTCGCGGCGGTTGCTCTCTACATAGGCGAAGTCTTGGGCACCCGCTAGGGGTGCGAATTCGGACCGCGCGAGCGGCTTGAAGTTTCTTGGAAGGGTTTGGCGTGGCACGCGATTATTACGGGCTGCTCGGTTTGAGCAAGGGCGCGAGTGATTCGGACATCAAGCGCGCGTACCGACGACTGGTGCGCGAGCTGCATCCCGACGTCAATCCCGATGCAACCGAACAGTTCGCCGAGGTCAAGCTGGCCTACGAGGTGCTGACCGACCCGGACCGGCGTCGCATCGTCGACATGGGTGGCGACCCCATGGAGTCCGGCGGCATGGGCGGCGCAGGCAACGGCTTCAGTGGCTTCGGCGGGCTCGGCGACGTCTTCGAGGCGTTCTTCGGTGGCGGTGCCGGTGGCGGACGTGGTCCGGTTGGCCGGGTGCGTCCCGGCTCGGACTCGCTGCTGCGGATGCGCCTGGACCTCACCGAGTGCGCGACGGGCGTGACCAAGCAGGTCACCGTCGACACCGCGATCCTGTGCGACGTGTGCCAGGGCAAGGGCACCCACGGCGACTCCACCCCGGTCACCTGCGACACCTGTCACGGCCAGGGCGAGGTGCAGACCGTGCAGCGGTCGCTGCTCGGCCAGGTCATGACCACCCGGCCCTGCCCGGTGTGCGCCGGCGTCGGCGAGACGATCCCCGACCCCTGCCACCGCTGCGGCGGCGACGGGCGCGTGCGTGCCCGGCGCGAGGTCAGCGTCAAGATCCCGGCAGGCGTCGGGGAGGGCATGCGCGTGCGTCTCGCGGCGCAGGGCGAGGTCGGCCCCGGCGGCGGACCCGCGGGCGACCTGTACGTCGAGGTGCACGAGCAGCAGCACGACGTGTTCGTCCGCGACGGCGACGACCTGCACTGCACGGTCTCGGTACCGATGGTCGACGCCGCACTGGGCACGACCGTCAGCGTCGACGCGATCCTCAGCGGGCCGACCGACATCACGATCGCTCCGGGCACGCAGCCGGGCACGGTGACCACGCTGCGCGGGCACGGCATGCCGCACCTGCGGTCGGGCGTGCGCGGCGATCTGCACGTCCACATCGAGGTCGTCGTGCCGTCGCGGCTGGACCACACGGACACCGATCTGCTGCGCAAGCTCAAGGATCACCGCGTGCGCGACGTCGCCGAGGTGAAGTCCACGAATGCCGGGCCTGCCGCGAACGGCGGCCTGTTCAGCCGGCTGCGCGAGACGTTCACCGGTCGCTGACGCGCGAGTGACCTCGAGGCGGGATCGCTGGTGAGCAGCGCGCTGTTCTACGTCGACACGCTCCCCGAGGGCGCCGAGTCGGTCGTCGTCGACGGTGATGAGGGCTTCCACGCCGCGAACGTGCGGCGGATTCGCGTCGGCGAACGCATCGACGTCGGCGACGGCGCGGGCACCGTCGCGCACTGCGTCGTCGACGACGTAGCCAAGGGCAGGCTGTCCGCCCGCATCGAGACCCTGCGGACGACCGAACCACCGAAGCCCACTGTGACCGTCGTGCAGGCGCTGCCGAAGTCGGACCGTGCGGAACTGGCCGTCGAGTTGGCCACCGAAGCGGGCGCCGATGCGTTCCTGGCGTGGCAGGCGGAGCGCTGCGTGGCGCGCTGGGACGCGGCGAAGGCCGACAAGGGGCTGCGCAGGTGGCGTGCGGTGGCCCGGTCGGCCGCCAGGCAGTCGCGCAGACCCCACGTCCCGACCGTCGAGTCCGTCGTGTCGTCCGCCCAGCTCGCGACCATGGTCTCCGCCCAGGTCGCCGCGGGCGCGGTGGTGCTGGCGCTGCACGAGTCGGCCACCGAACCGATCACCGGTGCCGCGCTGACGGGTCGCCTCGCGGCCACCCACTCGGTGTTCTTGCTGGTCGGGCCGGAGGGCGGGATCAGCGATGGCGAGATCGCCGCGTTGGCCGGTGCGGGTGCCACCGCGGTGGTGCTGGGCCCGTCGGTGCTGCGGACGTCGACCGCCGCGGCCGTCGCCCTGGGGGCGCTCGGCGTGCTGACGCCCAGGTGGCGATGACCGAGCCGGCCGTTATCCATTGGGGCGTGGCAGTGACCAGCGGTAAACTCGCAACAGACACGCACGCCAACCCAGGAAGCAGGCACTGAACTCCACGTGACGCCCCGCGAGACGAACGCTGCCTCGTCGTCGGTACGAAGCAGCAACCCCGTACGCAGCAACATCAACGTGCCGCCGGACCTGGTCGTGGGCCTACTCGGCTCTGCCGACGAGAACCTGCGTGCGCTGGAGGGCCTGCTCACCGCTGACGTGCATGCGCGCGGCAATGCGCTCACGCTCTCGGGTGAGCCCGCCGACGTCGCCCTCGCCGAACGTGCCCTGACCGAACTCATGGCCGTGGTGTCGAGCGGTCAGACCCTGACCCCCGACGCGGTTCGTCACACGGTGTCGATGCTGATGGGGTCGGGCTCCGAATCGCCTGCCGACGTCCTGACGCTGGACATCCTGTCGCGGCGTGGCAAGACGATCCGCCCCAAGACGCTGAACCAGAAGCACTACGTCGACGCGATCGACAAGCACACCATCGTGTTCGGCATCGGCCCCGCCGGTACGGGCAAGACGTACCTCGCGATGGCGAAGGCGGTCAGCGCGCTGCAGAGCAAGCAGGTCTCGCGCATCATCCTGACCCGGCCCGCCGTGGAAGCCGGTGAGCGCCTTGGCTTTCTGCCCGGGACCCTGAGCGAGAAGATCGACCCGTATCTGCGGCCGCTCTACGACGCACTGCACGACATGATGGACGCCGAACTCATCCCGAAGCTGATGAGCACGGGCGTGATCGAGGTTGCGCCGCTGGCGTACATGCGGGGTCGGGCGCAGCCGTTGTCGACGCGGGTGCTGACGCCCACCGGTTACCGGCCGATCGGCGACCTCCGGGTCGGAGACTTCGTCATCGGGTCGGACGGGCGGCCGACCAAGGTCCAGGGTGTCTATCCCCAGGGCTTCAAGGACATCTACCGGGTCACCACCCAGGACGGCTCGTCGACGCTGGCGTCCGGCGACCACCTGTGGTCCGTCTACACCCGTTCCGACCGGCGCCGCGGAAAGCCGGCACGGGTCCTCGAGACCAAGGAGATGATCGGCAATCTGCGCGCGGCGCACTATCACCGCTACGAATTGCCGCTTCTCAACGCGCCGGTCGAGTTTCCCGCGCACTCCGTGCCACTCGATCCTTACGCCCTGGGACTGCTCCTCGGTGACGGGTGCATCACGTGCACCACGACGCCGAGTTTCGCCACCACCGATCCGGAGTTGGCGGCGGAGTTCGAGCGGGTCGTGCCGGGCATCGTCGTCCGACGGAAGTCCGACGTCGACTACGTACTGAACCGCGTGACCACGCCCGGTGAGGTGATCACTCAGGTGAATCCAGTCACCGGTGCCCTGCGGCGGCTGGGACTGGCCGGCACGCGGTCGAGTGACAAGTTCGTTCCGAAGGACTATCTGCTCAACTCCGCGGACGTACGGCTGGCGGTACTGCAGGGCCTGCTGGACACCGACGGCGGGCCGGTCACCCAGACGGGACGCAGCTGCCGGATCCAGTACACGACGGTCTCGGATCAGCTGCGCGACGACGTCGTGTTCCTGGTGCAGTCGCTGGGCGGGGTCGCATACAGCCGTACCCGCGTTGCAGAGGGCCGGAAGCCCGGTCTGGCCAGGGGACGCGAGATTCCCTACCGGCACGACGCGCACGTCGTCGACATCCGACTCCCGGGGGGCGTCGTTCCCTTCCGGCTCGCGCGCAAGGCCGCCAAGTACGACGAGTGTGGTGGCGGCCAGCCGAAACGGTACGTCGAATCGATCGAACAAGCCGGCACCGAGGAAGCGGTGTGCATCCGGGTCGCTGCAGCAGACTCGCTCTACGTCACCGAGGACTTCCTGCTCACGCACAACACCCTCAACGACGCCTTCGTGGTGCTCGACGAGGCGCAGAACACCACTGCCGAGCAGATGAAGATGTTCTTGACCCGCTTGGGATTTGGGTCGAAGATCGTCGTCACGGGTGACACCACCCAGATCGACCTGCCCGGCGGCGCCCGCTCGGGTCTACGGGCCGCGGTCGACATCCTCGACGGCATCAGCGACATCCACATCGCCGAACTCACCAGCGCCGACGTCGTGCGACACCGCCTGGTGGCCGAGATCGTGGACGCCTATGCCAGGCACGAAGACTCGGGTGCGCTGAACCGTTCCCAGCGCCGGGCGAATGCGGGCAGGCCGCGCCGGTGAGCATCGAGGTATCGAACGAATCCGGGCTGGACGTCTCGGAGACCGAGCTGATCAGCGTCGCCAAGTTCGTCATCGAGCGGATGGACGTCAACCCCGCCGCCGAGTTGTCGATGGTGCTGCTCGACACGGCCGCGATGGCCGACCTGCACATGCGGTGGATGGACCTGCCCGGTCCGACCGACGTCATGAGCTTCCCGATGGACGAACTGGAACCCGGCGGACGGCCCGACGCCCCCGAACCGGGACCGTCCATGCTCGGCGACATCGTGCTGTGCCCCGAGTTCGCCGCCAAACAGGCCGAGACGGCGGGGCATTCGCTCGGCCAGGAACTCGCGCTGCTGACCGTGCACGGCGTGCTGCACCTGTTGGGCTACGACCACGCCGAACCCGATGAGGAGAAGGAGATGTTCGCCTTGCAACGCGAACTGCTCGAGGAGTGGGTCGCCGCCCAGGTCGACGAATATCACCGGGAACGGCAGACCGAACGCGACCGAAGGCTGCTCGACGAGTCGCGCTTCTACGATCAATCGTGACGGGCCTGACGCCCCTGCTCGGGGCCATCGCGCTGATCCTCATCGGCGGATTGTTCGCCGCCGTCGACGCCGCGGTGAGCACCGTGTCGATGGCGCGGGTGGACGAACTCGTCCGCGACGAACGGCCGGGCGCCGCCCGTCTGGCGAGGCTCATGCACGACCGGCCGCGCTACATCAACCTCGTCGTCCTGCTGCGCATCACATGCGAGACCATCGCGACGGTCATGCTGGTCGCCTATCTGGAAGAGCGTCTCGGCTTCGGCTGGGGACTGGTGGTCGCGGCGGCGATCATGGTGGTGGTCAGCTTCGTCGCGATCGGCGTGGGGCCGCGCACCCTCGGACGGCAGAACGCCTACACGATCGCGTTGATCTCGGCCCTTCCGCTGCAGGCGATCTCGGTGCTGCTGACTCCGATCAGCCGCCTGCTCGTGCTGCTCGGCAACGCGCTGACCCCCGGTCGCGGGTTCCGCAACGGACCGTTCGCGTCCGAGATCGAACTGCGTGAGGTCGTCGACCTCGCCCAGCAGAGCGGCGTGGTGGCCGACGACGAGCGCCGGATGATCCAGTCGGTCTTCGAACTGGGCGACACCGCCGTGCGCGAGATCATGGTGCCGCGCACCGAGATGGTGTGGATCGAAGCCGACAAGACGGCCGGCCAGGCCACGTCGCTCGCGGTGCGCAGCGGGCACTCGCGCATACCGGTCATCGGCGAGAACGTCGACGACGTCGTGGGCGTCGTCTTCCTCAAGGACCTCGTCGAGCAGACCTACTACTCGACCAACGGGGGCCGCGACACCAAGGTCTCCGACGTCATGCGGCCCGCGGTCTTCGTGCCGGACTCCAAGCCACTCGACGAACTGCTGCGCGAGATGCAGCGCGACCGGAACCACATGACGCTCCTGGTCGACGAGTACGGCGCCATCGCCGGACTGGCCACCATCGAAGACGTCCTTGAGGAGATCGTCGGCGAGATCGCCGACGAGTACGACACCGACGAAGTGCAGCCCTGGGAAGATCTCGGCGACAACCAGTTCCGGGTCTCGGCCCGGGTACCGCTGGACGACCTGGAAGAGCTGTTCGACGGCCTCGACATCAGCAGCGACCTCGATGACGTCGACACCGTCGGTGGGCTGCTCGCCCACGAACTGGGCAGGGTCCCGCTACCGGGTGCCGAAGTCGCGTGGGGCCCACTGCGACTGCGCGCCGAGGGCGGCCGCGACCATCGCGGCCGGGTGCGCGTCGGCACCGTGCTGGTGACCCGCACCGATGGCGACGAGAACGGTGAAGGCGATGACGATGAGGACCGATGAGAAGGGAACTCGAGTGAGCGAACTCGACGCCGAGGACGCCAAGCTCGTCGTACTCGCCCGTGGGGCGATGGCGCGAGCCGAGGCGGGCACCGGTGCGGCCGTCCGCGATCTCGACGGCCGTACGTACGCAGGCGCCCCCGTCACCCTCGACGCGTTGACCCTGACGGCACTGCAAGCCGCGGTCGCCGCCGCCGTGTCCAGCGGCGCCGTCGGCCTGGAAGCCGCCGTGCTGGTGGGCGGTTCGGCCGACGATGCGGGAGTGGCCGCCGTTCGCGAGATGTCCGCCGACGCCTCGGTGATCGTCACCGACCGGGCGGGCACGCCGCTATGAGGCTCGCGTGACCGAATTCCGTTCCGGCTTCGTCTGCTTCGTGGGCCGGCCCAACACCGGCAAGTCGACGCTCACCAACGCGCTGGTCGGCGAGAAGGTCGCGATCACGTCCAACCGCCCGCAGACCACGCGCCACACGATCCGCGGGATCGTCCATCGCGACGACTTCCAGATCGTGCTCGTCGACACCCCCGGTCTGCACCGACCCCGCACCCTGCTGGGGCAACGCCTCAACGAACTGGTCAAGGGAACCTACTCCGAAGTCGACGTCATCGGGATGTGCATTCCCGCCGACGAGGCCATCGGCCCGGGTGATCGCTGGATCTACCAACAGATCCGTGACATCGCCCCGCGGACCACGTTCGTCGTCGTCGTCACCAAGACCGACAAGGTGTCGCGGGAGAAGGTGGCCGCTCAGCTGATTGCCGTGAGCGAATTGACCGGCGGCACAGCGGAGATCGTGCCGGTGTCCGCAACGGCGGGCGAGCAGCTCGACGTGCTGATCGACGTGCTCGTCGCTCAACTGCCGCCCGGTCCGGCGTTCTATCCCGACGGTGAGCTGACCGACGAGCCGGAGGAAGTCCTCATGGCCGAACTCATCCGGGAGGCCGCGCTCGAGGGCGTCCGCGACGAACTGCCGCACTCGCTGGCGGTCGTCATCGACGAGGTCAACGAACGCGAAGGCCGTGACGACCTGATCGACGTGCACGCGATCCTGTACGTCGAGCGTGACAGCCAGAAGGGCATCATCATCGGCAAGGGCGGCGCCCGCCTCCGCGAGGTCGGTACCGCCGCGCGCACCCAGATCGAGAAACTGCTCGGCACGAAGGTGTACCTGGAACTGCGCGTCAAGATCGCCAAGAATTGGCAGCGCGACCCGAAACAGCTGGGCCGACTGGGCTTCTAGGCTCGGCGGGTCAGGCCGGCTCCGCCCACCACGGGTCGGGCTGGCGGGTGGCCCAGTTGCCGACGACTTCGAGTTCGGCCGCCAGCGAGATCAGCAGCGGCTCGCTGTTGGCCGGTCCCATCAGCTGCACCCCGATCGGCAGCCCGTCGGAGGTGAAGCCCGCGGGGATGCTGATCGACGGCCAGCCCAACAGATTCCACGGCCAGGTCACCGGGCACTCGCGGATCATCGCGCGATCCGTCGCCAACCCGCCGCGTCCGTCGTAGTCGTGCACACCGGGTGGCGGCATCGCGGTGGTCGGGGCGAGGACCACGTCGGCCAGGTTGAAGATCCACCCGATCCGTCGCTGCGCCTCGGCCTCGCGCCGGCGCGCCTTGCGCAGCACCTGCTCGGACAGCAACCGTCCGGTCCGCATGTTGGCCGTCGTGCGCTTCTCCCACTCGACGAGGGGCCCGAGCCGGTCGGCCCAATCCAGCAGACCCGACGTCGACCGGGACAGGAAGTCCCACGACATCCGCACGCCGTAGTCGGGGTTCGCGGTCCGCACCGTGTGCCCGAGTTCCTCGAGCTGGTTCGCGACGGTCGTCATGGCCGCGCGGATCTCGGGGTGCAGCTTCGCGCGGAAGAAGGTGTACGGGAACTCGGTCGACATCGCCACGGTCAGCTGACCGGGGGCCTGAGCGACGTGGTCCGTCGCGCGGATGGGTGGTGGCCGGTGCAGGTCGCCGTCGACGTTGCCCGACGCCGCGTCGAGCACCAGCGCCGCGTCGGTCACCGTCCGTGCGAGCACGCCGTTGACGGTGATGCCGTTGAACGCCTCGGGCAGCGGCCACGTCGAGATCCGGCCGCGCTGCGGCTTGATGCCGACCAGGTGGGTCCACGCCGCGGGGATGCGCACGCTGCCGGCGCCGTCGGAGCCGATGGCCGCCGTCACCAGACCTGCGGCCACTGCCGCCGCACTGCCGCCCGACGAGCCGCCGGGCGAGTGGTGCCGCGACCAGGGGTTGCGGGTGTGGCCGAAGCCCGGTCCGCTGGTGAACGGCCACTGACCGAGTTCGCAGGTGTTGGTCTTGCCGACGATGACCGCACCCGCTGCGCGCAGCCGGCGGACCACCTCGCTGTCGGCGGTCGCGGGAAGCGGGTCGCCTGCGGTGCCGAAGCGCGTCGGTACCCCCGCGACGTCGACGTCGTCCTTGACCGCGAGCGGGACGCCGAGCAGCGGCAGGTACTGACCGCCCGCGCGCATCCGGTCGGCCTTGCGGGCGTCGGCGATGGCCTGTTCGGCCATGACGACGCGGAAGGCGTTGAGGGTCGGCTGGCTCGCGGTGATCGCGTCCAACGAGCGTCTGACCAGCTTCTCGGATGTGGTCTGGCCGCTGGCGAGCTGGAACAGCTGCTGCGTCAGCGTGGGGAATCGAGAGGCGGACGAACGCTTGGCGGATGCCTTGGGTGGAGTCAGAACCATGTTGGTTCGAGAATATCGGTCGTAAATCACGGTCCGGCCTCGCCGACGACGTCACCGTCTGGTGCAAGACTGGAGCGATGCGGTTGTACCGGGATCGAGCAGTGGTGCTGCGGCAGCACAAGCTCGGCGAGGCCGACCGGATCGTGACGTTGCTCACCCGCGACCACGGTCTGGTGCGCGCCGTCGCCAAGGGCGTTCGCCGTACCCGCAGCAAGTTCGGCGCCCGGCTCGAGCCGTTCGCGCACATCGACGTTCAGCTGCACCCGGGGCGCAACCTCGACATCGTCACCCAGGTGCAGGCCATCGACGCCTTCGCCACCGACATCGTCAGCGACTACGGCCGCTACACCTCCGGGTGCGCGGTGTTGGAGACCGCCGAGCGGATCGCAGGCGAGGAGCACGCCCCGGCGCCTGCCCTGCACCGGCTGACCGTGGCGGCGCTGCGGGCCGTGGCCGACGGCGCACGGGCTCGCGAGCTGGTCCTGGACGCATACCTGCTGCGGGCCATGTCGATTGCGGGCTGGGCGCCTGCGCTCGTCGAGTGCGCGCGCTGCGCCACGCCGGGGCCGCACCGGGCGTTCCACGTCGCCGCCGGTGGAAGTGTCTGCATGCACTGCCGTCCGTCGGGGTCGATCACGCCGCCCCAGGGCGTGGTGGACCTGATGGCCGCGCTGCACGACGGGGACTGGGACGTGGCCGAGGCGTCCACGCCCGCGCACCGCAGCCAGGCCAGTGGTCTGGTGGCCGCACACCTGCAGTGGCACCTGGAACGCCAGATGCGGACGTTGCCGCTGGTGGAACGGGTCTACCGGGTCGACGCCGCGGTCACCGCCACGGTCGACGGACGCCGGATTCCTCTGGTCGGGCAGGATGAGTCCCATGGCTTTGATGCGGGGCGCGGGCAAGGAGACCTACCCACAACTGCCTCCAGCGCCTGAGGACTACCCGACCTTTCCGGACAAGTCCACGTGGCCCGTGCCGTTCCCCGAGCTGCCGCCGGGCACGAACGGCAGGTTCTCCCGTCCGCCGCAGCATCCCTCCAAGGCGTCGGCTCCGCAGATTCCGGAAGGCCAGGTGCCCCAGCACGTCGCGGTGGTGATGGACGGCAACGGCCGCTGGGCGACCCAGCGCGGTCTCGGCCGCACCGAGGGCCACAAGATGGGCGAGGCGGTGCTGATCGACATCACCTGCGGCGCCATCGAGATCGGCGTCAAGCACCTCACGGTGTACGCGTTCTCCACGGAGAACTGGAAGCGCAGCACCGAGGAGGTTCGCTTCCTGATGGGCTTCAACCGCGAGGTCGTGCGGCGGCGGCGGGAGAACCTCAACGCGATGGGCGTGCGGATGCGCTGGGTGGGCTCGCGGCCGCGGATGTGGCGCAGCGTCATCAAGGAGTTCGACATCGCCGAGCAGATGACCGTCGGCAACGACGTCATCACGATCAACTACTGCGTGAACTACGGCGGCCGTACCGAGATCATCGAGGCCACAAGGGAACTCGCGCAACTGGCTGCCGACGGCAAGATCAACCCAAACCGGATCGGCGAGGCGACGTTCGCCAAGCACCTGCACCGCGCCGACATCCCCGACGTCGACCTGTTCATCAGGACGTCGGGGGAGCAGCGGGCGAGCAACTTCCTGATCTGGCAGGCGGCGTACGCCGAGTTCGTGTTTCAGGACAAGCTGTGGCCGGACTACGACCGCCGCGACCTGTGGGAGGCCTGCGTGGAGTACGTCAACCGCAATCGTCGTTTCGGTAGAGCCTGATGAGCCTGGGTGGGGGAGCCTGATGTCGCTGCTGGAGCGGCTGTCGTCGGTGCTCCGCGACGTCACGACGGTGCTCGAGGAGGACGACGACGGCCTGACGGTCAGCCATGCAGGCACCGTCGCGTCGATCCGGGTGGTGACGATCGCCGACGGCCTCGAGATGGTGTCGCTGTCGCAGCCGTTGGCGTGGGACCTGCCGCTGACCAACAAGACGCGCGAACGCGTCGTCGAGCACGCCGGGCGGACGATGCTGGGCTCGGTGGTGCTGGTGGAGAAGCTGGTGGAGTCGCCGGCCAACGGTGCGACGAAGGCGTCGGCGACGCGAAAGACGGGCGCCAAGAAGGTCGCCGACGTGATGCTGCGCTACAACTTCCCGGCGGCGGGTCTCGGCGACGAGGCGCTGCGCACGTTGGTGATGCTGGTGCTGTCCGCCGGGGTCGACGTGCGGGCGGCGCTAACCGGCTGAGTCGGCGGGCACGCAGTCACCGCACACGCCGAAGATCTCGATGGTGTGCGTGACGTCGGTGAAGCCGTGTTCGCGCGCCACGTCGGCGGCCCACTTCTCGGCTGCACCGCCCTGCACCTCGACGGCGGTTCCGCACCCGCGGCACACCAGGTGGTGGTGATGGTGGGCGGAGCAGCGGCGGTAAACCGATTCGCCGGTGTCGGTGCGCAGGCTGTCGACCAGCCCGGAGGCGGCCATGGTCTGCAGCGTCCGGTACACGGTGGTCAGGCCGATGCCCTCGCCGCGGCGGCGCAGTTCGTCGTGCAGTTCCTGCGCGGAGCGGAATTCGTCGACGTTCTCGAGCAGTGCCGCAATGGCGGCGCGCTGCTTCGTGGACCGAACCGCGACGCCCGTCACGAGTGATCCTCGGCGGAGTGGTCGACGGCGGCGAGCACGATGTCGCACAGATGGTGGTCGACGAGGCGGTAGTAGACCTCGCGTCCAGACCGCTCGCCTGCGACGACGCCTGCGGACTTGAGGATGCGCAGGTGCTGGCTGACCAGTGGCTGCGGCACCTCGAGTGAGTCGACGAGTTCGTGGACGCACCGCGAGGACTCCCGGAGCTGCAGGACGATCGCGATGCGGACGGGCGCTGCCAGCGCTCGCAGCAGTTCGCCCGCCGAGTCGAGGACCTCGCGCGGCGGCAGGTCGAGCGGAGGGGGCCCGTCGTGGCCGTGGTGCTCGTGGCTGCCGTGCTCTTGGACGCCCTTCTCCTGGCCACCCTGCGAGTGATCTGCCAAACTGGAAACGGTTTTCATTAGAAGTCAGAATACATGCGGAATGCTGCATGTCAACGCGTCGATCGTCCGGTGGGCCTACGCCAGGGCGATGGCCGGGCACGCGCCTGACTAGGCTATGAACCCGTGGCATCCATCATCGACACCGTTGCGAACCTGGCGAAACGCCGTGGCCTGGTCTATCAGTCCGGCGAGATCTACGGGGGTACGAAGTCGGCGTGGGACTACGGCCCACTCGGGGTCGAACTCAAGGAGAACATCAAGCGACAGTGGTGGCGGTCGATGGTCACCGGCCGCGACGACGTCGTGGGCCTGGACAGCGCGATCATCCTGCCCCGCGAGGTGTGGGTTGCCTCCGGACACGTCGAGGTCTTCAACGACCCGCTGGTCGAATGTCTGAACTGCCACAAGCGTCATCGGCAGGATCACCTGCAGGAGGCCTACTTCGAGAAGCGCGGGGCCAAGGACGGCCTGGCCGACCTGGACGCCGTTCCGATGGAGGAGATCGTCTGCCCGGACTGCGGCACGAAGGGCCAGTGGACCGCGCCGCGTGACTTCAACATGATGCTCAAGACCTACCTCGGGCCAATCGAGTCCGAGGAGGGCATGCACTACCTGCGGCCCGAGACCGCCCAGGGCATCTTCGTGAACTTCGCGAACGTGGTGACCACGTCGCGCCGCAAGCCGCCGTTCGGCATCGGCCAGATCGGCAAGAGCTTCCGCAACGAGATCACGCCGGGCAACTTCATCTTCCGCACCCGCGAGTTCGAGCAGATGGAGATGGAGTTCTTCGTCGAGCCCGCGACCGCGCCGGAGTGGCACCAGTATTGGATCGACACCCGGTTTCAGTGGTACGTCGACCTCGGCATCGATCCCGAGAACCTGCGGCTCTACGAGCACCCGAAGGAGAAGCTGTCGCACTACTCGGATCGCACCGTCGACATCGAGTACAAGTTCGGCTTCTCGGGCAACCCGTGGGGTGAACTCGAGGGCGTCGCCAATCGCACCGACTTCGACCTGTCGACGCACTCCAAGCACTCCGGCACCGACCTGTCGTTCTACGACCAGGCGACCGAGAACCGTTTCGTGCCATATGTGATCGAGCCCGCGGCGGGGCTGACGCGGTCGCTGATGGCGTTCCTGGTCGACGCGTACACCGAGGACGAGGCGCCCAACGCCAAGGGTGGCGTCGACAAGCGCACGGTGCTGCGCCTCGACCCGCGTCTGGCGCCGGTCAAGGCGGCGGTGCTGCCGCTGTCGCGCCACGCGGACCTGTCGCCCAAGGCACGCGACCTGGCCGCCGAGCTGCGCAGGTCGTGGAACGTCGACTTCGACGACGCAGGCGCGATCGGTCGTCGTTATCGGCGCCAGGATGAGATCGGCACGCCGTTCTGCATCACGATCGACTTCGACTCGCTCGAGGATCAGGCAGTCACCATCCGCGAGCGCGACGCCATGACCCAGGAGCGCGTCGCCATCTCCGAGGTGTCCAACTACCTGGCCGTACGCCTCAAGGGCTGCTAGGTCTTTCCCCCTCTTCCCGCGAGTTCTTCTACCCGCGAGCGTGCGTGTCTGCGGGCGACACGCCGCGCCCGGACCCGAGTTCACGCACGCTCGCTCGTCCCCAGTCGCGGGTTCATCCCCAGATTTCCCTAGCGGTCTGGCGGTGCAATCACCGGCGAGGTCACGATCGACCGCGTGGACGGGGTGGAACGGCTTCTCGAAGCTCAAGGCGGCGTGGCGGGTACGGGCCAACTACTGACGGTGCTGACCCGCAGTCAGCTCGACCGCCGGATCGATCGCGGTGAGCTGACCAAGGTATGGCCGGGCATCTATTGCGCTGGCGAACCCGACGACGGGATTCGCCTGCGCGGGCTCGACCTTCGTGCCGGTGAGCAGGTCGCGATGTGCCTCGGCACTGCGGCCGCGGCTTACGGCTTCGACACCGAGGGTGACGCCGACCTGCACGTCCTCAACCCGGTTCGACACCAGTTGCGCAACTCAGACGGGCTGGTGGTCCACCGTCGTGACGGTGCGCCGTTGGGCCGCGTCGATGGCCGTAGGGCGACGACCCCGGCGTGGACCGCCGTCGAGGTGGCTCGCGGCCTTCGTCGACCGCGGGCGCTCGCGATACTCGACGCCGCACTGCGATCCGGCACGTGCGAACGGCGAGACCTGCACTTCGCTGCCGTCGAGCAGTTCGGTCGCCGCGGGATCGTGGCCGTCCGCGAACTCATTCCGCTGGCCGATCCACGCGCCGAATCGCCGATGGAGAGCGAAGCCCGGCTCGTGATGCTCGACGGCGGATTGCCAACGCCCGAACTGCAATACGACGTCATCGACCGGTCGGGCCGACTCTGGCGGCTGGACTTCGCGTGGCCGGATCGCAAGGTCGCCGTCGAGTACGACGGGTTCGACTGGCACAGCGACCCCGAAGCCCTCCGTCGGGACCGGCAGAAACGCGCGGCGCTGGCAGAGATGGACTGGACGGTGACGTCGATCGTGTTCGACGACGTCAGGCGGCGGCCGGTCGACACCGTGCTCGGCATTCGGCGAGACCTGACGCGGACCCGCGCGGCGTGAGCGTGCGTGAACTCGGGTTTTCGCCCGGCGTGTCGCCCGCAGACACGCACGCTCGCGGGAAGTTAGAACCGCCCGCCGCCCCCGCTGAAACCGCCACCGCCGCCGCCGGACCCGCCGAACGAGCCCGGGCTGAACCCGCCCCCACCGCCGAAGCCGCCACCACCGCCGAAGCCGCCGCGCATCGCGCCGGACAGGATGTTGCCGATGAGGATTCCGCCGATTATGGCGCCGGCGTTGCCTCCGCCTCCGCCGTAGCCGCCGCCCCCCATGTAGTTCTGCTGGGCGTTGCTCACGTCGGCGTTCGCCAGCGTCTGCGCCTGGCCCGCGAGCAGGGCCGCGCCGTTGGCGTGCGCGATCGCCTCGGAGAGGTTCGTCGTGCGCTTGGCCTGGGCGGCGTCGAGTTGACGGACCGCCTCGGCCAGCCGGGTGCGGGCCTCGGGTCCGACGCTGCCGCGCCGGGTGTCGATGAAGTCCGACACCGATCGCACCCGGGACTGCGCGGCGAACAGCGCCGAGTCGAACGCGCGGCTCATGCGTTCGGCCGCCTCGCGTTCCTCGGTGATGGTCGACAGCAGGTGGTCGAGTTCGGCGTCGGCCTGGGTGAGTGCGGTGAATGCGCCCAGCGGATCGGCGCCACCGTTGCTCTGCGCGTTCGCCACCGCGGTCGCGGCGGCGTCGCGGGCGGCCCGGAGTTCGGCCGCCCGGGGGAGCGACGCCTGCCCGAGCAGTTGGTCGGCGTGGGCGATGCCGCTCTGGCCGTCGGCGATCGCATCCGGCAGCCCGGCGACGGCCCGGTTGATGTCGGTCGCCGCGCTATCGACCGAGTCGAGCAGCGTGCGCGCCTGCCCGAGCGCCGATTCGGCCGCGTGGATCGAGTCCACCAAACCGGCCTGGCTGCCCGCGGGACGGGCGACCAGTGCCCTGGCATCGGTGATGTTCTGGTCGGCGAACGTCAGGCGATGGCTTGCCGCGTCGACGTTTCCGGCGATCGAGTGCAGCGCGGTCTCGGCGAACTGGGCGTGCAACGCCGTGAGCCGTTGCCGGGCCGGCTCGATGCGCGCGGTGAGGTCGACCATCTGCTGGGTCAGCGTGTCGAGCCGGCTCGGCGCGTTGATCACCAAGTCGCGCAGCTGCGCGAACGCCTCGCCCTGGGCCTCCAGTTCGCGGTCGGCCTTCGCCGCCGCCACGATGACCCTGGTCAGCAGGTCGCGTCGCTGCTGCGGTGTCTCCGGCGCTGCGTCGTCGAGGATCTGCCGCACGTTGAACGCCTGGGTGAGCGTCGTCTTGGCGTTGTCGACCGCCTGGCGGAACGGCGCGGTGTCCTTCTCGCCGAACTCGTCGACCGCCAATGTCAGTTCGTTGTCGCTGGTGCGCACGGCGTTGTCGACCTCGACCACGATCGACCGGGACAGATCGTCGAGCGCGTCGATGGACAGCGACGCCAGCGCCTCCGGGCTGGTCGGGTCGACGCGCTGCGCTGCGGCGAACTCGGCTTCCCGGCGCTTGCGCTGCCTGCGCCGGCGCCAGAAGAGCAGCACCACGACGGCGATGGCGATGACTGCGAGGATGGCGACCAGCCCCACCCAGTTCATCGTGCCCGCACTGCCGGTGTCACCGAGACCCGTTGCGGCGGCGACGGCGGCGCCGGCCCAGTCACCCTTGCGCAGGGCGGGTTCCACCTCGTTGCGCCGCAGCGTGTCGACATCGACGCTGCCCGCTGCCTCGGTCGGGACCAGCAACGCGTAGGCGCGGTCACCGGTCGCGACCGCGAGGATGGCGTCCGATTCCTGTAAGTCGCTGAGGCTGAACGTGCTTCGTGCCCAGGCTTCGGCGTTCTGGCCCGAGAAGGAGTCGACGTAGACCACCCACAGCCGGATTCGGCGAGCGTCGTAGAGGCCGTCGACGGCCGACTGCACCTGCCTGAGCTGCCCTGCGCCCAACGCACCCGCGTCGTCGGTGACGTAGTTCGCCAACCGCATGGGCGGGTCCGCCCACGCCGTCGGCGTCGTCAACAGGCCGATGGTCAGTGCTGCGAGCAGCAGGCCGATGAGGCGGACCGCTCGACGTTCCCTGCGCATGGCGCCAATCTAGTGGGTGGGCTGACGAGTGCCGCGGTGCTGGCAGACTGTTCGGCGGTGACCACCACGACCGACGACTACGACGACTTCGACCGACAGCGACTGGTGGTCGAGGCGGCGAAGGGTGCCGCGCTGCCGGGTACCGAGAACGCCGAGCACCGCACCGACTTCGCCCGCGACCGGGCCCGGGTGTTGCACAGCGCTGCGTTCCGGCGTCTGGCCGACAAGACTCAGGTGGTCGGTCCGCGCCAGAGCGAGACGCCCCGCACTCGGCTCACGCACTCGCTGGAGGTCGCGCAGATCGGCCGCGGCATGGCGATCGGTCTTGGCTGTGACCCCGACCTCGTCGACCTGGCGGGCCTCGCCCACGACATCGGGCATCCGCCCTACGGCCACAACGGGGAACGCGCGCTGAACGAGATCTCGAAGCCCTTCGGCGGGTTCGAGGGCAACGCGCAGAACTTCCGGATACTCACCCGGCTGGAACCCAAGGTCCTCGACGCCGACGGCCGGTCGGCCGGCCTCAACCTCACCCGCGCGGCGTTGGACGCGGTGACGAAGTACCCGTGGCAGCGCTTCGACCGCAGGAAGTTCGGGTTCTACGACGACGACATGGCTGCCGCCGAGTGGGTTCGCGAGGGCGCCGACGCGGAGCGTCCCTGCCTGGAGGCGCAGGTGATGGACTGGGCCGACGACGTCGCGTACTCCGTGCACGACGTGGAGGACGGGGTGATCTCCGGGCGGATCGACCTGCGGGTGCTGGCCGACGCCGACGCCGCCGCGTCGCTCGCCCGGCTGGGCGCCGACGCGTTCCCCTCGCTGACGATCGACGACCTGCTCGCCGCCTGCGAGCGGCTCTCCGAGGTTCCCGTCGTGGCGGAGGTCGGCAAGTACGACGGCACTCTGGCGTCGTCGGTCGCGCTGAAGCAGATGACGAGCGAACTCGTCGGCCGGTTCGCCAACGCCGCGATCACCGAGACCAGGGCCGCCGCGGGCAACGGACCGCTGCGGCGCTACGACACCGATCTCGCGGTGCCGACGGTGGTGCGCACCGAGGTCGCCGTGCTCAAGATGCTGGCGCTCCAATTCATCATGTCCGACCACGGTCACCTGCGGATCCAGGCCGACCAGCGCACCCGCATCCACGAGGTCGCACTGACGCTCTGGGCGCAGGCACCTGGCAGCCTCGACCCGCAGTTCGCCCCGGAGTTCGTGGCGGCCGACGACGACGGGGCGCGGTTGCGCGTCGTGATCGATCAGATCGCCTCCTATACCGAGGGTCGGTTGGAACGAGTGCACGAGGCGCGTTCGCCACGGCCACTAGACTGAATCGGTGGCCGGCCGGATCTCAGATCGCGACATCGCGGCGATCCGTGAGCGCACCCGCATCGAGGACGTCGTGGGCGACTACGTACAGCTTCGCCGGGCCGGCGTCGACTCGCTGAAGGGGCTCTGCCCGTTCCACGACGAGAAGTCACCGTCGTTCCACGTGCGGCCCAACCACGGCCACTTCCACTGCTTCGGCTGCGGCGAGGGCGGCGACGTCTACGCGTTCCTGCAGAAGATCGAGCACGTCAGCTTCGTCGAGTCGGTCGAGATGCTCGCCGACCGCATCGGCTACACCGTCACCTATACCGGCAGCTCGACCACCAACGTGCAACGCGACCGCGGCAGCAGGAGCAGGCTCATCGCCGCCAACGCCGCCGCGCAGCAGTTCTACGCCGAGGCGCTGACGTCGGCGGAGGCGGCACCGGCCCGCCAGTACCTGATGGAGCGCAACTTCGACGCCGACGCCGCGGCGATGTTCGGCTGCGGCTTCGCGCCGTCGGGGTGGGACCGGCTGACGAAGCACCTGCTGGGCAAGGGCTTCGAGTTCAAGGAACTCGAGGCGGCCGGGCTGTCACGCGAGGGCAAGCGCGGTCCGATGGACCGCTTCCACCGGCGGCTGCTGTGGCCGATCCGGGTGTCGTCCGGCGAGGTCATCGGGTTCGGCGCCCGGCGGCTGTTCGACGACGACCCGATGGAGGCCAAGTACGTCAACACCCCGGAGACGGTGCTGTACAAGAAGTCGAACGTGCTGTTCGGTCTCGACCTGGCCAAGCGCGACATCGCCAGGGGCCACCAGGCCGTGGTGGTCGAGGGCTACACCGACGTGATGGCGATGCACCTGGCCGGCGTGACGACGGCGGTGGCGTCGTGCGGCACCGCCTTCGGCGACGAGCACCTGTCGATGCTGCGTCGACTGATGATGGACGACAACTTCTTCCGCGGTGAACTCATCTACGTCTTCGACGGTGACGCCGCGGGACGGGCGGCTGCGGTCAAGGCGTTCGAGGGGGAGCAGAACCTCGCGGGACAGTCGTTCGTGGCCGTCGCCGACGACGGCATGGATCCGTGTGATCTGCGGCTGAAGTCCGGTGACGGCGCGCTGCGTGATCTGGTGGCGCGACGAACCCCGTTGTTCGAGTTCGCAATTCGCACCGCCCTGGCCGAGCACGACATGGACAGCGCCGAGGGTCGGGTGGCGGCCCTGCGCCGCTGCGTCCCCATGGTCGCCAAGATCAAGGACCCGTCGCTGCGTGACGAGTACGCCCGCCAGCTCGCCGGTTGGGTGGGCTGGGAGGACGTCGCCCAGGTGCTGGGCCGCGTGCGCGAGGACGCCCGCAGCACCGGCGGTCGGCGAAACGACGCGTCGGCCCGGCCGCGTGCGGTCGCGCCGGCCCCGCTGGCGCGGCCCGACCCGCGCGACCCCACGCTCTGGACGCAGCGGGAGTCGCTCAAGGGGGCGCTGCAGTACCCCGCCATCGCCGGCCCGGTCTTCGACTCGCTGTCGGCCGACAGCTTCACCCATCCGGCGTACGCGGGCGTCCGCGCCGCCATCCAAGCCGCGGGCGGTACGTCGACCGGTCTGTCGGGTGCGGACTGGATCGAGGCCGTGCGGGAGAAGGTGCCCACCCCCGAACTGGCGAGCCTGATCAACGAGATGAGCGTCGAGGGCATCAACGTCGTCGACGACGACCGGCTGCCCCGCTACATCGGCGGCGTGCTGGCACGTCAGCAGGAAGTGTGGGTCGGCAGGCAGATCGCCGAGATGAAGTCGAAGCTGCACCGCATGTCGTCGGTGGATCACAGCGACGAATATCACGCGCTCTACGGCGACCTGATCGCGCTGGAGACCTACCGCAAGAGCCTCATCGAGCGGGCCAGCGGCGACGACCTTACTGCGTGAACGCGCCGATGGCGCTATGGTGAATGCGCTGCACGCCTCGTACGTCCTGGAAGGGCCACTCATGACACTTCGCGCACACCGTCTCGTCGCCGCAGGCGCGTTGGCCGTGGCCGCCGTGGCCGCTCCGCTCGCCATGGCGTTCACCAGCGTCGACTCGACCGATACGGCCAAGTGCCGCGCTCACTTCGGGAACCTCGAGGACAACATCTGCCTCGACGGCCCCGATTCCGGCAACAGCTTCACGATCGGCACCCCGCAGTACAACGGTGGCAATAGCCCCGACTCGGGCTGGTACGTCGGCCCCATCCTGCCGGGCACGACGTGGACCCAGGGAATCGGCTAGCGGTTCTTCTCACCCTCGGGCAGTAGCACCGAGGTCTTGGCGTCGATCTGCGTCACGTTCACCATCTGCGGGTCGGGTGATACCCGATCGGCCACCTTGCGGCGCCCAGCGTCGATGATCGCCTTGGTGCGAGGGCTTCCCGTGACCGCCCGGTAGGTACCGGCGATCTGCTCGTAGCGCTGCCTGCCGGCCTTGGCGCCCAACACGTAACCCACTGCCATCACGGCGGCGATGCCTATCACTGGACTCCTTCTCGATGCGGTGCGTCGGCTTCCATCCTGCCTCACTTCGCCGACGACGGCCGGTGCGAGGCGTCCGACCTCCCCGATACCCATGATCGGGACTCCGTACGCTAGAGTCATGCCTCGGTTCGCGGGCATGTTCCGCGCACCACCGGTTGATCCCCTGTAGCTCAATTGGCAGAGCTTCCGACTGTTAATCGGACGGTTGATGGTTCGAGTCCATCCGGGGGAGCCACCCGTAGGCTCAGTGCCGTGCGGAACCTTCTCATCGTCATCGCGTCGCTCCTGGCCTTCGCCACCGCAGGCTGCGGTTGGAGCCCGCCGAGCGCTGAGCCACCTCCAGCGAGTACGTGTACGGCCGACGACGGCCCCGCTGCCGACGTCGTGGCCGCCGAGATCGCAAAGCTCCCCGCGGGTACGCAGTGGCGTGAGACCGCGCGCGGCAACACCGGTGACTGCACGCTGTACTGGGTGCAGGTCGCTTCGGCGTCCCCGGCGCCCGATGCGCCCGGGCAGGTGCTGTTCTTCGACGCGGGCATGCCGATCGGCACCCCTACGCCCGAACCGCGGCCCTACGTCGCCGTCGTGAACTCCGGCCCCGACACCGTCACCGTGCAGTACCAGTGGCGCCAGGGCGCCGATCAGGCGTGCTGCCCGACCGGCATAGGCTCCGTGCGCTTCCAGAGCGCCGATGGCGCGCTGAAGGCGCTGGACCCCGTCCCCGGCCCCTAGCCACTCGACTGTTGGTTACTCGGCGTTCTGCTCGACGTGCTCGTCGGCATCCGGAATGTGCTCGGGATGCAGCATTTCCGCGTAGCGCAGCTGCTCCGGAATGCCGAAACCCTCGACCAGCAGCAGCGCGTGCGGACGGAGCTTGCGGCACCGGTCGTTGATCGCGCGCGTGACGGCCTTGGAGCGTTCGACGGACAGGAAGCGGTGCTCCACGAACCAGGACTTGTCGTCCTCGATCACCGATAGCGCGTACAGGTCGCACACCAGATTGAGGATCTCGCGGGCGTCGTCGTCCTCGCAGGCGTCGATGCCCGCGACGAACGCCTCGAGGATGATCCGGTCGATGTGCGCCTTCGCGGCGTGCAGCACGTGATCCTGCACGGCGTTGAACGCGTCGAACGGCGACATCTCCTTGGACTTGCCCTGTAGCCGGCGCGCCACCGAGGCGAGCATGTACTCCTCGCGGTCCTCGAACATTTGGACCTGGGTGCCGCGGTTGAACAGCGAGCCCTCCTCCTCGTTGTCCTGCCGGGTGTCGAGGATGGTCTGCATGATCGTCTGGGCGGCGGTCCGCTTGAGGACCCGCTCCCCGGCGAAGTTCGCGGCGAACCGCACCCACTCGACCGGGCTCATGCCCTTGATGTCGTCGGCGTAGGCGGTCAGCAGTTCCTTGGCGACCAGCTGCGTGAGGACGTGGTTGTCACCCTCGAACGTGGTGAACACGTCGGTGTCGGCCTTCAGGGCAATCAGACGGTTCTCGGCGAGATAGCCTGCGCCGCCGCAGGCTTCGCGAGCTTCCTGGATCGCGGTGGTGGCATGCCAGGTGTTCGCGGCCTTGAGTCCGGCCGCGCGGGATTCCAGTTCGCGCTGTTCCTCGGCGTCCGGGTCGTCCGCGGTCTGCAGTTCGTGACACTTCGCGACCAGTTCGTTCTGGGCGAACTGCAGCGCATAGGACTTCGCGATCAGCGGGAACAGTCGGCGCTGGTGGACCAGGTAGTCCATGATCAGCACCTCCTGATCGTCTCCTGGTGCCTCGAACTGCCTGCGCTGCAATGCATACCGCGTCGCGATGTCGAGGGCCACGCGGGCTGCGGCGCCCGCGCTGCCGCCGACGGTGACGCGGCCGCGGATCAGGGTGCCCAGCATCGTGAAGAATCGTCGTCCCTGGTTCTCGATGGGCGAGCTGTAGGTGCCGTCCTCGGCGACGTCGGCGTACTTGTTGAGCAGGTTCTCCCGCGGGATGCGCACCTGGTCGAACTGGATGCGGCCGTTGTCGACGCCGGGTAGTCCACCCTTGTATTGGCAGTCCGAGGTCGTCACTCCCGGCAGGTCGTTGCCCTCGTCGTCGCGGATGGGCACGACGAAGCAGTGCACGCCGTGGCCCTCGCCCTGGGTGATCAGCTGGGCGAACACCGCTGCGACCCGAGCGGTGTTCGCGGCACCGCCGATGTAGTCCTTGCGCGACGTGCGGGTGGGGGAGTCGATGACGAACTCTTCGGTGGCCGGGTCGTAGGTGGCCGTGGTCTCCAGGGACTGCACGTCGCTGCCGTGCCCGGTCTCGGTCATCGCGAAGCAGCCAAGGAGCTCCAGGTCGATGAGCTTGCGCACGTACTTCTCATGGTGCCGGGCAGTTCCCAGGTTCTCGATGGCTCCGCCGAACAGCCCCCACTGCACACCGGCCTTGACCATCAGCGACAGATCGGACATTGCCAGCATCTCGATCTGAGTGACGGCGGCGCCGACGTCGCCGTTGCCACCGTGCTCCTTCTTGAAGCCGTCCTCGGCCGAGCCTTGGGCGGCCATGATCCGCATCTGCTCCGTCACCTTCGTGCGGGCAATCACGGTGTTGGGTGTGTAGTGCGGCTTGAACACCTCGTTGGAGAGTTCTTGGCGCATGCGGTTCTTCACGTCGCGCCAACGGCCGTCGAGTGCGTTGCGCAGGTGATCGGCAGTGCTGGTAGAGGAGGACACCGTGGTCGTCATACTTCGACCGTAGCCCGCCGCGAGCGCTGGGAAACTGTGATGTCGCAAACCCAGGGCAGCCTCATCGAATCGTCACATCGGGATGCGAGTTGAATCTCCGTCATGACCGAACCGGACGGCCCGCCCGCCGAAGGCCTGCCAGATCAGATCGACCACGAGCACTCCAACGTGTCGGGTGGCTGGCTGCGCGCGGCGACGTTCGGGGCGATGGACGGCTTGGTGAGCAACACCGCGCTCATCGCGGGCGTCGCCGCCAGCGCTAGCGCTCAGACCGTCGTGGTGTCCGGCGTCGCGGGCCTGCTGGCGGGTGCGTTCTCGATGGGGCTCGGTGAGTTCACCTCGGTGACGACGGCCAACGAGCAAGTCGAGGCGGAGGTGCGCGTGGAACGCCGGGCCTTCCGCAAGCACCCTCAGGCCGAGCGCGCCGAGCTGGTCGGGATGTTGATGGCGATGGGCATGACGAAGGACACCGCCACCAGGGCCACCGACGAGATCCACCGCGACGAGACCCAGGCGCTGAACTTCCACCTCGTCCAGGAACTAGGCGTCGATCCCCGGGAAAAGCCGTCGCCGTGGGTGGCAGCGGGCTCGTCGTTCCTGATGTTCTCGATCGGCGCGATAGTCCCGCTGATCCCGTACCTGCTTGGCTTCGGCTCGCTGTGGCTCGGGTTGGCCTGCGGCGGGCTCGGTCTGCTGCTGGCGGGCGGTGTCGCCGCGAGCTTCACCCGCAAGGGCATCGTCGTTGGATCGCTGCGGCAGTTGGCCTTCGGTGCGATCGCCATCGCGGCCACCTACCTGGTCGGCACGCTCATTGGCACCACCGTCACCTGACCGGAGCGTCAGTCGTTGCCGACCGTCACCGCCGTGGCCTCGTCGATCGCTTCGTCCTCGGCGTCCTCTTCCGCATCGACGCCGGCCAGGTGTCCGCGGGTGGCGAACAGCACGGCCGCGGCGAGCAGCACCGCCCCAGCGCCCACCCAGAAGGGCAGGTGCACGCTGATCCGTTCACCCAGCACACCCGCGAGCCACGGGGCGACCGCAGCCCCGCCGAACCGCATGAAGCTGTAGGCCGCCGACGCCACTCCGCGTTCGACGGGAGCGGCCTTCATCACCGTTTCCGTGATCAGCGTGTTGTTGACGCCGATGAACAACCCTGCGATCACCACGCAGGTGGCGAGCACGGCCTTGGAATCGGTGCCCACCGCCATCACGACGAGAGTCAGGCTGAAGCACAGCAGGTTGACGATCAACACCCTGATGGTGCCGAACCGGTGCTGCAGGCGCGGCGCGACCACCACCGAGGTCAAAGCCAGCGCGAGACCCCAGCCGAAGAAGATCAGCCCGATCTCATGGGCGGTCATGTCGAGCGGAAATGGCGTGAACGCCAACAGGGTGAAGAAGCCGAAGTTGTACAGCAGCGCGGTCACGCCCACGCCGAGCAGGCCGCGGTGCCGCAGCGCGCGGAACGGGTCGGCCAGCGTCGTCGCCCGTCGCGGCCGTGGCGTTTCGGGCAGCAGGAAGGTCGTGATGACCAATGCCAGCGCCATGAGGACGGACACGCCGAAGAACGGTCCACGCCAGGAGATCGACCCGAGGACGCCGCCGACGAGCGGACCGACCGCGATGCCGAGGCCCAGTGCCGCTTCGTACAGGATGATCGCTTGCGCGACGGAACCCCGCGCCGAGTTGACGATGGTGGCCAGCGCCGTCGCGATGAACAGGGCGTTCCCGAGGCCCCACAGCGCGCGCCATCCCACGATCTCCATGACGCTGCCGGACATGCCTGCCAGGCCGGCGCCCGCGATGATGATCGCCAGGCCGAGCAGCAGCGTCCGCTTGGGTCCGATTCGACTCGACACCACTCCCGTGACGAGCATCGCCACGCCCATGACCGCCATGTAGCTGGTGAAGAGCAGCGATACCTGGGACGGCGACGCGTCGAGATTGTCGGCGATGGGCTTCAGGATCGGGTCGACGAGTCCGATGCCCATGAAGGCCACGACGGAAGCGAATGCAACGGCCCACACGGCCTTGGGTTGGCGCCACATCGGGCGGGTCCTCCTCGTGATTGGAAGCAATGTGCTTGGTGTCAGTGGTTCTGCGCGTCCTCGAGGAGGGTGCGCATGACCCGCACGGCGTCGGACAGCGTCTGGCGGTCGGCGTCGTCCAGGCGGGAGAGGTAGGGGTCGATGACCGCGCCGCGGTCTGCCCGGACCGCTGCCAGCGCCTCGGTGCCCTCGGGCGTGATGCTGATCAGCACGGCACGTGCGTCGGCCGGGTCGGTGATGCGGGAGACGAGGCCCGCGTCCTCCAGTCGCCGCACCTGGGTGGTCATGGTGGGCTGAGAGCAGTGGTCGAGCGCGGCCAGATCCGATATCCGGGCGGCGCCCTGGTCCTCGATGACGGCCAGCAACCGCGCTTGGGCGAACGGCAGCGCGAGGCGAACCCTCTGGTTGGCCAGCCGGTTGATCCGGGCGACGACGGACAGCAGATCCGACGACAGTGTCGTATCGGCCGAGGCGTGGGGGGTCATGACACCATGATACATAGGACTTCTATGTAGAACGCGTGGGCGCGAGTGTCCATCCTCACAGCCTGCTGAGGTGGGCGTCTCCGCACGACTGGCAGAATCGAGCAATGGCTCTGACCGGCGCGCACGACGCTCGACGTGCCGGGTCCCTGCGTCCCGCCGAACTGGCCCACGCCGCCGTCATGGCCGCGCTGTGCGCCGCCACGGCGATCATCGCGGTCGTCGTGCCGTTCGCCGCAGGCCTCTCGCTGCTGGGCACGGTCCCGATGGGCCTGCTCGCCTACCGCTACCGCCTGCGGGTGCTGCTCGCGGCCACCGTCGCCGGCGCCGTCATCGCATTCCTCATCGCAGGAATGGGTGGGGCCATGACGGTGATCAACTGCGCCTACATCGGCGGGCTGACCGGCATCGTCAAGCGCCGCGGACGCGGCACCCCGACCGTCGCGGTGGCCTCGGTCGTCGCGGGTCTCGCCTTCGGGATTGCGATGGCGGGTGCACTCGCCGTGCTGGTGCGCCTGCGCACGCTCATCTTCGAGACCATGACGGCCAACGTCACGGGTACGGCGCGCATCCTCGAGCGCATCCCGGGCCTGGAGCCCTTCGCCCAGCGCATGCGAGACGACTTCGCCACCCTGCTCAGCTACTGGCCGCTGCTGATCATCGCGTCCGGCATCGCCAGCATCACGTTCGTCAGCCTGGTTGGGTGGTGGGCGTTGTCACGCGTGCTCGGCCGGTTGTTCGGCGTTCCCGACGTCCACAAACTCGACGCCCCCGATCCCTCGGAGCCGCCTGCCGATCCGGTGCCCGCGCGACTGCGCGACGTGCGCTTCCGGTACCCCGGAGCGGATCACGATGCGTTCGGCCCGGCGTCCCTCGACGTGGAAGCGGGCGAACACCTCGCGATCACCGGCGCCAACGGCTCGGGCAAGACCACGCTGATGCTGATGCTCGCCGGACGGCAGCCGACGGCGGGCACCATCGACCGGCCCGGCGGGGTCGGGCTGGGCCGCGTCGGCGGCACCGCGGTCGTCATGCAACATCCGGAGAGCCAGGTGCTCGGCACCCGGGTGGCCGACGACGTGGTGTGGGGACTGCCCGCGGGCACGCACGTCGACGTGGATCGGCTGCTGGACGAGGTTGGTCTCGACGGTCTCGCCGAACGCGACACCGGCGGACTGTCGGGCGGTGAACTCCAGCGCCTCGCGGTGGCAGGCGCGCTGGCCCGCGAACCGAAGCTCCTGATCGCCGACGAGGTGACCAGCATGGTCGACCAGCAGGGCCGCGATGCGCTCATCTCGGTACTCGGCGGCCTGACCGGACGGCACCAGATGTCGCTGGTGCACATCACGCACTACAACGACGAGGCAGACTCCGCCGACCGGACCGTCGACCTCACCGGCAACGGCGGCTCGGCCGACAACGTCGAGATGGTGTCGAGCGCGCCGGTACCCGAGGCCAGCGTCGTCGCGGCCCATCCCGCGGGTACGCCGCTCCTCGAACTGCGCGGTGTCGGCCACGAGTACGGCAGCGGGACGCCGTGGGCGTCGACGGCTCTGCGCGACATCGACTTCGTCGTCAACGAGGGCGACGGGCTGCTCATCCACGGGCTCAACGGGTCGGGCAAGTCGACGCTGGCGTGGATCATGGCCGGCCTGCAGGTTCCCACCACCGGCGAGTGCCTGCTCGACGGCGCGCCCGTCTCCGATCAGGTCGGTGCGGTCGCGATCTCGTTCCAGGCCGCGCGGTTGCAGTTGATGCGGGGCCGCGTCGACTTGGAGATCGCCTCGAGCGCGGGGTTCGACTACCACGACCACTCCCAGGTGGTGCGCGCGCTGGCGATGGTCGGGTTGGACGCAGGGCTCGGGCTGCGCCGCATCGACCAGCTCAGCGGCGGTCAGATGCGCCGCGTCGTGCTGGCCGGGCTGCTGGCGCGCAAGCCCAGGGCGATCATCCTCGACGAACCGTTGGCCGGCCTCGACGCAGCCAGCCAGCGCGGTCTGCTGTCGGTGCTCGAGGACCTTCGCCGCAACACCGGGCTGACGGTCGTCGTGATCTCGCACGACTTCTCCGGCCTCGAGGGACTGTGTCCCCGCACGCTGCACCTCGAGAAGGGCGTCATCGCGCCCGCCCCGAGCGCCGCGTCGTCGACGGGAGGCGGATCGTGAGCGCGTCGGCGAAGAAGCAGCGGCGACCGGTCGTCCTCCTGCGCCCGGTGCCGGGTCCCTCGGTGGTGCACGACCTCTGGGCCGGAACCAAGCTCCTCGTCGTCGCGGGCATCGGCGTCCTGATGACGTTCTATCCGGGCTGGGTGCCCATCGGGTTGGTCGCGCTGTTGGTGTTCGTGACGGCGCGACTGGCGCACGTTCCGTGGGGGGCGCTGCCGTCGGTTCCGCGGGTGCTGTGGTTCCTGCTGTTCCTCGGCGGGTTCACGGCGTTCTTCGCCGCGGGCCCCCCTGAGGTCACGATCGGTTCGGTCACGCTGGGTCTCGGTGGCGTGTTGAACTTCCTTCAGCTCACCGCCTTGTCGCTGGTGCTGCTCGGCCTCGGCGCCCTGGTGTCGTGGACGACCAACGTTGCGGAGATCGCCCCTGCCGTAGCGAAACTCGGTCGGCCGCTGCGAGCCCTGCGGGTGCCGGTCGACGACTGGGCGGTCGCGCTCGCCCTGGCATTGCGCGCGTTCCCCATGCTGATCGACGAGTTCCGCGTGCTGTTCGCCGCGCGACGGCTGCGCCCGCGCGATCAGATCGACGGGCCCCGGCTGCGGCGCTGGGGGATCGAGGTGGTCGACCTGCTGGCGGCCGCCATCACCGTGGCGCTGCGCCGCGCAGACGAGATGGGCGACGCGATCACCGCACGCGGTGGGACGGGGCAGATCTCGGCGCAGCCGTCGGGTCCGAAGCTGCGCGACTGGGTGGCGATCGGGATCGTCACGGCGCTCAGCGCAGTGTCGCTCTACGTCGAACTGCTGACACCGCTGGCGACCAGCACCTAGCGCTCGCCCGCCGCTGCGGCACCCGATGCCATTACGGTGTAGTCGTGACAGCGCACCGCCGTGTGGATCCAGACTTCCTCGCGCTGCCCCGGCTGCAACTCGCCGATGCCGCGCTGACCGCGGCCCGCGCCGCCGGTGCCAGCTACGCCGACCTCCGCATCCACCGCATCACCACCGAGATCATCCAACTGCGCGACGGCGAACTCGAGACGTCGGTGATCTCGCGCGAGCTGGGCCTCGCGGTGCGGGTCATCGTCGACGGCACGTGGGGGTTCGCCTCGCACGCCGAGCTGGCGCCGCGGGTTGCCGCCGACACCGCGCGACGTGCGGTTGCCGTCGCGACGACGCTCGCGCCGCTCAACGCCGAACGCATCGAGCTGGCCGATGAACCGGTGTACGCCAACGCGACCTGGGTGTCGGACTACGACGTCGACCCCTTCGCCGTGACCACGGCCGAGAAGATCGGCGTGCTCGACGAGTACTCGGGTCGATTGCTGGCGGCCGACGGGGTCGACCACGTGTCGGCGAGTCTTTACGCCGCCAAGGAGCAGACCTTCTACGCCGACACGTTCGGGTCGTCGATCACCCAGCAGCGGGTGCGGGTGCAACCCACCGTCGAGGCGGTCTCGGTGGATCCCGCCGCGGGCTCGTTCGAGTCGATGCGCTCGCTGGCCAGGCCGACCGCGCGCGGGTGGGAAGCGGTCGCAGGCGACGACGTGTGGGACTGGAGCACAGAACTCGCCGAACTGCCCACCCTGCTCGCCGAGAAGGTCAAGGCGCCGGGAGTGGTTGCCGGACCGACGGATCTGGTGATCGACCCGTCGAACCTGTGGTTGACGATCCACGAATCCATCGGCCACGCCACCGAGTACGACCGGGCGATCGGGTACGAGGCGGCGTATGCGGGCACCTCCTTCGCGACCCCGGACAAGCTCGGCAGCATGAAGTACGGCTCGCCGGTGATGAACGTGACCGCCGACCGCACCGTCGGTCACGGTCTTGCGACCATCGGCTACGACGACGAAGGCGTGCGGGCGCAGAGCTGGGATCTGGTGCGCGAGGGCGTCTTCGTCGGCTACCAGCTCGACCGCGTGTTCGCGCGCCGGCTCGGCGTCGCCCGCTCCAACGGCTGCTCCTACGCCGACTCGCCGCACCACGTTCCGATCCAGCGGATGGCCAACGTGTCGCTCCAGCCCGCCGCCGAGGACGTCACCACCGAGGACCTGATCTCCCGGGTCGCCGACGGCATCTACGTGGTCGGCGACAAGTCGTGGTCGATCGACATGCAGCGCTACAACTTCCAGTTCACCGGTCAGCGCTTCTTCCGCATCCGCGACGGGCGGCTGGACGGACAGGTCCGCGACGTCGCCTACCAGGCCACCACCACGGACTTCTGGGGGGCGATGGAAGCCGTCGGCGGACCGTCCACCTGGCAGCTCGGCGGCGCATTCAACTGCGGCAAGGCCCAGCCCGGCCAGGTTGCCGCCGTCAGCCACGGCTGCCCGTCGGCGCTGTTCCGCGGGATCAACGTGTTGAACACGCGTGAGGAGTCGGGCCGCTGATGAGCGCAGCGAAGAGGAGTCAGCCATGATCGGCGCACCGCGGGTGGTGGAACTGGCTCTGGCAGAGGCGAAACGGCGCGGTGGAGCCGACGAGACCATCGTCTTGGTCACCGACCGGTCGACCGCCTCACTGCGGTGGGCGGGGAACTCGATGACCACCAACGGCGAGTCGCTCGGACGCGACACCACCGTGATCTCGATCGTCCGCCGCGGTGACGCGGCGTTCGTCGGTTCGGTGAAGTCCAGTGAGGTCGACCCGAATGCCGTTGCACCGTTGGTGGCGGCGTCGCAGGCGGCGGCCGCGGCGGCGCCCGAGGCACGCGATGCAGCACCGGCATTGGCGGGCACGCCTGCTCCCGGTGACTGGCACGATCCGGTACCGACGACGGGCGCCACGGTGTTCGGTGGCGTGGCGCAGAGCCTGGCGCGCGGGTTCCGCGCCGCCGACACGCTGTACGGCTTCGCCAGGCACGAACTCGAGACGACGTTCGTCGCCACGTCGAACGGTCTGCGCCGCAGGCACACTCAGCCGACCGGCACCGTGGAGATCAATGCCAAGCGGTCCGGCGGCAGTGCGTGGGCCGGGGTCAGCACGCCTGACTTCGTCGACGTTCCAACTGATTCGATGCTGGACGACCTGGCGACCAGGCTCGGCTGGTCGGAGCGCACCGTCGAGCTGCCCGCGGGGCGGTACGAGACGCTGATGCCTCCCTCGACCGTCGCCGACATGATGATCTATCTGGCGTGGAGCATGGACGGCCGCGGCGCGCAGGAAGGTCGCACGGCGCTGTCCGCGCCAGGGGGCACGCGGTTGGGGGAGCGCCTCGGTGACCTCGGGCTGACCCTGTACTCCGACCCCGACGCGGCAGGCCTTCGGTGCTCGCCGTTCGTGACCGCGACGAGTTCGTCGGAGCGGGCGTCGGTGTTCGACAATGGGATGGACATCGGCCGCGTCGACTGGTTGCGCGACGGTGCGGTCAACGCGCTGGCCTACCCGCGCGCGGCGGCGGCCGAGTTCGGCGTACCGGTCACGGTGGCGGCCGACAACCTGCTGATGACGGGCGGGACGGCCAGTCTGGCGGACATGGTGGCAAGCACCGAGCGCGGACTGTTGCTCACGACGTTGTGGTACATGCGTGAGGTCGATCCCACCGTTCTGCTACTCACGGGGCTGACCCGCGACGGGGTGTACCTGGTCGAGGATGGCGAAGTCACCGCCGCAGTCAACAACTTCCGCTTCAACGAGAGCCCTCTGGACCTGCTGCGGCGCGCGACCGAGGCGGGCGTCAGCGAGGTCACCTTGCCGCGAGAGTGGGGTGACTGGGCGACGCGGGCGGCCATGCCGTCGCTGCGGATTCCCGACTTCCACATGTCATCGGTGAGCCAGGCGCAATAATCGCGACATGGACCTTCCGGAAGCACCGTATGACCTGCTGAGCCGGATGATCGCGGTGTCGCCGAGCGACCTCGGCCCGGTAAATGCGCAGGTGCGTCGCGTATGCGCGGACGCGATGTCGCTGCCCGCCTTGCCCTCGGATTCGGCCGCATCCGACGGTGCCGCGATTCGCGACTTCGCCGAGCAGTTCGCGGCCGACGTGTCGTCGATCAGCGAAGCCCAGCGAGGTGCCTTCCTGGCGGCCACCGGCAACGACGCGTTCACGGTGACGGTCTGCGTGTTCATCGCCGACTTCGTGCCGAGGGTGTCGGCCGGTCTGGCGGCGCTGGGTCTGCCCGCCATCCCGGAACCGGCTGGCTGGGACCACGATGTCGAGCCGATCGACCTGGTGCTCAACCGCTTTGCGCCGACGGTCGGTGCGATGCGGGCCTTGGATCCCGTGACTACCGAGGTGGTGCGGTTGCGCGGCGCAGTCCAGCATGCGTGCCGCCTGTGCAAGTCGCTGCGCGAGGGTGCGGCGCTCGACGCCGGTGGCAGTGAATCCATGTACGGCGACATCGAAAGCTACGAGACGTCCGAACTGCTCGATGGGCGGCACAAGGCGGCGCTTCGCTTCGTCGATGCGTTGATTTGGACGCCCTCGCGCATCGAACCCGACGTGGCTGCCGGCGTGCACGAGCACTTCAGTGCCAGCGAGGCACTGGAGCTGACGCTGGACGTGATGCGCAACGCCGCCAACAAGATTGCCGTCGCGTTGGCGGCCGATGCGCCCCGCGTCGCAGAGGGCACCGAGCGGTACCTGCTGGGTAGCGACGGCCAGCCGGTGTACGCCTGAGGGCAGGGCCTCGCCGTCAAATACCGTTCGCCGCAGTCACAGTCGGCGATTGGGCCGTTGCCGTCGGCATCTTGGGGCCGACGGCACAGGTGGGTGACGCGCTCTCCGACGGCCTTTTCCGCGTCGACCGGCGGGCTGTCGCCGCGCGGCACCTCTGGCGGTGCGGGCCGGGTACACAGCTAAGCGCTCCCCTGATCAAGACTCGCAGGGATCGGCGCGACGGGAGTTCAGCGGAGAGTTCGAGACGTTGACTACGGAAACATTGCTGACGACCGATCTTGACTTCCCCGGTGACGCTCGCGGGACGTCGAGGCTTCTTGCCCGACGACCGGCATATTGATTGATCATCGCTGATCAGACGCTATTTCAAGATCGTACGAAAGTTCGAAAAAACCTTTGGTTTTGATTGCCCGCCGATGTTTGCGGTGTTAGCCTCGTCACACATTCGTTCCTGGGGAGGAAACATCATGGGGAGACATCGTCAGAAGGCTGTGCGTCGGTCGTTGCGCAAAGCAGCAATGATCAGTGCCGTAACCACGACTACGGCTGCGCTCACGGTCAGTCTGACTGCACCAACGGCCACTGCCGCCGCGCTGCCGTCGCCCGTCTACTCGGATCAGGACGTGGCGCTGGCTGCGGCCACCTTCCCGACCTTCGCCGATGCACTCGCCGCGCTCGGCATCGACGTGCCGTCGCTCGACCAGTTGATCCCGATCCCAACGACCATTCCGATCCCCGGCGGCGATCCTATCGACCTGCCGGTTAAGGTGATCACGACCGGGCCGCCCTTCGGCGCGCTGGGAATCCTCGGCCTCAACCCGACGTGGGTGCCTGCGCTTCCGAGCGAGATCGCCAACGCGATCAACACGACGCCCTATGGCGGGATCGACACCACCATCGGCGTTCCGCCGACGACGATCCCCACGCCGGGCTACGACACGTTGCGGACGGAGGCTTACAACGCTGCCTACAACGCCGCGTATCAACCGACGTACAACACCGTCTACAACGCCACCTTCAACTCGGCGCGCAACAGCATCGGCTGCCGGTTCCTCAGTAGCAGTGCGCGCGACAACTGTGCCAAGGCCATCGCGACCCCACTCGCCACCGCTGCGGCAAACACCGCTGCGACGGCCGCAGGCAACCTCGCCGCTGGTTTGGTGCCCAAGGAGATCACCGTCGGTGCATCCGTGCCGATCAGCGTGCCGAACTTGCGCGTCCCGATCGTGATCGCCTTCGGTCTCGGTTCACTGGCCACCGGCATGGCCTATCCCGACGTCGTCGCCGACCTGCCGAACCAGCCCGGTGGGGCTAACGACCCCACGCCCAGCGTGGGGGAGACCTCACTGACCATCCTGCCGATGATCCTGCTGCGCAACCCTGGTCGCGCGGACGGTGGTCTCGCCGCACGCTTTGCACCCCTGCTGGACCCATTCCTCGCAGCCCTCGGGCAGAACAGTGTCGTAACCCCCGAAGTCGATGTGGAGCAGAGCGGCGGGGCGGTCCTGGTGCCGATCAAGGTCGACGGCACCGTGGAGTACGACCCGCTGTCGGACTTCGCGGCGTGGCCGAACCCGTTCACCCTCGCCAACAACGGTGCCGCTCTCCTGTTCCCCACGTACATCCTGCGGGGTACTGATGTCACCAACCCGGCGGTGCTGGCATCCATCCTCGAACCGGTGCTCGGCAGCGTACTTGGGAACGTCTTGTCGGCGGCGATCGGTGACGGCAAGACGGTCGACGTGACGACGGAGATCCTCGGGCAGCCAATCACGTTCCCTCTCAACATCAGCCGGGAAACCCTGGTCGACCTGGCCAATGGCCTGGGTCTCGACATCCCCGAAGAGGGCTTCGAGGCGCTCAACCAATTCTTCACGTTCGAATCGGACGCCCTACCGCTGCTGGAGCCGTTCCGGTACCCGACCGACATCGCGAACCTGTTCACCGGGGGAGCGTTCGGGTTCACCAACCCGTTCGCCGACGCACTCGAGCCAGCGCTGAAGCTGCTGGTAAATCTCGGGTACACCAACGTGACCCAGGACATGACGAACCCCCTGGACCCCTACCCCCGCGACTTCTCGGGGAACTTCGGCAGCGAGTTCGCGCCGTTCCTCAGCTTCCCCGACGTCGACTACGGCCGAGTGCCACAGGATCTGCTCACGGCGCTAGTGGCAGGCACGCAGAATGCGTTCTTCAGCGGGGTGCCAGGGGTGCGCGGACCGCTGGCCGGCCCGAACCCGCTGGCGATCATCGCCGGGCTCCTCGGATTGCCGACGGGCCCGACCGCGCTGCCAGGACTGCTCGAAGCCTTCCCGGACCTCGGCAACGTCATCGGCGGGAATCTCGGTCTGCCACAAGAGGGTTTGGCTACGCTGGCGGCCCCCGCCGGTGGCAACTCGACTGCGCTGGCGGTTGCCGACTCGAACGACCCACTCGTTCGGTTCGGTGAAGTGGTGGCCAACACCGTCGCCGAGTTCCAGAAGCCCGGCGCGATCGGATACCAGGACTACACCCCCACTACGGGGCCGGTGGATTCGGCCGCAGACATCATCGAGGGCCTCGGCGCCTCGGGCCTGCGCCTGCTCGCGTCCCTCGTGCTCGGGCCCGCCCGCCTGGCGACTCTCGCCTCGGGCAATCCGGATGCACTGCGTGATCTGATCGAGAACACGATCGACGCTCCGCTGTACGTGGCGGACCCGGCGATCTTCGGAGTGCGGGATGCGCTGCCCTCGGGACTCGCTCCCGGAATCACCAACGTGCGCAACACCGCCCAGGGCGCGACCGACCAGGTCAACGGTGCCGTCCTGCCGAACGTGCCCGACGTGCCGTCAGCGCCGGCCGGTGCCGGGGCCTCCATCCCGGCCGGCGCGGGCACCACGCAGGTGAAGTCGACCGGCGCCCAGCCGACGACGGAGCCGAAGACGCCGGCCAACAAGCCGGAGTTCAACGTGGTCCGCGACAACCCGATCTCGGGAGCCATCAAGGGCGTTCACGACGGCCTCGCCGAGGTCGGCAAGAACCTCCAGAAGGTCTTCACGCCGCCCAAGGCCGAGGAGTCCGACACCGGAACCTCCGCCCCGGCCGACGGAACACCGCAGGATGCAGCCGCCGACGACGGCGATTCGGAGTAGCCCGTACCGCCGGACAAGCCCCCTCGCCGATGCGAGGGGGCTTGTCGCGTGCGGAGGACCTGAAAGGTGCTGGGGTACGATATTTCCACGTTTAGCGGTGGGCTTTGCTGTGCACGTCATCGAAGCAGGCTAGGCGGATCGGGGCGGTAGCTCAGTCGGTCAGAGCTGGGGACTCATAATCCCTAGGTCGCGGGTTCGAGCCCCGCCCGCCCCACTTCGCATCCGCGAACGTCGACTTTCCGTCGACGATCGCCGTCGAAGACGACGACAAGTCGACGCTCGCCGAGTGCCCCGTCGAGCGTGTCTGACCACCTCCACGGTCTGCGTGGAGCATGATCACGGCATGCTGGCGGTCGATCTGCTGACCCGTGTCGGGCTCGCGACCCTGCTCGGCGTCGCAATCGGGTTCGAGCGTCAGTGGCGGTCGCGGATGGCGGGCCTGCAGACCATGGCCCTGGTCAGCATGGGCTCGTCGCTGTTCCTGATCCTGAGCGCCTACAGCTTCGACCAGGAGGGTGACCGGCTTCGCGTCGCGGCCCAGATCGTTTCGGGGATCGGCTTTCTCGGCGCCGGCGTCATCATGAAGCAAGGATTGTCCGTGACGGGCCTGAACACCGCCGCCACGCTCTGGTCCACGGCGGCCGTCGGCGCGCTCGCCGGCGCGTGGATGTGGCGCGAGGCGATCGCCGGTGCCACGGTCATCGTCGCGGCCAACTGGTTCCTACAACCGCTGGCCAATCGCATGGACCGCGTCCACACCGCGGGCCGCAGCCGGGAAGTCGCGGCCGCCGACTACCTGGTCGAGGTGATGTGTCCGCGGGAGGCGGGCGCGGCCGTCAAGGCCTTGATCTCGACTGCGCTGCCCTCCCCGGCTTTCCGACTGCGCGCCGTGCGGACCCGGCCGGCTCACGACCCCGGCCACGTCGAGGTGGAGGCCGAGTACTTCACGTCGGCGCGCGACGACCAGGCCGCCGAGACGGCGGTCCGGGAACTCAGTCAGCACGATGGCGTGACATCGGTGAGCTGGCGCATCGCCGACGAGCAGGCCGCGGACTGGACCCGGTGACCCGCGGGGTCGTCGTGCATCGCCTCGGTTCGCCCGCTGCGGGGAACAACCGCGCGGTCGGCAGGCAGCGCGTGCGGATGCTGCGGATCTATTTGAGCGCGACGACGTTCCTCTACTCCTACGGGGTCGTCTTCACCCTGTTCCCCGTGCGCACCGACCTGGAGTACGGCAATCCGGTCGGCGGCATCATCGCCATCGCCGTGGGCGTCCTCGGACTGCTCCAGCTCGTGGTCAAACCCGACCGGTTCACGCCGGCTACATGGGCTGCGATCGCGGCGACCCCGATCGTGATGGCGTTCCACGTCACCATCACCGCCGAATACGTCTGCCTGATCGCGCCGATGTTCCTTGCGATGTACATCCGCGCCTTCCATCCGACTCGCCGGGCATGGACGCTGATCGCCGTCCTCACCGCCGCCTGCGTGCTGGCCGTCGCCATCGCGCCTGCTCCGCACGTCGGCGTCATCACCTTCCTGATCATCACCGTGGCGATCACCGGCGCCGCAGAATCCTTCGGCCTACTCGTGCGTGCGATGTTCACCGCAGCCTGCACCGACCCCCTCACGGGTCTGCTGAACCGCGCGGGTTGGGAGATCGAGACCACGGACCTGCTTGCGCGACACCGCGCTACGCCGGTAGCGGTGACCGTCGTCGCCCTCAACATCGACGGCCCGACGCACGGTGCTGGCCAGGCTGGGGGGCGACGAGTTCGCTGCCTGCTTCGTCGGCGAAAGCCCGGACAGTGTCGAGGAATTCATCCGCGACGTGCGCCGGCTCACGCCCGACGTCAGCCTCGGTACGGCCACCCAGACGTCGCCCTCGGCCAACATCGCCGACCTCTGTGCCCGCGGAGTGACCGGCCGCGGTTAGGTCAGCCGGGCCCGCTTCTGGCGGTACATGAGTTCATCGGCACGCGCCAGCAGCTCGTCGACCGAGCCGGAATCGGTGGCGCACACGCGCATCAACCCAAAACTCGCCGAGATGCGGTACGGCCTTGACGTGGTGTCGTTGAACCGCTGCAGCGCGGCGAGGAGCCGTTCCCGCAGCTCGCTGGGATCGGCCTCGGACGAGGTGACGAGGACGGCGAATTCGTCACCGCCCATCCGGGCGAGGAGGTCCGACTCGTGCAGCGTGGCTCGAAGCACGCTCGCCACGTCGGCGATCAGCGCGTCGCCCACCGCGTGTCCCATCTCGTCGTTGACGAGCTTGAGCCCGTCGACGTCGACGAAGCCGAACACGCACTCGCGATTGGTCCGGCGGGCCTCGAGCAGGGCCGGCTCCGCCGCGAGGTAGAAACCTCGGCGGTTGCCGACGCCGGTGAGGTCGTCGGTCACCGACAGCCGCTGGATCTCCTCGTTGGCCCGCTCCAGCTCGACGGTCCGGTCGAGCACCCGTTGCTCCAGTTCGGCATACACGTGGACGTTCTCCATGGCGATCGACGTCGCGTCGGCAAGGGCTTGCAGTAGAGCCACTTCCCGCTCGGACGGTTCCCGTTCGTCCGCCCAGTAATTTCCGATCGCGCCGACGGGGTCGAGGCTGCGGATCGGCACCATCACCAGGCTCCTGATGAACGTCGGACGGTAGGCGGCATGGGGTATGCGCGCGTCGTCGTAGATGTCCGGGATCACGACGGCGGAGCGATTGACCATCGCCCAACCGCCGATGCACGAGTCCATCGGGAATCGGCTGCCCTTGAACAGCGGCGAGATCGCATTCTCGTCGGCGTAGTGGCACATGTCACCGTCGCGCAACACGATGGTGGCGCCGTCGCAGCCCGTGAGTTCGCGTGCCGACGTCGCCACCGTGCGCTCGATGTCGGCCAGCGTGCGGGCGAACGACAGCTCCTGCACGGCCTTCAACAGCCGGTCCACCTCGCAGACATGACCGGCGTCGCTCCGAACGTCGGCTCCGGCAGACGATAACGACCACTCGTCGACGGTCATTCCACCCTCCGGGCCGGATCGTTGCTGGCAGCGACCGCTGGGGCAGTCGCCCGACACTACCCCGGATGCCCCGCTGACGCACGCGTCAGGGGTTTGCTGATTCTCGAATCGTCGGTGACATACGAGCGTCCCGCGTAGGGTCCGACGTCATGGGCAGCGAGGACGGGCAGAGCTCGTGAGGGCGCTCGACGACACGGTCGACGTGCTAGTGGTGGGTTCGGGCGGGGGAGTCGCCGGTGCCTATACCGCCGCCCGCGAGGGACTCAGCGTGCTGCTCGTCGAGGCCACCGATCGATTCGGGGGAACGACGGCCTACTCGGGCGGGGGCGGGATGTGGTTTCCCTGCAACCCCGTCCTCGTTCGCGCGGGCTGCGACGACACCATCGACGACGCGTTGCGCTACTTCCGTGCCGTGGTCGGCGACCGTACGCCTGCCGACCTGCAGGAGGCCTACGTACGCGGCGGTGCCGCCCTGATCGACTACCTCGAACGCGACGAGCGCTTCGCGTTCAAGATCCTGCCGTGGCCCGACTACTACGGGGAGACGCCGGGAGCACGTGCCGACGGTATGCGACACATCGTGTCCAGGGCGGTCCCGGACAGCCGGCTCGGCCGGTTCCAGGGCCTGGTGCGCGGCCCACTCGACCACGAACGCCTCGGGAGCCCTGCGCCGGACCTGCTCGTCGGCGGGCGCGCACTCGTCGGTCGGTTCCTCGCCGCGATGGCCGACGACGCCCGGGTGGCCGCCCACCTCGAGACCCGCCTCGTCGATCTGATCGTCGACGACGGCCGGGTCATCGGCGCCGTCGTGGACCACCGGGGCGAACGACAGGTCATCCGGACCCGCCGCGGAGTCCTGTTGGCAGCGGGCGGTTTCGAGCAGAACGCGGACATGCGCGCGCAATATGGGGTGCCCGGTTCGACGACCGACAGCATGGGCGCGCCCGGCAACACGGGGCAGGCGCACCGCGCGGCGATCGCCGCCGGGGCGAGCACGGATCTGATGGATCAGGCGTGGTGGTCTCCGGGTCTGATCCATCCGGACGGGCGGGCGGCGTTCGCACTCGGAATCACCGGCGGCATGTTCGTCGACAAGCGCGGGCAACGGTTCGTCAACGAATCGACCGCCTACGACCGCTCGGGGCGGGAGATCCTGAAGGCCATGGCCGAAGGCACCGTCGGCCGGCCGTTCTGGCTGGTGTACGACAGCCGGGACGGCGATCGACCGCCCGTGCTCGCGACCAACGTCTCGTTCGCGCCGACCAGCGAGTACCAGTCGGAAGGGCTGTGGCGGGAGGCGGCGACCCTCGACGAAATCGCCGAGGTCATCGAGGTCCCCGCCGACGAACTCGCAGCGTCGGTGCGCCGGTTCAACGAACTGGCCGCCACCGGTTCAGACGACGACTTCGGCCGCGGCGCGCTGCCCTTCGACCTCGCATTCACCGGCGGTGCGCCGCCGATGGCGCCGATCGACACGCCGCCCTACCGTGCGGCGGCGTTCGGGGTCTCCGACCTCGGCACCAAGGGCGGGCTGCGGACCGACGTGCACGCCCGCGTACTCGACACCGACGGCCGCCCGATTCCCGGTCTCTACGCGGCGGGCAACACGATGGCCGCCGTGTCGGGCACGACGTATCCAGGTGGTGGCAACCCGATCGGCGCCTCCATGCTGTTCAGTCACCTGGCGACGATGCACATGGCGGGTTCGGCTCCGTAGACCGGTTGCGCCACGCCCGCCATCCCCGGTGCGCCGCAAAGGTTCCGATCACGGCGGTGACGCACCAGACCCCGATCGCGGTGTACGCCAGCGGCGCCGACAGATCACCGATCGACGCACCCAGCGCGGTATAGACGAACGCCCGCGGGGCCGACCCGATGAACGCTCCGACCGCCATCTGCAACAGCGGAACTCCGAACGCGCCGAACGCGTAGGAGGCGAACGCGTCGCTGATGCCCGGGACGAATCGCTGTCCGACGACGGCCCACAGGCCGTGCCGCTGGATCTGCTCGTCGATGCGGTCGGCCCGGCGGGCGCCCAGCAGGGCACGCGCACTGTCGCGGCCTGCCCGCCGCCCGATCAGACTGGTGATCACCGCGGTGCCCACGGCCGAGCCGAGGGTCACGAAGGTTCCGGTCACCGGGCCGAACAGCACGCCACTGCCCGCTGCGAGCAGCGGGCCGGGAACGAACAGCGCGCCGAGCACCGCCGAGACCACGACGTAGGCCAACGGCGCAGCGGGTCCGGTGGCAGAGACGGCACTGCGAACGACGTCGAGGTCGACGACGCGTGCGACCCCCACCAGGTAGAACAGGCCCAGCAGGAAGGCCGCGAACACCGCGAGCCGCACCGCGTGAGATCTACGGGAGGGAAGGGGCGAACCGTCGTCGTCGGTCATTCTGAGACTGATTGTGCCGCAGCACTCCCTTCGTTGCGGGTGCGCATCCAGCTGGCGGTCACCGCGACGGTGAGGACGGCGATGACGACGGCGAGCGAGATGCCCGTCGGGATCTTGTACACCTCCAGCAGCAGCATCTTGACGCCGACCCAGACCAGTACCAGGGCGAGACCGAGCTTGAGGTAGACGAAGCGGTGCATCAGGTCGGCGAGCAGGAAGTACATCGCCCGTAGTCCGAGGATGGCGAACGCGTTCGAGGTGAACACCAGGAACGGCTGCTGGGTGACGGCGAAGATGGCAGGAATCGAGTCCACGGCGAAGACGATGTCGGTGACTTCGATCAGCACCAGGACCGCCAGCAATGGGGTGGCCACCCATCGGCCGGCGCGGCGGATGAGGAACTTCTGGCCGTGGTAGGTGTCGGTGACCGGGATCATCCGGCGGAACAGGCGCAGCACGATGCTGCGCTCGGGGTCGATGGTGTCGTTGCGGTGCAGAGCCATTCGTATACCGGTCGCCACCAGGAACGCGCCGAAGATGTACAGGATCCAGGCGAAGCTGGCGATGAGGACCGACCCGGCGGCGATGAACACCGCCCGGAACACCAGCGCGCCGAGCACGCCGTAGAACAGCACCCGGTGCTGGTACTCCCGTGGGACGGCGAAGTAACTGAAGATGATCGCGAAGACGAACACGTTGTCCACGGCCAGGGACTTCTCGATCACGTAGCCCGCGAAGTACTGGGCGGCGAACTCCGTGCCCCACACCCACCAGACGATCCCGCCAAAGGACACGCCCAAGGTGACCCACACGGCGGACCACGCGGCGGCTTCCCGCACACCGACGACGTGTGCCTTGCGATGGGCGAAGAGATCGATCGCCAGCATGATGAGAATGGCACCGAGCACGGCGGCCCAGGCCCACAGCGGAACGGTCACGGTCGTGTCCTCCGGTCGATGAGACCGGAGGTCTTCCCGACCACCACCGGCGTTTTCGCCGGACGGTGGCGCTCAGACCGGGCAGTTGCACGGAACTGCCGTAATGACGATCTGGAGCTGGGCGGGTACTCCCCTCCAACGCCCATGATAGGAAATCGAATTCATTCGTCAAGGGGCGGGCCGACGAGTTCTCGCCTCGACCAGGGGATCCGACCATAGACTCGGCTGTCATGCGAACAGTGGTGATCGACGCCCCGGGTCGGGTTCGAGTCGACGACCGGCCCGATCCCGTCCTGCCCGGCCCCGACGCCGCGGTCATCGAGGTGACCGCCAGTGCGATCTGCGGGTCGGACCTGCACTTCTACGAGGGCGACTTCCCCCTCGGGGAGCCGGTCGCGCTCGGTCACGAAGCGGTCGGCGTCGTGGTCGACGTCGGACCCGACGTGCGGACCGTGCGGGTCGGCGACGCCGTGCTGGTGTCCTCGGTCGCCGGTTGCGGATGCTGTGTCGGCTGCGCGTCGGGCGACCCGGTGACGTGTCTGTCCGGACCGCAGATCTTCGGGTCCGGCGTGCTGGGTGGGGCGCAGTCGGATCTGCTCGCCGTCCCCGCCGCGGACTTCCAACTGCTCGCCGTGCCCGAGGACTTGGACAGCGAGGAGGCACTGCTGCTCACCGACAACCTCGCCACGGGGTGGGCGGGTGCGCAGCGCGCGGACATCCCGCCGGGAGGGACGGTCGTGGTGTTCGGCCTCGGCGCCGTCGGATTGTGCGCCGTGCGCAGCGCGATCGTCCTCGGCGCCGGAACGGTGTTCGCCGTCGACCCCGTCGAGGGGCGGCGCGACCGTGCCGCGAAGAGCGGTGCCACGCCTCTTCATCCAGCCGACATCGGCGCGGTGCACGACGCCACCGGCGGCAGGGGAGCGGCGTCGGTCATCGACGCGGTCGGCAACGACGCCACGATGACGGCGGCGCTGACGTGCGTGCGTCCGGGCGGCACGGTGTCCGTCGTCGGCGTGCACGACCTCAACCCGTTCCCGTTCCCCGCGCTGATGAACCTCGTGCGGAGCGTGACGATGCGGATGACGACCGCCCCGGTGCAGCGCACCTGGCCCGAGCTGCTCCCGCTGCTGCAGTCGGGTCGTCTCGACGTCAGCGGAATCTTCACCGACACATACGGTCTCGACGACGCGGCGAACGCCTACGCCGCCGTGGCGGCACGGTCCGGCGACTGCGTCAAGGTCATCCTCACGCCCTGACCGACGCCGCGTCCGCGGAAATTCAGTTGCGCCGACCATGCCCGTCGACGTTCCATCGAACGATGAGCGAGACACCGACGGCGAACGGACGCGACTGGAGGCGACTCTGGTGCGTTCCGCAGTCGGTGCGCGCGCAGCCGTCCTGCGACGATTGGGATGCCCTGCACGTCAATGCGATCGGATCGATGTGGGGTCGGGGCGGAACCCCCGACGTCGGTGCTGGCGTCGCAGCCTGGTCGGCCACGATCGTCGCCGATCTGACGCGTTGACCGGGTGGCCACTACCGGGTAGCAGGTAGCCCGCCGTGCGGAAACGCGCACGCCCGGATGGCCGCCTGCGTCGATGTGGATGACGTCCGCTTCGACGATTCTCAAATGGTGCCCCACGGTGGAGCGCAACACACGACGAGGGAGTGCCGCACATGAAGATTCAACCCACCCTGATCCTGGCCGGACTGGCCGCCGGAGCCGTTGCCGCCGGAATCTCGTTGGCGCCGAATGCGTCTGCAGCCACGGAGTTGGCATCGTGCCAGAACCGCGGTCAGGAGACCACGGTCTGCCAGACGCCGGGCAACTACGAGGGCCAGTTCGCGCCGACCATCGAGGCGCCGTCTCAGTTCGAGTTCCCGTACGGCTTCCTCGGCGCGATCTAGCCCCGCAGCAGTGGAGCGACGCGGGTGCCGATCGCACGGATGAACTCTTCTGCGTCCTCGCCGACGCGGGGCTGCAGCACGATGGTGTCCACGCCGGCGTCGATCCATTGCCGTGCACCGTGCGCGACCTGCTCCGCGGAGCCACACACCTCGGCGTCGGCGTGGTCGTCGTCGAGACCGCAGGACACGTAGGCGACGACGTGGTGTGGCCGCGGCTGCTCGGCCGCGGCCCGGATGATCGACACCGCCTCCCGCACCGCGTCGGGCGAGGTGCCCGACGTCAGCACGGTTCCTGCGGCGAGTTCGCCGCTCAACGCGAGCGTCTTCGGGCCCGTCGCAGCGAGCAGCACCTCGACGGGCGTGCTCGGCGGCCAGTCAAGACGGACGTCCGACAGCGTGACGTACCGGCCCGCGGCGTCGACGGTCTCACCGTTCAGCAGGGCGGTCAGCGCGGTCGTGTACTCGCGCAGCAGCGTCAACGGCGAACCGACGCGTTCGCCGACCTGCGCCATCCAGTCCTGGACGCCGTGACCGACGCCGACCCGCAGCCGGCCCGGGAACGTCCGCTCGAGCATCGCGATCTCCATCGCCAACAACGCGACGTTGCGCAGCGGCACCGGCAGCACCCCTACGCCCACGACCAGGGTGGTGCTGGTGGCGAGTGCGATCGCCGCGGCCGACAAGCCGCCGTGGAAGAAGCAGTCCTCCCACAGCCACAGTTCGTCCACGCCCGCGGCCTCGGCCGCCCGCGCAGCCGTTGCCAGCGTCTCCGGCGGGTTCTCCGGCCGGAACACACATCCCACTCGTAGTGACGTCACGGTCGGTCAGCCTCGCACGGATGCGGTCAATGGCGCGCCCCCGGCGTCCTGCAGCAGGCAGATCACGGTGCTGGGCAGCGGAATCGCCCCGGTGCGGTCCTGCTTCGAATCGATCAGATACGTGATGGACAGGTCACCGCGGCCGCCGCCGGTGTATGCGTCGACGCCGGACGCGCAGGCCTGGTCGCCCACGTCGGCGATGGCGGCATCTACGGCGACCGGAGCCAGCAGGTATACCTCGGCGCGGTGCGGCGTGGCGCAATCGACGACGGAGACGGTTGCGATTCCGACGTCGACCGCCGGTACCTCCGCGACGCACTCACCCACCGCCAGGTCCACCCACTGCTTGGTGACCGCCGCGGGCGCCGGGGGTGGCATCGCCTGCGACGTCGACGGGGTCGGGGAGTCCGGAGCCGCAGACGAGGTGGCCTCGGTCTCCTGCGGTGGCGCAGCGCACCCGGTCAGCCACGAAATGCCAAGCAGCGCAACGCTCACGCGGATGATTGGCCGGCGGTGCATGCCGGGAGTCTAGCCGCGGATGGCCTCCTCACGTGGCAACGCGATCGGTGTCGGCGGTGTCGCGTCCCGCCAACCGGGCGTCCCACACCTCGAGTACCTCGGCGGGCGTCCGCTTGGTGACCAGACTCCCCACCACGTAGGCGATCAGGCTCGCGGCGAGGCCGTAGTAGATCGGCTCGTTGGCCAGCACGTCGCCGACGACGAACATGGTGCCGAGCGTGACGACGGTCCCGGCGATCATCGACCACAGCGCCCCGGTCCCGGTGGCGCGCTTCCACAGGAAGCCACCGAGGATCGACACCAGCAGACCGCCTACCAGGATGTCGTAGGCGACGGTCAAGGCGGCGACCACGTCGTTGAGCAGTGCGGCGATCACGATGACGGCGATGCCGAGAACCACGACGTACAGCCGGTCGGAGTGCAGGTTGCCCTCCTGCTCACCGCGTGTCCGCTCGGTGTTCTGCTCCGCGGTCTCGTGACGCCCGATCAGTCTGCCCAGCAACGGCTTCACGTCGGTTCGGGCCACGGTGGCGGTGGCGATCAACGCGCCCGACGCCGTCGACATCATCGCCGCCACGGCGGCAGCGAGCACGATGCCGCTGATGCCGACGGGGAGGATCGACTCGGCGATCTGGGCGTACACGTCGTCACTGGCCTCGACGTCGGGCAGGAAGGTCGATGCCGCCGTGCCGATCAGTGCACCCGCGACGCCGTACAGCAGGCAGTAGATGGCCGCGGCCGTGCCGCCCCACTTCGCCACCTTGGGCGAGCGCGCGGTGAAGACCCGCTGCCAGATGTCCTGGCCGATCAGCATGCCGAAGCTGTAGACGACGAAGAACGTGATGATCGTCTGGGTGCCGATCGTGCCGAGGTCGAAGGCGGCTTCACCGGCCCGCTCGCGGATGCCCTCGAATCCGCCCGCCTCTTGCCATGTGAACGGCAGCAGCAGGAAGAAGATGCCGATCGTCTTGAGGATGAATTGCACCATGTCGGTCAGCGTGATCGACCACATGCCGCCGATCGCGGAGTAGAGCATCACGATTGCGCCGCCGATGATCACCGACACCGTCCGGTCGGTGCCGAACAGCACGTTGAACACCGTGGCATAGGCGATGGTCGACGTCACCGACAGCATCAGCGTGTAGGCGACCATGACGATCCCCGACGTCGACGTCGCGTCCACGCCGTAGCGCAGCTTGAGCATCTGCGCCACCGTGTACACCCGCAGCCGCTGGATGCGCCCCGCGAACGCCACTGACAGCAGCAGCAGACCGACGGCGATCGCGACGACCAGCCACATGCCGGAGATGCCGTACCGGTAGCCCAGCCCCACGCCGCCGACCGTTGACGCGCCGCCGAGCACGACGGCCGCCATGGTGCCGGTGTAGAGCCCCGGTCCGAGCCGGCGCCCGGCGACGAGGAAGTCCGCGGAGTCCTTCGTCCGCGTCTTGCCCCAGAAGCCGAACGCCAGCATGGCGGCGAGATAGACGACGACGATGACGACGTCGAGTGGCTTACCCATGGTGTGACTCCTCGCTCAGGTGGGAGAGAACATCTTCAGTACGGCGGGCAGGACGACCACGGCGGGTCCGGTGGTGGTGAAGGTGCCGGCGACCACCTCGCCGACGTCGTCCAGTGTTGCCACGTGCGCCGGGATGCCGAAACTGCCTGCCAGCGCCACGAAGTCGGGTCGGGACAGCTCGGTGGCCGTCGCCTGACCGAACGCATCGGTCATGTACTCGCGCAGAATGCCGTAGCCGCCGTCGTCGACGATCAGCCAGGTGACGTCCGCGTCGTGCTGGCGGGCCGTGGCGAGTTCGGCGATGGAGTACATGGCACCGCCGTCGCCGGACACCGCGAACGTGCGCCGACCCGATCCGATGGCCGCCGCGACGGCGGCGGGGTAGGCGAAGCCGAGACCGCCTGCACCCTGAGCGGAGTGGAAGTCGCCGTCGAGCGGGTCCCAGGCCGACCACGCCCAGTAGCCCGCGATGGTCATGTCCCAGAAGGTGTGAGCCGCGGCGGGAACGGCGGCGCGAAGATCGGACATCAGTCGTCGTTCGGCATCGACGTCCTGGCCGTCGAGTCGTTGCTCGACGGACCGGCGGAGCATGGCCGCGATCTCGGCGCCGGTGCCCTGCTCGCGCGGTGTCACGCGGTCGGCGATCCCGCGCAGCGCCTCGGCGGCGTCGGCGTGTACGGCCAGCCCGGGGTGATTGGCCTGCAGCACGCGGGATTCGGCGTCCACGTGGATCAGCCGGCCACGCGGTGCGAACGTGAAGTAGTTGCTGGTCACCTCGCCCATCGCCGTCCCGACTGCGAGTAGCACGTCGGCGTCGGCGAGCAGGTCGGTGGTGTGGCGGTCCTCGATCCACGACGCCGCCGACAGTGGATGGGCGAACGGGATCGCGCCCTTGCCGCCGACGGTGGAGACCACGGGCGCGTCCAGGAGTTCGGCCAGGGCGACGAGTGCCTCCGACCCGCCGCGGGAGCGCCGCACGCCGCCACCGGCGAGGATGACCGGTCGCGCTGCGGCACTGAGTAATTCGGCTGCGGCGTCGAGGATTTCGGGGCGGGCGGCGCGCGTGACGTCGACCGCGGTCACGCCGGCTACGGCGGGCACGTCCACCGGTTCGAGCAGGACGTCCTGCGGCACTTCGACCCACGTCGGGCCTGCCGGAGCGGACTGCGCGAGTGCCCATGCGTCGGCGAGCAGGCTGGGGATCTGCGCGGCATGTTCGACGACGGCGGTGCTCTTGGTGACGTTGACGGCGCTGCGCTGCTGGTCGTCGAGCTGGTGCAGCATGCCGCGCCGCAACCCGAGCCCCGAGCGCGGCACCTGACTGGTGATGACGAGCAGCGGCACACCGGTGGCGTAGGCCTCCTGCAGTGCCCCCAGCGCGGTCAGCGCGCCCGGTCCGGTCGAGAGGAACAGAACGCCGACCTCGCCGGTGGCCCTGGCATACCCGTCGGCGCCGAAGGCCGAGTTGTTCTCGATGCGCGAGCTGACGAACTTCAGGTCGCTGCGCCGGATCGCGTCGAAGAGGCCGAGGGCGTGCTGACCCGGGATGCCGAAGACGTGCGAAGCGCCCAGCGCACCGAGTGTTTCGACGACGACGTCGCCGCCGTTTCTAGTCACGCCGCGCGTTCCTCGTGCCGCATCGCCAGCAGCGTCACCAGGTCGTAGGCCACGTGCGAGGCTGCGACGCCGGTGATCTCGGCATGGTCGTAGGCGGGGGCGACCTCGACGACGTCGGCGCCGACGAGGTTCAGCCCGCGGAATCCGCGCAGGATCTCTAACAGTTCGCGGCTGGTGATGCCGCCCGCCTCCGGTGTGCCGGTACCCGGTGCGTGCGCCGGGTCGAGGACGTCGATGTCGATCGACACGTAGACCGGCCGGTTGCCGAGGCGCTGCCGGAGCTTGTCGACGACCTCCCGCACGCCCTGGTAGTACACGTCGGACGAGGTGACGATGCCGAACCCGAAGCGGCGGTCGTCCTCGAGGTCCTTCTTGCCGTACAGCGGACCGCGAGTGCCGACGTGCGACAACGCCTCGGTGTCGAGGATGCCCTCCTCGACGGCCCTGCGGAACGGCGTGCCATGGGTGTACTCCGCGCCGAAGTAGGTGTCCCAGGTGTCGAGGTGCGCGTCGAAGTGCACCAGCGCGACCGGGCCGTGCCGCTGCGCGGCAGCACGCAGCAGGGGCAGCGCGATGGTGTGGTCGCCGCCGATGGTGACCAGGCTGGTGCCGTCGGCGGTCAGCGCAACGGCTGCCGCCTCGATGGTCTCGATGGCCTCACCGATGTTGAACGGGTTGACCGCGATGTCGCCGGCGTCGGCGACCTGCGCGATCTCGAACGGCGATACGTCGAGGCCCGGGTGGTATGGCCGCAGCAGTCGCGACGACTCGCGCACGTGGGTCGGGCCGAACCGGGCGCCGGGGCGGTAGGACACCCCGGAGTCGAACGGCACGCCCGCCACGACGATGTCGGCCTTGGGCACCTGGTCGAGACGCGGCAGGCGGGCGAATGACGCGGGCCCGGCGAAGCGCGGCGTCTTGGAGGCGTCGATGGGTCCGATGGTGCTCATGTCGTCGACTCCTCGTTCTCGGCCAAGGGGGTCTTGGCAATGGTTCCCGGTGCGTCCACGTACGTGATGGGGATGTTCGACGGCGGTCCCACGGGCACCAGGCGCGACCCGTCGGGACCGAAGGCATCGGCGGGCTCCGGCTTGACCCACAGCAGCAGCGGATACAACACCGCGGCCAGTCCGATGCCGACGGGGATGGACAGGTCGATGCCCTCGGCGAGATCGCCGAGGGGACCGACGAATTGGTCGGGCAGGTTGACGAAGCAGATGCTGAACGCCGCCGACACCAGCCACGCGCCGAGGCCTCGCCAGTTCCAGCCGTGGGTGAACCAGTACCTGCCGCCGCGTTGGCGGCGGTTGAAGACCTGCAGTGCGTCCGAGTCGTACCAGCCGCGCCGGACGAACCAGCCGATCATCATGACGACCATCCAGGGGGCGGTGCACGTGACGATCAGCACCGCGAACGTCGAGATGCTCTGCACCACGTTGAACGCGAACTTGCCGACGAAGATGAACCCGATCGCGATCGCGCCGATGAACACGGTCGCCTGCACGCGGCTGAAGCGCGGGAAGACGCTGGAGAAGTCCAGGCCGGTGCCGTACAGCGCGGTGGTGCCCGTCGACATGCCGCCGATCAGCGCGATGAGGCATACGGGAAGGAAGTACCAGCTCGGTGACACGGCCAGCAGTCCGCCGACGTAGTTGCCCTCGTCGATGAACTCCGGTGCGTTGGACGCGACGACCGTGGCGGTGACGAGGCCGAACAGGAACGGCACCAGGGTGGCGATCTGGGCGCCGAATGCGGCGGCCATCGACTTCCACGCAGGCGTCTCGCGGGGGATGTAACGGGACCAGTCACCAAGGAACGCACCGAAACTCACCGGGTTGGACATGACGATCAGCGCCGCACCGACGAAGGACGGCCAGTAGAGGGCGTTCGTCGCGGCGTCGGCGTCCGGGCCGAAGATGCCCGCGTAGCCCGCGTCGAAGGTCCCGCCGAACGCGACGATCCCCAGCAGGAACAGCACCGTGGCCGCGATCACCGCGATCTTGTTGACCAACAACATGAATCGGAATCCGTAGATGCACACGACGAGCACCATCAGGGCGAAGATGCCGTACGCCAGGGCCACCGCGACGCCATTGGGCGCTGCGTCCGGTGCGCCACCCATGGCGCGGGTGGCGCCGCCCACGAGGACGTCGCCGGAGGTCCACACCGAGATGGAGAAGAACGCGACCGCGGTCAGCAGCGAGAGGAACGATCCGACGACGCGGCCGTGCACGCCCAGGTGCGCCGAGGACGACACCGCGTTGTTGGTGCCGTTGCGCGGACCGAACAGGGCCATCGGTGCGAGGATCGCCGCGCCGAGAATGAGGCCGAGAAGCGTTGCGAGCAGGCCATCGCGGAAGGACAGCCCGAAGATGATCGGGAAGCTACCGAGAACCACCGTGGCGATGGTGTTCGCGCCCCCGAAGACCAGCCGGAACAGGTCGAGCGGCCGCGCCGTCCGCTCGGCGTCGGGAATGGGCTCGACGCCGTGGGCTTCGACCTCGGTGATCTTCGGTGGTGCGGCCAGTGGTTCGGTCACGAGACTGCCGGTGCCGTGGAGAGGTGCTCGTGCACGGCGACGAGGCGGTCGCCGTCGAGGACGAACACGATGGTCTCGCGCTCGCGGGTGCTGGTCTGCTCACCGCCGACCGACGTGACGGTGTCGACAGTGTGGCTGAGTACGGCCACGTCGCCGTACGTCTGCACCATCCGGTCGCTGCTGACGCAGGACACCACCCGCCATCCGTCGGCGAGCCACGACGCCCAGAGCGCCTCGTAGGCGGCGCGGTCGTTCAGGCGCGCCGGCTCGGGATGGAAGACGAACGTGGCGTCGGGGGAGAAGGCGCCGAAGTACGCGGCGGTGTCGGTGGCCGCGAAGGCTGCGACGAGATCGTCGGTGGCGGTGAGGACTCGATCGCTGGTCAGCGTCGTCATTTGGAGGGCCCCGGTCCGTGAGAGTGCGGATGGTTGCGGATGGTGTGGTGCGGGTCACTGTAAGTCGGGTCGAATGGCTCGGCAAGCAGTTCGTTCGTTACGCGTGCGTTTCGGATCACGATCTGCCGTAATGGTTCGGAGTTAACGAGATTTCCCGGCCGGGGTGCGGGTGTTCGATGACTGATGTGCCGGTCGTGCGGGTCGAAAGATCTCGCCGCGAATTTGCGATGGGTTTCGACGGGAGTGGGATGGACGAGGTCGACGAGGCGATCGTGGAACTGCTGGAGGTGGACGGCCGCCTCACCCACCGCGAGATCGCGCGCCGGGTGGGGCTGTCCCGTTCGGCTGCGGCAGCGCGCACCCAACGCTTGATCGCCAGCGGACAGGTCGTGGTGCGCGGCGTCGTGCACCCGGCGGTGATCGGGCGTGGGGCGCTCGCCCACGTGGGGCTCGTGGTGAACGGCCCGGCCGCCGTCGTCGCCGCCGACATCGCCCGGCGAGACGACGTTCCGTTTCTCTCCCTCACCACGGGTCGGCACGGACTGGTGGTCGAGGTGCGCGCGGCCTCGGCCCGCGACATCGACCGGTCGATCGCCGAGCTGCGGGCACATCCCGGTGTCGCCGGGGTCGACACCCTGACCTACGTCGAGTTGATTCGCGACGTGGTCGGCCCGGTCGGCGAGGTCACCACCCACGTGGACGACGTCGACGTCGCCCTGCTGCGCGCGCTGCAGGACGACGGCCGCGCGTCCTACGTGGACCTGGCCGAGGTGGTCGGGTTGTCACCGGCCGGCGCGCGCCGCCGAGTGGTCCGGCTGCTCGACGCGCAGGTGCTTCGCATCGGCGCGGTGGTCCGGCACTCGGGTCGCGACATGCAGAGCGCCATGGGCTTCGGCGTCCGGCTGTGCGGCGACGACCGCGACGTGTTGGACCTCCTGGCGGGCATGGGATCGGTCATCTTCATGGCGCGCACGCTCGGTCGGTTCGACATCCTGGTCACCGTGCGCGGCTTCTCGACCGGCCACCTCATCGAGACCCTCGACGCGGTGCGGGCCCTGCCCACCGTCAGCGCCGTCGAGAGTTGGACCCACCTGGAGGTGGTCAAGGAGACGTACGCGTCGGGTCTCGACGTCGGCGTGTAGATGATCGCCAGGGTGGGTAACCGCCCCGAATGCGCTGGCTCGCCACGATCCTTGCTGCCGTGGTCGCGCTCACCCTCACGTCCTGCGCGAGCGCTCAACGCGTCGACCTGGGCGACTCGGCGGGCAATCTCATCGCTGCCATCGCAGGCGAACCCGATCAACTCGACCCGCAGAAGACCAGCTCGTACTTCTCGTTCGAGGTGTTGGAGAACGTCTTCGACACGCTCGTCGAACCCGACGAGAACCTCGAGATGCAGCCTGCGCTCGCCGAGTCGTGGACCGTGTCGCCGGATCAGCTCACGTGGACGTTCCGGCTCCGCGACGGCGTCACGTGGCATGACGGCAGTCCGTTCACCGCCGACGACGTCGTGTACTCCTACCGACGCATCATCGACGAGAAGCTCTCCAACGTCGACAAGTTCAGCGCCGTCACCGACGTCACCGCGCCCGACCCTTCGACCGTCGTCGTCCGGGTGAAGGAGCCGACGCCGAACTTGCTGACCAACCTGGGCGGCTTCAAGGGCATGGCCATCGTCTCCCGCCGCAACGTCGAAAGTGGTGAGATCGCAACGCGTCCCATGGGCACGGGGCCGTTCTCCTTCGCATCGCAACGCAGCGGCGACTCCATCACGCTGGCAGCGAATCCGAACTACTGGGGTGGTGCTCCGAAGATCCCCGGCGTCACTTACCGATTCATCTCCGAACCGTCCACCGCCCTGTCCGCGTTGCAGGCAGGTGAGGTCGATTGGACCGATTCCATTCCCGCACAACGGGTCGAGCAGTTGCGCAACGACGACTCCATCCACCTCGCGGTGACGCCGAGCAACGACTACTGGTACTTCGCGCTCAACCAGGCCAGGGCACCGTGGAACGACGTGCGGGTACGCCGGGCCATCGCCTACGCCATCGATCGCGACGCGATCGTCCAGGCCACCAGCTACGGCACCGCCGTCGCCAACCAGTTGGCGATCCCCGAGGGCAACCCCTGGTACGTCCGCTACGACCAGTACCGCTACGACCTCGACGAGGCCAAGCGCCTCCTCGACGAATCCGGGGTGCGGCCCACCGCGCTCGACATGCTCGTCACCAGCGAGTACCCGGAGACCGTGACGGCCGCACAGGTGGTCGCCGACAACCTGGCGCCACTGGGCATCTCGGTGAACATCCGCACCGTCGACATGGCCACCTGGCTCGACGAACAGAACACCGGCAACTTCGACATGCTGATGATGGGCTGGCTCGGCAACATCGATCCCGACGACTTCTACTACGCCCAGCACCACACGGGTGGCTCGAACAACGCGCAGAAGTTCTCCGACCCCGAGGTCGACCGCCTCCTCGACGCGGGGCGCGTGGAGACCGCCCGAGACGCCCGCGCCGACGACTACGCGAAGGCGGCGGTCCAGATCGCCGACCAGGTCAGCTACATCTACCTCTACAACCCCTCGGTCATCCAGGGCTGGACGCCCGACCTCACCGGCTATGAGGCCCGTCGCGACGGTGCGATCCGCTTCCGCGCCGCGGCGATGAGTGATGCGGTGAGCCAGTGAGCCCCTCGAAGACCCTGTCGCCGTTACTGACTCACCCCGTCCTCCGATTCCTGGCCCGCCGGGTCGCCTACTCGCTGGTGGTGCTCGTCGGCGTGCTCATCGTGGTCTTCGCGCTGGTGCATCTGGTCCCGGGCGACCCGGTGCGGATCGCACTCGGAACGCGGTACACCCCAGAGGCGTACGACGCGCTGCGGGCCGCCAGCGGCCTGGATCAGCCGCTGCTCCAACAGTTCTTCGGCTACGTGACCTCCGCGGTCCGCGGCGACCTCGGAGTCAGCTTCCGCAACGGCGATCCGGTGGCAGGCATCCTGGTGGAACGCCTGCCTGCGACGTTGTCACTGGCCGCGGTGGGCATCGTGATCGCGCTGCTGATCGCGCTGCCCGCGGGAATCTGGTCGGCGCTGCGGGAGGGCCGGGTCAGTGACGCGATCGTGCGGGTGACCACCCAGTTCGGCGTATCGATACCCGACTTCTGGATGGGGATCCTGCTGATCGCATTGTTCTCCACCACGCTGGGCTGGCTGCCGACGTCCGGATACCGGCCGCTGTTGGACGACCCCGGCGGCTGGCTGTCGCACGTCGTCCTGCCGGGCCTCACCGTGGGCCTGGTCGCCGGTGCGATCATGACGCGCTACGTGCGGTCGGCCGTACTGGACGCCAGCGCAACGGGATACGTGCGGACGGCGCGGTCGAAGGGGCTGCCGCCCGCGGTCGTCACGTTCCGCCACACCGTGCGCAACGCGTTGGTCCCCATCCTGACGATCACCGGGATCCAGCTCGCCACGATCCTGGGCGGCGTCATCGTCGTCGAGGTCGTGTTCGCCTGGCCCGGCCTGGGGCGGCTGGTCTACAACGCCGTGGCCGCGCGCGATTACCCCGTCATCCAAGGCGCGGTACTCCTGATGGCCGCGCTCTTCCTGCTGATCAACCTCGTGGTGGACCTGCTGTACGCGGTCGTCGATCCCAGGATCAGGTTGTCATGACCGACGCCGAGAACACCCGCGTCACGTCGTGGCGCCTGCTGCTGTCCAACCCGGTGACGATGGTCAGTGCGGTGCTGCTCGCCGCGGTCGTGGTCATCGCGGTGGCCGCGCAGTGGATCGCCCCGTACGGCGTCAACGACGTCGACGTGCCCAGCGCGCTTCGAGGTCCGAGCGCCCAACACTGGTTCGGCACCGACGAACTCGGCCGGGACGTGTTGTCGCGCGTGTTGGTCGCGGTGCAGGCCTCGATGCAGGTGGCGGTGGCGAGCGTCGCGTTCGCCGTCGTCGTCGGCGTGACGGTGGGTGTCGTCGCCGGCTACCGCGGGGGCTGGGTCGACACCGTCTTCATGCGCGTGGTCGACGTCATGTTCGCGTTTCCGGTGCTCCTGCTGGCGCTGGCCATCGTCGCGATCCTGGGGCCGGGCATCACGACGACGATGCTGGCCATCGGCGTGGTCTACACGCCGATCTTCGCCAGGGTGGCCCGAGCCAGCACGCTCTCGGTGCGCGTCGAGCCGTACGTCGCGGTCTCCCGCACGATGGGCACCGGCCACGGGTACATCCTGGCCCGCCACGTCCTGCCGAACATCGCGGGACCGCTGATCGTGCAGACCTCGCTGTCCCTGGCGTTCGCGATTCTGTCGGAGGCGGCGCTGTCGTTCCTGGGCCTCGGCATCCAGCCGCCCGAACCGTCGCTGGGGCGGATGATCTTCGACTCGCAGGGCTTCGTCACCCTGGCGTGGTGGATGGCCGTCTTCCCAGGGGCGGCGATCTTCGTGATCGTGTTGGCGTTCAACCTGTTTGGCGACGGCCTGCGCGACGTCCTCGACCCCAAGCAGCGCTCGGTGGCGGAGATCAGGCGAATGGAGCGGCGGCAGTGACGCCTTCACCCGAACCGGTTCTGGACGTCGCCGACCTGAAGGTGCGGATCGGTAGGCGCGAGATCGTGCGCGGCGTATCACTGCGCGTCGAGCGCGAGCAGACCCTCGGCATCGTCGGGGAGTCCGGATCCGGGAAGTCGATGACCGTTCTCGCCGCCACCGGTCTGCTCGACACGCCCGCCGCCGTGGTCACCGGCACCAGCACGCTGGGGGCGCGGGACGATGCGACGGCCATCGACCTGGTCGGTGCGTCGGCGCGCACGCTGCGCACCCTGCACGGCGGCCGGATCGGCTTCGTGTTCCAGGACCCCGGTACGTCGCTCAACCCGATGCTGACCCTGGAACGGCAGATCACCGAGTCGCTCGAGGCGCACCGTCGCGTTACCCGCCGCGAGGCCACCGCCCGCGCGCTGGAACTGCTCGAGGCCGTCGGCCTGCCCGACCCGCAGTCGCGACTGCGCTCCTACCCTCACCAGCTCTCGGGCGGACAGCGCCAGCGGGTGATGATCGCGATCGCCCTGGCATGCGATCCCGAACTCCTCGTCGCCGACGAACCCACCACGTCGCTCGACGTCACGACCCAGGCCCAGATCATCGAGCTGGTGCGCGCGCTGCAACGCGATTTCGGCACCGCCGTGATCTGGGTGAGCCACGACCTCGGCGTGATCGGCCAGGTCGCCGACGACGTCACCGTGCTGCGCAATGGCGAGGCGGTCGAGCAGGCACCGATCCTCGACGTGTTCGACCGCCCGCGCGACCAGTACACCCGCGACCTGCTGTCAGCCCGCCCCGTGATCGGAGCGCACCGACCGGCGCCCGTGCCCGACGACGCCCCGGTGCTGCTCGACGTCGAGGGCCTCGACGTCCGGTTCCCCGTCACGACGCCCACCGGGCGCACCACCGTCCACGCGGTGCGCGATCTGTCGTTCCAGATCCGGCGGGGCTCCACCCTGGGGCTGGTCGGGGAATCCGGGTCCGGCAAGTCGACCGTCGCGGCGGCGCTCACCGGACAGGTGACACCCGAGGCGGGCACGGTGCGCCTCGACGGTGTCGACGTCCTCGCCCGGCGTCGCCGCGCCGACAAGGCGCTGCGCCGTCGCATCGGGTTGGTGTTCCAGGACCCGTTCTCCTCTCTGGACCCGCGTGCTCCGGTCGGCTCGGCCATCGGGGAGCCGTTGCGCGTGCACCGCCTGGCCGGAGATCGTGCCGGCCGCAAGGCCCGCACCGCCGAACTGCTCGACCTCGTCGGGCTGCCCACGTCGTTCGCATCGCGGTATCCCCACGAACTGTCGGGGGGTCAGCGCCAGCGGGTGAGCATCGCCCGCGCGCTGGCCCTCGAACCCGACCTGCTGATCCTCGACGAGTCGACGGCATCGCTGGACGTCTCCGTCCAGGCGCGGGTCCTCGAGCTGTTGGCTGAACTGCAGCGCGACCTGACGCTGACCTATCTGTTCATCGGCCACGACCTCGCGGTGATCCAGCGGATGAGCCACGACGTGCTGGTCATGCGGGACGGCCGAGCCGTCGAGCAACGCCCCGCATCGGACCTGTTCGCGGCGCCCGAGGACGACTACACCCGGGCCCTCCTGGCGGCGGTGCCGCCTGCCCGCCCCCGCGTGTAACGAAACATCCGCACTGGCGATGATCATGGGGTAGGGAGCGCCGGGTAGCTGCTGGTTCAGGGACCAGCGTCGGGGGATGGCTGCTGGGAAGAGTGGCGGAGACGCCATGCTCCTTGGGATCGAAGGAGTAAGCGTAGATGCGTGCACCACGAGCAGGACTGAACAACAAGCGAATCGCCGCCGCGGTGGCGTCCGGAGTGGTGGTGTCGCTGACGGCGCTCACCGCAGGTGTCGCCCCGGCGCTGGCCGCCCCTGGCGACGGTCCGGGCGGGCCGACCACGACGATCGTCGAACCAGAACCCGAGGTGTCCGCACCGGAGGAGTCCGGGTCGGGTCGTGGCGAGGGATCCGGGCGCGGTGAGTCGGCCGACGAGGCACCCGCGGTGCCGACGCAGACCGTTGCACCCGCGCCTGCGGTCGAAGCGCCGCCGGTCGTGGAGGCGCCCCCGGTGGTGGAAGCGCCGCCGGTCGTCGAGGCCCCGCGCCAGACTCAGGCACCCAAGCCCGAGACTCAGGCGCCCAAGCCCGCCCCCGAGACGAAGACGCAGGCTCCTGCCTCGGAACCGAAGGTGACAGCTCCTCCGAGCACGGCCGCGCCGAGCACCGCGGCGCCGACCACCGCAGCGCCGAGTTCTGCCGCCAAGCCGCCGACCACGACGGCCACCACGGTCGCCCCGCCCGCATCGCGCGAGGCGTCGCCCTCGAGTGAGGCACCGGGCAGCGCACCGGCTGCCGCGGATCCGTCCGCGGCGTCGCAGTCTCCCGCCACCTCGGCTGACGAGTCGGCCTCGAAGAGCCCCGAACCCGCCGACGGTGAGACGTCCGAGTCGTCGAGTGCGCCCTCGTCGCCGGAATCCGAGTCGGCCACCACGTCCGAGCGTTCGGGTGCGGGGGAGACGGTGTCGTCGAGCGTCTCCGAAGCGGCCCGGGCCATCGAGACGTTGCGACCCGAGACGCTCGAGGCCCCCGCCGAGGACGTGCAGGTCGCCAAGACCGCGAAGGTCGTCGAGGTGCCGAAGCCAGAGCCGGCGCCCAAGGCCGACATCGAGGCGATCGCCAAGGCGATCGACCTGCAGGACCTGCAGCGGGAGATCCGCCAGGGCGATCGCATCAACGACGCCGCCCGCGTCGACGACGACGTTCGCCGCGTCGGTCTGTGGGACCGCAACGTGCGCCAGTGGCGTCCGGACTGGGTGGAGTACGACGAGTACTACCGTCCCGTCCTGGCCAACCCGTACCGCGACCCGGTGCGCATCATCTACGTCTACGAGAACGTGCAGCGGATCGCGTACATCCCGCCGTTGTCGCGCATCGTCCTGGAGGTCGCACAGTTCGCGGCCTACAGCTTCACCGCAGTCGTCATGAACGCGGTGAACACGGCGGTCAACGTGGCGGTCGGCAGCTTCTTCGGTGGCGGCTTCTTCCCGGGCGTCGGCCTGCCGTTCCCGCCGCCGCCGCGACCGGTGGCGCGCTACGACAACGTTCCGGTGTTCGTGAACTACTCGCAGGCCCGGTACGAGCCCTTCCGGGTGCAGCGCATCGTCGACGTCGGCGATGATCCCCGCTTCGGTGAGCGCCAAGTGCTCCTCGACGGTGTGACCCCGGCGTGGGGCGTCTGGAACCAGACGCCGACGGGCGAGCGGCAATTCGAGGTGCACCGGACCCAGCAGTTCCCGGGTCTGGACCAGCCGAGCGAGGCTCCGCTGCCCGGCGACTACCAGCTCCGGCTGTTGTCGGACGAGTCGGCGTCGGACGGGTTCAACCGCAGGGACGTCTACCTGATGGCGGCGGCCGGGCTCTGCGCGGTGCTGAGCATCGGTGCCGTGGTGGTCGCCATGGCGATGGGCCGCCGCAGAAACGCCTGAGCTGGAAACGCTTAGTCGGGGGTGCTCTGGCGCTCGCAGGGCCGTGACGGTCGCGACGGTTGTCGCGGCCGTCACGGTCGTCGTGCAGTGCGCACCCGCACCGCCCGCGCCGGACCCGACGTCGTCGCCGGCGACGTCCACTACGACGTCCATTCCGGGGGCGGAGATCCCGAGGACGGTCACCCGACCGCGAACGCCCACGCCGGTCACCGCGCCCGCGGCCGTATACCCGGTCACCGCAACCGAACTCGGCGCGACCTGGCGACCCGGCTGCCCCGTGCCGCCCGAACGGCTGCGTCGGGTGAACCTCGACTACCTCGGTTTTGACGGCCGCACCCATCGCGGTGATCTGGTGGTCGCCGAGGACCTGGTGGGCGATGTCGTCGACGCGTTCGCCGAGTTGTACCGGCTGCGATTCCCGATCGAGCGGATGCGGACCGTCGACCACTACCCGGGTGCCGAGGACGAACTGTCGATGCGCGACGACAACACCTCGGCGTTCAATTGCCGGCGGCTCCCCAGCGGATCAGGTTGGTCGTTGCACGCGCTCGGGCGGGCCGTCGACGTCAACCCACTGCTGAACCCGTACGTCGACAGCCGGGGGAACCTGGAGCCCGCGACCGCCGGACCCTTCGTCGACCGCTCGCGGCGTGACCCGGGGATGCTGCACGCAGGCGATCCAGCAGTGCGGGCGTTCACGAGCCGCGGCTGGCGATGGGGTGGCGACTGGCGCACCCCCAAGGACTATCAGCACTTCGAGAAGCGCTAGCCGGAATATGTGGGGATGCTTCCCCGTTTATCTCGGTGGGCTGCCAGAAGGCAGCCGGCCGAGATTCAGGAGACGCCATGACCAAGATCGCCCTCATCATCACCAGCACCCGCACGGAGCGCTTCGCCGATCGACCGGCCGCGTGGGTGGCCGAGCGTCTGCGGCGCGAGGGGCTGGAGGTCGACGTTGTCGACATGCGCGACCACGACCTACCAAGCTTCGACGGGCCGTCGCCGATGTACGCGCCGCGTCGGTACGCGACACCGGCGATCGCAGAATTCGGGCGACACGTCGACGAGGCCGACGCATACGTCGTGCTCGCCAGCGAGTACAACCACGGCTATACGGGGGTGTTCAAGAACGCAGCCGACCACCTGTTCGCGGAATGGGACCGCAAGCCGATTGCCTTCGTCGCGTGGGGAAACGTCGGCGGTGCGCGCGCGGTGGAGCAACTGCGTTCCGTCGCAGTCGAGTTCGGAATGGCGCCCATCCGCCCCGCGGTGCACATCCTGCCCGACGTGCTGGTGCCCGCGATGACGGCGCCCACCTACGATGCGGAACTCTTCGCCGCGCTCGAACCGAGACTCGACGCGCTGGTAGAGGAGTTGACGTGGTGGACCAACGCGTTGGGCTCGGGGCGCGCCGCCTCGCCGGAAGTCGTCGCTGCGCACGCGTGATCGGACACCGGGCCGCTCAGCCGTGCAACACCCGTCGGATCTCGGAATCCGTTGGAGCGGGCGGCACCTCGACGACGACCTCGTCGGTGACGAGACCGGCGAGCCACAGCGCGACCAGTCGGGCGCTCGCCCGCGGAGCGTCCTCGACGGTCCGGTGGACCAGGCCGGCGTTGGCGATCAGGAGCACGGCGAGGTCGGCGGGGGACGCGTCGGCGCGCACCAGGCCGGTGCCCACCGCGCGCTCGAACACCGTGGCGATGGCGCGGTAGTGGCGGTCCCGGAGTTCCTCGACACGGGGCGACAGCGGCCGCAGCGATGCCAGGAGGTCGGCCAGTCCCCGATTGGTGGCCTGTAGCGCGCAGGTGGCGGTGACGCAGTCCCGCAACGCGGCCACCGGATCGTCCGCGCGGGCGGCCTCTTCGGCGAGGGCGCAGTAGCGCTCGAGGTGGCCGGTGTAGACCTCGGCGAGCAACTCCTCGCGGGTGGGGAAGTGCCGGTACAACGTGGCGTTGCCGGTGTTCGCGCGTCGTGCGATCTCGTTCAGCGACACGTCCACGCCCTGTTCGGCGTACACCGCCTCGGCCGCGGTCAGCACGGCAGTCCGATTGCGTTGCGCGTCAGCACGCATCAGCGATCTCCTCGGGCTCGGCCGGCGTGTCCGGGGATGCATCCCCGGTTCGATCGTACGTCGGGCTGGGCGGGACGTTCCCGAAGCGCGGCGCCGTACCGGCTAGCAGGTACCCGGCGCAGGGGTCTGCAGGCGTCCCCGGTGGGGGCGAACACCGATGACGGCAGCCGTCGATGGGGCAAAGATCGATGCATACCCGAGATCGGCGATACGAGATGAGGCCTCGAAGATGGACTGGAACCCACGCGACACCGCCGTCGTGTTCATCGATCCACAGAACGACGTCCTGAGCCCCACCGGAATCAACTGGGCGGCAACGGGCGCCAGCGTCACGGAGAACGACACCGTCGCGCACATGCTGGCGATCTTCCAGGCCGCGAAGGCCGCGTCGTACGGGATGTTCATCTCACCGCACTACTTCTATCCCACCGATCACCGCTGGCTGTTCAACGGCGCACTGGAGGCCGACGAACTGCGCACCGGCACCTTCGACCGGCCGGGTCCCCTGAACCTGGACGGGCTGCCCGGCTCGGGAGCCGACTGGCTCGACGTCTTCAAGCCGTACATCGAGGACCCGGACACGGTCGTCGTCAGCCCGCACAAGGTGTTCGGCTCGCAGACCAACGACCTGGTGCTGCAGTTGCGCAAACGGCGGATCAACAGGGTCCTGCTCGGCGGGATGCTCGCGAACATGTGCGTCGGATCGCACCTGCGCGATCTCCTCGAGCAGGGCTTCGAGGTCTACGTCGTCCGTGATGCCATCGCGGGTCCGCGCCATCCGGAGTGGGGCGACGGCTACCAGGCCGCTCTGGTCAACTACGCATTCCTCGCGCACGGGGTGGTCTGGACCGAGGACGTCGTCACCGCCATGCAGGCATCGGCGCAGCCGTCGAACGCCGAGGAGATCCGATGAGCCGTCTGAGCACCCCATTCGGGTTCACCTCCACGGCCGCCGAGGTCCTCGCCGACGTGGACCTGTCAGGACAGCGCATCATCGTCACCGGTGCGACCTCGGACCTGGGGGTGGAGACCGCGCGCGCCTTGGCGGCGGCCGGCGCATCCGTCGTGCTCGGTGTTCGTCGGTTCGACGCCGGCCGAGAGGTGGCGGCCCAGATCGCGGAATCCACCGGGAATGAATCGGTCACGGCCGCCGTGCTGGACGTCGCCGACCTGGCGTCGGTCCGGGACTTCGTCGCGCGGTGCGGCGCCGAGCCGGTGCACGCGTTGATCAACAACGCCGGGATCATGGCGCTGCCCGAACTCGTCCGCTCCAAGGAGGGCCGCGAGATGCAGTTCGCCACCAACTATCTCGGGCACTTCGCCCTCACCGTCGGGCTTCGCCCAGCGCTCGAGGCAGCCGGCGGAGCGCGCGTCGTGTCCGTCAGTTCCAGCGGACACCTGTTCTCGCCGGTGGTCTTCGACGACCTCGACTACCGCTTCCGGCCGTATGACCCCATGACGGCCTACGGGCAATCCAAGACCGCCGCCGTCCTGCTCGCCGTCGGCGTGACCGATCGCTGGCGAGACGACGGGATCGTCGCCAACGCGCTGAATCCGGGCGCGATCGCCACCGGGCTTCAGAAGCACACCGGAGGTTTGCAAACCCCCGTCGAACGCCGCAAGACGATCGAGCAGGGCGCTGCGACCTCCGTGCTGCTGGCCGCGTCACCGCTCGTCGACGGGATCGGCGGTCGCTACTTCGAAGACTGCAACGAGTCACCGACCGTCACGCAGCGCCCCGACGACTACAGCGGCGGCGTCGCGCCGTATGCGCTAGACAGTGGCAACGCCACGCGGCTCTGGGACGCCGGAGAAGCGTTCGTCGCCAACGCCGTTCGTTAGCGTGCGACCGGCCAGGCCCACACCGACATGTCGCCGCGCGGGTAGTTCATGCAGACGTCGGTGGCCTTGGCGACCACGCCCTTGTTGTTGAAGAAGATCTTCGCCCAGTTGCCCCAGCGCTGAGCCATCGGCTCACCGAAGACGTGGGTGGCGATGTACTCGGAGTAGCCGCGCCGGTCGAAGGCGTTCAGCGAGTAGAACCAGTGGATGCGGTCCACGGCGCCCTGCTGCACGTCGGCAGGCCGGTTGTTCTTGTCGATGATGTAGCGCTCGAAGTACACCGGGCTGGTGTCGCGCACGGCGGCCAGGTACTGCTCGGCATCGCACGACGTCTCGATCTGGCGCTTCGGGATGGGGTAGTCGTCCGTGGAGTCGGCGACCGCGGGGGCGGCGAACACCGTCGCCGCGATCCCGCAGGTTGCGGCCAGCAGGCCGCCCCGACGCATCAGATTGCGCATGCCCATCATGTTGCTCCTCGTCGTCATGCGGTGGGGACCGGTTCGGGATCCTTGGACGACGGCGGAGGCGTCGGCCACGGGGCGGGTAGGGGGCGGGACCGGACGTTCTGCGGCCACCAGAACCACCGTCCGAGCAGTGCGGCGATGGACGGCATCATCAGCGAGCGCACGATCAGGGTGTCGAACAGCAGACCCAGACCGATCGTGGTGCCGACCTGGCCGATCACGGTCAGTTCACTGACCGCCATCGACATCATCGTGAACGCGAACACCAGGCCCGCCGACGTGACCACCGACCCGGTGCCGCCCATGGATCGGATGATGCCGGTGTTCAAGCCCGCGTGTATCTCCTCCTTGAAGCGCGCGACCAACAACAGGTTGTAGTCGGCGCCCACGGCGAGCAGGATGATCACCGCCATCGCCATGACCATCCAGTGCAGTTCGATGCCCAGGATGTGCTGCCAGATCAGGACCGACAGGCCGAACGATGCGCCCAGTGAGAGCACCACAGTTCCGACGATCACCGCCGAGGCCACGACGCTGCGGGTGATCAGCAACATGATGATGAAGATCAGCGCCAGCGCGGAGATGCCTGCGATCAGCAGGTCGTAGTCGTTGCCGTCGGACATGTCCTTGAACACCGCGGCCGTACCGCCGAGGTAGACCTTCGAGCCCTCCAGCGGCGTGCCCTTGATGGCTTCCTTGGCGGCGTTCTTGATCCGGTCGATCCGCTCGATGCCCTCGGGGGACATCGGATCGCCCTCGTGCACGATCATGAAGCGCACCGACTTGCCGTCGGGCGAGATGAAGTTCTTCATGCCGCGCTTGAAGTCCTCGTTGTCGAAGATCTCCGGTGGCAGATAGAACGAGTCGTCGTTCATCGATGCGTCGAATGCCTCGCCCATCGCCGACGAGTTGTCCGAACCCTCGGCCTGCTGATCCTGCATGCCCTTCTGGGTCGCGTACTGCGTGAGCAGCATCGTCTTCATGGTCTTCATCGTCGTGATCATCTCGGGCATCAACGCGACCATCTGCGGCATCAGGGTGTCGAGTCGCTCCATGAGCGGCATCAACTGCTGAATGTCGTCGGTCATCGTGTTGATGCCGTCAAGGGTGTCGAAGACCGATCGGATCGACCAGCAGACCGGGATGTTGTAGCACTTGGGTTCCCAGTAGAAGTAGTTGCGGATGGGCCGGAAGAAGTCGTCGAAGTTGGCGATGTTGTCGCGCAGTTCGGCGATGTCGACCGTCATGTTCTTCATCTGGCCGACCATCTCGTGCGTGACGCCCGCCATCTGCGCCGTCAGCGCCGACATCTTCGTCATCGAGTCGATGGTCGTCTGCATGTCGTCGGCTTGCTTCTTGATGTTCTCCATCATGTCCTGCATGTACTTCTCGTTCAGCTTCTGCGTGGTGCCCTGCATGCTGATCAGGAAGGGGATGGAGGTGTGCTCGATGGGCTTGCCGTCGGGCCGGGTGATGGTCTGCACCCGGGCGATGCCCTCCTCGCGGAAGACCGCCTTCGCGATCTTGTCGATGACGAGGAAGTCCGCCGAGTTGCGCAGGTCGTGATCGCTCTCGACCATCAGCAGCTCAGGGTTCATCCGGGACTGGGAGAAGTGCCGGTCAGCCGCCGCGTAACCCTGGTTGGCAGGCAGGTCCGCGGGCAGGTAGCTGCGGTCGTTGTAGTTGGTGCGGTAGCCGGGCAGCGTCAGCAGGCCGATCAGTGCCAGCGCGACGGTCGCCACGAGGATGGGTCCGGGCCAGCGCACCACTGCGGCGCCGATCTTGCGCCAGCCGCGGGTGCGCAGTGCACGCTTGGGCTCGAGGAGCCCGAACCGGCTGGCGATCGTGACGATGGCCGACCCGAGGGTCAGCGCGGTCAGCACGCAGACCACCATGCCGATGGCGAGCGGGACGCCGAGGGTCTGGAAGTAGGGCAGCCGGGTGAAGGACAGGCAGAACGTGGCGCCGGCGATGGTGAGCCCGGAGCCCAGCACGACGTGGGCGGTGCCACCGAACATCGTGTAGTACGCCTGTTCGCGGTCCTCGCCGATGCTTCGCGCTTCCTGATATCGGCCGATCAGGAAGATGGCGTAGTCGGTCGCCGCGGCGATCGCGAGCGTGACCAGCAGGTTGGTCGCGAAGGTCGACAGGCCGATGATCTCGTAGTAGCCGAGGAACGACACGACACCGCGTGACGCCGCCAGCGAGAGCACCACCATGACCAGCGTCAGCAGCACGGTGATGATCGACCGGTAGACGAGCAGCAGCATCACGATGATCACCGTGAACGTGGCGATCTCGATCATGGTCATGCTGCGGTCGCTGGCGATGTGCTGATCGGCGGCCAGCGCGGCGGGGCCGGTGACGTACGCCTTCACCCCGTCCGGGGGCGGAACGCCGTCGACGATGTCCTGCACGGCCTTGATCGAGTCGTTGGCCAGCGTCTCGCCCTGGTTGCCCGCGGTCTTGACCTGGACGTAGGCCGCCCTGCCGTCGGAACTCTGCGAACCGGACGCGGTCAGCGGGTCGCTCCAGAAGTCCTGGATGGACTGGACGTGTTCGGTGTCCTCGCGCAGCTTCTTGATGAGTTCGTCGTAGTAGGCGTGTGCCTCGTCGCCCAGCGGCTGCTCGCCCTCCAGCACGATCATCGCCGAGCTGTCGGACTCGCCTTCAGCGAAGTTCTGGCCGACGCGCTTCATCGCGATCATCGACGGCGCATCCGCGGGACTCATCGAGACCGCGCGCATCTGCCCGACGGTCTCGAGCTGCGGGACGATCACGTTGAGCACGGCGATCACCGCGACCCAGGCGATCACGATCGGGACGGCGAACATCCGGATCATCCGAGGGACGAACGGCTTTCCCTCGTGCTTCGTGTGGTGCTTCGCGGGTGGGAAGGCGTCGGTCGGAGGATCGTAGTTCGGCGTCGTCATGCCGACTTCACCAGGCAGAATGTCTGGGCGTTCAAGCCGGTCGACGTCCTTTCTTCCTTCACCTCGTCATCGACGGTGACGCGGCAGGTGATCGAGCTGCCGTCGCCCTGGGCGACGATGTTCGGCTGTGCGGCGGCAGCCGTGGTCGACAGCGTCAGCGACCAGGGCAGCATCGCGCCGTCGACCCGCTGCGGCTTCGCGTCGAGGTCGAGGTAGTTGATGTCCGCGTAGGCACCCGGCTCGCCGAAGATCTCGTAGGTGACGACCTTGGGGTCGAACGGCTCGGGGTCGTCGGCGAACTGGACCGGGGTGACGGTGATGCCCTCGGCACCGAAGAACGTGCGGATGCGCTGGACGGTGAAGCCTGCCACCGCCACGACCACGACGATGAGGAGTGGAATCCACGCCTTCTTCAGCAGGCCCGTCACCATTCCACCCGTCCATTCCCGTATGCGATGTTTCTCACCGATGTCTCAGCTGCGTCACAGATTAGCCAACGTAACTGATAGATTAGCCTAGTTAAGTTAATCGTGGCGACTCCCACTTCTACCTCCGTCGTGTGACGGGGACCACGCCCCTGGGGGGTGGATCAATGGGGTTGCGACGCAAGTCAATCACGTCGGTCGTCGGATAGGGTAAGTCCACAAATGGGTACACATGCAATCCGCTGGGTCAGGGGAGTGGTCATCGCGACGCTGGGCGCCGCGACGGTCGCGTTGGCGGCGCCTGCCAGCGCCGATGTCGACACCGACTTCACCGCCGAACTGAACACGTACGGCATCTACGGGCAGAAGGACTACAACGCCTGGATCGGCAAGATCGTGTGCAAGCGCATGCGTACCGGACTCGACGCCGACGCCTACGAAGCCGCCACGTTCCTCAAGCTGAACCTGCACAAGAAGAGCACCGAGCAGCAGGTGTACCAGTTCCTCGGTGGAGCCATCCGGTACTACTGCCCCGATCAGCAGGTCGTCCTCGACCGGTTGGCCGCCGGTCAGACCGGCGGCGGCACCGCGCCGATCGACGAGGCCGATCCCGGACCCGCCGGCCCGCCGCTGCCGTCCGAGCGCTAGTCACACCCTCGCCGGAAGGGCGTCGAACCCGCGCACCGCGGCCGTCGCCGTGAGCACCGCCCCGTCGAGGTCGAGGTCCCATTCCGGGAACCGCTTCAGGATCTCGTCGAGCGCAATGCGCCCCTCCAGCCGCGCGAGCGACGACCCCAGGCAGTAGTGGGCGCCCACCCCGAAGGTCAGATGGGCCCGCGTCTCCCGGTGGATGTCGAACACGTCGCCGTCGGGCGGGAACTGGCGGTGGTCGCGGTTGGCGGCGCCGACGAGCAACAGCATCGCGCTGCCCGCTGGCACCGTTCGGCCGTGGTAGTCGACGTCGCGGGTGACGTACCGGCCGACGTTGGGTGCGGGCGGCTCGAAGCGCAGTAGTTCCTCGATCGCCCGGGGGATCAGTGAGCGGTCCTCGACCAGTTGCCGCCGCTGCTCGGGGTGCTCGGACAACACCTTGCCCGCCCACCCGATCAATCGCGTGGAGGTCTCGTTGCCCGCGGTCGCGACGACGTTCAGGTACATCAGCAATTCGTCGCGGGTCAGCTTGCGGGTGACGCCGTGCTCGTCGGTGAACTCCACGGTGAGCAGGTCGGTCATGATGTCGTCGGAGGGGTGGCGTGCCCGCCAGTCGACGTACTCGGCGAACACCTGGCCGGGGTCGAGGCCCTCCGATGCCATCTTCATCGGTTCGCCGCCCTCGGTCTTCATCTGCGCGTTGCCGTGATCCCGGATCGCCTCCTGGTCCGACTCCGGGATGCCGAGCAGCATGCCGATCGTCTTCATCGGCATCTGAGCGCCGAGGTCGGCGATGAAGTCGAACCGGCCCGTCCCGACCAGCGGGTCGAGGCTCTGAGCGCAGAACGCTCGCACCTTCTCCTCGAGCGCGGCGATCTTGCGCGGGGTGAACATCCGCGCCACCAGCTTGCGGTGGATGTCGTGGATCGGAGGGTCTTCGAAGACCAGCGTGCCCGGTGGGATCTCGATGCCGGACTTGATCAGTTCCAGGATGACGCCGCGTGCCGAGCTGAGCGTCCGATTATCGACCAGTGCCTTGCTGACGTCGTCGAACCGGCTCAGCGCGTAGAAGTCGTACTGCTCGTTGTAGTACAGCGGCGCCTCTTCCCGTAGGCGCCGGTGCACCGGGTACGGATCGCTGTTCAAGGCCTGGTCGTAGGGATCGAAGTACACGTCTGCGGCATCGGTGACCGTCATGTCCAACCTTCGGTTCGTGGGGCTCGGACCGCTGCCCGTCCCACTGACAACTGTCAGTGCTTCGCTGACGAATGTCAATGCCCGGTGGGCCTGGCAGTTGACGGATGCCCGGGAAGGGGGCTAATGATTGGCGGGTGGCGCGCGTGCAGAGCAGGGCGGGAACGGCCGGGGGAAGCGAGTCGCAGCGCAAGCCGACGGCCGCGGATCTGCAGCGCCGGGAGACCCGCGAGCGGATCTTCGGCGCCGCGATCGAGGAGTTCAAGCGGGCGGGCATGGCCGAGGCCGACATCGGGTCGATCGTCGCGGCGGCCGGCGTCGCCCGGGGCACGTTCTACTTCCACTTCCCGAGCAAGGAACACGTCCTGCTCGAACTGGAACGACGGGAGGAGAAGCGCATCGCCGCCGAGATGACTCGGTTCGCGAAGACCTCCGGTGCGCTACCCGATCTGCTGGCCGAGATCGTCCGGGTGGTCGTCGCCGCCGAGCGCCGTCTCGGTCAGCTGTTGTTCAAAGACGTTCTCGCCGTGCATTTTTCGCCCATGCGGCCACCTGAGGACGAATGGACCGACCACGCCATCATCGTGGTCCTGGTCGAGGAGATCGACCGCGCGCGCCAGCGTGGCGAGGTGGACCCGTCCGTCGACGCGAGCCTGAGCGCCATGTACTTCCTGCTCGGCCTGTATGCGCTGCTCACCACCACTCAGCAGTCCAAGGCGATCCGTACGTTCATGCTGGACAACTTCGTCGCGCAGGCGTGGCGCGGCATGGAAGCCCGGTAGCACGGTGACCGACACCCGCGGACTCGACATCGGGGTGTACGTCCCGCAGATGGGGTTCTCCTTCGACGACGTCCTGCACCGCGCCCTGCGCTGCGAGGACCTCGGCATCGGATCGCTGTGGCTCTACGACCACATGTTCGGCCCAGGCGTGCCGAACATCCCGTCGCTCGAGGCGTGGACGCTGGCCACCGCCCTGCTGGCCCGCACCGAGCGACTACGGGTCGGTCACATGGTGCTGTGCAACCAGTTCCGGCATCCCGCGGTCCTGGCGAAGATGGTCACCACACTCGACCAGATCTCGGCCGGCAGACTGGAACTCGGCATCGGCAGCGGATCGATCGAAGACGAGCACCGACGCATGGGCATGGAGTGGGGCACGTTCGGTGAACGGTCCGAGCGGCTCGGCGAGACGCTCGAGATCCTGCACCAGGCGCTCGGGAACGGGACCGTCGACTTCCAGGGCAAGCACTTCACGGTCACCGACATGCCGATCGTGCCGGGCCCGGTGCAGCGGCCGCGCCCGCCCATCGTCGTCGGCGGAGTCGGCGAGAAGTTCACCCTGCCGCTGGTCGCGCGCTACGCCGACGTGTGGAACGTGCCGACGTACGCCCTCGACGATCTCGACCGCAAGCGCGACCTCCTGCGAGCCGCCTGCGCCGACGTTGGTCGCGACGTCGACGAGATCGTGCTGTCGGTCGAGGCCGTCATGGCGCTCGCGCCCGACGACGAAGCCCTTCCCGGTGTCCGGGCGCTGGCCGAGAAGCGGTTCGGCGGACCGGGATTCGGCCTCCGCGAGGGCGGCCTGGTGGGCACGCCGGGGCACGTCGTCGACCGCATCCACGAACTCGCGGCGATGGGCTTCGGACAGATCGTGCTGTTCACCCACGACCGTGCGTCCGACCAGACCCTGGACCTGCTGGCGGCCCAGGTGATCGCGGCGCTCTAGTCGGCGCCGTGCGTCACGGTCACCGGGCCGACGTTCCAGATGTCGTCGCAGTACTCCGCGATCGCCCGGTCGGAGGAGAACTTGCCGCTGCGTGCGGTGTTGAGGATCGACATCCGCGACCAGGCGTCGGGGTCCTGCCACGCCGCGGCGACCCGGTCCTGGCACTCGACGTAGGCCGCGTAGTCGGCGACGACGAGGAACGGGTCGGTGTTGGTGAGGTTCTCGACGAGCGGGCGGAACACCTCGGTGTCGCCGTGGGAGAACTGGCCCGACGAGATGAGGCCCAGCACCGCCTTCAGTTCGTCGTCGCGTTCGACGTACTCGGCAGGCCGGTAGCCGTCGCGCTTGACCTGTTCGACCTCCGATTCGGTCAACCCGAAGAGGAAGAAGTTCTCGGCACCGGCCTCTTCGCGGATCTCGACGTTGGCACCGTCGAGCGTGCCGATCGTCAGTGCGCCGTTCAGCATGAACTTCATGTTGCCGGTGCCCGACGCCTCCTTGCCGGCAGTCGAGATCTGCTCGCTGAGGTTGGCCGCCGGGTAGATCAGGTGGGCGCTCTGCACGTTGAAGTTCGGCACGAACACCACCTTCATGTGCCGGCTGACCTCGGGGTCGTTGTTGACCGTCTCGCCGACCGCGTTGATCAGCTTGATGATCCGCTTGGCCATGAAGTAACCCGGGGCGGCCTTGCCGCCGAAGACGTAAGCCCGCGGCGCAACCTCGAGGCCGGGATTCTGCTTCAGGCGCAGGTACTGGCGGATGATGTGCAGCACCGACAGGTGTTGACGCTTGTACTCGTGGATCCGCTTGACCTGGATGTCGAACATCCAGGTGGGGTCCAACTCGACTCCGGTCGTCGAGTGCAGGTACTCCGAGAGCCGAGACTTGTTCGCCCGCTTGACGTCACGCCACTGCTGACGGAACTCGGGGTCGTCGACGAATTCCTCGAGCCCACGCAGGCGGTCGAGATGGGTGAGCCACCCGTCGCCGATCGTCCGGTCCAGCAGCGAGCGCAGGCCCGGATTCGACAGGGCCAGGAAGCGGCGCGGCGTCACACCGTTGGTCTTGTTGGAGAACCGCTCCGGCCACAGCTCGTAGAAGTCCTTGAGCACGCTCGCCTTGAGCAGATCCGAATGCAGGGCGGCGACGCCGTTGATGGCGTGGCTGCCGACCGTCGCGAGATGGGCCATGCGCACGGTGTGCCCGCCGTCCTCGCCGATCAGCGACATGCGCCGCACGCGGTCGACGTCACCGGGGAAGTGCGCCCGCACCTCGTCGAGGAAGCGGCTGTTGATCTCGTAGATGATCTCCAGGTGCCGGGGCAGTGACTCCCGGAACAGCCCCAGCGGCCACTTCTCCAACGCCTCCGGCAGCAGGGTGTGGTTGGTGTAGCCGAACGTCGCCACGGTGATGCGCCACGCCTCGTCCCAGTCGAGCCTGCGGTCGTCGACGAGAATCCGCATCAATTCGGCCACGCCGATCGAGGGATGAGTGTCGTTGAGCTGCAACGCGAAACGTTCGGGCAGGTCGTGCAGCGAGGCGTCGGCCAGGTCGTCCATGATGTGCACGACGTGCTGCAGCGAGCACGACACGAAGAAGTACTGCTGCAGCAGCCGGAGCCGCTTGCCCGCCTCGGGCTCGTCGTTGGGGTAGAGCACCTTCGTGACGGTCTCCGACGTCACCTCGGACTCGACGGCGCGGTAGTAGTCGCCGTCGTTGAAGGCGTCGAGTGCGAACGACTCGACGGCACGCGCACTCCACAGCGTCAACGTGTTGCACGTGTGTACGCCGTAGCCCTGGATCGGGGTGTCGTACGCGACGCCCTTGATGACCTGCTTCGGCCACCACCGCACGCGGACGGCGCCGTGGTCGTCGACGTACTGCTCGGTGTGGCCGCCCCAGTTGACCAGATAGTTGACGTCGGGCTTGGCGATCTCCCACGGGTTGCCGTTGGCCAGCCAGTTGTCGGTCAGCTCGACCTGCCAGCCGTCGGAGAACTCCTGCCGGAAGATGCCGAACTCGTAGCGGATGCCGTAGCCGATCGCCGGTCGCTCAAGGGTGGCCAGCGAATCCAGGTAGCAGGCGGCGAGCCTGCCGAGGCCGCCGTTGCCGAGCCCCGGCTCCGGTTCGCAGGCGAGCACCTCGTCGAGGTCCTGGCCGAGCGCGGACAGGGCGGCGCCCGCTGCGGCCTCGATGCCGAGGTTCAGCAGGTTGTTCCCGAGCTGGGGACCCATCAAGAACTCGGCGGACAGGTAGCAGGTGACCTTCTTGCCGAGATCCAGTGACGTCTGCGTCGAGGCGACCCGGTTGTCCTGCATGCGGTCGCGCACGGCCAGGGCCAGCGCCCGGTAGTAGTGCTCGGGCTTCAGCGCGGCAGCGGGTCGACCGATCGAGTACCGAAGGTGATCGGTGATCGCCTCCTGGAGGTCCGCGGCGTCCAAGCCGGTGCGCACGTGCGAAGCGTCTGCCGGGAACTCGTTCGGGGTCTGTACGACGTCGGTCACCGCGCGATTGTGGCAGTGATGCGTGCACTTGGCAGGGTCAACGGACGACGGGCTGGTGAACGTGGACCGACCACGGTCCGCCGCCGGGCGTCAGCCTGCACCCTTGCCGTTGTCGACCCGGTAGACCGCGCCGTGGATGGCGGCCGCGTCGTCGCTGGCCAGGAACGCGATCGTCTTGGCGACGTCGACGGTCTCCATGAAGCCGCGCGGCGAGGCGATGCGCATGATGAGGTCCCAATCGGCGTTGTCCGGCGCGGCGAACTCGGTGGTCTGCGCGGTGGGCATGCCGCCCGGGCAGACCGCGTTCACCCGCAGCTTCTCCTTGGTGAACTCGATCGCCATCGCGCGGGTCAATCCGATGAGCCCGTGCTTGGCCGCGCAGTACCCGGTCGAGTACACCTCGCCCTCGACGCCGGCGATCGAGCTGACGTTGACGATGTTGCCGCCTGTCGACAGCAGGTGCGGCAGCGCTGCGCGGGACAGATAGAACGGGCCGTGCAGGTTGACCGCGAGGTCGCGTTCCCAGTCCTCGTCGGTCATGGTCGTGGTGTGCCGCATCTGGTGGAAGCCCGCGACGTTGACCAGGACGTCGAGCCTGCCGAACGTCTCGACGCACTCCTCGACGGCCTGGCGGCAGGCCGCCGACGAGGTCACGTCGACCGACGAGTACCGCCCGCCCGGAACGTCGGCGAACACCTCGCTCATCCGGTCGGCGTCACGGGCGACGCCGAACACCGATGCTCCCCGCTGCGCGAACAGCGTGGCCGTCGCGGCGCCCAATCCGGCCGATGCTCCCGTGATCAGGGCGACTTTGCCCTCGAGTGTCGTCATGACCGAACTCTCTCACGAAGGCAAACCGGCGACGTTGCTGGACAACGCTTGCCATACTGCTGGGCATGAGGATCACCCGCACCCTCGCCGTCGTCGCCACGGCGCTGGCCACTGCTGCGCTCGGCTCTGCCGGCCCTGCCCGCGCCGACCAGGTGATGGAGGGCGTCTACGGCTACACCCAGGGCGACGTGGTCGCGGACTGGGTGATCTACCCCAGCTGCGTCCCCACCGTCGGCGACCTGCGGGTCAACCTGGAGCTGCCGGTGGCGTGCCGGCTGCACGTCGCCGCGAACCCGTCGACGAAGGTCGCAGGCGGCGACGCCCGGCTCACCAACGGCGTCTGGACGTTCTCGACGAACAAGAAGGACGGCCTGACGTGTCCCGACGGCGCCACCACCGCGCCGATCGTGGAGACGTACGAATTCGACGACCGCACGATGTCGGGCACCCGCTCGGTGTCCTTCAGCGACGTGTGCGACGGCCAGGTCGCGGCGAACATCCTGACCTACCCGTTCACGCTGGCGTACAAGGGTCCGCTGCCGATCCCCGTCGACCGCTACCCGCTGTACTGCGAGCCGGGCGGACTGAAGAGGTGCTTCTGAGGGACGGTCAGACGGGCCCAACCCTCCCGGGTTAGTGTCGCTGCGTGATCGATGGGCAAACCCGGTTGACGCGTTACGAACGCCGGATGGAATGGCCACTGGCGGCGATCGCGCTGGTGTTCCTGGCGGTGTACTCGGTGCGTGTTCTCGAACAGCCTTCGGGAACGGCTGGCCGGCTAATCGAAGTGACCTGGATCGTGACGTGGGGCGTGTTCGGTGTCGACTTCCTGATCAGGTTGTGCCTCGCGCGGCCTCGAATGCGTTGGTTCGCCCGGCACTTGCCTGAACTTGCGATTCTGTTACTACCCGCACTGCGTCCACTCCGCCTCCTTACCCTTGCGGTCGTCGTGAACGTGCTGCAGCGCGCGATCGGTCGAACGGTCAGGGGTCGGGTGATCGTCTACACGGCCTTCGGTGCGGCGGTGATCGTCTACGGCGGTGCACTGGCGATGCTGGACGTCGAGCGCTACGCACCCGACTCGAAGATCACTGACTTCGGGACTGCGCTGTGGTGGTCGTTCACGACCGTTACGACCGTCGGTTACGGAGACACCTATCCGACGAGCGGGGGTGGCCGACTCGTCGCGGTCGCGCTCATGGTCGCCGGCGTCAGCCTCCTCGGTGTCGTCACCGCCACACTGGCGTCCTGGATCGTCGAACGCGTCGCCGAAGAAGACTCCGCGCAGAAGGCGGCCACGGCAGCCCAGCTCGAAGAGTTGCGCAGAGAGATCCGCGAGTTGCTGGACTCGAACCACCGTCAGGCTCCGCGCGCCTATGGTGAATCCGATGGGCGGGGCCGGACCAACTCGACGGAAGGCAGTGGCGGCGCATGACCAAGCGAGTCGTGGTCTGGGGAACGGGCTTCGTGGGCAAGATGGTGATCGCCGAGATCGCCAGGCACCCGTTCTTCGAACTGGTCGGGGTCGGCGTGAGCAACCCCGACAAGGTCGGTCGCGACGTCGGCGAACTGTGCGGGCTCGACGAACCGCTGGGGTTGACCGCCACCGCCGACGTCGATGCGCTGATCGCCCTGGCGCCCGATGCGCTCGTGCACTACGGGCCCACCGCGGCGCAGGCGGACGACAACATCGCGCTCATCACGAGGTTCCTGCGGGCCGGCATCGACGTCTGTTCGACGTCGATGACGCCGTGGGTGTGGCCGTCGATGAAGCTGAACCCGCCGAACTGGATCGAGCCGATCACCGAAGCGTGCGAGGCCGGCCAGTCGTCCTGCCTGACCACCGGCATCGACCCTGGCTTCGCCAACGACCTGTTCCCGATGACGCTGATGGGCCTGTGCGGTGAAGTGCGCAAGGTCCGCGCATCCGAGCTGCTCGACTACACCAACTACGAGGGCGACTACGAATTCGAGATGGGCATCGGCAAGCCGCCTGAGCACCGACCTCTGCTGGAGAACAAGGATATCCTCGTCTTCGCTTGGGGCGCAACCGTTCCGATGATTGCCCACGCAGCAGGCATCGAACTCGACGAGATCACCACCACGTGGGACAAGTGGGTCACGCCGGTCGAGGTCAAGTCGGCCAAGGGGGTCATCGAGCCGGGCAACGTCGCGGCCGTCCGCTTCACCATCAACGGAGTCTTCAACGGCGAGACGCGAATTCAGCTCGAACACGTCAACCGCGTGGGCGCCGACTCGGCGCCCGACTGGCCGACTGGCAACGACAACGACGTCTACCGCGTCGAGATCGAAGGCAGCCCCAGCATCACCCAGGAGACCGCGTTCCGCTTCACCGACGGATCCGGACGCGACGCGGCGGCCGCCGGCTGCCTCGCCACCGGCATGCGCGCCCTGAACGCCGTCCCCGCCGTGAACGACCTACCGCCCGGGTGGGTCACGGCACTGGATCTCCCGCTCATCGCGGGCACCGGCACGATCCGCTGACGTGACCACCGGCCTGGGCCTCTCGAACGGAGCCACGAACCTCACCGCCGTGGCGGTCGGCCGGGCGGCCGTGCGCCGCAGCGCCGTCCTCACCCTGTACCCGCACCGACCGCCGGAAGTCGGGGTCCCCAGCGAGAACCCGAACCTCGCCGAACGCGGTTTGATCCTCACCGACTTCGTCGACAGGGTGGGGGACCCCGTTGGGCTGTTGGCCCCCGACGGTTCGAGCCACCGCGCGGACGTCCTGCTCGCAGAAGCGCTACGAGCCATGCTGCGCACGGTCGACCCCGGTGCGGGCGGCGAACCCGTCGGCATCGCCTACCCGGCGCACTGGCGGCCCGCTGCCGTCGAGGCCCTGCGCGGCACGCTGCTCAGCATGCCGGAGTTCCGCGCGCCCCGTCAGGTGCACCTCAGCCCCGACGCGACGGCTGCGCTGACCGCTCTGCAAGAGCACCCGGGCGTGCCGGCGCGGGGGGTGATCGCCGTGTGCGACTTCGGCGGCACCGGCACCAGCATCACGCTCGCCGACGCAGCCAACGGATTTGCCCCTCTCGCACCGACCGAACGCCATCTCGACTTCTCCGGTGATCAGGTGGACCAGGCGCTGCTCACCCACGTCGTAGGTGGCCTGTCATCGGCGGGATCGGTTGACCTGACCGGAACCTCGGCCATCGGATCGCTCACCCGGCTGCGGGCCCAGTGCCGTGCCGCCAAGGAGCGTCTGTCGACGGCGTCGGTCACGGCGCTGGCAGCCGACCTGCCCGGGCGCGGCGGCGACATCCGGGTCACTCGTACCGAACTCGACGAGGCGATCCGAGACCCCCTCGCCGCGTTCGTCGAGGACCTGCAGCAGACGTTGCAGCGCATCGGGATTCGGCCCGCTGACCTGGCGGCCGTCGCAACCGTCGGTGGCGGCGCCCGCATCCCGTTGGTGACGACGACGCTGTCGGAGCACCTCCGGGTGCCCATCATCGCCGGCGCGCACCCAGAACTCGCCGCGGCGATCGGCGGGGGACTGCTCGCCGTGCGCGGCACCGTCGTCGAGGACGCCACCTCGATGGCGCCGGCTGCCGGTGCCGCGGCAGCCGCCGCCGTCGCCGCAGCGGGTGCCGGAGCAGCATCGGCCGTCGCGGCAGATGCGACCCAGTCCAGCGACTCTCGCGCACTCGCCTGGTCGGACGCCGACGACGTCCCGGACGTGGCGCCGTCCGAGGCGTACGAACCCCAGGCCTATCAGCCGCAGCCCTACAAACCCGACGCCGGCGAGAGCGCCCGTCCGCGACTCGCCTTCGCCGAGACCGAGGAACCGGAGCAGGAGCAGGAGCGGCGCCGAGCGTGGTACCGAAACCCGTTCGTTGTCATGGCGATCGCCTTGGCGGTGGTCGTCGCCGCGATCGGTGCCGCCATCCTGCTGACCCGCAGCGGCGACGACGAGCCATCATCGCCGTCGGACACCACCCCGACCACCTCGCCGCAGGCACCCACCCTGGCGCCCGAGAGCACCGTGCCCGCGCCCGCGCCTGCGCCTGCCGAACCGGGTGCGGGCAGCGCCCCGCCCCCGCAACGGACGGTCACCCGGCAACCTGCGCCCGCGCCTGCACCCGCACCGGAGGCTCCGCCGCCGAGCACCGAGCCGCCGCCGCCACCACCTCCGCCACCGTCGACGGAACCCCCGCCACCGCCTCCGCCGTCGACCGAGCCGCCACCACCGCCGCCATCGACCCAGCCGCCGATCATTCCGACGCTGCCGTACCCCACCATTCCCGGCTTACCGTTCGTCCCCGCACCGGTACTGCCTGCGCCCTAGGAAGGAACCCCGTGACTGACACCGACGGTCTGCTCTTCGACCCGCACACCTACGACCCGCAGGAGTTCGACGCCGAGACACGTCGGCTGCTGCGCGCGACCATCGACTTCTTCGAGGGGCAGGGCAAGAAGCGCATCCTCGACGACGACCTGAAGGCGCAATGGCCCGCGGAGTTCGTCGAATTCGTCAAGCGAGAGAAGCTCTTCGCGACCTTCCTAACCCCCTCGGAGTTCGCCGACGGGAACCCGGACAAGCGGTGGGACGGCGCACGCAACGCCGCACTCGCCGAGATCCTCGGGTTCTACGGCCTGACGTACTGGTACACCGAGCAGGTCACCATCCTCGGGCTCGGGCCGGTGTGGCAGAGCGAGAACAAGGACGCCAAGCTGCGCGCCGCCGACGATCTCGAGGCCGGCGAGGTGATGGCCTTCGGGCTGTCCGAACGCGAGCACGGCGCCGACGTCTACAGCACCGACATGGTGCTGACTCCGGCGAGCGAGGAAGACCGCGCCAACGGCATCCTCTACCGGGCGTCGGGGGAGAAGTACTACATCGGCAACGGCAACGTCGCGAGCCTGGTGTCAGTATTCGGCAGGCGCGGTGACGTCGGAGGTCAGGACGCATACGTCTTCTTCGCCGCCGACAGCCGCCACGCGGACTACCACCTGATCGACAACGTCGTGCACATGCAGATCTACGTGAGCACGTTCCGGCTGGAGAACTATCCCGTGCGGGCCGAGGACATCCTGCACACCGGTGTCGAGGCGTTCAGTGCCGCACTCAACACCGTCAACGTCGGGAAGTTCAACCTGTGCTCGTCGTCGATCGGCATGACGGAACACGCGTTCTACGAGGCGATCACGCACGCACAGAACCGCATCCTCTACGGGAACCCCGTCACCGACTTCGGCCACGTCCGGGTCAACTTCGTCGACGCCTACTCGCGCATGATCGCGATGAAGGCGTTCAGCCGACGCGCCGTCGACTACTTCCGCAGCGCAAGCCTGGACGACCGGCGTTACCTCTTGTTCAACCCCATGACCAAGGCGAAGGTGACCATGGAGGGCGAGACGGTGATGCGGTCGCTGCACGACGTCATCGCGGCCAAGGGCTATGAGAAGAACACGATGTTCCGCGAGGTCGCACAGCTCATCGGTTGCCTCCCGCGGCTGGAGGGCACCGTCCACGTCAACGTCGGCCTGGTGCTCAAGTTCATGCCGAACTACATGCTCAATCCCCGCGAGTACCCGGCGATCCCGACCCGCAACGACGCTGCGGACGACGTCTTCTTCTGGAAGCAGGGGCCGACCCGCGGAGCCGGTCAGGTCCAGTTCGCCGACTGGACCCCGGTGTACGAGCGCCACGCCCACATTCCCAACGTCGCCGTCTTCTACGACCAGGCCCGGGCGTTCCGCGAGCTGCTCGTCACCGCCGCGCCCGATGCGGCGCAGGTCAAGGACCTCGACTTCATGCTCGACGTCGGCCACCTGTTCTCACTGATCGTGTACGGCCAGCTGATCCTCGAACAAGCGGAACTGGCCGGTCTCGACGACGACATCGTGGATTCGATCTTCGACTTTCAGGTCCGCGACTTCAGCGCATATGCCGTTGCGCTGTACGGCAAGCCAACCTCGACGGAGGCGCAGCAGAGCTGGGCGCTGGGCGCCGTCCGAAAGCCGGTTCCCGACGGCGAACGGTTCGACCGCGTGTGGCAGCGGGTCAAGGCCTACGACGGCGCCTACGAGATGGCGCCCTGACGTGCTGAGCCCAGCCTGACCAGATAACCGACGGGCAACGCTATCTTGCCACGACGTCTGCTAGCCTTCGAGGCGTGCACACCGTTGCCATTCTCGCGCTGCCCGACGTCGTCGCCTTCGATCTCTCGACGCCGGTGGAGGTGTTCGGTCGCGCCGAGGCGCCCGACGGCGGGCCCGGCTACCGAATCTTGGTGTGCGGCAGTGCACCCGAGGTGGATGCGGGACCCATGCGGATCGCCACCGACCACGGGCTCGACGCGCTGGCGTCCGCCGACACCGTCATCGTGCCCGGTCGCAACGACGTCTCCACTCCGCCGCCGCCCGAGGTGCTCGACGCCCTGCGCGCCGCCCACGCCGCGGGCACGCGGGTGGCCTCGATCTGCTCGGGTGCGTTCACGCTGGCCGACGCGGGACTGCTCGACGGGCGGCGGGCAACCACGCACTGGGTGGCTACCGAGACGTTCAGGGCGAGATACCCCAGCGTCCTGCTGGAGCCCGACGTGCTCTACGTCGACGACGGGGACGTGTTGACCTCGGCCGGCGCGTCGGCGGGTCTCGACCTCTGCCTGCACATGGTGCAGCGCGACCTCGGTGCGGTCGCCGCCGCCCAGGCCGCCCGGCTCGCGGTGGCGCCCCTGCACCGCACCGGCGGACAAGCCCAGTTCATCGTCCGCAACCTGGCTTCGGTGACCATCGCCCACGCCATGGGCCGGCGCACCGAACTCGACGGAGTCCTCGAGTGGATCGAACAGGAAGCACACCGCGACCTGGCCCTGGGCGACATCGCAGCCCACGCGTCGGTCAGCATCCGCACACTCAACCGACGCTTCCAGTCCGAGACGGGGCAGACCCCGATCCAGTGGCTGGCGGGGGTGCGCGTCCGGCACGCCCAGCAGATGCTCGAGACCACCGATCTGGGTGTCGAACGGATCGGCAGGGAGGTCGGCTTCACGTCACCGGCCAACTTCCGAGAGCAGTTTCGCCGGCTCGCCGGGGTGTCGCCGCAGGGCTATCGCAGCACCTTCCGCGAGCGCGCCGCGTCCTGACCGTCAGTCCTCGACGCGGTTGCGCTTCTCGAGCACCAACAGTGCCAAGGGAATTCGTATGCGCTCCGGCGCGGCGGCCAAGCGGCCGGCGACACCCGACTCCAGCCGATCGAAGAAAGGCTCGACGGGGCGGTCGGCGTCGAGTGCCTCGGCAAGGGTGGGGAACAGCGCGTTGCGCAGGAATGCCGCCCACTGCGCCCCGAAGGCGTCGGCCTTCCCGTCGGCCTGGTACTGCTTCCAGAACCTGTCCTCGGCGTCGAACAACTCCATGTGGATGATGGACAGCTTCTCGAACGTGCCCGAAGGCGCGAAGGGCGAACCGAAGTCCTTCCCGGTGCGGCCCACGATCGGAATCGCCATCCGTGCGTGCTCGTCGGCGCCGATCACCGCGTCGCACTCGAGTTCGGCGAGAGTGTCGAGCATCGCGTCGAGCAGCGGCCCGAACCCCAGCTGGCCATCCTCGTCCACGCCCAGCGTCAACACGACGAGCCGACCACCCGGAGCGAGTTCGCGGCCGCGGAACGCCACGAACTCGTGCCAGTCGTGGGCGGCTCGCTTCGCATGGGCCCGGCGGACGCCGTCGTCCCCGCTGTAAGCGGCCAGCAAGTGATCGCCGACCGGCAGTGGGTCACCGCCCATCCACTGCAGCGCCCACGACGACCAGGCCAGGTTCACGCTGTTCGACGGGAGTATCTGCCCGTAGTACGAGCGGCCGACCGCCGATGCGAACGCCGCCTTGTCCCGCTGTAGGTAGCTGTCCGGATCGTCGGTGAGGGTGCGGAACAGTGCGGTGAAGTCGTTGTCGGGTACGTCGGTATGGGTCACCAGGATGGAGTGCTCCGGACGGGTCCGCTTGCGCAACACCGAGATCGCCGCGCACACCGGCAGCACCGAATTGTGACCGGTACCGGCTCCGTAGTCGGCGATCACGATCGGCCGCGGGGGGCGTGGGATCGGCACCACTTCGGCGGCCTGCTCGAAAAGGGTTATCGCCTGCCGCAATCCGGCAGCCTGCAGCCGCGAGGCAGCGCTGTACCAGGCGCTGTCCTTAGGCTCCGGCCGCACCACGTTGCTCGACTCCGGCATGAGGAAACGTTAGCTCCAAATCCGGGGTCGTGACAGACTGCGGCCATGAGTCGTGGAGACGCGCCGCGCATACTCACCGGCATCGCGGTGGCGACCATGATCGCCTCGATCATCGGGTTCGTCGCGACGATGGTCCTCAACGCCTTGGTCTTCGACGACTACGACGCCTACGGCGAGGTGCCGATCCCCGGGACGGGCAGCGTCCACCTTCCCGAGGGCGAGGTGACCATCAGCTTCCACACCATGATCATCGGAGAAGGCGGCGGCCTGCCCGTGCCCCGCATGAAGATCTCGATCGCGCCCCCCGACGGGGTGCCCGACCCCGTTCTGGTCGAGGACGTTGGTGGCACGACCACGGTCAACAACGATGCGCGCGTCCAGGTCTGGACGGCTCAGATCCCCGCCGAGGGTGACTACGGGATCACCACCGAAGGGCAGGTGAGTGCCTACGTCAATCCCACGCTGGCGTTCGGCCACGGCAGCCCCTACGGCCACCTGCCCGAGATCTTCGCGATCGTCTTCGGCGTCGCGCTCGTTGATCTGATCATCGTCATCGTCTGGATCTACAGGCGAAAGACCCCCGAATCGACGGTCACGCATCACCCGTTACCGGTCGACGCCGTGGGCGCCTACGTCCCGACAGACCAGGGCATCCGGATCCAGGAACTCGACACCCTTGCCAGGCTTCGTGATTCGGGCGCACTGACCGAGGACGAGTTCGAGGCCGAGAAGAAGCGGGTGCTGGACGGGCGCTGACTAGTGCCCGCGGGCGACCCACTCGTCGTAGTGCACGATCTCGTCGCCGATGGTCGTGGTGTCGCCGTGGCCCGTGTAGACGGCCGTCTCGCCGGGGAGCATGCCGAGGCGTCCCGAGATGGACTCGAGGATGGTCGGGAAGTCGGAGTAGGAACGCCCCGTCGCGCCCGGTCCGCCGTTGAACAGCGTGTCCCCGCTGAACACTGCCTGCAGGTCGGGAGCGAACCAGCACACCGAACCGGGGGAGTGTCCGGGCGTGTGCAGCGCGCGGATCTCCACGCTGCCCGCCCGCAGCACGAACCCATCCTCGACGCTGCGGAATTCGCTGTCCGGGTGGGTCGTTCGCCACAGCATGTCGTCGGCGGGGTGCATCAGCACGGGCGCGTCGAGCGCCCTGCCCAGCTCGGGCGCCACGGTGATGTGGTCGTTGTGTCCGTGCGTGCAGACCACCGCGACGACGTTGCGTCCGCGCACCGCGTCGATGATCGGCTGCGCGGTGTGCGCGGCGTCGAAGACCACGACGTCGGACTCGTCGCCCACCACCCAGATGTTGTTGTCGACGTCCCAGCTGCCACCGTCGAGTTCGAACGTGCCGCTGGTGACGATTCGCTCGATGTTGTTCGCGGCGCTCACAGGATCACCACGGAACGCAGGACCTCACCGGCGTGCATCTTTCCGAAGGCGTCCTCGATGCCGTCGAGGCCGATGCGTTCGGACACGAACCTGTCGAGTGGAAGCCGGCCCTCGCGATAGAGGCTGATGAGCGTGGGGAAGTCGCGCTCGGGCAGGCAGTCGCCGTACCAGGACGACTTCAGCGACCCGCCGCGGGAGAAGAAGTCGATCAGTGGCATCTCCAGCGTCATGTCCGGTGTGGGGACACCCACCAGGACCACCGTCCCTGCCAGGTCGCGGGCGTAGAACGCCTGCTTCCACGTCTCGGGCCTGCCGACCGCGTCGATGACGACGTCCGCGCCGTTGCCGTCGGTGAGGTCCTGGATGGTCTCGACGACGTCGAGTTCCTTGGCGTTGATGGTGTGCGTGGCGCCGAAGTCGCGGGCCCATTCGAGCTTCTTGTCGTCGGTGTCCACGGCGATGATCCGCTTGGCGCCGACGAGTGCGGCGCCGGCGATCGCGGCGTCGCCGACGCCACCGCAGCCGATCACGGCGACGGTGTCGTTGCGCTCGACGGCACCGGTGTTGATGGCCGCGCCGATCCCGGCCATGACCCCGCAGCCCAGCAGACCCGCCACGGCGGGGTCGGCCTCCGGGTCGACCTTGGTGCACTGGCCCTCGTGTACCAGGGTCTTGTCGGCGAACGCGCCGATGCCCAGCGCCGGAGTCAGTTCGGTGCCGTCGGTCAGCGTCATCTTCTGCGCGGCGTTGTGGGTGTCGAAGCAGTACCACGGCCTGCCGCGCTTGCAGGCCCGGCACTGGCCGCACACCGCGCGCCAGTTCAGCACCACGAAGTCGCCGGGCTCGACGGCGGTGACGCCCTCACCCACGGACTCGACGGTGCCCGCGGCCTCGTGGCCGAGCAGGAAGGGGTATTCGTCGTTGATGCCGCCTTCGCGGTACGTCAGATCGGTGTGGCAGACCCCGCACGCGATGACGTCCACCACGACCTCGCCGGGACCCGGGTCGGGGATCACGATGTCGACCAGTTCGACGGGCTGCTTCTTGCTCCGGCTGATCACGCCGCGCACTGTCTGACTCATGCCAACAACTTAATGGGTGAGGGTGCTCGCGCACCGGTGGAGTCGAGCGCCGTCCACGCGTGTCCGATGCCCCGCGCACTACGATCCTCCACGTGAGTGCCCTGGACACCGTTGCCGAGTGGCCGGTCCCCAACGTCGCCGCAACCGTGGTGGGTCCGGCGGGCACGTTGGCCGAGCATGGGGACGTCGAGCGACGCTTCCCGCTGGCGTCGGTGACCAAGCTCCTGGTGGCCCGGGCCGCCCACGTCGCGATCGAGGAAGGTGCGCTCGACCTCGATGCCCCCGCCGGGCCGCCCGGCGCCACGGTGCGCCACCTGCTCGCGCACACCTCCGGCCTGTCGATGCGGTCGGCCGACGTCATCGCGACGCCCGGCACCCGGCGCGTCTACTCCAACGAGGGCTTCGCCGTCCTCGCCCGCACGCTGCAGGAGGAGTCGGGTATCGAGTTCGCCGATTACCTGCGCGAGGCGGTGCTCGATCCGCTCGGCATGACGTCGACGACCCTCGCCGGCGGTGCCGAGGAGGCCGGGTACGGCGCTGAGTCGACGACCGCCGACCTCGCCGTCTTCGCGCGGGAACTGCTGCGCCCGGAACTGGTCTCGCCGCAGCTGCACGGTGAGGCGACGACCGTGCAATTCCCCGGCCTGGCCGGCGTGCTGCCCGGCTTCGGCACGCAGCGGCCCAACGACTGGGGGCTGGGCTTCGAGCTGCGCGACGGCAAGTCGCCGCACTGGACGGGAGCGCAGAACTCGGCTGCGACGTTCGGGCACTTCGGTCAGTCGGGCACGTTCCTGTGGGTGGATCCGACGGCTGACCTGGCCCTCGTCGTCCTCACCGACCACGACTTCGGCGACTGGACGCACACCGTCTGGCCGGCGATTTCTGATGGAGTCCTGAGAGATTTCAAAGCACACTAGCGCAACACCGGTCCCACAAGGCACAATAGACACGCACGAAACATCTGCATCAGTTAGGTAACACCAGGCCGTTGGGGAAGACGTCCCAGGTGGAGCCTTAAGGAGCAGATATGCGTGCGTCGAACCAGTTCGCCGACGCGACGACAGGTGTGGTGTACGTCCACGCCTCACCCGCGGCGGTGTGTCCCCACGTCGAGTGGGCGTTGTCGTCGACCCTGTCGGCGCGCGCCAACCTGAAGTGGACCCCTCAACCCGCCATGCCCGGACAACTCCGCGCCATCACCAACTGGCGTGGACCCGTGGGCACCGGCGCTGCCTTGGCGAACGCACTGCGCGCCTGGTCGGTGCTCCGCTTCGAGGTCACCGAAGACCCCAGTGAGGGCGTCGACGGTCACCGGTGGTGCCACACCCCCCAGCTCGGACTGTGGAACGGCGCGATGAGCGCCAACGGCGACGTCATGGTCGGCGAGATGCGACTGCGCGGACTCATGCGATCGGGCGCCGAGACCCTGGCCGCAGAACTCGACACCGTGCTGGGCACGGCATGGGACGAGGCGCTCGAGCCCTACCGCGGCGGCGGCGACACCGGTGAGGTCAGCTGGCTGAACCGCGGAGTCGGGTAGCTCTACGGTCGCAGGACCGTCAGAGCGCCTTCGACCGCCGACACCTCCACCGGTAGCGGACACACCAACTCGCCGTCGGCGTAGGCGTTGATCCCCGGGCAGTCGACCGTGATCACCTTCGCCCGGGCCGTGCTCACCTCGTCCAGGTCGACGTGGGTGCCCTTGAAGACGGTCGGGAAGAGCCGAATCAGCTTGGTGCGCGATGCCGATCGCACCATCGTCGCGTCGAGCATGCCGTCGGAGTGGTCGGCGCCCGGGCAGATCAACATGCCGCCGCCGTAGCTCCTCGTGTTGCCGAATGCCGCGAGAGTGAGTTCCGTGACGACTTCCGGGCCGCCGTCGAAGGTCAGGCGGAACGGCAGCAGGCGCAGCTGCGACAGCTCGGCGACCATCGCGACGTTGTACCGCATCCGGCCGTGCGGCCATCGCATGCGGTTGGTGCGATCGGTGACCAGCGAGTCGAAGCCGGCCGCCATCACCGTGCCGAACCAACGGTCGGTGCCGTCGGCGCCGCGGATGCGGCCGAGGTCCACGCGTTCGGTCCTGCCGTCGACGATGGCGTCCACGGCCGCGGCGGGATCGCCCGTCGGCAGGCCGAATTCGCGCGCATGGTCGTTGCCGGTGCCGGCCGGGACGATGCCCAGCGGTACGTCGCCCAGCGCCAACGCCTGCAGTGCGACCGACACGATGCCGTCGCCACCGACCACCACCAGCGCGTCGGTGCCGCGGGCGAGTTCGTCGTCGACCAGTCTGCGGGCGTGCACGGCATCGCGGCCCACGATCTCGCACACGTCGACACCGCGCTGCTGGAACCGCGCGACGGCTCGCTGCGCGGCGTGCGGCGCGTTGCCGTGTCCCGATGCCGGGTTGGTGAGGACGGTGACCCGGTTCACGGAATCAGCTTGCCCGGATTCATGATTCCCGCGGGATCGAGTACGCCCTTGACGGCACGCAGCACCTCGACGCCCAGGTCGCCGATCTCGTCACGCATCCACGGGCGGTGATCGGCGCCGACGGCGTGATGGTGGGTGATGGTCGCCCCGCAGCGGACCATCGCGTCCGATGCCGCGGTCTTGGTGGCGCGCCACTGCTCGATCGCATCGCCCCGCTGCCCGGCGACCACGGTGAAGTACAGCGAGGCGCCGGTCGGGTACACGTGCGAAATGTGGCACAGGACCAGTGCGGGCGTGCCCGATTCGGAGAGTGAGTTCGTCAACGCGTCGGTCACAGCGGCCTTGAGCGTCATGACGTTCGACCAGTTGGTGGCCGTCTCCAGGGTCTCGCACAGCGCCCCCGCAGAGAGCAGCGAGTCGCGCAGATACGGTGCGCCGAACCGGCCATGCTCCCAGGCCTTCGCAGGTGCCTCGCCGAGCGACGTGCCGCCGGCGGCCTCGAGTACGGCGCGCGTCTCGGCGTGTCTGCTCTCGGCGTGGGCGGCGGTGCCCTCGAACGCCGTGATGGCGAGGCATCCGCCGGTGACCGTCTGCTCGCCGATCGCCTCGGTGGTGGCCAGGTTGACCCCGGTCTCGGCTTCGTCGGACAGCCTGATCACCGTCGGCCCGGTGCCGGTCTGCACCACGGCCCGCAAAGCCGATGCACCCGTTGCGAAGTCGGGGAACGACCATGCCTCGTATCGCGTCGTCTCGGGAGCGGGGTGAACGCGCACCCGCACCCGGGTGATCACGCCGAAGGTTCCCTCGGAGCCGACGATGAGCTGGCGGAGATCGGGCCCCGCCGCCGAGGCCGGTGCGCGGCCGAGGTCGAGAACGCCTGCGGGGGTTACGACGCGCAGCCCGCGCACCATGTCGTCGAACCGGCCGTAGCCCGCGGAGTCCTGACCCGACGACCGCGTCGCCGCGAACCCGCCGATGGTCGCGAACTGAAAGCTCTGCGGGTAGTGCCCGAGCGAGAACCCGCGCGCGCCGAGCAGCCGTTCGGCCTCGGGCCCGGTGACGCCCGCGCCGAGTTCGGCCTCACCGGAGGTCTCGTCGAGGTCGTACAGGGCGTCAAGGCGTCGCAGATCCAGCGAGACGACGGCCCCGAAATCGCCGCGGAGCGGGTCGAGTCCACCGACGACGCTGGTGCCGCCGCCGAACGGGACGACGGCGATCCTGCGTTCCGCGCACGCCGCGAGTACTGCGGCCACCTCGTCGTCGTCGGCGGGCAGGAGGACGGCGTCCGGTGCATCTTGAACGCCGGTGTGCCTGCGGCGCAACAGATCCAGTGTCGACTTGCCGCCCGCGCGCAGCAGCCTGCCGAGGTCGTCGACGACGCAGTGTTCGGCGCCGACGATCTCGCTGAGCGCGCTGGCGTCGGCGTCGGAGAGGGCTGACGGCCGCAGCTGGACCTGGTCGGCGGTCAGCTCGGTCCGCGGTGTCGTGTCGACGCCGAGTGCCTGGTTCAGCAGGGTGCGGATGCCGTCGGAGAGCGGCTTGGCGGCAGCAGGATCACCCCAGGCGTTCCACTTCATCGGGGGCATCGACTGGTCGTCCACGAGAGTCATGCGTTACAGTATTACAGATCATGTCAATCAGTAACGCAGCGCCGCCCGCGCCGGTGGCGGATCGCATCCTCGACGCGGCGGCGGAATGCGTCGTCGCCTACGGGGTCGACCGCGTCACGCTCGCCGAGATCGCCCGTCGCGCCGGTGTCAGCCGACCCACCGTGTACCGGCGTTTCCCCGACACCCGCTCGATCCTCGCGGCGCTGCTGACCCTCCGGATCACCCGCGCGCTCGACGAGGTCCCCAGTGCGGGCACGGGCCGGGAGCGCCTGGTGGAGCGGGTGATCGATCTCGCCGACCGACTGCGCCACGAACCCGTGATCATGACCGTGCTGCACCAGGCGCCCGACCTCGCGATGGTCTATCTCTCGGAACGACTGGGCACCAGCCAGCAGATCCTGCTCGACGCCGTCGCCGACGAGATCGCGGCGGCCCAGCGCGAGGGCAGCGTGCGCGCCGGCGACCCCCGTCGGCTGGCGGCGATGTGCCTGCTCATCACGCAGTCGACGATCCTGTCCGCCGACTCCGTCGAACCGATCCTCGACTCCGACGCACTCGCCACCGAACTGGCCCACGCCCTGAACGGATACCTCAAGCCATGACCAGTCCGACCGCACTCAACGCCGCCCGCCGCACCTCCGACCTCCGGGCGCTCGGGGACGGGGGACCGGTGGACGTCGTCGTCATCGGCGGGGGCATCACCGGCACGGGCATCGCGCTCGACGCAGCGACCAGGGGGCTGTCGGTGGTGCTCGTCGAGAAGCACGACCTGGCCTTCGGTACCAGCCGGTGGAGTTCCAAGCTGGTGCACGGAGGCCTGCGCTACCTCGCCACCGGCAACTTCGGCATCGCGCGGCGCAGCGCCGTCGAACGCGGAATCCTCATGTCCCGCAACGCCCCTCACCTGGTCACGGCGATGCCGCAACTGGTGCCGCTGCTGCCGTCGATGAGCACGTCGTCACGGGCGCTGGTCCGCGTCGGCTTCACCGCGGGCGACGGGCTGCGCAGGTTGGCGGGGACGTCCGCGGCGACGCTACCGCGGTCTCGGCGCATCGACGCCCGTCGGTCCGCCGAACTGTCACCGACGGTGCGCCGGGAGGGTCTCGACGGCGCCTTCCTTGCCTACGACGGGCAACTCATCGACGACGCCCGCCTCGTCACCGCCGTCGCGCGCACGGCCGCGCAGCACGGCGCGCGGGTGCTGACCCGGGTGTCGGCGTCGCAGGCGACCGGCACATCGGTCCGGCTGACCGACGAACTGACCGGGGAATCGCTCGACGTGACGGCGCGTGCGGTGATCAACGCGACCGGGGTGTGGGCCGGTGAGGTCGACTCGTCGATCCGGTTGCGGCCCAGCCGCGGCACGCACCTGGTGTTCGATGCGGCGACGTTCGGCAACCCCACCGCCGCGTTGACGGTCCCGATTCCCGGGGCGGTCAATCGGTTCGTCTTCGCGATGCCCGAGCAGCTCGGTCGGGTGTACCTCGGCCTCACCGACGAGGACGCTCCCGGGCCGATTCCCGATGTGCCGGAACCGACGCCGGACGAGGTTGCGTTCCTGCTCGACACCGTCAACACCGCGCTCGACACGGCGCTGACGACGGCCGACGTGATCGGCGCGTATGCGGGGCTGCGGCCGCTGATCGACACCGGTAGCGGGCACACCGCCGACGTGTCACGCGACCACGCGGTCAGTGAGTCCGCCAATGGCGTCGTGAGCGTGATCGGCGGCAAGCTCACCGAGTATCGCTACATGGCCGAGGACGTGCTGGACCGGGCGATTGCGTTGCGTGGGTTGTCGGCCGGGCCGTGCCGCACGCGCAACCTGCCGCTGGTTGGGGCGCTCGCCAACCCGGTGGCGACGCTGCGGTCGCCGGTCGAATTGCCGTCGTCACTGGTCGCCCGCTTCGGCGCCGAGGCGCCCAACGTGATCGCGCGTGCGACGTGTGCGCGCCCCACGGAGCGAGTCGCCGACGGAATCGACGTGCTGCGGGCGGAATTCGAGTACGCGGTCACCCACGAGGGCGCCCTGACCGTCGACGACGTGCTCGACCGCCGGACGCGGATCGGCCTGGTGGCAGAGGATCGTTCGCGGGTCGTGGGCGTCGCAGAGGAGATGTTCGCGGCCCGCTGAGCGCCGAGTGTGTGGGTTGTGTACGCATTTCGGCCGGTTGGCGTACGTAAGGCCCACAGTCGCGCACTCCACGAACGCCCAACAGACGCAAAATCCCCTGATGCACCGGGCATCAGGGGATTTTGCGTCTGCTCGCGGGGAAGCCCCCGGCTTACAGCGGGATGTTCTTGTGGCGGCCGCGGCGGGCGGGCGCCTCGGCGAGGGCCTGGGTCACGACGCTACGGGTGTGCGCCGGGTCGATCTTCGCGTCGACGACGCCGATCTCGATGGCGCTGTCCACGCCGCCGGCGATCCGCTCGTGCTCGGCAGCCAGCTCCTCGTGCAGGGCTTCGCGGTCCTCCGGAGCGGCGGCGGCGAGCTTGCGCTTGTGCAGGATTCCGACCGCGGCTTTGGCGCCCATGACGGCGACCTCGGCGTCGGGCCACGCGAACACCTTGGTGGCACCCAGCGACCGCGAGTTCATCGCGATGTACGCGCCGCCGTAGATCTTGCGGGTCACCAGCGTGACGCGGGGAACCGTCGCCTCACCGAACGCGTGCAGCAGCTTGGCACCGCGGCGGACCACGCCGCCCCACTCCTGGTCGACACCGGGCAGGTAGCCGGGCACGTCGACGACCACGACGATCGGGATGCCGAACGCGTCGCACAGCCGCACGAAACGCGCTGCCTTCTCCGCACTCTCGGAGTTCAGGCAACCGCCCAGGCGCAGCGGGTTGTTGGCGAGCACGCCGACCGAGCGGCCCGCGAGACGACCGAGGCCGACCACCATCGACGGCGCCCACTTGGCCTGGAACTCCTCGAAGGGAGCGTCCTCGTCGAGCAGGGCGCTCACCAGCGGGTGCACGTCGTAGGCGCGCCGGGGGGAGTCGGGCAGCAGCGCCGCGAGGTCGGTGTCGCCGGCCTCGGCCTTGCTGCGGTCGAAGTGCCCCTGCTGGCAGAACAGGCCGACCAGGCGGCGGCCACGCTCGTAGGCGTCGAGTTCGTCGTCGGCGACGATGTGGCAGACGCCGGACTTCTTGTGGTGGGTGTCGGGCCCACCGAGGGACGCCATGTCGACGTCCTCGCCGGTGACGCTGCGGACGACGTCGGGGCCGGTGACGAACACGCGGCCCTCCGGCGCCATGATCACGACGTCGGTGAGCGCGGGGCCGTAGGCGGCGCCGCCCGCGGCGAAGCCGACGACCACGGAGATCTGCGGGATGTAGCCGGAGGCGCGGATCATCGCCTCGAACACGAGACCGACCGCGTGCAGCGCCTTGACGCCCTCGGCCAGCCGGGCGCCACCGGAGTGCCAGATGCCGATGATCGGGCTCTGCTCCTCGATGGCGGTGTCGTACGCGTCGACGATGTGCTTGCAGCCGTCGACGCCCATCGCGCCACCCATGACGGTGCCGTCGGTGCAGAAGGCAACGGTGCGCACGCCGTTGACGGTGCCGGCCGCGGCGAGGACGCCGGACTTGTCCCGCTCGTGCAGCAGTTCGACGCTGCCGTCGTCGAAGAAGGTGGAGAGGCGCAACAGCGGGTCGCGCGGGTCGAGGGATTCGCCTACGTTGCCGGGGGCTTCCGGATTGGCCACTGTCGTCATCTCAAGTCTCCTGGTTTCGTAACGCTTCGCTTCAAGGGCGCTGTTGGTTTCGTGCCGTGCGTACTTCAGTACTTCCCGAAGGCGAGAGCGACGTTGTGCCCGCCGAATCCGAATGAATTCTTGATCGCGTACCGGAAATCACCCCGTCGGGGCTCTCCGGCGACCACGTCGAGGTCGATGTCCGGATCGAGGTTGCGCAAGTTCAAGGTAGGCGGAATGACTCCGTCGCGCAGGGCCAGCACGGTGAGGACCGCCTCGACCGCACCCACTGCGCCCACCGAGTGACCGAGCGCCGACTTCGGTGCGTACACCGCCGGCCTGTTGCTGCCGAGGGCGTTGTTGATCGCCTTGCCCTCCGCCACGTCGCCGACCGAGGTGCCGGTCGCATGCGCGTTGACGTGGTCGATGTCGCCTGGAGTCAGCCCGGCGAGTTGAATGGCCCGCGTGATCGCCCTACCGGCCTGCTGACCGGACGGGTCGGGCGCCACGATGTGGTACCCGTCGGACGTCACGGCCGCGCCCATCAGTCGGGCGAGGATGTTCGCGCCGCGTGCCTTGGCGTGCTCCTCGGTCTCGATGACCATGAGCGCGCCACCCTCGCCGAAGACGAAGCCGTTGCGGTCCTTGTCGAACGGGCGGCATGCGCCCGCCGGGTCGTCGTTGGTGGTGGACAGCACGATGCGCATCTGCGCGAATGCGGCGATCGGCACCGCTTCGATGCGGGTCTCGAGGCCGCCGCAGATCGCGATGTCGGCGTCGCCGACCACGATGCTGCGCCACGCGTTGGCGATGCCCTCCGAACCGGATGCGCACGCCGACACCGGCGTCACCACACCCGCTCGAGCGTTGCGCTCGAGCCCCACCGTCGCGGCGGGGGAGTTCGGCATGTACGTCTGCACGGCCAGCGGGGAGACGCCGCCGAGGCCCTTCTCCCGCATGCCGTCGTAGGCGTACAGCAATTCCTCGCTGGAACCCATGCCGGTGCCGATCGACACCATCAGACGCTTGGTGTCGACCTCGGGTGAGCCGGCGTGTTCCCACGCCCGCCTGCCGATCACGGTGGCCATCTTCTGGAGGTAGGAGAACCGATCGATCTCCTCGGGCGTCAGGTCCCCGTTGAAGTCCTCCAGGAGATGCCCGCCGATGCGGACGGGCAAGTCGTAGAGATCGATGAAGTCGTCGTCCAGCGTGCGGATGCCACTGTGTCCGTCGAGGAGACGCTTCCAGGTGCCCTCGGCGTCGGTCGCCAACGCGGTCGTCATGGCGAAACCAGTGACGACCACGTTGGGCAAACCGTCTGACGACATTCCTGCCATTACTGCTCGAACACTCCCTCTAGATCCGGCGACGGTCAGTAGCGACCGAAGGCCAGAGCGACATTGTGTCCACCGAAACCGAACGAGTTGTTGATGGCGTACTGGTAGTCGCCATACCGAGGCTCACCCGCGACGACATCGAGATCGATCTCGGGGTCGGGCGTCTCGTAGTTCAGTGTCGGCGGGATGACGCCGTCACGCAGCGCCAGCACCGTCAGGATCGACTCCAGTGCACCGACGGCGCCGATCGAGTGACCGAGCGCCGACTTCGGTGCGTACACCGCGGCCTTCTCCACACCGGCGTTCCGGATGGCGTTCGCCTCGGCGATGTCACCGATCGAGGTGGACGTGGCATGCGCGTTGACGTGGTCGATGTCCGACGGCGACAGGCCGGCGGTCTCCATCGCACGCTTCATCGCATGGGCGGCCCGAAGACCGTCCGGTGCCGGCGCCACCATGTGGTAGGCGTCCGACGAGATGCCTGCGCCCATCAGCCTGGCCAGTGGCTTGGCGCCACGAGCCTTGGCGTGCTCCTCGGTCTCGATGACCATGAGCGCGCCGGCCTCGCCGAAGACGAATCCGTCGCGGTCCTTGTCGAAGGGACGCGATGCGGCTTCCGGATCGTCGTTGCGGGTCGACATCGCGCGCATCATCGAGAACGCCGCGATTGGCAGCGCCTCGATGCCACCCTCGACGCCACCGCAGACGGCGATGTCCGCGTCACCCATGACGATCTGACGCCATGCGTGGGCGATGCCCTCCGAGCCCGACGAACATGCCGACACCGGGGTGATGACGCCGGCCCGGGCACCGAGCTCGAGGCCGACGACCGCGGCGGCGCCGTTGGGCATGATCATCTGAACGGCCAGCGGCGACACCTTGCGGGGTCCGCCTTCGTTCATCGCGTCGTAGGTCTCGACGATCTTCTCGCCGCCACCGAGCCCGGTGCCGATCACGACCGAGAAACGGTCGGGATCGACCTCCGGGCGCCCGATGCTGTCCCAGAGCTGGTTGCCGAGGTACTTCGACATCCGCTGCACGTAGGACATGCGCCGCATCTCGAGGCGCGACATCAGCGGGTCGAGCGGCTCCTTGAGGTGCCCGCCGATCTTGACCGGCAGGTCCCACTTGGTGATGAACTCGTCCTCGAGAACGTGGATGCCGCTCTCTCCTGCAAGCAGTCCCTTCCACGTGCTCGCGATGTCCGGTGCGATCGACGTGGTCGCCGTGACGGCGGTCACGACGACGTTGGGGAAACCGCCGTTAGCAGTGGAAGGGCGGGTCACGAGGTGAACTTGTCGCGCAGGGCTGCGGCTGCCTCGGGGTTCTCTTCCTCGAGCTTCTGGATGTAGGCGACGACGTCACCGACGGTGCGCAGGCCCGCGAGGTCCTCGTCGGGGATCTTCACGCCGTACTTGTCCTCGGTCTGGACGGCGATCTCGACCATCGACAGCGAGTCGATGTCCAGGTCGTCGACGAACGACTTCTCCGGGGTGACCTCGGAGGGCTCGATGCCGGTGACCTCTTCGATGATCTCCGCGAGACCGGCGATGATTTCCTGCTGAGTGGCGGCCACGATGGCTCCTTCTATTTCTTGATGATCGGCCCTCCACGGTGGAGGGCCGTTGTCACGCCTTGAAGACGTTGTGGTGCGGTCTGGCGGGCCCGGTTAGATCTCCGTGAGCCCGTCCAGGTCTGCGGGGGTCTTGACGGCGTGCGTCGGCACTCCCCGAAGTTCTCGTTTCGCGATCCCGACGAGCGTCCCGGCCGGCGGGAACTCGATGATCGCGGTGACCTGGCGCTGGGCCAACGTCGCGGTGCACAGGTCCCAGCGCACGGGCCTGGTCAACTGGGCGACCAGCTTGGTCATCGCGTCGGCGGCCGACTCGACCGGCTGGCCGTCGGCGTTCGACAGCAGGGTGGTGGACGGCTCGCCTGCGGTGACGGACTGGGCGGCGGCCGAGTAGCCGTCGAGCGCGGAGGCCATGTAGTGGGTGTGGAACGCGCCGGCCGTCGCGAGCTTGCGCACGCGCGCCTTCGCAGGCGGGTCCTCGACGAGCTTGTCGAGCGCCGAGATCGCGCCTGCGGCGACGATCTGTCCCGCGGCGTTGCGGTTGGCGGGGACCAGGTCGCGCGCCTCCAGACGGGCCAGCACCTCGGCCTCGTCGCCGCCGAGCACCGCAGCCATGCCGGTGGGCTCGGTGGCGCACGCCTTGGCCATCTCCGCACCGCGGGTGGCGGCGAGGGTGACGGCGTCGTCGGCGGCGAGCACGCCTGCGATCGAGTAGGCCGCAATCTCGCCGACCGAGTGTCCGGCCGTCACGGTCGTCTTGCCGTCGAGCAGTCCGCGCTTGGTGACCTCGTCGAAGGCCAGCAGCGTCGCGGCGACCACGAGTGGCTGGGTGATCGCGGTGTCGGTGATCTCCTCGGCCGTTGCCGTGGTGCCCAGCCGGACGAGGTCGAGGCCGATGGCCTCAGACCACGAGCCGAGTCGTTCCTCCGCGCCGGGCAGTTCGAGCCATGGGGAGAGCATGCCTGGGGTCTGCGATCCTTGTCCTGGCGCGAGCAGCGCAAGCACGGGTTCTTGGGGCACGGATTAAGAGAACACTGTGAAGACCGGTTTGTGCGGTGTAAGAAATTATGAACCTGGTCTTATGTTTTTGTGGGAAGTCCACAAAAGCGCACGTGATGGGACATTCCCGATATACAGCCGCGACATCCGCAACGACGTCACTGTCCACGAAACGAAGTAGCCAGGGGCGTCAGCTCCACCATGGCCCTGTTCACGGCGCTGGTGTGGGAGACCTCACGGCTCAGGCGGCCGAGGGTCGTCGCGACCCGCAGGATGTACGCGTCGCGCGGCACCGTGGGATCCCTGCCCGTGAAGTCGGTGATGCGTTTCAGGCGGTAGCGAACGGTGTTTGGATGAACGAACAATTTGCGTGCGCAAGCCTCGATCGCGCCCCCTGAGTCGAGGTAGGCGTCGAGGGTCTCGGCGAGCGCAGGTCCGGCGTCGGCGAGCGGCCGCATCACCTCGGATTCCAGGACCGCGATGGCCGATCGGTCCCCGGCAAGGGCTCGTTCGGGCAGCAATTCGCGAGCCGGCACGGGCCGCGGCGCGCCACTCCATCCGGCCACCGCGTTCATGCCCGCCATCGCCTCGTGGGCGCTGTAATGCGCGCCCGATAGTGACGTGGCGACCGGCCCGATGACGACCGGGCCGTCCCCGAACACGTTCATCAGGTCCGCCAGGAACCTGTCGGTGGGCGAGAGCTGACCCGACACGATGGCCACCAACCAGGTGCCGTGCACGTCGGTCAGTGCGACCCGTCCGTGCCGGTTGACGATGGCGTGGACGTCTTCGCTGGTGTACTCCACCCGGGCCGGGTTGGGCAGGCCGACCACGACGGTCGCCGGCGCGGTGGCATCCCAGTTGAGCGCGGCGGCCTGCGACTGGAGTCCGGGGCCGATGTCGCCACGGACGACCGCGTCGACGATGTTGGCCTCCATCCGGGTATCCCACGCGCCACGCGCCTCGGCGGCGTCGGCGTACCCGGAGGCGGCGGCGAAGGCCAGGTTGCGGCTGTAGCGCAGGATGCCGACGGTCAGCGCGGTCCGCTGGTCCTGGTTGCGCGCCAGCACCGGCACCGCTTCCTCGAAGTGCTCCATGGTCACCCGCACCATGTCCACGGTCTGGCGCAGTGCGATGCGACGGGTCAACTCCTGCGGCACCAACGCGAAGGCCTCGGCCGTGTAGCCCACGTCGCCGCGGGGGTCGCGCATCCACTCGGCGAAGTTCACCAGCGCGGTCTGGACGACGAGCTGGACGCTGGCCCGCTGCGACGCCTCGAGTTCGGCGAAGAACGGCAGCCGCTCGCCCATGACGTGGATGGCCTCGGTGGACAGCCGCCCGGAATGCTGCTTCACGCGTCGAAGCAGCGATTCCGGGACGGAGTCCAGCAACTCCAGCGACGACCTGCTGGTTGGGTCGTCGCCCACGGTTTTGTCGGTCACCCCTAAAAGCTACGCCACTGTTCTGGCAGATTCCTCTAAAGGCGGTCGACCGGTGTCGAGGTCAGGCGCTTCCGGTGTCCTTGAACGAGACGCCTGCGGCCAGCACGTCGTCGATCTTGTACTGCTTGGCGGCCGCCACCGCGACCGACGGATCGATCTCACCGTCGCGCGCCAGCGCCGAGAGCACGGCGACCACGACCGACTCGGCGTCGGTGTTGAAGTAGCGCCGCGCCGCGGGCCGGGTGTCGGAGAATCCGAACCCGTCGGTGCCCAGGGTGACGTAGGTGTTGGGCACCCAGGGACGGATCTGCTCGGGCACCGCGCGCATCCAGTCCGACACGGCCACCACGGGGCCCGCCGTGTCGGCGAGCACCTTGGTCACGTACGCCTGGCCGGCCTGCTTGTCCGGGTGGCGCAGGGCCTCCCGGTCGAGTGCGACGCCGTCGCGGTTGAGTTCGCCCCAGCTGGTCACCGACCAGACGTCGGCGGCGACGTCCCACTCGGCGGCCAGCAGGTCGGCGGCACGCAACGCCTCGGGCATCGCGACGCCGGAGGTCAGGATCTGCGCGACGTTGCTGCGCTTCTCCTTCGCCGGCCGGTACCGGTAGATGCCCTTCAACAGCCCCTCGGGATCGAAGTTCTCCGGCTCGGCGGGCTGAACGTAGGGCTCGTTGTAGATCGTCATGTAGTAGAAGACGTTCTCCGGGGCGTCGCCGTACATGCGCCGCAGACCCTCTTCGACGATGTAGGCGATCTCGTAGGCGAACGCCGGGTCGTAGGTCACCACGGCCGGGTTCGTCGACGCCAGCAGCAGCGAGTGACCGTCGGCGTGCTGCAGGCCCTCACCCGTCAGCGTGGTGCGACCGGCCGTGGCGCCCAGCACGAAGCCCTTCGCCATCTGGTCGGCGGCCGCCCAGAGCCCGTCGCCGGTGCGCTGGAACCCGAACATCGAGTAGAAGATGTAGACCGGGATCATCGGCTCGTCGTGGGTCGCGTACGAGGTGCCGACCGAGGTGAACGACGCCGTCGAGCCGGCCTCGTTGATGCCCTCGTGCAGGATCTGGCCGATCTCGCTCTCCTTGTACGCCAACATCAGTTCGGCGTCCACGGCGGTGTAGAGCTGGCCGTTGCGGTTGTAGATCTTCAGGCTCGGGAACCACGAGTCCATACCGAACGTGCGGGCCTCGTCGGGGATGATCGGCACGATGCGCTTGCCGATCTCCTTGTCGCGCAGGAGTTCCTTGAACGTGCGGACCGTCGCCATGGTGGTGGCGACCTCCTGGTTGCCCGACCCCTTCTTGAGCGCCTTGTAGGTGTCGCGCGGCGGGAGCTTGAGCGACTTCATCTTGGTGCGGCGCTCCGGCAGGAAGCCGCCGAGGGTGCGGCGACGGTCGAGCAGGTAGCGGATCTCGGGTGCATTCGGCCCGGGGTGGTAGTACGGCGGGAGGTAGGGGTTCTCCTCGAGCTGATCGTCGCCGATCGGGATGCGCTGGGCGTCGCGGAAGTCCTTGAGGTCTTGGAGCGCGAGCTTCTTCATCTGGTGGGTGGCGTTGCGACCCTCGAAGTGCTTGCCCAGGGTGTAACCCTTGATGGTCTTGGCCAGGATCACCGTGGGCTGACCCTTGTGGTCCATCGCGGCGCGGTAGGCGGCGTACACCTTGCGGTAGTCGTGACCGCCGCGCTTGAGGTTCCAGATCTCGGCGTCGGTCATCGGTTCCACCAGCGCCTTGGTGCGCGGGTCACGACCGAAGAAGTGATCGCGCACGTAGCTGCCGTCGTTGGCCTTGTAGGTCTGGTAGTCGCCGTCGGGCGTGGTGTTCATCAGGTTCACCAGCGCGCCGTCGCGGTCGGCGTGCAGCAGCGCGTCCCACTCGCGGCCCCACACCACCTTGATGACGTTCCAGCCGGCGCCGCGGAAGAACGACTCCAGCTCCTGGATGATCTTGCCGTTGCCACGCACCGGGCCGTCGAGGCGCTGCAGGTTGCAGTTGACCACGAAGGTCAGGTTGTCGAGCCCCTCGTTGGCGGCCACCTGGATCAGTCCGCGCGACTCCGGTTCGTCCATCTCGCCGTCGCCGAGGAACGCCCACACGTGCTGATTGGTGGTGTCCTTCAAGCCGCGGTCGGCCAGGTAGTGGTTGAACCGGGCCTGATAGATGGCGTTCATGGGCCCGAGGCCCATCGACACCGTCGGGAACTCCCAGAAGTCCGGCATCAGCCGCGGGTGGGGGTAGGACGGCAGGCCGCCACCGGGATGGCTGTGTTCCTGGCGGAAACCATCCAGTTGGTCGGCGGTTAGCCGGCCCTCGAGGAAGGCGCGCGCGTAGATGCCGGGGGAGGCGTGGCCCTGGATGAAGATCTGGTCGCCGCCGCCGGGGTGGCTCTTGCCGCGGAAGAAGTGGTTGAACCCCACCTCGTAGAGTGCGGCCGACGAGGCGTAGGTCGAGATGTGGCCGCCCACACCGACTCCGGGCCGCTGCGCGCGGTGCACCATGATCGCGGCGTTCCACCGGATCCAGGCGCGGTAGCGACGCTCGACGTCCTCGTCACCGGGGAACCAGGGCTCCAACTCGGTCGGGATCGTGTTCACGTAGTCGGTCGACGTGAGCGCCGGGATCGCGACGCGTTGTTCGCCGGCGCGCTCCAGCAGACGCAGCATCAGGTACCTGGCGCGCGACGGCCCGGACCGCTCGAGTAATGCGTCGAACGATTCCAGCCACTCCGCCGTCTCGTCCGAGTCGATGTCGGGCAGGTATGAGGCGACGCCTTCGCGGATGACGCGAACGCGATCGGGTTCTGTTGTGTTGCTTGAGTTTTGGGCCAGGTCCTGGCGTGCGAACTCGGTGGTCAACTTCCGCTCCTTGGTTGGCGGGTGCTCGGGCTCGTGGCCCTGGTGAACTGCATGTCCATCGTCCTCCATCCTGCCTCAACCCAACCACCTGGGTCGTCGTAGCGAGATGACCGACGGTTCACCCGGCCGACCGGTAACGTCTGGTGACCATGATCGGTCGACCGCTGCGGGCCGGCAGCCCGCGCGCCGCTGGTCGGGCGGTGGGCGTCGTGGCGGTGCTGGCAATGGTGGTCGTGGGCTGTCAGAGCGTCACGGACGGTTCGCCGACGCTCGACGGCTCGGACGTGCCGCTGTACCGCGCGTCGGCGTCGGCCTCCAGCGAGGCGTCGGTATCGAGTTCGGTGGCGCGCGAGTCCGAGCGGCGGGCGTCGGCATCGACCGAGGCCGTGCACACCGCGTGCGAGGCGCTCAGCTCGAGCAGCGTCGACGCCATCGCCGCCGTGAACGTCTACGTCGGCGCCTACAACGAGGACCTGCCGGACGTCGTCGACAAGGCAGGCCCGGCGATCGACGCGCTCAACCGCAGCGCAGATCTGGTGGAGGGCAGCGTCGCGGACCCGTTGACGCCGGAATTGCAGGCGTCCCTCCTCGGCTGGGTGGATGCGGCGCGAGCGCTCGCCGCGGCGATCTCGGGGGATGCGGGGGTCGACGAGTTCAACGCCGCGGTCACCCGGGTGAACGATTCGCAGACCGCTGCGTTGGACCTCTGCGACGCCGCATATTGACCAACTCGCGCGCCAGGCGCGTGGGTTGAGCCGTAGCGTGCAACTATAGGGCCGACGAAAGTGGGTGTCGGACCCGCTGGCATAAGGAGGACAGGGTGGTTGCGGCGGACTCGCCGAACTACGCCCAGAGGCTGGGCATCGAAAAGGACCATGTCATCCAGGAGCTTGGCTGGGATGAGGACAGCGACGACGACATCCGGGCGGACATCGAGGACGCCTGTGGCGGCGAACTCCTCGATGAGGACTCCGACGAGGTGGTCGACGTCGTGCTCCTGTGGTGGCGCGACGACGACGGCGACCTCGTCGACCGGCTGATGGATGCCATCACACCGCTCGCGGACGATGGCGTCATCTGGGTGGTGACACCCAAGACCGGCAAGCCAGGGCACGTGCAGCCGGCGGAGATCGCCGAGTCGGCACCGACCGCAGGGTTGGTCCAGACCTCGTCGGCCAATCTGGGCGACTGGATTGCGAGTCGACTGGTGCAGCCGAAGTCGAAGGCCGCCAGCCGGAGGTGAGTGGCGCTGCTTGAGGCAGGCACCCGCGCGCCGGACTTCACGCTGAAGGATCAGGCGGGCCAGCCCGTCACCCTGAGCGCCTTCCGCGGGACCCACAGCGTCCTGCTGGTCTTCTTTCCGCTCGCGTTCACCCCGGTCTGTCAGGGCGAGCTGGGGGAGATCCGCGACCACCTCGACGACTTTCAAAACGACGTCACCCGGACGCTGGCCATCTCGGTCGGGCCACCGCCCACCCACCGGGCGTGGGCCGCGCAGAACGGGTTCACGTTCCCGGTGCTGTCCGACTTCTGGCCGCACGGCGCGGTGGCCGAGGACTACGGCGTGTTCAACGCGCAGACCGGCTACCCGAACCGCGGCACGTTCGTCGTCGACGCGTCCGGAGTCATCGCGTTCGCGGAGATGAAGCAGCCGGGGGAACTGCGCGATCGGGCGGTGTGGACCGAGGCGCTGGCGGCCCTGCCCACCGGCTGAGGAATTTCCGGTGACGCCTCGTCGCCGTGTAGCCTCCCCCGAGCACGGGCGTGTAGCTCAGTGGTAGAGCTCTGGTTTTACACACCAGCGGTCGGGGGTTCGAAACCCTCCGCGCCCACCGTCATAACTGCAGCTCAGAAGCTTGTAGCCCAGACTCTGGGCGCTTTTCAAAACCCCCGGTGTGCCAATAGTGTGCCAAGAGATTTCGAACGGGTGAGCCCACAGGGCCTGGACTTGGCCTGCACGCGGAGCCGACAGTCACTTGTAAGACACCCCAGGCGATCCCGCTAACTGAAGTCAGATGCGTCTTCTGACTTCACGTAGGCAAATAAGTGAAGTTAGACTGCGGTGGTGACTTCACTTAGCTCTGTCACTCGCGAGGACGTCCGTTGGGAGCCGCAGAGCAGGAGGCATGCGGGGCGAGCGCTGCCCAAGTACGGCACCTATCACCCCACGGTGCCCGCCAACATTGCCGATCTAGTTTTGGAGCTGCCATCATTTGTGTTGGCCGACGCTGAGTCAGCCAGCCGCGAGATTGCACGGTTTGACGCCGAACTCGGCGGCGAGATCGCTCCGTTCGCATCAGTGCTGCTGCGGTCGGAATCCGCCGCGAGTTCGCAGATCGAGAACCTGACCGCCTCGGCGCGCGCAATCGGTGAGGCCGAGCTGCCCGGTGGAAAGTCCAAGCGAAACGCGGCCATGGTCGTCGCCAACACCGCTGCGATGCAGGCAGCGGTCACCCTGTCTGACACCTTGAACGCGGACAGTATCCGGACGATGCACCGCGCCTTGATGATCAACGATCCCCGCCACACCCCAGGCGAGTTCCGCACCGAGCCAGTGTGGATCGGAAGTGGGTCCACCCCAATCGGCGCGACGTTTGTCGGCCCGCGACATGAGCTGATCCCTGGGGCGATCGGCGATCTGATCGCGTTCGCCCACCGGGCCGACGTGCCCGCGCTGCCGCAGATCGCGGTGAGTCACGCACAGTTCGAGACCATCCACCCCTTTACCGACGGCAACGGCCGGACAGGGCGCGCATTAGTGCAAGCGATGCTGCGCAATAAGGGATTGACGCGGCAGGTTACGGTGCCGGTCTCAGCCGGGCTGTTGGCCGACACCGGCGCATACTTCGCCGCATTGACGAGCTATCGCGACGGTGACGCTGCGCCGATTGTCGAGAGCTTCTCGCGAGCCACCATTCTGGCGATCGCCAACGGGCGACAACTGGTCGTCGAACTTCGCGAGATTCGGGAAAACTGGAACGGTGTGATCTCCGCGCGGTCCGACTCCGCGGTGTGGAAGGTCGCCGACTTGTTGACTCGCCGCCCGGTCCTGAACGCCGTACTACTGGCGCAAGAACTGGGCATCGAGTCGACCAATGCTCACCGCTATCTCAACCCGCTCACGAAAGCAGGAATTCTCATCGAGACAACCAACGGGCCCCGCAACAGAGTGTGGCGTTCTCCAGAAGTACTCGCCGCGCTCGATGCTTTCGCCGAACGCGCCGGCCGACGCGGTTGATCGACCGCTCAACTCGCTCCTCGGTCCCGTTGCTGTCGCGCAAAGGCGGAAGTACGCGGCTCTAGGCGCTTCGCTTTGAACGATGTCGCAGATGCTTAACGTGTTGTGTCGGGAAGCGCAGCAATGCTGGCGTCGTCCGAGAGGGATGAGTGATGGCGAAGACTGTGGAGTTCCGCGACGCTGACATGCGTCGTGCCTGGGAGGAAGCCGACGCCGCCGAGCGTGACGCGGAGCAGAATCCCGAGCGCATCGCAGAACGCCGCCGCCGACTGATCAAATGGGTTGAGGCGCGCGCTAACACTGGCGTGTAGCCTTGGCGACCGCCCCGCCTACGGCTCGCCGCTAGTGCGCGACCGTCCCATCAGCGCATCACCCGCCGCGGCGAGTGCATCGTCATAGACGTGCCCGTACACCCGCAGCGTGATCGCCGGATCATGGCCCAGCCACTTTGCCGTCGCCGACGGTGTGGTGCCGCCGTCGAGCAGCATGGTGGCGGCGGTGTGCCGCACATCGTGTAGCCGAATGACCGGCACGCCAGCGTCTTTCGCGTGCTGAGCGAACTGGGAAGAGTATGTCTCCGGCCGGATGGGGGAGCCGTCTGCGTTGACGGCAACGAGTCCGGTGTCGGGATACTGCGAACCGATGGCGAGGCGTTCCTCGGCTTGGCGAAGCCTGAAGGTACGGAGCGCTGTAAGGACGTCGACGGGCATCGGGAGCGCCCGGCGCGAGCGCTTTGACTTCGGGTCGCCGGTGACTGTGCCTGTGCCTTCGACCACCACGCGGCCCTGAGCGACGGACACGGTGCCAGCATCGAAATCGACGTCAAACCATCTGAGCCCGAGTACTTCCGAGCGGCGAAGTCCGGCGAGGGTCAACAACCAGCAGGCGTTCAGACGGTCGTCGCGCACGTGATGCCGAAACTGGCCGGCCTGTTCAGGGGTCCAGCTTTTCATTTCGTGGTGTTCGACTGTCGGGCGCTTCACCAAGCGCGCCACATTCCGCGCTACCAGACCTTCCCGCATCGCGTCGTCGAGGGCGGACGACAGCACGACGAGCATGGTGACCACAGTCCGCGGACTGACGCTGCCTGGGACCCGGGGGCGCTGTGGGTCACTTGGTTCGGCGGCCACGTAGCGACCGCGCCCCTTCCGCACCACGCCACCCGAAGTCACAAGCCGGTCGAGGGACCTGATACCTGGTTCACCGAGGGCCCCCAAGATCTCGTTGTACTTCGCCCCTTCGGGCTGGCCTCGCAAGAAAGTGAGGACTTCTGCTGCGCGACGGCCTCTTCTGTCGCGCTGGGTGACCGGCGCGCCGCTCAGTCGCACCGTCACCAGAGCGTCGATGTCAGCGGTGCGCAGCTGTTGAAGACCCATGCTCCCGAGTGTGTCGATGACAGGCTTCAGAGAATGCCGGTATCCGGTGAGGGTGTTAGGACGCACGTCGCGTCTGCTGTCAAGCCACCGGGTCAAATACTCGGCGACAGTCGTGGGGTCGCGTTTGACGAACGCGCCGGCTGCCACCTCGGTGGTAATTCTCCGGTACTCGCGACGCGCTTCCGCAAGCGTGGGAAAGGTGAATCGTTGCCTGTCGCGGGTGCCGTCGGGCTGGATGCCGACGTCGACCTGAAACCTATAGCTGACTGCACCGTTTCTTGCGGTGTGTTTGGTGATCGGCTCCGCGCGACGTGCGCGTTTGGTACCTGGCTCGTCAGTGGTAGTCATCTGCCCTCCTGCCGACACCCGTCTGCGCCCGAGCGGTTCTGTCCAATATTGCCTCAGGCCTGCGACAGGTGCGCACGGCGAACTGAATTCGCCTCACTTGACGCTCAAATGTAGTCGTCGTGGACAGCTCGCGACCGCCGTTCGAACGGTAAGGCGGCTTACGACGCAATCAGCTGTTGTAGCTCTGCGGTAACGACGTAGACGCGGCCGCCAAGTCGGCGCACCGGCAGTTCGCCCGAGGCGGCGAGCCGATACGCCGCCGCCCGGCTGATGCCGAGTATTGCAGCGGCTTGAGGAACTGCAAGTAACAGCGGTAAACCGTCAAAGATGTTGGTGCTCAATTCTTTCACCTCCTCGGTCTGAAGCTCGTAGTAGCTCGGGGACGTTGACCACATACCGTTGAAGCAGCGGCGTGATGGCAGGGTTTGTGGCCAACTGTTGCAGCGCGATCAAAAGGATCACCGATGGTGCGACCTGGCCGCAGGTCACCGGGTCGCTACCCGGCGTACGGTCCCCGGCGTGGTATGGCATGACGTGAACGTATGACTCCGGGCGGAATGGGGTCCACCAGCTGAGCCATATTGGATTGGTCAGCGAGGCAGATTCTCCGCATGTCCGCAGTTGTCGTCGTCGACCGGCGAAATCCAGCCTGACCGACGCTCAGGACCGGCGATCAGGCACGCCGAGGTGAAGCCGAGCGCGCGCGGCGTCCTGGGCGCCGGTGTGGACCATTGCGAAACTCTGCTTCATTCGGCGGAGCCAAAACCGTGCCGCGTGCGTGCGGTGCGCCCGCGCCCAGCGTCGGCGACGATCAGGTAGTCGACGTCGTAGACGTGGCCGGTAGGCGCTCGGAAGCGACCGGGTGTAGCGGTGACAACCCGACGTTGTTGTAGACGCCGCCGTCGGTCATTCGGCAGGTACTGCGTAATCGTGACGCTGACGGTCGCGGAACTCGTATCGGCGGGTCAACGCGGGAAACGCGCCGGGATAGGCGGCCGCGGCAGCCACTGCCACGGCAACAATCGCGGGTGCGACGATGTCGCCGAAGAGCGAGCATGACTGTCGCGTTTACCTATTTGCAGGTGTGTGAACGGTTACTGAGCGGAACTCGACGGCTGCAGGCAGTTGGGAGGCGTCGAGCCGTCCTGCCAGTGCTTCAGATCTCGAGTACCAGAGGTTCAAGTTGAGTTCTAATGGACGATCTGGGATTGGCGTGGGACTCCACTGTCTACGTTCATGCAGTACTACGCCGTCGACTCTCCAGCGGATTATATCTGGGTACCAATCGATCTCATAGCGGTGAAAGTCTGCGGCAGCGTCGAACCCGAGATCTACAAGCACAGGTGTGCCGCGATACCCGTACTCCATTCGCGCTCCGATGGGGCCTGGGTTGTAGTAGACGTTGACCAACATCTTGGTTGTGTCCTTGCCCAAAAACTCGATATCTATCTCTTGGCGGGGGGCGTTACGGTGCAGGAACAACCCAGTGATCAGGCCCGAGACGTTGGAGCTTCGCAGATCCGCGCCAAAGGTCCCGTACAAGAACTCTTGCTGGCTTGCAATCGCACCTGACGTGTACTCGCGTACGGCGGTCTGCTCTCGGCGTAATCTCAGAACCGCTGGGGATCCGGATGACTGCTCGTAGTTTCTGGCCGAGAAGAGCGCCAGGTTGCTTGGGAAGGTGTCATCGCGGAGTCTCCAGTCATCCAGGGGGAGGGCAGAATCACTCGTCCAATCCACAGTGGTGTGAGCGGACTTGACTCGGGTGTCGTCTAGCGTACGAAAGCCGCGAAGTACGTCATCCGCTTGGCGGAGAATCCATGGCGACACATCGGCCCGAAGCACGTGCGATTGGTTCACAGTGGTTGACGTTTCGGGCATTTCGACCGTGGTTCGCTGGCCCAGATCAATGTCGCCGGGGTAGGGGAGTGACGGATACTCGATGCTGAGGAAATGGCTCAGTGCTGCCCACTTGTCGCGGTGATGAGGTTCGAGATGTAGGTGCCTATGGACGGGAATGGCACCGAACTGGGTATCCGGCGCCGTCGAGATAAACAGTGCCGACGGGTAAGTTGCGGCGAGCGCGGCGAAATGCAGGCCTGCTACCGATCCAATGTTGACGTAGGCATTGAAGCTTCGGAGTCGGTTGTTGTCGAGCGCGTCCTGCTCTCGTCGCGGCAGCGAATTGGCATCACTGAAGCAGGTGTAACCCAGCATGGCTAGTGCCGTCGCAAGCGCGGTGAGGCCGGAGCCGTGTGGGCCCAACGCGATAACCGGCTCGGGCAACTTCGCCGCGGCATGCACAAGCGGTTTCTCCTGAGTTAGGAGTCCAACTTTCGCAAGTGCTGGCAAGACCGAATATGAGTTCGTTGACGGCTCGTCGAGTCGTTGTTCGATTATCCGTTCGGCCGCCGAATAGACGAGGAGCGAATCAAACTGAAGATTCAGCCACAGGTCAATCGGGCCGTGTGCGGGTAATCGGTCGAGTAGCCTCCGCGCGCCGGCTCGGCTCAGCACGTAACCGGACGCCTCCCAAAGTCCAGGTTCAGTCCGAGGAATTGGTTTGCGACGGACAAAGTTCCGGCGCGCTGTGGGCCGAAGCTCTCGGTACGCCAGATAGAGGAGGTCGAATCGCAAGTCGCCGCCCGAGGCGTCAGTTAGTTCGACCCACGCCGCTTTTAGCTTTTTGGCGAAACTCCGGACGAACACGACATCGTCTTCGAGGATCAGAGCACTTGACACGTCTCCGTGTGCGACCAGCTTCCAGACCTCGATATGAGACAAGGCAACAGCGACCTCTTGCGGCGTCATCGCAATCTGATGAGCACGCGTCGCGTCGTCGATGACGAGGCGAGGGTGGGGGTCGACGGCGAGCTGTTCGGCCAACGAGAATGAGGGCACTAGGATCGACTCGTCGATGTCGCCGTTGAGGTATCTGGCGTCGATCGCCGAGAATCGTCGCGTCAGCCCCGAGAGTCGTTCGCCACGTCGGTCACGAAAGCGGTGTAACTCGCGCCGTTGGCGCCGCCATCGGTTGGGCTTGCGGTCGAGATTGATGACGTAAATGCGTCGGAGTGCATCAACGTCGTCAGACCCGGAGAAGACGTCTACCCGCCGGTGGAAGTCCGTGAATCGTGCCACGACCCGCAGGCGGTGGGCCAGCAATACCTTTGCGTCAGCGAAGGCGAGCAGATTCATAGCGGCATCAGCGGGCCGTCATTCCTCACGCGCTCACTCACCGCCTCGCTGCCACAGCCTCCAGTTGCGCTTGTCGGACCGGTAGGAGAGGGGCCATTTGCTCACAGCAACGGAGTTCCAGTCTTCAAGGATACTGAAATCTAGAGGCATGGAGGATTGTCTCAGTTGGATCGCGTGTCGAACTAGGCTCGCCGTGAGATTACCAGGGCCAGTAAGGGATTGGATGTCTCGATTCTCGTTCGACGCGCCGAGAATATTCTCCATCGCGTTGCGAAGCGCGGCGCCGACGATGGGATGCTTGGCGGGCGCAATGAGTGGGGTTGTATCTACGTAGAACACCCTCTGTGCGTCAGAGGCTGCCGAGGCGGCCCCTACTGCGTCAATCATCTGATCACTCGCGATGTCGTAGCACAACGGACGAAGCTGAAGGCCACCGGCGCGGGCTGTCTGGGCGAGGGATCCGCCGACGTATTCGTCATCGGCATCAACGTAGTAGCCGCCGTTCACCCAGATGAATGCATAGCGAAAGAAGTCGGACCGCATCGCCGGGTGCGGGCACGCTTGAAACGCTCGAAGATGACGGTCATCGAGGTGCTCTTTGATGAAGTCGGCCGCTGACTCATCGTCAAAGAGGACGTGTTGGTAGCCCTGAGAATCGAGCGTTGCCCAGCCACTTATGCACCCTTCCACGTCCGTGGGGACCGTTCGCCGGTCGTCCCAGAACTGAACGATCACGCGCGGGGCCGGTTCCCCGCGAGGTGGCGGGGCCGGGTGAGACGCAATGAGTGCGCGCATGAATTGCGATCTGAGGCGGTGGTCGTCGACAGCGGCCATTGGGCGCTGCTCAGGAAGTTGCGGCGTCGTTTGGGTGCTACCCATCTCGGGTTTTATGTCGGGCGGTTCGTGTGAGATGGCGTCTGCCCCTGATGTCGCGTGCGAAACGGTTCGCTGCAATCGTGCCATGCTGAGAGTCGAACACCCGGCCGCGCGCCCAATCCGGAGTCTCTCCGTAACGATGTTGTCCTCGATCGCTACCGGCGCCGCAAGGTATGTCGGGATGAGCGCTCGACATCAGCGTGTCGCGATCGAGCTTCGGTTTGGCAATCGCGCCCACACCAGCCTGCGGGGCCCCAACTCACTCGCCAGTACGTGTCGGTGCAGACGCCGGCGAGTCCACAGGCAGGCCGTATAAGTTCCGCCCGCGGTTGCAGCAGGTTTTACTCGGCATACGGGCAACTCAAGGGCAAGTGGACCGGACCGAGACGCCCGGCACCGTAGAGGTTGAGCACCCATCATGGATCGTGAGGATGTTTCCACAACGACAGTTTCGATAGATGGCGTCTCATTACGAGAGACCCCTTACCCATAAATATCGCGGTGCCAAACGACTTTCGCGCGAGTGAGCAGCTTGTGAGCATTCCGATTCAGAGCTGTTATCGGTCAATACACTGAGACTGGGAAATGTGCGGTCCGATTTATAACTACGCCGCCGAGCGGTGTCGACGCCGTGATTTGCCGATTGGGTCGGACGCGGGGTGCCCAATGTGGCTTCACCTTCGACATTTCCGCCTGAATGTTGTCGTGTACGACACCCCCAGTAGGAGTAAGGCTCGGTCCGCTTACTTACGGCGGCGGGCGGTGCGCGCGAGAGTCCACCACTAGAGCCGTGCTGGTGGCTGTTAGTCGTCGATGCTGGCGCCGAGGGCGGGGTCCCGGTCGGCCGAGCGTGTTTGGGTACGCCATCCCAGGGCGAGGTTTCGACGGTGCGCGGAGCGGACGGCGCGCGCTGCGTTGTCGTACTGGGTAAGCACTCGACGCCATGAATCACTGAGTCCGGTGCGGCCGAGGCGGTCGGCCAACGTCACAGCCGGGATCGTCTCGAACACTGGATCTTCGGGAGCCGACTGGGCGTCGGTGAGGGTGGTGTTCCACGGCAGGGAGTGGGTGAGCAGGCGCACCGCGGCGGAGCTCGGCCCGCGGCTGGCGTCGCCGTGGTCGAGGAAGATGACCCGAGCGTCTGCGGCGGCGGCTTGGCGGGCGATGTCGACCAGTTGGGCGGGTTCGGCGGTGGCGGGGTCGTCGATGACGACGATGGTCCCGGGCGGCAGTGCCCAGTGCTGTTCGCTGAGTTGGTGGTGGGCGTGACCGATGGTGGTGATGGTGTCAGCCAGCTCGGCGCCGCGGGCTGTGTCGGTGCTGGTGTCGGAAGCCGAGAGCCACAGGACGCTGCGGTCGGCGGCGTTGGCGGTGCTGCGCAGGGTGTAGAGGGCTGCGGCGGTGTCGCTGTCGGTGATGTCGGCGCGGATTACGGCGAGGCGATAGGGCAGTGCGGTCAGGGATTTGAGTCGGCTGACGATGTGGGGGTCGTGTGTAAATAGTACTGCGTCGGGGATGAGCAGGGGAGTGCGCTTGGGGTCCAGGTGGCCGGCGACCTGGAGGAGAGCGACTTCCGAGCGTGCTGACTCGAGGAGCTGTTCGAGGGTGTGTGAGGTGGAGGTCTGGGCGGCCGCGAACGCGGTGGCGATGTCGCGCTCGGCGCGTTGAAGTTCGCGGCGCAGCACCGGGCGCCGTACCCGCAGCGCGTTGAGGGCGGCGAGGTCGGCGCGTTCGGCGTCGCCGCGGGCAGCGGCGATGTCGCGCTCGGTGACGATCTTGTCGGCGCCTCCGGCGGCCGCGGCGCGGGCGGCCTGGGCGTCGGCGAGGGCGTGCTGGAACTTCAGAGCGGGCGGCTGGTCGGGGAGCAGGTCGGTGTAGAAGGCGATCTGCTGGCGGGCCGAGATGATGTCGAGTTCGTCGGCGTCAGAGGTGGCCAACAGGAGGTCGAGCTGGGTGCGTGAGTGCTCGATCAAACGCAGGGTGTCATTGTAGGCGGCATCGGCGTCCGACCACTGCTCTATCACGTCGGTGACGGCGTGGCTGTAGGGGCGATCGGCGTCGACCTGGCGGCGCATGCACAGCAGATCGTCGGCGGCGGCGCGCAATGCCGGGCCATTTCCGGCGCGAATAGCGGCGGTAAGAGTTTGGATTTCGTCGCAGACGTTCCGGTACTCGGCGCGCAGCGCGATGAAGGCGTCCATAGTGATGCCCAATTCGGGTGTAGGGCGATGTGTTGAGAGGTCTTCGAATCGAAGATCCTCGAATTCGTGGGACCCGTATTTGAAGGCGTGGACGTCTTCGGGCGCAGCGAGGTCGAAGTAGTCGTCGAGGGGCGGGTGCTCCTCGACGTGCGCGTAGGGAGCTTGCGGGTCGGGCGGAAATAGTGCTTCCTCGGCGGGGTCCGGCGGCGCGTCCTGGGGTGTGGGGAGGTCCTCGAGATCCACGCCGAGGCGGGCCTGGAGGCGATGGGTGAACGCATCGACGGTGTAGGTGATGAGCCGGGCGTAATCGCCGGGCGGGATCGGATGGTCCTCGTCGGTGGCGTCGGCGAGCTGCTCGGCGGCGACGTGCAGCAGATCCCGCGGTGTCCACTTGTGCGGGTCGGCGGCACTGATCGCGGCTACCAGCCCGGGCCAGGCAGGATCGGAGGTGATGATTTCGGCGAGCGCGGTCCCGAACACGACGTCGATATCGGTCACCCAGGGCGGGCGCAGCCGCGAATGGGTGGTGGCCAAGGTGGCGGTCGGGGATAGCGCGCCGGCGATGCGCCACCACAGTGCGGCCGCGGGCAGCTCGTCGGGCAGCGGCCCTTGGCCTGCCGCGGTGGTGATGATCTGGCGCAGTTGCGGGGTGATACGGGCGGCCTGGACAAGCTGAGCGGCCAGCTGCGGCCAGTAGGCATCCGAGCGCACCCGCGGGTCGATGCCGTCGATGAGGTCGTTCCAGCGGGAGGTGTCGGCGCTGCGGCGACCGATGTCGGCGGCGGCTTGGCGCTGCACGCCCGCCTGCACACCGCGGGTGCGCACCGGGTACTGGCGGGCACCGGTGATGCGGGTGTCGGCGTCGGCGACCCCGGTGGCGGCGCGGAACACCGCGATCTCGGCGGTCAGGACCGGGTTCACCGTGATCAGCGGGCGCGCCCAGGCGGGTGCGGTGGCGTTGGACCAGCCGCGTGCGCGCGTCCGGATGTCATCTGCCAGGTCTTCGACCAGCTTCTCGCGACGGGCCAGATAGGCGCCCCACTGCGGATCGTCGGCCAGCGCCTGCGGAACGGCGGGCAGCCAGCGCAGCACCCCGATGCCAGACGACTGCGTGCCGGCGGGGTCGATGCGGTGATCCAGCACCGCGGCCGGGTCAGCGGCGTCAGAAACGCTGCCCTTGGCCAGCGCCTCGGTCAGCAGCTCGCGCGGGTCAGCCCCACGCAGGGCGAGGACCGAGAGGTTGCGGCGCAGCACCGGCCAGGCCTCACGCTGGCTCAACTGCGGGATCACCTCGTCGGCAATGGCATCGAGGCGATCACGGGCACCGACGCCGAGCCGGTTCTCGGCGGCGGCACCGAGTGCGTCGTAGTACATAGCGGCCGCGGCTTGCAGCCGGGCGGCCGGATCGGCGGCCTGTCGGGCGGCGGTGGTCGCCGAGACCTGCGCGCCGTCGCGGGCCAAGATCCTGGTCAACACGTCGACCGCCGTCTCGGGGTGAGTGGCTTTGGGGGACAACAGCCGGTGCGGGTCGCCCTCGGCCGTGGACAGGTACAGGTGATTCTCGTCGGTGCCGCGAGTCAACGCGACGTACAACCCTTGGCGGGTCATTGTGTCCGAGCCGACGATGTGGCAGGTGCCCCTGGTGGTGCGGCCGCCGGCCGTCAAACCCTGCGCGGAGTCGATGGTGGCCGCATAGCCCAGCGTGACGTGTTCGGCGATGTAGTCCGCCGGCAGCGTCACGATGCGCCCGCTGCGCAGATGGCGGGCTTTCACGCCGCCATCGGGCAGGACGTCGGTGATGGTGTAGCGGTAGCCGTTGCGGACGAAATCGTTGCGCCCGATCGTGATTCGCCGGTTGTTTTTGCGGGTGCGGATGGTGTCTCCGACGCTGGCGTGCAGCTGATCGGCCAGCACCACGGTGGGCGCCTCGGCGGCCTCGGGGTCGGTGGCCAGACGATCGAGGCGGGCGCGGGCGTTGAGCTCGTTGATGACGTCGTTGGTCGGGGCGAGCAGAATGCTGTCCCCGCCGGCAGCGAGGTCGGCGCGCCACGCCTGATAAGCCATGTCGGCGGCGGTTTCGTCGGTGCCCACGTGGATGCGGTGATGGTCGATGTAGAAGCCGATTCCGGCCGGGTCGGCGTCGTGCAGCGCGAGGCCGGCGGCGGCTTCGGCCGGGGACTTGAACCGCACCACTTCGCTCAAGGTGAGGGCGTCGGTGGCCTCGGCAATGTCACGCAGAATGCCGCCGGCCGAGATCGACGAGAGCTGGCCGTCATCACCGACCAGACGCACGCTGGCGCCCTTCTTGAGGGCGTCGCGGATCATCGCGTCCAGCCCTGCGGTGGCCGCTTTTCCGGCCTCGTCGACCACGATCAGGGTGTCGGGTCCGACACGGCTGAACCATTCGGGCACATGTGATGTCGCGGCCTTGACGGGATCGGCGGACCACACGTACTTGTCCAGGGTGTCGGTCGTGGCGCCCAGGTCCTCGCCGAGCACGATCGCCGCGTCGGCGGTGGGGGCCAGTCCGATGACGTGTCCGCCCGAGCTGCGCCACGCGTGCGCCAGCGCTGCCATGGCCGTGGTTTTACCGGTTCCGGCCGGGGCGAGTGCGAGTGCGACACGGCGCCCCGCGGTGGCCATCTCGGTGACCAGCGCGGCCTGGCCGGGGTTGAGTGTGCGCCCTCGCGCCGTCGAATCCGCCAGTGCCAGTTCGACGTCGGCGGCGCTTGCGACACGGCCGTCGCCGCGGTGCACCGCGTCCAGGATTCGCTGCTCGGCGGCCAGTGTTTCCTGGCTGGTGTAGAGCGCGACACCGTGGCGGCGGTAGACGCTGGCGCCGTCGCGGCGACGCAATGCGACAGGCTCACCCAGCTCGGCGTCTTCGACGCGGGCGTGCGGCACCGAGAAGCCCTCTCCGAGGGCGGTATCGGTGAGTCTTTCGACCAGTGCGACATCGTGCGCCACGTCGTGGCCGCGCGCCATGCGCAGCGCTTCGGCGCGCACGTGGTGGCGCTGCCAGGTGGAGCGTGTTTCGGCCACCGTGGCGATGAGTTCGCCAGCGCGCGACGCGATCCATTCCTCGTCGATCGTGACGGCCTCGCGGGTGGTCTGCGGTGCGGCCAACGTGTCGGCCAGCATCTGGTTCACGCCGCGTTCTCCAAGGACCTCGACGGCCTGGGTGTGCCACTCCTGGCGCTGCTCGCCGAGTGAGCGCGGCTCGTGCTTGGCCTCGCGCGATTCCAGGGCCGCTTGCTGGGCCAGCGCGATGATCTCGACGTTCGTTGGTTCGCGTCCGTGATCGGTCTGAAACTGCTTGGCCAGCTCGGCGGTGCGGGCCTTGATCGCCGCACGGCGACTTGACCACCGCTCCATCAATTTCGCTGACATTCCGACGATTTCACGCACCGGGCGTTTGCCGCGCCCGCGGGACTGTTCGGCGAAGCGCACACCCAGCCTGGAGATCAAATGGGCTTCCAGTCGGGTGTTGTACAACTCCGAGGCCGCGACGGTGACGCGGTGCAGCGGTTGGCCGTCCAGGGCGAGCCAGCGGCGCACGCCGTTGGCGTCGACATAGGACACCTTGTTGGAGATCGCGACGTGGGTGTGCAGGTCGGGATCCCCGGCGCGGGAATCGCGGTGGGTGAACACCGCGGCGATGAGCCCTTCGGTGTCGACCTGGGCGATACCACCGGCGCCGGTGCGGGTGAATGCGGCCTGATCTTGCAGCCATTCCAGGACGTCGGCCACGGCCGCATCGTGAGCGGCTTCGATCTGCTCGGACACCGGTAACGGGGCGATAGCCCACAGTGCGGACACTGATTTCACCGGCGAGAACGTCAGGTCGTAGCCGGCCACGGCGGTGGTCTTCGCGCGGGTGTTGCGGGCGATGAATCCGGACAGTTCGCGGTCATCGGCGGGCGGGCGGCCGTACTCCTCGCTGAACAGCTCGATGGCGACCCGGGTGCGGATCTGCGAGCGGATCTCGGGGTCGATGGTGGCGTTCCAATGCGCGCCGGATTCGGCGTTGTGGTCGCGGAAAGCGACGGCCAAACGGCGCGCGAACTCTGGCTCGCCGTCGCGGACGTGGAACTTTCGCCCAAGCCGGCCGGCTGCCCGGGGCGCGCCCGATCCGTGAGCGTTGACGTAGGTCGAGATGCGGTCAGCGTTGGGATGCAATCCCACCCCGTAGAGGTTGCGCATCTGCGATTCAACGACGCTGGACCCCTCGTCGACAGTCCAAAGTTCCTCGCGGGCTTGCGGACTGACCTCGCTGCGACCGGTGTCGGACAGAGCGGCCAGGCCGCGTCCCATCCAGCGTCCCGGCGATTCACCCTTGGCGGAGTAGTAGTCAGCCAGGGTCGAGCGGCCCCGCTCGGTGCTGTCGGAGGCAGCGACCTGCCGCACCAGGTACAGGTATCCGTCCCCGGCGGTCAGCTTGTGCAGCGTCATCACCATGACGCGCACGCCGGTGTCCGCATGCGCCGCACGCTACGAACTCCGGGGTTGGCGAAGCCACCACCAAACCGGAGGTTCTTAGAAAACTCTTAGACTGCCGGGCTTCCTGAGTGCAAGAGGTGTGTGGTCTGTCGTTGGGCCGTGGGAGGTGGCTGTGAGGGGGTGAGCTGAGCGGGCGGTGCGGCGCTGGTGAACGGGCGGGCTGCGCGGTGGGTGAGTGAGGTGCGGTGCTGCGGCAGGGGCGCCGACGAAAAAATTGGTGGACGGCGAATGTGGCTGTGGTGGTGGCACGTCCAGCCCGACCGGTTTTAGTGTCCCGGTCATGACAGCAGCAGGAACGTCCAAGTTGGAAGCCCGGCGACGGGCCGTGGAAGCGAACCGGCGCGCCAATGAAGCGCGCGCGGCGCGGGACAAGGCGAACATCGACGACGCCACGAACTTCCTCTACGAGGTCGGCAAGCTCTCCGAGGTCGAGGTCTGGAAGAAGGAGCGCCTGGCCCAGCTGCGCGCGCAGGTCGACGCCGACGCTGCCAAGCGAGTGGCCACGCACCGGGCGAAGGCAGGCGCAGCGGTCGCACGCATGCAGGACCGTGGTGAGACGCTGACGACCATCGCCGCACGGACAGACGTCGGAATCGGAATCGTTCGGACCATGCTGCGGCACGCTCCGAGAGACGAGAAGTCCATGCCCAGCAACGGTTCGCATGCGCACTAGGCGACGTCGGCGAGAAGTGCGACGAGCGCGCGGGGGTTGCCTACCCCGGTGACGCCGAGCCGAATGCGGCCACGGCCTGATGCAGGAGGCCACCGGAGGGCGACCATTGAGCCATGAGGCGCCGATCGTGGTGCACGACTAAGAGGGTTTCACCACCCCCGAGTAGGATCCGCTCGCCGTCGCGCACACCGACGACGCGCTGCGCCACGTGCGCGCAGACCCTCGCAACGTCGAGCGCGCGGGGTCCATCATCGAGCGCGAGCTGGAGAGGCGACAGGCACTGTTGGACGGGACATCAGATGCCACGCCGAACCAGTAGCTCCCCGCGGCGCGCGTGCGGCGGGGCGCCGACGCCCGCCGTGGGGCGTGCTGAACGTCAGTGCACGGACGTAGGGTCAGCGGCCACGCGAAGCGCTAGCCAACTAATCGTTGATCGGCGTCGGCACGCCGCGGAGATCGCGCGCTTCGACAGTCACGTCGTCTGCGGGCCAACGCGTTCGGACTGCGACATCTGGATCGGTGCCATCGGCGCCGATGGCTACGGCCGGTTCTACCTCACGCGCGACGGCGTGGGGTTCTGCGTGCGGCCGCACCGTTACGCGTTGGCGATCGCAAGCGGAACCGTGGCTGCGGGGGTGCTGGGTTTGCACGAATGCGACAACCCGGTGTGCGTGAAGATCGCGGCCGATGCCGACGTGCGACAGCACGTCGTGTCGGGTTCCCAGGGCGACAACATGGAGCGGATGGCGCGGATGCGTCGCGGCGGCGGCCGCCATGCGGTGCGGCGCTTCGACAGTCGCGGTGTGCGGCGCGCACGATCGGTGGCGCTGCGCGACGCGGTGCGCGATGGCTGGCCGCCGCGGTGCAAGCGGCGCTGCTTCGCGACCAGCCCACCGCTGAGTAAGTCTCGTTCTGGCGGACGGGTAGAAGGCTGGGTGTGGCGGCAGCGGATTGGCCAGGCGACCCCGTAGGTGGCTCTGCCGCCATCGGTACCTGTGCCGAGCGAGGCTTAGGCTGCGTCGCTCTTGCGTACCGTCACAGCTACTCGTCGTGTTCGCGACGGTCGTCGGTGTCGCGTTCTGGGCCGCCGCACGCGCTACCGGCGGCGTAGATCGAGAAAGCCGTTAGCGGCTACCCGGCGAGCTGACGCACTCTTCGATACGAATAGTGGTGGGCTACATCTTCGCCCACCATTTGTCGTAGTCGGTTGAGCGTGGTCAGGAAACGATCGTCCGTCTGGCCCATCCACTGGGCAAGGGTGGCATCTGCTGGGGTTGGACCGGTCCGACGTGGTGTACGTGCTGTCGGCCCATCCGTCGGTGCTGTGGTTGATCAAGGTGTCCTGCGTCGTCATTGGACACATCGTGGCCGTCGTTGCCGCGCACGACCGGGCGCTGCGTCTGCTTACGCGACGGCATCAGATCAGTGGCCAATTGGCAATGATGCTCACGATGGTCGGACACACCTTCCTGGGCCTGTATCTGTTGTTCGGCGGCTGATCGCGCGGTTCGCGCACTGGTTACGGACCTCGAATGAGGTGATGGCGTGGGGGTTTGCCCGCCCTCAGCATGACGACTGCGATTGCGATCAGCCCGGCGACCGCGCCCGCCAGGATCCACAGAGCGGGGCTGGCACCTTCGGGTTGTTCGCCGGTGTGCGCGTCGTCGTAGGAATGGGTGGTCGGTGTTGGGTCGGCCGAGCTTGGTGGGGCTGTCGAGGAGGTGCCCTGCACCGAGGACGGTTCAGCCGCGGCAGCTGGCGCAGCGATGGAGGCAAGTCCTAACAGTGCTGCGGTGGCTGCCAGCAGGACGGGAGCCCATGCGGTTCGCCGTCGAACGTAGTCGGGGGAACGCAGCGTGGCATCGATCATCTCACGAAGTAGATAACGGCGAACAGCGCGATCCACACGATGTCGACGAAGTGCCAGTAGTAGGACACCACGATGGCCGCCGTCGCTTGGGCGGGGGTGAACTTGCTCATACGCGTGCGCACAAGCAGCAAGACGAAGGCGACGAGACCACCAATCACGTGCAACCCGTGAAAGCCCGTAGCGAGGTAGAACACCGATCCATATGCGCTGCCGGCGATCGTGGTTCCCTCACGCACCAGGCTCACGTACTCGTATCCCTGGCCGAGGACGAAGAACAGGCCCATCAGGAAGGTGACGACATACCACCGGCGGAGGCCGAACACGTCGCCGCGTTCGGCGGCGAAGACGCCCATCTGACAGGTGAATGAGGACGCAACGAGGACCAGGGTCACCGGCACCGCGAGGGCGAGGTTCAGCTCGGTGGGCGGCGGCGGCCACTCGTCGGCTTGGGCGCGAGCGGTGAAGTACATCGCAAATAGACCGGCGAAGAACATCAGCTCGCTCGACAACCACACGATGGTTCCGACAGAGACCATGTTGGGCCGATTCAATGAATGAACTCGTGCCGTGATTGCCGTGCCGGTTGTCATGTCGTTCCTCGTCGAGCCAGCCCGCAGACAATCTACTAGGACGCTACCTACTATGTCGCTACCTACTATCGCACACCGTGGATTGCGGTCGCTGCGGCGCTGGGACGCTGCTGAACCGGAGTCTTGAATCAGCAGCGGCAGTCACAATTTTTCCGTGGCCTCGACAGGAAGGTGAACTCGTGTCGGGTGCGCACGCGCCGATGGATATGGCCGGGGGCGTGGACATCGGACGACGTTGCTCGTAATCTTTCCGTGACCTACGTAGCTAGACCATAGATCTCCCTGCGGTGTTAGGACTGATGTCTTGAGGATGAATCGCCCTGCCGGGGCATGCCGTTCGGCGGGCGCTCTCGTCGTGGCGTTCGTGTTGGCACTGTCGCTTGGTGACTCGGCGGAGAGAGCGTGGGCCGACCCGGCTGCTGATGCCTTGGCTAAAATGACGGAGCTTTCTCGGGAAGCCGAGCGGACTTCGGAAGCGGTGTATTCGGCCGAACTGGACCTCGAATCGAAAGTCGCGGCACAGCGCGCGGCCGAGGGTCTCGAACGCGCTGAACTCGGGGCGATGACCGCAGCGCGAGCCGACCTTGGTCGGTATCAGGCCGCGGTGAACGAGGTAGCGGCTGCGGCGTATATGGGAGGCTCGACCAGCATGGTCGGTGCTGCGTTGACCGCGCAGTCTCCGCAACGCCTGCTCGATGAACTCACGACGAGCCGGGTGATGGCCACTCACGTTTCTGACCGGGTAGTCGCCTTTCGCGACGCGTCCAACCGTGCCGACGAGGCCGCGCGCGCGGCGCAATCGTCGGCGACGGCAGCACGCACAGCCGCGGAACAGGCGTCAGCGGTCCGCGCCAGCCTGCAATCCAAGCAGAGCCGCCTACGTGCGCAGGTCGCCGAAGTGGAGGCGTTGTATCGGGCGTTGACTCCGGGTCAACGTGCAGCGCTTGCCGACCCTGGGCCGATGCCGCCCGCCCCCCCGCCCCCGGCAGACCCTGTCATCGTGGCGTTGCCCGAAGCGACACCGCCGGTGGCGCCGAGTCCGCCTAACTCACCCGAGGGGGCGATGGTGGTGCAGGCGGCGCTGACCCGAGTGGGTGCGCCTTACTCGTGGGGTGCGACAGGGCCGGATGCCTTCGACTGCTCGGGGCTCATCAAGTGGGCGTTTCTGCAGAGCGGCAAGTCGCTCCCGCGGTCGAGTCAGGCGCTTGCGGCGGGCGGACAACCCGTGGCGACCGCGGAAGTGCAGCCCGGAGACATCGTCACCTTCTATTCGGACGCCTCACACGCGGGCATCTACATCGGCAACGGCAACATGGTGCACGCCTCCACCTATGGCACGCCGGTGAAGGTGGCGCCGATCTCGTCGGCGCCGATCTACAACGTGCGCCGGTATTAGCCGGTTACCGCAGCGTTGCCCGCTTTCCACTGATCCCAGGGGATGTTCCAGTCGCCGAGTCCATCGGTACCGGACAAGGTGGGCCCCACCGTGTTGACGACCTCCACGATGTCGCCTCGTTTGGTGTTGTCGTAGAACCACTTGCCGTTCTCGGTGCTGGCGTTGAGGCATCCGTGACTGACATTGTCGCGGCCCTGGCTGCCGACCGACCATGGGGCGGCATGCACGTAGATTCCGCTATAGGACATCTGAGTGGCCCAGTTGACCTCGGTGCGGTAGCCGTCGGGGGAATTCACCGGCACGCCATAGGTCGAGGAGTCCATGACCAGAAACGAATATCGATCACCGATGACGTAGGTGCCGTTGTCGGTGGGCGTCTTGTCCTTGCCCATGGAGATGGGCATCGTCTTGACGACGTTGCCGTTGACACGCACGGTCATCGTCTTGGTGGTGTCATCGGCAGTGGCGATGACTTCGTCACCGATCGTGAACCGCGTGGAGGCGTCGTCTTGACCGAAGAGTCCTTCTCCCATGTCGACGCCGTAGGCCTTGACGTTGACTTCTACCGTGGTCCCCGGGTTCCAGTACTGCGCTGGGCGCCATCGGACTTCGCGGTCGCTTAGCCAGTAGAAGGCGCCCTCGACCGGAGGATTCGTCGTGACGGTGATCGCATCTTGAGCGGCGAGCCGGTCGGGGATGTCTTCGTCGAAGCGCACGGCGATGGGCTGCCCGACGCCGACGACTTCGCCTTCGTTGGGCAACACGTAGGGCATCGTGAGGTCCTGTGGCGAGTGCGTCTCGAACGTGGCGCTGCTGCGCGCGATGCCACTGAGCCCGAGCGCCTCGGCGTTCAACGTGTAGGTCCGGTTGTAACCCAGTGGCTCCGCAGAGCGCCACGTGACGCCGTCGGCGCTCACTTCGCCCGCGACCACTCGACCCTCCTCGTTTGTGAGGGTCACGGCGCCCAGCACACCGGACACCGCGCTGACCGTAACCGGCGACTCCACCGGGACCCCGACGTCGCCCTCGGCGACCGACGTTTGCACGCTCGGAACGAGCAGATCGGCGTAAGGAGTGCCCTTGTCGACGATCGCCCTGGATTGCTGCTCCTGCTGTGGCGTGGGGAGACCGCCGCCGCACGCTGCGACGCTCGAGACCACGCCGAGGATCGTCAACAACATCAGCGTCGTCCGCCAGATGCTCTTGCGCTGCCGGCTCGCCGCGGAGTGGATCCGCCTCATCATGTCGTCCCGTCATTCGTGGTGGAGTCGTTGCGTTAACATCGTACGTAGTCGCTACGTAGAATGTGCTGTGCGCGTTCGGCCGCTGGTACACGGCTGCCGCAGAGAATGGCTGGCAATCGTGTGGGGCCGTGCAGTAATTGTTCCGCAGAGGGTGAGGCCAAGTGAGTGGCGGCTAAAGTGACTGATGGACTAACCGGTGTGCCACGGACGTCCACGTGGGGAACGACGACACGCGTTGAGCGTCGCCGGCGAGTACCGTCACGCGGTGCAGCGGCAATCCGGCGCGGAATCGTCGTGGGTCTGAGTACCGTATTGCTCAGCGCCGCAGTGTCCGGGTGTTCTAGTGGGACCGATGCGGTCGCTCAGGGCGGTTCCTTCGAGTTCGTGTCGCCGGGCGGGCAGGTCGATATCCTCTATGACCCGCCGCAAGATCGTGGTAGTCCGGGGCCGATTCGCGGACCCGATTTGATGGACTCCGACCGCACGTTGTCAGTCGATGACTTCACCGGGCAGGTGGTGGTCATCAACGTGTGGGGTCAGTGGTGTGGTCCCTGTCGCACGGAGATGCCGGAGCTGCAGAAGGTGTACGACGCTACCCGGTCCGAGGGCGTGGCCTTCTTGGGCATCGATGTCCGTGATAACAACCGCCAAGCTGCGGTCGACTTCATCATCGATCGAAAGGTCACATTTCCGTCGATTTACGACCCGCCGATGCGCACGATGATCGCGTTGGGCGAGAGGTATCCCACCACCGTCATTCCGTCAACCATCGTCTTGGACCGGTCGCACCGCGTCGCCGCAGTGTTCCTCCGGGCGCTGCTCGCCGAGGATCTCGAACCCCTGGTCCGTCGCCTCGCCGCCGAGGCTGTGAGCGACTCAGGGCTTCCGAAGTGAACGGCGACTGCGCCCCGGCTGAAGGTCGGCGAGTGGTGCGGCCGGTACGCGATTGCAACGCCGCGACTTGAAGGGGGACGGCCTGGTGATCGGTGAGGTTGTACTTCCCGCCTCTCCGCCGTCGTTGTGGGCGATGCTGGGGTGGTTCCCGCCGCCGCTTCCAATCTTGCCCACGATGGCCGTTGCGTTGGCGGTGTGGTACGTGGCTGCCGTTCGAGTCGTCAAGTCGCAGGGCCGCGAGTGGGCCTGGATGCGAACGGCGAGTTTCTTGGCGGGGTGCCTGGCCTTGGCGGCGGTGACGGGCCTAGCCATCGACGGCTACGGCTACCGCCTGTTCAGCGCCTTCATGTTTCAACATCTCACGTTGTCGATCCTCGTTCCACCGCTGCTGGTGCTCGGTGCACCCGGGCGACTGTTGCTCAGGTCTACGCCTCATCGTGGATTTGGACGGTACGTGTTAGTCGCTGCGCTCGGGGGACTGCGGTGCCGGGCGAGCAGAATCGTGCTGCATCCCGGCTTCACCATTCCGGTCTTCTTGCTGAGCTACTACGGCCTGTACCTGTCCGACCTCTTCGACGCGGCGGCAGCCAGCGTGGCTGGACACGTCACACTGCAGATGTTCTTCTTGATTAGCGGACTGCTGTTCATAGTGCCGATCTTGTCGACCGGTCCATTGCCAGTCCGGCAGAGCAACCTTGGCCGGTTCTTCGACATATTCGTCGAGATGCCCCTGCACGTCTTCATTGGTGTCATCTTGATGATGGCGCCGCGGGCGCTCACCGACACCTTTGCTCATCCACCATCGGGCTGGAACGTCGACCCGGTCGCCGATCAGGCGGTCGCCGGCGGTTTGGCGTGGTCGTACGGCGAGCCCGTCGCGTTGCTGATTACGTTGATCTTCGCCATCCGGTGGCAGCGTGACGAGGCGTCGGAGTCGGTCAAGAGGGAGGCCGACGTCGAACGCGACGACGCCGAATTGGCTGCCTATAACGCGTTTCTGCGCGGGCTGCGTCAACAATCGCGGCCTTCGACCGTCGAGCCGAGGCCTGCCAGCGAGCACGAGTGACCGCATGGCAACCACGATCCCAAGACTGGCAGCCGGGTCCCCGGGAGTTCCCGTCAGCGCTGAAGGGCCTCCATGGCCACGATCTCGGACTGCTGGCGCTCGATGAGCGAGCGCGCGATCGCCCTCGCGCGAGGATTCGACCCTGTCTGCAGCTGGTCACGCGCGGCCGAGATGGTGAAATGGTGTTGCCTAATCATCAAATCGAGATACTGGCCCCCTGCATCCGGGCCGGTCGCATTGGCTGCGCGACGCACGTCGGCGTCGACGGCAAGGGGGTGTTCACCCGGCGCAACGGGGATGCTGGGTGCCGCCGCTGTCGGCGGTTGCCCGACGGGAGGGGGAGCGAATCCCCACTCTTGAAGGAGTGTTTGCAGCTGGTTGAGATTGGTGGTGCTGGTCGCGGATATTCGTTGGGCGATGTCGCGGACCATTGGCGCGATGCCTTGGTTGCTCATGGCCGGGTTGCTCAGCGCAATGGCCTGAGCGCTGTGATCGATGATGTCGAGGGCGAACATCACGTCGGATCGAGTGTGCGATTGTTCAGTGACGGCAGGCGCGCCACCTAAATCTGGTTGCGAAGTAAGAGAATTCGCGCCGCCGCATCCCGTCATAAGCATCGTCGTCACGAGTGTGAGTGACACCCATGCCGTGCGAGCCGCCCGGCCGGTGTGGGTGGCCGGATCGATGCGTGGGCATGTCGTTCGAGCGCCGCTCGGCAGACGGCGCCCGTTGCAGCCTCGGAGCGTGCCGACATAGATCTGAGAACCCATTACTGCACCTCGTGTCGGGTGACCGTGAAGCGCTGGTCACTTACGTAGCGTCATAGTAGATTGAAGACGTGAAGAGCGCAGTGGCCGTGTCTTGTCACGGACCGTGGTTGACGTGCACTGAGCACCGTCGAGCGCCGCGGAAGCGTCGGTTGGCTCGCCGATGGATCGCGACGGCACTGCTCCTGGCTCTGTTTTTGACCGTGTTGGCCTTCGCCATGGCCGACTCTGCCGGCGCTTACCTCGCCGGCATGGTGATGCTTCCCGGCGCCTAGTCGGCACCGACAGAACCTCCCAGGTCCGTATTTGCCTCCATCGTCGAAGCAGCCCTGTGGCATGGCATTTGGTGTCAGCAACCGTGGGGATGTCGTACGCGCTCTACGCGAAGCAGATCAACGCGCCCGTCAGCGCCAGAGCGACGATCGCTAGCGGCGTAGCGGCCATTGCCGCCACCGCACCGCTCAGCGTTACTTGGGCCTGCATGCGAGCCATGCCGCGTGGTGGGTCTGATAGCCGTACCGCTCGGGTGAGCACGGCGATACCGGCGGCGGCCAGACCGTGGGCCGGGGTGAAGGCGCCCGAGAGGGTTAGCAAACCCGTGAGCAACGGCTGACGGCCGTGGCGGCGTGCGGCCGTATCGTCGGCGCACATCTCGAGGAGGGCGCCGATGTGCGTCGCTGCGCTCGTGAAGAGCCCGAATTTGGGCAGCGCGGCGGTGAGGCCCCGCGCCGCGGCGACGACGTAGGCGTGCCGGCCGTCGAGGTGAGCTCGCTCGTGGGCGACGACGGCTGCCAGTTGTGCTTCATCGAGTGCGGCCAGCGCTGCGGTGGTCACCACGATCGCCGGGGGTCGGCCCGCGACGCAATACGCTGCAGGTTCAGCTGCCTCGATGACTACGACGTCGCTGCCGTGCGACTTGCCGACCAGGCGCACTGCGTCGGCGTGCGCAAAGGTGTGTATGCGCATGCGACTCATAGCGCGGCCGATTCGAACGACGACGGCCACCAAGCTTCCGACGGCGATGGCAACCGCGACGGTTGCGACCCATCTTGCCGGTAATCCGGCATGGCCAAGGAGGATTGCGCGTAGACGTTCCAAACACGAGACGAGCAAGGAGTCGGGGCTGTCCCAGTGTCCGGCGGCCTCGACCAAGAGCAGCGCGATGGCGGCAACCGAGCAGCCGATCACCATCACCACCGCGGTCGTCCAAGCTGCTATTGCGAGCCGCGGCGCCCCGCCATCAGCGGTGATATGGCTCAGCAGTTTCGGCCCCAACGCCAATATCGCCGCGACGTACAGCATCAAGGCCGCCGCGATGGTCATTGGCCGCTTGTTTTCCGAGCGAGGCGACGCAGCGCAGCGCGCAGGTCAGCGGATTCCTCCGTGTCGATCTGAGCCACGAAGTGACTGAGGACCGCTTCTGAACGACCGCCGCCGCTCAGTGCTTCGAGCATGAGCCGCGCACTGTGCTCCTCGCGAGTCAGGGTCGGCCGGTACCGGTATGCCTTGCCGTCTCGTTCACGCGATAACCAACCCTTGCCGTGGAGGTTGTCCATTGTGGACATCACGGTGGTGTACGCGATGTGCCGTTCGCTGCTCAACTCGTCGAATATCTGTCGTACCGAGGTGTCGGCGTCAGGGTCACGATTCCAGAGCCGGTCCATGATGGACGCCTCGAGTTCTCCGAAGCCACGCACCCGCGTCATGATCCAACCTCCTGATCTAGTCAGTAGGTAGCTTACGGTGTGGGGCTCAGCAGGGTGCGCCGAAGTGAGCCCTTGTCGCCGGCGTCAGCCGCAGCGGGCACGACCGTTGTAACGGGTTATGCGGTGCAGCGCGCCCCGTTCGACTCGGCAGGGCTCCCGTTCAGCCGTCATACCAAGGGCATTGCGGTGGCGGACGGCCCCGGCGGCGCGACCGTAGCAACGCGAGTCATCTGCCGCGCACTCCCCGCTCCTGCAACCACGCCATTGGGTCGGTCTTGATCGATCCGTTGCCGTGCACCTCGAAGTGCAAGTGCGGTCCGGTCGAGTTCCCTCTGTTGCCCATGGTGGCGATCTGGTCGCCAGCCATCACACGCTCGCCGACTTGCACCGTGGTGGTGTCGATGTGACCGTAAAGCGTGACCGTGCCGTCCGCGGCGCGGATCTTTACCCACATGCCGTAGCCCGGTGTGGGGCCGGAGGCGATCACCTGGCCATCCGACGCGGCGTAGATGGGCGTGCCGACGGCGTTGGCGATGTCGAGCCCGGCGTGCAAGGTTCCCCAGCGTGCGCCGAAGCCGGACGTCAGGATGCCCTGAGTGGGAAAGGCGAATTGTGGGCGCCGAAGTTGGGACTCGCGCTGCGCGCGTTCCTGGGCGAAGGCCGTCCCGTTGGCCAGTTCCCGTTGGTGCACGGCCGCATCGAATTGATTCGAGACAGAAACGATCTGCATCCCTGAAGTGTTGGGGGAAGCAGGCGGAGACGTTGCGCTGTCGGCGACCAGGATGGGGTCGGGTCGCGCCTCGGTCGCGCCAACCGCTGCATTTGCTGCCGCGGCGACGGCGCCGGCGGCCATGGCCGCGATGACTAGTCTGCTGTGCACTGCACCCGCTGAGTCGGGGAGGCGTCGATGCGCCCCGGCCGTGGTGGAGGCGGAAGTGCTCGAGTTGGCTCGGTGCGACGGCAGTGGGCGTCGTTGGGGACGTGTCTCGGTAACCGGCACGGCCATCGCGGGACCTGACCCACTTCTCGGCGCGAGTAGAAGCCGTGGCGACTCGTCTGCCAAGTCGTTGAGGTCATCGAGTTCGGGTGCGTTTAGCACGTCCCGATCGACGGCGAACGGGTGGCTGTAGCGACTCGCCGTCTCGGCCAACGCCCCGAACTCGCCGAAGGCAATGACCTCGGTGACATCGGTGGCCGCACGGTCAGCCGATGTTCGTCGGCGCGCGCTTTGGTGATGCACCAATTCGAGACGGTCCTTGTCGTTACCGATTTGTTATGTGGTTGGCGAGACGCTAACCGAACACTCGCGGTTGAGCAAGCCGCCGGTCGCCGCAGAGTGGATCAGGCAGTGCCGCATCGCGTCAAAGATTCTGTGTCAGAGAACATTTGAACACATTTGTTGTAACACGTCGAACGAGCGAGCGTGTAAGCACCTACGTAGTAGGCCGCTACGTGGCGTTGTCACGTGACTTCGTCCGAGCCTGAACGGCGCCTGACTAGCGGGGCATGTGGTGCGTAGTGGCCCCGCCCTCTCGGTGCGAGCCGGAGCCGGTGCGCCGCTCGATGCCGTTGCCGTCGGGGCCCGTCATCGGAGATCGTCCATCGACTCGCGAGTCTCGGCCTTCTTACTACGGCAGATAGTACTAGTCTTCTCAGTAGGTTAAACTACGGCTCTAGTCAGTAGGTCGCAGATGTGGGGGTCGAAAGCCCCGTGTCGAAAGGATGTCATGGTCGCCGAAGCGCCGCCGGCCGGTGAGCTACAGGCACGCCGTCCGTTTCCGACACGGGTGGGACCGAGGGGCAGCCTGATCTACAAGCTGGTGACCACGACCGATCACAAGCTGATCGGCATGATGTACGTCGTCACGTGCTTCGTGTTCTTCTTCGCCGGCGGTCTCATGGCGCTGTTCATCAGGACCGAACTCGCGATTCCGGGGCTGCAGTTCCTGTCCAACGAGCAGTACAACCAGCTGTTCACCATGCACGGCACGGTGATGCTGCTGTTCTACGCGACGCCCATCGTGTTCGGCTTCGCCAACCTGGTGCTGCCGCTGCAGATCGGCGCGCCCGACGTCGCCTTCCCGCGACTCAACGCTCTGTCGTTCTGGTTGTTTCTCTTCGGCGCGCTGATCGCATTGGGTGGCTTCATCACTCCCGGTGGTGCGGCGGACTTCGGCTGGACGGCCTACACGCCGCTGTCGAATGCCATCAGCAGCCCAGGAGCCGGTGCCGACCTGTGGATCCTCGGCCTAATCGTCGGCGGGTTGGGGACGATTCTGGGCGCGGTCAACATGATCACCACCGTGGTCTGCATGCGCGCCCCCGGCATGACCATGTTCCGGATGCCGATCTTCACCTGGAACATCCTGGTGACGTCGATCCTGGTGCTGCTGGCCTTCCCGCTGCTGACCGCCGCCCTGTTCGCACTCGCCGCCGACCGCCACCTCGGCGCCCACATCTACGACCCCGCCAACGGCGGCGTCCTGCTGTGGCAGCACCTGTTCTGGTTCTTCGGCCACCCCGAGGTCTACATCATCGCGCTGCCGTTCTTCGGCATCGTGAGCGAGATCTTCCCGGTGTTCAGCCGCAAGCCGATCTTCGGCTACACCACCCTGATCTACGCGACGCTGGCCATCGCGGCCCTGTCGGTGGCCGTGTGGGCGCACCACATGTACGCCACCGGTGCGGTGCTGCTGCCGTTCTTTAGCTTCATGACGTTCCTGATCGCCGTCCCGACCGGTATCAAGTTCTTCAACTGGATCGGCACGATGTGGAAGGGCCAACTGACGTTCGAGACACCGATGCTGTTCTCGGTGGGCTTCCTCGTCACCTTCCTGCTCGGCGGCCTGTCCGGTGTGCTGCTCGCCAGCCCGCCGATCGACTTCCAGGTCACCGACACCTACTTCGTCATCGCGCACTTCCACTACGTCCTCTTCGGCACCATCGTGTTCGCCACCTACGCGGGCATCTACTTCTGGTTCCCGAAGATGACCGGACGTTTGCTCGACGAGCGGCTGGGCAAGCTGCACTTCTGGCTGACGTTCATCGGCTTCCACACCACGTTCCTGGTGCAGCACTGGCTTGGTAACGAGGGCATGCCGCGCCGCTACGCCGACTACCTGCCTGCGGACGACTTCACCACGCTAAACATCGTTTCCACGGTTGGCGCCTTCATCCTCGGTCTGTCAACGCTGCCGTTCGTCTGGAACGTCTTCAAGAGCTGGCGCTACGGTGAGCCCGTCGTGGTCGACGACCCCTGGGGCTACGGCAACTCCCTGGAGTGGGCCACCAGCTGCCCGCCGCCGCGGCACAACTTCACCGAGCTGCCCCGGATCCGTTCGGAGCGTCCCGCGTTCGAGCTGCACTACCCGCACATGGTGGAGCGGATGCGCGCCGAGGCGCACGTCGGCAAGGCTCACGGCCCCGACGACGGCGACGTGACCCGGCTCGACGACGCGCAAGTGCGCACCTAAGCCGGCTTCAGCGATGGTCGGGAAGAGCGCGCGCTATCCAAGCTTATTGGGCGGCGAACGACGAGACGCTGGCATACGGACGCGCACGCGGCCTGGGTTGAGGCCAGGGTCGGCTGGTGAAACACACAGGCGCACAGAATGATCAGGGGAGACTTCGAGATGGCCGAGGTGATGTGGGAGGCCGCCGAACCCTGCCTCACGGAGGCGCAGCGTTCGGCGGCGCTCACGGCGCTACACGCCGGGGAGCCGAGCCTGGCGATACTGGTGGTGGTCACTGCCTTGTCCCGCACCGGCCACCCCCTGCCGTCCGACCTGTACCAGGAATTCCACGAGTGGTTGCGTCTGCACGCAGCTGCAGCGCCGCACGCCGATGGGGCCTTCCTCGAACTGCGCGTCATGGCGGCCGACGTTAAGGCGACCACCGCCGCGGGCATGATCGACGAACGTTACGGCGACGCAACCTTGTGCTATTTCGTCCTCGACGACGCTGGTGTGGCGGATGCCCCCCAGGAACGGCAAGCCGATGCGTTGGCGAGATGGCTGCGGACTAACCGGCCGAGCCCATCGCTTCGAACCGACATGCGAATCAATGGATTCGGTCATCTCCTTCGGGACCTCGAACCTCCGCTATCCGACAGGCCAGGCACGCAATGACCATTTGCGGGAGGCGGCGGCCGGCTGCCTTTCAAGTCAAACAGTGTGAAGCGAAGTTCGATTCGTCGACGCTATCGCGTAGAGCAGGGAGGAACGGAACCAGACGAGTCAGATCGCGGCCTCGCTGCGCTGCGTCGACGGCCTTCAACAGCAATGCAAGTGACACGTCATGAACGCAGTTGGCACACGCGTATCCCTGGCGTTGTATTCGGATTGGGCGTACACGTCGGCGATGGTCGGACTCGTTCTCGCGTTGTTGGTGCTGGCAGCAACGTTCGCGAACAGTCGCAGTCGGGCACTCGAGAGGTCAATGGCGCCTGTGGGAGTCGCAACCGACAGCGCACGTCCGGGTGTCGTCGCAGACGTCCCTAGACGGTCGGTCGTGGAACGCGCGGAACGTGCTGGTGTTGCCCTCGTCGTCGTGGGTGCCGGGTTCCTGCTGCTGTGCATCGTGTTGCGCGGCCTGGCCACCTCGCGCGCGCCGTGGGGCAACATGTACGAGTTCATCAACCTGACCTGCTTCTGCGGACTGGTGGCGGCGTTGATCGTGTTGCGGCGTCTTGATCTTCGGCCACTGTGGGTGTTCGTCCTGGTTCCGGTGCTGATTCTGCTTGCGGTGTCGGGCAAGTGGCTGTATGCCGACGCCGCACCCGTCATGCCCGCGCTGCAGTCGTACTGGTTGCCGATTCACGTGTCGGTGGTGAGCCTCGGCTCAGGGGTGTTCCTCGTCGCCGGCGTGGCGAGCATCCTCTTCCTGGTGAGGACGTCGCGGTTGGGCGACCCCGGACGCGAAGGACTCTATGCGGGCGTCGTGTCCAGACTGCCCGATGCGCAAATCTTGGACCGACTCGCATACCGCACCACGATATTCGCGTTCCCCGTCTTCGGGTTCGGCGTCATCTTCGGCGCGATCTGGGCCGAGGAGACATGGGGACGCTTTTGGGGATGGGACCCCAAGGAGACGGTGTCTTTCGTCGCGTGGGTCGCCTACGCGGCCTATCTGCATGCTAGATCCACCGCGGGGTGGCGTGACAGGAAGGCCGCATGGATAAACGTGGCCGGATTCGTGGCGATGGTCTTCAATCTGTTCTTCATCAATCTAGTCATTGCGGGGTTGCACTCCTACGCCGGGGTGGGCTGACGCCGGGGCCACAGCGTGCGCACGTATCCAACACACCGATCTCGTCTCGCCAGCGTCATGACCGCGGCTGAAATTACGACTCACCGAGCGTCGTTTCGACGGCCATGTTGACCGTCGCTCAACCGCGGGAGGTTCGACGTAATGGTTCGGGGTCAGCGACCTCTGTTTCGTTGCGCCCTAGCGAGTTCGGCGTCTACCGTCATGACCTAGACGGCCTACGTGGCGTCGCGATCGCACTGGTCGCCGTGTTTCACGTGTGGTTCGGCAGGGTCTCCGGTGGTGTCGACGTCTTCCTCGTGCTGTCGGGTTTCTTCTTCGGCGGAAGGCTGTTGCGGGCCGCGCTCAATCCGACCGCATCCCTGGCACTCGTGCCGGAGGTGCGGCGTCTGGTCCGGCGACTGCTCCCCGCGCTGGTGGTGGTGCTGTCCGCGTCGGCGGTGCTGACGATCCTGGTGCAGCCCGAGACCCGGTGGGAGACGTTCGCCGACCAAAGCTTGGCGAGCCTTGGCTACTACCAGAATTGGGAACTGGCGACCACGGCGTCGGACTACCTGCGCGCGGGCGAAACGGTGAGTCCGCTGCAGCACATCTGGTCGATGTCGGTGCAGGGGCAGTTCTACATCGCTTTGTTGCTGTTGGTATTCGGCCTGGGGTTCCTGCTGCGCCGCCTCCTCCGCCATCACCTGCGGATCGTCTTCATCGCGGTGCTGTCGGCGCTCACCGTGGCGTCGTTCGTCTACGCGATCATCGCGCATGACGCGGACCAGGCAACCGCCTACTACGACAGCTTCGCCCGGGCCTGGGAGCTTCTCCTCGGCGCGCTGGCGGGTGCGCTAATCCGGCACGTGCGGTGGCCGATGTGGCTGCGGACTACCGTTTCGGCGATCGCACTCGCCGCGATTCTGTCGTGTGGCGCATTCCTCGACGGCGTCGCGGAGTTCCCCGGGCCCTGGACGCTGGTACCGGTCGGGGCGACCATCCTGTTCATCCTCAGCGCCGCCAACCGTGCCGCCGATCCGCATCTCGCTGGCGTGGACGGCGGGTTGCCGCTACCGAATCGCCTCCTCGCCACCGCGCCGCTCGTGTCCCTCGGCGCGATGGCGTACTCGCTCTACCTGTGGCACTGGCCGCTGCTGATCTTCTGGCTCGCCTACAGCGGACACACCCAGACCGACCTGACCGAGGGCGCAGGCGTCCTGCTGGCCTCCGGTGTGCTGGCCTGGTTGACTACGCGCTTCGTGGAGAACCCGTTGCGGATGCGTGCGACGAATGCTCAAAAGCCGAAGTCCGCCGTGCCGCTGCGCATCCGGCTGCGCCGGCCGACCGTCGTGCTGGGCTCGATCGTCACGCTGCTGGGCGTGGCGCTTGCGGCGACGTCGTTCACGTGGCGCGAGCACATGACGGTTCAGCGGGCCAACGGCAAGGAATTGTCCGGTCTGTCCTCGCGCGACTACCCAGGGGCCCGCGCGCTGATCGACCGTGCCAAGGTCCCCCAGCTGCCCATGCGGCCCACGGTCCTCGAGGCCAAGGACGACCTGCCGCAGAGCACCAAAGACAATTGCATCAGCGACTTCTCGGACCCGAGTCTGCGCAAGTGCAGTTACGGTTCCGGGGCCGCGACCCGCACCATCGCGCTGGCCGGCGGCTCGCACGCCGAGCATTGGATCACCGCGCTGGACCTGCTCGGCCGACTGCACGGCTTCAAGGTCGTCACCTACCTCAAGATGGGCTGCCCCCTATCGGCGGAGCGAGTGCCCCGCATCCCGGGGTCGGGGGAGCCGTACCCACAGTGCTTCAACTGGGTCCAAGCCGCCATGCGGGAGATCGTCGCCGACCGCCCAGACTACGTGTTCACCACCGTGACAAGACCACGAGACACCGGGCCCGGTGACGTCATGCCGGAGGCGTACCTGCCGATCTGGCAGGCGTTCGCCGACAACGGGGTGAAGGTGCTGGGCATGCGCGACACACCGTGGCTGGTCCGCAACGGCGACCCCTTCTTCCCGAGTGATTGCCTCGCCGACGGTGGTGACGCGACGACGTGCGGCATGCCACGAGCACTTGTCCTCGACGACGTCAATCCCGCCGCAAGTCTCCCCGGACGGTTCCCGCAGATGAACGTGATCGATCTGAGCGGTGCGCTGTGTCGAGACGACTACTGCCGAGCCGCCGAAGGGAACGTCCTCATCTACCGAGATTCTCATCACCTGTCGGCCACGTACGTACGCTCCCTGGCGCCAGAACTTGGGCGCAGGATGGGTGCGTTGACCGGATGGTGGCCCTAAGCGGCGTCCTATTGCGCGCACTGAGGCGGCTCACAACTTCGTCAGTGCCGCTTCGTTGTGCAAGCCGACGATTCGCTAACGGGACGGCCTGACCTCGCATAGCCAACGGCGGCGCCGGATAGCGAGATGAACGCACCGCGGGGCGTTCTGAGGGTGGCCGTCCGAGCTTCCTTGCTGCTGGCGTTCACTGAGCGATTCTCGGCTCATGCCCCGAACGCGCTTTCCACCATCGGCGCCACCAACAAGTACTGTCTAGATACGTAGGTGACGCGGCGAAACGACCTCCCGCATAGCTCCGTTGCGGCGACCAACATGAGACGAGAGGAAGAGGCCTCGCCAATGGCAGGCCCAGGGCATGGCATATGCAGCAGTTCCACGGCGCGGGGCGGAACCAATCCGACGGGCCGCCGGCAACCGGTGAGATGGTCGGTGCGCTAGTGGAGTGGGCCGTGTCGCGAGGATGGACGGCGCAGACCAGTCCCGATGGCGGCTGTCACTTCTACGATCCCCAGGGTAAGTACGTAGCGTATTGGCCGTCGAAGACCGCCACGGGCCTCGGTCACCGTTGGTAGTGCTCCCATCATCGCCGATGTCCCGGCGTCGCCTCGCGACGCCGGCAATAGCGCCGCGCCCCCGGTGCGTGCGCCGCGACGCTGCGCATCGGAATCGTCTATGTTCACCAGAAGAAACCCGACGAAACAGTCAGGTGTGGCGACGCTCGCAGCAGCAGTGCGAGACAACAGATGTCGAGCTGGACGGTCTGTTGTACGCCGATTCTCGAGAGCGCGCCGCCGGTACGGGGCCGTTCTGCCACACGGCGACTGTCCCGTCGAGCCTTATCGGAAAACTCCCGGGGGCACCGCGCTCACCCTTGGGCGTATCGACCGACACAGCCGGACGATGACGCCGGCCCGATTATCTCGCCGACGCGGCGAGGTTTCGCGGCAACGGGTTGATTGATATGCATACATGCGTACTATCGCATGCATGGCAGATCGCAACGGCGGGACGGTGAATACCGGCGGCGCGGACGCCAGGCCCGCGAACGACACTCTTGCACTGGACCTAGCAGCCCTGCTTCCCGGTAGCGACGAGCGCTGCGCTGACCGGCTCAGGCGCAACCTGGGAGACGACGGAGTCATCGAACAGGCCCACGTCATCGATGGCGACACGTCGGAACCCCGCCTTTGCGTGCACTACGACGCCGAGGCTGCCACCGCAACAGAAGTGCAGCGACGGGCTCTGCAGGTGGCCAATACGATCACGTCGACGTACGGGCACCTGCGGTGGTTGACCACAGGCACTGATGACGATGAGGCGGTGCGAACTGCGCTCGTCGACACACTGTCGACGATTCCTGGCGTCGTCGCCGCAGCAGCGGCACCAGGATCGGTCCAGCTGGAGTTCGAGCGGGCGATGGTGACGGCCCAAGAACTCGTAGACGTCATCGCCGCGAAGGTGGCGCCGTCAGGGGTAGTCCCCGACGCAGAGACCGCCGTTGCCGAAACTCCCGTCGCCCACGACGGAGACGACGGCGACCATCAACACGGTCACGGCGGAATCTTCGGCGAGCGCACCGAATTGATCTTCGCGGGACTGGCGGGCGCGCTGCTGCTGACAGGCTGGTTACTGGCCGCCTTAGCCGAGACGCCGCGCTCGGTGGAGGTGGTGGCCTACGGCCTGGCGTTCTTCTTCGGTGCGTTCTTCACCGTGCAGGAAGCCCTCGCGAGTGTGCGGCAGGGCCGCTTCGAGATCGATTTCCTCATGCTGGTGTCCGCAGCAGGTGCGGCAGCGCTCGGCGAAGTCGCCGAAGGCGCCCTTTTGCTGTTCCTGTTCGGCGTCGGGCACGCGCTGGAAGGGTACGCGATGGGCCGCGCTCGCCGAGCGATCGATGCGCTCGCCGAGCTGGCCCCCAAGACGGCCCTAGTGCGGCGCGGCGGCACCGGCGACATCGTCGAAGTGTCCGTTGCGGACCTGCGCGTTGGGGACGTCGTCGTCGTGCGCCCCAACGTGCGGCTGCCTGCGGACGGATTCGTCGTAGCAGGTGCCAGCAGCGTCGATCAAGCGCCAGTGACCGGCGAAAGCGTCCCGGTCGACAAGATTCCGGTCCCGGACGTAACGGCAGCCGCCGCTGCGCCAGAACGCATTGACGCGGTGTCGCGGGTGTTCGCCGGAACGATAAACGGCGCCGGCGCCATCGAAGTGCAAGTCACCCGGCTCGCCGGCGACTCCACCTTGGCCCGGGTGGCGCGTTTGGTGGCCGAAGCGCAAACCAAGACGACTTCCACACAGCGTTTCACCGACCGATTTCAGCGCATCTTCGTGCCGGCGATCCTGGTCGGTGTGGTCCTGCTGCTCTTCGCCGGGTTAGTAGTTGACGAGCCGTTCACCGACACGGTGTACCGGGCGCTTGCCGTTCTGGTGGCGGCCAGCCCGTGTGCGCTGGCAATAGCCACGCCCAGTGCGGTGTTGTCGGCGGTGGCGCGAGCGGCGCGGGCCGGCATCCTGATGAAGGGCGGCGCCGCGCTGGAGGAACTGGGGCGACTCGACGTGCTGGCCTTCGACAAGACTGGCACCCTCACCGAGGGGCGGCCCAGGATTGCCGACGTGTGGGCCACCGGGGACAGCGACGAGGTCGAACTGTTGAGAATCGCCGTGGCCGTGGAGGAGCAAAGCGACCACCCGCTCGCCCGTGCCATCGTCCGCGACGGCAGCCAGCGATTGGCCGGAGCGGCGACGCTTCGCGCGACCGACGTCCGTGCGGTGATTGGCCGCGGCATCGTTGCGTCCGTCGAGGGTGTCGAGGTCTACATCGGCAAGACCGAACTGTTCACTGACGCCGCCCAGCCGCCACCGGCCGAACTCGCTGCCGAGGTGAGTCGTCTCGAACAGCAGGGCCGCACGACGATGATCGTCCGCGCGGGCGATCGGTGGTTGGGCGCAATCGGATTGATGGATCTTCCTCGACCGGAGGCGTCGACGGTGATCGCACGGCTCGCCGAACTCGGCCTCGAGAACACGGTGATGCTGTCGGGAGACAATCAGCGGGTGGCGGACGCCGTCGCCGCCGAAGTTGGTGTCGCTTACGCCCGCGGCGATCTGATGCCCGAGGACAAGGTGGCCCAAATCGCCGTCTTGCGGGAACGCCACGGCCGCGTGGGCATGGTCGGCGACGGCGTCAACGATGCGCCCGCCATGGCCGGTGCGAGTGTGGGTATCGCGATGGGTGCGGCCGGATCCGACGTGGCGCTGGAGACCGCTGACGTTGCGCTGATGGCCGACGACCTGCGCGCCTTACCGTTCGCGGTGAGCCTGAGCCGTCGCTCCTCGCGGGTCATCAAGCAAAACCTGTGGGCGAGTCTCGGAATCGTCGCGGTCCTCATCCCGGCGACGGTCTTCGGCCTGGGCATCGGTCCCGCCGTGCTCATCCACGAAGGCTCGACTCTCATCGTCGTCGCAAATGCATTGCGACTTCTCGGGATGCCTATGCAGTCGGTCACCCCAGCAGCGCCGCGCGTGGAGCGTGCAGAAGAGACGTGATGACCATCGACCCGCCCAGTGTCGCAGATGAATTCGAGCATGCCGACGTGGACACGGTGGTCATCTTCGTGGACATGGCTGGGTTCACGGCGTTTACCGAAGCCCACGGTGATCATCGTGCTGCCGTACTGGCAGATCGTTTCGCCCCATTGCCGAAAAGGTCCTCGGGCCCGGAGACGACATGATCAAGACCATCGGTGACGCCGTGCTAATCACCAGTTCGGACCCCACTGCCGCACTCGCCTTCCTTCGGCGAATTCACCAAGAGACCCGTCGCATCGACGGATTTCCGCTGTTGCGCGCGGGAATCTATGCCGGGTCGGTAGTGAAGCGCGGCGGAGACGTCTTCGGGTCGACGGTCAACACGGCAGCCAGATTGGCGGCTATCGCCCGGCCAGGCCAGATCGTCGGCAACGCCGAAGCTGCGGCCGCGCTTCAAGGGGTGGACCGTCTAGCGGTGACGCCGTTGGGCCCGCTGCGATTGCGGAACGTGGGTGCGTTCGTGGAAGCGTTCGCCCTTGACGTCGGAACCCGCCACCAGGAGCACGTCGATCCGATATGTCGGATGCATGTCACGACGGACGCCGAGTCGCTGATGATCGTGCATCAGGAAGGCACTTATCGTTTCTACTTCTGCTCGACGGCCTGTTTGAGCCAATTCGCAGAGCGCGTGGGCAATGTCGGCACGTCGTCGGGTGACGGGGGCCCGGAGACCATTCAGTCGTTCGTCGGCGAGGTCGCGGCGCACTTCGGCACGCCGGTGCCCTCGCCAGCCGGTGGGAATGCCGCATCGACGTCAACCTCATCAATCTGCTCGTAGAACGCGGACGGTGACCTTGCGCCCCGAATCATGCTCGCCAACAGTGTTATTCGCTCACATGCCGAACCGTCCGCGCCGTCGCGAGAATGGAACGGGCTGCTAAGGGCGTGCATCGCCCCGAGGCGCGCCGCCGCGCTTCATGCTGGGAGGCCTGACGAGGACCATCTAGAGTCATCGCTTCACACCCGCCACGGCTTGACGCCGTACCACTGATAGGAATTTCGATCATGGAAAAGCGACTCATCGCGGCCGGCCTGGTCGCCGGCGCCCTGGCGGGCCTAACGTCCTTCGCATACGCCCGGCTATTCGTGACGCCAGTCATCGACCGCGCTGTGGCTTACGAGGAGGGCCGCACCAAGGCGGCGGAACTACCCGGCCACGGTGTTGAATTGTTCACCCGCGGGGTGCAGGCCAATATCGGGATGGGCTTCGGCGTTCTTGCATTCAGTGTTGCCATGGGAGCGCTGTTTGCGGTGGTCTTCTGCGTCGCCTACGGGCGCCTTGGGAACTTCTCCGCGCGCTTGCTAGCCGTTCTGCTAGCCGCTGGGATGTTCTTGTCGCTCTACTTGGTCCCGGCGTTGAAGTATCCGAAGAATCCGCCTGCGGTAGGGCAGGAGGGGACTCTTCAGCAGCGCAGCATGCTGTTCGTGCTCATGGTGGTGTTGTCGGCGGTCCTGGTGATCTCGGCGGTGTGGGTGGCCCGTCGGCTGTCACCACGCTTGGGCCACTGGAATGCGACGCTCGCGGCTGCGGGATCGTATGTTCTGGCGACTGCGCTCGTGATGCGGGTGCTGCCGACTTTCGATGAAACACCGAACGCGCTGCGCGATCACACCGGCGCCATCGTGTACCCAGGATTCGCCGCCGACGACCTCTATGAATTCCGGTTGCATTCATTGGGGACCGCCTTGGTGATGTGGGTGACGACCGCGCTGGTGTTCGCCGCGTTGGCAGCCCGGCTAGTTCGCGATGGCTCCCCGGCGAAGTCGAGTGGGTTGACTACGTTGTGAGGATGCGGCTGTCGGTCGGTTAGACGTCACATCTGCCAGTCCTGGGCTCCATCGTTCTCGTCGTAGATGCCGACGGAGTTCTTGACCACGACCGGGTCCCCGCTGCCAAAGTTGTCGTAGAACCACTGCGCATTGGTTGGACTCAGATTCGGACAGCCGTGGCTCACGTTGCGCTTACCCTGATCGCCGACCGACCACGGTGCGCCGTGGACGAAGATGCCTGTGTTGCTAATGCGCACCGCATCTTGGACCTTGAGCCTGTAACCTTCGGCTGCGTCGACCGGCACACCGTAAGTGGAGGAATCCATCACCATGTCTGCAAACTTCTCGAGCACATAGTAGGTGCCGTTGGGTGTCTCGTAGCCAGGCTTTCCTAGAGATACCGGCATGGTCTTCTCGAGTTCGCCGTTGCGCATGATCTCCATTTGGAGGGTGGCGTTGTCGATGGTCGCCACCAGCGAGTCGCCGGTGCGGAAGCTCGACCTCGTACCACCGGCATCGATGCTGACCGTGGTGTTGGCCGGCCAGAAGTCAGTGGGCCGCCATCGGAGTTGAGTTGGGCTCATCCAATAGAACCTGCCCGGGACTGCGGGGGAGGAGGAGACGTGGACCGCGTCCTCGGCCAGGTTGCGGTCGACGATGGGACGTTGAAAGTTGATGATTATCGGTTTGGCGACGCCAACCGTCGAGCCATTCGACGGATTGAACGTGGGTGGAGCGAAGACCGGTGGTCCGGTGTAGGGCGCTGGGTTCTGGCCGGCGGCTAAGTCGTTGACAGCCGTCGATGATGGGCCGGTTGTTGGAGCGGCGAACGGATTCGGTGCCGTCGAGTTGGGGATCGTGAGGGGATCGCCGGGTGCGGGCACGGGAACCTGTGGCTCGGCCGAGGCCGACGGCGCGAGAGCAATCGTCACAGCTGCTAGGGCGACCGTCATCATCGTGACGACTGGGCTGACTGGCGGACACCGCATTCGGGCCTCTCCCTTCCACTAGCCGCCGACCGACGCTCGCGGCGGCTGGGCGGAATTTGTTGTACGTACTTACATAGTAGATGATGTGACGTCGGGTCCGGCAGCATGCATGGGACCTGCGTAGCAGTCAGCAGGCAACGGACGAGTGCATGCGAAGGACGTCAGGCTGCGTGGATGGTAGTCACACGCGACCGCCATCTCAGGCCACGCACTCACGTATCCCCACGCGCCGGCGATGCCGGACGGTCTCGGTGCTCGCCCTGCTTCGTGGGCCCGACTGACCGTTTCTACCTGGCCGGGATGACCGTGGCGAGGATCAGCAGCGACACAGTCGCTGTCGTGTCGTCGAGGACATTCGCAGACCGCCGAGCCGCTGGGTTGTTCGTCGGGTGGCCAGCCGTCGGTTTGGGAGGCCCCGTGCTGTCGTGACGCCGCGACAGTGGGCCTGGCGGATCGACGGGTAGAAGTAGAGAAGGTGGAAAGAGAAAAGGAGGGTGAAGGCGTGGCGACGTCGACTGATACTCCACGCCGGGTGGGGCGGGCCGTGTTGCTTGGTGTCGCACTGCTGGCAGGCGTGAGCGCGGCCACGATCGGCGCCCTGGTACTACCAGACGCGCTGGCGGTGACTGGGCTTAGTGATCCGGGACCGGTAACCACCTACGGGCTGCCCTTCCTGCGCGCCGCCGGCGAGATCGCTGCGATAGTGGCGATCGGACACTTCTTGTTCGCGGCCTTCCTCGTCCCGCCGCAGGCCAATGGAGTGCTCGACGTCGACGGGTACCGAGCGCTTCGGACCGGCGGTGCCGCTTGCGCGGTCTGGGCGATGTGCGCTGCAGTGTTGGTCGCGCTGACGGTCTCCGACGTGTCAGGGGTGCCGTTGACCGATCTGTCGCCGCTGGACATTTGGTCAGCGACCGACCTCGTCGAAACCACGTCGGCGTGGCGTACCACAGCGATCTTGGCCGCGGTCGTTGCCGTAGCGAGCCTGCCGGTGTTGCGGTGGTCATGGACGCCCGCCCTGCTGCTCAGTGGCCTAGTGACGTTGATGCCGCTGGCCGTGACGGGGCACTCCTCCTCGGGCGGCTCGCACGACATCGCGACCAACAGCCTGATCATCCATCTCGTCGCCGGAGCATTGTGGGCCGGCGGGTTGCTGGCGCTGCTTGGGCACGCACTGCGCGGCGGCGGGCACACCGACATCGCCGCCCGCCGTTTCTCGAGGCTGGCGTTGTGGTGCTTCGCGGCCATGGCCGTGAGCGGATTCGTCAACGCGGCGGTCCGCATAGATCTGTCGGACATCTTGAGCAGCAGTTACGGACTCCTCGTCGTAGGGAAGGTGGCGGCCTTGATTGGGCTCGGTGCAATTGGATGGCGACATCGACGATCGTCGATCGTTGCGCTGCAGCGTGATCCGACGTCGCGCCGTGCGCTGCTGCGGCTCGCACTCACCGAAGCCGCCCTATTCGGCGTCGCGGTCGGCGTAGCCGTCGGGCTTGGTCGTACGCCACCACCGCTCGCGACGCGCGAACCGCTTCCGGCCGAAGCTGAGTTGGGCTTCGACCTCGCCGAGCCACCGACGATCACGCGGGTCTTCCTCGAATGGCGTTTCGACCTGATATTCGGCACGGCGGCGCTCGTCCTGGTCGGCATCTACCTTGCTGCGGTGTATCGGCTAGCTCGCGGCGGTGCCTCATGGTCGAAGCGGCGCACCGCATCGTGGGTGATGGGTTGCCTCACATTGGTGTTCGCCACTTCGTCAGGACTTGGCATGTACATGGCGGCAATGTTCAGCATGCACGCCGTCGTTCAATTGATCCTCACGATAGGGGTGCCGGTATTGCTCGTGCAGGGCGCGCCGGCGACCCTAGCGCTGAGGGCAATGCGAGCATCGCATACGAAGGCGGTGCCTGGCCCGCGCGAATGGCTTGTGACCGCACTGAATTCATCTTCGCTGGGTCTGATCGCTCGTCCGTGGACGGCTCTCGCGCTTCTTCTGGTGGGCGTCTACGGTTTGTGCTTCGAGGTCATCTTCGATGCCGCCGTGAGCGAGCACGCTCCCCACATACTCATGATCGGGTACTTCCTGCTCAGCGGTGTATGGTTCTTCGCCGCCGTCAGCGGCGTCGATCCGGTGCTACGGCCGATGCCCAAGCAGTGGCGGATGGCAATACTGTTGTTAGCGCTGTCCCAATTCGTCCTCGCTGGAGTCTTAGTGACGACCATGCGCGACACTCTCGGTGGCGCCTTCTACCGCTCGTTGAAATTGGGCTGGCATACGAACTTGCTCGGCGACCAGCGATTGGGCGGCCAAATTCTGGCTGCTGGCGGGCTCGTGGCGATGCTGGCGGTGCTTGCAGCGCCGATCGTCCAGCGCGTCCGCTCGGCTGCAACGGTGCGGAAGACGGGCGCGCCGAGTATCGGCTCCTGACGACCCCACAGGCGCACAGCGGCGCGTTCACGCTGGCCTCCGGGCCGACGATTGGCGCCGACCCGGTGTCGCGCAATGGCACCTCCCGCTACGTCCCGACGTGTCGACCTCGTCCGCCGACACCGGCTGCCCCGCACTAAGGCTGGCTGTTCAGTGCCTGCTCGATTGCGGTCTTCATGTCGTCGTAGCTTCTGAACTCCACTTCCGTTCCGTCGAGGAAGAAGGTCGGTGTGCCCTGTACGCCGAGGGCCTTGCCGTCAGCTACGTCGACATTGACACGATCGAGCGTAGCGGGGTCGTTGTAGGCGGCATCGAACGCCGCCATGTCGAGTCCAAGTTCGTCGGCGTATCCGCGGAATCGGGAGTCCGCAGGAGTTCGTTGTTCGCCCCACTCGCTTTGCGTTTCGTACATCTTCTTGTACATAGGCTCAAACTTGTCCTGTTGGGCCGCCGCCTCGACCGCTCGCGCCGCCCTCTCCGCGTTGAAGTGAGACTGAATTGGGAAGTAGCGGACGACGAAGTTGACGCGGTCTCCGTACTCGGCACGCAGTTGTTCAACCATAGGGAAGGCTGCCCGACAGGCCTCGCATTCGAAGTCGAGGAATTCGACGAAGTTGACATCGCTGTTCGTCGCGGTACTGAGGCGGCGACTGTTGTCCCGGACAAGCTGACCGACGTCTCCACCCTCAGCTTGGGCGGAGGCGGGTATGCCCTTGTCCTGGGCCGAGAGGTAGACCCCAAACCCGATGATTGCGGTGATGGCCACGAAGACGGTCAGTAGAAGGCGTGTGAGAGGTGCCATTCGGATGCGTCCTTCTTGAGTTCACTGGAAAGTCTGTAAAGCGCCAGAGCAGCGGCGTACCGCAGCACCGAATTAAACCGCGTCCACGGTTGAGCGTCGTGTGTTCGACAATATACGGAGGAAGACCGTAGATCCGGTGTGCCTGGGCCGGGGTTGAGGCTGGAGGGCAATAGCACCCACGTCATCCGAGTTCATGGACTCCCGCTGTGGCGTAGCGAACACAGCGTTGAAATCCGTTCGGCCGCGCTGAGAGGCCACCGCACGTGTAGGACCGTAATCACCGAGACGGCCACTCATCGATTGGGGGCGTGTCGCAACGAGGATCTTCAGGGCGCGGGCGCAGGAACGGATGCGCCCGGCATTGGCGACATCGACGGCATGTCCATCGGTTGTTCCATCATCTTGGTCTTGCTCATATTCATGGAATCGCAGCAACCCGGACGTGCGATGAGGAAGTACAGGCCAGCGGCAATGACGAAGATTCCCACCGCGATGCCCGTGATCGCCAAGGCTTGGTAGAGCCGTTGGGGCCGGCTCGAGGTGGAGTGGGCGAGGTCAGTCATAGTTATCCCTTCCTAAGTAATCGTTCTCGGGTCGAACTTTGGTGCTAGTTGCGCTTGCGTGTCGGCGCCGACGCAGCTGCTTGTCTGTCGTGGGTCGCTTATCGTGCTCTCGGTTCGGCGTCGGCGGTCGGAGCCGCCGATAGCGTGGCACTGAGGTCGACGACGGCGACTGCGCCAAGCGCAGCGCACGCGGTGGTTCGCCGAGTCATGACTCCTCCTGACGTCGAACCTTCACACTTATACGACGTGCCGCGGTTCCCGCGATACGTCACTCGACAAAAGCCTACGCAATTTCTACGTAGATGTGAGTGGCCAGTCTGTGACAACGCCGCCCCGCCGATGGCCGCGGTCGTTAGACGGTGGTGTTGCCAGTCCGCCATTGTTCCCAGGGAACATTCCAGTCGCCGAGGCCGTCGACGCCCGAGAGGGTCGACCCCACCGTGTTGACTACTTCAACGATGTCACCACGTTTAATGTTGTCGTAGAACCACTTTGCGTTGTCTGGACTGACGTTGAGGCAGCCGTGGCTGACGTTGGTCTTGCCTTGGCTGCTCACCGACCAGGGGGCGGAGTGGACGTAGATGCCGCTGTAGGACATCTGGGTAGCCCAATCCACGTCGAGGCGGTAGCCGTTGGGTGAGTTGACGGGGACGCCGTAGGTCGATGAGTCCATGACGAGGTTGGCGTATCTATCGCCGATGATGTAGGCGCCGTTGTCGGTAGGGGTGCTGTTCTTTCCCATGGACATCGGCATGGTCCGGACTACCTCGCCGTTTCGTCGCACCGTCAATGTCTTGGTGGCGTCGTCGGCGGTGGCGATGACCTGATCGCCGACGGTAAAGCGGGTGAGGATGTTGTCTTGTCCGAACAGTCCCTCGCCAAGGTCTACACCGTAGGTGTTCACCGCAACTTCGACGGTCGTGCCGGGTGTCCAATATTCCGCTGGGCGCCAACGGACTTCGCGATCACTTAGCCAGTAGAACGCTCCCTCGACGCGGGGGCTCGTGGTGACCTCGATGGCCTGTTGTGCAGCCGTGCGGTCGGTGATGTCTTCGTCGAAACGGATGGCTACCGGCTGGCCCACGCCTACCACGTCGCCATCGTTCGGCATCACGTAGGGCATCGTCAGGTTCTTTGGCGACTGAGTCTGGAACGTCATCTGCTGAGTGATCGCGTCGGCGATCCCGAGTGCCTCGGCGGTCAACGTGTATCGCTTGTTGTAACCCAGGGGTTCCGCGGTGGACCACGTCACGCCGTCCGAGCCAACCTGACCGGCCACGGTCTCGCCTTGCGCATTGACCATTTTCACCGCGCCGAGCACGCCGTCACCGGCCTTTACGGTCACCGGTGCGTCGACGGGCACCCCGACCGCGCCGTCCGTTACCGAGGATTGCAACCACGGCTCGAGCAGGTCCGCGTAGGGTTCGCCCTTCTGGGCGATCGAAGCTGGCGCCTCTGCCGTCGTGGTGGTCGCTGGATTCGCGCACGCCACCACGGCGAGTGTCGAGGCCACGAGCACGGCGATCGCCGCAGCGAAACGCCGGCGCCGTCGTGGTGCGAATCTGCGACTGAGACGTGCGGACGGTGACGTGTGGTCGGTTGGCACGAAACCACCCCTTCGAAGGTACGGACTGCCTGCGCGGCGCGGTTGCTGCGACCTTCAGTGTCACGTGGGCGCTTATGGTTGGTTTGGCTCTTCCGTGAAGATTCGGTAAAGACGGTTCGCTGCCCGTTGGCTCGTCTGTGGTGTTGACCGCGAGTTCGCCGCAGCAGTTGATCGACGAGTTGTCCGTCCAGTGGGTCGTCTCTATCGAGACTGAAAGCCGCATGAAGGGATTCACAGCTGCCGCAAGTTGCCGCGCTTGGTCAAGCTCTGGCCGTGGGTGGACAGCCGGTCACCGAAGCCGACTTGCAGCCGGGCGACATCGTCACGTTCTACTCCGACGTGTCTCATGCCGGCATCTACATCGGCGACGGGATGATGGTGCACGCCTAGACCTTCGGCACACCGGTGAAGGTGGCGCCGATCTCGTCGTCGCCGTTCTACAACGCCAGGCGTTACTGACCGGCGCAACGTCGGGACCTAGACGATCGGCTTTACCGTTTCTTCATCGAACGTCGCGGTCACCCTTAGGCGGGGCGGTCAAGCTGGGTGTCCCGATCCGCTCGCGCTGGTCGGTCGAACGAGGTCGGCGAGCAAAAGTCGGACCTACGGCAGATAAACGATGGTGGAGGATTTGGATGATGGACGTGACACGGGTCGGAATGCTGGTTGTCAGTGCCGTGGCGGCCACGCTGACGGTGGGCGCCTGTAGCAGTACCCCTGCGGACCAAGACATGTCGGCGACGAGCAGCTCGCAGACGTCGGCGGCTGCGGCCCCCGCGACGACGGGCGGCCAGACCGAGCAGGCGCACAATGACGCCGACGTGACCTTCGCGCAGGGCATGATCCCGCACCATCAGCAGGCAGTCGAGATGAGTGACATGCTGCTGGGCAAGCAGGGCATCGATCCTGCGGTCATGACGTTGGCCAACGAAATCAAGGCAGCGCAAGGGCCCGAGATCGAGACGATGCGAGGTTGGCTGTCCGATTGGAAGGTGCCGGCGCCCAGTTCTGACATGCCGGACATGTCGGAGATGCCCGGTCACGACATGAGCAGCATGGGTGGCGGCATGATGTCCGAGCAGGACATGGCAGCACTGCAGAACGCCCAGGGCGCCGCAGCGAGCAAGCTCTTCCTGACTCAGATGATCGAACACCACAAGGGAGCCATCGCCATGGCTCGAACCGAGGTCGACAGCGGCCAGTTCCCAGCGGCAACCGAGATGGCGCGCACCATCATCGCGTCCCAGCAGCAGGAGATCGACTCCATGGAGTCGATGCTGGCCTCGATGTGAGACGGCGCCCTGGTTCGGCCGATTCGTCTCGGAGTTCAGGCGGTGGGCGGCGGGTGGGCGACGTCTGAGGTGCCCAGTGGCGGCGGGTTCGTCGGCAGCGGTAAATAGATCGTGATTATCGCGCCGCCGCCGACGCCGCCGCTGGCGGCGCCGATGCGCCCACCGTGTGCTTCGACGAGAGCCTTGGCGATGGCCAACCCCAGGCCCGAACCGCCGTGGTCACGGGTGCGGGCGGCATCAGCGCGGTAGAGGCGATCGAAGATAAGCGATAGATGCGGCGCGGCAATACCGTCGCCGTTGTCGGCGATGCGAATGACGAGCTGGTCGCCCTCCGTGTCAGTGCTGACGTCCACCCGGCCATGTGCGGAGGTGTGCCGTAGCGCGTTGTCGAGGACGTTGGTCAGCACTTGGCTCAGCCGCTGCGGGTCTCCCCACAGATGATGTCGGCTTGCTGCTAGGTGCGTCGACAGCGCCACGCCCTTGGCGTGATACCGGTCGGCCACGGCGGCAGCCGTCGTCGTGATCACGTCGGCGACGTCAATGTCGGTGAACGACATCGTGGCTGAACTTTCCTCCGCCTGAGCCAGCGCGCCGAGGTCTCCGGAAAACCGGACCAGGCGGCGCGACTGATCGCGCATCAACGCGATGGTGTCGGGAGTCAGCGGCCGAACACCGTCTTCGACGGCTTCTAACCATGCTTCGAGCACGGCCACCGGTGTGCGGATTTCGTGGGCGAGGTCGCCGAAGAGCTGGCGGCGCGTGGTGTCGATGGCCTGGAGCTGGGCGGCCATCTGGTTGAAGGCTGCCGAGAGCGCGTCGAACTCCTCACCGAGGTTCTGTGGGGCCACCCGGACCTCGTACCGGCCCTCGGAGACGGCGCTGGCTGCGGCGGCCACCTCGGTGACCGACCGCTGCAGGCGGCGGCTGACGTAGAGCGAGACCGCGAACGCGGTTAGCGCGGAGACCGCGACCGCGCCGCCCACGGAGAACACGGTGGCATACAGATACGCCTCCTCGGCGTGCAGCTGCTCTGCCGAACCTGCCGATACCCCCGCTTGACGCAAGTGCTCTCGAAATAGCGGTGGTCCGACGAGGGCGGCGACCACCCAGGTGGTGATCGCCCCGGCGAGCAGGACCAGGGTCTGCGCGATGAGCAGCCGCATGCCCAGGCCGGGTCGGCGGCGCAGTGCCGAGATGATCATTGGAGGCTGCCGATCCGGTATCCGACGCCGCGCACGGTGATGATGTATCGGGGGTTTGTGGGGTCGTCTCCCAGTTTGCGGCGCACGTGCCCGACGTGGACGTCGACGAGGTGGTCGTTGCCTACCCATGGGCCGTCGCGCACGATTTCGAGCAGCTGGCGTCGGCTCATCACCATGCCGGGCCGCCCGGATAGCGCGGCGAGCAGGTCGAATTCGGTGCGCGTCAAGGGGATCGAGTGACCGTCGAGGGACACCTCGCGGGCCGCCAGATCGATGCGCAGCGGCCCCAGGACCAGGGGCGCCGGGGCGTCCGGAGCAGCGGCCGCGGCGCCAGGTACCGAGCGAGGGCGGCGTAACATCGCCCGTATTCGCGCGACCAGCTCACCAGAGCTAAACGGCTTGGTCACGTAGTCGTCGGCTCCCACGCTGAGTCCGACGATGGTGTCCAGCTCGGTGTCGCGCGCGGTGAGCATCACGACGTAGGCGTCAGAGAACGTCCGGAGTTGACGGCACACTTCCAACCCGTCCATGCCGGGCAGACCCAAATCCAAGATCACGACATCGGGGTCATGGTCACGCGCCAGAGCAACGGCGGCAACGCCGTCATGAGCGACCCGCGTGTCGAAATGTTCCCGAATCAGGTAGCTGGCCACGATTTCGGCCAACGCGGTTTCATCGTCGACCACCAGCGCCCGGAACTCGGGCGAACGGTCGTCGGTGCGCAATGCGGGATCACTCATGACGTTCATGGTGCCGGGTCCGGCGCACAGACGTCGCCAAGCGTCATCTTCAACGAATCTTCACAAGACCAACACCTGTATCGCAGCCCGCAGGACACACCGTGGTGACTGAGGAGGGCGAGATGAGCACGGTGACGGCTGCCGACCTGATGACGCATCCGGTGATGGGCGATGATTGGCATGAATGGCCACTCCTTGTCGGCGTTCTCATCGCGTGTTGGATGACGGCCATCGTGGCCACCGCGGCGCTTTTGCCCGGCCCCGAGCGCGCCCGCGCACCACGGGTGACCCGCGCGGTCGACACCATCTCGGTGGCGGGGGACGAACCGACGATGCGCTCACGTCGTATCTGAAGGACACCGTTTGGCCCGGTGGTTCTTCACCGCCACCTGCGGTAAGGCCGTGGATGCGACGGGGGATCGGCTTGGCCGTGTCTGCGGGCGTCGCCGCGGCCGCCGGCGTGCCGAGTGAGCAGCTGGCCAACTCCATCTTCGTGCGCATGACCCCGGGTGCCTTGGTAAAGCTGCGCGACGTGGGCGGCGACATCGGTGCTACCTGTTGATGAGTGTGCTGGCGTCGTGCACAGCTGGCTGAGTACCACGGCGCCTGTCGGTCTCAGGGGAGAGAATCGCCTTCCCGATACTCCGCATACGTCGACCGAACCAGAGGGAACTGTCCGATCCTGCTGCGGCATCGCCGACTTGGCCAATTGAGACCAAACGGGACGAGGCGCTTCCCGACGGCCGTGTGGGGCCGCGGGCGGCCCGCACTCGTCGTGAGCGACGGCGATCCCCGGCATCATCGCCGTGCCTTCGGGGTCACCCGATGACCGACGGAGAACCTGCGTACAGAGGAAGTGCAACCGAGCCCGCCATGGGAACGCGCGGTGACCACTGCGCGTCCGCGGTATTGACAGGGCCGCGAGGTAGGCTGCCCAGCAACGACGGTGGAGGTTGTGCGGTGAGGGTTCGGGGTTTCGGCGAGCTGGAGGCCGCAGTGATGGATCGCATGTGGGACCACGATCCCTACACCGTGACGGTGCGCGAGATATTCGAGGAAATGGCACAGCAGCGGCAGATTGCCTACACCACGGTGATGTCCACGATGGACAATCTCCACACCAAAGGCTGGCTCGACCGCGAACGCGACGGTCGCGCATACCGCTATTGGGCGGTGATGACCCGCGAGGAGCACACCGCCCGTTTGATGCGCGAGGCGCTTGACGGGGGAGGTCGCTCCGAACTGGTGCTGAACCATTTCATCGAACAGATCGGACCGGAGGAGTCCGAGAGGCTGCGTTCGGCACTGCGCCGCGTGTCGAAACGCGCCACCAATGCCAAGCGCCAGTGAGCCTGGCCGCTTGCCTGCTGCTGTATAGCGCGGCGATTCTCCTAGGTGGTCCGCCGGTGCTGCGGGCGCTCACCAGGGCGGGACGCGTCCCCCGGCTGGGTGTAGCGATGTGGTTGATCGCAATCGTCAGCGTGCTTGCGACCTGGCTAGTTTCGGCAGTGTTGATCGTTGTCGATGAGGTCGCGCACGGGAGCCAGCGGCACACCTTCATTGACTCTTGCATCGAGTTCGTATGTCGGCTGCTCGCTGGCCAGTCTGGTGGCGCACCACGGGCGGTGCTGCTGCTTAGCGCCGGCGCGGTGGTCGGGGCGGTCTTGGTTGTCTCCGTCCGACTGGTGTGCGCCGTGACGCGGTTGCGGACGCTTGCCCACGGCCACGCCCACGGCATCCGGCTGGTGGGCCGTCCCATCCTCGACCACCGCACTTTCGTGGTCAACGCCGATGTCCGCGCCGCCTACTGCGTAGCCGGCAAGCCGTCAACGATCGTGATGACCAGCGCCGCCGTCGCCGCCCTCGACGGAGACGAGATGAAGGCGGTGCTCGCCCATGAGTGGGCCCACGTACGCGGACGCCACCTCGAGGTAACCATCTTCGTGCGCGCGGTGGCGTCGGTGCTGCCGCGGCTGGCGCTGATGCGAGACGGCGCCCTGGAGGTGACGCGGTTGCTGGAGATGTGCGCCGATGATGCCGCGGCCCGACGGTTCGGCCGCCACACCGTGTTGCGTGGGCTGCTCGCGCTGGCTGGCGCGGCGCCAGCGACGGCGTTGGGTGCCGCCGATGTCGCCGTGGTGAGTCGCGTCGAGCGATTGACCCTGCCGCCAGTAAACCGCTTGCGGGGCAGGGAGGCTGCGCTGGCCGGCGCGGCGGGCCTCATCGCGCTGGCGCCATTGGCGGGTCTGACGCTGGCCGCTTCCGGTGTGCTCGTCTGCAGTTGAGCCGGTCGGCGCAGCCGTCACGTAAGGCCGCCGTAGGAGGTCGGTCCTGCCATTGCGAGGTTGAACGAGTTCGAAACGAACACCACTGCGCCAAACTCCCCACGACTTGGCTTCACGCCGCGGGGAAGGGGGTGGCAGACCAGGGACGACGTACGGGCGCATCCCCAAGCGGACAAGGAAGCTTCAGTCGGTGCTAGACATGCGGCGCGCACCGCCGGGGACGTCGGATGAGTGCAAAGCTGACCGGGGGAGTTGATGGCGGGCCCACCCATTCGGCGGTGACTCGCTGTACCCGTTACGACGAACGGTCAGCCATTGCGGTACGAAGTCAGTTTCCCGACCCAGCAATGTTTCGGCCAAAGCGTCGAAGATGGGCGTCGCAGCGAACATCGATCTCCTTCTCAGGTCTATGAGCAGTGGCTGGATGCGTAGCGGCTGCCGACGAAATCCGCTGCTCCCCAGTCACTTCTACTAGGTTACTCAGTGAATGTTAAGACCTGGCAGCACAGCGTGTCTCAGAACGGCTGAATACTGACCGACCACGATCTTTCAGGCCTTTCTTGGCTGCCGATGTGTCGCGCTGTGCTTCGTCGCCGTGGCGGGCTTCAGGCGCAGTCGCCACTCTGGGTGAATGGGTGAACCATCTCATGCAGATGGCCATCGGGGTAATCAGGTTTGGCGGCAATGTCCAACTGTGTGAAGTCGAATCGCCGGGCGGGTCGTAGGAGAAGGTGCGCAGGAGGTGGCCCAGGGCCTCCCTATCGAACCACCGTGCCGAAACATGTGGTGGTGGCCGACTGGGGTTTCGTTTTACTGCGACTTCAAGGATCGAAGACGCGCGCCGAGTGTGAGACAACAAATGAGACACCGCCACCGGCCGACAAAGTGGGCAGCCCGAAACGGCTTCTTTTCAACAGACTCGGGACGAGTCTCCTCCGCCGGCTAGCGTCTGACGGTCATCGACCACGGCTGTGCACAATGCTTGGGCGAGGCGCTCCGGGGTGGGCAGTCCGTCCCCGGACGGAAGCACACGGCAGGCAAGGCCGGGTAACTCGTCAGGGTGCGCCCACGGGTCGACACCGTTGATGATGATGCTGGGCGATCCGGTGAACCTCCGACGAATCGCTTCGGCAGTGGTGTCGATCACCGTGGTCAGTACCGGTGTGTGGTGAAGGCCCAGTTCGTTGAGTGTCATTGTGATCAACGCCCCGGCGAGCGTCGCGTAAGGGCAATCGCGGATGACGAGCAATTCTATCCGTGGGCCCCGATAGGTTGACGATTCACCGTCGTGCGCCGAAGCGACCTCCGTTGCCGGCGAACAGTATTCGTCTGGTGAAACTGCGGCGGCCGACGTATGACCACCTTCTCTGGATTCGACTATGAGTTTCAACCCTTCTCATCGGGCCCCTGACGGGGGGCATGTTGATTGGCTACGAGCATCATCTACTATCTCGGTACGAACATAGTAGATGCCATGCGGTCGGTGACCGGGGGCCAAGGACGAGGAGTGGGTATGCGCAAGTTTTATCGAGTGGCGGTATTGATCGCCATGACGGCGATGGCGGGGTTGAGTTTCGCCGGGGTGGCGTCGGCTGCGGAGGACTGTGCGCACCGCTTCGGATCGCACCAGCAGGTGCGAGATGGCGGTGGATTGCAGGACTGGTCGGTAACAGACCTGAAGGAGAGCGGTGACGTAGCGCCTGGATTCCCGGTGGCCGGGCAGCTGTGGGAGGCGACCGCCACGGTGACGGCGATCTCGGGGACCTCGACACCCGTGATCCCCAACTTCAACGCAAAAACTGGCGGCAGCAGCTACCCCGTGCTGTGGCAGGTGGCGAGTCCGCAGGGCATCTCAGCTGCCACGTTGGCTCAAGGTCAAACCTCGACCGGCAAGATCTACTTCGACGTCACCGGCGGGGATCCCAAGGCGGTCACGTACACCGCTGGTGGCGCGAAGCCGCTGATGTGGTGCTGTAGCGAGGCGATGATGGCGATGCCCACGGACGAGTGCACGTGTTGCGCCGACATGAAGGAACCGTGCCCGTGCTGCGCGGGAATGATGTAAGGAACAAGCAACCGCCACAGTGGCCATCACGCGACCACTGTGGCGGACCGCTGGACTTGGTGGGTGGACGCCGGTCGGCGGTATCGGACACCACGAGGGTTCGAGCAACCGAGGGACGAAGTAGGAAATGTAGGCATAATGTCGAGGGGATTGGTCCAGCATCGGGGTTCCGGGGTCCACGCTGGTGAGGTAGCTGGCAGACCGAGAACGACTGCGGTGGTTGAGATCTGCGACGAAGTATCCATGACTGGAGTAACGGTGGTGGCGCTCCCGAGGAGTTGTCGCCCCGAGGGGACCCCTAGCCCGCTAAACCCGCCCGATTGTAAGGGTGGCCCGAGTTCGCCGCGGCGCCCCATCGAGTTCAAGGTCGCACGTGTGCCCTCGGCCACCTCGTCCCGCCGATCTCTCCGCGCCCGGCTCACAGGCAGTGACGGCCGCGCTGGCTACAGGTCGCCAAAGGCGTAACCGCCGGGGATCTGGGCGGGGGCCGCCCCGTAGACCAGCCCGATCTCGTCGTGGCCGTGGAAGGTCAGAGCGCCGGGGCTGCCGGTCACCTGGTGGCCGTTGCCGTAGGTGTGCAGCGGGGAACCGGTGGTGGCGGTGCGGTCTCCGAGCCGCGATGCGGTCAACGTGACATTCCATTCGGAGAAGAACTGGGCGAGGGTGAACGCGCTCTGGGTCGGTGATTCGATATGGATGACGCCGCTGGCGTTGTGGATTGCAGCGGACTGATCGCGCCGCCACGCTCGTCGATCCCGATGCCGGCGGGAACCGCCACAGCCTTGCCGTTGACGAACACGTCGAGGTGAGCATGAAAGTGGAGCACCGAGCCCTCCTAGCGCAACAGCGGCAGCCCGGACTGCCCCACGGCAGCGGGGAGGTCGTTCAGTGCGGGCCAGGGCGGTGGGCTGTCCGTGCCGGTGGCCGAGGTCAATGGTGTCGTGGGAATCCCACCGGCGACGATCGGGTCAGCGGGACGTTCTCTGACGATGACCAGGCCGATGACCGCGGCGAAGGTGACGACGGCCATGACGCCAGCGGCAGGCAGCCACCGGCTGGGTCTGTTACCCCGGCGACCGATGGGGCATCGGAACGTCGACCCTCCAGAGGTCTGCGCGTACCCCTTGTGCGCAAGGCTCGAATCCTCGCCTTCACGAGACTTCGTGTCGGATCGGGGATTTCGTCGTCACCGCGACATCGATGTCCACCGGGATGAGCGGCGCCATCTGCTCCGGGCCGAGTTGGGCGGTCCCGGCTCCCGACGCGGGATCACCCGTCGCGGTGGTGGGAGGCGCGTCGCGGTGGTGACCGCGCATCATCATCCACGTCATCACGCCCATCCCGACCGACAGGCCGGACGGGCCAGCGTCAGCAGCACATCGTGCATCACCACTCCTGTGAGTCACCGGCGGCGTGAACCGGCTAACTCGTCTACTATCTCGGTACCGAGATAGTAGGTCAAGGTGCGCCGCAGCGATGCGTGCAGCCAAGGTGGCTGCACGCGTTGTCACTGACGACTTCGGTACCGAGGCACTAGAAAAAATTGCGCATTGCGCAGCGAGGAGGCACCACGATGCTGATGACAGCGGAAATGGGCTGGGGAATGATGTTTGCCGGGCTGCTGCTGCTGGTCGGGGCACTGGCGCTAGTGGTATTCGGCGCGGCCTGGCTCGCGGATGCGATCGGGCGATCGGACCGCCCAGCACCTTCAGCATCCGCGCCAACCGCCATCGAGGTGCTGCGACACCGGTACGCCCAGGGGGCGATCGACGATGAGGAGCTGGCTCATCGCTTGGCTAAGCTCGACAATGACACGAGTGCCGCGGATTGCGCGGATTCGGTGCGCGTCGCGCCGACATCATCACGACCACAGTGGCTTTCGGCCGGGCGTGCGTACGACAGGAGATCGACGGCGATGGATAAGATGATCAGGCGACTGCGCTCGGGCTGATCGGCATCGGCGGTGGACTCGTCGGCACCGCCTACGCCCTGCGTGGTGTCGTCGGCGCCCCGACAGCCGGTCCCATGCCGGGGGTCACCGACACCGCAGGACCGCCGGTCATGGGCGACACGTCGAGCATGGGGACCCAACTTCCAACCACCGCGATGACACCGGCGCGCGGGGTCGGCACTTCCGAGCCGTCAGACCTAGGTCTGGGCTGTGGCGGTGACGGCCCTTACGGCTTCCTGCCGGTGCGCCGATTTGGGTGCGCACTGAGTACTATCTCTGTACCGAGATAGTAATTCGGCACCGCCGGTGTTGGCAGCAGGACCGCCTCCGGGTCGGACCGGACGCGGCGAGAGGATGCGCGGCACAGTGAACGAAGTAGGTGGTATTGGTGCGGGTGTTCGGTGAACTTGAAACCGTGGTGATGGCCCAGCTGTGGGCCAACGACGGACAGGGCACCGTCCGGGAGGTGGTCGACCAGCTACGCGCTGACCGTGAGATCGCCTACACGACCGTGCTGTCGACCATGGAAAACCTTCACCGTAAGGGCCATCTGCGCCGAGAACGCGAAGGCAAGGCATTCCGCTACAACACCACGCTCAGCCACGCCGAACACATCGCCGGACTGATGCGCGAGGTCTTGAGCGACGGTGAGAAGCACACCACCGCGGTCCTGACGCACTTCGTGGATGAGATGAGCCCCGACGAACTCGCCGGGCTCAAAGACGTGATCCGACGCCGCAGCAGAGGGACCACCAAGCGATGAACCTGGCCGTGTGCCTGCTCGCGTACGCGGTGTCCCTGACGGTGTTGGGGCCGGCCGTGTTATCACGGGTCACCCGTGCCGGCGCCGCGCCACGATGGGGCATCGGCGCTTGGCTGACGGTGATGGGAAGTGTCCTGTTGGCCGCGGTGGCCGCAGTAACGCTGCTCGTCTCCCAGACCGTCGCCTCCTGGGGTCGGATCGGCCCGATCCTGACCGGGTGCATGGCCGGTCTGGGAATGATCGCGCGCGGCGGGTACGGCCAATTCGTGCAGGTCGCCGTCCTGACTCTGACGGCGATGAGCACCCTGGCGGTGATCACGCTCGGCACGCGCGCCGCGCTGGCTCTTCATCGGATGCGTCGGGACAGCCACGACCATGTCCACGCCGTCCGGATCGCCACCGGGGACTCCACCCCGCGTGGTCCCGGAGGCACGTTCGTGATCGACAGTGACCACCGGGGGGTTTACTGCCTAGCTGGCCGTCCGCACACCATCGTCGTCACCCGCGCCGCCCTCGACGCCCTCGACGACGCCCAGCTGGGCGCGGTCGTCGCTCACGAACGCGCACATCTGAGGGGTCGTCATCACCTAATCCTCGCCCTTACACGCTCACTGAGCACGCTCTTACCCAGGCTCCGGCTGTTCACCCAAGGGGCCGGCGACGTCGCCCGGCTTCTGGAGATGCGCGCCGACGACGTTGCCGCTCGCCACCATAGTCCCGACACCGTCGTGGATGCACTCCTCGCACTCAGCGTTCCGGCCCGCACCACCACAGCCGCAGCACCATCAGCGGCGCTCAGCGCCGCCGGAATGGCCGTCACGCAACGTGTGGAGCGACTCTTGTTCCCGCCCACCGGGATCAAGGCCCGCATCGATCTCATCACGGCGACCGGTCCCGTCCTCGTTGGGCCGGTCCTCGCGGTGGCGTTGATGATGACAGAGCCCGGGATGGCGTGTCTCTAACGCGTCCCTGTGCTGTGGCGCCACCACCGGCCAAGGAGGACTGAGACCCTCCTGAGGGTTGGCGACAGCCGCTATGGGTGTCCTCGATGTTTCTGGACCTGTGGACGTCGGGCGATCAATGTCCCTCATCGAGTGTGTCGACGATGACAATCGCCGCTGCGAGCGTCGGCCCCACTCAGGGCGATCAAAGCCGTCGGTATGAACCATTGCTGAACATCACGGCGACTGCGCACAAGTGCGGCAGCCACGGCCGGCCACGACGCGGCGACGGACAGGACCGCCAATCCTGTCCCCACCGGGAGCAGTGCGCCATCCACCCGGCGTGTCGGATGCGGAAATACGCTGTGAAAGGGCAGCCACACCACGATGACCACGTTGCCGCGGAATTCACCACCAATGTTGGGGGCCGGCTAGATTTCGAAGGCGAGGCCGCTGACCAGGATGACGATGCCCAGGCCGATCAGGACGATCGGAAACAGGACGTGTTCCCAGCGTTCGAGGACTTCGGCGATCGGCCGGCGGGTGGCGACGAATCGGGCGGCGATGACCAGTACCGCGACGAGCACGAGGAAGACGATGCAGTAGGCCACCACGGCCGCCGGTCCCACGCTGAGGAAGACCGGAACGTAGACGCCGATGTTGTCGCCGCCGTTGGCGAAGGTGACTGCTGCGACGGTCACGACGCCAACGTTCTTGCCCGCGGCCTTGCCGTCGTCGTCGTCGTCGTCGTTGCCGCGCCAGGCTTGCCATGCCGCCCACACTCCCAACGCCAGGGGTACGAGCCCGAAGTACGGGATGACTTTCGGGGGGAGGAACGCCCCGGCGCCCAGCGTGACGAGCACTGCCGCGCCCAGGATTCCGGCGAATCCCAGGTATTGGCCTGCGGTGATACGGGCCGTGGTTCCGCGTTGGCCCGAGCCGCGGGCGAAGAACAGTGAGAGCACGATGATGTCGTCGATGTTGGTCACGATGAACAGGCCGATCGCGGGCAGCACCGAGGACAAGATCATGCGTGTGTCTTCATGTCTGCGGTGTTGCTTGTTCGCCAGCTAGCCACGACGAGTGCGGCTGCCCCGGTGACGACGAAGACGCCGGCCAGGTTGAAGGTGGGGAACCAGCCGGTGTGCAGGTAGTCGGTGACCAGCCCATCCGCGGCGCGGTCGATCACGTTGGCCACCGCGCCGCCCAGCATCGCCGCTAGCGCCAGCACCACGGGAAGCGCGGCGGTGCGCGTCACGCGGACGGCGAACACCGCCAAACCGACCACGATGACGCCGGTGACGCCGAGCAGAGCCGCGGGGGGCAGGGTGTCGCCGAAACTGAATGCCACCCCGGGATTGAACGCCAGCCGCAAGTTGAGCGGCCCGAGATCTATTGAGCTGCCGTCATTCAGGGTGCGGCCGGCCCAGGTCTTCAATCCCAGGTCCAAGGCGGCGACGATGACCACGGTGGCGACCAAAGTGATCCGCGCCCGCCTCACCCTGGCCTCTGGGCTGGTGGGGCCGGCGGTCACGACGGTGCGCTCACCGGTGCCGCGCGGGTGTGGCTGGCTGCCGGATCGAGCGGGGCGGCGGGCAGCGGTCGGGCGCGCCCGGCCCGCACACCGTTGGCGATCACCACGATCTCGGCGAGTTCATGAATCAGCACCACCGCGGCCAGCCCGAGCACCCCGAACAGCGCCAGCGGGACCAGCGCGATGATCAATCCGAGGGACAGGCCGACGTTTTGCAGCATGATCCGCCGCGCCCGGCGCGCATGGCTGAACGCTTGGGGCAGATGGCGCAGGTCTTCGCCCATCAACGCCACGTCGGCGGTTTCGATGGCCACGTCGGTGCCCATCGCGCCCATCGCGATGCCCACGTCGGCGGTGGCCAGCGCGGGAGCGTCGTTGACGCCATCGCCGACCATCGCGGTGGGGCGTTGGGCGCGGAGCTGTTCGATCAATCGCGCCTTGGCTTCGGGGCGCAACTCGGCGTGCACGGCGTCGATCCCGACGTCGCGGGCCAGCGCGGCGGCGGTGGCCTGGTTGTCGCCGGTGAGCATCGCCACGTGATAACCGTCGCGGCGCAACTGCGCGACCACTTCAGCGGCTTCGGGGCGCAGCTCGTCGCGCACTGCGATGGCCCCGATGACCTGGCCGTCGTCTTCGACGAGGACCGCGGTGGCGCCTGCCTGCTGCATCCGTGCGACGTCACCGGCAAGTGGGCCCGGGTCGAGCCAGCCGGGGCGGCCCAGACGAAGCGTGTGCCCCTCGCGACGCCCGGTGAGCCCGGCGCCGGTGACGGCCTCGACGTCGGAGGCGGGTGTGACGTCATCGACTGCGGCGAGTATCGCCGCGGCCAGCGGGTGCTCGCTGCGCGCTTCCAGTGCCGCTGCCAGATCCAGAACCTGCTCGCGAGTCGCGCCGTTGATGGTGGCCACGTCGATGACGGCGGGCCGGTTCGCGGTTAGCGTGCCGGTCTTGTCCAAGGCGACGCCGCGGATCTTGCCCAGCCCTTCCAGTGCGGCGCCGCCCTTGACCAGCGCGCCGAGCTTGCTGGCGGCGCCGATGGCGGCCACCACGGTGACCGGCACCGAGATCGCCAGCGCGCACGGTGAGGCGGCGACCAGCACCACCAGGGCGCGTTCGATCCAGGTGGCCGAGTCGCCGAGCAGGCTGCCGATCACCGCGATCAGTCCGGCGACGATCATGATCCCGGGCACCAGGGGTTTGGCGATGCGGTCGGCCAAGCGTTGAGACGCGCCCTTGCGGGACTGTTCTGCCTCTACGATGCGCACGATACGGGCCAGGGAGTTGTCCTCAGCGGTGGTGCTGACCTCCACCTCCAGTGCTCCGGTGCCGTTGATCGACCCGGCGAACACCTCATCACCGGGCCCGGCTTCTACGGGAACCGACTCGCCGGTGATGGCCGAGACGTCGAGTGCGGTGCGGCCCAACCGGATGATGCCGTCGGTGGCGACACGCTCGCCGGGTTTGACCATCATCCGGTCGCTGATCCTCAGATCCGCTGTCGGGACGGTTTTCTCGGCGCCGTCACGCAGCACGGTGGCCTCGTTGGGCACCAGCGACAACAGGGCGCGCAGCCCGCGGCGAGTACGGGCGAGCGAGTATTCCTCCAGTCCCTCGCTGATGGAGAACAGGAACGCCAGCATCGCGGCCTCACCCACCTCGCCGAGAACTACCGCGCCGACGGCGGCGATGGTCATCAGCGTGCCGACCCCGATCTTGCCTTTCGCCAACCGCTTCACGGTGGACGGGACGAAGGTGTAGGCGCCGGCCAGCAGCGCCGCCGCTTCCAGCGCGAGGACGACCGGCTCGGCGGCGTCGAGGAACCCCGCGATCACCGCTGCCGCCAGGAGCACTCCCGAGAGGGCGGCGAACCGCAGTTCCTTGATCTGCCGGAGCCGTTCGGGCTCACCGTCGACTTCGTCGGCGGCGCGGGGCTCGTCGTCGCCGCAACCGCATGCGTCGCTCATCGCCGAGCCTCCTGCGTACCCGTCGACGCGTCGATGCCCGAGTTGGTTCCGTAGGTAGGGCACAGCGCGACCGCGTTGCCGGTGGCGGCCAACAGCGTCTCGGCCGAGGCCAGCAGGTCCATCAGTTCAGGGCGAGTCAGCGAATAGAACACCTGCCGGCCCTCGGGGCGCCCGGTAACCAGCCCGCAGTCCCGCAGGCACGCCACGTGCGCCGACACCGTGGACTGCGCCAACCCCAGCTCCCCGATCAGATCGACCACGCGGGCCTCCCCGTCAGCCAGGCGGCGCACGATCGCCAACCGCGCCGAATCGGAAAGACTGTGAAACAGCGCCACCGCAGCATCCAGATTCGATGACGCTCCCCCTCTCGGGGGAACAGCCGCACACCTATCAGACTTCTTCATCGCCATTCGACGATGATAGACGGTTCATGGCGATACTTCGAGCCTGCGGCAGGCCGCAGGCTGGACATGCGCCCGTTCGGAGCAACGCGGCGTCACTGGACATCCGCCCTAGCCGCGGGAGGGGCCGTCGATGCTTCGTGCGTTGGCGACGCTCGCCATTTCGTCTACTCATCTACGCATTCTGTTGAGCGGCTTCCCACGCGTTGAAGCCGCCCACGATGTCGCTCACGTCTCCAAATCCGCGCTGGCGCAACAAGCTCGCGGCTACCGAGGAGCGATATCCGCCGGCGCAGTACACGACCGTCGGCTTGGCTGGATCCAGCTCTTCGCACCGATCGGGCAATTGACCCACGGGGATGGCGACGGCGTTCGGGATGCTTCCCGCCGCGACTTCGCCGGGGTTGCGCACGTCGACGACCTGCACGTCGGTGAACTCGGATCTGCGCTGGTCGAAGGATTTGGCCGTTAACCGAGGGGCGATCTGGACATCACTGCGGTGGTCGAACATGACCTCGAACGGGCGGTCGAGGTAGCCGACGACGCGGTCGAAACCGATACGCGCGAGACGATTTTTGCCTTCCAGTTCCTGACCGGGTCCGCTGAACAACACGATGTCGACGTCGGAGGGCAGCACCGACCCGGCGAACTCCGCGTAGCGGCCGTCGAGTCCGATGTTGATCGAGCGACGCAGGTGGCCCAGCGCGAAGTGATCGGGGCTACGGCCGTCGACCAGGAGTGCGCCGCCGTTGAGCGCGTCGAGGACCTCGGTGTAGTTCAGTGCGGTCGGCATCTTCGTCTCATCGAGCAGTGCGCGGTCCTGCCGGTTGAGCATGGCGTCGACGGCGAAATAGCTGGGTGCTGGCGGTTGTCCTTGGGTGACCAGATCCACGAACGTGGCCTTATCGGCGGCATGCAGGGCGTAGTTGGTCTGCTTTTGCTCGCCGATGGTCGACCACAGGTCGGTGGAAAGGTTCTTGCCACATGCCGAACCCGCGCCGTGCGCCGGGTACACCCAAGTGGCATCTGGCAGTGTCATCAGCTTGCTGTGCAGCGAGTCGTACAGCATGCCCGCCAACTGTTCACGGGTGAACCCGATGGAGGCGAGCAGATCGGGCCGCCCGACGTCACCGATGAACAAGGTATCGCCGGTCAGGACGCCGTAGGGGACCTCATCGCCGCGGCGCTCGACCACGATGCTCATCGATTCGGGCGTGTGGCCTGGGGTGTGGCGGAACTCCAGCGTGACCTCGCCCAGGTCATAGCGTTCGCCGTCGGCGACGCCCATCGACGCGAACTCGGTCTGCGCGACCGAGGAGTACACGATCGTGGCGCCGGTGGCTGCGGCTAGCTCCAGGTGACCGGACACGAAATCGGCGTGGAAGTGAGTCTCGATTACGAGTTCGATTCGCCAGCCCAGCTTTTCGGCGTCCGACAGATAGTCCGCGACATCGCGCCGGGGATCGACGACGACTGCGCGGCCGGTGGTCTCGTCGGCAATCAGATACGACGCGTGGGACAGACATTCCAAGTAGTACTGCATGAATTTCATGGTTCAGGTGTCCTTTCGTGTGTGGCGGTGAGTCACCGCCCCAGCAGGCCCCAGGGCGGAACGCGTACGGAGTTGCGGGTACCCCCTGGGGTATGCCACCATATCTGACTATACCCCCCTAGGTATATGCCGAACGCCTGAAGGGATTCGCCGTGACGATGATGACCGCACCCACCTCCCCCAATCCCCACCACGTCGACGACGGTGGGCCTGCAGCGTCGTCGACCCCCTCACGGCTGGTCGACGTTCGACACACCGGTGAGTCCGAGACCGCACATTGCTCCGGCAATTGGCGATGACCGTGCTCACCGTCGGCCTGGCAGTGATCGTCGGCATGGTGCTGGGATTACTCGGCGGCGGCGGCTCGATCCTGATGGTGCCGCTGCTCGCCTATGTCGCCGGCATGGACGCCAAGCAGGCCATTGCCACCTCGCTGTTGGTCGTCGGTGTGACCAGCACGATCGGCGTCCTCTCTCACGCACGGGCCGGCCGGGTGCAATGGCGCACGGGTCTCACTTTCGGCGCAGCGGGTATGGCGGGCGCCTACAGTGGCGGCGTCCTGGCTCGGTTCATTCCGGGCACGGTCTTGCTGGTCGGCTTCGCTGCGATGATGGCCGCCACGGCGGTCGCGATGCTGCGCGGCCGCACGGCCGTCGACGCCGCCGACCGACCACATGTGCCGGTTCCGAAGATCCTTTGCGTGGGCTTGGCGGTCGGACTGGTGACCGGCGTGGTCGGCGCGGGCGGCGGATTTCTGGTGGTGCCCGCCCTCGCCGTGCTCGGTGGGTTGCCCATGCCGGTCGCGGTCGGCACCTCGTTGATCGTGATCTCGATGAACTCGTTCGCGGGCCTGGGCGGCTACCTGTCCAGCGTGCCGATCACTTGGCCGGCAGCGCTGGCAGTAGCCACCGCGGCCGCGGTCGGTGCCCTCGTCGGCGCCCGCCTGACCGCCATGGTCAAACCCGACCTGTTGCGAAAGGCTTTGGGCTGGTTCGTCCTTGCGATGTCAACGGTCGTCGTGTCCCAAGAAATCCACCTCGGCGTGGGAATCGCCGCCGCGACACTCACTGCCGTTGCCGCCACCATGACATTCGCGTGTGCCCGGTACACCTACTGCCCCCTGCGCCGCCTCATCCCGATTCGGATCGCCGCGTGAGAACTGTCCAACCAATACCCCCACGGGTAACGTGGGGGTTTACCCCCGCTGCTGAAAGGACCCACAGTCATGGTCGGTGACGAAGACGCCATCGCCGCAGTGCTCAACAGGTTGCGTCGGGCCCAGGGGCAGCTCGCCGGGGTGATCTCGATGATCGAACAAGGTCGCGACTGCAAGGACGTCGTCACACAATTGGCCGCGGTGTCGCGCGCCCTGGATAAGGCCGGCTTCAAGATTGTCGCCACCGGCTTACGCGAATGCCTGACCGGAGAGGCCACCGAGGGACAACAACCCATGACCGAGGCCGAGCTGGAAAAGCTGTTCTTGGCACTGGCCTGACTCGCGATGACGTAGCGCCAGTTGTCAATAGCCTCGATGTCACGACAGCGTTGTGCGACGAAACCGGCTAGTTCGAGGCTGGACCGAATGTCGGTGGCCGTGTCTCTGCCACGCGGGTGTCGGCGGCGGGTGCAAGGGTGCAGCCGCCGCCGGGCGTGAACGGGTAGATCATCTGGCGCAGGTAGCTGCTGGGGTAGTCGGGTTTGGCGGCCATGCCCAGCTGGGTGGAGTCGAAGCGGCGGGCGGGGTCATAGGAGTAGGTGCGCATGAGGTGGTCCCACACGAGGGTGAACAGCCCGAAGTTGACGTCGCCGATGCCGGCCCATTTCAGGTGGTGGAAGCGGTGGCCTTCGTTGAGGGCCAGGACGTACTTGACCGGGCCGATCCGGTAGTCGGCGTTGGAGTGCTGCAGCAGCAGCTGGATCGCGACAGCCAGGGCAAGCGCGGAGGCGACGTTGACGGGCAGCCCGATCAGGATCAGGGGTGCGACACCGGCGGCCATCTCGACGGTTTGGTGCAGGGGGTGTTTCATCAGGCCGTTGAGGCCGTAGAAGCGGGTGATGCTGTGGTGCACCGCGTGAAAGCGCCACAGCACGCCGATCTTATGGCTGGCCAGATGGACGACGGTGATGCCGAAATCCGCGACCAGGATCGCGGCGAGGACCTGTGCGACGAAAGGCCAGCTGTGTGGCCACAACTGCGGCGCGGGGACGATCGCTGCGAGCAGCGGGATCGCGGCGACGCTGGCCAGGATCAGGGTTTCGTTGACCGCCACGTGGATGCGGTCGCGGGTGCCATCGGCGCGGTCGTCGTTCCACTCCTCGTCATACGGAATGACCCGCTCCACCAGGAACGCGGTCATGATCGCGGCCGCCAGAATCGCCAGCAGCCAGTACTTCGGCGCGCCGGCGGCCGCCACGGCGATGCCCACCCCGTTGAAGCCGATCAACATGAACGGCACGTAGCCGTAGCGGGCCACCGTCTGGACCGCGGTGATTGCCGTCGATGTCGAAGAGTTCGTTCTCATGCCTTGATCGTCGCGGCCGCCGCCGCGATATGGCTTGAATGATTCGGCTATTCGTTGTCGAGGTCCCAGGAGACGTGCCGGCTCAGCACCGAGGGTGGCAGGCCGAACATCTCACGGGTGGTGCGAGTGAGATGGGCACTGTCGGCGAATCCCGCGCCGTGCGCCGCGCCGGTCAGGTCATCGCCGGCCTGCACCCGGGTGATGGCAAGCTGCAACCGTGACCACAACACGTAGCGTCTCAACGGAATGCCGACCTGCTGAGAGAACAGATGCGTCAAGCGGCTCGCCGAGATCCCAACTATGGCGGCGAGTTTGGTTCCGCTGACCGTGCCAGCCGCCATGAGGTCGGGCAACAGACGTAATGCGTCATCGACGGCGGGATGGCGCGCCGTGTCACTGCCGTGAACAACTGGGGTAGGTGCCAGGCTCGCGATCAGCTCGTCGACGACCGCGGACAGCGCTTGTCGCCGAGTGGAACTAAGCAGAGGGGTGACCGTCCATCCGAAGTGGACGGCGCGCGAATGCGCGGCCCGGCCCGGCGCGGACTCCGGCTCCAGGAACACCACCGTGCCCTCCTGTGCGCCGACCTCGATCTGGTGTGGCGCGTCGGCGGGCACGACCACCTTCGTTCCGACGTGGCGGGCGCCGTGCCCATCGAGCACCGTCAAAGCCGATGTCGCGGTTATGACCTGCACGGCGTGGTGGGCGTGGGCATCGGTGGGGCCGATCGATCCGGTGAAGGCCAACACCCCCGGGCGAAGGAGCGCCGCGCCGCTCCAGCGTGGTCCGGCAGCTGCATGACCACCCGGGGTATTCATCGCCACTGAGCGACGATAGCGCCGCCCTGCATTGTGCCTCTAGTGGCGATGCCACCGATCCAATCTGATCAGCTCCTGCTCCGATCACACTAGCCGGGTGTACCTGCGGCGGTTGAATAGTGGCCCTCGGCCGTGAACACCAATGACGTCGACAACGTCTGCGTTCCGAGTCTGCCCAACGCGTCTTCGCTAAACCCGGTGGCGACAACACCATCGCCGACATCCCAGCCCGGGCCCGGTGGGCCCCGGCCTGCCCGAACGGCGACGATGGGCAGATGCGGATGCTGCACAGGCGCGTCACTCGATGATGCGCGTTACGTAAGGCGTCATTCCGGCTTTGCGCACCGGTGAGATCTTGATCGGAACACCCGTCTGTTGGGCCTCCAGCATTTGGCCGTTACCCAAATAGAGCGCCTCGTGCTGACTGCCTCCGGGACCCCAGAACAACAGGTCGCCTCGGCGGGCCTGCGACGGAGGGACCTTGCGGCCAGCGTTGTACTGGTCACCGGACCAGCGGGGTAGCAGAATGCCAACACCGGCGAAGGCGAATCGAGTCAGTCCTGAACAGTCGAAACCAACTGTGCCGGCGCCCTGGTCGATGCCGCGGCTAGGTCCGGTCAGGCTGCCGCCGCCCCATGAATAAGGCACCCCGAGCTGTGTGCCTGCACGGCGGATGACGTACTCGATGGCCTGACTGCCCGACACACGGCCCGACGCCAGCGGAGCGGCGCTGGGTTCGGCGCCTCCGAAACCCAAAGTGCGCAGGAAGTTGCGGCCGAGGTTCATCGTGGTCTCGGTAGCCATGGCGGTGGCGCGAAGTGAGGCGTTGGCGATGGCGAGGGGGTCGCCGGGTGCGCCAGCACTGACAACCTGTGGAAGGCTCGGATCCAAGGTCACGTCGCCCGGTTGCGCGGCCGCGGGCGCGGCTAGGGTCACTGCGAGCGTGGCGATGGCCATACAGCTCAGAGCCTTCAGGCGCCGGTGGAGCTTCGTGGACACGGTCCTCGCCTTCTCGGTCGTCGGCCGGCGCAGCGCATGGGTAGATCCCGCGTCGATCACCGGATGCTTGCCGACCGACCACCGACCGTCTACGTAGCAGGGCAGTACGTAGGTATCACGTTCAGATCAAACGTTAACATTTGTCACGTGAGGTGACTTGCGCCTCAAGTCTCGCTTGCGTAACAATTCACCGGCCGCGGCGCGGCGCGCGAAAGTTCGCGCGCGCTATGCCTTTCGCGGCCGTGTGTATCGGCTTCATGCAAGGGGGTGAATTCGACACGCCGCTGCCAAGAGTCTGTACTGCTCTACGTAGTAGTGCAGTATTTCCTAATGCGTGACGGCTTGATGGCGACGGCACCGGCCCCGGCGACGATGTTGATCGTCGGCGACCACCTCAGGTGGATCGAGGCGGTCGCCGACCACTTCCGCACCGATGAGGTCTCCTTGGTGGTGGCCGACGACGGTGATGAGGCGGTGGGCGCCGCCCAGCGGCTGCAGCCGGGGTTCGTCGCGCTCGACGTGGATCTCCTGGGTGGTTCGGTGATGCAGGTGTGCCGAGAAATACGCGACGTCTGTGATTCCCACGTCACGATGTGCACGAGTGCGGGCAACGAGAACGTCGTCGTGGCGGGCTTGCGAGCAGGCGCTGACGACGTCCTCACCGGTCCGCGCAGCAGCCGCGAGCTTGCGGCGCGGGTGCGGGCCGCGCTGCGGAGATGGCAGGCCAACGAAGCGCTTGCAGAAGGCGGCGATCCCATGCCACGGCGATTTTCGTACGGACCGTTGTCGATCGACGTTGGTCGACGTGAGGTGCGGATCGCAGACCAGCGGATCGGTCTGACTCGTACCCAGTTCGACATCTTGGTCGAGCTGGCCAGGCGGCGCGGTGCCGTGGTCACCCGCCGGGATCTGATGGAGGCGGTCTGGGGATCGCGGTCGAGCGCAAACACCGAACGGATTAGCGTGCACATCGCTGCGCTGCGCCGCCGACTCGGAGACGATTCCGAAGAACCGGCTCTGGTGCTGAGCGTGCGTGGCGTCGGGTACCGCCTGGCCGTCGCGCCCGGCCGCGTGACCGCGTGAGGAAACGCGATGGCCAGTCCCGTGACCGGCGGACGGGGTTGAGCATGGCCGCACGCGGAGAACGGTTCATCGTGGCCGCCGTCCGGCTGCTCATGCCACGTCGACACGACGCCCGTATCGGGAGACAAGCGGCCCGATACTGGTCCGCCTCCGATGGCGACCAGTCGTGGGACTCGAATTCGCATTGGCGACACGGAATCGGCGACGAGGCCTTCGCTGAGGTTGGTAGGGACCACTTGGAGATCTATCAGCGGTTCGCTCGCGCGCTGGAGGTCGACACTCCGACGACGATCATCGAATGGGGGGCGGGTGGGGGAGCCAACGCCGTGGCCTTCGCGCCGCATGTCGAGCGCTTCATCTCCGCCGACATTTCGCCGGACAACCTCGCCGAATGCTTCCGCCAAGTGCAGGCCGTCTGCAACACCCCGGTGGACACCCTGCTCATCGATCTCGCCGACCCGAACGCAGCTGCCGACGGCCTGCGCCACGCGTGCGACCTTTTCCTATGCCTCTACGTCATTGAGTTGACCACCGGAGTAGACGCCGTGCGCACCATCCTCCGCATCGCCCAACGCGTGCTTCGACCGGGTGGAATGGCCTTCGTGCAGGTGAAGTATCACACCAGCGACGGTCGTACCCGCGGACGGATCGGCTGGGCCTACGCTCGCAACCTGGCGCTCAACACGACGTTCACCATCGAGGAGTTCTGGAGACTCGCGGGCGAGTGCGGCCTCGAGCCGCAGCTAGTCACTCTGGTCCCGCGCAACCGCCTCGACAGCCGGTACGCCTACTACGCCTTGACCAAGCCGGTCAGCGGGATGGAACCGCAGTAGCGGTGTGACTCGGTCGCGCGCGGTCGGCCATGTACCGGTCAGCGCGGAGAAACGGCCCCGGCCGAACGTCGCGGCACGCGGCGTCGAACGCTACGTACCAAGCGTCCTGGGTCGATGTGTGCCGAATACGGTGTGGCATGTGCGGGTCTCGCAGCCCCTTCGAACCGGCTGCCTGGCAACGTGTTTGCGCTGCAGGGTAAAGGGCAATCTGGCTTCACCACGCGCACATTGCCGCTTGCCTTGGTCCACGTTCAAACTGTGCTGCCTCCCGGCGCGCAACTGCGATCATCAGATGCGTCTGGTGCGCCATGCCCTCGAATGTCGGGTAGCGCAACGCGATACCGACCCGCAAGCCGATCGGCAAGTGGCTTCATGCTGTGGTGACCGGGCCCACCGCCGTGAGGCATGACGATCAGCTCGCCGTTGCCGATCGCCTCGCCCATCAGCGGCCAGCCGTCGTTGCCCACGTGAAGCGTCCGCATCGTCAATCATCCCTTCCATCGTTCAGGCCGCGAAGAGCATTGACGCGCGGATGGCACCTCGTTAGTCGGTAAACCCCACCCTTGCTTCATACCCGCGGGGGGTATACCTTCAGAAGGTACCAATACCCCGTAGGGGTATCTACGGCATGCAGATGGGAGTCGGATATGAGCACGATCGAGTACACCGTCACGGGTATGACCTGCGGGCATTGCGAGCTGTCGGTGCGTGAGGAAGTGAGCGGGGTGCCCGGGGTTGAAGACGTCGAGGTCAGCGCCACGACTGGGACGCTGATCGTGACGTCCAGCGGTCCCATCGATGACGCGCAGGTTCTCAACGCCGTCGACGAGGCCGGCTATTCGGCGTTGCGCGTCGCATGAACGCCGCGGGACGGTTGGCCGCATTCGGTGCGGGGCTGGTGATGGCATTCGCGGCTGCGTACGGCGCCGCTGCGGCCGTCGCTCCTGACACCGCGGTGACCGCTTCGCTGAACCCCGGCGCGGATAGCCCTGGTGGTCGCGCCGCGACCACCGAGCAAGCGGCGCCGGTGTCCCTTCCGTCCGCCGATCCGCCAGGGTTGTCCCTCGCCCGAGATGGCTATGCGCTCAGCCCGGTACGGGCACCCGTCGCCCCTGGTGGTCGGGGAACGTTGAGCTTCGCCATCGTCGATCCTGGTGGCGAGCCGCTGCTTGACTACGCGACCGTGCACGACAAGCAGCTGCATCTCATCGTCGTCCGTTCTGATGGCCAGCACTTCGCGCACGTACACCCCGTCCTGGACCGCACCGCGGGCACGTGGTCGACGCCCTGGGCGTGGAACGCCGCGGGCTCTTACCGCGTGTTCGCCGACTTTCAGCCTGCCCGGGCAGGCAGCACGAAACTAACCCTCACCCGGACCGTGGAGGTGGCCGGCGTCTTCGCTCCGTCGCCCCGGGCCGCCACACGCATCATTGATGAGATCACCGACTACACCGTAGAACTCGACGGTGCGCTCACCGCGGGCGTCTCGAAGCAGCTCACTGCGACGGTCACCCGGGACGGGGAGTCAGTGACGACATTGCAGCCCTACCTGGGGGCCTATGGTCACCTCGTCGCGTTGCGTGAGGGAGACCTGGCCTATCTGCACGTGCACCCTGAGGGGGCTGGGCCGGTAGCGGGCCGCACTGGCGGGCCTGCGGTGTCATTCGCGGCGACCGCACCCACCGCCGGTCGCTACCTGCTCTACCTCGACTTCAAAGTCGATGACACCGTGCACACCGCCACGTTCGTCGTCGACGCCGCGCGCGGCGACACCGATCAGCCCGCGCCAGAGTCTTCGCGCGACGCCGGCCATGCCGGCGGGCACTGAAGACTTCCGCCTTACCCAGAGAATCGAAAGGCAGTGCCACGCATGACGACATCGACAGCAGTGTCCGGCCCGAGCGTTGAATTACGCATCAGCGGGATGACCTGCGCGTCCTGCGCCAACCGCATCGAGCGCAAGCTCAACAAGATCGACGGTGTCGCCGCAACGGTCAACTACGCGACAGAGAAGGCCACCGTCACGGTGCCTGACGGATACGATCCGGCGCAACTGATCGCCGAGGTGAAGAACGCCGGCTACAGCGCCACGCTACCGACACCGGAGAAGCCCGCCCCCAGCCGGGAAACAGGCGAAACCGACGACCCCGACATGGCGTCGTTACGCCACCGGCTGATCGGTTCGGTGCTGTTGTCGGTGCCGGTCATCGCGATGGCGATGATCCCCGCAGCGCAGTTCACGTACTGGCAGTGGGCGTCGCTGGCGCTCGCTGCGCCGGTGATCGTCTGGGCGGCGTGGCCGTTCCACCGCGCCGCCTGGACCAACCTGCGTCACGGCACGGCGACGATGGACACGCTCATCTCCCTGGGCACTTTGTCGGCGTTCCTGTGGTCGCTGTACGCGCTGTTCCTCGGGACCGCCGGCACCCCGGGAATGAAGCACCCCTTCGAACTGACGTTGGCACCGTCTCATGGCGCCGCCAACATCTACCTCGAGGTCGCAGCAGGTGTAACGACATTCATCCTGGCGGGACGGTATTTCGAGAAACGGTCCAAACGGCAGGCCGGCGCGGCGCTGCGCGCCTTGTTGGAGCTGGGCGCCAAGGAGGTGTCGGTGCTGCGCGACGGCGCGGAAGCGAAGATCGCCGTCGACGACTTGGTGGTGGGCGACGAGTTCGTCGTGCGCCCGGGGGAGAAGATCGCCACCGACGGGGTGGTGACGTCGGGGACATCGGCGGTGGACGCGTCGATGCTGACCGGCGAATCGGTACCCGTGGAGGTCGGTCCAGGTGACTCCGTGGTCGGTGCGACCGTCAACGCCGGCGGGCGACTGGTCGTGCGAGCCACCCGCGTCGGTTCGGACACCCAGTTGGCGCAGATGGCGCAACTGGTGGAGAACGCCCAAACAGGAAAAGCCGAAGTCCAGCGCTTAGCAGACCGCGTTTCCGGAGTCTTCGTACCGATCGTCCTCGCGATCGCGGTGATCACACTGGGCGCGTGGCTGGGCGCAGGGTTTCCGGTCGCGGCCGCCTTCACCGCCGCCGTTGCAGTCCTGGTGATCGCGTGCCCATGCGCGCTCGGTTTGGCCACGCCGACGGCACTGCTGGTCGGCACCGGTCGCGGGGCGCAAATGGGCGTCTTGATCAAGGGACCGGAAGTGCTGGAGTCCACCCGCAAGGTCGACACTGTGGTGCTGGACAAGACCGGCACCGTCACCACCGGCAAGATGACCCTGGTCGATGTCATCACTGCCGCGGGGACCGAACGCGCAGACCTGCTCCGGCTAGCCGGAGCATTGGAGAACGCTTCGGAACACCCGATCGCCCAGGCCATCGCGACCGCCGCGACCGAAGAACTCGGGACGCTGCCCACCCTGAGGATTTCGCCAATGTCGAAGGCAAGGTGTACAGGGCGTCGTCGACGGCCACGCCGTCGTCGTGGGACGCCAATCTCTGCTCGCCGACTGGTCCCAACACTTGAGCCCGGAGTTGGTGCAGGCGAAAGAAGCGGCTGAAGCGCAGGGAAGACGGTGGTCGCCGCCGGCTGGGACGGTCAGGTTCGCGGTGTGCTCGTCGTCGCAGACACCGTGAAACCCACTAGCGCGCAGGCTATCTCACAGATGCGTCAGATGGGTCTGACCCCCGTGCTGCTCACCGGTGACAACGAAGCCGTTGCGAGGCAGATTGCCGCCGAGGTCGGCATCGACACCGTGATCGCCGAGGTGATGCCGAAGGACAAAGTCGACGTCATCGTCCGGCTGCAATCCGAGGGCAAGACCGTGGCGATGATCGGCGATGGCGTCAACGATGCGCCCGCCCTCGCCCAAGCCGACCTCGGCTTGGCGATGGGTACCGGAACTGACGTGGCGATCGAGGCCTCCGACATCACCCTGGTGCGCGGCGATCTGCGCAGCGCCGTTGACGCGATCCGGCTATCCCGCAGAACGTTGTCGACGATCAAGACGAACCTGTTCTGGGCGTTCGCCTACAACGTCGCCGCCATACCGGTCGCAGCCCTGGGCATGCTCAACCCGATGCTCGCCGGCGCGGCAATGGCGTTCTCCAGCGTCTTCGTCGTGGGCAACAGCCTCCGACTGCGCGGCTTCAAATCCACAGCCTCTGCCCACTAACCCCCCTGCACTAAGGAGACCCCATGTCCGGCAACGAGAATGCGACGTCGAGCTGCTGCTGCAGCGGCTCACCACAAGACCTCGGCACGACGGTCATCAATCCCGCGCCCACCAACCTCCTCGAACCCGCAACGGACGAGACGACATGCCCGGTCATGCCCGGCACGCCAGTGGACAAGGTGGCCGCCGAAGCCGCAGGCCTGTTCCGCGATTACCGCGGTCGGCGGTACTGGTTGTGCTGCAAAGGATGTGGACCGCGGTTCGACCGTGATCCCGACAAGTACGCCGGCGTGGCCTGACCGCATTCGTCATGACGCCACCGTCTTCGGGACGCTGCCGCCGCAGGACCGGCCGACGACGCCAAACGCACTGAAGAGTCCAGATTGACCGACTCTGGCGGCCATGACGCGTGACAGCGGTGCATCTCGACGCAGTTGCGTCGGCCCTCCGATCGCTGCTCACACGTTCGAACCGACACATGAGTCTTCCAAGGAGCGAAAATGACACATCACGACGAGCACGCGGTGGCGGCGTCTCACGGCGGCGCGCACCGGACCACGAAGGCCGCGGCGGAGACGGACGACGCCCCGAACACCAAACGAGCACCGGCCACGACGGCCATGCTGGACACGGGGGCCATGCCGGCCACGGCGGCGATCACGTCGCTGTGTTCCGGAGGCTCTTCTGGATCAACGTGATCATAGCCGTCCCGGTCATCGTGTTCTCGACCATGTTCGCAATGCTGCTCGGCTACGAAGTACCCGGCTTTCCCGGCGCCCGCTGGATCGCGCCGTTGCTCGGCACGGTCATGTACGTCGTCGGTGGTCGCCCTTTCCTCACCGGTGCCGTCAGCGAAATCCGGTCTCGCAAGCCGGGAATGATGCTGCTCATCGGGCTGGCCATCACCGTCGCATTCTTCGCCTCCTGGGGCGCGAGCCTGGGCCTGCTCCACCACGAACTGGAGTTCTGGTGGGAACTGGCGCTGCTGATCGTGATCATGCTGCTCGGCCACTGGGTCGAGATGCGTTCCCTCGCCCAAACCACCTCCGCACTGGACTCCCTGGCCGCCCTGCTTCCCGACGAGGCCGAGAAAGTCGACGGCGACCGCATCATCACCGTCTCACCCGCCGACCTGCACGTCGGGGATCTGGTGGTCGTCCGACCCGGCGGCAGCGTCCCCGCCGACGGCAGAATCATCGACGGACGCGCGGACATGGACGAGTCGATGGTGACCGGTGAATCACGATCGGTGGCCCGTGGTCTCGGGGACGCGGTGACGGCCGGAACTGTCGCCACAGATTCTGGGCTGCGGGTCGAAATCACCGCCACGGGCGACGATACCGCGCTGGCGGGCATCCAGCGCTTGGTCACCGAGGCGCGTAACTCGTCCTCGCGAGCCCAGCGCCTCGCCGACCGGGCGGCCGGCTGGCTGTTCTGGTTCGCCTTGGGGACCGCCGCAATCACCGCCGCGGCGTGGTCGATCGTCGGAGACCCCGACGCCTCGGTCGTCCGGGCGATCACCGTGCTCGTCATCGCATGCCCCCATGCGTTGGGATTGGCGATACCACTGGTGGTGTCAATCGCGACCGAACGTGCCGCGCGGGGAGGTGTGCTGATCAAGGATCGCCTGGCACTAGAAGGAATGCGCACCGTCGACGCCGTCCTCTTCGACAAAACCGGCACCCTGACCAAGGGTGAACCGACGGTGACCGCCATCGAGGCCAGCGGCGACCTCGACGATGACACCGTGCTCGCCCTGGCGGCCGCCGCCGAGGCCGACAGTGAACACCCCCTGGCACGGGCAATCGTGAGAGCCGCCATGGAGCGCGCACTCAGTGTGCCTCGCGCCAGTGGCTTTCGTCGTCTCCGGCGGTCGGTGTGACTGCCATCGTCGAGGGGCACGAGATCCGGGTGGGCGGCCCCCGCTTACTCGAGGAGATCGGCGGACAAGAGGTCGACACTGCCACCGCGTGGCGTGAGGAGGGCGCCATCATCTTGCACGTCGTCCGCGACGGCGCTGTGCTCGGCGGCCTGCGCTTGGCAGACGAAATCCGCCCCGAATCGCGGGAAGCGGTCGCCGCCCTGCACAAGCTCGGCGTCGAGGTGGTCATGATTACCGGTGACGCCGAGGCGGTCGCCCAGGCCGTGGGCCGCGAACTCGGCATTGATCGGGTGTTTGCCGGCGTGCGCCCGGAGGACAAGGCGTCGAAGGTCTCGGCTCTGCAGCACGAGGGCAAGAAGGTCGCCATGGTCGGCGACGGTGTCAATGATGCCCCCGCGTTGGCGCAGGCCGACGTTGGCATCGCGATCGGCGCGGGTACCGACGTAGCGATCGCCTCTGCCGGTGTAATCCTGGCCAGTTCCGACCCGCGATCGGTGCTGTCGGTGATCGAGCTGTCCCGGGCGAGCTACCGGAAGATGAAGCAGAACCTGTGGTGGGGCGCCGGATACAACCTCGTCGCAGTGCCATTGGCTGCGGGTGTCCTCGCACCGATCGGGTTCGTGCTGCCGATGTCAGTTGGCGCGATTCTGATGTCCTTGTCGACGATCGTCGTGGCTCTCAATGCGCAAGTGTTGCGCCGCCTCGACCTCAGTCCTGAGGCGAGCACGCGCGCAGTTCTTGATCATTAGGACTGCGGAAGGCGAAGCTTTTCCGTGGTGCGCTGCGAATGGCAGGCCGCTTGCACGGTCGGGTTGAGGTTGGCGATAAGCGTCCCTAGACGTTGACTACTCGGCCTGACCGACGACGTACCCTGTGAGCGTTGATCTTTCGAGACGGGCCGACCGGATACCAACGGAGTAACTGTTCGATCGTCAAGGGGCCCCGAACAAGCGCAGAGATCGATTGTTCACTCGCTGTGATCATGATCGCTATCACCGTCTTGCGCAGGTACCGCGGGCGAAGCCGGGGCTTCTGCCGGCCCGCACCGCCGACTGGCCGGCGGGCTCGTTCACTGGCGGCGGGACGGCCGAATCATGGTTGCTCTCAGGGTCATGGGGCTCCTGAGCGCTGGAGTCGTGCTGATTGGCCTGTTCAGACTCAGCCTCATTGGCTTGTTGGTCGCTCTGTGCATCGTCGGGGGCGGTCCCGTGGTGCTCGCTTTGCGCGTCCCCGGGGGCTGTCCCGTGATGACCACCATCGGCGCTCGCTGGCGCGTCGTGGCCATGCCGCAGGCCCGAGGCAACGCCCACTGTCGACGCCAGCGCAACGATGCCGACCGCGCTCATGAGCACCGATGCGCTAAAGAACACCGGTACCGGCTCTCCCTGTAGGCCGCGGTACCACACCCAGCTGGCGCCCATCACGACGTAAATTTGAAGTAGAAGCGCGCAGAGGTCCGCGGCTTGGACCAATTCCGCTTCTCCGGCGTTGGGACCGAACGGGGCTCCCGCGGTCCTAGATAACGCCCAGAGTGCGATGGCTCCAATGTTGAACACAATGCCAACAGCAAGCACAGGGGTCGTGGTTCGGGAGAGAATGAGCCGCGCCCAGAGCAATTGGAAGAGTGCGAGCGATGCGAAGAAGACGCCTGCTGGCATCCACTCCTGCCAGTGGTTCGGCACGACGGCGAAGTGAATTACTGACGCGCCGATCGAGGCGAGCGCGGCGAGCCGAGCGGCCAGCCTGCTGTCAGTCTTCCTCGCTGTTCTGGGTGCCACGGAACCAGGATGGCAGCGCGACCACCGGTAGTCGTTGAGTGACGCCACATTTAGACCCGACCGAGATGCATCCGTCACCGATGCCACGGACCGCGCAGGCGGTGGCGACGGCGCCACGCGCGAATGCCGCATCACGGCAGAGGGCAAAGCTCACTGATTCTGGACAGTGGCGTCTGCGGCGGCTTCGTTTCCCTTTCGAAAATTCATCGTCTGTTCGTTTGCGCGTTGATTCGATCACTGTCAATATCGATGCATGTCGATTCCGGAGAGCGGGCGGACCGCTGCTGTGCCACGCCGCCACTGCTGCGCGAGCCACTGACTGAACTGGCCGCCGCCGAGATGGCGACGAAGCTGAAGGCACTGGCCGACCCGGTGCGGTTGCGGCTCTTCAGCGCGATCGCCAGCCGGCGGCGGGCGTGCGTCTGCGACATCTCCGGCGGTATCGACGTTTCGCAGCCACGGTGTCGCATCACCTCAAGGTGCTGCGCGCCGCCTGCCTGACCTCTGAGCGCCGGGCATCGTGGGTGTACTACGCCGTCGTCCCGGAGGCGTTGCAGATCGCGGCGCTGCTGGATCTCGACAGTCCCGCGCTGGCAGGGGTGACGGCATGACGGACACCGTGGCGACTTCCTCGACGCCGGTGAACTGTCCACCCTCGACCGGTTCCTGCCGGTGTGGATCCGCCGCCGGCTGCTGCTCGGACGATGGGTGCCGGGCATGAACGCGGCGCTCGACGGCGTACAGATCGACGGCATCTCGTTGCCGATCGCCCGGCTTGCTGATCATGATGTACCCGGTGTTGGCTGGTCCTACGACCGCCTCGACACCGTGACCGGGGACCGCAAGCTCCTGCTGAGTTCTCTGTTCTTGAACTGGGTGTTCGGGCCGGCGTTGATGTTCGCGCTGGCGTGGCTGATGCTGCCCGACCTGCCCGAATACCCGTACCGGGCTGATCATCGTGGGCCTGGCCCGCTGTATCGCCATGGTCATCATCTGGAACGACCTGGCCTGCGGCGATCGTGAGGCCGCCGCGGTGCTGGTCGCGCTGAACTCGATCTTCCAGGTCGTCATGTTCGCCGTCCTGGGGTGGTTCTACCTGTCGGTCCTGCCCGGCTGGCTCGGCCTGGAGCAGACCACCATCGACACCTCGCCGTGGCAGATCGCCAAATCGGTGCTCATCTTCCTGGGCATCCCGCTGCTGGCGGGCTATCTGTCGCGCCGGCTCGGCGAAGGCCAAGGGCCGCGACTGGTACGAATCGAAGTTCCTGCCCCGGATCGGCCCGTGGGCGCTCTACGGGCTGCTGTTCACCATCGTCATTCTCTTTGCGCTGCAGGAGATCAGATCACCAGCAGACCCTCGACGTCGTCCGCATCGCGCTACCGCTGCTGGTGTACTTCAATGTGGGGCGGCGGCTACTTGCTCGGTGCGGTCATCGGGCTGGGGTATGAGCGCACCACCACGCTTGCCTTCACTGCTGCGGGCAACAACTTCGAGATCGCCGTCGCCATCGCAACTTACGGAGCTACTTCGGGCCAGGCGCTCGCGGGTCGTCGGCCCACTGATCGAGTGCCCGTGCTGGTCGCCCTGGTCTACGTCTCGCTGGCGCTGCGCCGCCGCTTCGCCGACCACACCTCTGTGCCGGCGTCAGCAGCCGACCGGCCATCCGCGACGAAGGTCCTGACCATGAACGACAGCCCATCTGCCCTGCGCCCCACCGCGACCTTTCCATAGATCAACAACACGCCCTGAAGACCGCGGCCACCTGGAGCGCGACTTCGCAGACAGTTTCGGCGTCGAGACGATCGCACACTTCCTACGACCAGTTCGCCGGGCGCGCCACCGTTTCCAACTTCCTGCCCTGCTGTCAGACGATTCGCGCGCCAACGCCTGCACGCCTTGGCCCGAGTCGAAGGCAAGATCACCGACGGAAAGCCCACGGTGCTGTTCCTGTGCACCCACAACGCCGGTCGTTCCCAAATGGCGCTGGGCTTCTTCACCCACTTCGCCGGTGACGACGCGGTGGCCTGGTCGGGTGGCTCCGAGCCCGGTGACCGCATCAACCCGCTGTGGCGGCGATGTCCGAGGTCGGCATCGACATCACCGGTGAATTCCCAAGCGGACCGACGAAATCGTTCAGGCCGCCGACGTGGTGATCACCATGGGCTGCGGGGACGCCTGCCCGATCTTCCCCGGCAAGCGCTACGAGAACTGGGACCTGCCCGATCCCAGGGTCAGGACGTCGACGGGTTCGCCCGATCCGAGATGACATCGAAGAGCGCGTCCGCCGACTGTTGGCCGAACTCCACGTCACAGCCCGGCAGAACTGAGCAGGAACCCCATGACCGACCCGTCGACACCGTCGGTGCTATTCGTCTGCGTCAAGAACGGCGGCAAGTCACAGATGGCCGCCGGGCTCATCGCCAGCTCGCCGGTGACACCGTGAACGGGCATTCGGCCAGCACCAGACCCGGTGGCGCAATCAATGATCTGTCAGCCCAGGCGCTGCTGGAAGTGGGTTTCGACATCACCGGTGAGCAACCAGCTGATCGATCTGGAACTGGCCCGCGACGTCGATCTGGTGGTCACCCTGGGCCGGGAAGCGCAGCTCGATGCGTTGCCAACGGGTGGAGTGAACCCTGGGCGCGGGATCGACGGCCTCGAACGCATGCGCCTGGTCGAGACGACATCACCGCCCGCGTGCAACGCCTGCACACCACGCTCACCGACGCCACTGCCTGACACCTACCTACCCCGCTGACTTTCACGCTGCAGCGCTGCAGCACGCCCTTCCGCTCGATACACCGAGGAGACTTCGTCATGCCGCACGCCATATAGTCGCCATCGGCGGCAGTGACGCCGGAATCAGCGCTGCTCTGCGCATCCGTGAACTCGACCCCAGCACCGAGGTCACCGTGGTCGTCGCCGACGCCTACCCCAACTTCTCCATCTGCGGCATCCCTACTACGTCTCCGGGAGGTCAGGCACTGGACCAACCTCGCCCACCGCACCGCCGACGGCCGCCACCGGCATGCGAGTGCTCACCGATGCCCGCGCCACCGCCATCAACGTCGCCGAGCACACCCTCGACGTCCTCGACCCCACCGGGGCGCCCACTGAATGTCCTATGACGCCTGATCGTGGGCACCGGCGCGGTCAGCGCCCTCGCCGATCGACGGCCTGGACCCGACGCCCTCGGCCCCGAAGATGGTGTGCACCTGC